>DASXZL010000073.1:0-56294 GCA_036501935.1 Polyangiaceae bacterium | reverse complement strand
GCCCAGGAGGAACAGCAGGACGACCATCAGGCCGCACCGGGCACCTTGCCCAAGAGCGGTCGCAAGGCGTAGGAATCAGACCGCCGGGTGGGTCAATTTCCGGCCGACCAAGTGGGTCACTTTCCGGGCGGCGTCAGCACCACGGGCACGAACACGGAGACGGTGACGATCACCGTGGACTAGTTGAAGTCCCACGGTATCGGCGCCTCGACCGCAACCCGGGTCGAGCGAAAAGCTGGCGGGCGCGTATAGAAATCGATCCCACCCGCCCCAGCCTTGCCCACGGGTAAGCGGGGGGCGGGGCCGAAGGGACCGGGGGGTGCTCGCCCGAGCGGGCCACGGAACCCGCGCTTGGCCGAGGTGTCCGTGTCGGAATGACAGCTCGCGTCGGCGTCGCTTCGCTGCTCTTCGGGCTGTCGATCGTGGCCACCATGCAGATCGATCTGCCCGAGCGACCGCCGCCGCCAGCACCCGTTCTTTCGCCTCCGGCTGACGGGCACGATGGCGAGCGCCACGAGTCCCGGAGTCGAGGTGGTGGGCGTAGCCCGCGCGCTTGGCGCCCTCGCGCTGCACCGAAGGCAGTTGCAATCCGCCCGGCTCCGTCGATCGACCCAACATCGATGGCTTGCTGACGGTCTACCTGCTGCCTGTCCGATAACCTTCCATTACCGGACACGCTCGGAGTCCGCCATGACGACGTCAACCGCCATCGTTTCCGTCCAGGAGCGCACGCTCGATGCGCTCGACCCGCTCGTCGAGACGGCGCGCGGCTACGCCGCGGACGCCCGGGCGAAGGCCACGCGCCGGTCCTACGCGGCCGACTGGCGCACTTCATGGCGTGGTGCGGGGAGAAGGGCTTGGACAGCCTGCCCGCCGCCCCGGCCGTCGTGGCGGTCTACGTCGCCGCGGCTCGATGAGATCGGCGCCCGCGATCTGAAGGCGCTCGAGGCTCAGGTGCGTGCTCGAGGTGTCGACCCTCGTCAGCACATCATCCTGGCCCGGGTCGTCATGAAGACGGCGCACGACTTTGGGGAGCTGGCGATCTTGCCGCAGTTGCCCAAGATGCGGCGGCAGCCGACCAAGCTGCCGTCGGCCCCGGCGCGAGACGTCGTGGAGCGCTGCTTGTGCGGCTCCATGGGATGGCTGCACACCGCCATCGCGCTCGCGTTCTTCACGAACTTGCGCAACGGCGAGGTCCGAGGGTTGCGGGTGGTCGACGTCGGCGCCACGGCCATCACCGTGCGCAAGGCCATCTCGGCGGGCGAGGAGTACATGCCCAAATCGCGCGCCGAGAGAAACATCCCGATCGGCCCGCGTCTCTCGGGCATCCTCGCCGGGGCCGTGAAAGGGCGGCCTGCGCTTGAACGGGTGGTGCTCGACGATCGGGGGCGCTCTCCGACGCGCCAGAAGCTCTACGCGGCGTTCATCGCATTGCAGCGTCGTCTGGGCATCGAGCCGACCTCGAGCTTTCACTCCCTGCGACACGCGTTCGGGTCGCAGGCGCTGCAGGGCGGCGCGAACGTCGAGGCCGTGCGGGAGCTGATGGGGCACCTCGACCTACGAACAACCGCGCGCTACCTCCACGCCCTCCAGGTTGACAAGGCGCACGCCGTCAACCTGCTCGACCCGCGGGACACTGGCGGGCAACAGACCGAGGGACGGCCGGTAGTGCACTGAAACCACTTCGCTTTTCTTGCTACTGAGCGGGACACCGGATTCGAACCGGCGACATTCAGCTTGGGAAGCTGACGCTCTACCAACTGAGCTAGTCCCGCGAGAGAGTCCTCGTGACTATCGCCCGGCGACCAGGCGTGTCAACGGCCACTCCGAGTCGTGACGGCAAATAAACAACGGCCCGGGTGGCGGTTTGGTCCACCCGGGCCGTCCGTCCCTGGCCTCCCTCCTTCGCCAGAAAAGCCGCGAAGTACGGGAGGCACTGACAGGCCCAGCGAAAGGGCTCGTCACGCGGGCGAAGAGTACGTGCCCGAAAGGGCGCCGGGACCGGTTCTTACGGTCCCCGTACTCGATCCGACCGAGCTTCTACGACAGCTGCCCTCTCGGACTGGAGCCATAGGTACTTTGCATGACGTTCCTCCTCCGGCGCATGGCCGGCACTCGTCAAGCTTCGCGCAGTAAAGAGCGCTGCCGAGCGAGTGTTTCCAAAGTGGGTGCCGAGGCACTCGGACTTGCCGCCCACGCGACGGTGCTCCGCCGCCGAATTAGCTCGGGGCCGCGAGGGCCCGTACGCGACGTGTACAAGGATGATAACACGCGTCCCGCCCGCGTCTTCCCGGGCGCCGCCGTTTGCCGTAAGCCCGCGTATCCTGGGGAGGTTCGCTATGGTGATGGGGTGGCAAGCCTCGTCGGCCTCGGCTTGACGCGCTGGGACGCGCGGCAGGTTGCCCGCGCGGCCGTGGCGACGGCGCTGACGCTCGGGCTCGCCTGGCTGGTGACGGCGGCGACCGACGAGGGTGGCGTCTCCTGGGGGGAACGCGCCGGGCGCACCCTCCCGCTCACGCCCCTGTGCGCCGCGGTCGGGGCGTGGGTCGCGCTGGCGCCGGCGCTCTCTCGCGGCGAGGCCCTGGCGCTCGAGTCGCTCGGGAGGTCGCGCGCGCAGATCGCGGCGGCGGCCGTCACGGGGGGAGCGCTGGTGGCGGTCGTGGCGTCGATCGCGCTCGGGCTCGGGCGCGCGGTCGATGTGGCGGGCTTCTTCCCGACGGCGACGCACGCGAGCGCCTGGGCCTGGGGCGGCGCGGGCTTCGTCGACGCGCTCCACGGGCTGCGCGTCGGCGCCGATGGTGCGCCGGTGCGTATCGCGCCCGACGCGGGCAGGGTCTCCGCGGGCATTCCCCTGCACGGGCGCGCGGCGGCGGCGACGTTGACGGCGCTCGCGGGCGTCGCGTTGCCGCTGCTCCTTGCCCATGGGCTGCTCGAGCGGAGGCGCGTGCTGCCGTCGGTGGCCGCCGCCGTCGCGGCCGTCGCCGCGAGCGTCCTTCTCTTCCAAGCCGCGGCGGCCGGCCATCTGCCCGCCCTCGTCGGGACGCTCCCGGCGCTCGCGCTCCTCGCCTTCGCCGTCCGGCGCTATCGTGGGCGTCGATGACCGGCGTCGACCTCGAGCGAGTGACCGCGTCCTGGGGCGCGCCGGCCGGCGGCTGGTCGGTGCTCGTGCACGGCGGCGCGGGGGACGTCGCGGCCGAACGCATGGCGCGCCACGTGGACGGGTGCCGCGCGGCAGCCCAGGTGGCGGCGGACGTACTGCGGGCGGGCGGCGCGGCCCTCGATGCCGTGGAGCGCGCCGTCGTCGTGCTGGAGGACGATCCGTCGTTCAACGCCGGGACGGGCGCGTGCCTGAACGCCGAGGGGCTCATCGAGCTCGACGCGTCGATCATGGAGGGGGCGTCTCTCCGGGCGGGCGGCGTCTGCGCGCTGCGGCCGTTCCTTCATCCCATCTCGATCGCGCGCGCCGTCCTCGAGGACGGGCTTCACGTGCTCTACGCCGCGGAGGGCGCCGCGCGGTTCGCCGTTGCGCACGGCTTCACGGCGTCGACCTCGGAGGCGATGACGACGGACGCGGCGCGCGCTCGGTGGCAGGCCGTGCGCGCGAAGGCGGGCGCGGAGGCGGGGCATGACGGGTGGGCGGGCGGCACCGTCGGCGTGGTCGCGCGCGATGCGCGGGGCGTCGTCGCGGCGGCCACGAGCACGGGCGGGCGCGTGAACAAGCGGGCCGGGCGCGTCGGCGACAGCCCGATCCTCGGCGCCGGCAACTACGCCGACGACGACGGCGGCGCGTGCTCGGCGACGGGCGACGGCGAGGCGGTGCTTCGCCTCTGCCTCGCCAAGGCGGCGGTCGACCTCATGCGCGCCCGCGTCCCGGCCGAGGAGGCCGCGCGCGCGGTCATCCGTCAGCTCGGCGGGCGGCTCGGCGGCACGGGGGGCGTCATCCTCGTCGATCGCGCGGGGCGCCTGGGCTTTGCCCGCAACACGCGCACGATGACGTGGGCCGCCGCCGGCGAGAACCTCGACGACGTGCTCACCGGAGCGTGAGGCTGGGACTCAGGACTCTTCGGCCTGCTGCGGACCGGCCTTGCGGTCGATCGCGTCCTGCAAGCCGCAGCGCAGACGCTGCGCGCGCTTGATGCGCTTGGCCTTCAGGGGGGTGGCCAGCCACTCGTGACGCTTGCGGACGTTCCAGATTGCGCGGTTTGCCATGTCGAGGCGGCGCAGTGTGCTCGGAATCCGCGGAACGTCAAGCGAATCTGCCCGCTCCCGCTCAGTCGGGGACGGGTGCGAGCGCGACCTCGAGCCGGATCGGCGCCTGCCCCTCGACCGCCTTCACCTCGCGATCCCAGGGGAAGTAGCCCGACGCTTTCACCGTCACGTGGTGCACCCCCACCGGCAACGCCACCCCGTGCGCGGCCACCAGATCCAGCGACCCGACGACCTCGTCGTCGATGATCACCGTCGCCTCCGCGGGAGACCCCGCCATTCGCAAGGACACCTTGGGCGTCGCGGCGACCAGCGGCGGCCGGCACGCCAGCAGGGCCAGGGTCACCAGGGCCAATGCGTAGCGCTCGATCACCGCTTACTCACGTCCGCGGTTCTGTGTTGGTCCACGTCATTCCCACTCGATGGTGCCCGGCGGCTTGCTCGTGATGTCGAGGACCACGCGGTTGATGCCGCGGACCTCGTTGCAGATGCGCGTCGAGATCCGCGCGAGGACCTCGTGAGGCAGCTTGGCCCAGTCGGCCGTCATCCCGTCGACCGAGCACACGGCGCGCACGGCGCACGCCTCTTCGTAGGTCCGCTCGTCGCCCATCACGCCGACGCTCTTCACCGGCAGGAGCACGGCGAACGCCTGCCACACCTCGTCGTAGAGGCCCGCGGCGCGGATTTCGTCGGTCACGATGGCGTCCGCGGCGCGGAGGACGCCGACCCGCTTCTCGGTCACCTCGCCGAGGCATCGCACCGCGAGCCCGGGGCCGGGGAAGGGGTGACGCCACAAGAGGTCCTTCGCCATGCCGAGCTCCGCGCCGGCCGCGCGCACCTCGTCCTTGAAGAGCTCGCGGAGCGGCTCGATGAGCTTCAGGTTCATCTTCTCGGGGAGGCCGCCCACGTTGTGGTGGCTCTTGATGACGGCGCTCGGCCCCTTGAACGACACGCTCTCGATGACGTCGGGGTAGAGCGTCCCCTGCACGAGCCAGCGCGCGTTGTGGACCTTCTTGGCCTCCTCGTCGAACACCTCGATGAAGACGCGGCCGATGATCTTGCGCTTCTGCTCCGGATCGCTGACGCCCGCGAGGGCCGACAGGAACCGCTCGCGCGCGTCGACCGCGACGAGGTTCAGGTGAAAGCTCTGCCGGAACGTCGCGGCGACCTGCTCGGCCTCGCCGAGCCGCAGGAGCCCGTTGTCGACGAAGATGCACGTGAGCCGGTTGCCGAGCGCCTTGTGGCAGAGCACCGCCGCGACCGAGGAGTCGACCCCGCCCGAGAGTCCGCAGAGGACGTGCTCGTCGTCGGCGACCTTGGCGCGCACGCTGGCCATGGCCTCCTCCGTGAACGCGCCGGCGGTCCACGTGGGCGAGAGGCCCGTCACGTCGAAGAGGAACGCGGCGAGCACGTCGGACCCCCGCGGCGTGTGCACGACCTCCGGGTGAAACTGCACGCCGTAGATGCGGCGCTGCGCGTTGCCGACGGCGCAGAACGGCGTGTTGCCGCTGACGCCGATGGTCTGGAAGCCGGCGGGGAGCGCGGCGATGCGGTCACCGTGCGACATCCACACGTCGAGCGTCTCGCGCTTGGCGAAGCGGTGGAAGATGCCCTCGTTCTTCTCGACGACGACGCGCGCGTGCCCGTACTCGCGCTCGGGGGCCCTCTCGACCTTGCCGCCGAGCAGGTGCGCGATGAGCTGAAGGCCGTAGCAGATGCCGAGGACGGGGACACCCAGCTCGAAGACCCGGGGATCGACGGTGGGCGCGCCCTCGGAGTACACGCTCGCGGGGCCGCCGGAGAGGATGACCGCGCGCGGGGCCATCGCCCGGATCTGGTCGAAGGAGATCGTGCAGGGGTGGATCTCGCAGTAGACGCGCTGCTCGCGGACGCGCCGCGCGATGAGCTGCGTGTACTGCGCGCCGAAGTCGAGAATGAGGACGAGCTCTCTCGCGCGCGCGTGGACGGGGGGCGTGACGGGGGCCATCGGGGTCCCGACGAAGTACCAGCCGGGGGAGGGGCGTCAAGCCACGGTCGCGGTGGAGCGCTTCGAGCGGCGCCGGCGCGTGGCGGCGAGGAGCCCGAGCCCGACGACCATCGCGGCGGACGAGCTCGCGCCGCCCGGGCGCGACGCGACGCCGCAGGAGAGGCCCCCACCGTCGAGGTAGGCACCCGAGCCCGACGACGCATCCTCGGCCGTGGCGCCGCCGTCCGCGCCGGGGCTCACCCCGCCCGCGTCCGCGCCGGTGTCGCTCCCCGCGCTGCCGTCGACGGGCATGCTCGCGTCCGCGCCGCTGCCGCTGTCCTGGGTTCCCGCGTCCGCGCCGCTGCCGCTGTCCGGCGTGCCGGAGTCCTCGCCGGCGCCGCTGTCGGGCGTCCCCGCCTCCATCGCCACGGCCTGGCACAGGTGCGTGGTGGTGTTGCAGGTGCCGCCGGGGCAGTCGCCGTCGACGTTGCAGCCGCCCATCGGCTCGCACGTGCCGTTCGTGCTGCACGCGGCCGAGCGGCACACCGCCCCGGCGGTCGACGAGGTGCAGGGGCCGTCGCCGTTCGCGTAGCCGCACCGGTTGTCCTTGATGTCGCAGACGCCGCTCACGCAGACGAGCGCCGCCGCCGCCAGCGTGCACTCGCCGTCGAGGATCGGGCTCATGTGCGGGGCGTCGACGGGGATCGACGTCCCGTTGGCGAGCTTCGGCGTGCACGTCGCGGTGCTCTCGTCGCACCAGTTGCCGCCGGTGCAGTCGGCGTCGCTCGCGCAGGCGCCGGGGGGCTCGCAGACGCCGCCGAGGCTGCACGTGCCCGAGCGGCACACGAGCGCCCCGTTGCCGGCCGTGCAGGGGCCGTCGCCGTTGGCGTAGCCGCACTCGTTGTCCTTGGTGTCGCAGACGCCGCTCTGGCACACGAGCGTGCCCGCGTCCGCGGTGCACGTGCCGTTCAACGTCGGGCTCGTGTGGGGCGGATCGTTCGGCACCGCGACGCCGTTCGCGAGGGTCGCCGTGCAGGTGTGCACGTTCTCGTCGCACCAGTTGCCCTTCGCGCAGTCGGCGTCGACGTCGCAGCCGGTGCAGGTGCCGGTCGTCGTGTTGCAGGCGGGGTCGGCCCCGGTGCACTGCGATTTGTTGGTCGCCGAGCACTGCGTGCACTCGCCCTGGAGCGAGCCGCTCGTCTGGCACGCCGGCGTCGGCGCCTTGCAGTCGGCGTCGCTGCCGCACGGACCGCACACGTGCACCGCCGTGCACACGGGCGTCTTGCCCGAGCAATCGGCGCTGGTCCCGCACTGCTCGCACTGGTCGGTCGCGCCCGTGTCGACGCAGATCGGCGTCGAGCCGGAGCAGTTCGCGTTCGTCGCGCACTGGGCGCACTCCCCCACGTGCGCGCCGGTCGTCAGGCAGATCGGCTCGAGGGTCGCGGCGACGCACTCCGCGCTCGTCGCGCACGCCCGGCACGTATCGATCCCGGTGCCCGCCTTGTTGCAGATCGGCGTCGCCGTGGTCGTCGAGGCATCGCACTCGGCCGTCGTCACGCACGCGACGCACTCACCCGCCAGCGGATCGCCGGCGGGCGCGCAGTACGGCGTCGTTCCCCCGCACTGGGCGTTGGCGGTGCAAGCGCCGCAGGTGTGCGTCGTCAGGCTGCAGACGGGCGTCAGACCGCCGCAGTCGGTGTTCGTCAGGCACTGGACGCACGTCCCCGGCGGAGCCTCACAGCGCGGCGTCGTCCCGCCGCACTGGGCGTCGGTGGTGCAGGTGCACTCGCTCAGGCCCTGAAGGCTGAGGATCCACGAGTCGAAGACCTGCGCCTCGAACGACCCCCCCGTCGATCCCGTCAGGCCGAAGTACGCCCCGGCCCCCACGGTGGAGAACACGTTGACCGCCGTCGTGGTGAGGAGCGCCGTCGCGGGCTTGGTCGCTCCCGTGTTCGACACGAAGACCTGGAGTGTGGTCGTCGCGGCCGTGTAGTCGATCCACGCGTCGATGGGGACGTTGCTCGCGAGCTGGAACGCGGGCGTGGCCACCGCGACGTGCGTCGTCTCGTCGCCGCCGGTCATCACGCCGACGTGGTTGGCGTTCGGGTCCCAGGTGTTCTGGTAGACGTCGAACTCCACGATGACGCTCGGCTTGATCTGCGTCCCGCCGTTCGACGCCCCGTAGCCGATGCCGCCGCCGTTGCCGCCGATGGCCTTGTCGCCGCGCGAGTCGCTCTGCACGACGAACGTGACGCCGTCGGCCTGGCTGCCGGCTGGCGTGAGCGTGAACTCGAAGTGGGTGTGAAAGTTCGTCGTCGCGGCGAGCGCGAGGGTCGTCGTGCGAAACGCGCTCGAGTCCTGGTTGGCCGTGTTCGTCGAGAGCCGGAGCGTCGTCCCGGCCTGCGCCGCGTTGCCGTTCAGCTGAAGGCCCGCCACGCTGCTGAAGTTGCAGTACTGGATGTCGTTGCCCAGCGCGCTCGACGTCGTCGCCACGGGCTCGCCCGCGGGATCGGTGACGGCGCAAGCCGCGACGGCGAGCGCGACGATGGCGACCGCGGGGACGTGGCGGAAGAGGGGCCTGTTCGACAATCCGCTCGCAGGCTCGCGAGGTATGTTCGAGCCAGCCTCTTTGCGGGAGCCCGGCTCAGACAATCCGCTCGCAGGCTTGCGGGGTATGTTCGAGCCGGCCTCCCTGCGGGAGCCCGGCTCAGACAATCCGCTCGCAGGCTTGCGGGGTGTGTTCATCGGCGTTCCTCCTGCCTTCATCAGTCTACTTCGCGGGCTCGTCGTCGATGTGGAACTCGACGCGGCGGTTGTTCTGGCGTCCCTGCGGGGTCTCGTTCGTGTCGATGGGCCGCTCCATGCCGAAGCCCTCGCTCGACATGCGCCCCGGATCCACGCCGTGCTGGACGAGCCAGGTCGCCACGGACGCGGCCCTCCGTGAGCTCAGGTTCTTGTTCATCGCAGCTCCGCCCACGTTGTCGGTGTGGCCCTCGACGCGCAGGTGCTTGATCTCCGGGTGCTGCTTGAGGACGTCGAGCACGGCGTTGAGGATGCCGTTGCTCACGGGAAGGATGGCGGCGCTGCCCGTCGCGAACTTCACCTGGTCGACGATGACGATCTGCTTGCCGACCACAGCCGCCGCGGGGCACCCGTTCTTCTTCGGGTCCTTGTTCCTCGGGCCGGCGGCGTCGGGGCAGGCGTCCTCCTCGTTGGGAATGCCGTCCTTGTCCCGATCGGGATCGGGCGGGCAGCCGTTGGTCTTCGGATCGCTGGTCTTGACGCCGGGGACGTCGGGGCAAGCATCGTCGGTGTCGACGATGCCGTCGTGATCCCGGTCGGGCGGGCAGCCGTTGGTCTTGGGGTCGTCGGTCTTGACGCCGGGGACGTCGGGGCACGCGTCGTCGGCGTCGGGGATGCCGTCGTGGTCCCGATCGGGCGGGCAGCCGTTGGTCTTGGGGTCGTCGGTCTTGACGCCGGGGACGTCGGGGCAGGCATCGTCGGTGTCGACGATGCCGTCGTGATCGCGGTCGGGCGGGCAGCCGTTGGTCTTGGGGTCGTCGGTCTTGACGCCGGGGACGTCGGGGCAGGCGTCGTCCGCGTCGAGGATGCCGTCGTGGTCCCGGTCCGGCGGCGGAGGCGCCGCGGGAGAAGACAC
The DNA here is from genome assembly GCA_036501935.1 of Polyangiaceae bacterium. Classification (GTDB taxonomy): domain Bacteria; phylum Myxococcota_A; class Polyangia; order Polyangiales; family Polyangiaceae; genus Palsa-1150. Next base: position 46,464 of record DASXZL010000073.1, on the reverse strand, counting down.
CCACTCGACCGAGGCGAGGTAGCGCACCGACGGCTCGCCGTACGCGCGCGTCAGCCCGGGCGCGATCCCGGCGCCGACGCGCACGCTCGAGCCAATGAGATAGTGCCCGCCGAGGAGCAGCTCGACGGGCGTCGTCTGCGTCGCGAACACGCTGCCGGTGACGCCCGTCGAGCCGTAGAGCTCCGGCCCGGCGACCAGCTTGCCGTCGAGCGCGCGGACGCCCGCGCTGGCGCCGAAGAGGACGTCGCTGCCCACCGACGCGCCCGCGATGGTCGTGTCGAGGCCGCGGTAGTGGAAGCCGAGGTGCGCGGCGTACTCGAACCAGCCAATCTGCCCGGCCACGAGCGCGCGCGGCAGCACGGCGTGGAAGCTATTGTCGCCGAGGTACTCGGAGCTATTGCCGGAGGGGATGAAGATCTGGGCGCCCGCCGCGAGGGTGAAGGGGTCGCCGTAGACACCGAAGAGGCGGACGTCGGCGCCGATGCGCAGATCGCCGACGCCTCCCGAGGTGACGGCCGGGTAGCTGACGCCGTCGATCGTGCCGCTCGTGCCGGCCTGGTAGACGGCGACCGGCACGTCGAGCCCGAGGCGCAACCGCTCGAAGAGCGTGACCGAGGCGCCGGGGTGCAGCACGAGCTGCTGGTGCACGGGGACGGACTGCGTCGAGCCGTCCGGGTTGTAGATGACGAGCGGGCGGATCCCGAGCTCACCGACGATGCCGATCGCGGCGCCCGGATCGCCGCGCAGATCGAGCGAGTCCTCCGCGAACCACTCGCTGCCGCGCTCGGACGGGCTGAACTGGTCGAGGTTGAAACCGGCTGCGGTGGTCTGGGCGCTCGCGCGGGTCGCGCTCAGCGTCACGCAGAGCGCCGAGGCGGTCGCGAGCAGCACGGTCGTGAGGAAGGGGATCGCACGCATCGTCGGCACGATCATGACAGCACAGGTCGCCTTGCTCTCGCCGACCAAGGTGGCCCTTCGCCGTCGGGCTCACCCGCACGTATGATGGAGGGAACCGTGGTCCCCGACCTCCGAATCCAGTTCGCGCGCGTGGGCGACATCGTCGTGCCCGTGCCGCGCTACCAGACCGATGGCGCCGCCGGGATGGACCTCCATGCGGCCCTGACCGAGCCGGTCGTCGTCTTACCGCTCGGTCGGGCGAAGATCCCGACGGGGCTCGTCGTCGCCATTCCGCCTTCGTTCGAAGGGCAGGTGCGTCCGAGGTCGGGGCTGGCGTGGCGAACGGGGCTGACCGTGCTCAACGCGCCCGGGACCATCGACAGCGACTACCGCGGCGAGGTGCAGGTGCTGCTCGTGAACCTGAGCGACGCGCCCGTCACCGTCGCGCCGCTCGAGCGCATCGCCCAGCTCGTCATCGCCCCGGTCGCGCGCGCCGAGCTGGTGCTCCGCATCACCGAGCTGGATCCGACCGAGCGCGGCGAGGGTGGGCTCGGGTCGACCGGCAGCAGCTGAGCGCGCGGGCCGAGCGGCTCGCCGCCGCGGCTACGCAATCCGCGCGAGGAACCTCACCACCTCGGCGGCCACTTCGTCGCGCTCGCCGTCGAGCGCGAGCACGTGGGCGCTGTTCTCGAAGAGGCGCACCGAGACGTCGCGGCTGCCGACGTGGTCGGCGAGCCAGGCGGCGTTCTTCCACGGGCAGACGCGGTCGCGGCGCCCGTGCAGGACGAGGGTCGGGCATTCGATGAAGCCCACGCGCTCGCGCACGCGGCGCCCGGCGAGGTACACCTCGAGGGCGGCACGCACGGGGTGGCGGTCGTAGGTGACGAGCGAGCCCATGGCGGTCCTGTCGACGAGGTCGCCCGCGAACGGCTTGAGGAGGTACACGTCGGGCAGGGGGCGCCCCGTGCGGTGCCAGAGGCTCAGCGGGACCCGCATGATCGGATGCAGCGTGAGCGCGTTGCCGAGGACGACGAGGCCCGCGAGCCCCGCGGGCCGTTCGCTCGCGAGCTCCATCGCCACGAGGCTCCCGAGCGAGAACCCGAGAAGCACGACGCGCCCGTGCTTCTCGCGGGCCGCGAGCACCCGGGTCCGCGCGCCCTCGACCCAGGCGTCGAAGCCGAGGTCCTGCAGCTCCTCGACGCGCGAGCCGTGCCCCGCCAGCAGCGCCGCGTCGACGGCGTACCCGGCGCGCGCGACGGCGTCGAGCAGCGGGCGGAGCTCGGCCACGGTCCCCCCGAACCCGTGCATCGCGACGACGCACGGGGCGCGCCCCTCGGCGAAGAGCTCGTGCTCGCCGACCCCGAGCATCTTCTGGTCGCGCAGGGTTCGCTTTCGGTCGCGGAACATCGCTGGCCCGCGAGGCTACCGCCCTCAGCCCTCGCCGCGCTTGATCTGATAGGCGCGGATCTTCTTGTGCAGGTTGGTCCGCTCGACGCCGAGCAGGATGGCCGTGCGCGAGATGTTCCAGCCGCTCATCTTGAGCGTGTCGACGATGTACTGGCGCTCGGTCCTCTCGCGGAACTCGCGCAGCGTCATGTGCTCTCGCGCGCCCGCGGGGAGCGACCCCGGGCGCTCGGCGGAGCCGTCGCCCTCCATGGTGTCGGAGGACTCCATCCCGGGCGAAGAGTCGGCCGACGTGGACGCGGTCTCCGTTTCTTCCTCGAAGGGGCTGGCGTGCGGGTCCTCGGGCAGATCGGCGATGGTCACGCGGTCGCCCGAGAGGATGGCGCTGCGCTCGACGACGTTCTTCAGCTCGCGCACGTTGCCGGGCCACTTGCGCGAGGCGAGCGCCACGATGACGTCGTCGTCGATCGGCTTGGGGCGGATGCCGTTCTCCTGCCCGAACTGGTCCATGAAGGCCTGGGCGAGGCGCGGGATGTCCTCGACGCGCTCGCGGAGCGAGGGGCTGCGGATGGGGAAGACCGCGAGCCGGAAGTAGAGGTCCTCGCGGAACGTGCCCGCCTCGACGGTCTTCGCGAGGTCCTTGTTGGTGGCGGCGAGGACACGGACGTCGACGTGGATGACGTGCTCGCTGCCGACGCGCGAGATTTCGCCCGATTGGACGGCCCGGAGGACCTTGGCCTGCGCCATGAGGTCCATGTCGCCGATCTCGTCGAGAAAGAGCGTCCCGCCGTGGGCCTGCTCGAAGAGGCCGCGGCGCTTGGCCTGGGCGCCGGTGAACGCGCCGCGCTCGTGTCCGAAGAGCTCACTTTCGATGAGCTCGCGCGGGATGGCGGCGCAGTTGACCTTGACGAACGGCTCGTCGTGCCGAGGCGAGAGGCGGTGGATCGCGCGCGCGATGAGCTCCTTGCCGGTGCCGCTCTCGCCGGTGATGAGGACGGAGGCCTTGGTCGGCGCGACCTTGTCGATCTCGTGGAAGATGCGCTGCATCGGCGCGCTCTGGCCGATCATCTCGAAGCGCTGCAGCTGCTGCTCGGTGACCCTGGCCAGCTCGCGCTGCGCCTTGGCCGCGTCGAGCACGTTGCGCACGCTGACGAGGACGCGCTCGCGGGCGAGGGGCTTCTCGAAGAAGTCGCTCGCGCCGAGCTTGATGGCCGTGACGGCGTCGTGCACCGTCGCGTGGCCGCTGATGACGATGATGGGGAGATCGCGCGTCGCCTCGTCGCCGCGGATCTTCGCGAGCGCATCGAGGCCGCTCATGTCGGGCAGCTTCACGTCGAGGATGGCGAGGTCGACGGGGGTCTCGGGGCTCGCGAGGATGCCCAGCGCCAGCGCCGCGTTCTCGGCGCCGAGGACCCTGTACCCTTCGCCTTCCAGCACGAGCTGCAGGGTGCGCCGGATGTTCTTCTCGTCGTCGACGACGAGCACCGTGCGCTGGGCCGGGGCGCCGGGCGGCGCGGAAGGGAAGGACTCGGGCATGGGCTCCGACGGCGAAGCTAGCACGGGAACTGTGGCGCCCCGATCCGGGGTCCAATGCACGCCGCCGGGATTCGCACGCCCGCCGTCGACGGGCCGGTGCTCGCGCTGGCGGGTCCCTCCGACCTCCCCCGCGCGGCGCTTTGCTTCGCAAAGCTTGCGCGGGAATTCGGGAGGAACCCCCCGCCAGCGCTCCGCGCCGGCCCGTCGACGGCGGGCTTTCAGAGTGGACCCTGACGCGTGGAAACCAGGTTCGAGCGCGTGGCTCGAGCGCGTAGAGAGCCTCTTCGAGCGCGTGCTAGCCAGGTTCGAGCGCGTGGGAGGCGTGTTCGAGCGCGTGGAGAGCGGACTCTCGCGCCTGCAAGGCAGATCCCAGCCTGTCGAAGCCAGGCCCCACGCGATGGAGGGCGGATTCCAGCCGGAGGGGAGCGCGCTCCACGCGGTCGAAGCCAGCTCCCTCGCTGTCGAAGCCGGACAGCTCGCTGTCGAAGCCGGATAGCTCGCTGTCGAAGCCAGCTCCCTCGCTGTCGACGCCGGGTCCCACGCGGAGTGGAGCGCGCTCCACGCAGACAGGTTCGCAATCCAAGCGAAGGGGTGCGTGCCGCACGCGATGGGATCGAGGCTCCTCACGGACGAGAGCGTCGAACAGCCGGTGGGGCTCGCACTCGTCGCGCTCGGAAGCGTGCTTCACGCGACGGGGTCCGCGATCCTCACGCAGGGGAGCGCGGGGCACGCGAAGCTTCGCCGAAAGCCCGCGGTCGACGGGGCGGCGCGGAGCGCTGGCGGGGGGTTCCTCCCGAATTCCCGCGCAAGCTTCGCGAAGCGAAGCGCCGCGCGGGGGGAGGTCGGAGGGACCCGCCGGCACGAGCACCGCCCCGTCGACCGAGGGCGTGGTCCCCCATGGTGCCCGTGGCCAGGGCGAACCTGATCCCCCGCTCAGACGCCCTTTTCCTTGAGGTAGTCGAGGTAGTTCCTCGCCTCGGTCGCGAGGGGGCTCTGCGCGTAGCTGCGAAGGAGCGCCTGGAACGCCTGCCGCGCCTCCGTCCACTTCTCCATCTTGAGGTACGTCGTCCCCAGCAGGAGCAACGACTCGGCCTTCAGCCCCGCGTCCGCGGCGGTCACCACGGCCTGGTCGGCTTCGCCGTAGTTCTTCAGCGCGTACTGGATGCGGGCGACGGCCGCCTCGTAGTTGCCCTTCCTCAGGTAGAAGCGCGCCACGTAGAGCTCGTGCCGCACGAGCCGCGCGGTCACGTTCGCCAGGAGCTCGCGCATTCGCCGCGCCTGCTTCGCGTCGGGGTACTCGTCGAGAAAGCTCCTCAGCTCCTTGTAGGAGTCGACGACCGCGGCCTGGTCCCGCTCCTCCGATGCCGGCATGAGGAACGACTCCGGGATCTCCGCGTAGGTCGCCTCGGCCATCTTCGCGCGCGCGTAGATGCAGTCCTCCGTGTCCGAGCGGTGCGCGTGGACGAAGTCCTTGTACTCGCGGATGGCCTCGGGAAACTTCTCCTGCTCCACGTCGGCGTCCGCGATGCGAAGCTCGGCCTGCCGCGCCCACTTGGAGTAGCTGTACTTGCGCTTCACCTCGCGCATCAGCGTCTGCGCCTCGATCCAGCTGTGCGCGTTGAACTCCTCCATCGCCGCGTCGTAGGCGCGCTTCGCGTCCTCCGTGTAGCCGAGGGCCGTCTTCGGCTGCGTGCCCTCGCATCCGCACGCCACGGCAACACCGAAGAGCACGGCGGCGAAAGACGCGGGGCGCATGAGCGGCGCGTACGCTAGTCGCTCAGCGGTCGGCCCGCCAGCGCACGATGCGCCGCGGCGGCGCGGCCGCGTCCTCCCGAGCGTGCTTCCACACCGTGCGAACGAGCAGCCTGGCCTTCTCGGCGAGCCCCGCGGGCGCGCCGCTCTGCAGCACGACCGACACCGCGCCGTCCTCCGCGATGAGCGCGGCCACACGGAACCGCTCGCTCGGAGTCACCGCCTCGCCCTCGTATCGCCAGGGCGGCCCGCCCGCGCGCTCGCGCTCGACGTCGATGCGAACCCCCGTCTCGGGGTGATGTCCGACGATACCCATGATGGCCCCCTTCCGTTCGACGACGTTTCCACCATAGCAGCCCTTTTTCACCTCGCCTGCTCTGCCGGAGCGCTTGTCATCTGTGCTAGATCCCGCGCCAGCGCCCATGCAGAAAAACCCGATCACCCCAGAGGGGGCCGTCAGGCTGCGCGAGGAGCTCATCAACCTCAAGAGCGTCCAGCGGCCGGCGATCATTCAGGCCATCGCGGTCGCGCGCGAGCACGGCGATCTCAGCGAGAACGCCGAGTACCACGCGGCCCGGGACAAGCAGTCGTTCATCGAAGGCCGCATCAAGGACATCGAGAACAAGCTCGCGCTCGCCGAGGTCATCGACCCCAGCAAGCTGGCGGGCAGCCGCGTCGCGTTCGGAGCGACCGTGAAGCTCTCGAACACCGACACCGGCGAAGAGGTCACCTACCGCATCCTCGGCGCCGACGAGGCCGATCTCGCGAAGGGGAGCATCAGCGTCACGAGCCCGCTCGCCCGCTCGCTGCTAGGCAAGGAGGTCGGCGACGAGGTGAAGGTCCGCATGCCGGGCGGCGAGCGGACGTACGAAGTGCTCGAGCTCTCGTTCGGATAGGTCCGGACCATGCGCGTCTCTTCGCGCATCCCCCGCGACCGCGCACGCCGGGCGGGACCGCTCGCGTGGGGCGACGGCGTCGAGCGCGCGGACGGCGTGGGACCGGCGTCGCGTGCCAAGCTCGCCGGGCACGGCGTCTCGTTCGCCGCGGACCTCGTGTGGACCCTGCCCGTCGGGTGGGACGATCTGCGTGAGCCCGCGGGGGTAGGGGAGGCGATCGCGCGCGCGAGGGACGCGGAGGCAACGCTGGGCCCGTCACCGAGGCAGTGCGTTCGCGGGGTCGTCCGGAGCGCCACGCTCGTGCCGATGCGGGGGCGGAGGGTCGTGCGCGTCGTCGTCGGCGACGCGGACGGCAAGGCGTCTCTCGATGCGTGGTGGTTCTACGCGGCGCACGGCATCCTCGCCCTGGCCAAGCCCGGCACGGCGTGCCTCGTCGTCGGCCGCGTCCGCGTGCGCGACAAGAAGCGCCCGCTCGTGGCGCACCCCGACCTTTTGCGGGACGACGAGACCTCGCGCGGGCTCCGTCCGCGGTACCCCGCGCTGGGGATCGCGCCCGGCATGCTGCGGAGGGCCGTCGCCGACGCCGTGGCGCGCACGTCGCCGTTTCCCGATCCGGTCCCCGCGGACATCGTCGCCCGCGAGGCGCTCCCCGAGGTCGAGCCGCTCCTCCGCGTCGTTCACGGGATGGCGCACGACGCGGCGCCGGGAGAGGCCCGGCGCGTCCTCGCCGAGCGGCTCGGCTGGGTCGAGGCGTTCACCCGCGTCTGGCAGCGCATGCTCTCCGACGCCGCGTGGGGCGAGACGCGCGCGCCAAGGCTCGTCCGTGACGACCGCGCGGCGACGCGGTTCGTCGAGGCCCTCGGGTTTGCGCTGACCGAGGCGCAGCGCCGCGCCGTGGAGGCGATCGCGACCGACCTCGCGTCCCCGACGCCGATGAGGCGTCTCTTGCTGGGCGACGTCGGGACGGGAAAGACGGCGGTGGCCCTCGCGGCGGCCGCGCAGTGCGTCGCGGCGGGGTACCAGTGCGCGGTGCTCGTGCCGACCGGGGTGCTCGCCGACCAGTACATGGACGCGGCCTCGCCGCTGACCGCCGCCCTCGGCGTTCGAGTCGAGCGCTTCGTGGCGGGGATGCGGGCGGCGGAGCGGCGCGCGGCGCTCGAGGCCATCGCTTCGGACCGGGCGGCGGTCACCGTGGGCACCCACGCGCTGCTGGGGGACGACGTGGTCTTCGCGCGCCTCGGGCTGGTCGTCGTCGACGAGCAGCAGCGACTGGGCGTGGCGCAGCGGCTGTCGCTCGTGAAGAAGGGGCAGCAGAGGCCGCACCTTCTCTCGCTGAGCGCGACGCCGATCCCGCGAACGATGGCGCTGGCGCTGCGGGGGGAGCTGGCGACGAGCGTGCTCGACGAGCGACCCCGCGGAAGGACCCCGGTGGAGACGGAGCTCTGTCCCCGGAGCGAGATGCCGCGGTGGGTGGAGGCGATGCGGGCAGCCTGCGCTCGCGGGGAGCGAGCGTTCTTCGTCTGTCCCCGGATCGAGGACGACGACGAAGAAGAGGAGCTCGGCGCGGTGGCTCACGCCGAGCGACTGTCCCGCGAGCTCGCGCCGGCGCGGGTGGTCATCGTCCACGGCGCGATGTCCGCGGCCGAGCGGGCGAGGGCGATGGGTGCCTTCCGCCGTGGCGAAGCGCAGGTCCTCGTCGGCACGACGGTCCTCGAGGTGGGGCTCGACGTGCCCGAGGCGACGCTCATGGTCGTCGAAGGCGCCGAGAGGTTCGGGCTGGCACAGCTCCACCAGCTCCGCGGTCGCGTGGGTCGGGGGGCGCGCCCCGGGCGGTGCTTGCTCGTGCACGAGGAACCTCTGCTCGATCCGGCGCGCCGCCGGCTCGAGATGCTCGCGCGGACGAGCGACGGGGCGGAGATCGCCCGCGCCGACCTCGCGCTCCGCGGAGGAGGCGACCTCGGAGGCACGCGCCAGTCCGGCCTCGCGGAGGACTTCACGTGGCTGGATCCCGGCGCCCCTCCGGCGTGGATCGAGCGCGTCGAGCAGGATGCGCGAGCCATCCTGGACCGCGATCCGACCCTCGCGGCGCCCGAGCACCGGGCGCTCGCTCTGTCCGTGAGGCGCTTCGCGGCGGCCCTCGCGGTTCGCGAGGAGGCGGGCTGAATGGCGGACTCCCGTCGGCCGGGCGCGGAGGCGACGTTGCTCGACGCCGCGGCGATCGTGGCCGCCTGGGCCGCGATGGCGCTGGTGGAAGCGTTCGTCGTGACCCTGGTCTGGAGGCAGGAATTCTCGGCCGCGTGGGAGATCGTCCTTCCGCGCCGGCTCGGGGTGGTCCTCGCCGTCGCCGGGCTCGCCCCGGTGTCCCTCGTCGTGGTCGGCTGGTGGCGGGTCGCAGGCCTCGCCCGGGGCCCGTCCCGGCTGGCCCGGGGAGCTCTCGCGGCGCTGGGGGCGACCGCGCTGGGCACGGTGGCGCTCGGCGTCTCGACGGGCCGGCACTTCGCGAGCTGGGGGGTGCGCGGGCCCTTCGTGGCCGTGATGCTCGTGGGCGGGGCGGGGGTCGTCGCGTTCGTCGCCCCGCCGGTCGCAGGGCTCGCGCGGCGCCCCGGGGGACTCTTCGCGCTCGGCACGACGGCGGTCGTCGCAGGCTGGCTCGCCGACGCCTTCGTCCTGCCGCGGCTCTACGCGGCGTTCCACGTGGCGATGTTCGTGACCGCGCTCCTCGGCGGGGCGCTGTGCGCGTTGGCCCTCCGCGCCGCCTGGGACGGCGGGCCCTCCCGGATGGGCCGCGGGCTCGGCGCGCTCGTCGGGCTGGCTGCGCTCGCCTGCGCGCTCCGTGCGCCCCATGCCTCGCGCGAGCTTCAGCGGTTCAGCAACCTCCGCATCATCCTCGTCGAGCACGCGCCCATTCTCGGGCGCACCGTCGAGGCCACCGAGGCGCTCCGGCCAGCGGATCGCTCCCCCGAGCCCGGAGTGGCTCTTACCGCGAGCCCCGGACCCGGCGAAGTGGCGCGCTCGCTCGACTGGACGGGTCACGACCTCGTCCTCATCACCGTCGACGCCCTGCGGGCCGACCACGTCTCGGCCTACGGCTACGCGCGCTCGACGACCCCGAGCCTCGACGCGCTGGCCCGCGACGGGGCGCTCTTCGAGGCCGCCTACTGCCCGACGCCGCACACCTCGTACTCGATCACGTCGATGATGACCGGCAAGTACCTGCGGCCGCTCCTCGCGCTCGGCCTCGGTGAAGACTCCGAGACGTGGGCCCAGGATCTCCGCCGGTACGGCTGGCGAACGGCGGCGTTCTACCCGCCCGCCGTGTTCTTCATCGACGAGGACCGCTTTCCGCGCTTCGAGCAGACGCACCTCGGCTTCGAGTACGCGAAGGTCGAGTTCGCGGATCCGGCCCTCCGCGAAGAGCAGGTCGCCGGCTACCTCGCCGGCGCGCCGGCGTCGTCGCCGCTCTTTCTCTGGGTGCATTTCTTCGAGCCCCACGAGCCGTACGTCGCGCATCCGGAGCACGTCTTCACGGGGGGCGGCTCGGCCGACGAGGACGCGTACGACGGGGAGATCGCCACGGCGGACGACGGCATCGGGCGCATCGTGCGGCTCATCGGCGCGACGCGCCCGGGCGCCGTCGTGATGGTGACGGCGGACCACGGCGAAGAGTTCGGCGAGCACGGAGGGCGCTACCACGGGACCACCGTCTACGAGGAGCAGGTGCGCGTGCCCCTCGTCGTCGCGGGACCCGGGGTGCGCAAGGGGGCCCGCGTGGCCACGGTGGTGCAGACCATCGATCTCCTGCCGACGGCGCTCTCGGCGCTCGGCATTCCGCGGCCGGCGAGGCTGCGCGGGCGGGATCTCGGGCCGGTCCTCGCCGGAGACACGCGCGCCCTCGACGCCGGGTTCGCGTTCGCCGAGACCGACGGCTACGCCCTCGTCGCGTCCGGTCCGGAGAGGCTCGTGTGCGAGCGTCGCGCCGCGGCGTGCGCGCTCTACCGCCCCGCCGACGACCCGCTGGAGCGGCGCGATCGCTCCGGGGACGAGGCCGCACGCTTCGACGAGCTCCGCGGGATGCTTCGCGCGTCGGAGCGTGATCACGGTCGCTACGAGGGCGGCGGGGGGCCCGTCTGGCCCGAGCCGCTCCGCCGCGGGATGCAGGGCGACACGGAGTCCGCGACGGACGTGGCGGCCCTTCTCGACGACGCGAGCGTCGACATCCGGCGAAAGGCCGCGGAGGTGAGCTTCTCCCTTCACGTGCCGTCGACGGCTCCGCAGCTTCGTCGGGCGCTCGCTCGCGACGAGGACGACGGGGTGCGGCGCTGGTCGGCCCTGGCCCTCGCGCGCTCGTCCGCGGAGGTCCCGCCGCTGGTCGACGCGCTGCTCAAGGACGGGCTCCGCGACTGGCGTCACCGAGCGGCGCTGGTCCTGGGAGAGCGTGGGGATGCGCGGGCCTGCGAGGAGATCGCGTCCTACTGGTCCGACGTGGCGCCGACGCAGGGGCAGGCGAGCGCGGACGGCGAGCCGCCGCGCCTGGCCCTCGAGCTGCCTGCCGCCGAGGAGCTGCTGGCGGCCACCACCCGCGCCCGGTGTCGCGCCGCCGTGCCGTCACTTCTGCGCGCCCTTCAGGACGTGCGGGCTCGTCCCCACGTCGCGGACGCCCTCGGCGCGCTGGGCGACGACCGGGCGCGTGCCCCGCTGCGCACGATGCTGGCCACGGAGCCGTACGTGACGACCCGCCCCCACGAAGCGCAGGCGCTGCTGGCGCTCGGGGCGCGCGAGTGGTCCTCGCCGGACGCGCCGGCGGAGGTGCAGACTTCGCTCGAGGCGCCTCGAGGGCCTCTTCATCTCGTGGTCCTGCTCTCGGATCCGGCTGCCGTGCTCCACGGCCAGGCGGACGGTCTGCCGCTGGTGGACGGTCCGCGATCGGAGGGGGCGGTCCGCTCGCTCGAAGCGGGAGCGGTCGCCGGGCCGCGCGTGAAGCTGGACCTTCGCGCATCGAAGGGCGGCCTCCTGGGCCTCTGGCGGGTGGGCGAGGACCCCCGTCCTACCGGACGACTTGATTGAAAAGCCCGGATGGCGCAAATAGTGTCGCCCAAACTCGAGGAGCCTCCCTTGCCCGACGACGAGCAGCACAAGAGCGACCCCAGCCCCGACGAGGCCGCGGTCGCGCCGAAGGACGATTCACCCGAGCAACCCCCCGAGGGCGGTGAGTCGACCTCTGCGGCCGTCGAGGACAAGTTTCGTCCCGAGGCCATCGCCGAGCGCGTCGCTTCGATGGGCGAGGAGACGGACGTCGATCGCATCGCGCGGGAAGAGGAGCAGAAGCTCAACCTCCGCAAGAAGGGCAAGAAGGGGAAGAAGGGGCTCGAGGCCGCGGCCTCGAAGCGGCTGGCGAAGATCGGCGAAATGAAGGTCAAGCGACCCTCGGCCGCGTCCGACTCCAGCTCCTCCGATGCCGACCCGCTGCTCGAGCGCACCGCGCGCCTCACCGAGTGGATCAAGGAGCACCGGCAGACGTTCGGCGCGGTGGTGGCCGTGGCGCTCCTCGGCGTGGGCGGCGCCCTCGGCTACATGTACTGGCAGGGCAAGCACGAAGCCGACGCGTCGGCGGTCCTGGCGCAGGCGTTCGCCGACGAGCACGGCCACGTGTCCGACAAGGACGACGACGACGACGACGAAGCCAAGGCCCGTCAGCTCTACCCCACGTTCAAGACGATCGACGCCCGGCGCGACGCCGCGATCGCCAAGTACAAGGAGGTCGAGTCGAAGTTCGCAGGGACCGGGGCGGCGATCCTCGCGCGCCTGTCCGAGGCGGGGCTGCTGCTCGACAAGGGCGACGCCAAGGGCGCGACGGCGGCGTACGAGGAGGTGAAGTCCTCGCCGCTGGCCCAGGCCGACGCCGAGGTGCGCGGACGCGCCCTCGAGGGGATCGGCTTCGCCGACGAGCTCCTGGCGCAGTCGGACGCGGCCGGCAAGGATGGGCATCTCGACGCGGCGCTCGCGGCCTTCAAGCAGCTCGAGCAGGTCGACATGAAGGGCTTCAAGGAGCTGGGGCAGTACCACGAGGCGCGCGTGCTCCAGGCCAAGGGCGACAAGGCGAAGGCGATCGAGCTGCTGAAGGACGTGCAGAAGCGCGTCGGCGAGCCGGGCGCCGAGCACCCGTTCTCGTACCTCGAGTACGTGGTCGAAGATCGCCTCCGCGCGCTGGATCCGACGGCGCTTCCGCCGAAGCCGAAGGGAACGCGCGGGATGGGCGGGCCGGGCGGAGGTCAGGGCGGCCCGGGTGACGTCGACATGAGCGATCCGCAGATCCAGGAGCTGCTGCGGCAGCTCCAGCAGCAACAGCAGCAGGGCGGGCAGGGGGGTGGCGGCGGTCCTCAGGTACCGGCTCCGCCACCGGGCGGACCGAAGTGACCGCTCGCGGCGTGGTGCGGGCGGCGGTCCTGCTGGCAGGGGCCGCGGCCTGGGGCGGCTGCGCCACGCTCGAGACGAGCGACGACCACGTCAATCCGGACAACCCGCTCTGGTACCATCGGCCGAGCGGCGCGATCCACGTGCTGTTCCGCCGCGAGCTGACGGCCGAGTCCCGCTCCGTCGGCGAGCCGTACGAGCGCGGTCGTGCCGAGATCGATGCCGCCAACGGGCGCATGTTCCTCGGCACGAGCGATCACGGCATGTATGCGCTCCGCGCGAGCAACGGGAGCACCCTCTGGCGCTTCGAGACTCTCGGCGCCGTCCAGAGCGAGGCGCTCTACGATCCGGAGCTCGACGTCGTCTACTTCGGCTCGAACGACGGCGCGCTCTACGCGGTGCACGCGTCGGACGGGAGCCTCGTGTGGCGCTACGACAGCGGCGCGGAGATCACGCGCAAGCCCGTCCTCGGGGGAGAGACGCTGTACTTCGCGAACGGCGCGGACAACCTCTTCGCGATCGAGCGGCGCGCCGGCAAGCCGCTGTGGCACGTCCACCGCACCTCGGCGCTCGGCATGGAGGTGAGCGGGTACGCGGGGCCGGCCCTCGACCAGGGGATGGTCTTCTTCGCGTATTCGGACGGGCACGTGGGCGCCTACGACGCGCGCGACGGGACCGAACGATGGACCCCGGTCGATCTGTCGGCCGAGGCCGAACAGTCCCAGGGCGGCGAGGCGCTGCGTTATCTCGACGTGGACACGACGCCGGTGCCTCACGACCTCGGAGCCGCCGGGCGCGTCATCTACGTGGCCAGCTACGCGGGGGGCGTCTACGCGCTCGACGAGGAGCGCGGCGCGCCGCTGTGGAAGAACGAGAAGGCCATCGGGGTGACCGATCTCGCTTTGTGGCGCGAGCCGGCGCACGTGCCGATCCCCGGTGACCCGCTGTACGTCCGGGGCGGCCCGGCGGTTCCGCCGCGCGAGATGCTCTTCGCGTCGAGCGGCGTCAGCGGGCTGTGGGCGCTCGATCCGGCGACCGGCCGCAAGCTGTGGCGGGTTCCCGTGCCGGAAGGCGGCATCACGGCCCCGGTGTCGCTGGCGGGCGCGCTGCTCGTGGGGACCACGCGGTACGGCGTCTTCTTGCTCTCGCCGCTGAACGGCCGGCCCATCGACGGGATCGATCTCGGCTCCGGGTTCTCCCAGACGCCCGCCGCGTTCGGGAACCGGGCCTATGTCCTCACCAACGCGGGGACGCTCCTCGGGCTGCAGGTCGAGCCGCCGACGCCGCGCGTAGCTTTCTGAGAGAAAGCCGTCGGGCGATCCGGGCCAGGAAAGGAAGGCGTCAGCGCCTGGCTCCAGGAAAGGCCAAAGGATCCGGGTGGTTGACGCCGGTAAGGGGCATTATGTGGCGTCACCGGCGAGACCGGGGGATGCGCAATCAGGCTGCGGGGTCCACCGGTCCCAGGGCATCGCTCACCAGCTTCGACGGCTCGTCGCTCGCCACGCACCAGAGCTGATGCGACGCCCGCGTCGCCCCCACGTAGAGCGCGTGGCGCGCGGGCGGGCTCACGGGGTAGCTCGCCGCCGTCGTCTCGAGGAGCACCACCTCGTCGAACTCGAGCCCCTTGGTCTGACGCACGTCGGTCACGTCGACACCCGGGTCCCACGAGAAGTCCTGCTTGGCGACGCGCCGCACGTTGGGCACCTCGGCCCGCTCGAGCCCCTCGAAGTACACCTCGGCCTGCTGCGGGAACCGAGCCACGAGCGCCACGTTCGCGTCCGGCTCGTCCCGCGCGAGCTGCTTGAGCACCTCGGCGAGCCACGCCACGGCCTCTCCCGGCGATGCGAAGCCAAAGAGCTCCACGGGCGGTCCCTGGCGCGTCGTCACCGGGGCGTCGTCGTGCGCCAGCGGCCCGAGGATGGCCCGCGCGAACTCGGTGATCTCCGACGTGGACCGGTAGCTCACGCGCAGCGGCTCGATGGTCGTGTGCGGCACGCCGAGGCCATCGAGCAGGGCGTTCCAGTCGAACTCGCCCCGATCGTCGCCCTCGTCGAGCATCCGCTGCGCCACGTCGCCCGCGAGCGTGATGCACCGCTCCTTGCCCGTCAGCTCCAGCACGACGCGGAGCTCCACCGGGCTCGCGTCCTGCACCTCGTCGACGAACGCGTGCGCGAAGCGGATCGGCTTGCCCTCGCCGTCGACGATGGGGCCCCGGAGCACCTGCCAGCATCGCAGCAGCAGCGCCCGATCCTCGGCGTCGACGTGCGGCTCCTCGCCGTCCCGCTCGCCCTCGGCCCGCACGCGCGTCTGCCGCACGCACCAGGCGTGCACCTGCTCGAGCTGCCCCGGGCCGAACCCAGGCACGCCCTCGAACGCCTCCGCCAGCGCTTCACGCGACGTCAGCAGCTCGTCCCAGAGACCGGCCACCGAGCGCGTCTCGTGCCGCAGCTGCGTACCCAGCTGCTCGAGCGCGCTGCGCGTCACGTCCGGCAGAGCCGTCGCCGCGGCCACCCCCGCGAGCTGGCGCTTGCCCGCCAGCCACGACGCCAGGGCCGACACCCTCGCGTCCGGCGGCACCGCGCCGTCCCCCCGGGTCGCCTCCCACGCGGCGACGACCAGCGCCCCATCGGGCCACTTGCCCATCGTCGACCGCAGGCGCGCGTCGGCGGTCGCGTGGACGCGCGCGACGAGCCGCTCGATGCCCCGCAGCATGGCCGCGTGCGACTTGGCCCGCGAGACGACCGGTGGCGTCTCGTCGCTCGTCCTCACAGGGAGCTTCGGAAACATCTGCCCCACGAGCCGCGCCGCAAAGCGCGCGAACGTCGTCACCGGCACGCCCTCGACGCCCAGCGACGGCAAGACGCGCGAGACGTAGTGGATGAGCGCCTCGTTCGGCACCATGACGACCATGCGGTCCGGCTGGAAGCGCTGCGGTTCCGTGAAGGCCAGGTAGGCCACGCGGTGAAGGCCCACCGTCGTCTTCCCGCTGCCGGCGCTGCCCTGGATGGCCACGAGGCCCGCGCTCTCCTTTGCGATGAGGCCGTATTGCTTCTCGTCGAGCATCGCGGCGATGGCCGGCAGGTGCTTGTCTTGCCTCATTTGCCCGTCGGCCCCCACGCCGAGGCGTGCCCCCGCCGCCACGCCGTGGCGCGCCGCCCAGCGCGACTCGGTCTCCAGCCTGGCCTTGTGCTCGCCGACGCGCTTCCACCGGCCGTCGCGACCGCGCACGAAGGTGCCCTGGGGGGACGACACGCGCACGAGCTCTCCCCCCACGATGCTGACGCCACGCCGCAGGAGCATCGAGCCCTCGATGACGCGGCTCCCGAGCTCCTCCTCGTAGTCGTCTCCCTCTCCGTAGCGGTAGTAGATGCGGCTCACGGGCGCGTGGCGCCAGTCGACGATGCGGATGCCCTCCCCCGAGTCGACGTACGACCGGGCCCCGATGAGCACGTCGCGCTTGCGGGTCGGGGGCATCCCCGGACGGCGCTCCGCCGGGGGCACGCTCTCCTCGAGGCGCATGTGGCCGAAGTACGGCGTCGTCCGATCGACCGAACCGCTGATGCTGCGTCCGCGCTGGCCTCGGAGGGCCGCGAGGTGATGCATCTGCTCGAACAGCGCCGGCAGGTCCTCCGGCTTGGCCACCGAGACGTCGTCGCGCAGCTCCAGCATGCGCTCCTCGTCCTGACGCCGGCCGCGCGCGGCCGACACGTCGGCCCCTGCGCTCGCGTCGAGGGCGCCGAGGACCGTGGCGAGGAGCTTTTGCTCTTCGCGGACCACGCGCGAGCCGTCGGCGTCGTCCTCCAGGCCGAGTACGGGGTCGGGAGCGGCTGAGATGGGACGGGTCGACTGCGCCACGGCGAAGGGATCTATCTGAGTCCGCGGCCTCGCCGTGTCAACTGCGCCGGAAGAGCTCCGGCCGAGCCGCGGGCGCGTGGCGACGGGGCGCGCGGCTACAGAATGAAATGATCGCCCAGCCCGCAGACGGTGAGGTTGAGACCCTTCAGGCGCGCGCACTCTCGCTCGACGACCGACTGAAAGCTCGGCTTGATGTGATAGAGCAGCGTCGGCAGCTCCTTGACGCGCTGGTGACCGGGGTGACGCGCGAGCTTCGCCAGGTCCTTCGCCAGCGTCTCGGGCGTGTGGTGCCCGCTCGCGCGCGCCAGGCGTGCCTCGGCGTTCGGGAAGCTCACCTCCATCAAGAGCGCCTTCAGCTGCGGGGTCTCGGCGAGCACCTTCCACAGTCGGTCCGTCGGGCCCGTGTCGCCGCTGTACGCGAGCACGCCGTCGGGTCCGCGCACGGTGAAGCCGCACGTCTCGATGGTGTGGCTCACCGGGATGGCGTTCACTTCGTAGCCCGCCAGCGTGATCGGCTTCTCGAGCTTGAGCTCCAGGTACCGGATGGCCGGACGCTTCGTGACGGGCAGCTTCGAGAAGTCCGGCCAGAGCAGATCGTTGAAGAAGTGCTTCTTCAGGATCGCGATGGTCTGCTTCGTCCCGGCGATGACGAGGGGCTCGGCCCCGTTCTGAAGGCGGTTGTCCGCGATGGTCGCCAGGTCGCGCACGTGATCGAGGTGCGCGTGGCTGACCAGCACGGCCTCGAGCGCGCACTGCGCGTCGAGCTCCATCCCGCTCGTCAGCGAGCCGGCGTCGATCGAGATGCGCTCGTCGACGACGAACGCGCTCGTCCGGTGCTTCGGGGTCTCGCCGCCGTGGCAGCCGATGACGCGGAGCTCCAAGGCGCCTCCGTCAGGCCTCGAACCGGCGCGGCATCTCGAGGAACTCCATGAACTCCAAGAGGCGCGGCAGGTCCATGATGACGATCGCGCTGCCTCCCCCGCCCTCTTCCTCGGACGCGATTTGCAGCCTGCCGAGACGCGACAGCACCTCGCGCACCTGCGACTCCTCGACGCCGACCTCGCGCGCCAGGTCCGCCGCCGACGAGTGGATGCGCACGCCGAGGCCGGTCTCCTCGCCGAACGCCTCCGCGTGGCGCTTGAGGCCGAGCAGCACGCGCGCCTTCGGATCGGGGTTCAAGAGGAGCTGGATCATCTCGTCGGCCGAGTCGAGGCGACGCGCCAGCTTCTTCACGAGGCGGAGCGCGATCTCGGTGTTGTTCGAGATCATCTGCTCGAGCGTGGCCGCGTCGATGACCAGGCACTTGGCGTCCTCGAGGACGACGGCAGTGGCGGTGCGAGGCTTGTCGTTGAGGATGGCCATCTCGCCGACGAACTCGCCCCGTCCCAGCGTGGCCAGAGGCCGCTGCACGCTCCCGACGAGCTTCAGGATCTGCACGATCCCCGCCTGGATGACGTACATCTCCTCGCCGCGGTCGCCCTCGCGAAAGAGCACCTCGCCGGCCCGCAGCTCGCGGCCATGGCGCAGAAAGAGCGGATCGGACATCGGGCGAAGGGAAAGTTTAGACCATGTGAAGCCCCGAACGCCAAAAACGCCAGGACACCTCTCGGCATCCTGGCGTCTCGGCGCCTTTGCGTACGGCGGGCTTCGGTCAGTCCATGTCGAAGTCGTCGCCGCCCATGCCGCCCATTCCGCCCATGCCCCCCATTCCGCCCATGCCGCCCATACCCCCCATGCCGCCCATTCCGCCGCCCCCGCCGCCGCCTCCGCCCGCCTTCTTCTTCTCGGGCTTGTCGGCGATGGCCGCTTCGGTGGTCAGCATCATGCCGGAGACGCTGGCCGCGTGCTCGAGCGCCATGCGGACGACCTTGGCCGGGTCGATGACGCCCGCCTTGAGCAGGTCCTCGTACTGATCGGTGGCCGCGTTGAAGCCGAAGGCCCCCTTCCCTGCCCTGACCTTCTCGAGGACGACCGAGCCCTCCGAGCCGGCGTTGCGGGCGATCTGACGGAGCGGCTCCTCGAGGGCGCGGCGCACGAGCCGGACGCCCATCACCTGGTCGCCTTCGAGCTTCAGCGCGTCGAGGGCCGACGCGGCACGGAGGAGCGCGACGCCCCCGCCGGGCACGATGCCTTCCTCGACGGCCGCGCGCGTCGCATGGAGAGCGTCCTCCACGCGGGCCTTCTTCTCCTTCATCTCCGTCTCGGTATGGGCTCCGACCTTCACCACCGCGACGCCGCCGGCGAGCTTCGCGAGCCGCTCCTGGAGCTTCTCCTTGTCGTAGTCGCTCGTCGACCGCTCGATCTCCTTGCGGATGGCCTCGACGCGGCCCTTGATCTCCTTCGGGTCGCCGGCGCCGTCGATGATCGTCGTGTTGTCCTTGTCGATCTTCACTCGCTTGGCGCGGCCGAGGTCCTTCAGCGTGATGGTCTCGAGCTTCACGCCGAGATCCTCGCTGACGACCTGGCCCTTCGTGAGGATGGCCACGTCCTTCAGCATCTCCTTGCGGCGGTCGCCGTAGCCCGGGGCCTTCACCGCGGCGATCTTGAGGAGCCCGCGCAGCTTGTTGACGACCAGCGTGGCGAGCGCCTCGCCCTCGACGTCCTCCGCGATGACGAGCAGCGGCCGGCCGTCGCGCGCCACCTGCTCGAGGAGCGGCAGCATGTCGTGGAGGCTGGAGATCTTCTTCTCGCTGATGAGGATGTACGGCTCGTCGAGCTCGACGGCCATCTTGTCGGGCGCCGTGACGAAGTACGGGCTGAGGTAGCCGCGGTCGAACTGCATACCCTCGACGACCTCGAGCTGCGACTCCATCCCCTTGGCTTCCTCGACCGTGATGACGCCTTCCTTGCCGACCTTCTCCATCGCGTCGGCCAGCATGTTGCCGATGGTGGCGTCGCCGTTGGCGCTGATGGTGCCGACCTGCGCGATGGTGGCCTTGTCCTTCGTGGGCGTCGACGCGCTCTTCACGGCGGCGACGACCGCGGCGACCGCGGCGTCGATGCCGCGCTTCAGCGCCATCGGATCGGTGCCCGCCTCGACGAGCTTGATGCCCTCGGCGAAGATCGACTGCGCGAGCACGGTCGCCGTCGTCGTGCCGTCGCCGGCCTTGTCGCTCGTCTTGCTCGCGACCTCGCGCACCATCTGGGCGCCCATGTTCTGGAGCTTGCCGACGAGCTCGATCTCCTTGGCGACCGTGACCCCGTCCTTCGTGACGACCGGGGCGCCGTAGCTCTTCTCGATGACGACGTTGCGGCCCTTGGGGCCGAGGGTGACCTTCACGGCGTTCGCGAGGGCGTTGACGCCTTCGAGGATCGCGTGGCGGGCGTTGCGGCTGTAAGCAATCTGCTTGGCGGGCATCTGGGGTTTCCTCGTTGAGCGCTTTGGTTAGCTGAGTACGGCGAGGACTTCGTCCTCGCTCAGGATCACGTGCTCGACGCCGTCGAGCTTCACTTCGGTGCCCGAGTACTTGCCGAGCAGGATCTTGTCGCCGGCCTTGACCTCGAGCGGGCGGAGCTTGCCCGTCTTGAGCATCTTGCCGTTGCCGACGGCGATGACCATCGCCTCGATGGGCTTCTCCTTGGCGGTGTCGGGGATGATGATGCCCCCCTTGGACTTGGTCTCGGCGTCGAGGCGCTTGACCACGATGCGGTCGGCGAGCGGGCGGATCTTCATGGTGTTCTTTTTCCTCCCCCTTGGCGGGGCTGCTGGGCTGGGCTGTGGCTGGGCGTGGCAGTCGAGCGCTGGGCTCGTGCTGGCACTCAGGCCCTGCGACTGCCAGCGCCGCGGAAGGTAAGCGCATTGCCGGCTGGGTCAAGGGGCAATAAGCGATGCTTGACAAGCCCGCGCCCGCGAATAGTGTTCGCGCTCCCGAGCGTCCGGTTCGCCAGGCGCCAGGGTAGCTTGATCCTCAGTAATGTCGCACTCTTGGGGGATCGTCTAACGGCAGGACAGCAGATTCTGGCTCTGCTTATCAAGGTTCGAATCCTTGTCCCCCAGCCACGGTGCGCTGCCAGAGCGCGCCTCTTTCTTCGCAGTCTCTTCCTTCAGCGGATCGTCTTCAGGTCCCATCGTCTAGCGGTTAGGACACCGGCCTCTCACGTCGGTAACACGGGTTCAATTCCCGTTGGGATCGCCACTGCTCCGGGCGTGAGACCGGAGCCAGGCCAACGGTCATCGCCACGCCTGTACTTCGCCGCAGCGGCTCCGTACAGGCGTGGGCAATTCCCGTTGGGATCGCCACTGCTCCGGGCGTGAGACCCGGAGCCAGGCCAACGGTCATCGCCACGCCTCTCATTGGGCGCAGCGCTTCGGTGAGGGCGCGGGCCATTCGCGATGCAAGGCGCGTCCTGGCTCGGACCGGGATGGGCGCATTCGGTTCCTGGCGCGCGACACCCGGTGTGGGGGGGGGGGTCCTTCGTCGGGGGCCGCTCCGCGGGCAGGACGGCGCATCGTGGCGTTGATGACGACGTCCACGCGGGATGTATGGCGCACGTCCGGAGATGTACGGCGCATCTCTCGGAATAGGAGGCGCGTGCCGAGCCGTGTGGTGCGCCTCGAGGCGCGGTAGGCGCGCCTCACCAGCGCCGTCGTGAAGCGCATTCGCTCGTTGGAGCGCCATATGCGCCGTATGTGGCGCGCCTGCGGCCGAGTCGTACGCCGAATGGCCATTGTCGAGAGCCACGTACGGCGATGCCCGAGGTCCAATCGGGGCGTCGTGCGCCATACCCGGCGAGCCATGCGCCAACCCCGGCGAGGAGCTGCGCCTCCCCGGCGGGGCGCCCACCTTCCGCGCCGGGCGGCGGCGGACGCGCTGCGCTAGCCTCAGAAGGGCGCCCATGCGCTCTCCTCACATCGCCGGCCTCCTCGTCGCGTGCGCCCTCCTCGGGTGCGGCGCCGCCGTTGGCCCCGGCGCCAGCAACGGCGCCAAGATGGGCGAGGCCCTCGCCTTCGCCGCCATCGCGGGCGCCGCCCAGGTGGCGCAGTCGGTCGCCGAGCAGCACGCGCGCAACAGCGCCCCCATCGCCCATGCGGGAGGCGTCGCCGTCACCCCGGCCTGCGACAACGCGGGGCAGTATGGCTGCCTCAGCGTCAGCGGCAATCCGACCGCCGCGCAGGCGCCCGAGGCCGAGCTGAGCGACGACGACGCGCGCGACTACGTGCTCGGGTACGTCAACGGCGTGCGCAAGCTGAACGGCATCGCGCCCGTCGCCCGCGACCAGGCGCTCGACGCCTTCGCCCAGGCGGGCAGCGACGAGCTCGCGCAGGACCACGAGCAGAACGAGCACATGACGCTGCACGCGCAGGAGCTCCACGCCGCCAGCGCCGAGGTGCAGGGCGCGCCCGACGGAGCGAGCACGGGATCGCTGCAGGACCAGCTCGCGGCGAGCCTGCTCCGGTGGACGGGCGAAGGAGCGGGCGGGATGCACCACGATACGCTCCTCCGCGCCGAGTGGCGCAAGGTCGGCGTCGGCATCGTGAAGAGCGGCGGGCGGATGTACTTCACGGTCGACTTCTCGGGCTAGATTGCCGGGGCCATGCGCCCTGCCCTGCTGCTCCTCCTTTCGCTGTCCGCGCTCCTCGCGTGCGCCGAGCTTCCTGCCCAGGTCCCCGCTCGCGTCGCGCCCGTTGCCCTGTCGGCGCCGACGGCTTCGGTCGCGCCGCCGGTGGCCTCCGGGCCGCGTCCGCCGGTGGCGAAGAAGGTCCCCCACGAGTGGTCGCTCTTCGGGGAGAAGCACGTCGACGACTACGCGTGGCTCCGCGAGAAGGGCGCGCCGGACGTCGTCTCGTACCTCCAGGCCGAGGACGCGTACACCGACGCGATGACGCGCGGGACGGCGCCCTTCCAGAAGACGCTCTACGACGAGATGGTCTCGCGCATCCAGGAGGACGACGCGACGCCGCCCGTGAAGGACGGAGCGTGGCTCTATTACAAGCGCTTCGAGAAGGGCAAGCAGTACCCGCTCCACTGCCGGCGGCGTGCGCTCGTGAACGCGCCCGAGCAGGTGATGCTCGACGAGAACGCCATCGCGGCGGACCACCCGTTCGTCTCGGTCGTCGACCTCACGGTCACCGACGACGGCAACACCCTCGCCTACCTCCTCGATACGACGGGCTTCCGCCAGTACACGCTGAAGACGGAGGACCTTCGCACTGGGCGGGCCGGGTCGGAGGCGATCCCGCGGGTCGACTCGATGGCCTTCGCGCGCGACGGCCGGACGATGCTCTACGTGACGGAGGACGCGCAGACCAAGCGCGCCGGCAAGCTGTGGCGGCACGTGCTCGGGGCGGACGCCGCGAAGGACGCGCTCGTCTACGACGAGAAGGACGAGCGGTTCGACCTCGGGGTGCAGCGGACGCGCAGCAAGGCCTTCTTCGTCATCACGTCGGCGAGCCGCACGACGAGCGAGGTGCGCGTCCTCGA
The DNA here is from genome assembly GCA_036501935.1 of Polyangiaceae bacterium. GTDB lineage: Bacteria > Myxococcota_A > Polyangia > Polyangiales > Polyangiaceae > Palsa-1150. The sequence continues at coordinate 23,291 of DASXZL010000073.1, read as the reverse complement.
CGCGGCCCGCCCGGAGGGAGCCTGGCGGCTCATCGCGCCGCGCGAGCAGGACCACGAGTACTACGTGGCGCACCGCGGGGGGCTCTTCTACGTGCTGACGAACTCGGGAGGGCGGAACTTCCGCGTCGTGACGGCTCCCGTGGAGAGCCCCGGGCGGGAGCACTGGAAGGAGCTCGTGCCGCACCGGGCCGACGTGATGATCGAGGAGATGATGCTCTTCCGCGACCACATGGTGCTCGTCGAGCGGGAGGACGCGCTGCCCCAGGTGAGCATCTACGATCTTCGCACGGGCAAGTCGCATCGCGTCGAGCAGCCCGAGCCCGTGTTCGACGTGCAGCCCGACATGAACCCCGAGTTCGGGGCGACCTCGGTCCGCTTCCGGTACGAGTCGTTCAAGACCCCGCGCACCTGGGTCGACTACGACCTCTCCAGCCAGGAGCGCGTCGTCGTCAAGAAGACCGAGGTGCCCGGCGGCTACGACGAATCGGCGTACGAGACGCGGCGGATGCTCGAGCCCGCGCGCGACGGGACGCTCGTGCCCGTGTCGCTCGTCTACCGCAAGGGCACCGTCCCGAACGGGCAGCACCCGCTGTGGCTCTACGGGTACGGCTCCTACGGGTTCGCGACGCCCATCAACTTCAAGGGCGAGCGCATCTCGCTGCTCGATCGCGGCGTCGTCTACGCCATCGCCCACGTGCGCGGGGGCGGCGACATGGGCAAGAAGTGGCACGACCAGGGGCGCATGGCGAACAAGATGAACACGTTCACGGACTTCATCGACGTCGCCGAGGACCTGAAGAAGGACGGCTGGGCGAAGAAGGACGGCCTCGCCATCTCGGGCGGCAGCGCCGGGGGCCTGCTGATGGGCGCCGTCGTGAACATGCGGCCGGACCTCTTCAAGGCCGTCGTGGCGTACGTGCCGTGGGTCGACGTCATCGACGACATGCTGGACGAGACCCTGCCGCTGACGGTCAACGAGTTCGAGGAGTGGGGCAACCCCAAGAAGAAGGACGAGCTCGCGTGGATGGCGCGCTACTCGCCCTACGACAACGTCACCGCGCAGGCGTATCCGCCGATGCTCGTGCGCTCGTCTTACAACGACAGCCAGGTGATGTACTGGGGGCCGGCGAAGTGGGTGGCGAAGCTCCGCGCGACGAAGACCGACGACAACCCGCTCCTCCTCGAGATGAACATGGACCCGGCGGGGCACGGCGGGAAGTCCGGACGGTACGACCGCGTCGGCGACCTCGCCTTCGACTACGCGTTCGTCCTCACCCAGCTGGGGATCACGCGCTAATCCCTGTCATCCCGAGCGCAGCGAGGGGCCCCATCTTCAACCGCGGCGTCCGCGGTTTCGCGGATCACCGGCCGTGGCTGTACTCGGCCACGGCGTCGAAGCGGAGCACGCGCGAACAGGCGCTCGGTCCCACCGAGCCGCGGCACTCGTCCTCCCCCTTGAAGGCGGTCTCGTGCTGGCGGAGCGCGCGCATCACGCTGGTCGTCAGATCGTGCTCGCCGTCGGAGCAGCGCGGATCCCCGCAGGGGACCAAAAAGAGCGCGGGCGCCTGCTCCACCACGACGCGGCGGGTGTGCGTGGTGCCCCCGACGCCCGAGCGGTCCTCGATCTCCAGCTTGAGGCTGACGAGGTCGGGCACCTGCTCGCGGAGACGGGGCGCGTCGTCCTCCCGGCGGCGTCTCTCGGCGAAGCGTTGCGCCTGCGGGCTGTTCTTGCGGTAGTTCATCGACACGGCTTTCAAGGTAACCATTGTGAGCGAGGTTCGCTCACGGGATCGTCGTACGACTCAGCCGAGGCGCTCGAGCACGGCGACGACCTGCTCCGGGCTGCGCTCACAGAGCTTCTGCAGGCGGTCCGCGTCGAAGAACGCCACGGTCGTGCCCGGACGGGCGATGGCCGTGAGGCTGGGGGCAATGCGATGGATGGCGTCGCGAAGCCCGTAGAACGAGTCGGGCTCGACCACGGCGACGGGTGTATCACGCCCCTCGCCCTCGAAGAGCGCAATCGAACCGCGCGCCACGAGACACGCCGTCTCCGGGATCGCGCCCGCCAGGAGGAGGAGGGTCTCCTCGTCGAAGGACTCGAGCCGCTGGATGCAGGAGAGGACGTCGTCGCGCACCTGGACGTCGAGCTGGCCCATGGTCTCGTGCATCGAGAAAAACGAGTCGATGCGGTGGATCTGCTTAGTCTCGGCGATCCGTTGCCCGAAGGCGAGGTCGTCCTCCATGACGGCGCGGACCTTCTCGGCCGGCAGGATCCACACCTCGCTGACGCGCTCGGCGCGGAGCGACGCCGTGCACCGGACGTCGGCCCCCCCGAGGACGCTCGACTCGCCGAGCAGCCACCCGGGAAAGCACGAGCGGACCATCCACGAGCCCCCGGAGGGCTTCTCGAGCCAGACGCCGAGGAGACCGCTCTTGACGACGAAGACGTTGCGCGAGGGCTCGCCTTCGGTGACGAGCATCTCCTCGGGGGCGAGCGTCCGCAGCGTGACGTGGGCGCCGAGCTCGTCGCGGCGCGCCGGATCGAGCCCGGAGAAGCTGCGAGCCTCGAAGAGGCCGCCGAGGGGCTTGAGGCGGGCGCGGCTCTGCTCGAGGAGGGCGTGAATGGGCGATCCGGAGAAGGCCTCACGGCCGCCGAGGTTGAGCGCGAAGACGGCGGCGACTTCGAGGGCGGGGAGATCGAAGCGGTCGGCGAACTCGCGGGCGGCGGCCTCGAGGTACCCGCGCGCGAGCTTGGGCTCGCCGAGCTTCACCTCCACCTCGGCCATCATGAAGAGCGTCGCGCCGCGCCGTTCGTGATCCGTGAGCATGCGCGGCAGCAGATCCCGCGCGAGCGTGAGCGACTCGACGTCCCCCCGGGCGATGGCGGCGGCCACGCGCGCCTCGATGGGCTCCTCCTCGTGCTCGGTGAGCATGTCGAGCGCCGGCTCGTCCTCGTCGCCGCCGAATTCGCCGAAGTCCGACAGCTCGTCGACGGGCGGAGGCGTGAGCGAGAAGCGCTGGGCCCGGCGGACGGCCTCGACGACGTGATCGGCCGCCAGCACCGGCGTCATCGTCCCCGCGTCGTCCACCATCACGTCGGCCACGTGGAGGTCGCCCGAGGAGGCCGTGAGCGCGACGGTCACCACCCAGGCCTCGCCGGAGACACGCCGGACGCGCCGGACGTCCCGCACGTCGAGCAAGCGGCCGAAGTCCGCGCGCAGCTTCTCGGAGACCGTCTGCCAGACCTGCTCGCGCTTCACGGGGGGAGCCCCCAGCGTACAGCGTCGTCCGGCGTCACGCCGCAGCGGAACGCATCATCCCCCGCTCCTCGAAGCGGGCGAGCATGCGGCCGAACATCATGCGGAGAAACCGCGCGATGGCGCGCTCGCTGAGAGGGATGCGCGACGCGAACTCGACGCTCCAGACGAGGCGCGTGCCGCGGGCGTGCGGCTCGAAGCGCACCTCGCCGCGGTGGTTCTTCAGGGGAAAGCCTCCGCGCGCGATGCGGTAGGCCATGAGCCGGGGAGGCTCGAACGCGATGACCTCCTCCTGGAGGCCCATGGCCGACTCGAACGCCCGCACGCAGCCGACACCGTTCCGGTCGGGCGCGCCCTCGCGCGCGAGCGATACCTTGCCGGCGCCCGCCCAGGTGCTCCAGGCCGCGTGGTCGGTGTACCGGGCAAAGACGTCGGCCGGGGGGGCCGCGATGACGCGCTCGACTTCGATCCGTCGCATGGGCTTGGGTGTTAGCAGGCCGCGGCCATCGTAACTGCACGAATTCGCGTCTCCTCGGCGGGTCATCCGTTTGAATCCTCGCGTGTTCCCGGACTCTTGCTTAAGCTGGAAGGGATGCGCTCGGAGTCCTCCACCCCCGTCCGGCGGATGAAGCACTGCCGCATCATGGTCGGCCGTGGCTGGGCCGTACCGACGCTCATCGCCTACCCGCCTCCGCCCCCCGAGTCCGCGCGGTCGCGGCCCATCATGGCGCTGCCACGCGTGCAGACCCCCGTCCCTGCCCCCGCGCGGCCTCCGTGGGAAGAGCGCTCCGCCCGGAGTCGGCGGCGCGACTGTGTGTTCATCCCGGACATGGATGTCGTCCTCGAGTTCATCGAGGCCCGGCGGCGGGCGGCCGGGATGGGGCGTTTTCGCGCGCTCGACGAGCCGCTTCCCCGCGTGCCGACGACGCAGATGGACACGCCACTGGTCCTCGGCCTGCTGATGACGGTCCTCCCTCCGCTCGCCGTCACGATGGTCTGGTCGAGTACCCGCTTGCCCCGGGCGGCGCAGATCGCCCTCACCCTCTACGGCGCGCTGACGACCATCGTCTTCGCGGCCATCGCCGTCGCGGCCCTCACCTAGAAGCGCCCGGGCGCGAACATCCCCAGGTCGAACGCGCTCCGGCCGCCGAGGGCGAGGTCCGCGGCGATCTCGCCCACGACGGAGGCCATCTTGTAGCCGTGCCCGGAGAAGCCGCCGAGCACGACGACGTGAGGGGCGCCGGGGAGCGGGCCGACGAGGAAGTGCTCGTCGGGTGTGTTGGTGTACATGCACACGCGCGAGCGGAGGAGAGGTCCGTCGGCGGCCGGGAGGTGCGCGCGCAGGTAGCGGCGGACGGTGGCCTCGTCGTCCGGGTGAAGGGCGCGATCGAGCGTGTCGGGGCTCGCTTGCGCGCCGCCGTGGTGGCGGCACGCTTTGACGGCCGGCGAAGGGTGCGAATCGTCCGGCGGGATGCCGTAGAAAGGGCCGCCCTCGACGAAGTGGATGAAGGCCGGGAGCGCCGGGGGCCGCGCCGCGTCCCGATCCACAGGCTCGAACCAGAGCTGCACCTGGCGCTCGACGACGAGCGGCAGGCCTCGGGCGAGCTCGGCGAAGGCGGGAGCTTGGCCGAGCCACGGGCCCGCGGCCACGACGGCCCGGTCCGCGACGAGCGAGCGGCCGTCCTCCAGCGTGGCGCGCACCGACGACCCGGCGACGTCGAGCGCCGTCACCCGGCCTCGCCGGACCTCCGCGCCCCGCGACGCCGCCCACGCGAGGTGCGCCTCCGTGCATGCCTCGACGGCGAGGTAGCCCGCGTCCTCCTCGAAGACGCCGAGGTCGCCCGGCGCCGGCACGACGGAGAAGCGAGCCCGCACCGCGGCCTCGTCGAGGACGCGATGGGGCAGACCGTGCCGCTCGGCGCTCTCGAGGACGCCCCGGATCGCGGGGTGCGCCGCGGGACCGAGGTTCAGGCAGCCGACGCGCGTGAAGAGCGCGCGCCCCGAGCGGGCCTCGAGCTCGCTCCAGAGCGCGTACGCGCGCACGAGGAGCGGCACGTAGCGTGGGTCCTCGGCGTAGGCCTTGCGGATGACGCGGGTCTCTCCGACGGAGCTGCCACGAAGGCTGGGGACCATGTCCTGGTCGACGCCGACGACCGAGCACCCCCGGGCCGCCAGGTGCGCGAGCGCGGCGGCGCCCATGCCGCCCAGACCGAGGACGAGCACGTCGCGGCGCGGGCTCACGACGGCTCGGCTTCCCACTCCATGAAGGGTTCGTAGAGGGCCGCGATGGCGAGGGAGCTCGCCAGGGTCGCGTCGAGGCGCGTCATCAGGGTGGTCATCGACGCCTCGGTCGGCTCGGCCTGCGCCCGCGCGAGGTCCGCCGCGAGGTCCCCCGCCATGGCCGCGATCTGGGCCTTCTTCTCGTTGGCCACGCGCGCGGCGTCGCGCATCCGCACCATCGTGGCGATGTCCCGCTCGTCGCGCGCACGCTCGGCGCGGCGCCGGAACCGCTCCTCCAGCGCGAGCAGTCTCGCGCGGAGCTTCTCGCACTCATCCATCTTGCGCGCGCACGCGTCCCAGTCGTTCAGGGGTCACTCCTCCAGGATGAAGAGCAGCTCCTCCGCGCGCGTCGGATCGAGCTTCTTCAGCGCCTCGCACTGCGCCATCGCGGCGGCCTTCTGACCGAGGTTCGCGTAGCAGACCCCCAGCTCGTAGCGGAGGGCGGCGTCCTCCGGCGCGAGGAGGATCGCCTGCTGGTAGGGTTCCACCGCCTGCTTGTGCCGGCCGAGCTCGAGGAGCGCCGCGGCGGCCTTTCGATGGGGCTCGAGGCGATCGGGCTGGAGGAGCGACACGGCGATCCAGGCGTCGGCCGCCTTGTCGAGCAGCTTCACCTTCTCGTAGAGCTTGGCGCGGTTCAGGTGGACGTTCACGTCCTCGAGCCCGAGCTGCGCGGCCTTGCTGTAGGCGTCGGCGGCCGCCTCGTCGCGGCCGATCTTCTGGTACCCGAAGGCGAGCGCGGCGCGGAGGGCCGCGTCGTCCGGCTGCTTGGCGACGGCCCCCTCGAAGGCGCCCACCGCGTCGTCGTTCCGTCCGAGCTGCAGCAGGGAGACGCCGAGGAAGTAGTCGGCCGACGCGAGGTCCGGCTGGAGGCGAAGCGCGCGCTGGAGCGCCGCCGCGCTCTCGTCGAAGCGCTTGGCCTTCTGGTAGGCGACGCCCAGGGAGAAGTACGAGTCGGCCGCCTTCGGCTTGATGCGCACGAGCTCCTTGTAGGCCTCGGCCGCCTTGTCGTGCTCCTTCAGCGCGTCGTGGACTTTGCCGAGCTCCTGCCACGCCGCATCGTCGTCCGGCGTGAGCCGCACCACCTCGCGCAGGGCGCCGATGGCCTCGCGGTGGCGGTCCAGCCCCGAGTACGCGTGCCCGAGCGCGAACAGGGCGCCCACGTTCTCCGGCGCGAGGCGCACGGCGACCTCCAGCTGGGGTACGGCGTCGCCGAGCTGCCCGAGGCCGCTGAGGAGCTCCCCGAGAAAGACGTAGGAGGCGACGTGGTTGCCGTCGATGGCGAGCCCCTTCGACGCCGCGTCGCACGCCGGTTGCCACCGGCTGAGCGCGGAGTAGCAGCGCGCGACCTCGAGCCAGTCGTCCGCCTGCGCGGGGATCTTCTTGAACGCGGCCTCGAAGGCGGTGGCCGCCTCGTCGTAGCGCTCGGCCCGACGGTACAGCGTCCCGAGGAGACGCAGCGCGTCCCCCAGCGACGGATCGATGCGCGTGGCCTTCTCGAGGACGTCGAGCGCGTCCGGGATGCGATCGAGCACCGCGTACGCGAAGCCGAGCCTTCGGAGGAGCCGCGCGCTCGTCGGGTGCACGGCGACCGCTTCCTGAAGTGCTTCGAGCAGCTTCTCGGGGAGGTCCTTCTGACCGCACAGCTCGACGAGCGCCTCCAGGGCCCCCGTGTCGTCGGGGTTCGCTCGCAGCGCCTGGCCGTACGCCTTGATGGCGTCGCCCCATTTCTCGAGGCGAACGTACGCGTCACCCAGCATGCGGCCCGTCCGGGGCAGCTTCGGATCCTTCTGGATGGCGTCGCGCAGCGCGTTCGCCGCGTCGCCGTCTCGCCCGGCGGCGAGGTAGGCCTCGCCGAGCTGGGCGTAGGTCGCGGCGTCGTCCGGACGGAGCTTGGTCAGCTGCTTGAAGGACTGGATGGCGTCGTGCGGCTTGCCCACCGCGATCTGCGCGCGTCCGTGCCCCGCGACCGCGCCGGCCAGCGTCGGATCGATGCGCGCCGCGTGCCCGTACGAGGTGAGGGCACCGGCCGAGTCGCCCGCCTTCTCGAGGACCTCGGCGAGGTGCAAATGCACCTGAGCGTTGCCCGGCATGAGCGCCACGGCTTCCGCCAGAAGGACGCGCGCCCCCGCGTCGTCCCCCTTGCCGAGCAGCAGGAGCGCCAGCTCGAAGCGGACGTCGCCGTCGCCCGGCGCCGCCGCCGCGGCCTTGCGGAGCGACTGGATGGCGTCGTCGCCCCTGCCGAGCTTCTGCTGGAGCGCCGCGAGGCGCCTCGCCGCGTTGTCGTCCTTCGGGTCGCGTTCGAGCTGCTTCTTGAGGACCCCGACGGCCTCGACGTGGCGCTCGAGCTTTTCGTACGCCCTCGCCAGCGGGGCGATGACCGCGGCGTTCGACGGCTCGATCCCGCGCGCGTGCTCCAGCTCGTCGACGCCGTCGGCGTACCGGCCGAGGATCACGTAGGCGAGGCCGAGGTCCGCGTGCACGTCGGCCCGGTCGGAGGCCTTGCGCGCGGCCTCTTCCAGCGTGGTGAGCGCGCGGCGGTAGGCCTCCGCGGCCTCTTCCTCGCGCTTCAGGCCCACGAGCATCTTCGCCCGCGACGCCCACACCTCGACGAAGTCCGGGTCGATCTCGAGAGCCTTGCCGTAGGCCGCCACGGCGCCCACGGTGTCGCCGAGGGCGATGCACGCGTCGCCGAGGAGCTTCTGGGCCTCGGCGTGGTCGGCCCGGATGGCCACGCTCGCCCCGAGGGCCTTGCGCGCCCGCGCGGCGTCCCCGAGGTGCAAGGCCGCCGCCCCGAGCTTGAGCAGCGAATCCGGGTGGTCGGGCTTGAGACGAGAAGCGGCCTCGAAGGCGTCGGCCGCCTCGGTCCACTTCTCCAGGCGCTCGAGGGCGCCCCCGAGGCTCACGTGGATGGCGAAGTCCCCGCGCTGCGCGGCCGCGGCGGCGCCGAAGGCCCGGGCCGCGTCCGCGTCGCGCCCGAGCAGCGAGTAGAGGCGCCCGAGGGCGACGTGCGCCTCGACGAAGGTCGCGTCGAGGGCGAGGGCTTTCTCGTAGGCCTCGACGGCCTCCTCGTGCTCCCCCAGCTTGCCGGCGACCTCCGCCAGCGCCTTCCACGAGTCGAGTCGCTTGCCGTCGAGCGCCAGCGCCTTTTTCAGCGCCTCCCTCGCCTCGTCGTTCTTCTTGCGCTTGGCCTGCGACAGCCCGAGGCCCTCCCAGGTCGCCGCGTCCGCCGAGGGCAGCCGGGTCGCGCGCTCGTAGGCCACGGCCGCCTGGTCGTGCATCCCGCGCCGGCGGTACACCGGTCCCAGCGCCGCCGCGTGCGCCTCGCGGTCCTTCTCCTCGAGCGCGTCGAAGGCCCGCACCGCGTCCTCGTCCCGGCCCAGCGTCGCGTAGAGCGGCGCGACCTCGCGCTGGCCCTCGGTCCAGCCCGGCGCGAGGGACAGCGCCTTCTCGTACGCGGTCACCGCTTGCCCCGTGGCCCCGCCCTCCCGGTACGCCTGCGCGAGGAGCTTCCACGTCTCGGCGTGATCGTCGCGGAGCTTCGCCGCCTTCTCCAGCGCGTCGCGTGCCTGGTCCCAGCGCTTGCCGCGCCCGTGCGCGACCCCGAGCTCGAACAGCGTGTCCGGATCGCTCCCCTTCAGCTCGGCCGCGCGGGCCAGCTCCCGCGCTGCGTCGTCGTGCCGGCCGAGACGCTGGTACACGCCGCCGAGCGCGCCGTGGGTCGACGAGTCGTCCTCCCGGAGCTTCACGGACTGCTCGTAGGCCTGCGCGGCGAGCGGATCTTGCGACGTGCGCTCGTAGAGCTTGCCGAGGGCGGCGTGGGCGTCGGCCGACCCGGAGTCGAGGGCCAGGGACTTCTTGTAGGCGTCGAGCGCGTCGTCGTTCTTGCCGAGCGCCGCTTCGGCGTCGCCCAGCGCCTTGTGGGCCTTCGCGCTGTCGGGCTTGATGCGCACGGCCCCGCGGATCGCCTCGCGTCCCTCCTCGGCCTTGCCGGTGCGCGTCAGCGCGACGCCGAGGTGCATCGCGAACTCGGGGTCGTCGGGATCGAGATCCACCGCCTGGCGCAGGTGCACGAGCGCCTGCTCGGCCTGGCCGACGCGAACGAGCGCCGCGCCGAGGCTCGCCTGCAGCGGGGCGCGCCGCGGGAACTTGGCCACGGCCTGACGCAGCGCATCGACGGCCTCCTTCGGCCTCTCGGTGCTCTCGTAGAGCCGCCCGAGGGCGACGTTGCCTTCGGCGTACTCGGGATCGAGCTCCACGGCCCGCCGGTAGGCCTTGAGGGCCGCCTCGGTCTTGCCGAGCGCCTCGCTCACCTCGCCGAGGGCCCGCTGGCCCTCCGCCCCGTCCGGACGCAGCGTCACGCTCTCCTTGATCTGCGCGAGCCCCGCGTCCTTCTTCCCGTTCGCGAAGAGCGCCCGGCCGAGCCAGAGCTGCACTTCGGCCTTCTCGTCGGCGACGACCTCGGGGGCGAGCTTCTCCTTGGCCGCGCGGTTCGCGTGCTTCTCCTGGGCGCGCTCGCACGCCTCGAGGGCCTCGGTGTTCTTGCCGAGGCGGAGGAGCGGCTTGGCCAGCTCGACGAGCAGGAGCGGCGTCACGGGCAGGCCCTTCAGCGCCGCGCGCAGCGCCTCGACGGCCAGCTCGTCCTTGCCGTGGGCCACGAGGGCTCGGGCATAGGGGACCTGGGCGGCCACGTTCGCTGGCTCGAGCTCCAGAATCTTGCGCCAGGCGTCGACCTCCTCGAGGTGCTTGCCGAGCGCGTGGCACGCCTCCGCCAGCCGCTTCCACGCCTCCAGGTGCTCGGGACGCAGCGCGACGCACTCGTCGAGCGCGTCCTTCGCCGTCGGCCACCGCTGGATGCGGCAGTACGTGGACCCGAGCTGGAAGAGGATCTCCGCGTCGCCCTTGCCGAACTTCGCGGCCTCGGCGAAGCAGGCGGCGCTCTCGTCGAGCCGCCCGAGCTTGAGCAGCGATGCGCCGAGGCTCGCGTGAAGGGTCGCCTCCTCCGGCGCGGCCTTCACCGCGAGCTGGAACTGCTCGGTCGCCTGCGCGTCCTTGCCGAGCGCGTCGTAGGCGCGCCCGAGCGGCGCGTGGGCTACCGCGAGCTGCGGATCGAGCGCGAGGGCCTTCTCGTACGCGCCTGCGCTCGTCTCCCAGTGCGCCACGCGTCCGCTCGCCTCGCCGAGCAGCCTCCACGTCTCGGCGCGCTCCGCGTCGATCTCCACTGCGCGGAGCAGCGCCTTCTCGGCCGGCTCCCAGGCGAGCGCCCGCGCGTGGGCCAGGCCCAGCTTGTAGGCGAGGCCCGCGTCGTCGGGCTTCTTCTTCGTGGCGCGCGCGAAGCTGTCGGCCGCGTCGCCGAACTTGCCGAGCGCGAGGAGCGCCTCGCCGAGGCCCCCGTAGAGGCTCGCGTCCTCCGGGAAGAACCGCGTCGCCTCGCGGTACGCGTCGGCGGCCTTGGCGGGCTGCTTGCCCGCCTCGTAGAGCTTGGCCAGCTCCACGTGCCCCTGCCCCCATTTCGGGTCGGCGGCGACCGCGCTCTCGAACGCCCCGAGCGCCTCTTCGTCGCGACTGAGCTCCCGGCACGCCTCGGCGAGGGCCTTGTAGGCCTCCGCGTGGGGGCGCACGCGCACGCTCTCCATCAGCGCCTGCCGCGCGTCCGCGAACTTGCCCGTCACGTTGTAGCCGGAGCCCAGCTCCAGCAGCGCGTCGGGATCGTCGGGGCGAAGCTCGACGGCCTTCGCGTACCACTCGAGGGCGTCGTGCTTGCGTCCGAGGCGCGTCATCGCGCGGCCGACCTTGCCGTAGAGGGCGGCGCTCTGCGGAAAGGCGCGTACCGCCTCCTTGTACGAGAGGGCCGCCTCTTCGTCCTTGCCCGCGGACTCGTAGAGAGCGCCGAGCTTCTCGTGGCCCTCCTTGTAGTCCGGGTCGAGCTCGAGCGCCTTCGACGCCGAGGCGATGGCCTCGTCGCGCTCCCCGAGCGCCGCGCACGCCTCGGCGAGGTTCTTGTGGGCGAGGGCGTCGTCCGGCCGGAGGCGCAAGCACGCCTGCAGCGCCACCCGCGCCGGCTCCCATCGCTTTCTCTTCACCTGCGCCACGCCGAGCGACACGCGGATCGACGCGTCTTGTGGCTCGAGCTTCACCGCCCGCTCCAGCACGTCGGCCGCCTTCTCGAGGCCCACCGCGCGGGACTTCTCGTCCGCGTCGGCGTCCGCCAGGCGCACGTACGCGCCGCCGAGGGCCGTCAGCATCTTCGCCTCGTCGGGCAGCGTCTTCATCGCCGCCTCGAACGCGCGCGTCGCCTCCCGGTCCTTGCCGAGCGCGATGTAGAGGTTGCCGAGCCGCACGTTCCCCTCGGCCCACGCCGGCTCGATCCCGACCGCGGTCTCGTACGCCGTCGCCGCCTCTTCCGGCTTGCCCAGCGCCGCGCACGCCTCGCCGAGCGCCTTGAACGTCCCCGCGTGCTGGGGGCGGTAGTGCGCGGCGTCCTTCAGGTGCTTGCGCGCGTCCTCGTGCCGCGCGAGGAGGTTGCCCGCGAGGCCGAGCTGGTACAGCGGCTCGGGCTCGGACGGGGCCAGCTCGACGGCCTTCGCGAACGCATCGTGCGATTCCTCGAGGCGCTTCAGGCGTCGCAGCGTGAAGCCGACCTTCGCGTGGATGCTCGGGTCTTCGGCGAGGTCGCGGAGCGCCGTCTTGTACGACTCGACGGCGGCCGCGTCGTCCCCCAGGGCCTCGTAGACGCCGGCGATGGCGACGTGGACGTCCGCCCAGCGAGGCTCGAGCGCCACGGCGCGCTGGTACGCGGTCAGCGCCTCCTTGTTCTCGTGGTACTCCGCGCAGGCTCGGCCGAGGAGCTTGTGCGTCTCGGCCACATCCTCCTTCAGGCGAACCGAATCTCGAAGCGTGCGAGCCGCGTCCTCCCACCGCGCGATGCCCGAGAGCGCCCGCCCGTGCTCGAGGAAGAGATCCGCCCGCTCGGGCGCGAGCTTGGTGGCGCGCTCGTAGACGTCGGCGGCCTCCGCCCACTTCGCGATGCGGACGTAGCAGTGCCCCGCCTTCTCGAGCGCGTCGAGGTTGGTCGGCTGCAACCTGGAGACGTGGTCGTAGGCACGCGCCGCCGGCTCCCACCGCTCGAGGCGCATCGCGATGTCGCCGAGAGCCAGCTGGGACTCGAGGTGATCCGGCTTCAGGGACGTCGCCTGGCCGTACGCGCCGAAGGCGTGCTCCAGATCCCCGAGCGAGGCGTAGGTGGCCCCGAGCTGGAGGTGCGCGTCGAAGTAGTCGGGCTTGTTCGAGACGACGCGCGTGTAGGCCTTGATGGCCTCGTCCGGCTTGCCGAGACGCTGGTACGTCGAGCCGAGCTGGAACCGCGTGTACGCGTCGGCGGGATCGACGAGGAGGCTCGTCTTCAGCAAGTCGAGGAGCTTCTCGAGTTTCTCGGTCTCGCTCATGAGGGCGAGGACGACGATAACAGCTCGCTATTTCTCTAGCGACCCCGTGTCGATGGGGGCGCAGTTCTTCCGGCCGGACATGGCGCAGTCCTCCATCCGGGACATGGCCGTCAGCCGCTGGACGAGGATCCATCCCACGCCGGCCAGCAGGACGACGACGGCGAGGGCGATCAGCGGCGCGTAGCGCTTTCCGGCCGGCTCGGGGCGCCCCGGGTCCCCCGCCCCTCCCCGCTCGCCCGGGCCCGGGCCCCCTCCCTGCTCGCGGGTGATCCGCCTCAGCTGGTCGGTGATCCGGCCGGGCATGCGCTTCTAGCCGCACGTGTGGGTCGTCGGCGAGCAGGTCGCCGCCGGGTAGTCGCAGCAGTCGGTGTCTTGCATGCACTGGCCCCCGCCCACCGCGGCGCAGCACGTCGTGACGCCGCTGTCGCGCGCGAAGCAGACGTACCCGGAGCTGCAGCACGTCGTCGCCGTGCTGGCGTCCGTCTCCTGCGAGTCGAGGCACACCTCCCCCAGGCCGAGGGAGCAGCCGTTGCCGCAGGTGCCGTTCGGGTTGCACGTAACGCCGGTCGGGCAGCCGCAGGTCCCGCCGCAGCCGTTCGATATGCCGCATGTATTCGCGCAGGTGGGGACGCAATCGCCTTCGTCCGTGAACGCGGCGTCCGAGGCGCTGCCGCAGATGTCCGAAGCTCCGAGGAGCGGGACGCCTTCGGGCGTGCATTCGTAGTCGGTCGTCCCCACGCAGGCCGAGCCGCCGCACGGGATGGTCGAGGAGGAGACCTGGCAGACGCAGGCGCCTCCGTCGTCGTCCCCGCTGCTGCCCCCGTCGTCCCCGTCGTCCCCGTTGCTGGGCGAGTACGACTTGGCCTTGCAGCCCAAGACGAGAACGAGGAGCCCTCCCGCGACGAGGAGCCAGCGCGACATGCCGCCTATATGCCACCGCCCTATCAGTCGTTCCAGTCGCTCTTCTTCGCCGGGGTCGCGGCTGGGCTGGAAGGCGACCGCTCGGCACCCGGGGACGACGCGCTGGCGCTGCTCTTGTTGGGCCTGGTCCTGCGGGGTGGAGGCGGGACCTCGTCGTCGGTCTTCGCCGCGTCGTTCTTGCTCTCGGGCTCCGCGTCGTCCTTGGCTGGCTTCTGCTCGGTCTTCGGGGGCGCCGGCGCCGCGACGGGCTTCGGCGCCCAGGTCTTCGAGCGCTTGGTCCCGAGGATCTCGTCGAACACGGCGACGACGCTGAAGGAGAAGATGTCGGTGTGTCCTGCGTATTGCCCCTCGTTGACGGCGGGCAGCGGACTGCCGTTGCTGTCGACGGAGGCCCCGTGCTGGGCGCCGTCGATCGGTCGGATCTGCCCGGTCCCCGGGGCGACCGTGCGACCCGGCTCGAACACGTCCGCGTACGCGACGTTGAAGGAGAGCCCGTCCCACTTGAAGCCGACCCCCACGGTGCCGGCGATCTTGTCGAGCGTGTCGAAGTCGAGGCGCGTGTACCCCGGGTTGTCGGCGGTCGCGGACTTGTCGTAGTACGCGCCGAGCCGCACCGTGAGGATGCCCATGGGGAGGCGCGCGTTGTAAGCGCCCCCGGCCCGGATGCTGAACGTGTCGTTGTAGTGGTGAGCCACGTTGATGTTGATGTCGTCGAAGGCGGGACCCGACGGCCCGAGGTGATCGATGTGGATCTCGGGTCCGGTCGCCTGCGCGCTGCCCCACGTCTCGTAAGTCCCGTCGAGCTCGAGGTCCCCCTGCTCGAAGCCGTCGCCTTCGAGCAGGGCGTAGCGCGCGCCGAACCGCCAGTACCAGGGCAGCTGCGTGCTCAGCGTGGCGTTGCCGGGCGTGGGGATCGGCTGGCCGAGCGGCGCCGTGAGCACGGTGACGACGCCGTTGTGCGCGCTCAGCGTGATGGGCGTCCGCGCGCTCAGGCCGAAGGAGAGGTTGCGCGTCGGCTTGACGAGGATGCCCGGGGTGGCGGCGAAGCCGGTGGCCGTGGCGTGCAGGCTCGAGAGCGAATCGCACGGCTGGTACTCGTAGTTCTTGCAAGGGCCGGTCGGGCCGTCCCCGAGGTCGACGAACGACGTGCTCGAGAGATCGAAGACGGCGTCGACGAGGTGCAGGCTGACGCCGAGGTCGAGCCAATCGAAGGGCTTCACGCCCACCGACGCGGTCGGAAGGATGATGGTCGAGGTGGGCTGCACGACGTCGTAGCGCGACGGCGCCGGCACCGTGTCGACGCCCGCGGCATACGTGCGGTTGCCGACGCCGCTGGGGCCGTAGACCCCCACGGCCACGGTGAGCCAGTCGAGCGTGCCGAAGTCGGTCGTCACGGCGAGGAACGGCGCGAAGAACGGGCCGCCCGTGTCCTTGATGCTCGGGAAGGCGAAGCCTCCCCATGGCGTCGCGGGGTCGCCGGGGTTGTCCGGGTAGGCGCCGAAGCGCTTGAAGCTGTAGCTCGAGTTGACGATGTGCCCGTCGAGCAGCACCCGCGTCCCGCGCTGCTCGGCGAGGCCGGCCGGGTTGTAGTCGATGGCCGTCGGATCATCGGCCTTCGCCACGAACGCGCCGCCGCGCCCGAGCGCTTCGGTGCCGTTGTCCGGGAGCTCGAACCCGCCCGCACGGGCGTCCCGAGGCGCGCTCGACAAGGCGAGCGCCAGGCAGAGGGCTAGCGTTGTTTTTCGTTTCGTCATTCATCCTCGCGTGGGGAGAAACGCGAGCGGCGTGGGGAGAGACGCGAGCGGGAGGCGTTACGGACAGCCCGGAGCGCCCGTGGCGGCGCCGGTCAGCGGGTTCGTGCAGGGCGCGCACGTGTGGACGTCGTCGCAGGTGCCCTGGGCGAGGGCGATGCCCTGGATGCCGAAGCTCAGGCACTTGCTCAGGCAGACGCCGGTGTAGCTTCCGACGAGGAAGCCCGTCGCCGAGCAGGTCGGCGGCTTGAAGGTCGCGATGTCGAGCATCTCGCTCGGCACGCAGTCGTTGGCGGTCGCGCAGCCGCTGCTGCTCAAGTTGCTCTGCTCGGACGACGGGATGATCGACGTGGGCACGCAGCGCCCCTCGTCGGTCCCGCTCTCCTTGCAGCAGCTCGGGAAGAGCACGATGGGCTGGGTCGGCCCGGGATCGCACGACAGGTTGCAGGCGCCGGTCTTCGTCCCGTCGATCGGGCTGAAGCACGGGACGCACTTCTCGAAGGTCTGGCACGTCGACTGCGGGAGCTGGCTCGCCTCGGCCGCCACCTGCGGGATGACCACGTTGAGGCAGCGCCCCTCGGCGTCGTCGAGCGACGTGCAGGTCGGCGGGACGAAGTTGCCGCCGGCCTCGATGAAGACGTCGGGCACGCAGTAGCCCCCGGTGCACGTCGCGAGCTGCGACGCGAGGCTCGCCGGGACGAGCGCCGACTGCAGGCAGTGCGCACCGCCCTCGGTGCCGCAGACCGGGAGCGTGCTGGGGTCGAGCACGGGCGGCCCGGTGTGGGGGCACGCGGGCGCGGGCGCGGCGCCGTCGTCGACGGGTGAGTCGCCGCCGCTGCTCGAGCCGCGTCCTCCGTCGGCGGCGCACTGCGTGGGGGGCACGAAGGCGCACGCCCCCGAGGGCTGGTTGGTCAGCGGGTTGGTGCAGGGGGCGCAGAGCTCCGTCGCGGCGCACGTCGTCTGCGTGAGGATGCTCTTGTACTGCTCGACCTGCGGCACGCAGAGACTGAGGCAGGTGCCCGGCGTCCCGTTGAAGGCGGTGCACGACGGCGGGACGTAGTCGGGGTTCGTGATGAACGGGTCCGGCACGCAGTAGCCCCCGGTGCACGGCGCGAGCGCGGCGACGTCGCCCGAGGGGACCGACGCCGTCGGGACGCAGTGGGCCGCGCCGTCCGTGCAACAGCTCGGCAGCGTCGACGGGTCCATCGGAGCGGGCGGCGTCTCGACGCAGCTCGTCGTCCCGGAGCCCGGAGAGCTTCCCACCGAGGCGTCGTCGCCGGAGGCCTGGGTGCCGTCACCGCTCCCGCTTCCCGCGAGGGGCGTCCCCTGGATGTCGTTGTTGGAGGAGCAGCCGCCGACGATCGCAGCGAGCGCGGTCGCGAACAGCAGGGTGGTGAGGAGAGCGGGGAGAGCGCGGTGCATGGTGCCTCCGGCCGCAACTTCAAGGACTGGACCAGGTGTCGGAGGCCGGCGGAGGACGTGCGCGTCCTTCCCCTCCCGCGAGCCCGGATCCCCATCCATCCGCTGGGCGCGAAGGCAATTTCCGTCAACTTCGATCGCAATGCCAGCTCTGAATGAAGGGGTCCCAGAAGACGGAGCGGTGATCCACCCTGGCGCACCGATGCTCCATGCAGCGCGGATTTCTTTGTTGGATCCATCCGCTGACGGCGTCCCGATCCGCCGTCACGGCAAGACCCGACTACATCAGGACGCGCTGCACCTGGCTCGCGTAGTCGATGCCCGAGAGGGCCGCGATGTCGAGCGGCGGCTCGCGCTGCGCGAGGGTGAGCGGATGGCGACGGAGATAGCCGCGCAAGATGAGGCGCGACACGGCCGGGAGCGTCTCGAAGCGCACGCCGAGCGCTCGCCCCGGATCGCCCGGGCGCCGTCCCTCGACGACGCGCGTGATCTTCGCGCACGCGTCGAACCAGATGGGAAGCTCGGTCGCCTGGAAGCTCACCACCAGATCGAGCCCTTCGTCGACGCGCTCGTCCGAGAGGACCAGCATCCCTTCGGGCGACAGATCGAGCGTGCGGTCTCCGAGGAGCCGCCAGTCGTCCATGCGGCGAACGCGGCACGCGAGGCGAACGCGGCGGCGCATCTCGCGCCGGCGGTTCGCGGGGAGGTGGCCGAAGGCGGCGCGGGCCAGCGAGGGCGTGAGCATGCGCAGCGAGCGGACGAGCGGGGCGCCGACGGCGGAGCGCTCGGTGACCATGGGCGGCGCGGGGGGCATGAGAAGGTGCGCGTGCATCGGAGTCTCCTGTCGAGTGAAATCGTAATGGGTCCGGGATCGGCAGGGCCAAGTTGCGCGTGGATGCGAGCCGCTCGCGAAGCCGCGCGAGTCGATCCGCGAAGCGTCGCGAGGCTCGCGAAGGGCCGCGCCTTTTCGGGGGTTTTTCGCCATTGAGCGGTAGTTTTCGCGTGCACGCGGTGGCGCGCACGCTGCAGTTGGCTCGCTTCATGCGCACCCTGCACGCCGTCCCTCTCGCCGCCACGGCCTTCGTGGCCCTGGCCTCCTGCAGCGGCAGCTCCCAGCCCACGGAGGCGTGTGGAGGGTCGTCGAGCGCGATCGAAGCGCTGAACGTGTGCGCGACGGGAGCCACCATCAAGGGCGTCGACGTCTCCACGTACCAGGGCACGGTGAACTGGACGAGCGTGAAGTCGGCCGGCATCGACTTCGCCTTCGCGCGCATCAGCGACGGCACGGCGAACCCGGACAACCAGTTCACGGCGAACTGGAAGGGCATGAAGGCGGCGGGCGTCGTCCGCGGGGCCTACCAGTACTGGGAGGCGGGCGACGATCCGACGGCGCAGGCGAACCTCGTCGCGTCGAGCCTGAAGACGGCCGGAGGTCTCGAGGCGGGCGATCTGCCGGTCGTCATGGACATCGAGACGGCCGACGGCGCGTCGGCGACGACCATCGAAGCGAACATGAAGACGTGGCTGGCGGCCGTGAAGGCGTCGACGGGGCTGACGCCGCTCATCTACACGAGCGAGGGGACGTACCCCATCACGGCGACCACGTTCGACACGTACCCGCTGTGGGTCGCGAACTACGTGACCTCGAGCACGGCGTGCCCGGTGATGCCGGTCGGCTGGACGCAGTGGGTGTTCTGGCAGAACAGCGACACGGGGACGGTGGGCGGCATCTCGGGGCAGACGGATACGGACGTGTTCAATGGGACGTTGGCGCAGCTGATGACGTTCGCGGGGGCGCCGAGCAGCGGAACGGATGCGGGCAGTGGGTCGGGATCGGGGTCGGGATCGGGGTCGGGATCGGGGTCGAGCAGCTCGGGATCGGGGTCGGGGTCGAGCAGCTCGGGGTCGGGCTCGGGCTCGAGCTCGGGCGGCGCAATGGGAGGAGCCGGGTCCGGCGGCGACGCGGGCACGCACGCCGGTTCGTCGAGCGGCGCCACTCCCTGCGGTTCGTGAAATCATCGAGCCTCGCGCTACGCTCGGAACATGCATCGCGGCTCGGTCAGAGGGGCGCTGGTCGCCGTCGCGATCCCCCTTCTCGGCTGCGGCTCGTCCTCCTCGCCCGCCGGCTCCCCGAATGACGGCGGGGCGCCGCCGGCGCTCGACGCGAGCCTCTCCGACGCGGGGGCCTTCCCTGCCCCCTCGATGACCTCCGTCAGCGCGCCCGTCGTCCACCGCCCCCAGCCAACCTGTCCGGGCGACGGCATGGTGCTCGTCGGCGGCACGTTCTGCGTCGACCGCTGGGAGGGCTACATCGTCGAGCTCGACGACGCGGGCGCCGAGCACCCGCACTCCCCGTACGACGTCGTCGACGGGCTCACGGTTCGGGCGAAGACGGCGCCCAACGTCGTCCCCCAAGGGTACATCTCGCAGGTCGAGGCGACCGCCGCGTGCAACCTCGCCGGCAAGCGGCTCTGCTCGGCCGACGAGTTCCAGCTCGCCTGCGAGGGCCCGAACCCCGGCAACTGGTACCCCTACGGCGGCGAGACGCGCGTCCCGGGCGACTGCAACGAGGGGAAAGGGAGCATGATGCCCGTCTACTACGGCTCGAGCTCGGCGAGCTGGACCTACGCCGACTTCAACGATCCCCGGCTCAACCAGATCGACGGCGGGCTCGCGCCCACGGCCAGCTACCCGCACTGCGAGTCACCCTGGGGGCTCTACGACTGCGTCGGGAACCTCCACGAGTGGGGCTCCGACCCCGCCGACGCGAACGGGCACGGCCGCTTTCGTGGCGGCTTCTACGGCGACGCCGAGATCAACGGGCACGGCTGCCTCTACGTCACGAGCGCCCACGAGCTCGCCTACCACGACTATTCCACGGGCTTCCGCTGCTGCGCGGACGCCGTGTGGCCGACGCACTGAGGCCGGCGGAAGAGCGTCGCGGCGGTCTCTCCTCTCAGGAGAGCGCGGCTCAGGAGAGCGCGGCGAGGTGAATCGTCGCGGCGTAGTCGACGCGGGGCTCGCGCATCGGCAGCGGCGGCGGCACCCCGCGGAGGGCGCGCCGGAGGAAGGCCGAGACGCCCGCCTCGAGCGTCTCGAACGAGAGGCCGAAGCAGCGGCCGACGTCGCCGGGCCGGCGGCCGTGGACGACGCGGGCGACGGTCGCCTCCGTGTCGAACCAGCGGTACGAGCCCAAGCTCAGGGGCAGCCGGAAGGACACGATGACGGGCTCACCCGTCAGCACCCTCTCCTGAGCCATCACCTGCATGCCCATGGGCGACAGGTCGACGGCCCGGCTCCCGAGCAGCCGGAAATCGCGCTCGCGCACGACCTGGCATTCGACGCGCATGGCGCGCCTCACGATGCGGCGTTGTTGAGAATGGACGAGCGTGCCGTACATGGCCAAAACCTCCTCACCCTTCAGGGCAAATCGTAACGAGTCGAGCGAGGAGCGGGGCAACTTCTCCGGTGCTTCCCGGGTACACTGGCTCGCGAAGCCATGTCCGAAGTCGACAAGATCGTGGACCTTCTCTCGAGCGATGCGGTGGAGAAGCGCATCGCGGCCGCCATCGTGCTGGGCGAGATCCGCGCGAAGGGCGCGCACGTCGCCGACGCGCTGACCAAGGCGCTCGACAGCGACATCCCGCTGCTCCAGCGGCACGCGCTCGAGGCCCTCGGGCGCGTGGGGGCGAAGAAGGCGGCGTCGAAGATCCTCGCGCTCCTCGCGGCGCGGGAGGAGGACGTGCGGCGGGCCGCCGTCGAGGCCATCGTGAGCATCGGCGACGACGTGCTGCCTACCCTCCGCGCCCGCATGGCGGACGCGAACGCCGAGGAGCGCCGGTCGATCGACGCGGTGCTCGCGGCGCTCGGGGGCAAGGACGCGTTTCACGTGCTGCTCGGGGGGCTCGCGTCGAGCGACGCCGAGTCGGCCAAGGCCGCGGCGATCGGCGTGCGCCAGCGGGTGAAGGACGCCGACGCGCGCCAGAGGCGGAGCTACCTCTCGGAGGCCGAGAAGTTCCTCGAGAAGCAGAAGCGCCAGGGCCCGGGCAGCAGCGTCGGCGCCATCGCCGCGGGGGTGAAGATCCTCGGCTACCTCGAGGACGAGAAGGCCATCCCGACGCTCATCGCGTTCACGGCGGCGAAGGAGAATGCGCCCGCGGTGCGGCAGGAGGCGCTCATCGCGCTGCGCTTCCTCCTGGGGAGCGACTCGAAGAAGCTCGGCGCCGAGGCGAAGAAGGTGATCGCGGCGCTGGTCGACGCCGCCGAGGACGCCGACCGGGCCCTGTCGCAGACGGCGCTTCACACGCTGGCCGGGGTGACGATCCCCGACGACGCGCTGAAGCGCCTGGAGAAGATCGTGCTCCACCCGGACCTCGAGCGGGCGCGCTTCGTGATGGAGATGCTCGGGCGCCAGGAGGGGTCCGAGCCGGCCAAGGCGCTCGTGAAGGTGCTGGCGACGACGAAGGACAAGCGGCGCGCGGAGATCGCGGCGTCGTGCCTCGTGGCGGCGACCGAGGGTGTCCCTCCCCCTCCCGGCAGCACGCGCCACCTCGGGGACGGGCACGGCGCGGCGTCCCCCGGGATGGCGCCGGTGCGCGAGGCCGCCGTGGCGCCGCTCGCGAAGGCGCTCCTCGAGACGGACGACGCCGACCGCGCGTGGCTCCTCCGCAGCGTGCTCAAGCCGAGCGCCAAGAAGATGTCGACCGCGACGCGCAAGGAGATGCTCGAGCTAGGCATCAAGCGCCTCGCCGCCGGCGACCGCAACTGGGAGGCGCTGCTCGCCACCGCGCGGGACGCCGACGCCGCCGCCGCGGCCGACGCGATGCGCGACGTCGCCCACAAGCTCCGCAAGGCCAACCCCGACAAGGCGCTCACGGTGCTGCGCGTCCTCTGCCGCAGCGAGGGGTCGAACGACGAGGACCGCTACGCCCTCGCGTCCGCCGAGCTCGCGCGCGGCGTGCAGGACACGCGCCCCGCGGCCCGCTCGGGCGACGAGGCGCTGCGTCTGCTGGGGTCGTTGCTCGACCGAGGGGTCGATGTCGGGTCGAAGCTCCGGAAAGACAAGTCGCTGGAGCTCGATCACCTCTACTACGTGGGGTTCCACTTCAGCGAGGAGGGGCACCCGCTCGGCGAGGAGCTGCTGCGCATCGTGGCGGACGAGGGCGGCCGCGCGAAGATCGGCAAAATGGCGAGGAGCAAGCTGGCCTTGGCCGAGCAAGGATAGAGAGGATTCGAGGAGGAGCGGAACGAGGGGCGGGGGGCGGGAAAGAGGTCTGGCAAGGCGGCGCGCCGGAGTGCACGCTGCAACGGATGAGGCTTGGGGGCATCGTCGCGGCCGCGTGGGCCGCGGTCGTCGTGGGCGGATGCGGGCTCGGGCTCGGGGGCCTCGGGGATTCGCCGGGCAGCGACGCGGGAGGGCTCCCCGACGGGGTGCCGACGGTGGACGGCACGCTTCCCGGGGACGATGGCGCGGCGCCCGAAGGCTCCTCCGACGACGCGGAGGAGGCAGGCCCCCTGGCCGACGCGCTCGCCGAGAGCTCCGCGACCGACTCCCCTGCCCCGCCGCCCGTCGACGCCGGGTGCCCGGGGGTGCTCTGCAACGGGAGCTGCACCGCCGCTACCGATTGCCACGGCTGCGGCGGCGCGAACCTCCTATGCCCCGCGACGAACACGTGCACGACCGATTGCACCGCCTGCCTGAACAGCCCCATCCAGTGCTTCGCGTGCGACGTGAACCGCGCGAATCCCATCGGCACGTGCCAGCCGAACGACGCGGCCGCATACTGCCTCGATACGAACTACGACACCGCCTACGAGGGAGGAGCAGGGACGCATTGCAAGTGCATGCTCGCGTCGGATTGCCCGGGCGACACGCAGGTGTGCATCGCGGTCGGCAACGCGACGCCTCCCGTCTTCGGCTGCTTCACGTGCGGCGAGGCCTTCACCGACACGTTCTCGTGCAAGACGGGGCCGGGCATGGCCAAGTGCGTCGCGAAGATGGCGACGTGCCACTGAGCGAGGTGCGAGTGAGCGAGGTGCGAATGAGCGAGGTGCGAGTGAGCGAGGTGCGAGTGAGCGAGGTGCGAGACGGCTTCTCCAGGTCGTTGGCCATGGGACGCCGGGGGACGCACGCCCGCCGTCGACGGGCCGGTGCTCGCGGCTGCGGGTCCCTCCGACCTCCCCCGCGCGGCGCTTTGCTTCGCAAAGCTTGCGCGGGAATT
>DASXZL010000072.1:0-10104 GCA_036501935.1 Polyangiaceae bacterium | reverse complement strand
AGCGTGAGCGAGCGGTGAGCCGCGCCGCTTGCACACGGCACTCCGCGCCGCGACCTTGGTCGCTCACCGCTCGCTCACGCTCGCGGTGCTGATGCCGCTGGCGCGGCATCGGGTGGCGTCTGATCGACAATCGCGCTCGGTAGCGCTCGGTCATTTGGCGCACCGGCGTTCGTCCGCGCGTGCTCGACCAGCGCCGTCGAAAACGTCTTGCTGTCATCCCGAGGCCTCAGGCCGAAGGACCTCGCGTACTGGCGCACACCGTGGAAACGTTGCTGTCATCCCGAGGCCGTAGGCCGAGGGACCCCACGGCTCGGGTGGGGTCCTTCGCCCTTCGGGCTCAGGAGGACAGCCGTTTGCGCTTGCTGTCGTTGGATGACGGCAGCTTGGCGGGCTTCTTGTCGTTGGACGACGGCAGCTCGATCTTCGGCTTCTTGTCGCTGCGCTTGTAGAGGAGGAACGTGCGCCCCAGCACCTGGGCGAGGACGGCGCCGGTCTTTTGCGCCAGGTCCTCGGCCGTCTCGTGGCGGTCCGCGGGGGCCTCTTGCATCACGCGCACCTTGATGAGCTCGTGCTTCGCGAGCGCCTGCGACGCCTCCTTCGCGAGCGACTCGGTCACCCCGTTCTTTCCCACGGCGATGACCGGATCGAGATCGTGACCCAGCGCGCGCAGGTGGCGCAGCGCCTTGCCGCTCAGACTCGTTGGGCTCTTCGGAAGCATGCCCCCGAAGCTACACCGACGGCGTCTTGATCTTCAGCCGCTTCATCATCTTCTGCAGCCCGAAGCGCGAGAGCCCCAAGAGCTGCGCCGCGCGCGTCTGGTTGCCGCGCGTCTTCTGGAGAGCCTCGACGACCAGCTCGCTCTCCAGCGCGTCGACCCGTGTCCGCATGTCGAGCCCCGCCCCGCGGGCCGCGCTCGGGCCGCCGCGGACGACGTCGGGCGACAGCTCGGCGACGTCGATGGCCCCGTCGCCGAGGACGAGCGCCCGCCGGAGCTCGTTCTCGAGCTGACGCACGTTGCCCGGCCAGGGAAAGGTCGCGAGCTTCGCCATCGCCGCGCGCGTGACCTTCACGGCGCGCTCGGGCGCGTGCTTCTTCACGAAGTGCTGCACGAGGAGCGGCACGTCCTCCGGGCGGTCGCGGAGCGGCGGCACGTGCAGCGTGATCACGTTGAGCCGGTAGAAGAGGTCCTCTCGGAACTTGCCCGCCGCCACCATCGCGTCGAGGTCCCGGTGGGTCGCGCCGATGACGCGCACGTCGACCTTGCGCGACCGCTCGCCGCCGACGGGCCGCACCTCGCCGTCCTGCAGGACGCGCAGGAGCTTGGCCTGCATCGCGAGCGACATCTCGCCGATCTCGTCGAGGAAGAGCGTCCCCCCGTCGGCGACGTCGAAGAGGCCGGCGCGCGTCGACGAGGCGCCGGTGAAGGCGCCGCGTACGTGCCCGAAGAGCGTCGACTCGAGCAGGGTCTCGGGGACGCTGGCGCAGTTCTCGCTGACGAAGGCGCGCGCGCCGCGCGGGCCGTTGGCGTGCATCGCGCGGGCGACGAGCTCCTTGCCCGTGCCGCTCTCGCCGACGACGAGCACCGGGACCTCGCTCGACGTGACGCGGTCGACCAGGTGGAGCAGCTCGCGCATCGGCTCGCTGCGCCCGGCGATCTCGTCGTAGCGGAAGCGCATCTCGCGCCCGTCGCGCGCGATCTCGAGCTGCGTGCGCGTGACGTCGAGCTGGGCGTCGCGCTCGCGGAGGGCGACCTCGAGGCGGCCCCGGGCGCGCTCGGCGCGGCGAGCGGCGCGGCGGAGGAGGACGGCGTCGCGCGCGTCGGCGATGGCCATGGCCGCCTGCGACGCCACGACGCGCACCCAGGCGAGCTCCCGCGGACCGAAGGCCCCCTTGCGGACGCGGTCGTCGAGGTAAACGACGCCGAGGGTCTCGCCGCGCGCGACGAGCGGGACCGCGAGCACGCTGCGGAGCTTGAGGGCGTGCACGCTGGCGTGGACGTCACCGAGGCTCGAGAACGCGTCCGTGGCGACGACCGCGTCGCCCCCCTCCATGGCCCGGTGCGCGATGGTCTGCGAGAGCTTCAGCTGGTCGCCCGTGAGGTCGCGCCGCGCGAGGTTGCGGGCCGCGCGGGGGACGAGGCGCCCGTCGGGCGCGCGGAGCAGGAGCAGCCCGCGCTCGACGCCCGTCCAGAGCACCATCGTGTCGAGCACCTGCTCGAGCAGCGGGCGGAGGCGATCGCGTCCCGAGAGCGCGCGGACGATGGCCTCGAGCTGCGCCACCTGCGCCGGAGCGAACGTGACGTCCGCGGCGTCGACGGCGGAGGTGCGCGCCCAGGGGACGGAGGCGAGCGAGGCGGCGTGCTCGGGGGGAACCTGGTCCCGGAGGGCGCGCGCGGCGAGCTGCCGGGCGTGCTCGAGGCGGCGCGCCGAGTCGCCGTCGCCGCGCTCGGTGGCGAGGCGGACGGCCGCGTCGAGGGCGGGGCCGCGCGAGCCGAGGGGGGCCGGGACGTCGGCGAGAGAGAGGAGCGCGCCGAGGACGCCGGCATCGCCGTCGGTGCGGCGTCCCACGAGGATGGCGGCGGCGCGCGCGCCCCACCACTCCCAGCGGGCGGGCGCGGGCAGCGCGGGAGCGGCCGCGTCGATGGCGGCGATGCGAGCGTCACCGAGCGCGTCCGGCGCCCACACGAGGAGGCGCGCCGCGGACCGCGCCCGGTCCTCCGCCGTTCCGAGCGCGAGGCGGTGGTCCGCTTCGAGGGCCCACGCGCGCGCGCGCGGGTCGCCCGGAGGGCGCACCTCGACCTGAGCCCAGCGCGCGTACGCCGCGGCCTGCTCGTCGTGCGACGCCAGCGCCCTCGCGCGGGCTTCTTCCGCCGCCTCGTCGGCGCCGTGTGCCATGCCGATGCTCGAGAGCGACCCCGCCCGCGCCAGCCACGCCCGGGCCGCGCGGTCCGGGCGACCGAGCCGCTCCCACAGGAGCGCCGCGCGCGTCGCGCTGGCGAGGGCCCTCGCGAGCTCCCCGGCGTCCGTCGCGGCCGCGGCCTCGCTCGTCAGGTACGTCGCCTCTTCCAGCACGGCGCCGGCGCGCGCCGCGAGCTCCACGGCGCGCCCGAAGGACCGGAGCGCCGCCGTCGACGCTCCTCGCGAGAGCTCCAGCAGGCCGCGGACGTTCTCGAGCCGCGCGATCACGTCCGGATCGAGGGGCTCGGCGAGCGCGACCTCGAGCCCTCGCAGCGCCGGCTCGAAGGTCCCCCGCCGCCACGCGACGAGCGCGCTCACCTCGGCCGCCGCCGGACCGCGCGCCCCCTCGAGACGACGCTCGGCCCCATCGAGATCGCCCGCGTCCCACGCGAGCCTCGCCAGCGTCGCCAGCGCGGCGCCGCGCGTCGCCGCGTCCGCGGGCTCCGTCGCCGCCAGGGCCCGCCGCGCCATCGCCTCCGATTCCGCCGTCTGCCCACGCTTCCTCGCGAGCTCGCCCCGGAGCGCGTCGGCCTCGGGCCCCGAGCTCGTCGCGAGCGCCGCCCAGGCGCGCCCCGTCTCGCCTGCGCGCGAGAGGGCGGCCGCGAGCGGGAACGCCATCGCCGCCGGCATGCGTCCGCGCGCGAGCTCGTCCTCCGCCAGCTCGAGGGCGGCCGGGTCCGGCGCGGGCCGCGCGAGCTCGCCGGCCAGACGAACGACGCGCTCCTCGTCGCGGCCCGGGTCCCAGGTGCGCCGGGACGCGCCGCCCTGGCCGAGCAGATCCTCCAGCGTCCAGGCCGACGGATCGCGATCGCGCGCGAGCGCCACCGCGTGCGCGACGAGCTCCCCCTCGCCCCGCGCGTCGCCTCCCGTCATCCACGCCGCCGCGCTCGGGCCGGCGAGCGACACGAGCCAGCGCGCCCGGCGGACGGGCCCCATGGGCTCGAGGGTCGTGTCGGCGGCGAGGTTCTGCGGGGCCAGCTTTCGCGCCCAGCCGAGCGCCCCTTCGAGCCACCCGCGGGCCGGCTCGGCGAGGGCGCGCCCGACGGAGGCGTGGCCGAGGTCGTCCGCTCGCGCCGCGAGGTAGGTCCGCCGCACCCGCTCGACGCGCCCGCTCGAGGCCTCCCGCTCGTCGACGCGCAGCTCCAGCCATCGCGCCGCGCGCGACGCCAGCCACCGGGCGCCGGGGCGGCCTCCGGGGGCCCGGGCGAGGAGCGCCTCGACCCAGCGGGCCGGCTCGCCCTTCGCGGACCACCCTGCGACCGCGGCGGCGGGATCGCCGGCATCGGCCACGGCGGGCTCGAGGATCTCCGCCAGCACGAGGCCGAGGGCCCAGAGGTCCGCGGCGGGACCGGCCTCGCCCCGCTCGCGCAGCTCCGGCGCGGCGTAGCGAGGCGTGCCCCCGAGGACCTCCGCGCCCACGTCGGCGGCGAGCCCGAGGTCGATGAGCGTCGCGCCGCGATCCTCGGCGGCGTCGCGGGACGGCTTGTGCGACGACCGCAGCACGTTGTGCGGCTTCACGTCGCCGTGGCGGACGCCCGCCTCGTGCAGCTCCTCGAGCGCGCGACCCACGCCGTGCGCCACGACGACGGCGAGCCGCTCGCGGTCGGTCCGCGCCGGAATCGCGCGCGGGTCCACCGGCGAGCCCGCGACCCAATCGGTCGCGAGGAAGCCCGCGCCCGCGTCGACGAGCGCGGGGCCCCACCGGCGGCCGATGCGCGCGAGGAGCGTCGCCTCGCGGGCCACGGCGTGGACGGACGCTTCGTCCTCCCGGGCCAGCTTCAGCGCCGCGAGCTGCCCTCCGTCCGCGCGGCGCGCCCTCCAGACCACGGAGGTGGCGCCCTCGCCGACCCGCTCGAGCGCCTCCCACGCCGCGGCGGTGCGGGGCTCTGCCAACTTGTCTGACATCGGGGAGGGCCCGCCCATCTCTCCTAACGCAAGCGCGACCAGCATCGTTCGTCAACTCCGGTGCACCCCCCCCATGGCCGCGGGGGAAGCGGTCCGTCACGTGCCGGGTCGCCGTCAACTTCCGCTGACGGCGATGGGGACGCTTTTGGGGCGGGTTGCTTCCTTGCCCGGGGGGGTGTCGCGCTGCAGCATGGGTTTGCTTTGAAACGCAAAGGCAACGTGCCGGTGGAGGCCACGCAGGAGCTTCAAGCGCTCGACGTGCTGGAGATCGTCGAGACCCTGAAGAACGCGCCGCGGGCGACCCCGGGGTCGGCGGCGGGACCCGTCGTGACGCGCAAGTCGCTGGCGTCCAACTCGTCGATCGCCCCCGTGGGGCTCGATCTGATGCCGCAGCGGGCGATCGCCGACGAGGAGGTCAACGCGACGATGCAGGTGCGCCTCCCGGCGCGGCGTCGCCGGCTCGGCGGGATCGTCATCGCGGCGATCGCCGGCTGCACGCTCATCCTGGTCGCCGCGGGCGTCGCGCGCGTCGGTCACGCCAGCAGCGCGCCGGACCCTGCGTCGTCTCCGGCCCTGGCTGCCCTGCCCGCGACCACGGCCGCAGCGACGACCCCCCCGGGCGTCGACCCGTCTCCTGCGACGACGCCCGCGCCGGCCACGACCGCCGCCGCCACGGCGTCCCCCACTCTCAGCAGCACCGGCACGGTGCGCCTCGACCGCCCGGCCCTCCCCGGCCACGTCTGGCTCGACGGGAAGAAGCTGTCGTCGAGGTCCGCGCTCGTCAGCTGCGGGACGCACCAGATCAAGGTCGGCCGTGGCCGCACCCACTCGGTCGACGTCCCCTGCGGCTCCGAGATCGGCGTCTCGAGGTAGCCCCGCTCGGCTCCCCTAGAACTTGATGCCGTTCTCGGCGCGGTGCCTCCACCAGCGCCAGCCGAGGACCGCCGTGGGGACGGCCGCCACCGCCGCGACGGGGAGCCCGATGGTCGCCCCGAGCGCGACCGTGGCCACCGCGGCTGCCCCTGCCGCGAACCCCTTGCGCCGCGAATCCGACACGACCTCCTGACGAGACTTGCTCATCTCGACAAGGTGCGGCTTCCCGCGCGGCCGCGCAATCCCGCCGTCAGGGGAGCGTCTCGCCTCGGGCGTGGGCGCGGGTCCAGCGCGCCACGACGTCCACGTCGGCGGGGGAGAGGTCCGCGTCGAAGCGCGGCATGTGCTTCTTCAGGTCGGCGCCGAGGGCCTTCTCGCGGTACGTCTCGACCGTCGCCGGGTTGGCGATCTGGGCGCGCGTCCACGCGATGGAGCCGTAGTGGGCGAGCTCGGGAGCGACGTCCGAGCCGTTGACGTCGCCGTCGCCCTTGTAGAGGTGGCAGTTCGCGCAGCGGTTGCTCACGATGTTCTCGCCGAGGGCGCGCGTCGCCTCGTTGATGACGCGCGGAGGATCCCCGGGCTCGTCGGCCTGCTCGGCGAGAAACAGCACCACCGCGTTGCGTTCGGCCGGCCTCGGGAGCAACGCCCGCCACGGCTCGGTCGTCGGCTTGTCCTTCGGGCGGACGTCGACGCTCGGCATGTTGCCCTTGAAGGGGCCGCGCCCGAAGAACTCCGGCGCGTCCGGATCGTGGAGCATCGCGGCGATCCACTTCGGCGTCCCCCAGTCGTCGAGCTTCGACGCGGTCGCCTTCTCGGGATCGCCGAGGTCGCCGAGGACGTGGCAGCTCGCGCAATGCTGGTCGAAGAGATCCCGCCCCCGGAGCTCCGGATCCGACCGCACCATCGCGAGCGCCCCCTCGGGCGGCACGCCGGCCATCGCGAGCCTCGCCGCGGCGGCCGCGCGGAGATCGGCCTTCGCGCGCAGCTTGGCGAAGACGGGGTCGCGCGAGTCCCTGTGCCAGGCCATCCCGCCGAGGACCACGGCGCCGACGAAGAAGAGGACCACGGGCGCGACGACGACGGCCCCGCGCGGCCGCCCCGGCTTGTCGAGCCACGGCAGGAGCGCCAGGTAGAGACCCGCCACCATCGGCACCAGCGTCGTCCCGAAGAACTCGCCCGCGCCGTGGAAGAGCTTCCGCAGCTCGTAGAGCGTCATCAGGAACCACTCGGGCCGGGCCGGGTAGTCCCCCATCGGATCCGCCGGCGCCTCGAGCGGCGCACCGTGCGCCCGGCCCGCCATCGCGAAGAGCACGGCGATCACCACCGCGGCGACGAGGCCGTTGCGCGCGAGCTCGACCGCGCGCTTCGACGGCGTCGCGGGCGAGGCGTGGCTCTCCGTCCATCCGTGGCGAAGGACGATGGCCCGACGCACGAGGAGCATCACGGCCAAGAGCGCCGGCAGGAGCAGGACGTGCATCGCGTAGATGCGCGAGAGACCGAGCGCCCCGAGCTCGCCCCCGCCCTGCATCATCTGCTGGAGCCAGGTGCCGATGCCCGGCGCCAGGCCGACGATGTTCCCCTCGACGACGCGCGACCACCAGCCGCTCTCGTCCCAGGGCAAGAGGCCCCCCGTGATCCCGCCCGCGACCGCGAGGCCGAGGACCCCGAGCGTCAGCCACCACGCGACCTCGCGCGGCTTGCGGTAGCTCGCGACGAAGGCCCCGTGCACGACGTGCACCGCCGCGAGCACGATGAGCGACTGCGCCGCCCAGAAGTGCAGCCCGCGTACGACCCAGCCGCCGGCCTGGACGAACTGCACGTAGTGGACGCTCGCCCACGCGGCCTGCGGCGACGCGCCGTACGCCGTCGCGAGCGTCAGCCCCGTCAGCGCCAGCACGACGAAGCACGTCGCCACCGACGCCGCGATCGCCGAGGCCCAGGGCGCGCCGCCCACCGCGGGGTGCTCGAGCCACGCACGCGCCGACGTGCGCCAGCCGGTCCGCTCCTCCATCCAGTCGCCGAGACGCCCGAGCATGGCCATCAGCCCACCGGCGCCTTGTCGGACGTGCCCTGACGGAAGCGCTGGAAGTCGACGAGCACGAAGCCGTCTTCGAGCTTCGTGCCGAGCGTGTCGAGGTCGCGCGGCGAAGGGCCGTCGAGCCTGCGTCCGTCGACGTCGAACGACGAGTCGTGGCACGGGCAGTTGAAGCCGGGCGCGCCCGCGCGGAGGCCCACCGCGCAGCCGAGGTGCGGGCAGGTCACGCTCCACGCCGTCACCTGGTCACCCTTGCGGACGAGCCAGGCGGCGCCGAGCTGGACCTGCTTCTCGAGCGTCCACGCGTCGCGGTGGTCCGCCACGAGCGACACGCGCTTCGGCTCGCCCTCGGTCAGCGAGTCGAGCCGCACCGTCTTGATCCACCGGCCCGCGCTCGCGCCGCCGTGCGCGGGCGCGGTCACGAAGCGCACGGTCGTGATCCCCAGCGCCCCGCAGCCGATCACGCCTCCGGCGACGGCCATCCTCTGCAGAACCTCTCGCCGATCCGTCTTCTCGTCTGCCACGGCTGGCAGGTTACCGCCTCCATGTGACCGCTGTCCTTCTCTCCGCAGCGAGACGCCGGGCTCGGTGGAACGACCCGGCCACGGGGGGTATGCTCGTCGCTGGGGCGAACGAAGGGAGGCTCGCGAGCCGAATGCGCGCGATACGGGGTGCCGTGGGCTTCGTGCCCCTCGTCGTACTCGTGGTGGTGGCCGCGTGCGGGGACCACGTGCGGAGCGGCTACGGCTCGGACTTCGCCGACGGCGGCGGGGCCGACGTGGGCGTCGCGCCGGGCGAAGCCGGGAACCTCGTCGGCAACGGCGACGCCAGCGGGCACCCGTGCGTGCGCCTCGAGTGCCAGCAGGTCGCGTGCGATCAGCCGAACCAGGCGCCGACGACGGTGAGCGGCGTCGTCTTCGATCCGGCGGGGAAGAATCCTCTCTACGACGTCATCGTGTACATCCCCAACGACACGGTGCAGCCGCTCACGCACGGCGTCGTCTGCGATCAGTGCGGCGTGCTCGCCAGCGGCTCGCCGCTCGTCACGGCGCTCACGGGGTACGACGGGCGCTTCGTGCTGAAGAACGTCCCCGTCGGGCAGAACATCCCGCTGGTGATCCAGCTCGGCAAGTGGCGCAAGCAGCTCGTCATCCCCCAGGTGAACGCCTGCACCGACAATCCCATGTCGAACCCGAGCATCATGCGCATGCCCGCCAAGCAGAGCGAGGGGGACATGCCGCAGATGGCCGTGACGACGGGGGGCTGCGATCCGTTCGAGTGCGTGCTGCACAAGATCGGCATCGATCCGAGCGAGTTCACGAACGAGACGGGCGGCGGCAAGGTGCACGTCTACCAGGGCGCCGGCGGGTCGGCGCTGCCGACGGCGACGTCGACCGCGGCCACGCTCTGGGCGAGCCCGACCCTGTCGACCTACGACGTCATCATCAACTCGTGCGAGTGCAGCGAGGTGCCGGCCGAGAAGCCGCAGTCCGCCATCGACAACCTCGTCGCCTACGCGAACGGCGGGGGGCG
This sequence comes from Polyangiaceae bacterium, assembly GCA_036501935.1. Classification (GTDB taxonomy): domain Bacteria; phylum Myxococcota_A; class Polyangia; order Polyangiales; family Polyangiaceae; genus Palsa-1150. The sequence goes on along the minus strand of DASXZL010000072.1, from coordinate 801 downwards.
GCTCTTCAACACGCACTACCAGTACTACTGGATCGATCCGACGAAGATCGTGAGCTCGCCCGTCGTGTCGAACAACCCCGACTGGCAGTCGACGGCCACGTTCATCCCCGAGGTCGACGGGACGACGTCGATCACCGGGTACATCGACACGACGTTCCCGAAGGGCGAGGCGTTCGCCGAGTGGCTCTTCGCGGTCGGCGGCTCGACCGCCGAGGGGCAATTCCCCATCGATCAGGCGCGGTACAACGTGACGACCGCCAACCCGCCGTCCACGCAGTGGGTCGACAACCCGAACACGGGCGCCACGTCGATCAGCGGACAGGCGCTCCTGCACTACACCTTCGACACGCCGGTGGGCCTGCCCGACGCCAAGCAGTGCGGCAAGGTGCTCTTCAGCGACTTCCACGTCGTCGCGAGCACCTCGCCGGGCGCGCCGTTCCCCGAGGAGTGCACCACCGACCCGCTGACGCCGCAGGAGCTCGCCCTCGAGTTCATGCTGTTCGATCTGTCGGCGTGCATCCAGCAGGACACCGAGCCCCCCGAGCCGCCTCAACCGACGCAGTGAGCGAGGGAGAGGGGGGAACAGGGAGGGGAGAAGGAGTGGCGTGGGTTCCGATCCCCAGGAATCTCCTTCTCTCCTTCTCTCCCTGTTCAACCCTCTCCTAAATGAGCGAGCGCTAGCGAGCGCGATTCTCGATGGATCTCGGACGGGCGGCGGAGCCGCCGTCAGCACCGCGAGCGTGAGCGAGCGGTGAGCCGCGCCGCTTGCACACGGCACTCCGCGCCGCGAGCTTGGTCGCT
>DASXZL010000071.1:0-15039 GCA_036501935.1 Polyangiaceae bacterium | reverse complement strand
AGCGTGAGCGAGCGGTGAGCCGCGCCGCTTGCACACGGCACTCCGCGCCGCGAGCTTGGTCGCTCACCGCTCGCTCACGCTCGCGGTGCTGATGCCGCTGGCGCGGCATCGGATGGCATCTGATCGACAATCGCGCTCGGTAGCGCTCGGTCATTTAGTATCGCGTCATGCGTGTGAGGGTCGGGACGAGCGGGTACTCGTACAAGGAGTGGAAGGGGCCGTTTTATCCGGCAAAGCTCCCGGCGAAGGAGTTTCTCCGGTATTACGCCGAGCGGCTCGCGACGGTCGAGATCAACAACACGTTCTACCGGATGCCGACGCCCGCGCTCATCGACGGGTGGGCGAGCGAGGCGCCGGAGACGTTCACGTTCGCGGTGAAGGCCCCGCAGCGGATCACGCACTTTGCGAAGCTCGTCGACGCCGCCGCGACGACCGAGGTGTTCGTCCGCACCGCGTCGCGGCTCGGGTCGCGGCTCGGGCCGATGCTCTTTCAGCTGCCGCCGTTCCTGAAGAAGGACGTGCCGCGCCTCGCGAGCTTCCTCGACGCGACGTGCGCGCTCCCGAGCAGCCGCCCCGGCGGGCACCGCATCGCCTTCGAGTTCCGCCACGCGTCGTGGTTCGACGACGAAGTGTGGGCGGTCCTCCGCGCTCACGGCGTCGCGCTGTGCGTGGCGGAGGGCGAGAGCGTCGTGTCGCCGCTCGTCGCCACGGCGGACTGGGGCTACGTGCGCCTGCGGAGGGACGAGTACCCCGACGCGCTCCTCGGGGACTGGGCGAAGAAGATCGCGTCGCAGCCCTGGAAGGAGGCGTACGTGTACGTGAAGCACGACGAAGGGGACGCACCGAGCGTGGCGAACAGGCTCGTGGCGCTGATGGCGTGAGGCGTAGAGGGGATTGGCCGCAGAGCCGCGGAGACGCTGAGAAGAGGGGATTGGCCGCAGAGCCGCGGAGACGCTGAGAAGAGGGGATTGGCCGCAGAGCCGCGGAGACGCTGAGAAGAGGGGGGGGTTGTGATCTCAACAAACCAACTCCTCTCTGCGTCTCCCCGCCTCTGCGGCCAACCCCTCTCGGCTCCTCTCTGCGTCTCCGCGGCTCTGCGGCCAACCCCTCTCGGCTCCTCTCTGCGCCTCCGCGCCTCTGCGGCCAACCCCTCTCGGGGGGCTAAATGACCGAGCGCTACCGAGCGCGATTGTCGATCAGATGCCACCCGATGCCGCGCCAGCGGCATCAGCACCGCGAGCGTGAGCGAGCGGTGAGCGACCAAGCTCGCGGCGCGGAGTGCCCTGTGCAAGCGGCGCGGCTCACCGCTCGCTCACGCTCGCGGTGCTGACGGCGGCTCCGCCGCCCGTCCGAGATCCATCGAGAATCGCGCTCGCTTGCGCTCGCTCATTTAGAGGGGGAGGCGCTGCTTGCTGGAGAGGACGCCGACGTAGAGGTCGCCGTATTTCGCGATGCGAGGGAGCACGGTCTTGATGGTGAAGCGCGTGGGGTCGAGCGACTCGGTCACTTCGTCCCACGCGATGGGCGTGGAGACGACGGCGCCGTCGCGGGCGCGGATCGTGTACGGCGCCACGATGGTCCGGCCCTCGCCGTTCTGGCCGTAGTCGACGTAGAGCTTGCCCCCGCGCTTGTCCTTCATGCGCTCCACGGTGGCGATCTTGGGCAGCACCTTCGCGACGGCGCGCGCGACCTGCTCGGCGAAGCCCGTGGCCTGATCGTGGGTCGGCCCGGGCGCGAAGGGGACGACGACGTGGAGGCCGCGCTTGCCGCTCGTCTTGACGAAGCTCTGGAGCTTCAGCGCGTCGAGCAGCGTGTGGACGGCGTGAGCCACCTCGATGAGGTGCGCCCACGTGCCGTCGCCGGGATCGAGGTCGAGGATGGTGTAGTCGGGGAGGGCCATCGCGTGGTCGATGGCGGCGCGCGTCGTCGCCTGCGGCGGGACGTGGCTGCACCAGGTGTGGATGGTCAGCGCGGCGAGGTTCGCGAGCCACTGGAGCGTGTCGAGCGAGTCGCAGATGAGCTTCTGCTTGCCCTCGTGCCGGGGCCCGCCGTCGACGAGGCGCACGAAGGACGGCGCCTTCAGCGGCACGTTCTGCTGGTACCACTCCTCGCCGTCGATCCCGTCGGGGTAGCGCTGGAGCGTCAGCGGGCGGCCCGCGAGGTGCGGGAGCATCACGGGCGCGACGGCCGTGTAATAGTCCCAGATGTCGCGCTTCGTGTAGCCGTCGCGCGGGAAGAGCACCTTGTCCGGGTTGCTCAGCTTGGGGCCGTCGCGGCGCGGCGCCACGGCAGCAGGCGCAACCTCCGGCTCGCGCTCCTCGTCGCGCGCGGGCGCCGCGTCCGCCTCCTTCACGCACTCCATCGGGTCCTTGTCCTCGCGCGTCCCGAGGAACCGCGGCTGCCGCATCGTCCCGTCCGACGTCGTCCACTCGTGGAACCCGCACTCCACCACGATGCGCGGCTCGACCCAGTGCGCGCCCTTGGTCTTCGGCACACGCTCGGCGCGCGGCTCGGGCACCTCCATCGCCTCGAGCTTCTTCGCCCACGCGTGCCGCTCGCGATCGCTGAACCCCGTCCCCACGCGGCCCGCGTAGACGAGCTTGCCCCCCTCGACCACCGCCAGCGCCAGCGCGCCCATGTCCTTCGCGTTGCCCGACAGCGGGAGCCACCCGATGACCACCGCGTCCTGCCGCCGCTCGAACCGCAGCTTCAGCCAGCTCGACGAGCGCCCGCTCACATAGGGAGAGCCCTTGCGCTTGGCCATCAGCCCCTCGAGGCCCGCCTCCTTCGCCGCCCGCACCAGCTCCACCGGATCGCCCTCGGCGGCGCGCGAGAACGACATCGGGGCCTCCGCGCCCTCGAGCAGCTTCTCCAGAAGCTCGCGCCTCGCCTCGAGCGGCTCCGCGCGGAGATCGCGCCCGTCGAGCCACAGCAGATCGAACGCCGCGAAGCCGACGTGCGCGTGCTTGGTCTGCCCGGCGAGCCACTCCTGGAGCTTCTTGAAGGAAGGCCGGCCCTCGTCGTCGACGACGCACGCCTCGCCGTCGACGATGCACTCGCGCGCCCCGAGCCGCGCCACGGCGGCCGCGATGGGCGGGAAGCGGTCGGTCCAGTCGTTGCCCTTGCGCGTGTAGAGGCGCGCGTCGCCCCCCGCCTTGCACGCGAGCAGGCGATACCCGTCGTACTTCACCTCGAAGAGCCAGTCGCGCGCGTCCGGCATCGCGGCGGCGGCCGTGGCCAGCATCGGCTCCCCCACGAGCTCGTGCAGGGCCCGGGCGCTCGTGCCCTTCTCCGACGCGCCCACGCGCATGGGACCGCGCGTCCCCTGCCGGCCGCTGACGACCGACTCGGGCCGCTCGGCGACGACGTCGTACTTCGCGTTCGCGTGGCTGTCCTTCGCCTTGAACATCAGCCACTGCGCCTTGCCCGTCCCGCCCGCGCCGTCGTCGAGCCCCCCGCCGTGCTCGCGCTCCTTCTTCTCCCGACCCGTCATCAAGAGGTGCCAGTCGCCGACGAGCTTCTCGCCGAAGAAGCGCACGTGGAGGTGCCCCTTCTTCATCATGGCCACCTGCTGGCCCGGCGGGACCGTCTCGTAGGTGCCGCGGTCCCAGATGAGCACGTCCCCCGCGCCGTACTGCTTGTCCGGGATGCGCCCCTCGAACTGGTTGTACTCCATGGGGTGGTCCTCGGTCTGGACCGCCAGGCGCTTCACGGCGGGGTCGTAGCTCGGCCCCTTGGGCACCGCCCAGCTGGCCATCGCGCCCTCGATCTCGAGGCGCACGTCGTAGTGCAGGCGCCGCGCGTCGTGCTTCTGGACGACGAACTCGAGGGGGGCGTCCGCGCTTTTCTTTACGGGCCCCGCCTCGACTTGCGACGATCCCTTCGGCTCGGGCGTGATGTCGAAGCTTCGCTTGGCCTCATAGGTGGCCAGGCGTGCAGCCTTGTCGTCCTTGCGTGCCCGCGCTTTCGTATTAGCCATCGGAGAGTCCCCATGCGCGCCTTCTGGTCCGGTGAGATCTCGTTCGGCCTGGTGACCATCCCCGCCAAGCTCTACACGGCGACGAAGGACCTCACGCCCCAGTTTCACCAGCTCCACAAGGAGTGCGGAACGCGGATCACGATGGTGCGCCGCTGCCCCAAGTGCAACAAGGACTTGCCCTACGACCAGATCGGCAAGGGCTACGAGGTCGCCAAGAACGAGTACGCGCTCTTCACGAAGGAGGAGCTGGCGAAGCTCGACGGCGACGAGACGACCGGGAGCATCGAAATCGTCGAGTTCGTCGACCCCCTCGAGGTCGACCTCGCGTACGTCGAGAAGAGCTACTGGATCGGGCCGGGCAGCAAGAACGTCCGCGGCTACGATCTGCTCCGCACGGTGCTCGCCGACACGAAGAAGGTCGCGCTCGCCAAGGTGCGCCTCCGGACGCGGACGCGCCTCGCCCTCGTGCGGCCGCGCGGCAAGCTCTTCTCGCTCGACATGATGCGCTTCGCCGAGGAGCTGGTGGACGGCGCGGAGCTCGCCCCCGCCGAGCAGAAGGAGCCGAGCCCGCGCGAGAAGCAGCTGGCGCTGCACCTCGTCGAGGAGCTGTCGGGGCCCTTCGATCCCGCGCGCCATCCGGACGAGTACCGCAGCGCCGTGCTCGCGGCGGTGGACCAGAAGATCGAGGCGGGCGAGGTCGCGCGCGACGCGGGGGCCGAGGAAGCCCCGGCGGCGGCCGCGTCGACGGGGGCGCAGGTCATCGATCTGGCGGAGCTCCTGTCGCGGTCGATCAAGGCCGCCGGCAAGCCCGGCCCGGCCAAGGCGCGCAGCGACGAGGACGAGGAGGAGGCCGAGAAGGCCGCCCCCGCGAAGACGGCGAAGAAGGGCAAGCGGGCGACGGGGTAAACCCGGCGACGCGCGGCGGACGCGATGGACTCCCCGCTCTTCCTCGAGCTCGCCAGCACGTCGTCGCGGCTCTCGCAGACGCGCTCGCGGCTCGAGAAGCAGCGCCTCCTCGTGTCCTTGCTCGCCACGGTGCCGGCGGAGGACGCGGCGGCCGCGGTGGGCTGGCTCGTGGGCGAGCCGCTCGTGGGGCCTCTCGGCGTCGGCCCGGTGCAGCTCTGGCAGCTCGCGCAGGACCCGGGCGTGCCGGCTCCGGAGACGCCGTCGCTCACGCTGCGGGACGTGGAGTCGCGGCTCGCCGACGCGAAGCAGGCCCCCCACGCGGAGAAGCTGGCGCGCGTCGCGGCCCTCTACGGCGCGCTCACCGTGCCGGAGCGGGCGCTCTTCGCGGGGGCGCTCACCGGCTCGCTGCGGCAAGGGAGCCTCGGCGGCGTGATGCTGCTGGCCATCGCGGAGCGCGCGGGCCGCACGGAGGCGGAGGCGCGGCGCGTCGTCATGCTGCGCGGCTCCATCCCGGCGGCGGCGAGCACGCTCCTCGGCGTCGACCGCGACGCGGCCCCTCCTTCGACCATCGAGCTCTTTCGCTTCCTCGCGCCGATGCTCGCGTCGCCGGCCGACTCGATCGAGGAGGCCTACGACGGCCTCGCCGAGGCGGAGATCGAGTGGAAGATCGACGGCGTTCGCGCGCAGGTCCACAAGCAGGGCGCGCGCGTCGCCGTCTACTCGCGCCAGGGCAACGACATCACCGAGGGCTGCCGCCCGCTCCTCGACGCCTTCGCGTCGCTCCGCGCCGACACGCTGGTCCTCGACGGGGAGGTCGTCCTCGTCGGCCCCGATGGCGCGCCGCGGCCCTTCCAGGACTCCTTCTCCGCCCTCTCCTCGAAGACCGCGCCCGACACCGACCAGCTTCGCGCGTACCTCTTCGACTGCCTGCACCGCGACGGCGTCGATCTCCTCGACGCACCGCTGTCCGCGCGCCTCGAGGCCCTCGCCGCGGTGGCCCCGCCGGAGCTCATCGTGCCGTCGGCGCGCGTCGCCACGGTGGACGACGCGCGGGCCTTCTACGAGGGCGCCCTGGCGGCGGGGAGCGAGGGCGTCGTCGTGAAGGATCTGGCGGCGCCCTACCGGTTCGGGGCGCGGGGGCGCGCGTGGCAGAAGCTCAAGGAGTTCGCCACGGTCGATCTCGTCGTCCTCGCCGTCGAGTGGGGGAGCGGTCGCCGCAAGGGGCTCCTCTCGAACCTGCACCTCGGCGCGCGCCGCGACGACGGCTCGTTCTGCATGATCGGCAAGACCTTCAAGGGCCTCACCGACGAGATGCTTCGCTGGCAGACCGCGCGCCTGCTGGAGCTCGCGACCGAGCGGACCGACCACGTCGTTCACGTGCGGCCGGAGCTCGTCGTGGAGATCCGGTTCAACGACGTCCAGCGGAGCCCGCGGTATCCCGGCGGCATCGCGCTCCGCTTCGCGCGCGTCGTGCGCTACCGCGAGGACAAGCCCGCGAGCGAGACGGAGCTGCTCGCGTCGCTCGTCGCGCGCGCGCCGGGAGGAGGCGCCGCGGACGCCGCGAAGGAGGCCGCGAAGGAGGAGAGGGCGCGGAAGCGCGAGGCCAAGAAGGCCGCGAAGAAGCGGCAGCTGTCCCTCTTCGGAGAGTGAGACCCCGTCATGAAGACGAGGCGCTCACGCTCGGGAGCGTTCCTGCTTGACCCGCTTGGAACTGAACAAGGCAATCAGCCGCGCCGTCGCGTAGACTGGACGGATAGAGGGGCTGTCCGCCTGGCCAACCCTCAGCTCCAACGCTCGTGCCCACCCCCGACATCTACGGCAACCGCTCGCCCGAGGAGCTGCCCGCGTACGCGATCCCGCGTGCGGCGCAGATCGTCCGCCTGTCGCCGTCGACGCTCCGGCTCTGGGCCGTCGGCGACGGCGACCACAAATCGCTCTTCACCGCTGCATCGACCCGGCCGCTTCTGCTCTCCTTCGGCAACCTGACGGAGGCCTTCGTCCTCGCCTCGATGCGCCGCGTGCACGGCATCTCGATGCAGCGCGTGCGCAAGGCCCTCCGCTTCGTCGGCCGCGAGCTCGGCTACGACCGCCCCCTCTTGCACGCGAAGTTCCGCACGGACGGCGTGAGCCTCTTCGCCGAGCACGCCGGCCGGCTGCTGAACGTGTCGGTGGACGGCCAGGCGGCGCTGCGTGAGGTGCTCGGCGCCAGCCTGCAACGCATCGACTGGGAGAACGACTTCGCCGTCCGGATGTACCCCTGGGTTCGCTCCGAGATCGCGCCGGGGCAGCCGAAGACGATCGTCGTCGACCCGCGCCGGGGGTTCGGGCAGCCGGTCATCGCGGGGACGGGCATCGAAGCCCGCATCGTCGCGCAGCGTCACCGCGCCGGTGAGTCGATCACCGCCCTCGCCCGGGATTACGGCGTCGACCTCGAGCAGATCGAGGACGCCATCCGGTGCGAGACACGTGAAGCTGCCTGAACCATTCGTCTATTTCGTTGATCGGTCCATCGGCCGTCACGTCGTCGTCGACGCGCTTCGCGCGGCCGGAGAGGTGGCCCACGCCCACGACGACCACTTTGTGCAGAACACGCCCGATGCGGAGTGGCTCGTCGAGATCGCGGGCCGTGGCTGGGTGATCCTGACGAAGGACAAGGACATCCGCCGCAACGAGCTCGAACGAAGCGCGATCGTCCAGGCAAAAGCGGCGTGCTTCATGCTCGGCCGGGGCGACGTCAGCGCGCCAACGATGGGTCGGACCTTCGTAACGGCGCTGCCCCGCATACGCCGCGTTCTGCGCCGGTTCGAAGCGCCCCTCGCGGCGAGCGTGAACCTCGCGGGGCAGCTCCGGGTGCTCCTCGGCAGCGGCCGTTGGCTCGACCCGCCGAAGGAGATTCGGTAGCCCAGGCCTCTCATCGGCCTTGACGAGCGTCCTTGTGGGTCGAGAATCGAGCGCTCGATCGACGCGCGCTTGCCTTGATGGTGCTGCGCTGGGTCGACGCGATGACCGCGTACGAAGGGAGGATCGGAAACCCGCCCCGGCAGAAGGAGATCGTGGTCGGACCCGCCCGCCCAGGAACCATCGACCAGCTCTTCGTGCCCAGCGAGGGCTTTCGCGTGGTTCCGCGAAGTGGTCTCGGGGATACTCCGACCGAGGCGCGCTTCGTCGGGTTGCACGGATTCGTCGCCCCGTGGGCGCGAGTCTTCGACGCGGGCTTGGTCTTCCGAACGGTAACCCCTGCGACCCCCGAGCCGTCACCAGTGGTCTCGGCCCCAACGAGCGGCGGGCAGTGAGCGTCCCTCCAGGGGACTACGCCCGCAGGTACGCGGTCGCCTCGTCGAGGTCCGTGTAGAGGCCCGCGTCGGGCCGAGACTCCGTCAGGAAGCGCCGGAGCTGCAGCCTCCCCGCCGCGGTGGCGACCACCACCGCGACGCGGCGGAACCGGTCGTAGAGAGCGGGCTGGTACCCCGTGACGATGGCCTCGAAGGCGTCGTCGTTGCGGGCGGGCGCCTGCCGGAGATCGACGAGCTGCGCGAAGACGGAGCGGTCGACCCGCTCGAAGGCGTGGACGAGGGCGTCGTATTCGCTGGTCACCTGGTCGAGGGAGGCGAACCGCTCCGCCGTGCGGGTGCGCGTCACGATGCGAGCGATGGGGTCCTCCACGAGGAGAAAGTGCGCCGTTCGGTGGAGCTCACGCACGGAGAGACGGTACCACGGGGTGACGCCGCGGACGGAGGAGGGGAGGCGCGCGAGGAGAGAGGCGTTCGCGCGGAGGATCGTGGCTCCCCGCGGGTGCGACGAGGCTCCCCGCCGGAGGGATCGGGCGAACCGACGGAGACGCGCACGGAGGCGGCGGGGACGCGCGGCTCCCCGCTGGGGAAGGGCGCGGGACCGCGCGAGCGGGTGACCGCACCGCGCGGGAGGGCGAGCGCACCGCGCGATTGGGTGACCGCATTGCGCGAGAGGCGAGGCGCACCACGCGGGACGGCGAGCGAACCGCGCGAGACAGCGAGCGCACCGGCGAAGACGCCGACCGCTGCGGCGGGGACGCCGACCGCACCGCGCGAGACAGCGACCGCACCGGCGGGGACGCCGACCGCACCGGCGGGGAGGCGCGGTGATGCAGCGGGGGGACCATCTCCTCGCGAGGGAGGCCGCGGGACGGGGGCCGGTGGTGCGCAGGAACCGCCGGAAAAGCCGAGCGATCCACGGCCCTTGATCGATTGTGAAAATAAAACCGAGAGTTTTCGACCCCCCTTACGTCATCCCCCCGAGAACGGCGCGAATCAACCCCCCGGGAATGGATCCCGGTGCGCCGTCTCGGAGAGGAGGTGATTCAGATGGCAAGACAGGGAAAGGCAACGGCTGTGGACCTCGCGACGACGTTGATCGCGGGGATCCAGAAGCGCCTCGCGAACGTCCCCATGACGTTCGCGGGGGGCACGTTCACGGCGGCGCAGGTCATCAGCGAGCTCCAGGAGCTCGTCGACCTGCGCGCGGCCGTGATCGCGGCTCGCACGTCGACCACGGCAAAGGTCGAGGCTGAAGAGGCGAAGGCGCCTGCACTGCTCGCGTTCATGGACGCGTTCGTGCAGTTCGTCCGGGTCCAGTTCAGCACGCAGTCGGATGCGCTCGCCGACTTCGGGGTTCCCCCGAAGAAGGTGGCGACTCCGCTGACGGTCGAGCAGAAGGCCGCAGCAGCCGCGAAGCGCGAGGCAACTCGCGCGGCGCGGGGCACCGCGAGCGCGAAGGCCAAGAAACGGATCAAGGGCACCGTCACCGGTGTCCTCGTGACCCCGATCGTGGCCGGAGCGCCCGTCGTGCAGACGCCGACCGCCCCCACCGCAGGCCCGAATCCGGGACCGGCGACGGGCGGGACGGCGCCGAAGACCGCCTAGCCAGCGGTGCGACACAACCAGGGAAAGGGGCCCGCCTCCGGAATGGGAGGCGGCCCCCGGTCCCGCCGTCTCACCCCGACCCGCACACCGCCGTGCACACTCCGCCGAGCCCGCCGTCCGCCGAGACGCAGATGCCCTTGCACTGGTCCCCGCTCGTCGTGCATCCCCCCCCTTGCCCCTCGCGGGGCAAGCAGATCCCCGGCGTCGCGCCGCCGTCGCCGAGGGCGCAGTAGAAGCCCTGCACGCAGTCCACCTTCGTGTCGCACGCTCCTCCGTCGGCCGAGGGGCCGGCAGCGGCGCAGTGGCCGAGGTGGCAGATCATCCCGGTCATGCACTCGGCGTCCTCGGTGCACGCGGCGCCGCTTGCCGCTTGCGCCTGGCACTTCTGGGCCACGCAGTAGGCTCCCGCCGCGCACGAGGGGTGCGAGCCGAAGCCGTAGTCGATGTAGAGCGCCGACCCCGCGTCCGCCGCCTGCTCGCACGGCTTGCCCGCAGCGCCCGGCGTCGTGCACGTCCCGTCGGTCGACCCCGTCCAGCCGACGCAGGTGAGACCCGAGACGCACTCGAGGTCGATGGCGCACGGCTTCCCGGCTGCCTGGAGCCCCGTCACCACGTCGCTGCACGCGCTCGACCCGTACTCCGCCGGTCCGGACTGGTTCGTGTCGATGTTCCCCCAGCACACCCCCGCGGCGATCGTCTGCTGGAACGACGCGACGCACGCCTGCGCCGCGACCGGATCGAACGTGACGCGCCCCTTCGCGATGGCGCTCGAGAGGCGCGCCTCGCAGTCGGACGTCAGCGCAGCGTAGATGGCGTCGATGAACTTGTACTGGTCGGTCGTCGTGTCGCCCGAGGTGCAGCATCCCTCGAAGGCGACGCGCACCGCGCCGTACGTCTGATCGCAGAACGCCACCCCGGCGCCGCCGTCGACGGCTGCCGCCTCCGCCCCGGGAGCGTCCACCGCGGAGCCCTCCGCCGGCGTCGCGTCCATCCCGCCCGCCTCGGTCGCCGCTTCGAAGAAAGACGCGTCTTCCCCCGGGAGCGGCGACGTCTCGGTCGTGCTGCACGCGGCGAGCACGAAGGCCCCGGCCGAGGCGGCGAGCGCGAAGGCAGCAGCGACGGCGACGACGGCGCGCATCCCTCGATTCTACAGCATCTGCTCGATGGCCTCGCACGCCGCCTCGAGCACCTTCACGCGCGCCCACTTCTTGTCGTTGGCCTCGACGAGGTGCCAGGGGGCGGGCTTGGTGCTCGTGCGGTCCACCATGTCGCAGACCGCGCGCTGGTACGCGTCCCACTTCTTCCGGTTGCGCCAGTCGTCGGCCGTGATCTTGAACCGCTTGAACGGCGTCTTCTCGCGCGCGTGAAAGCGCTTCAGCTGCTCCTCGGGGCTGATGGCGAGCCACAGCTTCACGACGACGACCCCGGCCTTCACGAGCGACTCCTCGAAGTCGACGATCTCCCGGTACGCGCGCATCCAGTCCGGCTCGGCGGCGAACCCCTCGACCCGCTCGACCAGCACGCGCCCGTACCAGCTCCGGTCGAAGAGCGCGAAGCGCCCGCGACGCGGCAGGTGCCGCCAGAAGCGCCACAGGTAGGGCTGCGCGCGCTCCTCCTCGGTCGGCGCGGCGATGGGGACGACGTCGTAGGTCCGCGCGTCGAGCGCCCGCGTCACGCGCCGGACGGCGCCGCCCTTGCCCGCGGCGTCGTTCCCCTCGAAGACCATGACGCACGCGCGGTCACGGAAGCGCTTGTCGTAGGCGAGCGCGTGAAGGCGCACCTGGAGCTTCGCGAGCTTCTTGTCGTACTTCGCCTCCGGGAGGGAGACCGAGAGATCGAGCTCCTCGATGACGTCGCGCGCGTCGATGGGAGCGGCGGGCGGCGGGGCGGCGCGCACCGTGGCGGCGTGCTTGCCGCGCTCGAGGCGTTTGTTCATCGCGTCGAGCAGCGTGCGGCCCACGGTGAGGTTTCGGTAGCGCGCGTCGGTCGCCTCGACGACCGACCAGGGGGCCTCGGCGGTGCTCGTGTCGGTGAGCACCCGCTCGGTGACCGCGCGAAAGCGCTCGTAGCGCCGGTGGTCCTTCCAGTCCTGCGCGGTCACGCGCCACGCGGTGGCGGGGCTCGACTCGAGCTCGAGGAAGCGCTTGCGCTGCGCCTTCTTCGACAGGTGAAGCCAGAGCTTCACGACGAGCGCGCCCTCGTCGGCGAGCATCCGCTCGAAGCGCGTGATCTCGGCCAGCGTGCCCGACAGCTCGCTCCCCCCGATGCGGCGGTACGCGCGGTCCATGATGGGCGCGGTGTACCAGGAGCCGAGGAAGACCCCCGTCTTGCCCTTCGGCGGGAGCCTGCGCCAGAAGCGGTACATGGGCGGGCGGGCGCGGTCCTCGTCGGTGGGCTCGCCGAGGGCGTGCACCTGGACGTGGCGCGGGTCCATCCACTCGTTGAGGAGGTTGACGACGTCGCCCTTGCCGCCGCCGTCGACCCCGCTCGCGAGCAGGACGACGGGGAACTCGGCGCGCTCGAGGACGTGCATCTGCGCGTCGAGGAGCTGCGCGCGGAGCTTGGCGACCTCGCGGTCGTAGGTGCGCTTGTCGACGCGGTGCCCGAGCTCGGCCGATTCGAACATGTGGGCTCGATGATACGCGGGAGCCTATGATTCGGGGGTGCTCGTCCGCCGTCTCCTCTCGCTGACGGGCCTGGCATTGGCCCTCGCCGTGGCGGCTCCCGTCCGCGCCGGGGATGAGTCGCGCGTCGAGGCCGCGAAGGCGTTCAGCGAGGGGGAGAAGGCGTTCGCGCGGAAGGACTACGCCCTCGCGGCGCGCCGCTTCGAGGAGGCCTACCGCCTGGCGCCCCACCCGAGCGCGACGTGGAACGAGGCGCGGTCGCTGCTTCACGCGGGGGACGAGGCGGGCGCGGCGAACGCGTACGCGAAGTACCTGCGCGAGGCCGCCCCCGACGCGCGTGATCGCGGCGAAGCGACGCGGGAGCTCGACGCCCTCGGCAAGCACTTGCTTCGCGTGCGCCTGCAGGCCCCCGGCTTCGACGTGGTGCTGGTCGACGATCAACGCGTCGACGCGCCGAGCGTCTACGTCGATCCCGGGCGCCACGTCGTCGAGGCCCGCGCGGGCGAGCAAGCCGTCAAGGCGGAGGCCAAGGGGGACGCCGGGGGCACCGTCGACGTCAGCCTCACAGTTCCTCCCGCGCCCCTGCCCGCCCCCGTCCCCGCAACCTCTCCCGACCCCTCGACCCCGACCCCGACCCCGACCCCGACCTCGACCTCGACCTCGACCCCGACCCCGACCCCGACCCCGACCCCGACCTCGACCCCGACCTCGACCCCGACCCCGACCTCGACCCCGACCTCGACCCCCTCTCCCCCTTCTTCTTCCCCGAGCTGGTCCCCCGCCGTCGTCTGGATCGGCGCGGGCGTCACCGCGCTCGCCACCGCCGCCACCGTCTGGTCCGGCCTCGACACCCTCTCCTTCCGCAGCAATACCTACGACCCGAACCAGACCACCGCGAACTACGACACCGGCCGCCACGACATGCAGCGCACGAACGGCCTCCTCATCATCAGCCTCGCCTCCGCCGCCTTCACCGGCGCCGCCGCGATCTGGCTCGTCGACTGGCACGGCGCGCACGCGACGCACACGGGCCTCGCCATCGCCCCCGGCTCCCTCGAGGTCGCCGGCACCTTCCGATGACCCCCCGATGACCCACGTCACCTTCGCCCCTGGGCAGCGCGTCGGCGCCTACGAGATGCTCGTGGAGCTCGCGTCGGGGGGAACGGCGACGGTCGGCATCGCCGTCTACCGCGGGGCGGAGGGCTTCGAGCGGCTCGTCGTCCTCAAGCGCGTGCACCGGCACCTGACGAAGGATCGCGACTTCATGGCCATGCTGCTCGACGAGGCGCGCGTCGCGTCGAGCATCCGCCACCCGAACGTCGTGCCGGTCATCGACGTCGTGCGCACCGAGGACGAGGTCATCCTCGTCATGGACTACGTCGAGTCGGTGTCGCTCTCGCAGCTCACGCGCGAGGCCGAGCGCACCGGCAAGCGCCTCCCCGTCGCCGTCGCGTCGCGCATCCTCCACGACGTGCTCGTCGGCCTGCACGAGGCGCACGAGGCGGTCGACATCCGCCGCCAGCCGCTCGGCATCGTGCACCGCGACGTGAGCCCGCAGAACGTCGTCGTGGGCGTGGACGGCGTCAGCCGCGTCATCGACTTCGGCATCGCCAAGGCGAGGGCCCGCATCGGGAGCACGCGCGCGGGCGTCATCAAGGGCAAGTGCGCCTACATGGCGCCCGAGCAAGCGGACGGCCAGCCGCTCGACCGGCGGTGCGACGTGTTCGCCGCCGGCATCGTGCTCTGGGAGGCGCTCGCCGGAAAGCGCCTCTTTCGCGGGGACGACGAGTTCGACGAGCTGCGCCGCGTGATGAAGGCGCCCATCCCGCCCCCGTCGAGCGAGAACCCGGAGTGCGGTCCCGACGTCGACGTCGTGCTGTCGCACGCGCTCGCCCGCCCGCTCGAGGAGCGCTTCCAGACCGCACGGGCGTTCGCGCGCGCCCTGGAGCAGGCCATCCCGCCGGCCCCCGCGCGCCTCGTGGCCGAGCAGGTGGAGGCGATCTGCGGCACCGAGCTGGAGTACCGCCACGGGCGCCTCCAGGCGATCCTCGGAGACGAGCTCGACAAACTGAGCCCGCGTTCGATGCACCGCCTGCCCTCGGCCACGGCGCTCCCGATGCCTCCCGAGACGAGGGAGGCAACCCTGCGGCTCGCCCCCACGCCGAGCCCCGTCATCGCGGGCACCTTGAAGTCCCGCGACACTCCCCCCATGCGCACCGAGACCTCGGTGGAGACGGACATCCTGTCCCCGCCGAAGCGCTCCCTGACCCCGGTCCTCGTCGGAGTCACGGTGCTGTCCCTCCTCGTCGGCGCGGCAGCGGCCACAATGTGGATCTCCCGGCCGTCGACCTCGACCCCGACCTCGACCCCGACCCCGACCCCGACCCCGACCCCGACCTCGACCCCCGCCCCCACCCTCTCGCCCACGCCCGCGCTCTCGCCCACGCCCGCGCTCTCGCCCACGCCCACGCCCGCGCCCGCGCCCGCGCCCACGCCCACGCCCACGCCCGCGCCCGCGCCCCGCCCCCGCCTCGCCTCCCCTCCCCCCGTGCTGAAGAGCAACCCGTACGCCCTCTGAATCTCTCTTCCCCCTCCTTCCCTCCTTCCCTCCTTCCCTCCTTCCCTCCTTTTT
>DASXZL010000070.1:0-221625 GCA_036501935.1 Polyangiaceae bacterium | reverse complement strand
AGCGTGAGCGAGCGGTGAGCCGCGCCGCTTGCACACGGCACTCCGCGCCGCGAGCTTGGTCGCTCACCGCTCGCTCACGCTCGCGGTGCTGATGCCGCTGGCGCGGCATCGGATGGCATCTGATCGACAATCGCGCTCGGTTGCGCTCGGTCATTTAGAAATCACCGAGCGTAACCGAGCGTGATTCTCGATCACGAGAGAGAGAAGGTCACAGGGAGGGGAGGAAGGAAGGAGGAGTGAATGCTCGGAGAATCCAGTGACTTCCTCATCTCCTCCTTTCCTCCCTGTTTTCCCATCTCTCCGCTTGATGGACGAGAATCGCGCTCCCTGATCTTAGCGGGGGGCGTGGTGGGTGAGGAGCGCGGCCACCAGCCAGAGGATGATGGCGACGGTGCCGATCGCTCCCGCCACGACGCCGAAGACGGCGCGCCCCATGCCGTGCATGCCGGGCTTCTTCTTCAGATCGATCACCGCCCAGATGCCCACGCCGAGCGCGATGGGCGCCGGGAAGCAGAAGAGCGCGCCGAGCCCGAGATAGCCCGCGATGATGGCCAGCGGCGTGCGTCCGACCGGGAGCAGCGCGCGCAGCGCCGGGTCGGCGCCCATCGTGAACGGCGTGCCGCAGTGGGCGCACACGCTCTGCTGCTGGGGGGGATTCACGAAGCCGCATCGCGTGCACTGCATGGGCTCTATCCTTATCCCCGTTTGCGCGGTCGGGGGACGCCGTACGTCTCCAGCCGGTGGATGAGAGACCGCCGCGAGATGCCCAGCATCTCGGCGGCGCGCGTCTGGTTGCCCGCGCACTGCTCGAGCGCCTCGAGGATGCGCCTCCGCTCGGTGGCCTGCAGCTCCTCCGAGAGACCTCCGCGCGCGGTCTCGGGGACTTCGCTCGCAGGCGCTCTCTCGGAGCTCGCGGGGGGAAGGTCGCCCGTACCGAGGCTGCCGAGCGAGAGGTGCTCGGGGCGGATCTCGGGGCCCTCGCAGAGAAGGACGGCGCGCTCGACCACGTTCCGCAGCTCGCGCACGTTGCCGGGCCAGGCATGCGTACGCAGCTCGGACAGCGCCTCGGAGGACAGCGAGAGAGGGCGCCTCCCGAGCGACGCCCCGAACTCCGCCAGGAACCGGCGCGTCAGCCCTTCGAGCTCCGCCAGCCGCTCTCGCAGCGGGGGGACGTGCACCGAGATGCCGTTCAGCCGGAAGAAGAGGTCCCGCCGGAAGGCGCGCGCCTCGATGAGCTGCTCGAGATCGCGGTTCGTCGCCGACACGAACCGCACGTCGACCGAGCGAGGCCGCACGCCTCCCACGCGGACGATCTGCCGCGTCTCGATGGCCCGGAGGAGCTTCGCCTGCGCCGGCAGCGGCATCTCTCCCACCTCGTCGAGCAGCAGCGTCCCGCCGTCGGCCGTCTCCATCAGCCCGGCCTTCTCGCGCACGGCGCCCGTGAACGCACCCCGCTCGTGCCCGAAGAGCTCACTCTCGAGCAGCGCCTCGGGGATGGCGGCGCAGTTGATCGACACGAAGGGCCGGCTCGCCCGCGGCGAGTAGCGGTGGATGCTCTGCGCGATGACCTCCTTGCCGACGCCCGTCTCGCCGAGGAGCACCACGCTGATGGTCCCCTGCGCCACCGCCCGCAAGAGGCGGTGAAGCTGGGCCATCCGCTCGTCGGCCACGACGAGGTCGACGCTCGGATCCGGAGCCGGAGGACGGAGGGTGCCGGCAGGGGCCTCGCGCGCCGGCGGGGCCTCGACGACCACGAACGTCGACCCGATCTCGACGACGCTGCGAGGCGGGACCACCGTCGGCTCGTTGGCCGCGATGCGCACCCCGCCGACACGCGTGCCGTTGAAGCTGCCGAGGTCGACCACCCGGAGCTGCGGCCCGAGGAGGAGCTCGGCGTGCTTCCGCGACACCGAGGGGTGATCCACCCAGATCTCGCACTCCTGAAGGCGCCCGATGGTCACCTTGCCCGAGGCCGGCAGCGTGTGGGTCGCGAAGCCGCCGTCCCAGAACACGAGGAGACGTTCCCGCGGCGTGGTGGAAGCGTCCGCCTCGGTGTGAATGTCTCGGGGATCGCGCGGCGACATACCGGTCCGTGCCGGCATTCTGCCACGTTAAGTGTTACGCTGACCGTCGGCATGGCAGCCCCTGTCGTGACCGTCGGGCGCTACGCGCTGCGCCACGAGATCGCGTCCGGCGGCATGGCGGTCGTCCACCTCGGCCGCCTCATGGGGCCCGCCGGGTTCTCGCGCACGGTGGCCATCAAGCGCCTCCACCCGCACCTCGCCCGGAACCCCGAGTTCGTCGCCATGTTCCTCGACGAGGCGCGCCTCGCCGCTCGCATCCGCCACCCCAACGTGGTCTCGACGCTCGACGTCGTCGCCACCGAGGGCGAGCTCTTCGTCGTCATGGACTACGTGGCCGGCGATTCGCTCGCCCGCCTGCTCCGCGTCGCCGGCGATCGCCGCGAGCGCGCACCTCTCCCGGTCGCCGCGTCGATCATGGTCAACGTGCTGCACGGGCTCCACGCCGCGCACGAGGCGTGCGACGAGCAGGGGCATCCGCTGTCGCTCGTGCACCGCGACGTCTCGCCGCACAACGTGCTCGTGGGGACCGACGGGCAAGCGCACCTCATCGACTTCGGCGTCGCGAAGGCGACGGGGCGCGCGCAGGTGACGCGCGAAGGGCAGCTCAAGGGAAAGCTCGCCTACATGGCGCCCGAGCAGCTGAAGGGCAAGAAGGTCGATCGGCGCGCGGACGTCTTCGGGGCCGGGGTCGTCTTCTGGGAGATGCTGACGGGCGAGCGCCTCTTCGACGGCGCCGACGAGGGCGAGATCTACGGCAAGGTCCTGCGCGGGGACGTGTCCCGGCCGAGCAAGATCATCGCGGGCCTCGACCGCAAGATGGACGCGATCGCCCTTCGCAGCCTCACGCGCAACCCGGCGCGTCGCTACGAGTCGGCGCGCGTCATGGCGCTGGCCATCGAGGAGTCGCTGCCGCTCGCCACGCCGTCGCAGGTCGGGCAGTGGGTGGAGCGGCTGATGGCCGACGTGCTCACCGAGCGTCGCGAGCAGATCGCCGAGATCGAGCGCGAGGCCGAGGGCGGCGAAGGGGGCACCGCCATCCGCATGTCCCGGCCGCCCGATCCCGCCGTGAACATCCCGACGGCCCCGGGAGGGCGACCGCCCGTCGACGAGCCGTCGCTGACGGCCACGCGGCCCGAGCTGCGCGCGCCCGTGCAGGAGTCCATGCTCACGGACACCTCGCTGGTCGCCTCCGAGCCGCAGCCGCCGGCGCGTCGCTCGAGCCGCCGCGGGTCCCTCGTGGGCGTCGCCACGGTGGGCCTCGTGTTCCTCGGCGTCGTCGGGGGAGTCGCTCTCCTCCGGCGCGATCCTTCGAGCCCCTCGGTCGCCGCGAGCGCCGCGACCACCGCGACCGCGGCTCCGGTCGTCCCCGTGCCCGCCAGCGCATCGCCCATCGCCCCGCCTCCCGCCGCCACGACGGCCGACCCGGAGACGCCGCCGGTGGTGTCGCCGACGGATCTGCCCGAGGCGACCTCCCCTCCCACGGGCCATGCGGCTCCCGCGCGGCGCGCGGCGCCGGCGTCGTGCAACCCGCCGTACACGATCGGCCCGAACGGCTACAAGAAGTACAAGCGCGAGTGCGCGAGCCTGTAGCGCGTGGTCGGGATGGGCGTGGGTCGTCGACCTCGACTCGGAGGGTGCTTCCTCGGCGCTCTGCTCGTGGCGGCGTCCACCGCGTCGGGGCTCGACGTGCACGCGCAGGCGAGCCAGGCCCCGTCGGACGCGGAGGCATGCTTCTCCGCCGCCGAGCAGGCGCAGCCCCTCATGAAGCAGCACAAGCTCCGCGCGGCCGAGCAAAAGCTCCACGTGTGCGCGCGCGAGTCGTGCCCACGAGCCGCGCGGACCGACTGCCGCACCTGGCTGGCGGACGTCACGCGGGCCGAGCCCACCGTGGTCTTCGTCGCGCGCGAGGAGCGCCCCAGCGGGGAGTCGCGGGCCGTCGACGACGTGCGCGTGTCGGTCGACGGGGAGGTCATCGTCCCGGCGCACCTCGAGGTGAGCGCCGTGCCGCTCGATCCCGGCGTGCACACGGTGACGTTCCAGCACGCCGGGTTCGATCCGGTCGAGCAGCGCATCGACGTGCGCGAGGGCGAGAGGGATCGGCAGGTCGACGTCGTCTTCCGGGCGAGCGGTCCCGCGTCCGTGGCGCCGCCCGTCCCGCAGGTCCACGTGGCGCCGCCTCCCGAGGCCCCGGTCGCGCCCGAGGCGCCGTCGACGACGCGGCCCGTCCCGGTCGCGGTGTACGGGCTCGCGGGGGCCGGGCTCGTGGCCGTGGGGCTCGGCGCGGTGATGGAGGGATGGGGTCTCTCGGACCGGTCGCACCTCGCCGATACCTGTCAACCGACGCGCTCCTGCGCTCCCTCCGACGTCGACTCCGCCCGCACCCGCGTGATGGTCGGTGACGTCGCGCTCGGCGTCGGCGCGCTCCTCTTCGCGGGCTCGGCGTACCTCTATCTGACGCGGGACACGCGGGCGTCGTCGTCCGGAGCGCTGCGCCTTCGGTTCGCGCCGTCCGCGAGAGGCGTCTACGCGGGCCTCGAGGGGACGCTGTGATCTCGCGAAGGGCCTGCGTCCGTGTGGTGCTCTCGTGCGGCCTCCTCGGCGCGGCCGGATGCTCCGTCCTGCTCGACTGGAACGACTTCACGGGCGGCCTCGGAGACGGCGGGGCCCTCGACGGAGGCGCGCGCGACGGGAGCATCGACGGCGGCGGGGGCGACGCGGGGGTCGACGGCGCCGCCGTGGACGCGATGTCGTGCGGCGTCGCGATGCAGTGCACGGCGTCCGCGCCCGCGGGCTGGGCGGGACCGGTGGAGCTCTACGTCGCGCCCGCGGGTCAGGGCACGCCGCCCTCGTGCGGAGCCGGCTTCGATCCCACACCGGCCTTCGACGGCAACGCGGGCCTCACCGCGCCGCCGGCCACGTGCTCCGCGTGCGCCTGCGGGGACGTCACCGGCGTGACGTGCTCGGACCCGGTGATGACCTTCTACGTCGACACGTCCTGCGCCTCGCCTTCGTTCGGCACGCAGACCCTCTCCACGTCGTGCACGCCCACCACGTACATCGGGGCCAGCGCCGTCACCGTCTCGGGGTCCGCGGCGACCGGAGGCTCGTGCGCCACCACGGGAGGCACCGCGACGGTCACCGCGCCCGCATGGACCACGGTGGCGCGCGCGTGTGCGCCGTCGTCGGCCCCCGCGTCCGGCGATTGCCCGTCCGGAGAGGTCTGCGCGCCCGGCCCAGCGGGTCCCTTCTCGAGCGCCGAGTGCGTGATGCAGGCGGGCGCCGTCACCGCGTGCCCGGCCGGATATCCGTCGGGCCCCCAGGTGTTCTTCGCGGCGGTCGACGACGAGCGCGGCTGCACCGCGTGCCAGTGCGCGAGCCCGACCGGCATCGCGTGCACCCTCGCTTCGCCCGCCATCGACACCGAGTGCCCCGCGTCGGGCGGGACGCTCGCGGCTCCGAGCACCTGCACCGCGTTCACGCCGCCCGACACCGTGAGGCTCGCGAGCGCGCCGACGGCCGCCGACGCCGGCTCGTGCATGCTGATGGACGGCGGGGCGCCGACGGGGACAGCGACGAGCATGGGGGCCACCTCGTTCTGCTGCACCCCCTAGTGCTCCGCCCTTAGTGCACGCCGTCGAGGTGAGACCAAACCCGTCGCTGTCATCCCGAGGCCGCAGGCCGAGGGACCCACGGTATCCCAGTGGGGTCCTTCGCTGCGCTCACGATGACAGGAGACTCGATGCCCCCCGTCCAAGTTGTGCACGTTGCGTACAACTTGTCCGCGGGCCGCACAGTCCGTACATGGGGGGACGGGGCCCAACCTCGCGATTTGCCGACGAAAGACCCGCCCTCTGTCACCCGGACGGGCGGCACGACGGGTGCTTTACGGCGAGCCCCATGAAGGCCAGCTCCGTCCGCTCGCTCGTCGCCTGCTTCGTCGTCGGCGGCACCCTCGCGGCGGGCTGCGGCGGCAACACCGACGCGACGCCGGACCTGTCGACCCTCCTCGACGGCGGCACCGCGTCGAGCTCCGGCGGCAACCACGACAGCGGCAGCAGCTTCAACTACGACAGCGGCGGCGGCTACGAGTACGACTCGGGCGGCGGCACCGAGTACGACTCGGGGAGCGGGAGCACCACCGAGGCCGGCAGCAGCGGAAGCGGAAGCGGAAGCGGCGGCGGAGCCTGCGGTTCGTGCACGACGGACTCCGAGTGCGAGAGCACGTGCCCCGCGGTGCAGGGCGGCGGCAGCAACTGTTGCGACATCGGCTCCGGCGTCTGTTACGCGACCACGCAGACCACGTGCCCCACGCCGTCCGACGGCGGAACGGAATAAGCGGACGGGAGCGAGAGCATGAACGCCGTCAGTCCCTCCTCGATCACCGGATATCGCTCCGAGCGCTACTCGTGGGATCTCCACGGGCTGCTCGGGTCGGGCAAGGTCACGCTCGCTCAGGTGCTGTCGGCGTTCCAGTACGACTACGATCCCGTGTTCCGCGTGAACCAGCGGCGGACCGAGCCGTCACGGCGCGTGACGCAGACCCCCTTCTGCAAGGGACGCTGATCGGCGAGAGGCGGGCTACGCTCGGGCGCCATGTCCGACGCATTGGTGCTCGCCGGGGGTGTCGCGAAGGGGGCCTTCACGGCGGGCGCCCTCGCGGTGCTGTCCGATCCCGCCACGAAGGCCCGGGTCGGGCTCGACGTGTCGCGCATCGTGGGCGCGAGCTCCGGGGCGCTCAACGGCGTCTTCTACGCCGCGGCGATCCGGGGCGGAACCGAGGCCTTCGCCGGGCAGAGGCTCGCGCAGGTCTGGCTCGACGACGCCAGCGTGAGCGGCGCGTTCGACTTCAGCCTGCGCGACATCGTCAAGGAGATCGGCCTCTCGACCGACAGCAAGCTCCTCTCCATCCTGCGACGGAACATCCGACCGGGCCCCGGCGCCGCAGCGCCCATCGAGCTGCGCCTCGTCGTGGCCAACGCCGACGGCGAGCCGATGTCCACCGAGGACGGCGGGACCGCGACGACCTTCGAGCACCTGGTCGACCTCACCGGGCCCGACTTCGACACGACCGAGGCCCTCGAGCGCGTCTTCCTGGCGACCGCCGCCTCGGCCGCCCTGCCCGGAGCGTATGCCCCCGTCCCCCTCGACGTGGATGGGCGCACCTTCCGCGGGCTCGACGGCGGTCTCGTCGACGACGCACCCCTCGGCCACGCCCTCGAGGGCGCGCCCGGCATCACGCGGATCCTCGTCATCGTCCCGTCGCCGCGCCTTCGCACCGAGCCGGCCGACCTGCACGGGCTCGCGCTCGCCTCGCACGTGTTCGACATCCTCGTCGAAGAGCGCCTCGTGCGGGACCTCCGCAACGTCGCCCGCGTCAATCGCCTCCTCACGCGCCTCCCGTCCCTCGTCGCCGACGCCAGCGAACGCGCCGCCCTCCTCGACGAGCTGGGATGGGCGCAGCGGAAGCCCGTGGAGATCGTCGAGATCCGCCCCGAGGCCGAGCTCTCGGGGGACGGCTTCTCGGGCTTCCGGTCGCTCGCGCTGAGGCAAAGCTACGTGGACGCCGGGAAGGCCGCGGCGCAGCGGTGGGTCGATACGGTGTGAGCGTAGCGCGGAGCAGGCACGCCTAAGCACGCCTCGCTGCATTTCGCTCTCGGTGCTCGAAGGCGGGCGCAAAGGGCTCCAGCTCGGCATTGCTCATCCCGAGAGCGCGCGCCTCCTTGCGCCAACGAGCAACGGCGCGCTCGACGGCGTGGAGCACCTCCCTGACTCGGGCCTTCGCGATCCTGAAGTATCGAGCGACCGACAGGAGCGCCTCGATGGTCGCCTCCGGCCCCGTGTCGGGGGAGATCCACGTCTTGAGCTCGCGGGCTCGCTCGGGGAACGGATTGAGGTCGAACGCCGGAGCGAGCCGCCACTGGTCGTGACCCACGTGCAAAAAGCCGTGGTTACGCAGGTGGTCGTCGACGTTGGTGATCAGGATGGAGAACGCGATGCGCCGCCACAGCTCCTCGACGTCCGCCTGCGCGGCCGCGCCGTGGGTGCGAAGCACGTCGACGATCTCGGTGTAGGCGTGCTCCGTGGGATCGCCGGGCTCTGCACCGAGCATCGTGGCGGCCGACGCGTAGGCACGTCGCGCCCCGTCATCCTCTCGATCGAATCGCCTGATCAGCGCGACCGGCACGCCATCGCAGTCGACGAGACGCGCCTCCGCCGCATGGATCCCGGCGGCACGCGCGAGGCGCATCGCGAGGACCTCTCCCTTGGCGACCGCACGCTCGTCCGCGACACTCGGGAACTTGCCGATCGAGAGGTGCCCCTTCTCGTCGACCACCGTGCATTTCGGGCGCATGCCGCCCAGCGACGTGCCGCGACCGAGCAGGTAGGCGAGATCGGCGGCCGTCTCCGTGTTCGCCTCGACGGCGCGTGTCGCCGCCGCGAGATGTGCGAGCTCGACCAGCGGGGGCGCGGTGCGACGGCCGGGCTCGAGCGCACGACGGAAGACGCCGTCCTCGTCTTGAAACCGGAGCGCGCCGACCCGGGCGACGTCGTCGACCGCGAGGAGGAAGTCGAGATCGTTCAGCGGCCGGGTGTCCACCTCGACCCTGGCCCGACGAGCCTCCTGCATGCGCTTCGCGTGGTCGCGGAGGATGACGCGCCGGCTCCAGCCGTCCGGCTCCGTGTCGGCGATGGCCGCCGTGAAGACCGACCCGTCGCGCCTCTTCTTGTGGAACTGCGGCCCGGCCACCAGCGGCAGCGCGGGATCGATCGAGAACCGGTCGGGCGCAGCGAGCCATCCCGCGTCGTACGCGAAGGCCGCGCTCTCGCGAGCGCCATCGGCGTTGTAGAGGAGCGAGCCGACGAGGCGGGGCTGTTCGCCGAGGTAGACCTTCAGCGTGCGCCTCACGAGGAGGTCGGCTCCTTCCGCATGCGGACGCGCCGGGGGACGCGCTGCGCGTCGAGCAGCAGGCCCTGTTCGTCCCGGCTCGCGTCGACGATGTCGCCGAGCGCCTCGCCAAAGCCGAGCACGAAGAGGGCCATCGCGTAGACGCCCATCGCGACCGTCGGATCGCCTCGTTCCACACGGGCGTAGGTCGTCTTCGCGACGCCCAGTCGCTCGGCCATCATCGCCGTCGTCACGTGCCGCTTCCTGCGGGCCAGCGCGAGGTCGGAGCCGAATTTCGCGAGCGATCGCCTCAGCTTCGGGGGGAGGATGTCGTGGACGGAAGAGCGCACGTCAAGGACTCATGGATGCTGCATGAGGGGGGTCTAGGGTTCATACATACTGCCTTACGGTGTGACCGGCCAGCGGGTCGCATTCGCCTCGGCAGGCACGGCCGCCGCCTCCTCCCGGCCCCCCCCATGTGACCGGGGGAGCCGGGAGAGCGCTCTTCCTACCTGCCTACTGCCGCCGCCGTGTCCGTGCCCGCGTGACTAGGACTTCGTCACGCCCGTCGCCGGAGTCGCCGCGGGCGCGACCTCCGGTGTTGCCGGGGAGGCCACCGGAGCGGTGGCGGCTTTCGGGTGATTCGCTGCCCGCGTCGCCTTGGCCTTGGCGGCCTTGGCGACCCTCTGCTCCGGCGTGAGGGGCGTCGGGGCCTTTCTCGGCTTCAACCCGAAGTCCCCCAGTGTCTCGATCTGACCGGTGAACATCACCTGGACTGCCTGCTTCGCGCCCGAGACGAACGCCTTGGTGCTGGCGCGTTCGTCCTGATCCGCCTTGACCAGGCCCTGATACGAGGCCTTGGCCGGTGCCACGGCGGCACGGGCGGCGATGCGTTTCTGCAGCGTCGAGATGATGGTGGGCGTCGGGACCGAAGTCCCGGCGATGATCAAGGAAGGAATCGTGGCCTCGTGCTTCGTGAAACCGTCGATCAGAGCCTGGTCGGCGGCCTGCTGCGTCTGGACGTTGGTCTTATTCTTGGTCGTCATGGTCGTTCTCCTGGTGGTGGGCCTCGCGACGTCGCGGGATTGCGGCGGCGCGTGCCCCCCTATTGGTTAACCGGGTCGAGCAAGGCACTTTCGCGAAAGAAAAATGATCTTTCGTGAAAGCGCAGTGATCTCGATGGCCTGTGGTGACGCCCGCGGCGTCGTCACCGGCCGCATGCCGTTCCGGACGGGCCACCACTCCAGACGAGGGGACCATCCTCGCCGCCATCGCCCGGCACGCACGCAAATGTGGCGCCTGCAGGGGAGTAATAGCAGTCGAAGCACGTGCCACTGTCGTAGTCACAAGGCTGGCCGTAGCCGGTCAGCTGCGAGGGGCACTGAGGCCAGCTTCCGTAGCCGTCACCGCAGTACCAGATCCCGTTGCTCAGCACGCACTGACCGGGAGTCTCGTTCGGCGAGCCAGAGCCGCGCGAGCTGCACGCGACGAGGGCGCCGATACTCGCAATGGAAACGAAGGCGGCCCAGCGCACCATGACCTGCGGCCAGCGTAGCTACCCCACGATGTCAGCGTCACTCCCCGTACTGCGTCAGCCGAATCCAAACGGACCCGTGGCGCAGAAGGACAGGCCTCGTCACTCGAAGGAGACCTCCTGCCCCCGGCAAGGCCTGTCCCTACCCGCGGACACTGGGCTGCCTTCCACCCATCAGGGGTCCTCCTTCTCCCGATGAGAGGGCTCCTTCCACATCGAAGGACGCCTCCTACCCGTGGATGGATCCCTGCCTTCCACCCGGAAGGACGCGTCCTGACGGCGTACCGATCGCGGTCTTCCACGCCGAAGGATGCCTGCTCCCTCGAGAGAGGACGCTCCTTCCTCGACACTTGGCTCCTCCTTCCTCATCCCAAATCCTCTCCTTCCCGTTCTCGGGCCTTTGCCCGATCGCGCTAGGGCCTCCTTCCTTCCCGCGATACGGTGCGCGCCTCTTGTTCGATCCGAACGCGCCTTCCAGCTTGCTGGTCTTCGCCGAGCTGGCGAAGGAGGGCGTGCGGACGCACCTCCACAGGTACGCCGCCTGGCGAACGAAGGACGAGGACGAAGCGAAGGACCTCGTGGCCAACGCGCTGGTGCTCGCGTGCGATCCCGAGAAGAGCAAGACCTGGGACCCGAACCAGCGGTCTTTTCTCCGGCACATGCGGCGGCTCATGGACGACGTTGCCATCGAGGACAACCGTGTCGGCCCCGGCAAGTACGAGATCACCGAGACGGCCCTCATCGACGCGACCGGCGATCCCGACGCGTTCCCCGATCCCGCCGACCACCATCCGCTCGCCGATGAGCAGCTCCACGGGCGCCGCAAGCTCGGCTGGCTGCGGCAGCTCGGCGAGACTCTCCTCGGGCTCCTCCGTGGGCGCGACGACGCGGCCGTGGCGGTCTTTCACGCGGCGTGCATCTTCGATGAACCGGCGGAACAGGCGAGCCACCTCGGCGTTCCCGTGGAAGAAGTGTACGAAGCCCACCGGCGTCTCCGTTATCGCGGGCTCATCGTGCGGGCCGAGTGGGAGCAAGCCGAGGCGGCGCGCATGGCCGAGCTGAGGCAGAAGTCGCAGAGAAAGGAGAATCCCTCGTGAGCACCACCGGCAAGGCGGATCCCGACCGCGGGGCGAGGTTCCTGCAGAAGCTGATGACGGAGGATCCGGCGCACCTCGACGTGGCGGACGACGATGAGGTGGAGCGCCAGATGGACGCGGCCGGGATCACCGTGAAGAGCGTGCCGACGGCGGAAGAGCTGGTGGCGCTGGCGGGGAAGATCGCGGCGACGAAGGCGCCGAAGCCGGCGACGAGCGTGAGACCGCCGGCGAGGCGGCCGCGCCCCATCGCGATCGCGGCGGCCGTGGCGCTGGGGGCGGCCGGGGTGGTGGCGCTCGCGAACCGCGGAGCCATCGTGGCGTTCCTGAAGGGCGGCGAGCCGATCGGGCCGGATACGACGTGGTCGGCTCAGCAGAAGGCGGCGGCGATCCGCGGCGAGGCGTTCGCGGCGTGCGACGCGAAGAGGTGGACCGAGTGCGGAGGGAAGCTCGACGAGGCGATGGCGCTGGATCCCGCCGGGGAGGGCGATGCGCGCGTCGTGGCGGCGCGAAAGGCCGTGAGCGACGCGACGCGGCCGCCCGTGCCGCCCGTGCCGAAGGAGCCGGACGAGAAGCCGCCGCTGAAGCCGGGGTGGAAGTAGTCCGCCTGGGCTCGCCGGCGGCGAAGCGGCGGTTCGGCGCCGGACCAGGGCCTCATTGACCAACTTGGTCACAGCTGCCACGCTCCCTGCATGAAAGCCCGCATCGTCAACGTGGCTGCCGCGAAGGCCCGCCTGCCGGAGCTCATCGAGCGCGCAGCGAACGGGGAGGAGGTCATCCTCGCCCGGGCGGGCAAGCCCCGCGCGAAGCTCGTCGGCCTCGGGCCGCCCCCGGCGAAGCTGCGCGTCCCGGGCAAGGGCAAGGGCCGCTTCCGCGCGAAGAAGGGCTTCGACGATCCGCTCCCGGACGACGTGCTCGCGCTCTTCGAAGGGTCCTCGTGAAGGTCCTCCTCGATACGCACACCTTCGTCTGGTGGGACAACGGCCGGCTGCCCAAGGCGGTCGTTCGACGGATCCAGCGCGCGGAGGAGGTGCTCGTCAGCGCGGTGACGGCCTGGGAGATCGCCATCAAGAGCGCCCTCGGGAAGATGGTGGCCAAAGGAAGCGTGAGCGATGCGATCGGCGATTACGGGTTCTCCCCCCTGCCGATCCTCGTCTCGCACGGCGACGCGGTGCGTGCGCTTCCGCTGCTGCACCGCGACCCGTTCGATCGCATGCTCGTCGCGCAAGCGACCGTCGAGGATCTGGTGATCGTCACGGCCGACGCGGAGATGCGGCGATACGACGTTCCGGTCGTGTGGGAGTGAGAGAATGCAGCTCTTCGTGGCGGGCGTGCGGGTCAGTGGCCGTAGGGATTGCTCGTGTCGATCTGCTGTCGAACGTGCGCGGTCGATGAGGGCTGCGGGGGCGACGCGGTAGGAACGGTGGGGGCGGCGGTGGGCGCCGCGACGGGGAGCGAACGCACCGTGGCGCGCGGGTAGGTCACGACGCGCGGGGCCGAGCTCGCGGTCGGCTCCTCGTGTGGCCCGGGAGCGGCTGCGTCCACGACGTTCGCCGCCGAGGCGCTCGCGGCGACCGGCGCCGACGTGCTGGCGGGGGGCGGGACGGAGACCCGCGCGGGCGAGGAGGCGGCCTGCGGCGTGGGCTCGGGAGGCGCGACGGCCGGGGCCGGGTGCCGGAGCGACAGCGCCACCCCCGCCGTCGCCAGGACGGCGATCCCCACGACCACGACGATCTTCGCGATGGGCGACCGCCTCGCCTTCGCCGCGTCGCCCCTCGCGAGCGTGCCGTGAACGCCGCTCGACGAGCGGAGCCCCTCGATGAGCGTCGGCCGCTCCAGCTGCTCGGCCGTCATCAAGACGCCGGACGGGGTCCCGGACCCGACGTGCCCCGAGGACAGCAGCGGCAGATCGATGGTGGCGAATTGCCCGGACGCCGCGCCCCGCAGAAGCCCGAGCTGCGCCTCGATGACCGACCGGATGTGCGCCCGATCCTCTTCGAACGCCTCGCCGACGAGCTTGCCGATGTCCCGCGCGCCGAAGCTCGGCACCTGCATCTCCTTCAGGTACGCCTCGACGTCGTGCTGCATCGCCGCGGCGCTCTCGTAGCGATCGCCGACACGGACGGCGATGGCCCGGCGGATGATGCGCTCGAGGCGGGCATCGAGGTCGGGCTTGGCCTCGCGCGGGTCGGGGATGGCGCCCTTCATCAAGGCATGGAGGATCTGGAGGTCGTTGAGCGAGCGAGGCCACATGCGCTGCCCGACCGCCGCCTCCCAGAGCATCACGCCGGCGGAGAAGACGTCGGCGCGCCCGTCGAGCGGCTCCCCGGCGGCCTGCTCCGGCGCCATGTAGGCGATCTTGCCCTTGAGCATCCCGGTGTTCGTGTCGTTCGAGGAGCCGAGCGCCTTCGCGATGCCGAAATCGAGGATCTTCACCTGTCCTTCGTAGGTGACGAGGACGTTGTGCGGGCTGACGTCCCGGTGAACGAGCCTGAGCGGCGTGCCGTCGAAGTCCGCCGCGGAGTGCGCGTACTGCAGCCCCTCCAGCAGATGAACGAGCACGTGAAGCTGGTAGGCGAGCGATAGCGGATGATCGGCGCGCCGGCCGCGCACCTGGATGGAATGGAGGGACTGGCCCTCGAGGTACTCCATCGCGATGTAATGCTGACCGGCGTCGCTCCCGACCTCGATCGTCTGCACCACGTTGGGGTGGTTCAGCTTGGCGGCCAGCCGGGCCTCCTCGAGGAACATGGTGACGAGCTTGCGGTCCTCCGACATCTGTCCGCGGAGCACCTTGACGCAGAACAGCTTGTTGAAGCCTCCCGGCCCGCGAACGAGCGCGAGGTAGACGATGCCCATGCCGCCGCGCGCGAGCTCCGCGATGAGGCGATAGCGGCCGACGTCGCTGACCTTGTGGGTCAACGGCGCCGACTCGGGACCGTACTCGCTCAAGGGCAGGCCATCTCCCTAGCGTTACCTTCGCCCGAGAGCCTGCGGACGGAGCGCGATCGGCCGAGATGTTTCCAAACCGTCACGAACAGACGACATGGTGGTCCGTCCTCCCCGGATGTACCCCACGTCTTCTTCCACGACGATGACTCGGTCGGGGTCGTCGCGGTACACTGAAACCGTGCGCCGAGACGGTATCTCTCCGCTCCTCGTCGTCGCCGACGTCGTCGTCGGAAGCCGCGGGTTCGTCCTCCTGCCGGCGATTCCGAGGGAGGGGCTGTACCTCGGCGCGGGCGACACGGTGGACGTCGTGCACGAGGAGTCGCGCGAGGAGGTCACGGTCCTCGGGCTCGAGCCCGACCGCGATCCCAGCCTGGTGCGCCTGCGCGTCTCCTCTTCGGTCCCGCTGGCGGCCGGGTTCGAAGTGTGGCTGAGCCAGGGCCAGTCCCACGTCGTGCTCAAGCGACCCCCGGGCATGGGCGCACAGCGTCGCTCACGATCCGGCTAGATGAGCGAGCGCGACTCTCGATGGATCTCGGACGGGCGGCGGAGCCGCCGTCAGCACCGCGAGCGTGAGCGAGCGGTGAGCCGCGCCGCTTGCACACGGCACTCCGCGCCGAGAGCTTGGTCGCTCACCGCTCGCTCACGCGCGCGGTGCTGATGCCGCTGGCGCGGCATCGGGTGGCGCCTGATCGACAATCGCGCTCGGTAGCGCTCGGTCATTTAGATGACCGCGATTCAGAAGGTGCCGACGACGCCCCCCGTGCCGGGGCCGATCCACGGCGTCACCCTCGCGGTCCCCGAGCCGCCCTTGGCGCGCTCGTGGAAGAAGAGGTAACCGCCGAGGAGGACCCCTGCGGCGCCGACGCCGAAGCCGATGGTCGAGATGACCCCGTTGCGCGAGAACGCGTCGATGTCGCTCTGGGCGGAGGCCGGGCAGATCTTGGCGGAGTTGCACTCTCCGTTCAGCGACGACTTGTCGTTCATCGCGAGCACGCCGAACACCGTGCCCGTCGCGATGCCGGCGACGGCGAAGACGCCGCTGACGACGGCCGCCGTGTAGCTCGTGGGCTCGCGCACGGTCGCAGGGGTCACACCGGTCACGGGGACGGGCGCTTCGGGCGTCAGGTCGAGATGCAGCGTGAGCTCGTCACCCCCCGCGATGTCCACGACCTTCGACAGCGTCACGTACCCCGGCTTCGACACGACGATCCGGTGCCGTCCCTCCCCGATGACGAGAGGCTCGGTCGCGGGCGTCTTTCCCAGCGGGGTGTCGTCGAGCGTCACGTCGGCGCCGTCCACGTTCGACAGCGCCGTGACCCGCGCGACGCGCCCGCGGAGCTCGGCGACCTCGCGATCGACCTGCGCGCGCCGATCGGCGGCGATGCCGGCGCCGCCCTCGCGCACGTACCGCTCGAGCGTCTTCAGGGCGCCGGGGTACTCGCGCAGCTGGTAGTGCGCCTGGCCCAGGTTGTAGAGGACCGCCCAGTTGGGGGCGAGCTCGTAGGCGCGGCTGAACTCGATGAGCGCCGCGCGATAGTCGTCCTCCTCGTAGAGCTTCACGCCCCGGGCGTAGTGCGCGCCGGCCTGGGCGACCGCGTCGTCGGTCGGGGCCGCGGGTGCCGCAGGCGTCACCGGAGGGGGCGGAGGCGGCGGGGACTGCGCGAAGGCCGGGAGCGGCGTGCTCGCGAGGGCGAGGGAGAGCGTCGCGGCGGTGAGACGGCGAAGCATGGCGGGCATGACGTCCTCCTCCTCCTCCGTCACATGCCCGGCGGCTCGCAGTAGCCGACCGGGGGAATACCGAAGACGTTCACGCAGGTCGTCGCCCCGTTCGGGGCGTTCTGGCAGTCGGCGTCCATGCTGCACTTGGTGCAGCTCGTCTGCCCCGTGGCCTGGAGATCGTAGTAGCAGCTGCACGACGTGGGGGGCGCGTAGGGCGAATAGTCGTGGCCGTCCTGCGTCCGCTGCACGTGCATGGCGCACGTGGGGACGATGTGGCTCGTCGCGTAGAACTGGATGACGTCGAGCGTCGCGTTGAGCTGTTGATTCCGGCCGTTCATGGAGTCGATGAGCGTCTTGACGGCGGGGTTGGTCGCGTTGCCGTTGGCGTCGGCGTACGCGATGAGGTGCGAGGGGCCCCAGATCGGGTAGTGCCCGTCGCGCACGTTGTCCTTGTCGAAGGACGTCTGCGTCGAGTCCGGGTACCAGCCGCAGGACTCCCCGAGGTCCTGGAAAGCCAGCGGCTTGAGGTACATGCGGTTGCTGTCGGCGACGTCGGACGCGAGAATGCCCATCGTCTTGTCGACGTTCGCGGGGCTGCCGGGGCCGCCGTCGATCGCCAGGTCCTTGGCGACGTTCTCGATGCCCGTCAGCACGCCGGTGCTCGTCGCGTTCGGTGTGTCGACCCAGTCGGCGGCGGGCAGCCCGATGGTCGCTGCGATCATGTTCTGCGTGCCCGAGGACGCGTTTCGCTGCAGGAGGAACGCGGGGTCGGTCCAGGGGCTGACGCCCGAGCCCGCGCCGAATCCCCAGACCATGTACGCCGCCTCGGTGCTGATCGACGTCTGCGTCGACGTGGTCGGCACCACCAGCTCCATGACCTGCACGGGTCCGAAGAAGTCGTGCAGGTTGTTCGGGAGGCCGCCGGCGGCGATGAGCTGCGCGTCGCACGTCGTCGGGAAGACGTCCGAGACGCCGAGGTCGGCGATCTGGGTCGGGTCGTCGATGACGCAGGTGCCCGACTGGACCTGGCCGTTCGAGTCGAGGGCCGGGTCGTAGTAGGTCGCCGTCGGCGCGATGGAGGCGAGCGTATTGGTCGTCGGGCTGAGCATCCCGCTGACGCCGAAGCACGAGCCGGCGCCCTCGTAGACGACCGTGCCGATCGAGAGGCTCTCGAGCACCTGCGCCACGCGGGCCATGTAAGGCTGGATGGCCGTCGAGCCGGTCGCGTAGACGAAAGGCTTGGGCAGCGCTCCGCCCGCGGGACCGGTGGTCAGCGCGAAGCACGAGACGCCTGCGTCGACGGGCGCGGCGTCCGCGGGGGCGCCGTCGACGCCCGTGCCCGTGTCGGGAGCTGCGCCGGTGTCGGGGGGGGCCGCGTCGGAGGGCGGCGTCACCGGCGGACAGGCCGTCCCTCCCTCGGCGCAGAGGGTGTTGCGGCTCGCGTTGTCGAAGGGCTCGCACGTGCTGTTCGTGCACGCCGATTCGAGCTGCGCCTTGTTCTGCCCGTTGGTCACGCAGGCGTCGGCGTCGCCGGCGGCGTCGGAGCCGCCATCGCCCGTCGGCAAAGCGTCGTTGCCCGTGATGACGTCCGGCCCGGTGGATCCGTCCCCCGATCCCACGACGTACCCGCCGCCGAGGAGCAGGTTGCATCCCACGGGGATCGTGACGACCCACGCGGCGATCGCCACGAGGGAGACGACGGATCGGGATCGGGACCGGATCATGCGGGGCTTGGTCCGAGGGCAAGACGGCCCTCGACGCTCGACGATCGCTCAAAACGTGCTGCACGACCGTCGACACCCCGAGATGTTTCCGAACTGTCACGAAGCGCCGTAGGCGACATGGTCGGGACGTGTCGTTCCTGACTTCAGCCGCAGGCTCCGCCGGTCGTGCTAGCCCATCCCTCCTGAGGCCGATGCACCTCCGTCGTCTCGTCCGGGCCTCGATGCTCGCTTTCGTGGGCTTGGTCTGCCTGATGGGTGCCTGCGGCGGGAGCGCCGCGCACGCGGTGGGCGGCGGAGAGGATGCGGCGGTCTCGACGGGGTCGGAGGCTTCCGCGACGGACGCCGACGCCGAGGCCTCGGCCGAGCACGACGCGTCTCCGCCTTCGTGTCCGTCGACCTGTGGGCCCTCGGCCAGCGAGTCGTGCTGCACGAGCCTCACCGTCACGGGCGGCACCTTCTACCGGAGCTACGACGGCGTCAGCTGCGACACGCTCACCCAGACGTGCTTCACGCAGCAGACGTGGCCCGCCACGGTGAGCACGTTCCGGCTCGATCGCTTCGAGGTCACCGTCGGTCGGTACCGTCCCTTCGCCGAGGCGATCGCGAACGGCTGGCTTCCTGCTGCCGGCGCGGGCAAGCACACGCACCTCCACGGCGGGCAGGGGCTCGTCGACAGCTCGGCGGTCGGGGGCATCGCGTACGAGTCCGGATGGGACCCCACGTGGAACCCCGCGCTGGAGTCGTCGGTGACCGAGCCCGACGCGGACCACTGCGCGACCATGGGATACGCCGCCTTCCCGCCGACGCCGGGCCCGGACGACAACCAGCCCGTCGCGTGCGTGCCGTGGTGGACGGCCTACGCGTTCTGCATCTGGGACGGCGGCTTCCTGCCGACGGAGGCCGAGTGGAACTACGCCGCGAGCGGCGGGAGCCAGCAGCGCGTGTATCCGTGGGGCGCGGAGGCCATCGACTGCACCTATGCGAACTACGACTATTGCCTCCTCGG
This sequence comes from Polyangiaceae bacterium, assembly GCA_036501935.1. GTDB lineage: Bacteria > Myxococcota_A > Polyangia > Polyangiales > Polyangiaceae > Palsa-1150. The sequence goes on along the minus strand of DASXZL010000070.1, from coordinate 202,626 downwards.
CGACGCCGGCATCGACTGGAGCGACTCGTACGAGAGCGTCGTCGGCGCCTATTCGCCGAAGGGCGACGGCCTGTTCGGACAAGCGGACCTCGAAGGCAACGTGTCCGAGTGGGCGCTCGACTACTGGTCGAATTACGTCACGCCCTGCGTCGACTGCGCCTTCCTGCAGGTCGACCCCGCATTCGGCACGGAGCGAATCCAGCGGGGCGCGGCGTTCGACGGGATGCTGCCGTACGTGCTCCCCGTCGTCTCGGAGCGAGGCGGGCGGCAGCCGCAGCTTCCCCTGAATACGGGGCTCCGCTGCGCCAGGGCGCCGTGAGCGAGCAGCCTCGCGCTAGGGCACCCGCCGTTCCACCGCGGAGAGGCGCCGCTCGTGGTCGTCGACCCGGTCGCGTAGCGCGAAGTCGTCGCGGAGCAGGTCGCGCACCTCACGTACGGCCCCCACGAGGGTGACGATCTCGGTGGCGAGCCGTACCTCGGTCTCGGTCTGACGGGTCCACAAGGCGTCGAGCTTGTCGTTGGTCTTCTCGATGCGGTCGTTGGTCTGCCGCGCGGCCTCGCGGATGTCCTTGAGGATCTGGATGGTCAGGTCGGTCCGATCCATGGCGTCGTCTCCGGGAAGTATGGCGCCGTACGAGAGCAAGGGCGAGGCCACCTCATGCGGTGCTACCATGCTGACCATGTCCTCGGCTCCGAAGCGTGCTCCCACCTTCGAAGAGCTCTACCGCGAGATCGAGCGTCTCCCGGAGCACGTCACGGCGCAGATCCTCGTGCCCGGCGTCCTCACCACGATGTCGCGGCCGGGCGCGGCACACGAGCACACGCTCGCCAACTGCCAGCGCTCGCTCGATCGCCTCGATCAGCGCGTCGGCGGTCATGGCTGGTGGATCCGGCAGGAGTTCGAGGTGCGCTTCCCTGGCGACCGACTCGCCGTCCCCGACCTCGCCGGCTGGCGCGCCGATCAGCACCCCGAGCTACCCGACGACAACCCGCTGCGCATCCTCCCCGGGTGGTGCGCCGAGGTCCTCTCGGCGAGCACGGCCTCGAACGACCGCACGCTGAAGCTGCCGCTCTACGCGTCGACAGGCGTGAGTCACGTGTGGCTCCTTGACCCGGACCTTCGCACCGTCGAGGTCTACGAATCGATCGACGGCCGACCCACGCTGGTCGCCACGGCGCGTGACGCAGACGTCGTCCGGTTGCCGCCGTTCGACGTGGAGACACCGCTCGCGACGTGGTGGAAGCCGCGGGCCGTCGGGGTGGCGACGGAGACTCTTCCTGTGTCGAGATGACGTAGGGGCGGGCCCGGGGTGCCACGGTGGGAGAAGGCTCCTCATGACATCCCCGCCCGTCCTGGCTCACATCGACACCCCGGTCGGACGAAAGGCACGGCGTTTCCAGGCCTTTCCCGTCATTCCCACGTGGCACGCCGTTCGCTGAAGGCGCTCCCATGCGTCCTCTCCCGCCTCGGGTGCGCTTCTTCCTTGGCTTCTCCCTCTGCGCCGCCCTGGCCGGCCCGGCCTGCGGCGGTCGGACCGACGACAACACGGGGGACGCCGGTCCCAGCTCCGGCAGCAGCACGAGCTCCAGCGGGGGTCACGGCAGCAGCAGCACCTCCTCCAGCGGTTCCACCACCAGCTCCAGCGGTGGTTCCAGCACGAGCTCCAGCGGCGGCTACGGGAGCAGCTCGTCGAGCGGCGGCTATGGCAGCAGCTCCGGCAGCAGCAGCGGCGGCTATGGCAGCAGCTCCGGCAGCAGCAGCGGCGGTTACGGAAGCTCCAGCGGCTCCAGCAGCGGCGGGCCTCCTCCGGGTTGCCCCGTGTCGCCGCCCCAGGGCGCCTGCGACGAGGAGGGCTTCACCTGCGGCTACGGCGACAACGGCGGCGGCTGCGGCGAGCAGTGCACCTGCGAAGAGGGCGAGTGGGCCTGCGCCGTCGATCCGTGCCCTCCGCCCATCTGCCCGCCCCAGCCTCCCGGTCCCGGCGACACCTGCGACGACGGCCTGTCGTGCGGCTACGGCGACGGCTGCGACAGCGAGCAGTGCTTCTGCACCGGCGGCTACTGGGAGTGCGAGGGCACGAGCTGCCCGCCCTCGAGCTGCCCCTCCGAGCCGCCCGGCAACTACCAGGAGTGCAGCCAGCTCGGCTCCCTCTGCGACTACCCGATCGAAAACAACGTCTGCAACACGTGGGAGTGCGAGTGCGATCCGAGCGGCACGTGGGGCTGCTACGAGACCAACTGCTACGGCGTCGACGCCGGCTCCCCCGGCAGCAGCAGCAGCGGCGGCAGCAGCAGCAGCAGCGGGGGCTTCGGCGGCTGACCGCGACCCGCCCCCCGGGACGACGACTACGACGCCATCGCCGGCCGGTGCCGCACGACGCCGACGCCGGCGATGAGGTCCGCCGCCTTCTCGCCGATCATGATCGAGGGCGCGTTGGTGTTGCCGCCGACGATGCTCGGCATGATCGACGCGTCCGCCACGCGCAGCCCCTCGACGCCGCGAACCCGCAGCTCCGGATCGACCACGGACGCCGCGTCGAGACCCATCTTGCAGGTGCCGACGGGGTGATAGATGGTCTTCGCGTAGAGGCGGATGGCCGCGCGGATCTCCGCGTCGGTCTTCGTGCTCGGTCCGGGGGTCGCCTCGCCGCGCAGGTACGGGGCCAGCGGCTTCGACGCCGCGATGTCCCGCGCCATCTCGAACGCGCGGACGAGCGTCTTCATGTCGTCGTCGTCGGCGCAGTACTGCGGATCGATGTCCGGCGACTCGAAGGGATCGGTCGTCCGCAGGCGCACCTCGCCGCGGCTCTTCGGATAGATGAGCCCCGGCAGGATGGTGAACGAGTGCTCCTTGCTGATGACCGGATCCTCGGGTCCGTCGTCGTTCGGCTCGGGATAGGCCCAGGGAATCGACAGGAACTGGATGTCCGGCACGGCCTTCGACGCCGCGCTCTTCACGAAGGCGCCGCCCTCGAGGAAGGTCTTCCCGAACCAGCCGCGCCCGAAGAGATACTCGTCGATCATCCCCTTGAAGAAGTGGAGCGGCGTGCTCGTGTGCCCCGTGTCCTTCGTCGCCTTGAAGCGCAGGGGCGCCATCAGATGGTCGTGCAGGTTCTTGCCGACGCCGGGCAGATCGCACACCGGCGCGATGCCGAGGGCGCGGAGCTCGGCGGCCGGGCCGATGCCCGAGAGGAGCAGGATCTGCGGCGACCCGATGACGCCGGCGCTCAAGATCACTTCGCGCTCGACGCGGGCCTCGACGGGCTCGGCGCCCTTGACCGAGTAGCGCACGCCGCGGACGCGCCCGCGCTCGACGACCAGGCTCGCGACGGTCGCCTCGGACACGAGCGTCAGGTTGGAGCGAGCGAGGGCGGGGTGGAGAAAGGCGATGGCGGTGCTGGACCGCTGCCGGTCCCGGCACGTCATCTGGTAGGTGCTCGCGCCCTCCTGCGAGCGGCCGTTGAAGTCCTCGATGCGGGGGACGCCGCACGTCTCGCTGATGGCGTCGACGAACGCCTCGGACACGGGGCTCATCCCCTGCTGGCGCGTGACCTGGAGCGGCCCACGGCCGCCGTGGAACTCGGACTCGCCGTCCTCGTGGCACTCGGACTTCTTGAAGTAGGGAAGGACGCTGTCGTACCCCCAGCCCTCGCAGCCGGCCGCCGCCCAGTCGTCGTAGTTCTTCCGGTGGCCGCGGATGTAGAGCATCCCGTTCACCGTGCTGCAGCCGCCGAGGATCTTCCCGCGTGTCCACGGCATCTGCCGCTGGTCGAGGTGCGGCTGCGGCGTCGTGCGGTAGCCCCAGTCGGCCTTCTTCTTCAGGCGCGGGACCTGGTAGACGAGGGCGAGCATCCCCGGCTTGCGGAAGAGGGTCGAGTCGTCGCTCCCCCCCGCTTCGAGGACGAGGACCCGCACCGAGGGATCGGCGCTGAGACGGTGGGCGATGACGCACCCGGCCGAGCCCGCACCGATGATCACGTAGTCGTAGCTAGCCATGACCCCAGGAACCGGAGTAGAACACGTTCTAATCGGGAGCGTCCACGGTGAACTTTGCCTTCACGCACGAGCAGGCCGAGCTGAAGCGCGGTGCGCGGCGGATGTTCGCGTCGTCGTGCGCCAGCGCGCAGACGCGGGCGGCGATGGAGACCCCCGGCGGGCTCGACGCGGCGGCGTGGAAGCAGGCGTGCGAGCTGGGATGGTCGGGGCTGGTGATCCCCGAGGCGCATGGGGGCGCCGGGCTCGGCTGGGTCGAGCTCGTGGCCATCGCCGAGGAGACGGGGAGGGCGCTCGCGTGCATCCCCTTCTTCTCGACCGTGTGTCTCGGGGCGAGCGCGCTCCTCGCGGCGGGGGATGAAGCGCAGCAGGGCGAGCACCTGCCGGGCCTCGCGTCGGGGGAGAGGACGGCGACGCTCGCGTATGCGGAGGAGAGCAGCGCGGAGCCCGGGGCCGTGGCGACGGTGGCCCGGGACGATGCGCGGGGGATCGTGCTCTCGGGCACGAAGCGGTACGTGGTCGACGGCGCCACGGCCGACCTGCTCGTCGTGAGCGCGCGATCTCCGGGGACGTCGGGGGACGAGGGAGTGGCGCTCTACGTCGTCGATGCCCGTGCTCCCGGTGTCGTCCGCGAGCCCGTCTCCACGATGGACCCCACGCGCCGGCTCGCCACGGTGCACCTCCGCGACGTATGCGTCGGCCCTTCGGCGCGCATGGGGTCCGCGCCCGTCCTCCATCGCATCGTCGATCGCGCCTCGGTCGCGCTCGCCGCGGAGGCCCTCGGTGGGGCCGAGCGATGCCTCGAGATGGCGACCGACTACGCGAAGACGCGCGTGCAGTTCGACCGCCCCATCGGCTCCTTCCAGGCCATCAAGCACCGCCTGGCGGACATGCTCGTCGGCGTCGAGACGGCCCGCTCGGCCGTCTACTGGGCCGCGTGCGTCGCCGCTTCTTCCGGGGGCGCCGACGGTGCCGGTTCCGCCGAGCTCCGCGAGGCCGCCGCCGTCGCCAAGTCGTACGCCACCGAGGCCTTCTTCCGCTGCGCAGCCGAGTGCGTGCAGATCCACGGCGGCATCGGCTTCACCTGGGAGCACGACGCTCACCTCCATCTCAAACGCGCGCGCACCTCGCTCTCGCTCCTCGGCTCGCCGGCGCGCGACCGCGAGCGCATCGCCTGCATGGTAGAAGCGGTGTAGCCGTGGACCTCCGCTTCACCCCCGAGGAAGAGGCGTTCCGCGCCGAGGCCCGTCAGTGGTTGACGAGCAGCCTGTCCGGGGAGTTTGCGCCGCTCGTCGGTCGCGGCGGTCCGGGCGACGAGCACGAGGTGTTCGAGGGGCGCCTCGCCTGGGAGCGCAAGATGGGTCGCGACGGCTGGACGTGCCTGTCGTGGCCGAGAGAGCACGGGGGCCGGGGGGCGAGCCTCACGCAGCAGGTCATCTTCCTCGAGGAGTACGCGCGGGCGCGTGCTCCCGGGCGGGTGGGGCACATCGGCGAGGGGCTCATCGGGCCGACGCTCGTTCACTTCGGCACCGAGGCGCAGAAGAAGCGGTTCTTGCCTCGCATCGCGGCGGGCGACGAGATGTGGTGCCAGGGCTACTCCGAGCCCAACGCGGGGAGCGATCTGGCGAACGTGCAGACGCGCGCCGTGCGCGAGGGCGACGATTGGGTGGTGACGGGCCAGAAGATCTGGACGTCGCACGCGCAGTGGTCGGACTGGTGCTTCGTCCTGTGCCGGACCGACGCCGCCGCGCCGAAGCACCGGGGCCTCTCGTACCTGCTCGTGCCGATGCGTCAGCCCGGCCTCGAGGTGCGGCCCATCCGGCAGCTCACCGGCACCTCGGAGTTCAACGAGGTGTTCTTCGACGGCGCCCGCACGCCGGCGGATCACGTCGTCGGTGAGGTGAACGGCGGCTGGGCGGTGGCGATGGCGACGCTCGCCTTCGAGCGGGGCGCGTCGACGCTCGGGCAGCAGCTGTCCTTCGAGAACGAGCTCCGCGAGTTCGTCGACGTCGCCCGTGCCAGCGGCGCCTTCGCGGATGCGGCCCTGAGGCAGCGCCTCGCCCAGGCGTGGATCGAGCTGAAGATCATGCGCCTCCACGCGCTCCGCACGCTCACGCTCGTGCAGACCTCCGCCAAGAGCAACGAGCTTCCGCGCGAGGCGATGATCTCGAAGCTCTACTGGTCCACCTGGCACCGCGCCCTCGGCGAGCTCGCGATGGACGTGCTGGGCGCCGACGCCGCCGTGTCGCGCGGCGCGCACGACCGCCTCCAGCGGCTCTTCCTCTTCTCCCGGGCCGACACGATCTACGCGGGCTCGAGCGAGATCCAGCGCAACCTCATCGGCGAGCGCGCCCTCGGGTTGCCGCGATGAAGCCTCCGCCGCCGCCGTATCCCCCGGCGAGGGGGCTGCTGAAGGGCAAGACCGTGGTCGTCACGGCCGCGGCGGGGACGGGCATCGGCCTCGCGACCGCGCGCCGCTGCGCCGAAGAGGGCGCCCGCGTGGTGCTGAGCGATGTCCACGCGCGCCGCCTCGAAGCGGCGGCCGACGAGATGGCGGCCCAGCTGGGCGCGAGGCCCCTCGCCGTTCCCTGCGACGTGACGCGCGAGGAGGACGTGCAGCGCCTCTTCGAGCGCGCCGCGGCGGAGCTGGGGGGCATCGACGTCCTCGTCAACAACGCGGGCCTCGGCGGGACGGCCACCGTCGCCGACATGACCGACGAGCAATGGTCGCGCGTCCTCGACGTGACGCTCACCGGCACCTTCCGCTGCACGCGGGCCGCCCTCCGCCACATGATCCCGCGCCAGACGGGCGTCATCGTCAACAACGCGTCCGTCCTCGCGTGGCGCGCACAGGCGGGGCAGGCCCACTACGCCGCCGCGAAGGCCGGCGTCATGGCCCTCACGCGGTGCTCGGCCATCGAGGCCGCGCCGCACAACGTGCGCGTCAACGCCGTGTCCCCCAGCATCGCGATGCACCCGTTCCTGGCGAAGGTGACGACGCCCGAGCTGCTCGACGAGCTGACGTCACGCGAGGCGTTCGGCCGCGCCGCCGAGCCGTGGGAGGTCGCCAACGTGATCGTGTTCCTGGCGAGCGACTACGCGACGTACATGACGGGCGAATGCGTCGCCGTCAGCAGCCAGCACCCATGATGACGAGCCAGCGCGGGAGGGTCGCCCATGGCCGATGAGCAGGCGGTAGGCGCCGAGGGCGTGGCCTTCGAGATGGACGTCGAGCGAGGGAAGATCCGCGAATTCGCGAGGGCAACCCTGTCGTCGAACCCCGCGTACATGGAGGGCGAGCACCCGGTCGTCCCGCCGACCTTCCTGACGACGACGTTCTTCTGGGAAGAGCGCACGCCCGGGAGTAACCCCTGGCACCTCGTTCACCTGGATCCTCGGCGGGGCATGCACGCCGAGCAGGAGTACGTCTTTCACGGGCCGCCGCCGCGCGCGGGGACGCGCCTCGTGTGCAAGAGCCGCATCGAGAGCGTCTTCTCCAAGGAGGGCCGGCGCGGGGGGAAGCTGACGTTCGCCGTGATGGTGACGGAGTTCCGCGACGCGGCGACGGGCGCGCTGGTGGCCGAAGCACGGATGACCGGCGTGGAGACGGAGAAGCCGCCGGAGGCCTCGCCGTGAGCGCCCGCTGGGAGGAGCTGCGGGAAGGCGCTTCGGTCCCCGAGCGGCGCGTCGGCCCGCTCACGCGGACGGACTTCGTGCGCTACCAGGGAGCCTCGGGCGACATGAACCCCGTGCACCACGACGAGCCGTTCGCGCGCGCCGCGGGGTACGAGGCGCCGCTCGGCGTCGGCATGTTCCACGCGGGCGTCATGGCGACGTGGGCGACGGACTGGCTGGGCCCGGAGAACGTGCGCCGCTTCAAGGTGCGCTGGAAGGAGCCCGTCTGGCCGGGGGACGTGCTCACCATCGCGGGCCGCGTGACGAAGCAGACGGACAACGACGGCGAGCGGCGCGTCGAGGTGGACATCGTGTGCACCCGGCAGACGGGAGGCGTCGCGGCGCAGGCGACGGCGGTCTTCGTGGTCCCGTCTAGTTGAGGAGGACGCGGGTGCCGCCCTCGGGGGCGAGCTCGCCGAGGTACGTGCGCGTCGGGACCTCGCCCCCGGAGACCGCCTCGGTCTGGGCGAACTCGAGGATGCCGCGGAAGTGACGGAGCATGTCCACGGCGGCCCCCTCGCTCACCTCGACGGCGTCGGCCCCGAAGAAGGTGACCGACAGCTTGACCCGCCCCTTGGAGGTGACGAGACACACGACGATGAACCGAGCGTCGCTCGTACCGATCATCCAGGCGCCGTCCTTCCACTCGGTCCCGTGGTCGTCGCCGATGGCGACCGGCACGGACCATCCCTGAGGCAGCTTCTGGGGGAGGTACTTGCGCGCCGCGACGAGGTGCGGGGACAGCACGCGCTCGCGCGGCGCGGGGATGCTCTTGGGGACGCGCCACCGCGGGCGTTCGCCCGTCGGGCGCGCGATCCACGTCCGCGCCTCGGGGTACTCCGGGTCGGCGTCGGTCTCGATGAACTCCCCGACGTTCCGGACGTGCTCGAGGATCGCCGCGCACCGGGCGTCGCTCATGGGCTCGTGCGCCCCCTTCCCGACGATGAAGACCTTCACGATGGACATTACCTTGTGGCGTTCCAGCGTGAGGCCGCAGCGCTCGGTCTTCGTCTCGAACAGCCACCGGACCGGGCTCCGGGTCGCCATCGGGCGCGACCATCCCTCCGGCGGCTCCTCGGGCAGGAAGTCCCGGGCCTTCAGGAGCACGTCGGCCCGCGAGGGCTTCTGACCCGGCGGACGGGGCGGTTCCTTCTCGATCTCACCGAGCTCCCGCATCCTCTCGTCGTCTTGCGCGATCCGCATCGAGAGCCGGCGCTCGTAGATGCCGGCGAGCAGGACCAGCGCGCCCAGGCCGATGAGCACCGCGGGAGGCACCGAGTCGATGAGCCGCACGGGCCTCGCCGCGTACTCGTGAAGCATCTCCTCCAGGAACCAGATGCCCAGTCCCACGAAGGCGAACGCCATCCACGGGAGGAGCTTGCCCAAGAACCGCGACACGCGGCGGATTCTACGTCGTCCGGGTCCGCGCGGCAGCCAGGAAGGCGGGGCGCTCTCCGCCTCCGTGCACCAGCAGGTTGGCCCCCGTCACGTACCGGGACGCCGGCGACGCCAGGAAGAAGCACGCCTCGGCCACGTCCCTCGGGTCCGCCATGCGCCCGAGCGGCACCGTGGCGCCCACGGCGGCGATGCCCGCCGCGTCCCCGTAGTGCAGGTGGGACTGCTCGGTCTGCACGAGCCCCGGCGTCACGGCGTTGACGCGGACCTTCGGCGCCCACTCGACGGCCAGCGTCTGCGTCAGGTTGAGGAGGCCCGCCTTGGCCGCGCCGTACGCCGCCGTGCCCGGGGAAGGGCGCGTGCCGCTCACGCTCGCGACGTTGACGATGACTCCGCCCTCGTCCTGCGCCTGCATGACGGCGTTCGCCCGCTGCGCCAGGTAGAGCGGCGCCAGGAGGTTGAGCGCCACGATGGCCGACGAGAAGCGGGGCGACGCGGTGGCGGCCTCCGCGTAAGGAGAGCCTCCGGCGTTGTTGACGAGGACGTCGACCCGTCCGAACCGTTCCAGAGCGAACCCCACGACCTTGTCGGCCGCGTCCGGCTCGCGCACGTCGGCCTGGACGAACGCCGCCTCGCCGACGCTCTCCGCGGGTGCCGTGCGACCGCACACGACCACGCGCGCGCCGTCCTCGAGGAAGCGCTCCACGATGGCCCGCCCGATACCCCGCGCGCCTCCGGTGACGATGACGACTCTCGCGCTGGGCAGGGTGGGGGCCATGGGTGGACAGCGAGAGTGAAACATGTTCTATTCCCCGTGCCTAGGTGCCTGTAGAGCCCATGCCCATCGCCCATTCGATCGCCGACGGCATCGCCGAGGTCGTCATGTGCAACCCGCCCGTCAACGCGCTCGACGTGGCCGGGTGGCACGAGCTCGCGCGCCTCGTGCGGAGCCTGGGGGAGGACCCCGCGGTGCGCGTCCTCGTCCTCGCCGCCGAGGGCAAGGGGTTCAACGCGGGGGTCGACATCAAGGAGATGCAGCGCACGCCCGGGCACCAGGCGCTGCTCGGCGCCAACCACGGGTGCTACGAGGCGTTCGCCGCCGTCTACGAGTGCAAGGTGCCGGTCATCGCGGCGGTGCACGGGTACTGCCTCGGCGGGGGCATCGGTCTCGTGGGCAACGCGGACATCATCGTCGCCTCGCACGATGCCACCTTCGGGCTGCCCGAGGTCGACCGCGGGGCTCTCGGGGCGGCGACGCACCTCGGTCGCCTCGTGCCGCAGCACAAGATGCGCGCGATGCTCTACACGGCGGCCACGGCCACCGCGGCGGAGCTCCACGCGTTCGGCTCCGTGCTCGAGGTCGTGGAGAGAGATGCGCTGCGGGCGGCGGCGCGTCGCATCGCGGCCGGCATCGCCGCCAAGAACCCCGTCGTGATGCGCGCGGCCAAGCAGTGCCTCAACGGCATCGATCCCGTCGACCCGAAGCGGAGCTACCGCTTCGAGCAGGGCTTCACCTTCGAGCTGAACCTCGCGGGCGCGGGGGACGAGGCGCGGGCGGCCTTCGTCGAGAAGCGCGAGCCCAAGCCGTCGCGATAGAGGACCATGGCCGACAAGCGCACCACTGCAGACGCCGCCGTGGCCCGGCTCTCCGACGGGATGACCATCGGCATCGGGGGCTGGGGCTCGCGGCGCAAACCGATGGCGCTGGTGCGCGCGCTGCTGCGGTCGTCGCTGAAGGATCTGACCATCGTGAGCTTCGCCGGTCCGGACCTCGGCATGCTTTGCGCGGCGGGCAAGGTGCGGCGGGCGATCTTCGGGTTCGCGTCGCTCGACTCGATCCCGCTCGAGCCGTACTTCCGTGCGGCGCGGCAGGCGGGGGCCATCGAGGCGTCCGAGATCGACGAAGGGATGCTCCAGTGGGGCCTCTACGCGGCGGCGCTCCGCCTGCCCTTCCTTCCGACGCGCGCAGGCCTCGGCAGCGATGCGCTGGCGCTCAATCCGTGGCTGCGGACCGTGCGCTCCCCTTACGACGACGGGGAGGAGCTCGTGGCGATGCGGGCGCTCGAGCTCGACGCGGCGCTCGTGCACGTCCATCGCGCCGACGAGCTCGGGAACGGGCAGATCCTCGGGCCCGACGCTCACTTCGACGACCTCTTCTGCATGGCGGCGAAGCTCCGCATCATTTCCTGCGAGCGCGTCGTGCCGACGGAGGAGCTGACCCTCGGCGGCCCCCTTCAAACGCTGCGCATCCACCGCGGGATGGTCGACGCCGTGGTCGAGGCGCCGCGCGGGGCCGCGTTCACGTCGTGCGAGCCGGACTACCCGCGCGACGAGGCCGCGCAGAAGGCCTATGCCGCGAGCGCGCAGGAGCCGGGAGGGTGGGACGCGTTCCGTGCGCGATACCTGGCCGAGGGGGCCGCATGAGCGCCGACTTCACGCTTCACGAGGTGTGCGTCGTGGCCTGCGCCGAGGCGTGGCGTGGCGACGGGGAGATCCTCGCGAGCCCCATCGGGATCCTGCCGTCGGTCGCGGCGCGTCTGGCGAAGGCGACGTTCGCGCGCGACCTCTTGATGACCGACGGGGTCGCCTCGCTCGTATCGGGCGGCGTCGTGGAGGGCTGGATGCCCTACCGCACGGTGTTCGACACGGTGTGGTCCGGTCGACGGCACGTGATGATGGGCGCCAGCCAGATCGACCGCTACGGCAACCAGAACATCTCGTGCATCGGCGATCACGCCCGCCCGAAGGCGCAGCTCGTGGGCATGCGCGGCGCCCCCGGCAACACCATCCACCACCCGACGAGCTACTGGATCCCCGGGCACTCGACGCGCGTCTTCGTCCCGAAGGTCGACGTCGTGTGCGGCGTCGGGTACGACCGCGCCGCCGCGCTGGGACGGAGCGGGCGGTTCCACGAGCTCTGCCGCGTCGTCACGAACCTCGCCGTCCTCGACTTCGGCGGCCCGGAGCACGCGATGCGCCTCGTGTCGTGCCACCCGGGCGTCTCTGCGGGGGACGTCGTGAGGGCCACCGGGTTCCCCCTCGTCGTTCCGGATCACGTCGAGACGACGCGCACGCCGACCGCCGAAGAGCTCCGCCTGCTCCGCGAGGTCATCGATCCCGGGGGGACGGCCGCGAAGGAGCTCGCTCGATGAACCGCGCGCTCGACACGGCCATCTGTAGGCTCTTCGGCATCCGCTACCCCATCATCCAGACGGGGATGGGCTGGGTGTCGGGGGCGAGGCTGACCGCCGCGACCAGCGCCGCCGGGGGGCTCGGCATCCTCGCCTCGGCCACGATGACGCTGCCGGAGCTGGAGCGCGCCATCCACGACGTCCGCGAGCGTACGGACGCCCCCTTCGGCGTGAACCTCCGCACGGATCAGGACGACATCGAGGACCGCGTCGCGCTGCTCGTGCGCGAGAAGGTCGAGGTGGCGAGCTTCGCCCAGGCGCCGCGCAAGGAGATCGTGCAGCGGCTGAAGGGCGAGGGCATCCTCACGATGCCGACGGTGGGCGCGAAGCGGCACGCCGAGAAGGTCGCGGCGCTCGGGGTCGACGCCATCATCGCGCAGGGGCACGAGGGCGGCGGTCACACGGGCCCGGTGCCGACGTCGCTGCTCCTGCCGCAGGTGACGAGCGCGGTCGACGTCCCGGTGCTCGGCGCGGGGGGCTTCTTCGACGGGCGCGGTCTCGTCGCGGCGCTCGCCTGGGGCGCGGCGGGCATCGCGATGGGGACGCGCTTCCTTCTGACGCGCGAGAGCACGGTGCCGGACGCCGTGAAGAAGCAGTACCTCGAGACGCAGGTGACGGGCACCGTGGTCACGCGCGCCATCGACGGCTACCCGCAGCGGGTCATCCGGACGGCGTTCATCGAGGCGCTCGAGAGGTCGAGCGGCGTCGTGGCGCTCGCGCGCGCCGCCCAGCATGCGTGGCAGTTCCGCGGGCTGACGGGGACGTCGATGGTGTCGCTCCTCCGCGAGGGCTTCGCGATGAAGAAGTCGCAGGAGCTGACGTTCGGGCAGATGGCGATGGCGGCCAACGCGCCCATGATGACGCGCGCGAGCATGGTCGAGGGGCGGCCCGAGGTCGGAATCCTGCCGACGGGACAGGTGGTCGGCGTCATCGAAGAGCTCCCCACGGTGGCCGAGCTCCTCGGGCGCATCGTGAGCGAGGCGGAGGCGGCGCTGGGACGCCTCGGGAGCGTATCGTGAGCGACGGAGGCCGCCGATGACCGAGCCCGTGGTCCTCTACGAAACGCTCGAGGCGACGGCGGTCGTCACGATGAACCGCCCGCACGTGAGGAACGCGCAGAACGCGAAGATGACGCAGGCGCTCGACGCCGCCTTCCTCCGCGGCATGAACGACGACGCGGTGAAGGTCGTCGTCCTCGCGGGCGCAGGACCGCACTTCTCGGCAGGACACGACATCGGCACCCCGGAGCGCGACATCCACAAGTCGTTCCCGCGCACGGCGACGACGTGGTGGGAGCACGAGGACAAGCCCGGGGCCGAGGCGATCTTCGTCCGCGAGTCGGAGCTCTACCTCGGCATGTGCCGTCGCTGGCGGGAGCTCCCCAAGCCGACCATCGCCATGGTGCAGGGCGCGTGCGTCGCGGGAGGGCTCATGCTCGCGTGGGTCTGCGATCTCGTCGTCGCGTCGGACGACGCGTTCTTCGCCGACCCGGTCGTTCGCATGGGCATCCCCGGCGTCGAGTACTTCGCCCACCCGTTCGCCGTGCCCGCGCGCATCGCGAAGGAGATGCTCTTCCTCGGCGAGCGCATGCCGGCCGAGCGCGCCTACCAGGTCGGCATGGTGAATCGCGTCGTTCCCCGCGACAGGCTCCGCGAGGAGACGCTCGCGGTCGCGAGGCGCATGGCCGAGATGCCGCGGTTCGCGCTCGCCCTGGCGAAGAAGGCCGTCAACCAGGCCGAGGATCGCATGGGGCTTCGCGACTCGATGGACGGGGCCTTCGCCCTCCACCACCTCGCGCACGCGCACAACACGCTCACGTCGCCCGACCACCTCGCCGGCGAGGACGCGAAGAGCATGGCCGCGAAGCTCAAGTGAGCCCATCGTGGACCTGACGTACTCGCCGGCCGAAGAGGCCTTCCGTCTCGAGGCGCGCTCCTGGCTCGAGGCCAACGTCCCGCGCGAGCCGCTGCCGTCGGGCGACACCGCGGAGGGGTTCGCCCTGCACCGTCAGTGGGAGAAGCGTCTCTTCGAGGCGCGGTGGGCGGTGGTGTCGTGGCCGAAGGCGTACGGCGGCCGCGAGGCGAGCCTCGTCGAGTGGCTGCTCTTCGAGGAGGAGTACTACCGCGCCGGGGCGCCGCAGCGGGTCGCGCAGAACGGCATCTTCCTCCTCGCGCCGACGCTCTTTCACTTCGGCACGCGCGAGCAGCAGGATCGGGTGCTCGCGCGAATGGCGTCGGCGGAGGACGTGTGGGCGCAGGGCTGGTCCGAACCGAACGCGGGGAGCGATCTCGCGGGCATCCAGAGCCGCGCGGTGCGGGACGAGGGTCGAGGCGGGTGGCGCCTGTCCGGGCAGAAGGCCTGGTGCACGCGCGGGGCGTTCTGCGACTGGATGTTCGGCCTCTTCCGCAGCGACCCATCAGCCGAGCGGCACCGGGGCCTCACCTACTTCCTCGTGCCGCTCCGGGCTCCGGGGATGACGGTGCGACCCGTGGGCCGGCTCGACGGCGACGCAGGGTTCGCCGACGTATTCCTCGACGACGTGTTCGTGCCGGACCGTGACGTGCTCGGCAAGGTGCACGACGGCTGGAGCGTCGCGATGACGACCGCCAGCTCCGAGCGCGGCCTCACGCTGAGGAGCCCGGGGCGCTTCGTCGCGGCGGCGCAGCGTCTCGTCGCGCTTCACCGTCGCGAGGAGAAGCGTCACCCCGTCGACCCCGCCTTGCGCGACGCGGTCGTCCGCGCGTGGATGGACGCGGAGGCCTATCGCCTCTTCACGTGGCAGACCGTCGCCAAGCTCGACGGCGGCGGCAGCATCGGCGCCGAGGCGAGCGTGAACAAGGTCTTCTGGTCCGAGATGGACGTGCGTCTCCACGAGACCGCCATGAGGCTCCTCGGTGCGCACGCGGAGCTCGCCGACGAAGCCTGGGCCAAGGGCTTCCAGTTCTCCCTGGCCGGCCCCATCTACGCCGGAACGAACGAGATCCAGCGCAACGTCATCGCCGAGCGCCTGCTCGGTCTCCCGAGGTCGTGAGCCGTGCGGTTCGCCTTCACGCCCGAGTCCCTCTCCATCCGCGACAGCGTGCGGGGGCTGCTGACGCGCGAGTGCACCGCGGCTCACGTGCGGCAGGCGTGGACGAGCCACGACGGGCGCGTCCCGGGGCTGTGGGGACGGCTCGCGACGGTGGGGGTGCCGGGCATCCTCGCGCCCGAGGAGCAAGGTGGGCTCGGGCTGACGGAGCTGGAGCTCGTGCTGGTGCTCGAGGAGAGCGGCCGGTTCGCGCTGCCCGAGCCCATCGTCGACACCGCGGCGGTGGGCGTGCCCCTCTTGCGCGACGCGCGGGCCATCGAGCGGCTGCAGTCGGTGACCCAGGGGGGAGAGACGGTCGCGATGGGGCTCGCGGGGGCGCCGTTCGTCGTCGGCGCGGACACGGCCGACCTCGTGCTGATCGAGCACGCCGGGGAGATCCACGCACCCCCGCGCAGCGCGATTCATCTGGAGGCGCGCGCCTCCATCGACGGCTCACGCCGACTCTTCCAGGTCACCTGGGAGCCGTCGCGCGCCACGCGCCTCGTGGACGCGGAGCACGGCGCGACGCTGCTTCGTGCAGCCCGGGACCGCGGGGCCGTGGCCGTCGCCGCGCAGCTCATCGGTCTCTCGCGCGCCATGCTGGCCACCACGGTCGACTACGTGAAGGCGCGCCACCAGTTCGGCAAGCCGGTGGGCAGCTTCCAGGCGGTGAAGCATCACCTCGCCGACGCGCTCATCGCGATCGAGATGGCCGCTCCGGTCGTGTACCGCGCGGCTTACTCGGTCTCGCTCGGCGACGCGCAGGCGTCGACCCATGCGTCGATGGCCAAGGCGATGGCGTCGGACGCGGCGGAGCTCGTCGCGCGTCAGGCCCTCCAGTGCCACGGCGCCATCGGCTACGCGTTCGAGAACGACCTGCACCTGTGGATGAAGCGCGTGTGGGTGCTGTCGGCGTCCTGGGGGGATGCGGCGTGGCATCGCGCGCGAGTCGGCCGCATGTTGTTCGAGGGAAGTCAGCTCGAGGGAAGTCAGCTCGAGGGAAGTCAGCCAGGAGGCATGTGATGGCAGAAGCATTCATCGTCGAGGCGGTCCGCACCCCCGTGGGCAAGAGGAACGGCTCGCTCAGCCGCGTTCACCCCGCCGACCTCGGCGCCCACGCGCTGAAGGCGCTCGTCGAGCGGGCGAAGATCGATCCCAAGGCGGTGGAGGACGTCATCTTCGGATGCCTCGACACCATCGGCCCCCAGGCCGGCGACATCGCGCGTACGTGCTGGCTCTCCGCGGGTCTGCCCGACGAGGTGCCGGGGGTGACGGTCGACCGGCAGTGCGGCTCCTCGCAGCAGGCCCTTCACTTCGCGGCGCAGGCCGTGATGAGCGGCACGTGTGACCTCGTCGTGGCAGGTGGCGTGCAGAACATGAGCATGATTCCCATCGGCGCCTCGATGACCGTCGCGCAGTCGTACGGCTTCGAGCATCCCTACGTGGGTGCCCGCGGCTGGGCGGAGCGCTACGGCAAGGAGGTCGTCTCGCAGTTCCGGTCCGCCGAAATGATCGCCGAGAAGTGGGGCATCAGCCGCCGTGACATGGAGGAGTACGCGCTCGAGAGCCACCGCCGCGCCATCCGCGCCATCGACGAGGGGCGCTTCACGCGCGAGATCGCCCCGATGGCCGAGCTGAAGGTCGACGAGGGCCCCCGTCGCGACTCGACGCTCGAGAAGATGGCGACGCTCCAGCCGCTCGCGCCCGACGGACGCCTCACGGCGGCCGCATCGAGCCAGATCTCCGACGGCGCGGCGGCCATCCTGGTCGCGTCCGAGCGCGCCGTGAAGGAGCACGGGCTGAAGCCGCGCGCGCGCGTCGCGCACCTCAGCGTCCGGGGTGACGACCCCATCTGGATGCTCACCGCCCCCATCCCGGCGACGCGTCGCGCGCTGGAGAAGGCGGGGATGAAGCTCGACCAGATCGACCTCGTGGAGATCAACGAGGCCTTCGCGAGCGTGGTCCTCGCCTGGGAGAAGGAGCTCGGCGCGGATCACGCGAAGGTGAACGTGAACGGCGGAGCGCTCGCCCTCGGGCATCCGCTCGGGGCCACGGGCGCGCGCCTGATGACGACGCTGCTGCACGAGCTGGAGCGCTCGGGCAAGCGGTGGGGACTGCAGACGATGTGCGAAGGAGGCGGCCAGGCCAACGTGACCATCGTGGAGCGCCTCTCGTGAGCCTCTGCGAGGGACGCGTCGCCGTCGTGACGGGGGCGGGGCGCGGCCTCGGGAGGGCGTACGCGCTGGAGCTCGGTCGCCGGGGCGCGCGCGTCGTGGTGAACGATCTGGGTGTCTCGGCCGACGGCGCCGGGCGTGCCGAGGGACCGGCGCGCGAGGTGGTGGACATGATCCGCGCCGCGGGCGGCGAGGCCACGACGAGCTTCGAGGACGTCGCCGACTGGGAGGGCGCGGGACGCATCATCGGGGCGGCGCTCGAAGCGTGGGGACGGCTGGACGTGCTCGTGAACAACGCGGGCTTCGTCCGCGACCGGATGCTGGTCAGCACGAGCGAGGACGAGTGGGACGCCGTCCTTCGCGTGCACCTCAAGGGACACTTCGCGCCCACGCGTCACGCCATCGCGCACTTCCGCGAACGCACGAAGGCCGGCGAGAAGGTCGACGCCCGCATCATCAACACCACGTCCGGCGCCGGCCTCCTCGGGAGCGTCGGGCAGGGGGCGTACTCCGCCGCGAAGGCCGGCATCGCCGCCCTCACGCTCGTCGAGGCGGCGGAGCTCGCACGCTACGGCGTCACCGCCAACGCCGTCGCTCCCGCGGCGCGCACGCGCATGACCGAGACCGCGTTCGCCGACATGATGCGCCGCCCCGAAACGGGCTTCGACACCATGGCCCCGGAGAACGTGGCGCCGCTCGTGGCGTGGCTGGCGAGCGCCGAGTCCCGCGACGTCACGGGGCGCGTCTTCGAGGTGAGCGGTGGCGCGATCACCCTCGCCGAGGGATGGTCGAGCGGACCTGCCGTCGACCGCGGCGAGCGCTGGGACGCGGTCGACGTGGGACCCGCCGTGCGTGACCTCCTTTCGCGCGGGCGAGAGCCGCGCAAACCCTACGGAGCCTGACATGAGCGAGGCCTGGATCGTCGCCACCGCCCGCAGCCCCGTCGGGCGCGCCAACAAGGGCTCGCTCGTCGACCTCCGTCCGGACGACCTCGCGGCGACCGTCGTGCGTGCCGCGCTCGCGAAGGTGCCCTCGCTGGATCCCGCTCTCGTCGAGGACGTCATCCTCGGATGTGCGCAACCGGCCGGCGAGGCCGGGTACAACCTGGGCCGTGTCGCCGCCCTCCTCGCGGGCATGGGCGTGCCCGGCACCACCGTGAACCGGTACTGCGCGTCCTCGCTCCAGGCGATCCGTATGGCCACTCACGCCATCCGCGCCGGGGAGGGGGACGTCATGGTGGCGGGCGGCGTCGAGTGCGTGAGCCGCTTCGCGAAGGGCAAGTCGGACGGCCTGCCCGACACGAAGAACCCGCGCTTCGGCACGAACGGGCTGCCCGACGTGTACATCGCGATGGGCGAGACCGCGGAGAACGTCGCCGATCGCGAGAACGTGACGCGCGCCGAGATGGACGCCTACGCGCTCGAGTCGCAGCGCCGCGCCGTGGCGGCGCAGGAGCGAGGCTCGTTCACGCGGGAGATCACGCCCATCACGCTGCCGGGGGGTCGCGTGGTCGCGAAGGACGACGGGCCTCGGGCGGACACGACTCTGGAGAGGCTGGCGGCGCTGGCCCCGGTGTTCCGGCCCGATGGTCGAGTGACGGCAGGCAACGCATGCCCGCTGAACGACGGCGCCGCCGCGGTCGTCCTGATGAGCGACGCGAGGGCGAGGGAGCTGGGCATCGCTCCGAGGGCCCGTGTCGTCGCGACCGCGGTCTCGGCCCTGGCTCCCGAGATCATGGGGCTGGGTCCCATCGAGGCCACGCGCCGTGTCCTCGTGCGGGCACGGATGACGATGAAGGACATCGACGCCGTGGAGATGAACGAGGCCTTCGCGGCCCAGGTCATCCCGTGTGCGCGCGCGCTGGAGATCCCGCGGGACAAGCTCAACGTGCACGGGGGCGCCATCGCCCTGGGGCATCCGTTCGGAATGACAGGGGCCCGGCTCGTGACCACGCTGCTGACGGTTCTCGAGGAACGCGGCGGCCGGCTCGGGCTCGCCACGCTCTGCGTCGGCGGAGGGCAGGGCATGGCCCTCGTCGTCGAGCGGCTCTGAGAGGCGCGCGTCCGGATGGTCTGGTCGTGGGCTCTCCTCGGAGTCGGCATCGTCGGCTGTTTGCTCGCGGCGAACGTTCTCCGGCCGCTCCGCGCGCCGGGCGGGCTCGCCGTCGTCTCCTTCTTCGCCGGGTGGCTCGTCGGGGAGCTGGCGATGCACGCGCTGGCGGCCCAGCTCTTGGTCGCGGCCGTCCTCGTGGAGCTGGGCGCATTCGCGGCGTGGCCCGGCCCCGTCGGAATGGGGCTGTCCCTGCTGGCGTGCGGTCTGCTCGTCGTCGCGCAGAGGCGAGCCTTCTCCGCGGGCGCCGCGGTGCGCGAGGCTCTGGGTGCCGATGCCGTGCCGGGCAAGCTCGCGCCCTCGATGGGAGGAGCGCGGGTCGTCTTCCCGTTCCCCGTGCGGCATCGAGCGGTCGTCTGCCGGCGCCGCGTCGAGTTCCACCGCCACGGGGACATCACGCTGCGCCTCGACGTTCATCGCCGCCGGGGCCACGAGGGACCGGGACCGGTGCTGGTCTACGTCCACGGAGGCGGCTGGGTCATCGGTCACCGCGACAAGCAGGGGCTCCCGCTGATGCAGCACCTCGCGGCGCACGGGTGGGTATGCGTCTCGGTCGACTATCGCCTCAGCCCTCGGGCCACGTTCCCGGACCACCTCGTCGACGTGAAGCGCGCGCTCGTCTGGGTGCGCGACCACGCGACGGAGCTGGGCGCCGATCCCCGGTTCCTCGCCATCGCCGGCAACTCGGCCGGAGCGCACCTCGCCTCGCTGGCCGCGCTCACCCAGAACCGGCCCGAGTACCAGCCCGGCTTCGAGTCGGGCGACACGTCCGTGAGCGCCTGCGTCGGGTTCTACGGCATCTACGACCTCCTCGATCGCCGCGGTCTCCTCGCGCACGACGGGATGAAGCGCCTCCTCGAGCGCCACGTGATGAAGGCCAGCCCCGACGCCGCCCGCGAGGCCTACGAGGCAGCGTCCCCCGTCGCCTGCGTTCACGCGGACGCCCCGCCGTTCCTGCTCGTGCACGGGACGCACGACACGCTCGCGCCGGTGGGCGGCGCCCGCCACTTCGCCGAGGTGCTGCGCGAACGGTCGCGGGCGCGCGTCGTCTACATGGAGATCCCCGGGGCACAGCACGCCTTCGAGATCTTCCCCTCGGTGCGGACGGCGCGTGTCGTCGACGGGGTCGCGGCGTTCCTCGAGAGCCTCAGTGGAGCTCGGCCAGGATGATCTGGAGCATCGCCGAGAGCTGAGCCTCGCTGGCCCGGATGTGCACCGTGGCGACGTCGCCGCTGGCGGTGATGTCCGGGTGGTCGAAGACGCCGAGCGTGGCGTTCCGCGTCGCCACGTCGACCTCGTGATCCAGGAAATCGTGGAGCTGCTGCGCGACGATCGCCGCGCCCGGGGTATCCACCTCGAAGACGAAGTCGGCCCCCTGGTCCTTGCGCGGCTTGATGACGAAGCGCATCTCTGTGACCGATGCGGGCAGCTCCGAGAAGGCGCGCTGGGGATTCCTCGCGCGGAAACGGAAGGCCTCGGTGGGGTCGGCGTGCGCGGGCATGCGCGCGTCCCGGAGCAGCGTGACCGCGGTGGTCGCGAGGTCCGGCGGCACCATCGCGACGAGATGAGACTGCGGTCGCAGGAACACCCGGTCCGCGCTGTCCGCGTGGCCCCGCACGGCGTGGACGCCCGGTCCTGCGTCGACGGGGGCGCTGTTCGCGGTGCGCATCCCGTCGATCCACCGGTCGATCTTCGCGTCGGGAGCGGTGCAGTACATCAGCAGCGTCCCCTTCGCGCTGCCCTGCAGCGACGGCCCGGTGAAGAGCAGCCAGGCGATGCCGAGGTCCTCGACGTGAGGGATGGCCTCCTTGCGCGTGATGGCCTGGATCACAGGTCCGAGCTGCCGGCCCGAGGAGTTGGCGCGGAACGCCTCCACGTTGACCAGCACGGCGAGCCTCGCCTGTCCCGCTCGTGCGGCGCCGAGATCGAAGACGAGCTTCGCGCCGGCGTCGCTGTCGTCGTCCATCGAGGCATCGCGCGCCGACGAGGCCACGGCGGCCTCCACGACGTCCGGCGTCCCGGGGCCCGCATCGAGCGTGTCGGTACGAACGGCGCTCTCGACGACGACCGCGGACGCATCCGGGCCCACGACGTTCGCCGCGTTCGGCGTGGGCGCCGGCACCTGGGCCGCCGCGCACGCGACGAGGCAGCCCAGTCCCGCGATCCCGATGAAGATGGCTCTCCGGCTCATTCCCGCAGCGTCGCACGCCTTCCGTCGAGATGGAGACTCCACGATGCGCCCTCGTCAGGGCCCTCCCTCGGGCATGGCCGTGAGCGCGTCGCGTCGCGCCAGCGCCATGGTACGGCAATCGGCCCCGTCGACCGGATCCGTGGAAGCGCCCTCGACGAACCGCGCCGTGGAGATCGCCGCGTCGTAGGAGGCGACCGCGCCCGCCCGGTCCGACGACAGGGTGGCAGACCATCCGAGACGCAGCTGCGAGAGGCCACCGAAATAGAGCGCCTCGACCGCCGGCTGCTTCATCAGCGCCAGGTCGCGAGCCTCCGCGGCCCGGCCGATGGCCTCGAGCTTCTCCCAGACGCGGGCCGCCCGGTACTCGCCGCAGACCACGAGATCGAGGGCCGCCCACGCGGACACCTTGTTGTACGTGATGATGACTTGCATGCCGCGCGCCTGGAGCTCCCGCATCGCCTCGGGGCCCATGTCGTCGTGCTTCTTCGGCTCGCGCGGCGCGGGCGCGACCAGCGCGCGCTCGTCGAGATCCCCCAGGAACAGCGTCGCCTCCCCCGCCAGGTGCGCCGCGGGGGACGGTGCGCGCGCTCCCGTCAGCTCCACGTCGTGGATGATCTGCCCGAACATCGTGCGCGCATGTTCCACCTCGCCGGCGCGCGATGCCGCTCGAGCCCGCGCCAGCTCGTCGCGAAGAGCAGCGGTTCCCGGGTCGTCCGCCGCGACCGTCGCGGCGCTGCCCGTCGGCGCTCGCGACGCCATGCTCGAATCCCCGTGAGCTGACGTACGGAGCGCGACGATCAGCCCTCCCGCCAGCAGGAGCAGCGCGGCCAGCCCGGCCGCGATCAGTGGAGCCCGCGTGGAACGTGGAGCGACCGGCTCCGGCGTCCGCGTGGATGGTTTCGCCACCGTATCGCTGCGCTCGGGGGCGCTCTTCTCGACCGGAACCGGCCGTTCCTGCACCGTCGCCTGAGCGGAGGCTGGCGGAAGGGAAGTCGGGCCCGCGCTCGGCGGCGGCGCCTCCGGCAGCTCTCGCGCTGCGGCGTCGAGCGCGCCTCTCATTTCCCTCGCCGTGGGGAAGCGAGCATCCGCGGCGCGCGCCATCGCCCGATCGACGAGCGCAGTCAGCCCCGCCGGAAGCTCCGGACACATCTCGGCGAGGCTCACGGGCGGCTTCTCCCGCACGGCCGCGAGCACGTCCTCCCCCGTCAACCCCGCGTAGGGCGGCTTCCCCGCGAGGCACACGTAGAGCACGGCCCCCACGGCGTAGAGGTCCGCCCGCGCATCGACGCTGCGCTCGCCCGCGGCCTGCTCCGGCGCCATGAATCGCGGCGTCCCGAGGACGGCGCCCTGCACGGTCATGTCCCCCGACGGAGCCGAGACGCGCGCGACCCCGAAGTCGAGGATCTTCACCGTGCGCCCGCCGTCGGCCTCTCGGACGAGGAACACGTTGGCGGGTTTGAGGTCGCGGTGGACGATGCCCTTCGCGTGGACGACCTCGAGGGTCTCGAGCATCGACGCGACGATGGCGGCGGCCTCGCGCGGGTGCAGACGATCGTGTCGCTTCAGGCGATCGGCCAGGGACTCGCCGGCGAGCAGCTCCATCACGACGAAGGGCCCGGCCATCGGGTCGCGATCGAAGTCGATGATCTGCGGCACGCCGGCGCGGGCCACCTGTGCCACGAGGGTCGCTTCCCGATGGAAGCGCTCGACGACCGACGCGTCGTCCGTCACGGTCGGGAGCAGGATCTTGACGGCGACGCGGCGCTGGACCGCAAGCTGCGTGGCCGAGAAGACGGCGCCCATGCCGCCCTCGCCGATCAATCGTTCGATGGAGTATCGCCCCGCGAGTACGCGGCCTTCGAGCATGCGTGCCCAGCCCGACCCAGCCATGGCGCCCTCTGCCCCCGATGTTACCTCGGCCGCCTCGCAGGTCGCCGCCTCTTCATCGAACAGGTCCCGGAGCGCACACCCGCGAGATCGTCCGCGGCACTCGCAGCCAGGAGATCTGCCCCGGCGTGATGAAGGGCTTTCCGCTGGTCATCAGCCCGACGCTCGTGTGCCGCTCGGGATCGGCCCACGCGATGACGTTGGTGAAGCCCACGTGCCCGAACGCCTTCGGCGTGTGGGGGCCGTACGGCGTGAAGCGCTCGGCCCCGAGCATGAACCCCATGCCGTAGCGCACCGGCATCCCCAGGAACGAGTCGATCTCCAGGTAGGACTGCTCGCGGACGGCCCGGCGCACCGTTCGCTGCTCGAAGACCCGCACCCCGTCGAGCTCTCCCTCGCCGAGGAGGAGCTGAAAGAAGCGGGACGCTTCGTCGGCCGTGCCGATGATGTTCCCCGAGGGGACGATGGCCGTCAGAAACCGCGGATCGTTGGACACCTCCGTGGCCTCGCGCACGCTGAGGCCGAGCGCGCGCTTGAGCGCCCACGATTGAGGCGGGATCGACGGCAGCCCCGTGAACGCGTTGACGGCCACCTCGCCGACTCGCTCCGCCGGGACGCCGTAGCCGAACGTCGCGAAGCCCAGCGGGTCGAGGATGTCCTCGCGCAGCACACGACGGATGTCGCGCCCGGTCACGCGCCGGACGACCTCGCCCAGCACGAAGCCGCCCGTGAGTGCGTGGTACGCGAGCCGTCGACCGGGAACGCTGAGAGGCTTCGCCTCGCAGAGAATGGCGAGGAGCCGCTCCGGGTCCGAGAGGAGACCGATGTCGACCCGGGCTTCGGGCACCGAGGGAATGCCGGCCCGGTGCGTGAGGAGCTGGCGGAGGGTGACGTCCTCCTTGCCGTTTTTGCCGAACTCGGGAAAGTACTCGACCACCGCGTCGTCGAGGTGGAGGACGCCGCGCTGGTCGAGGAGGTGGATGACCATCGCGGTCACCGCCTTCGACGCCGAGAAGAAGTTGAACAGCGAATCGTGCCGGATGGGCGTCGGCGCTCGGTCCTTCGGGTCGCCCGGCGAGTTGCCGCGAAGGTGGCCGATGGCGCGATCGAGGACCACGATCCCGCGGCGTCGTACACAGAGGGCGATCGCGGGCTGGAGGCCCGTCTCGTAGAGGCGCACCACGGACGCCCACATCGCGTCGACGCCCTCTTTCGTGAGGCCCGCCGCGCCCGGCTCCGCCTCGGCGTCCACGTTCCTGCTCGTCACCTCGTCGGGCGGGAAGACCCGCACGTGCATCGGGAGAGGGCGCTTCACTTCGTAACGCGGAGCTTATCCCGGAGGGCATACTTGAGCACCTTGCCGGTCGCGTTCATGGGCAGCGCGTCCACGACGAGCACGCGCCGCGGCACCTTGTAATTGGCCATGCGCTCGCGGCTCCAGGCGACGACCGCGGGCTCTTCGACGAGCGCGCCCGCTCGGGGCACGACGAACGCCACCCCGACCTCGCCGAGTCGCTCATCGGGGGCGCCCACGACGGCCACCTGCGCGATCGACTCGTGCCGGAGAAGCACGGACTCGATCTCGGCCGGGTACGCGTTGAAGCCCCCGACGATGAACATGTCCTTCTTGCGGTCGGTGATGCGGAGGTTGCCGTGCTCGTCCATCACGCCGATGTCGCCCGTCCGAAGGCGGCCGGCGGCGTCGAGGGCCTCGGCCGTGGCGTGCTCGTCGTCGAAGAACCCCGGCGTGACGGTGTAGCCCGAGATGACGACCTCCCCCGGGGAGCCGCGGGGAACCTCCTCACCCGCGTCGTCGACCACGCGCACCTCGACGCCCGGGATCGCTCGGCCCGAAGTGCTCGCGATGGTCTCGGGATCGTCGCCGACGCGGCAGAGCGTGGATACGCCGTTCGCCTCGGTCAGGCCGTAGCCGGTCAGCACCGTGTCGAAGCCGAGCTCGCGCTGCATCCGGGCGACGAGGCCCGTGGGAATCACGGCGGCCCCGGTCACGGCGAGGCGCAGCGAGCCCAGCTTGCGCGACGCGAGATCCTCGCGGCCGAGGATCGACTGATAGAGCGAAGGCGGGCCGGGCAGCACGGTGATCGCGTGCCGCTCCACGCGTTCGAGGACGGCGCTCACGTCGAATACGGCCAGGGGATAGCTGGTCGCCCCGAGCATCAGGCAAGCGAGCCAGCCGGCCTTGTAGCCGAAGCTGTGGAAAAATGGCAGAGCGACGAGGTAGCGATCGCCGGCGCGGAGGCCGACGATGTCGGCCCAGTCGCGAAAGGCGCGGAGGGTCTGCGCGTGGGTGCTCGTCGCGCCCTTGGGTCGTCCGGTCGTCCCGGAGGTGAACATGACGTCGCAGACGTCCCCCGGCTCGACGGCGAGGGCGCGCGCCTCCGCGGCGTCCGCCGGGACGGCGTCGGCTCCGGCGAGAAACTGGTCCCACGCGAGGGCGTGCGAAGGAGCGGGTCCGGCGAGCACGACCGTGGTCTCGAGGGCGGGGAGGGGCATCGCGCACGCCTCGAGCATGGCGAGCGCATCGGCACCGAGGAAGTCGGTGGTGGCGAAGAGCACGCGCGCGCCGCTCTTGGCGAGGACGTAAGCCGCCTCTTCTCCCTTGAAGCGCGTGTTGATGGGTACGAGCGCCGCACCTGCCGAGTGGGCGGCCAGGGCGGCGACGATCCAGCGCCAGCCGTTCGGAGCCCAAAGCGCCACCCGGTCTCCCCGTGCGACGCCGGCCGCCATGAGGGAGCGCGTCGCGCGCTTCACCTCGCCTGCCAGCCGGGCGAACGAGAGCACGTCGTCGCCGTCGACGATCGCCGGACGGTTGCCGTGGCGCTCGGCTGCAGCCCGAACCAGGCGCGGCAGCGTCACATGCTCGATGTCCCCCCTGCGTCCTTCGTCCATGGCTTCCCGCGTCACGACGTGATGGATGATAGAACATGTTCTACTTCGCGGCGAGGACGGTGATCCTCGTCCCAGGGAGGGATGTGGCCATCCGCCACGCGTGTGGCGCGAGCGACCTGTCGATCGGGTCCGGCATGCGTGCTTCGCCCGCCCGAAACGTCGCGAAGATCCGGGCGAGTCGAGGTCGTGCCTCCCGGCCCGGCTCCCTCGTACGGCTGAGGATCACTTGTTGCTTGGTGTCGCCCGCCGCCAAGGAGGGTGCCTTGATGAGTGTCGCCCCGCTGAGTGAGATGGAGCCTGGAAGCGTCCGGCGCCCCAAGTACCTGCCGCTCTCCGCGCTCCGTTCGCAGGTGGCCATCGTGCGGGCTCTCGCCGATCAGGTCGATCGCATGTCGAGGCTCGACGAGGCCGACGGGCTGCGCGACCAGCTCATCGAAGAGCTGGCGAGGCTCGGATGCCGGCTCATCGAGGAGGCGAGCTCGATGGCGGGCCCCGCGCGCCCCGAGGACAGCGGCGTCTTCGAGCGGACACTCCGGTAGGTGCCCGTCGCCCCTACGACGCGGCCAGCTCCGCCAGCAGCCTCACGGCTTCGACCTGCGCGGTGCCGACGATGAGCGTCCCGATGGGCAGCGACTTCCACACGGCGAATCGCTCGCGGACCCGCTCCGGCGTCCCGAGGAGGTGCAGCGCATCGACGAGCGCGTCGGGCACGGCGGCCACCGCTTCCTCGCGCTTTCCCTCGAGAAACAGGCCCTGCACCTTGACGGCCTCGGCCTCGTAGCCGACGCGCCGGATGTACTCGTTGTAAAAGTTTTTCGCCTTCGCGCCCATCCCGCCGAGGTAGAGCGCCAGGCTCATCTTGAGGGGCATGCGGCACGCGTCGAGGTCCGTCCCGAGGATGCACGCGATCGTCGGCGCCACGTCGAAGGTCGCGAGGCTCTTGCCGCCGCCCGCCTTGGCGAAGCCCGCCTCGAGGTGCGGTTGGATGACGTCGAACCGCTCGGGGTGCATGCACGTGAGGAGGAGGCCGTCGGCGAGCTCGGCGCTCATCTCCTGGCTCTTCGGGGCCATCGAGCCCGTGTAGATGGGGATGTCCTTTCGCCCGTGGAGGATGCTCTTCAGCGGCTTGCCGAGCCCCGTCGCCCCGGGACCGCGATAGGGGATCTGGTAGCGCTCGCCAGAGAACTCGAGCGGCTTCTCGCGGGCGAGGGCGGCGCGCACGATGGTCACGTACTCGCGGAGCCAGGAGAGCGGCTTGTCGAACGGGACGCCGTGCCACCCCTCGACCACCTGCGGCCCCGAGGTCCCCAGACCGAGGATCATGCGGCCGCCGGACAGCTGATCGAGCGTCATCGCGGTCATCGCCGTGTTGGCGGGCGAGCGTCCGGGCAGCTGCATGATGGCCGTCCCGAGCTTGATCTTCGTCGTCTGCGCGCCGATCCACGCGAGCGGGCTCACCGCGTCGGATCCCCAGGCCTCGGCGGTCCACACCGAATCGAAGCCGGACTTCTCGGCCTCGTGGATGAGGTTCATGTCGAGGGAGATCTTCGCTCCCGAGTATCCGACCATCAGTCCGAGTCGCATGGCATGTCCTCCTAGGCGCTCCGTGGCTCGAGGACGACGCGTCCCCGCAGTCCGCCGGCGCGGACGAGCCGTTGTGCTTCGTCGGCCTTCTCCAGCGGCAGGGTGCGCGCGATGGGGAAGTCGAAGGGTCGTTCGGCGTGCATCGCGAGTACGGCGCGCATCTCGTCGCGCGTCGCGCCGCTGCCGCCGAGGATGGTGAGGCCGCGTGTGATGACGAAGCCCAGGTTGAGGCCGACCTTCTCGCGCGTGACGTTTCCGAGCGTGACGATACGGCCGCCGATCTGGAGCGCATGAAGCGCGGCGAGGAAGGTGGGCGCACCGACCGTGTCCACCGCCACGTCCACCGCGGCGACGGACTTCGCGTCGGTGGTGACCTCGGCCGCTCCGAGCGAGCGCAGGAAGGGCTCGTGCTCCAGGTCCCGTACGAGCGCGACGACGTGCGCCCCGAGGCGTGCGGCGATCTGCACGGCGGCCGTTCCCACGCCCCCGTTCCCGCCCGTCACGAGCACGCGCTCGCCGCCGCGCACGCGAGCGAGGGTCGCCAGGTCGCGGTACGCCGTGCCGAAGGTGCAATGAAGCACCGCGGCGTGGGCGGCGGGCATCGAATCGGGGACGACGTACGTCGCCGACTCCGGAACGACGACCTCGCTCGCGTACCCACCGTCCGCCAGCAGACCGAGCACCCATGCGGCGCCGATGCAGAGCGTCGTGTCTCCTCTCCGGCAAGCGACGCACTCGCCGCAGGCGTCCCGGTGCATCGTCGCCACGCGCGCGCCGAGAGAAAGCCCGGTCACCCCCGGCCCGAGCTCGACGACGCGCCCCGTCGCCTCGTGACCGGGGGTGATCGGAAGCCGCATGAACGGAAAGCGCCCCTCGCGATCGAGCAGATCACGGTGGCACACCCCGCAAGCCTCCACCGCGACGCGGACCTGCCCCGCCTCGGGAGCCGCGGGCGGCGCGTCGCTCTCGATCTCGAGCGGCGTGTCCCACCCGGGCTGGACGAGGCGGGCGCGCCGGGTCACTTCGACGGAGGAAGGAACGACTGCATCTTCTGGGCGAGCATCACGTTCCCCGAGACCTTGAGCTTGCCCTTCATGAACGCCATCGTCCCGGACAGCTTGCCGTTGACCATCTGCACGTAGTCTTCGGCGGCCATCTTGATGGTCGTGTTCGGCGAGTCGGCGGGGCCTTCGCTCACGGCCATCGTCCCGTCGTCGACCTTCACGTGGTACGTGCCGCCGCCGTCGCCGGCCAGCTCGAACTGGAACGTCGCCTTCACGCCCTTCGCGGCGGTCGCCACGAACCGGTCCGGCAACGTATCGAAGTACTGCTTCACGCTCGAGACCTGCTGCCCTGCCATCGCCGCCTCCTCCTTCGCTGTCACACGCCGACTCTCGTATCGCCCTCGTATCGCTCAGATCGCGCGCTCGCGGCCGGCCCAGTAGGGATCGCGGAGCTTGCGCTTGTAGAGCTTCCCGTTCGGATCGCGCGGGAGCTCGGGGACGAAGTCGATCGACTTCGGGCACTTGAACCCGGCGAGCTGCTCCTTGCAGAACGCCAGCAGCTCCTCCGCGAGCGCCGGTCCCTCGGCCACGCCGGGAGCCAGCTCGACCACCGCCTTCACGTGCTCGCCCCAGTCGTCGTCGGGGATCCCGAAGACGGCCACGTCACGCACCTTGGGATGAACGACGAGGACCGACTCGATCTCCGCGGGGTAGATGTTCACGCCGCCCGAGATGATCATGTCGTTCTTGCGATCGCAGAGATAAAGGAAGCCCTCTTCGTCGAGGTATCCCGCGTCACCCACCGTGAAGAAGTCGCCTTTCCAGGTCGACGCCGTCTTGTCCTTGTCCTTGTGGTACTCGAACTTGTGGGCGCCCATGCTCATGTAGACGGTGCCCACCTCGCGCGGGGCGCACTCCGCGCCGTCGTCGCGCACGACGCGCAGCTTCGAGATGGGCCATGCGTTGCCGACCGTGCCCGGATGCTTCCGCCACGCCTCGGGGGTGGCGAGCGTTCCCCCGCCTTCGGACGCGGCGTAGTACTCGAAGATGACGTTGCCCCACCAGTCGAGCATGCGCCGCTTGACGTCGACCGGGCACGGCGCGGCGCTGTGGATGACGTGGCGCAGGGAGCTCAGGTCGGCGCGCGCCCGCTCGGCGTCGGGCATCGCGAGAAGGCGCCGGAACTGCGTGGGCACCATGTGCGTCGTCGTCACGCGGTGGCGCGTGATGAGGTCGAGCGTGCCCTCGGGCGTCCACTTGTCCATGAGGACGACGGTGTGGCCGAAGTGCAGATGGTTGGTGCAGAAGTTGAGCACCGCCGTGTGGTAGAGCGGCGAGACGACGAGGTGCACGCCGTCGTCGTGCGGCGTGATGCCGAAGAGGCGCAAGAAGAGCGCGTTCGGCTCGGCGACCGCCTCGGGCTCGACGGGGGCGAGCGGACGTCGCACGCCCTTCGGGCGGCCCGTCGTGCCCGAGGTGTACGTCATCGACGCGCCGGCCGTTCGATCCGCGGGTGTCGACGTCGGATGCCCTGCCTTCAGCTCCGCGTAGGGGCGAAAGCCCGGATGCTCGGCCGTGGCGAAGCGCGCCGCCGCAGGGAAGCCGATGCTGTCGAGGGCCAGGGCGCACGTGTCGGCCGTTCGCCCCGACGCGAAGACCGCGCGCGCATCGCAGTCACCGACGATGTACGCGATCTCGGGTGCCGCGAGGTGGCTGTTGAGGGGAGTGACGTAGAAGCCGGCCTGCGTCGCCGCCAGATAGAGCTCCAGCATCGCCACTTCGTTCGTCAGCATCGCCGCGAACGTGTCCCCGCGCTTCAGGCCGAGAGCGCGGAGCGCGTGCACGACGCGGTTGGCCTCGCCGAGGAGCTCCCCGGCCGTGATGCGCTCTCCGGTCGGCGAAATCACCGCCACGTGAGCCGGGTCGTCCTGCGCCACCTTCCAGAAACCGTAGGTCGCCATCGTCACCCTCTCGCCGAAGCGCGGAGACAAGCTACGTCAGAATAGAACGTGTTTCAAGGTGGCCCGAGTGCGCCGCACGCCGGCTCGCTGTCATCCTGAGCGCAGCGAAGGACCCCACTCCAGCCACGGGGTCCTTCGGCCTAAGGCGGAAGGCCTCTCAGCCCACGAACCGGAACGCGCAGCGGCGCGTCACCGGGCGAGACTGGCAGGCGAGGATCATCCCGCGCCGCTTCTCCTCGTTGCTGAGGGCGTCATCGGCCGCCATCACGACGCGTCCCTCGAGCAGATCCGAGGCGCAGCAGCCGCAGAAGCCCTCCTCGCACGAGTACGGCGCGTTCAGGCCGGCGTCGCGGGCCGTCTGGAGGAGCGTCTTTCCCGGCGTATACGGGACGCGGTGCTGCTTGCCCTCCAGCACGACGTCGACGAACTCGGGCGTCTCGGCGCCGTCGGGCGCCGGAGGGGGCGGGTCGTTCGCGTGCGGCGTGAAGACGAAGCGCTCGACGCGGATCCGTTCTTCCGGGATCCCCGCCGCCGAGAGCGCGCGCTCGACGAGCGCCATGAAGGGCGCAGGTCCGCACAGGTAACACGCGGCGTCGAGCTGCTCGGAGGCCACCGCTCCGATCGCTGCCTCGTCGAGAATGCCGCGCGCTTCGTCGTGGTGATGGACGACGCGGAGGCGGCCGGCGTGGGCACGCTCGAGCCGGGCCAGCTCCTCGGCGAAGATGACCGAGCGCGCGTCCCGGTTCGCATAGAGCAGCGTGACGCGACGCTCCGTCTTGGCGAGCGCGCTCTTCACGAGCGACACCACGGGAGTGATCCCGCTCCCGCCCGCGAAGAGCAGCAGCGGGGCGTCTCCGCCGTCGAGCACGAAGCGCCCCTCGGGCGCGAGCACGGAGAGGATGTCCCCGGCGCAGAGCGAGTCGTTCAGCCAGTTGGAGACACGGCCGCCGCTCGTGCGCTTGACCGTCACCTTGTGCTCGGGGTCGCAGTCGGGCGAGCTCGCCAGCGAGTAGCAACGCCTCAGACGCTCGCCGCCAAGCTCGAGCTCCACGGTCAGGAACTGCCCCGCGCGGTACGCGAAGTCGGCCGCCAGCGCCGGCGGGACGTCGAGCACGATCGACTTCGCGTCGGCCGTCTCTTCCACGATCCGCGCGACGCGCACCCGGTGAAACATGTCGCGACACTTCCTACGAGACGCCCCGTCGCTTGGCAAGGCAGCGCCCCGACCCAGCCTTGCCCGGGCGAGTGAAACATGTTTCACTCCGTGCGATGGGACGCTTCCACGGTCGTTCAATCCTGGTCTCGGGGGCTGCTTCCGGCATCGGCCGCGCCACGGCGGAGCGCTTCGGTCGCGAAGGTGGCCGCGTCGCCTGCGCCGACGTGAACGTGAAAGGCGCCGAGGAAACCTCGGCCACCATCCGCGCTGCGGGGGGTGACGCCTTCGCCTTGCCTTGTGACGTCACGAGCCCCGCCGCCGTGACCGAGGCGATCGCCGAGACCGTCCGCCGTCAGGGAGGGCTCCACGTCCTGGCCAACGTCGCCGGCATCGGCTTCTTCCGCCGCACGACGGAGACGACGCTCGAGGAGTGGAGCCGGATGATCGCGGTGAACCTGACGGGTCAGTTCCTGATGTGCAAGGAGGCCATCCCGCACATCCTGAAGACCAAGGGAGCCATCATCAACACGGGCTCGGTCGCCGGCCTCAAGTCGCATCCCTACAGCGCGGCGTACTGCGCGTCGAAGGGGGGCGTCGTGCAGCTGACGCGCGCGCTCGCCGTCGAGTACGGCCGGAAGGACGTGCGGATCAACTGCGTGTGCCCGGGCGGCGTCGAGACGCCGCTCATCGGTCAGTTCACGCTGCCCGAGGGCGTCAGCCAGGCGGCGCTGACGCGCATCATGCCGCTCGGCCGCATGGGCAAGCCGGACGAAGTGGCGGGCACCATCGCGTTCCTCGCCTCCGACGACGCGACCTACGTCAACGGCGCGACCATCGTCGTCGACGGCGGGATGATCGCCTGAGGCGCGCGCAGCGATGGCCTTCGGTCTGAGCAAGTGGGACACGACGGTCGACGTCGTCGTCGTCGGTTCGGGGATCGGCGGCCTCTCCGCCGCCATCGCGGCGCACGACCGGGGCCTCAAGGTGCTCGTCCTGGAGAAGGCGCCGAAGCTCGGAGGCGTGTCGGCCTATTCGGGGGGCGAGGTCTTCGTCCCGGCGAACCACGTGCAGGCGCGGGACGGCATCGCGGACACGGCGGAGGAGGGGATGCGCTATCTCCAGTTTCTCGCCGGGGGCTACGCCGAGCCGGAGCTGCAGCGGGCGCTCCTCGACACGGGCCGCGTCGCCGCCCGCTACTTCGAAGAGAAGGCGGGCGTGAAGTGGAAGGTCGTGAAGGGCTTCCCCGATTACCACTACCCGCACGCGCCCGGGACCGTCGCGGCCGGGCGCTACCTGGAGACGGAGCTCTTCGACGGCGCGACGCTCGGCGACTGGCAGAAGCGAACGTACCTCTCGCCGCACATGCCGAACGGCATCACGCACGACGAGCTCTTCGCGTGGGGCGGCTTCGTCAACGTGATGAAGTGGGACTTTGCCGTGATGGGCAAGCGCTACAAGCAGGACAAGCGCGGCTTCGGTCCCGGGATGATGGCGTACTTCGTCAAGGCGGCCATCCTCGACCGCGGCATTCCCGCGCACGTCGAAGCGCCCGCCCGCGCGCTCGTCGTGGAGGACGGCGCGGTGGTCGGCGTGCGCGCGGAGCGAGCTGGCAAGGAGATGCTCGTGCGTGCGCGCCGCGGCGTCGTCCTCGCGGCCGGCGGCTACGACTGGAACCCCGAGGTCGCGCGCTGGTTCGAGCTTCTCCCCGAGTGGCAGTCGATGGTGCAGCCCAGCGTGACGGGCGACGCGATGACCATGGGCGCAGAGATCGGCGCCACCATCGCGGCGGTGCCGGCGTTCAACCTGGGGCTCTTCTTCGGATACCGCGTCCCCGGCGAGGAGCACGACGGCAAGCCCCTCTGGCGCGGCTCGTGGGAGGGCGGCTTTCCGCACGCCATCTGGGTCAACCGCGCCGGAGCGCGCTTCGCCGACGAGTCCTTCTATCGGGACTACTTGCCGAAGACCCGCGCGTGGGACGGCGTCCGGCAGGAGCACCCCAACTTTCCGCCGTATCTCGTCTTCGACTCGAGCTACCGCGCCAAGTACCCGCTCGGGACCATCCTCCCGATGCAGGACTTTCCCCCGGGTCTCGTCGAGACGGCGGACACGCTGGGCGAGCT
Organism: Polyangiaceae bacterium; assembly: GCA_036501935.1. Taxonomy (GTDB): domain Bacteria; phylum Myxococcota_A; class Polyangia; order Polyangiales; family Polyangiaceae; genus Palsa-1150. Next base: position 168,209 of record DASXZL010000070.1, on the reverse strand, counting down.
GGCGGGCAAGCTCGGCATCGACGCGGCGGGGCTCGAGAAGACCGTCGCGCGCTTCAACGGCATGGCCGCCGAGGGCGTCGACCGCGACTTCGGCCGCGGCACGTACCCGTGGGCCGCGATGATGACGGGCGATCGCACGCGCCCGACCCCGAACCTCGGCCCGCTCGACAAGCCGCCGTACCACGGCCTTCGCCTCCACGTGGCGAGCGTGGGCATCAACGCCGCGGGACTGCGCACGAACGTCGACGCGCAGGTGATTCACGTGCGGGGCAAGCCCATCGACGGCCTCTACGCCGTCGGCAACAGCGCCGCCCCGCTCGACATCGGCGCCGGATACCAGAGCGGCCTGTCGAACCTGCGCGGAATGGTCGGCGGGTACAGGGCGGCGCTGCACGCCGCGCAGCGCGCCTAGCCTCGAGGAGCCGAGATGGACTGGTTCAAGAAGAAGAAGCGCTGGGACCTCGAGACCGACGTCGTCGTGCTCGGCACCGGCGCGGCAGGAATGACGGCGGGCCTCGCGGCCCACGGCTCGGGCGCGAGCGTGCTGCTCCTCGAGAAGTCGCGCCTCGTCGGCGGCACGACGGCCGTCTCGGGCGGCGTCGTCTGGGTCCCCAACAATCACCACCTGGGCGAAGTCGGCATCGAGGATTCGCGCGCCGAGGCTGTGGACTACGTGAAGCGCCTGACCGACGGCCGCACCGACGACGCGCTCGTCGAGCGCTTCGTGGACACCGCGCCCGCGATGGTCGAGTGGGTCGAGTCGCAGACGCCGCTGCGCTTCAAGGCGCTCGCGCGGTATCCCGACTATCACCCCGAGTTCCCCGGCGGAAAACCCGGAGGGCGCTCGCTCGATCCGGGGCTCTTCGACGCGAACGATCTCGGCCCGTGGAAGAAGAGCCTCCGGCGCAGCCCCGTCTTCGGCATGACGGCGATGACCGTGGCCGAGGCGACGGACTGGGGCGTCTTCTCCAAGCCTCTGAAGCTCCCGTTCAAGCTCCTCGGGGAGCGGTACGGCAAGGGCCTCGTCTGCTACGGCGGCGCGCTCGCGGGGCAGCTCCTCAAGGCGCTCCTCGACCGGAAGATCGAGCCGAAGCTCGAGCACGCCGCGCGCGATCTCGTCGTGGAAGAAGGCCGCGTGACGGGCGTGCGCGTCGAGCATCAGGGACAGGAGCTCTTCGTCCGCGCACGTCGCGGGGTCATCCTCGCGTCGGGCGGCTTCGAGTGGAACCGCGCGCTCGCGGCGCAGTTCCTGGGCGGCGTCCTCACGCACCCGAACAGCCCTCCGGGCAACGAGGGGGACGGTCTCAAGATGGCCATGGCCGCCGGCGCCGATCTCGCGAACATGAGCGAGGCGTGGTGGTGCCCGTCGCTCGTCATTCCCGGCGAGGAGTACGACGGCAAGCAGCTTCACCGCGGCGATTTCGCCACGCGGTCGCTCCCGCACACGATCATCGTCAACAGGAAGGGGCGCCGCTTCGTCAACGAGGCGCAGAACTACAACGATCTCATGAAGGCGTTCTTCGCCTTCGAGCCGAATGCCTACGAGCGCCCGAACCTGCCCGCCTGGCTCGTGTTCGACCATGCGTATCTGGAGAAGTACGCGCTCATGACGGTCATGCCCGGGCAGCCCGCGCCCGAGTGGCTCACGAAGGCCGACACGCTCGACGAGCTCGCCCGCATCGTCGGCATCGATCCTCGCGGCCTCGGGCAGACGGTGGACCGCTTCAACGGGCTCGCCGTCGAGGGCGTCGATCCCGATTTCGGCCGCGGCGAGAGCCTCTACGATCGCTTCTACGGCGATCCCGATCACCAGCCGAACGCCAACCTCGGCACCCTCCTGAAGAAGCCCTTCTACGCGCTCGAGGTGCACCCGGGCGCCATCGGGACCAAGGGAGGCGCGCGCGTCAACGTGGACGCGCAGGTGCTTCGCGTCGACGGGGCGCCCATCCCCGGTCTCTACGCCGCGGGCAACGTGATGGCGGGCGTCACCGGCGCGGGATACCCGGGCGCAGGCTCGACCATCGCGGCGGCGATGACCTTCGGCTACCTCGCCGGTCGCCATGCCGCCGCCACGAACCAGACCTGAGCCCAGACCCGAGGGAGCGCGTCATGCCCGAAGTGGAGTACACGACCCAGGTGGCCCTGCCGCGCGAGGCGGTGTGGGAGTTCGTGAAGGACATGAACAACTGGGCGCCTTATCTGACGGGCTACCAGACGCACGAGGTACTCAGCGAGACGGACTCGATCTGGACGCTGAAGGGCGACGTCGGCGTGCTGGCGCGCGTCGTGAAGCTGAAGGCGCACGTGACCGAGTGGAACGGTCCGGAGCGGGTGTCCTTCACGCTGACGGGTCTCAACGAGCAGGTCGACGGCGACGGCACGCTGGAGATGGGCGCCGCCGCGGAGGCGAAGGCCGCGGCACCGTCAAAGGCGCCGCTCGTGAGGCGGTCGTTCTTCGGGAGGATGCTCGACGCGATCTTTCGCTTCTTCTTCCGTCGCATGCACGGCCCGGCTCCGGTGCGTGCGCTGCCGGGCGCCGGAGGACCGTCGTCGCAGCTCAAGTTCCGCTTGCGCATGGACGCCGGCGGACCGACCGGTCCCCTCGTCAACGCGATGCTCGCGCCGGCGCTTCTCCCTGCCGCCGAGGATCTCGCGAACAAGATCGCGGCGCACCTCGAGGGCAACGCGCCGAGTCCTTGAGAGCGAGCCCGATCTCATCACCGCAACCCAGGACCACCCACGCCCGCCGTCGACGGGTCGGTGCTCGCGCTGGCGGGTCCCTCCGACCTCCCCCGCGCGGCGCTTTGCTTCGCAAAGCTTGCGCGGGAATTCGGGAGGAACCCCCCGCCAGCGCTCCGCGCCGACCCGTCGACGGCGGGCTTTTCTCCTCAGCGCACCACCCAACCCAAGCCACAGCATGATGGACAGACGAGACGTGGACCATTGCCGTGCGGACCCAATGCGGCGGACCGGGTCCCGTCGCAGCGCTTGCAAGGCGAGGCTCCGTCCGGCTGTGGAGGCAGAAGGGCCAACAGGCTGCTGATGCCAGTCTTCTTCGCGCCGACCACGATCGCCCGAAATGCCTCTGCTTCGGTGGCCTCGCGGAGAGGCGCGTCGTCCCAGCCACGTCCATCCCGGAGAACTCGTCCGTCGGCAGTCAGGTACCAGCCCGGCCCCAGCCCCGGATCCATGCAATACGCATCGAGCTCTTCCTCGACCGTGTCCCGTATCTCCCGGCCGGCACGCCACGCGCGAAGCTCGTCGAGAAGAGGGTTCGAGATGACGAACGCCACGGGCAGGAGAGATTGTAGCTCGATGGCGCTCACACGAACTCGTGCAAGAAAGGGGAGAGGAGCTCGAAGCCCGCCGTCCACCCGTCGACGGCGTGCGTGCGTCACCCTGTTCCTTCACAGCGGCCGGGCGCGGGCGTCGTGCAGCGTGCTCACCCAGCGCGGCGGGTCCTTCACGGCCCATGCGACGGAATCCTCGCTTCCGGCTTCGTCGACGAAGCGCACTCGCAGCAGCAGCCGGCCCTTGCCCTTTCCGAGGTGCGCGTCGGTCGTGTCGGCGGACAGCACGTGGTCGATGGGGATCCACAGCTCGTCTTGATCGGCTGTCCACGGGACGAAGAGGAGCCCGTCCGCGGACAGACCGAGGCAGCCGTTCCCGCGCACCTGGCGGTACCCCTTCGAAGTGACGCCGTACGAGTCGGCGGCGTCGTCCACCAGTGCGCCCGATGGATCCATTCGCGCGAACACCTCGTTCGCGGCCGCGGTGCGCGCGCCGTCGATCGACTGCGGTACACAGGACGCGGCGCTCAGGCAAAGAGCGGTGCTTGCGAGCAGGTGGTTGGCCATCATGGGCGGCGCGACATTGCAATTCGCGCTCCCGCAGACCGGCTCCCGCCGCGGCTTCGAGCGGCGCCCCCTGATCCCCGCGGGGGTCTAACCGCGCGCAATCATGGGCGACGCTACCTCTCCTGAGAGAGAGGGACGCGCTGCCGCAGCATAAGACGCGCGCCACCCCGGAGAACGGAACGACGATCATCCAGAGCGCCGGGATCGCCGTCCGCAAGCTCCCCCAGCGCCCTCCTCGCGTCTTCGCCGCGAATCCGGGACCCGTCTCGGGCTCGGCGAGGCTCGCCAGGCACTCGTCACCTTGCTCCCTCTGCGTGGAGAGAGGGTGCACAATGAGCCATGCGCTTCGCCCCGTTCTTTCTCTTCGCGCTGACCGCATGTGCCGGCAAGGGAGCCGCCACACCGGACTCCATGCCCGCCGCGACGACTTCCGCGGCCTCGTCCACGCCGACCGTTGCTGACTTGGGAACCGCGGCCGCCGCGGCCTCGAGCGGGATGCCCTCGGGCAGCGCAACGCCTCCCGATGCGTCGCCGCCGCCCGATCCCATGCCCGCGACCTTGCCGATCGACCTCGGCGCGAAGGTGCCGCCTTTCCCGCGCCGGTCCGTCTCGCCGGACAAGATCCCGACGGTCGCCCGCGGCGTCGTCCCGGTGCCCGCAGGGCTGGGTTCGCAGATCGATCCGGCGGTGCCGTTCTTTGCCTGGGAACAGGTCTTCCCGCCGCGCGTCGTGCTGACGTTTCCGAAGCACGCGGGCCTCGACCTCTACGTCGTGCTCTTCGACGGCGAGGTATCGATCAAGGCCGACGACATCGCGGGCAAGCAGAAGCGACTCTGGCGATGGAACGCCGCGCGCGTGCCGGGCCTCGGCGCGATGGTCGAGTCGAAGGAGCCGACGCGCGCCATCTTCGTCCTCGTGGCGAATACGCCCGGCGGCACGATGGGTCAGGCGGCTGCGCCCGGAGTGAAGACCGGCTGGACCAAGCGCCCCGCGCCCGTCACCTCCGTCGAGCTCGACAAGCAGCCGGACCTCGCCTGGGGAGGCGGGGCCTACCATGCGCGTCTCGGCTTCGAAGACGGCAGCGCCAGCCTCGGCTCGCTCATGGCCTCGAGGAGCGCGCCGGTTCGCCGGAACGTGCACGAGCACGAGTGGGAGATCCTCGCGATCCTCTCGGGCGACGGCACGCTCGTGCGCACCGTCGACGGTCGGGAAGCCAGCACGCCCATCGCGGGCGGCACCTTCGCGTCGATCGCACCGGGCGTCCCGCATGCGTACCGGCCGACGGGCACCTCGCCGCTCGTCGCCGTGCAGCTCTTCTTGCCGCCCGGACCCGAGCAACGATTCAAGAGGCTGGCGTCCGGCGCCCCCCACTGACCGCGACCCTCGCCTAGCCAGCAGGTCATCGGGCACCGCTAGACCACCGCTAGACCCCGCTAGACCGCGTGCCGCGAGTCCGGAGGCGCATGTCCCGCTGGTTACTTCCCCTTGAACTCCGGCTTCCGCTTCTCCATGAAAGCCCGCGGCCCTTCCTTCGCGTCCTCCGTCGACAGGATGGGCCACCCGATCTCCAGCTCTTTCGCCAGCGCCTCCTTCTCGGGAAGCCCCTCGGTCTCGATCACCGACCGCTTGATGGCCTGCACCGCCAGCGGTCCGTTCGCCGCGATCTGCTCCGCGACCTTCTTCGCTTCCGCCAGCGCCGTTCCACCGGGCACGACCCGCCCGATGAGACCGATGCGCAGCGCTTCCTCTGCCGTGATGTGCCGCCCGGTCAGCAAGAGATCCATCGCCAGCGTGTAGGGGATCTGCCGCCGAAGCCTCACCGTCGAGCCCCCGAGCGGGAAGAGGCCCCACTTGGCCTCCGCGACGCCGAGCTTCGCGCCAGCCCCGGCGATGCGGATGTCCGTCCCTTGCAGGATCTCCGTTCCGCCCGCCACCGCCGTCCCTTCGACCGCGGCGACGAGCGGCTTCTTCAGCCGGTAGTGACGCAAGAGCGCCCGCCAGTGGAGGTCCTTGTCCTGCTTGAAGCGGTCGGCCCACTCCCCCTGGTCCCAGCCGGTCGCCATCGCCTTGAGATCGCTGCCGGCGCAGAAGTGTCCTCCCGCGCCCGTCAGGATCACGACGCGCACCTCCGGGTCGCCGTCGAGCTCGGCCCAGGCGTCGGCCATCCGCACCAGCATCTCGGGACCGAAGGCGTTTCGTGCTTCGGGCCGGTTCATGGTCACGGTCGCCACGTGGCCCTCGCGCTGCACGATGAGATGGGGTTCCGCCATGTTCCCGGGCCTCCCGAGCCCTGCCGTCTCGCATTAGAACATGTTTCATTCGAGGGGCAAGCGCGCCTTGCGCTTTCGAGTGAAACGCGTTCTATTGTCGTGCATGCGGCTGGCGGATGTGGAGCTTCACGACCCCGACGTCTTCGTCCGCGGCGTCCCTCACGACGCGCTGCGCCTGCTCCGCGCCGAGGCGCCGATGCACTTCCACACGGAGCCCGACGGCCCGGGGTTCTGGGCGGTCACGAAGTACGACGACGTCGTCACCGTGGGGAAGGATCCGGGGCGCTTCTCGTCGCACCGCGGCGGTACGAACATCCAGGACTACCCGCCGGAGAACCTGTCCACGATTCAGCTTCTCATGCTGAACATGGACCCGCCGCAGCACAACAAGTTCCGCCGCCTCGTCAGCGCCGGGTTCACGCCGCGGATGACCGCGCGCCTCGAGCCGCGCATCCGCGAGGCCGCGCGCACGATCGTCGACGCCATCGCCGCCAAGGGCGAGTGCGACTTCGTCCGCAACGTCGCCGCCGAGCTGCCGCTCCAGGTCATCGCCGATCTCCTCGGCATCCCGCAGGAAGACCGGGGAAAGCTCTTCGACTGGTCCAATCGCCTCATCGGGTTCGACGATCCCGAGTTCCAGACGTCGCTCGAGGACGGGCGGCAGGCGGCGATGGAAATGTGGATGTACGCGAACGAGCTCGCGGAAGGTGCCAAGGGTCGCAAGGGGGAAGACCTCATCAGCGTCCTGATGAACGCCGAGGTCGACGGCGTCGGCCTCACCGAGATGGAGTTCGACGCGTTCTTCCTCCTCCTCGCCGTGGCGGGGAACGAGACGACGCGGAACCTCGTCTCCGGCGGGATGCTCGCGCTCATCGAGAATCCCACCGAGTACGCGCGCCTCGTCGCGGACCCGTCGCTCGTCCCCTCGGCGGTCGAGGAGATGCTCCGATGGGTCACGCCCGTCATGTACTTCCGCCGGACGGCGACGCGCGACACCGAGCTTCGCGGCGTCCCCATCAAGGAGAACCAGAAGGTCTGCGTCTATTACACTTCGGCCAACCGCGACGAGGACGTGTTCCCCGAGCCCTTCCGGTTCGACGTCGGGCGCACCCCCAACGAGCACCTCGCCTTCGGCGTGGGGCAGCACTTCTGCCTGGGCAACAGCCTCGCGCGCCTCGAGATCCGCGTGATGTTCGAGGAGCTCATGAAGCGCCTGCCGGACATCCAGCTCGGCGGGTCCGTGCGCCGCCTTCGCTCGAACTTCATCAACGGGTACAAGTCGATCCCCGTGCGCTTCACCCCCGAGAAGCGCGGCTGAAGCGCCCGCACCGCCGAGGGACGCCCCCATGTCCGTGAGCAGCGACACCTTGATGACGCAGTATCCGCGCGGGTGGTTCGTCGTCGCGTTCTCCGAGGACATCCCGAAGCTCGGTGTGAGGGCGCTCGAGTACTTCGGCGAGAAGCTCGTCGCCTTCCGCGGGGAGGACGGCGCGGTGCGCGTGCTCGACGCGTACTGCGCGCACATGGGGGCGAACCTCGCCGCCGGCGGCAAGGTCGTCGAGAACTCCATCGAGTGCCCGTTTCACGCGTGGCGCTACTGCGGCACCGGCGAATGCGTCGCCATCCCGTATGCCAAGAAGATCCCCGTGAAGGCCCGGCAGCGCGCGTGGACCGTGCGCGAGGTCAACGGCCTCGTTCTCCTCCACCACGATGCGGACGGCGCGCCTCCGGCGTTCGAGATCCCCGTCATCGCCGAGCACGGCACGGAGACCTGGCTCCCGTGGGTCACCAGCCATTACCGCATCAAGACGCACCCGCGTGAGATCGTCGAGAACCTCGCCGACCGCGCGCACTTCCCGCGCGTCCACAATACGGAGATCGACGAGTTCGCGTTCGACGTGGCGGGGCACACGGCGACGCAGCGGGTGAAAGGGCGCGCGCTCCTGCCGGGCGGCGGCGTCGACGCCTTCCAGTCGTCGACCACGTACCACGGGCCCGGATACCTCCTGATGCGCATGGACGGCGTCCTCCAGAACTACATGATCGTGGCGCACACCCCGGTAGACCACGGGCAGCTCGATCTGCGCATGGGCGTCATGCTCAAGATCGTCGGCGACCGGAAGAAGACCGAAGGGTACGTCGACCTCTACATGAAGAACCTGAAGGCCGGGTTCGAGGACGACATTCGCATCTGGGAGAACAAGCTCTATCGCGAGCAGCCGGTGCTCTGCGATGGCGACGGTCCGATCACGCAGCTACGGCGCTGGTATCGGCAGTTCTACCGGCAAGGAGGGGCCGATGCCCAGTGACACGCACGCGGATCACAGCGGCGAGGCGATGGGGCTCATCGTCCGCGCGCAGACGCTCAAGCAGGCGCTCGCCGGGCGGGTGACGAAGGCCGACGAGCTGCGGCGTGTCCCCGACGAGACCATCACGGACTTTCGCGAGGCCGGCTTCTTCCGGATGCTCCAGCCGGTGCGCTGGGGCGGGCTCGAGGTCGATCCGTCCACGTTCTTCGACGTGCAGATGACCGTGGCGTCCGCGTGTCCGTCGAGCGCGTGGGTGCTCGGCGTCGTGGCGGTGCACGCGTGGCAGCTCGCGCTCTTCCCGCTCCAGGCGCAGGAGGACGTGTGGGGCAAGGACCCCGGGACGCTCATCTCGTCGTCCTACGCGCCGACGGGCAAGGTCGCGCGCGCCGAGGGCGGGTATCGCATCAGCGGGCGATGGTCCTTCTCGTCCGGGTGCGACCACTGCCAGTGGGCCTTCCTCGGCGGGTTCGTGCCGCCCGAGGCCGAGGGCAAGCCGCCGGAGATGCGCACGTTCCTGCTGCCGCGGGCCGACTACACGATCGACGACAACTGGCACGTCGCGGGGCTGAAGGGCACGGGGAGCAAGGAGATCGTCGTCGAGAACGCCTTCGTGCCCGAGCACCGGACGCACAAGCTCATCGACGGCTACAAGCGGCAGAGCCCCGGTAACGCCGTGAACCCGTCGCCGCTCTACAAGCTGCCGTTCGGGCAAATCTTCGTCCGCTCGGTGTCGACGTCGGCCATCGGCGCGGCGCAAGGAGCGCTCGATGCCTTCCTCGAGATCGCGGCCAAGCGCGTGGCGGCCAGCGACGGCGCGAAGGTCTCCGAGGATCCGACGACGCAGGCCGTCTGCGCGCGCGCGGCGAGCCTCATCGACGAGACGCGGACCGTGCTCCGGCGGAACTTCGAGGAGATGATGAACCTCGTCCGCGACGGGAAGGACATCGCGATCGACCGGCGCGTGCGCTTCCGCCACGACTCGGCGATGGCCGTCGTGAAGTGCGTCGAGGCCGTCGACCTCCTCTTCACGGCGAGCGGCGGCCGGGCCATCTTCCTCGGGAGCCCGCTGCTCCGTTACTTCCTCGACGTGCACGCGGCACGCGCCCACTACGCGAACAACCCCGACAAGCCCGCCCGCAACCTCGGCGGCGTGATGCTCGGCGCGAAGACGGCCGATTACTTCATCTGAGCGCGACTGCGATGAGCCACGACATCCGCCTCGGGTACCTCGGCTTCGAGGTGCGCGATCTCGCCGTCTGGGAGCCCTTCGCCGTCGACGTGCTGGGCCTTCAGGTGGGCTCGCGCGGCGAGCGCACGCTCGATCTGCGGTGCGACGACCGCGCCTCACGCTTCTTTCTCACCGAAGGGCCGGCCGACGACGTGTCCGTCTTCGGCTGGGAGGTCGACGACGAGGCGGCCCTCGACGGGCTGACGCAGCGCCTGCTCACCGCGGGCATCGACGTGCACCCCGGCACGGACGAGGAGGCGCGCCGCCGCGGTGTCACGCGGCTCATGAAGCTGCACGATCCTTCCGGCCACCCGCTCGAGCTCTTCCACGGCGCCGAGCGCGCGACGACGCCGTTTGCCTCGCGCCACGTGGTGTCGTCGTTCGTGACGGGGGACATGGGACTCGGCCACGTCGTCGTCAGCGCGGCCGACCAGGCACGCAGCATGACCTTCTATCGGGACCTCCTCGGGTTCCGGCTCTCCGACCGCATCGCGTGCGACCTCCACGGCTACGCGGTCGACATCACCTTCTTTCACGGCGGTCCGCGCCACCACTCGGTGGCGCTCGGCGGTCCGCAGCGAAAGCGCGTCCACCACTTCATGCTCGAAGTCTCCTCGATGGACGACGTGGGCCTCGCCTTCGACCGCGCGCTTCGCGGCGGCGTGCGCATCACGCAGACCCTCGGCCGCCACCCCAACGACCGCATGTTCTCGTTCTACGCGAAGACACCCTCGGGCTTTCACTTCGAGTACGGCTGGGGCGCGCGGACGGTCGACGACGCGACCTGGATGCCGACGACCTACGACCACATCAGCGAGTGGGGCCATCAGGCGCCCGAGCAGCTCGCCCCGAAGCCACGAGAAACATCCCCACGAGTCGCCACGACGGAGAAGACGAATGAGCGCACGACCGGTTCCGGAGGGGAAGTTCGCCGAGATCGGTGACGGGCTGAAGGTGCACTACCACGAGGCCGGAGCGGGCCCGGTGGTGCTCTTCCTTCACGGCAGCGGTCCGGGGGCGAGCGGGTGGAGCAACTTCCGCCACAACTACCCCGCGTTCGCGGAGAAGGGCTTCCGCGCGCTCGTCCCCGACACGCTCGGCTACGGGTACTCGAGCAAGCCGGACGGCGTCGACTACACGCTCGACTTTCTCGTCGGCGCGGTCGAGCGGTTCCTCGCGGCCGTCGGCGTCACGCGCTGCGCAGTCGTCGGCAACTCGCACGGCGGGGCGATGGCCATCCGGCTCGCTCTCCGGCGTCCGGAGCTCGTGCAGCGCCTCGTCCTCATGGCTCCCGGCGGCCTCGAGGAGCGCGAGGTCTACATGAAGATGGAGGGCATCCGCTCGATGATGAAGGCCTTCACCGATCCGGCCGGCATCACGCGCGACTCGATGCGCCGCGTCTTCGAGAAGCAGCTCTACGACCCGTCGCTCGTCACCGACGAGCTCCTCGACGAGCGCGTCTCCATCGCCGAGCTCCAGCCCAAGCGCGTGCTCACCAGCATGCAGGTGCCGAACCTCGCGACCGAGATCGCCGGCCTCGCCTGCCCCGTCTTCGCCCTCTGGGGCGTCAACGACAAGTTCTGCCCCATGAGCGGCGCCATCACGATCGCCACGACCTGCAAGGATACGCGGGTCGTCCTCCTCTCCGAGTGCGGCCACTGGGTCATGGTCGAGAAGCGCGCCCTCTTCAACGACGCGTGCACGCGGTTTCTCCTGGAGAGCTGAGTGGACCCCGCCGACACCGAGCGGCTCGGCGACGAGCTCTACGCCGCCCTACGCGGCCGGCACACGGTCGCCCCGCTCACGGGGCGCGTTCCCGGGCTCGGGATCGACGACTCCTACGGCATCTCGCGACGGCTGCTGGCTCGGCGACTCGCCGACGGGGAGCGCGTCGTCGGCAAGAAGATCGGCGTCACGAGCGAGGCCGTGCAGAGCATGCTCGACGTGCGACAGCCGGACTTCGGCTTCCTGACCGACGCGATGCTCTTCGAGAGCGGCGCCACGATCCCCATCCGGAAGACGCTCATCCAGCCGCGCGCCGAGGGGGAGATCGCCTTCGTGCTCGCGAAGGCGCTCACGGGGCCCGGCGTCACGGAGGACGACGTGCTCGCCGCCACGAGGGCCGTGCGCCCCTGCTTCGAGATCGTCGACTCGCGCATCCGCGACTGGAAGATCCGCATCGAGGACACGGTGGCCGACAACGCGTCGTCCGGCGTCTTCGTCCTCGGGCCGGACGAGGTGGACCCGCGCTCGGTGGATCTTCCGGCCTGCCGCATCCGCGTGGCGAAGAATGGCGCGCCGCTGAGCGAAGGCGTCGGTGCCGCGGCTCTCGGGTCGCCGGCGTACTGCGTCGCGTGGCTGGCCAACACGCTGTCGCGGTTCGGCATCGCGCTCGAGGCGGGGGAGGTGATCCTCTCGGGATCGCTGGTGCCGCTCGAGCCGGTGAAGGCGGGAGACCGGATGTCGCTCGTGCTGGAGGGGATCGGCGAGGCGAGCGTGGTGTTCGCGTGAGCGAGGCGAGGTTGGCATGAAGATCAAGGCGGCGATCATCGGCTCGGGGAACATCGGGACGGACCTCGTCTACAAGGCGAAGCGGAGCGAGTGGATCGAGCCCGTGTGGATGGTGGGCATCGACGCGGCCTCCGAGGGGTTGAAGCGCGCGGCGGGAATGGGGCTGAAGACGACCTCGCGGGGCGTCGACGGGCTCGTGCCCCACGTGGAGGGGGACGGCGTGCGCATCGCCTTCGACGCGACGAGCGCCTCGGCCCACGCGGACAACGCGCGGAAGCTCCAGGAGCGCGGCGTCTTCCTCATCGATCTGACGCCGGCGGCGCTCGGGCCCTACTGCATCCCGCCCGTGAACTTGAAGGACCTCGGGAGAGACGTCACCGACGTGAGCATGGTGAGCTGCGGCGGGCAGGCCACCATCCCGATGGTCGCCGCCGTGAGCCGCGTCCAGCCCGTCGAGTACGCGGAGATCGTCGCCACGGTGGCGTCGAAATCCGTCGGCCCAGGAACGCGGCAGAACATCGACGAGTTCACGCGGACGACGGCCGAAGCCGTGGAGCGCGTGGGGGGCGCGCGGCGCGGCAAGGCCATCATCATCATCAACCCCGCCGAGCCCCCCCTCATGATGCGCGACACGATTCATTGCCTCACGGAAGGCGAGCCGGACGAGGAGGGCATCACGCGATCGATTCACGCGATGATCCGCGAGGTGCAGCGCTACGTACCGGGCTACACGCTGAAGAACGGCCCCGTCTTCGACGGACGGCGCGTCAGCACGTACGTGGAGATCCAGGGGCTCGGCGATTATCTCCCCAAGTACGCCGGCAACCTCGACATCATGACCGCGGCCGCCGTTCGCACCGCCGAGCTCTTCGCCGAGAGGATGGCTCCGTCGGAAGGGAGGCCGGCATGACGCAGGCAAGCCTGCGCGGCAAGCGCGTCATTCTGCACGACATGACCCTGCGCGACGGGATGCACCCGAAGCGGCACCGCATCACGCTCGAGCAGATGGTCGCCGTCGCGACGGGCCTCGACGCCGCCGGGGTTCCGCTCCTCGAGGTGACGCACGGCGACGGTCTCGGCGGCGCGTCGATCAACTACGGCTTCCCGCTGTGCACGGACGAGGAGTACCTGCGGGCCGTCGTGCCGCGGCTGAAGCGGGCGCGCGTCTCGGCGCTCCTCCTGCCGGGCATCGGCACCGTCGAGCACCTGCGGATGGCCGTCGACTGCGGGGTCGGGACGATCCGCGTCGCCACGCACTGCACCGAGGCCGACGTCTCCGGGCAGCACATCGGCCTCGCGCGGAAGCTCGGCGTGGACACCATCGGCTTTCTCATGATGGCGCACATGACGCCGCCCGAGGCCCTGCTCGGTCAGGCGAAGCTCATGGAGAGCTACGGGGCGAACTGCATCTATTGCACCGATTCGGCCGGCTACATGCTGCCGGACGACGTGACCGCGCGCATCGGCCTGTTGCGGGCCGAGCTGCGGCCGGAGACGGAGGTGGGCTTCCACGGGCACCACAACCTCGGCATGGGCATCGCCAACTCGCTCGCCGCCATCGAGGCGGGGGCCGCGCGCATCGACGGGTCCGCGGCGGGTCTCGGAGCCGGGGCCGGGAACACGCCGCTCGAGGTGTTCGTCGCGGTGCTCGACCGGATGGGCGTCGAGCACGGCGTGGACCTCTACAAGGTGATGGATGTCGCCGAGGACCTCGTGGTCCCCATGATGGACGCGCCCGTGCGCATCGACCGCGACGCGCTCATCCTCGGCTACGCGGGCGTCTACTCCTCGTTCCTCTTGTTCGCGAAGCGGGCCGCGGAGCGCTACGGCGTCTCGTCGCGGGACATCCTCGTCGAGATGGGCAAGCGCAAGACCGTCGGCGGGCAAGAGGACATGATCGAGGACGTCGCGCTCGACATGGCGAAGCAGCGGAAGGGGTAATGGAGCAATCCCGTCCGAGCCGATGCCGCGCCAGCGGCATCAGCACCGCGAGCGTGAGCGAGCGGTGAGCGAGGAAGCTCGTGGCGCCGAGACGGCTTGTCCAGCGATTGACGGCTCACCGCTCGCTCACGCTCGCGGTGCTGACGGCGGCTACGCCGCGCATGGCGGCAGCCATGCTTCGTTCCTACCACGGCAGGCCGCCTTCGCGGGCGTGCTCGGACCCGGATGCGCCGGTCACAGCCCGAGCAGGACCCGGACGACGCCTTCCACCTTCGCCATCGTCTCCGGCGTGACGCGTCCGAGGGCCCGCACGAGGCGCCGGGCCGAGATGGTGCGCGCTTGCTCGGCGATGACGTAGCTCGGCAGACCGAGGCCCCCCTCGGGCGGCGTGATCGGAATGCGCGTTCGTATCGCGCGCGCCTTGCTCGTGACCGGGAGCACCGTGACCAGATCCGCGGGGCTCGCGTTGAACGAATCGACGCTGAGAACCAGCGCGGGACGCTTGCCCGCTTGCTCGTGCCCCAGCGTCGGATCGAGGTCGACCATCCAGATCTCGCCCCGACGAGCGGTCGTCATTCCTTCGCGAGCCCGTCCGCGAGTGCCGCATCCCACGCGTCGCGCTCGTGCTTCTCCTCGGTCCAGGCGTCGTCGTTCTCGCGGAGCGCCGCAAAGTCGGCCGCGACGGCCTCGACGAAGACCTGGCGGCGAAACAGCTCGACTGCCCGCGACAGCGCCTCGGTGAGCGGGATGCGCTTCGCGCGGGCAATCTCCGCCAGGGCGGCGTGCGCCGCGGGGTCGATCCGTACCGTCTCGGCCATGTGTCCAAGTTTGCATACGGATCTGTGCACGTCCACGTCAGGAAGAGAAGCCAATCATTCCAGCTGGATGCGCGCGGGAAGAGCGACGGCGAGGTTGCTCGTTCGAGCAGGCCGGTCTTCTCACGTCACCCCAGACGATGGCTGCCTCGAGCAGGCACGTCGTCGCACTTCGTCCGGGACGCCGGCGGTCTTTGGCGGTCCGCCCGTCCGTCTCCATCTCGACGGAAAGCTGCCTTCATCTCGAGGGACAGCTGCAGTGAGCCAACAGGTCGTCCGTCTTCGTCAGGGAAGATCGCCGCCAGGTGCCGGCGCGTGGTCAGCCTTCATCCCGGCGCGCGGCTGGCTCGAGCATCCCGGTCCTCCGTCATGTGAACAGGGGATCGCCGTCGTCATCCGAGCCGTCGTCCGTCGTGAGCCACATCGACGGATCCGTCGAGCACACCCGTCTTCTCTCATCAGAAAGGTAGGTGGACCCCTGCGTCAGCCCGACCTTCCGCATTCGTCTGGGACCATGGCGGTCTCCATGCGGGCACTCTTCTTCGCACCTCCGGGATGATCGACGCCTTCGGAAGCCCAGTCCTCTCTCGAGAGCAGTCCCTCCGTATGCCCTGACGAGTCCGGCCTGCTCATCCCTTCGGTGAGCGCATCCCGAAACGCAGCGCATTCCGCGTCACCCGCGCGAAGTCGCCCAGTCGAGGCATGAACCTCGTCTGCTCGGGCGTGGCGGGCGCCGTCGTGTCCAGGCCGGCGCGGAGGAAGGCGAAGAGCCCATCGAGGTTCACGCGCGAGGCGGTGCGATCGAGGGAGCGGAAACGCACGGTGCGATCGCGATCGAGCACGAACGTCGACGGGTAGGCGATGCCGCCCTTCTCCTCGCGGTTGTAGACCCCATACGACTGCACGACCTCCCTCGCCGTGTCGCACAGCAGCGTGAACGGCAGATGGAGCTGCTTGGCGAGAGCGCGCGAACGGTCCGGCGTGTCGACCGACACGGCGACGAGCCCCAGCCCGAGCGACGTCAGCTCCGGGAAGCGATCACAGTACTCCGCCAACTGACGGAGACAGAAGGGTCACCAGTGGCCGCGGTAGAAGACGAGGACCAGCGGCCGCTCGGCGCAGAGATCGGCCAGCCTGCGCGGCGAGCCGCTCGAGTCCGGCAGCGTGAAATCGGGGGCGACCTGTCCGAGATCCGGCGCGGCGCGGTCGTTCATGAAGGCGACCTTGCCACGAGCGTCGTGGGGACGCACGTCGTGACCGAGGCAACCATCATCCCATCTCCCCGAGCGCCGACAACCGCGCCCGTTTCCCCATGCGCACGACGTCGTCTTCGGACCAGCCTTCCAGCTCGTCGGCGAGGGACCACAGGTCGCTCGCCAGGGTGCGGAGGGCCTCTTGGTATGGCCGCGTGCTGTAGTGCGCGTGCGGCTTCCAGTAGCGGACGCGCTCGCCCGCCTCCATCCTCGTGACGGTCTTGCAGCCGCCGAGATGGAAGGGGGCATCGAGGCTCCACTCCGTCCGATACCCGCCGCACTCGGCCAGGGACATCCAGAAGTCGATCCCGATCTCGGACCACAGGCCGCCGGCGACGTGGAGGTGTCGCTGAGCCTGCACGCGGGGATAGAACCCCGGCCGCTGCACGAGGGCGAAGCCGCGTCCGGCCAACGTGGCGAACGCGGCCTTCGTGTCTGCGCTCACGGCCGCGCAGGCGCTGACGAAGTCTTCATGCGTCATGGCTGCAGGACGGACCTCTCATGGCCCCGCGCCTCAGGCAATACGCCGAACGACGTATGCGCCCCCATCACTGGGTGGAACGAGCGACCTCGCGAAGGACGTTGCCGATCGACGCGAGAAGAGACCCGTCGCCCGTCTTCGCGAGCATCCGTCCGATCTGCGTCCGGATGGTCTGCTCCGAGGTCCCGCGCGCTCGTGCGATCTCTTGCCGGCTCTCCCCGAGCGCGCTCCTCCGAAGGACGTCCGCCTCGGTCTCGCTGAGGCCGACGGCCGCGGCGCGGGCGCTCACGACCCGATCGACGCGCGACGGCAGAGACGTGCGCGGTCGCAGCGACGCCGCCATCCGCAGGAACCGACCGAGCCGCTCCCTGTCGATGGGCTTCACGACGTACTCGGCCCCTAGATCGTAAGCGCGGTTGATCAGGTCTCCGTCGACGTGGCCCGTGAGCACCAGGGCGGGCGTCAGCGCGTGGCGGTGGCGCGCTCGTGTGAGGAGCTCGAGGCCCGAGCCGTCCGGCAGACCGACGTCGAGGACGAAGCCCGACCACTCTCCGTCGCCCCGCAGCTGCTCCTCGGCCTCGGCCACCGTCGCGGCGCACACCGGCTCGCCGTGCGGCCGCACCAGCCGCGCCATCGCGCGGCACACGTCGAGATCGTCGTCGACGAACAGAAACCGCGCCTCCCCCATGTCCCCCTCCGGTACCACACAGAGCTCCATTTTCGGCTACGTCGGCGTGTACTCCCGTTCCTCTTCTTCGCGACGCGGGCCGCGGAGCGTTGCTCACACGCGCTCCATCGGCAGGCCCGGGTCGAGGCGTAGCATGTCCTCCGCGTCGCCTGTCACGACGACGGCTCGCTCCTGCCGCGCGACGAGGGCCAAGCAGGCATCCACGATGTCGCTGGTTCCGGCCCGACCGCACAGAACGCCGGCCGCCTTGGCCAGCTCGGCGTCCAGCTCGGCGACTTCCGTCGTCCTGCCCTTCAGCAGCATCGCGAGGACCGCTTGCCGACGACCCTCGCGCCAGACCTGCGCGAGTACGGGGGCGGGCACGACGATCCGGACACCAGCGCGTAGTGCTTCGCGACATAGAGCGCGAATCCGATCATCGGCCCGCTCGAGCGCGATGAGCGCTCCGGAGTCTAGAGCGATTGCGCCCGCGCCAGTACGCGCTTTGCCCATGCCTTCGCTCGTTTTCCGGGGGGTCCATGCTCTGCATCCATCCGATCGAGGAGGCGCTCCAGCTCGTCACGGCGCAGCCGCTGGTCGATAGCATCGCTGACGTACGCGCTGAGCGATTTCGCCCGCCCCTCCCGGACTTCCTTCTTGGCAAGCGCGAGCACCGCCTTGGGGATGGCGACGGCGACCTTCGCGGTGTTCATACTTTCTTCCTACCATGGCCGTGATCCTGGTCAACCATGGTCCGCCTACCCCTTTTGGCGAAGCGACGCGCGTCCGCACGCCATGAAGGAGGCGGGCATCTTCGGGGAGCGAGGCGAAGGAGCCTCTAAGGCGAGACCGCGCTGCCGAGGTGGCGCCATTGCAACCAGAGGTGGCAAAGATGATAGAGGCCAAGAAGAAGGGAACAGCGTGTGCTCGAGTCGTCACGTTCATCCCAGGCTCCTACGGCTCCGCGGCGGATCGCGCAGCGTGCGCCGGCGCCTCACGTGGATCACGACGCACCCGAGGCCGAGGAGCAGCAGGGCTCCCGTCTCCGTTCCCTCCGCGCCCGCGAGCGTGCAACCGCAGCCGCTGCTCTTGCCCGGAGAACCGCTTGCGCCAGCGCCGCCGTCGGCCCCTCCATCGCCGGCGTGGCCCGCGTCGACGCCGCCCCCGCTTCCGCTCCCGCCGCCATCTCCTCCGCCACCGCTGCTGCTGGCTCCGCCCTCGACGCCACCATCGCCGCTCGGGGGAGGGCTCGGCGAGACGGACGTGGAGTCCGTCACCATGCAGCCGCCGCTCGCGGCCGCCACGCTGAACATCAGCGGGTGCCCTGTGAAGCCTCCACCGCCGCCGGGCGTGATGGACACGACGCACCGTCCGGCCATCGCCGCCGCGGTCACCGTCGAAGTCCCATCGGCGGCCTCGGGCGCATCGAAGACGATGTGCCGCGCGTCGCCCGCCCCGGGGACCCCGTACGTCATCGTGGCCGGTGAGACCCCGTCGACGGCGCTCGATGCGACGACGTAGGTCTGCTTCGAGGTTCGCAGCACGGCCGCGCCGAGGACGCCGGTGTTCTGCTTGCCGGGGTCCACGGTCCCGTCGTTCATGGAGTCGACCGTCGCCGGCGCCTCGCTCGCGCCGAGCCCGTCGATGACGTGCACCGCGACCGCCCACGTGCCGGGCACCTTCACCTGGTACTCGTCGACCGCGAAGCGGACGTTATTGCACTGGGCGCAGGGGTAGCTGCAGCTCGCCGTGCAGTCGCCGGTCGTCGGTTGCGTGACCGCCGGCGTACCTCCGGACAGATAGACCGGGTGAATGGCCACCTGGGACGATCCGGCCTTGCCGAGGTAGATGCCATTGCTGGCCGCGAGCCCCCCGCCGCCCGTGTTCGTGTGGAGCGTGACGTACATGCTCCGCGACGCCGCGCTCGTGTGGACGCGGTCGATCACGACGACCTCGCCCTCCGGCAGCATCGTCCATTCGCGGTGCGCGTACGTGATGTCGCTCGGCGTGCTGGAGAAGATGAACGCTTGCGCGAAGTCGCTCCGGGCCGCGACGGTGGCGTCGCTCGTCCCCCGTGCCCACGGCAGGTCGGCCAGGCTCCACGGGGTCTGGCTGGGAGCGTAATCGCCCATGACGACGGCAGAGTCGGCGGTGACCGCGTTGGCCTGCCACGACGACGGGCCGCCATAGGGGGACGGATCGACGATGAGATCGTCCGCGCCCCGGCTGAAGACGAAGCTCGACGCCGTGAAGTGCTGATGATCCGAGTTGAGCTGCGGCGACGAGATGAAGACGCCCCAGTACGCCCCCGGATCGTCCCACGCCGTGCGCGCGTAGACCTCCCGCGTGCCGCGCGCGAGGTACCAGAGGGGCGGGGCCGGGGTTTGCTTCGTGTAGTCCTGCGCGGTGACCGCGCGCGCCTCCGCGAGCGCGTTGTAGATGAACGCGCCGTCCCCCGTGGCCGAAACGCTCCCGGTCTGCTTGGCCGAGAGCGCCCAGGCGGCCGCCTGATCGCTCGACGGTCCGAGGAGCACGGCGTCGAGCTCGTTGGGATTCGGCGTATTGTTGGGAGTCGTGATGTCGCAATCGCCGTTGCCGCAGTAGACGAACGTCCCCGGCGGCGTCGTCGCGTAGAGATCCCGCAGCACGAGGCTCCCCGCCCACGTGTCCATCGGCGGCAGGCTCGCGCCGGACGACTCCAGCGCCGCGGCCGACGCCGCGTACTCGACGACGCTGAGAGGCCCGTACTCCCAGCCTTCGCCCCAGTCCCCGCCGAGCATCACGCCGGCCGGCGTGCCCACGGTGCTCGTCCCCGCCAGCCCGGCGCCGATGAGCGTCTTCGTGAAGTCGTCGTCGAGCACCTGCGTCCAGAGGTGTCCGTCCGCGCCGCCGTCGGTCCCGAGGGCAATCGCCCCGAGCGCTTTGGCCACCACGTAACCGGCATTGTAGTTCGCGCCGGCTTCGGTGTTGTGGTAGCCGTAACCCGTATAGTAATCGAGCCAGTTCGGGAGACAGACCTGCGTCTGGGTCACGAGCGCGCTCGCGCCGGGCGCGCTGTAGAGCCAGTCGTACGTGAGCGCGATGTCGGGCCCGTACCAGCGGATCGGGTACCCGGTGTCGTGCGTGACCGTGAGGATGACGGGGGGCGCCGCGCCGCCCTTGCCGGCCATGGCCCACGTCTGCCAGTTGGTGCTGACCCCGGCGACGCAGCCGAGCCCGTCGCCGATGGTCTGGTCGTCGCTGAGCGACGCCTTCCAGTACAGCAGCGCCTGCGTCAGGTACTGGGCGTTCTGCGTGGTCACGTACGCGAACGCGCACGCCACGGCGGACTGCGGCCAGTAGTTGCCGTCCGAGCCGCCGCGCGTCGAGTAGTCCTTCGGGCTGGCGATGGTCTCCTGGCACTGCGCGACGAGGCCCGCGGCCGCCGTTCCCTTCGTCGCCGCGTTCGTCTCGTACGCGGCCAGCTCGGTCGCGCTCATGAAGAGGCGCGGGTGGGCGCCCGACGGCGTCGGCGGGTCCGCCGCCGCCTTCGACGTGACGACGAGGCTCGCGGCGAGGACCGCGAGCGCGACGCAGGGGACGCGCGTCATCACTTGATCGCCGCGGTGAACTCGTCCCAGTCGATCTTCTTGTCGGCGTTCTGGTCGAGCGCGCCGATGACGCCCTTCACCCAGGCGCCGCGCGTGAAGCCGTTGCCGATGTCGGCGTCCTTCAGCAGCTTCTCGAGCTCCTCGGGGCTGATCTTCTGGTCCTTGTCCTTGTCGTACTCGTCGAAGAGCTTTCGCATGTTCTCGACGTTCGCCTCGCCGTACTTCTTGCGGACGAGCTTCTGGACCTTCTCGACGAGCTCCTCCTGCTCTTTGGACGCCATGGCTTCCTCCCTCGAAGAGAAGGAGATTGTACCCGCCAAACTGGGGCTCGGGGGCGCCTCCGTGCTCTAATCATGGGTATCGTGGGCGCATCCGAGACCAAGATGCCGGATGTCGACGACGTCGACGCGGGCTGGGAAGACGCGGATGAAGGCGATCTCGACGCCGGTTGGGACGAGGCCGAAGAGGCGGAAGAGCCCCCGGAGGGGCTGACGCCCGAAGAGCGCGAAGCGCGGGTTGCGCGTGCGGCGGCGCGGAAGGAGCGTCTGCGCGCCAAGGCGGCGGAGAAGGCCGAGCGACGCAAGGCCCGCGTGGCGGCTGCGGCCGCGAAGCAGAAAAAGAGCATGCCGAAGGCCAGGGCGGCCGCTCCGTCCCGGAGGGCGTCCGAGCGCCCCGCACCGCGCCCGAGAGAGCCGGAAGCGGAGGAAGAGGCGCACGAGGCGGCGGTTCCGGGCGCCGGCGAGCCGGCGCCGCTCGTGGCACGTCGTCCGGTGGGGCCGCGGTTCGAGTGGCGACGCGTCGTGCCGTTCGTCGTGGTGCTCGCCGTCGCGGTCGGGGTCGCGCTGTATCTCTGGAAGAGGTAGCCGCGCCCGTTGCGCCGAGGACTGCCCCCGGGCGAACCTCGATCCTGGGCCATGGCCGGTAGGGACAGCGCTGCCACGATCGAGGTGCCGCGACCTCGTGAAGGGTCCTTCGTAGGGGAGCGGCGAAGCGCTTCGCTCGAGGAGCGGCGGCGCGCGTACCAGCGGTTGTTCCTCGTGGGATGCGTGGCGTGGCCCGCGTTCGCGCTGCACGACGTCGCCTCGGCGGTCTTCGCCGGGCGGGCCCACGTCCTCCCCTGGCTGGAGACGCTGCGGGTCGTCGGCGAGTGCGCCGCGCTGCCCTGCTACCTGGTGATGCGCTCGGGACGGGCGACGATGCGGCAGATCGTCTTCATGGACTACCTCATCTTCGTGCTGGGGGGCGCGCTCCTCGGGCTCATGGCCATCCCGCTCGATGGCCTGCAGAGCCGGTACTCGCAGGGCGTTATGATCTTCGTCTTCGCACGCTGCACGGTGTTCCCGCTCCCGTGGAGGCGCGCGATGCCGGTGCCGCTCGCCTGCGTCGTGGCCTATCCCGCGGCCCTCGCGCTGGCGTCGATCTTCCTGCCGGGGCTCCGCGCGCAGTGGCTCGACCGTCCCACGCTCGGTGTGCTGCTCGACAACCAGATGTTCGTCGTCGCCGGAACCGCCGTCGGCATCTTCGCGAGCCACATGATCGACCGCGCGCAGCGACAGGTGCGTGAAGCCCGCCAGCTCGGCAACTACCGCCTCAAGGCCCGCATCGGCCGCGGCAGCTCCGGGGACGTGTGGCTCGCACGCCAGCTGCCGCTCGAGCGCGACGTCGCGCTGAAGGTGCTCCGCGATCAATCCTGGCGCAGCGAAGAGGCAGTCCGGCGCTTCACCCAGGAGGCCCGCGCCGCGAGCGCTCTCAAGCACCCCAACACGATCCGCATCTTCGACTTCGGCGGCAGCGACGACGGGGTGCTCTACATCGCGATGGAGCTCCTCGAAGGGCTCGACGTCGAGGCCCTCGTCTCCGCCTCGGGACGGCTGCCCGCGGCGCGAGTCGTCCACTTCGCGCGTCAGGTCTGCGGCTCGCTGGCCGAGGCTCATGCCCGAGGCATCCTCCACAGGGACATCAAGCCCGCCAACCTCTTCATCGCACGCATCGGCGAGGCGCGGGACGTGCTGAAGGTCCTCGACTTCGGCGTCGCTCGCCTGCAAGGGCCCGCGCAGACGCGGACCGAAGAGGGGGTCCTCTTCGGGACGCCCGACTACATGGCCCCGGAGATCTGCGGCGGCGAGAGGAGCGATGCCCGGAGCGACGTCTACTCCATCGGCGCGTCGCTCTACTTCATGCTGACGGGCACGCCCCTCTTCCCGGAGCGCTCGGTGACCGAAGTCATCATGATGCACATCTCGAAGGTGCCGGACGCGCCGTCGTCTCGCGCGGAGGGTATCCCCGCGGACCTCGAGCGCGTCGTCATGAAGTGCCTCGCCAAGGATCCCGCCGCGCGCTACCAGAGCGTCGACGAGCTCGACGCGGCGCTCGCGGCGTGCGGCGACGCCGGAACGTGGTCAAGGCAGGCCGCGATGGCCTGGTGGTCGGGGTGGAGCGCCGTCCCCGTGCGATTGCGAGCCGGTTGACGTCACCGCTTGTCGGTCTCGCGGCCGCAAAGCTCGGCCAGCTCCACCATCAGATCAGGCAGCTTCGCCGCGTCGCAGAAGAGCCGGAGCCCCACCATCGCCTCCTCGACGACCCGCTCCATCTGCGCCGCGCTCACCTGCTCGGGCCGCAGGTGCAGGCGTTCGAGCGACTGCTTGAGCACCGACCCGACGGTGAGCGGAGCGATGTAGCGCTCGAGCAGCGAAATGAGGCGGCCGAGCGGCGTCGTCGGATTGACGAGAAGCCCGCTGGTGGAGCGGCGCGGGACCGGGATCATGGAGCCTGCTTGCGGACGAGGGCCGCGTGTCCGCCGGAGCGCTCGCCGAGCGACAGCAGCTGGTGGCCGGTCTTGTTGCACCAGGCGCGCACGTCGGAAGGAAACGCGCGGTCGTCGGCGAGCACCTCGATCTCGTCGCCCACGGCGCCTTCGCGGATGGCGCGCATCAGCTCCACGATGGGGATCGGGCACGAGCGCCCGCGTACGTCGATGCTCCTTCTGGCCATGCGGGGGCGCAATATGCCCGAGGAGCGGCGTCGTGTCAGCCGGGACGCCGCGTCCCACCGCTCACCACGGGATCGCCTGCTCGTCGCGGAAGAATCCTCCGTTGGGGCCGCCATCCGGAAGGGTCGCGAGCCACACCGCCGTCCGCGCGCCGTCCTCGACGGACCTCGGCGCACTCCGCCCCCCCATCCGCGTGCGCACCCATCCTGGGTTCTCGGAGTTGACGAGGATGCGGCGCGGATCACCTGCCAGCTCCCGCGCGAGGACACGGACCAGGGCGTTCAGCGCGATCTTCGAGACGCTGTACGCGTTCGAGGGCCAGCCGTGTCGCGCATGGGTACCGGTCTCCACGTCGCGGACGAACTGCTCGACGAGAGCGATCAACCCTTCGCGCGTGAGCCTCGGATCCGCGATGCGGGCCCGCACGTCACCATGGACTCCCGAGAGCTCGCCCATCCCGCTCGAGATCATGACGACGCGCCCGCCGGGACGCATCGACGGAAGCAGCGCGTCGGTCACGTTCAACGCGCCATAGAAGTTCACCGCCAGCGTCTTCTTCGCCACCTCGGCGTCGAAGCCGTCGAGCGAGACCCCGGCGTTGTCGACGAGGACGTCGACCCCGCCCTCCTTGGCCAGGCGAGTCGCAAGAGCCTCGATCTCCCTCGTGCTCGTGACGTCGAGCGTGACGAATCCCTGACGCGGCTCCCGGCTCGTCGGCACGACCCGCATCCCTTCGAGCTCGAGCTGACGCGTGATCTCCGCGCCGATGCCCCGATTGGCCCCCGTGACGACGGCGACACGCTCATCACTCATTCCGTGGAGTCTTGGTCCTTCCCCGCGGACTCGCAAGTCGCCCGCGGCCGGTCGCGGCCCCCGCGAGAGCCTGCGAGCGGGCCTCGCGTGCGTGAACGGCATCCCCGCGAACGACCGCGGAATCCTTTGCGGGTGAGCCGGCGCGATTCATGCTGAGCCGTACCGGCACGATGACACGACCCTGCGCCACCCTTCTCGCCATTCTCGTGGCGGCCGCCGCCTGCTCCTCTTCTTCCGGAGCGGGCGGGAGCAGCCCCGGTCAGGACGCCGGGGCTGAAGCCGGGGCCGAAGCGGGCAGCTCGGGCAGCGGCGGATCGAGCGGCAGCGGCAGCGGCTCGGGCGGCAGCGGCAGCAGCTCGGGAAGCAGCTCCGGGAGCAGCACCTCCAGCGGAAGCGGGAGCAGCAGCGGCAGCTCGGGGTCCAGCGGGAGCAGCGGGTCCAGCGGGAGCAGCGGGAGCAGCGGGTCGAGCGGAAGCAGCTCGGGCAGCGACGCCGGCGGCTGCGGCGAGTTCACCGGCGACACGACGCCCACCTGCTCCGGCGACGGCAACTCGCTCGGCGATTGCGTCGGCGGAGCGGCCGACATCACGGCCTGCCCCAACGGCTGCTTGCACGAGCCGGCTCCGCAGGCGTCGACCTGCATGGGGACGACCGCCACGAACTTCTCGTGCACCGGCTCGTACGGCACGATCCCGGTCGACGACGGCAACTACTACCTGACGGAGTTCGGCTGCTACGTCGACTCGAACGGCACGGTGCAGACCGATCCCGACGACAACTGCATCCCGTCGTGCCTCTCGCAGGCCATCGCCGCCGGCCTCTGTCCCGCCGGAAGCACGGGCCCCGCGTGCGAGGAGCACATCAACTACTACACGGCCGACGGCGCGCGCTTCGGCTGCCTCGCGCGCCTGCGCGTCACCAACCCGGCGAACGGCAAGGCCCTCATCGCCGTGGCGCTCGACTTCGGCCCCGGCTGCAGCGGCGAGAACAAGGTGTCCCACGCGGTGCTCGACGCGAGCGGCCCAGTGGACGACTACCTCTTCGGCGGCCCCGAGGGCTCGAGCGACATGGCGCTCGTGCACGTCGTTCAGGTCGACGACTCGATGCCGCTCGGCCCGCTGTAGGCGGCGGCGTTCCCCGGCTCAGAAGGCATATGCGGTGGTCAGCAGCGCACCGAAGGCGGTGCTGTTGTACGCGGCCACGGCGTTGTTGGTGCCGCTCACCGTCGCCTGTCCGTTCGACCACAGGTAGAAGCCGCCCACGCACGTCTTGACGTGCGGCGACGTGAAGCCGACGCCGGCGGTGACACCGAAGAAGTCCTCGCCGGCGTACCCCGGGTCGCCGGGGTTCCCGCTGTTGGCGTTGGGATCGTAGAGAAAGCCGACGCGGATCGGATACGAGGGATCCGGCAGGACCTCGGCGCCGACGTTGACCCGTGGGGCGGCCTTGTACGACGTCACGTCGTCGAGCTCGTTCGACGACGGAAACTCGGTGAAGCTCAGCGCGAGCTGGAGGCTCACGTCCGCCAGCAAGGTGAGCCAGGGGGCCGGGGTGACCGCCGCCCCGAGCGTGAAGTCGAACGGCTTGCCGTAGTTGCCGCCGCCCTGGATGTCCTCGGAGGTGCTCGCCCCGCCGAGCGGGTGGGTGATCTCGTAGGTGTCGCCCGAGCCGTGGACCTGGATGAACGGGGTCTGCGCGCGAAGGCCGATGCGCAGCCAGTCCGTGGGAATGTAGGTGGCTCCCACGACGGCCGAGAGGCCCAGCGCATCGAGGGACGTGCGCTCGAGGTTCGTGCCGAATGCGTTCGGGCCGTTCTCGACGTCGACGCCGATGACCTGGGTCTCCGAGTGCTGCATGCCGAAGATCGTCGCCCCGAGGCTGAAGTGGTCTCCGAGCTTGTGCGCCAGCGAGAGGCCGATCCAGAGGTCGCTCGCCTGCGTGGAGTAGACGACGTTGGTCGTGGTGTTCGGCGTGGTGAACGAGACGTGGTCGCTGAGGCTCATCGAATTGGGAACGATGACCGAGAACGCTGCGACCCAGTCGCCGAGCCGCCGCGTCGCGACGTAGGTCGACGGGATGGTGTCGAAGCCGGAGACCTTGAGGGGGATGTTCGTGTTGTCGATGTTCAGCGCCGCCTGGTACTGGACCGAGAAGCTCATGTAGACGGCCCCGCTCACCGACACCCGCCCCGACTCCAGCTCGGCGAGGCCCGAGGGGTTGTAGTAGACGGCGCCCGTATCGTTGGCCCGCCCCACGCCGGCATTGCCGAGGAACGCCTCCGTCTCCCCGAGGGGGATCAGGTTCGGGTTGCTGGGGCTGTTGTCGGCTCGCGCGGTGGTGGCCACGCCGGAGACCGCGAAGCCCGCTGCGAGCGCGAGCGCTGCGGACCCGGCCCTCGGCGCCACTCTGGACCGGGGCGGATGGACGTTTCCCATTTTGCGAAGCAGCATATCCCGATGCTCCCCGCCCTCCGAGTAGGTCCTTCGGACCGAGTCTTCGTGCTCACGGGGGCAGGCATCAGCGCCGAGAGCGGGATCAGCACGTTCCGCGACGCCGGCGGGCTCTGGGAAAAGTACCGCTTCGAGGAGGTCGCCTCGCCCGAGGGCTGGGCCGCGCACCCGGAGGACGTCTGGCGCTTCTACGCGCAGCGTCGCGCGCAGGCGGCAGGCTGCGAGCCCAATCCGGCGCACCGGGCCCTCGCGTCCCTGGAGCACGCCCTCGGCGAGCGCCTGTTCTTGTGCACGCAGAACGTCGACGATCTGCACGAGAAGGCGGGGTCGTCGCGGGTGCATCACATGCACGGGGAGCTCTTTCGGAGTCGTTGCGAGTCCTGCGCGCGCGCTCCCTTCGCCGACCGCGTCGCGCACGTGGCGATTCCGCGCTGCGATTGCGGCGGACGGGTCCGGCCTCACATCGTCTGGTTCGGCGAGATGCCGTTGGGCATGGAGGTCATCGCCCGCGAGCTCGAGCAGTGCACGCTCTTCGTCACGGTCGGCAGCAGCGGCGCGGTGTACCCGGCCGCGGGGTTCGTGGCGTCGGTCGCGCGGCGCGCTCGCACGGTCTACGTCGGCCCCGAGCGCCCCGACAACGCCGGCGTGTTCGACGAGTGCCGTCTCGGCAAGGCGGGCGAGGTCCTCCCTACGCTGTTCGAGACGTCGCCCACGCGATGAGCGGCTCGGCGCCGCGCGCGTTGGCCACCCGGTCCGGCTCGATCCACGCACGCTCCGCGTTGAGCGCCGCGTAGCGCACGCGCTCGAGCTCGTCGGCGTGGTGCGCGTCGCTGGTGAGGACGAAGGTCACCTTGCTCGAACGCACCTTCGCGCGCTGGAGGGCGTCGACGGACAGGTCGAGCCGCGGCAGTCCGCCGTTCACTTCGAGCGCCGTGCCGGTCTCCTCGGCCGCGCCGACGATGGCGTCGAGGTCGAGCTCGATGGGCGGACGGCCGCCGATCATGCGCGCCGATAGGTGGCCGATCATGCGCACGGCGGGATCGCGCATCGCGGTCACGACGCGCCGGGTCTGCGCGGCCTTGTCGAGGTCGAAGTGGTCGTGCACGGACGCGATGCAGAAGTCGAAGCCCCGCCGGAACTCCTCGTCGTAGTCGAGCTCCCCGGCCGGACCGATGTTCAGCTCCACGCCGTGGAGGAGCTTCATCGAGTCGCCGAGCACCTTCCTCACCGCCTCGATCTTCGCGCGCTGCTCGAGGAATGCCTCCCGCCCGACCCCCGAGAGCGTCCCCTCGGCGTGATCGGTGATGGCCATCGCGCGATACCCGCGAGCCTTCGCCGCCGCGACCACCTCTTCGAGCGACGACCGCCCGTCCCCGGACAGCGACGTGTGCACGTGGAAGTCGCCGAGAATGTCCCCGATGGGCTTCGGCAGGGCACCCTTCTCGGCCGCCTCGATCTCTCCGCAGTCCTCCCGGAGAACCGGCGGGATCCAGGGCAATCCGAGCGCGGCGTAGATGTCCTCCTCCGTCTCGCCGGCGATGACCTTCCCGCCGTCGATCTCCGAGAGCGCGTACTCGTTCAGCGTCCAGCCGCGGGTGAGGGCCCGCTGCCGGAGCTTGATGTTGTGCCCCTTCGAGCCCGTGAAGTAGAGCCGCGCCGCGCCGAGCTGGTGACTGGCCACGACGCGCAGATCGATCTGCGTTCCCCGCCGCGTGACGACGCTGGTCTTGGCCGCGCCCCGGCCGAGCACCTGGGCGACGACGCTCATCGAGACGAGCGCCTCCATCACGGGCTCCGGGCTCGCGGACGCGACCACGATGTCGACGTCTCCGATGGTCTCCGAGAAGCGCCGCAGCGAGCCGCAGTACGAGGCGTGCGCCACGCCGGGCACCTCGCGCAGCCGCGCCACGATGCGCTCCGCGAGCGGGAGCGCCACCGAGATGGGCGTCCGGTCGAGCGACCCTTGCTCCTCGAGCCGCGCGAGCGCGCTCGCGAGCTTCTCCTCCGATTTCGTGCCGAAGCCCTTGAGGTCGCGCACCTTCCGCCCGGCGAGGGCCTTGCGAAGATCGTCGATGGAGAGCACCCCGAGCTCGCTCCGGAGCTTCTGCACGGCCTTGGGGCCGATGCCCTGGATGCGGAGAAGCGCCACGACGCTCGCCGGGTGCTTGGCGCGAAGCTCCTCGAGCCGCCCCACCTTGCCGCTCTCGAGCAGCTCGCGCACCTTCGCCGCCGTGCTCTTGCCGATGCCCTGGAGGAGGAGGAGCTCCTTCGCCGTCAGCTCGCCGAGGTCGGTTCCCTGAGCGGCGATCGACTGCGCGGCGCTCTGGTAGGCGCGCGCGCGGAACGACTGCGGGTCCCCCTCGTCGAGAACGGTGAGCTCGGCCAGCTCGCGGAGCATGTCGAGGACGTCTTGCTTCGTGTCGGCCACGGCGCTGTTGTAGCTTAACCGGCGGTGACGAAGGAGGAAGCCGAGGTCCTCTCCATCGACGGCCGGGACGTCCGCGTGACGCACCCGAGCAAGCCGTACTTCTCGAGGGAGACGAGGCTCACGAAGCTCGACGTCGTCCGCTACTACCTGGCCGTCGCGCCGGGCGCGCTTCACGGCATCGCCGACCGCCCCCTCGTCCTCAAGCGGTTCGTGGACGGCGCGGAGGGCGCGGTCTTCTACCAGAAGCGCGCGCCGGAGACGCGTCCCCCGTGGCTCCGGACGACGACGCTCTCGTTTCCGTCGGGCCGCACCGCCGAGGAGATCGTGGTGGACGACGCCGCCGGGCTCGCCTGGGTGGTGAACCTCGGGTGCATCGAGCTGCATCCGCACCCGGTGCGAACCGGCGATCTCGACCACCCCGACGAGCTGCGCGTCGATCTGGACCCCGGTCCCGGCGTGTCCTGGGACGACGTACGACGCGTGGCGATGGAGGTGAAGGCCCTCCTCGAGGAGCTCGGGCTCCGCGGCTGGCCGAAGACGAGCGGATCGCGCGGGATGCACGTCAACGTGCGCATCGAGCCGAGATGGACCTTCACGGAGGTGCGGCGGGCGGCCCTGGCCCTCGCGCGCGAGATCGAGCGCCGGGCGCCGGCCCTGGCGACGTCGAAGTGGTGGAAGGAGGAGCGGCACGGCGTCTTCCTCGACTACAACCAGAACGCGAAGGACAGGACGACCTGCTCGGCGTACTCGATCCGTCCGCTCCCCGACGCCCGCGTGTCGGCGCCGCTCACGTGGGACGAGGTGCCCGGGTGCGATCCGGCCGCGTTCACGGTGCTCACCATGCCCGAGCGCTTCACCGCGATCGGAGATCCCCACGCGCGCATGAACGACGCCGCGGGCTCGCTCGAGAAGCTCCTCGCGCTGGCGGGGCGCGACGAGGCGTCGGGCCTCGCCGATGCGCCGTGGCCGCCGAACTTCCCCAAGATGGAAGGAGAGGCGCCTCGCGTCGCGCCGTCGCGTGCGAAGCGCCCGGCCACCGCGGCGCCGAAACCACGCCGCACGAAGATGCCGCTCGTCGTGGTCGCCAACTCGCCGGACAAGGAAGCGGCGCTCGCGGGTCTGGCGCGGTGGAGAGCGCGGCACCCGGGGCCGTCCGCGCACCTCGCGGAGGACGACGTGCTCGTCGACACGATGCGAGGCCGCTCCTCGACGTGGACGCGCATCCGCGTGAACCTCCGCCACGTGCCCGAGGCGGACCGCCCTCCGCAGGAGACGCCGGACCCCGACGACGATCCAACGCGCGCGTGGCGGGCCAGACGCTCAGGGGCGTGAGGCGAAGATGGCCGCGAGCTCCGCGGGGGGCACGACGTCGAGCTGCGCGAAGGTGCAGTCGGACGGCTTCTTGTCGAGGCGCCACCTGCGGAACTGCGCCGTGTGACGGAACCGGGTGCCCTGCATGTGATCGTAGGCGACCTCCACGACGAGCTCCGGTCGCAGCGGCTCCCAAGAGAGATCCTTGCCCTGACTCCACCGGCTATGACCGCCGGGTCTGCGCTGATGGCCCCCTTCGACTCCCTCGTCGACCTTCCCGGCCCACGCGGCCCAGGGATGCGACGAGAGGGCGTCCGTCCGGTAAGGAGCGAGGTGGTCGACGAGCTCCCGGCGCTTCGCGGCGGTGAAGCTCGCTGACACGCCGACGTGGTGGAGCGTTCCCGCGTCGTCGTAGAGACCGAGGAGGAGCGACCCCACGGCGGTTCCCTGGCCGTCCTTGTGCCAGCGGAAGCCGGCGACCACGCAGTCGCAGTCGCGCTCGTGCTTGACCTTGAACATGACCCGCTTGTTCGGCTCGTAGAGGCCCGAGGCCTGCTTGGCCATCACGCCGTCGAGCCCGGCGCCCTCGAAGCGGTGGAACCAATCTGCGGCCACCGCGCGATCGGCCGTCGCGGGCGTGAGATAGACGGGCGGGGTGGCCCCAGCGAGGGCCGATTCGAGGAGGGCGCGTCGCTCGTGGAAGGGGGTCGAGAGCAGGCTCCGGTCGTCGAGGCACAGGAGGTCCCACAAGACGACGGCCGCGGGCAGCTCGGCCGCGAGCTTCTTCACGCGAGAGGCGGCCGGGTGAAGGCGGAGCTGAAGCGCCTCGAAGTCGAGCGCGTCGCCGCGCGCGATGACGAGCTCCCCGTCGACCACGCAGCGCTGGGGAAGCTGATCCCTCAGCGGAAGCTCGAGCTCCGGGAAGTAGCGGCCGAGTGGCTTCTCGTCGCGGCTCTGGATGAGCAGCTCATCCCCGTCGCGGAAGATCAGCGTTCGAAAGCCGTCCCACTTCGGCTCGAAGACCCACCCTCGTCCCTCCGGCAGATCGCTGCGGATCTTCGCCAGCATCGGTAGAAGGGGCGGCGATACGGGGAGCTTCACCGGCCCGAGAGTATCCCTATCTGTCACACCCGAGGCTGGACCGCGTGTGCGCGCTCGACCGCAGCGCCCCCGCGGCCACGCTCGGGCTGCCGTGGCCCGCCTTTCGCACACCCCGGCCTTCATGCGGAACACGAGCCCCTCGCCCGAGCTGGATCCGGATCTCCCGCATGCCGGCGAGACCATCGACGGAAAGTACCAGGTCGACGGCCTCAGCCGGGAAGACGGGGCCGCGTTGGTCCTCGACGCGACACGCATCTCTTGCGGCGAACCTGTTGCGGTCGAGGTGCTTCGCCCCGAGTGGGCGAGCCACGGCATCGTCGCCGAACGGTTCCTTCGCGGGGGAGAGGCCGCGATGCGGATCCGGAGCGAGCACGCCGTACGGGTGCTCGACGAGGGGCTGCTCGACAACACCGCTCCTTATCTCGTCGTCGAGCGTGTGGAGGGCCAGAGCCTCGGCGACATCGTCTCGCGGTGGGGAGGGCTGCCCGTGCCCACGGCCATCGACTGCGTGCTTCAGGCGATGGAGGCCATCGCGCAAGCGCACTCGTACGGCATCGTGCACGGTGACCTGACGCCCGCGAAGATGTTCGTCACGCGACGCCCGGACGGCAGCTGGTGCATCAAGGTGGACTTCGGTCAGCGGAACGTCACCCAGCCGTCCGACTCCGGCGAGTTCCCCGTCTCGCCGCACGCCGACGTGGGCACCGACGTGCGCGCGCTCGGAGCCGCCCTTCACGCCATTCTCACCGGGTCTCCGCCGAGCCACGGCGTCCGCGCGAGCTTGCCGCGCGCCCTCGGCGACGTCGTGCAGCGCTCTCTCCAGGTGGGGCGTGGGGGGTTCGCGAGCGTGTCCCAGCTGGCGCGAATGCTGGCCCCGTTCGGGACGGCTGCGGCCCGGGTGTCTTGCGAGAGGATCGAGTGCCTGCTCGACGACCGCGTCACGGAGCTGGCCAAGCCGCCCCTCCACCCCGTGCACCCCATGCTGCTGCCCGTCGAGCTCCCCGCCAGTGAATCCGAGCCCGAGCTCGGCGGCATGCGGCCCTTCGTCGCCCCGGCCTCCGGCAGGGTCGTGTTCCTAGGTCTCGCGATGCTCGTCACGCTGGGGGCGGTCGCCTTCGGGTCGATGTACATGAGCGTCCCGCACCACGCGTCGCAACATGCTCCCGGGGTGGCCGAGATGCAGGGGAAGTAGCGGGCCAGGCTCGACTCAGGGACACTGGTCGGTGGTCGGGCACCCCACGCCGTCGTCGAAGGGGCAGCAGACCCAGATGCACTTCGGCGTGGCGCCGACGACCACCGTCGTGGAATCGACTGCGGAGGGACCGCTGCCCGTCACGGTCCCCGGGTCGCCGTCACCCATGTCGCCCGCCGTGTCGTGCCAGGGGGCGGGGCCGAGCTCGAAGAATTCGACGGCCGTCGCGGCGAGCTGCTCGGTTCCGGGGGGAACGCAGACCGTCTCGGCGTCGACGACGGACGCGTCGCCTCCGTTCACGCTCACCGAGCACCACACCTCGTAGTTCAACACGGTGAGGTTCACGCACGGCACGCCGGCCTCGGCAGCGGCCGCCTCCGTGGCGGCCTCGGGACTGCCGGCGTCCATTCCAGCCTCGCAGGGGCAGATCGTGGCATCGGTCGCTGCCTCCGGAGCGATGGGCGCGTCGACCACGTTCCCGTCGGGCCCGGAGTCCTCGCCGCTCGCGTCCACGGTCGTCACGTCCATCCCGGCGTCCGTCGCCACGTCCATCCCGGCGTCGGCCCCCGCCTCGGCGGCGCTGCTTTCGGGCGTTCCACCGTCGTCCGTGCTGCCGGCGGCGGTCTGCGACAACGACGGGCTCGCTGCGTCGGCGTCGTCCTCGGCCGCCGGGCTCGACGAGGTCGCCCTGCACGCCGTCGCCGAGAAGGCCACGCTCGCGAGACCGGCCGCGAGGGCACACAACGCAAGAGCGCGCTGGTTCATGGGTGAGTGCCCACGAGCTGCAAGTTCTTGACCTCTGCCGCGTGGCGTCGGGCTTCTCTAGTACCCGCGGGCCCTCGCGAAGGCGTCGCGGTGATACCCGGCGTTCCCGAGCGTCTCCCCGGCCACGCGCGCCCTCTTCATGTAGAGGCCGATATCCACCTCGTCGGTCACGCCGATGCCGCCGTGCATCTGCACCGCCTCGTTCGTCACCAGGCGATACGTCTCGGTCGCCTTCGCCTTCGCCGCGCTCACCAGCTCCCGCGCATCCGCCCGGCCGGCGTCGAGCGCGCGAAGCGCCTCCGTCACCAGCGAGCGCGTCAGCTCCACCTCGCAGAACATCCACGCCGCGCGGTGCTTGAGCGCCTGGAAGGAGCCGATGAGCACCCCGAACTGCTTGCGCGTCTTCAGGTAGGCCAGGGTTCGCTCGAGGGCCTCCTGCATCCCGCCGAGCATCTCGGCCGACAGGACGGCCGTCGCGCCGTCGAGCACGTGGTCGAGCACCTCGGCCCCGCGTCCGACCGCCCCGACGATGTCCCGCTCGGTCACGGGCACACCGTCGAAGCGCACCTTCGCGACGCTCCGCGCGTCCACCGTCTCCAGCGTCGTCGTCGTCACGCCCGGGTCGTCCGCCAGGGCATGCAGCAGCGTGAGCCCGTCGCGCTCGCCGGGGGACCCGGACGTGCGCGCCACGACGACGAACGAGCCTGCGACGTAGCCGTCGAGGACGAACGACTTCTCGCCGTGGAGCACGAAGCCCGCCCCCTTCTTCTCGGCCCTCGTGGAGACCTCGTACGGCGCGAAGCGCAGGCCCTCGTCGGCCGCGAGCCCGATGACACGCTCGCCGGTGCACACGCCCGGAAGCACCTCCTTCCTCAGCGCGTCGGTGCCCGCCAGCAGCACTGCGCCGGCGCCGAGCGCGTTCGCCAGGACCGGTGTCGGCACGAGGTTGCGCCCGAGCTCCTCGGCGACGATCCCCAGCTCGGCGTAGCCGAGGCCCGCGCCGCCGTAGGCCTCGGGAAACACGAGACCGGAGAAGCCGAGCTTCGCCATGTCGAGCCAGAGGTCCAGCGAGAAGCCCAGCGGGTCCTTCGCGTCGCGCAGCGCACGGAAATGCGCCACGGGGGCGTGCTCGCGGATGAACGCCCTCGCGGACTGGCGGATCGACTCCTGCTCTTCGGCCGATACGGTGGTCATCTCCGCTCCTATTCCGGCAAGCCGAGCACGCGCTTGGCGATGATGTTGAGCTGGATCTCCGACGTGCCCCCCTCGATGGAGCTCGCGCGCGACCGGAGCCACGAGCGCGTGCGATGGATCTCTTTCGCGTCGTACTCGTCGCCCGACCAGCCGAGCCCGCGGTAGCCCATCATCGAGACCATGAGCTCGTACCGGCGCTTGCTCACCTCGGTGCCGTAGAGCTTCAGCACGGACGACACGGCGCCGGAGGTGTTGCGCTGCATGGTGAGCCGGTTGGCGAGCAGATCGATCTCGAGCTGCGCGATGCGGTCGCGCGTCACGGGGTCCGGGAGCGCGCCGTACGCACGGGCGACGTCCGCCATCGTGTCGCCTTCGCCGGCGCGCGCGTCCCGCATCGCCGAGATGAGCGTCCGCTCGTGCTCCAGCACCGCTTTGGCGACCTCCCACCCGTGGTTGAGGGCGCCGACGAGGTTGCGCGCCGGCACGCGCACCCCCTCGAAGAGCGTCTCGCAGAAGGGAGAGGCGCCGCTGATGAGGCGGATGGGCCGGGTGCTGATGCCGGGCGTCTCCATGTCGATGAGGAGGAAGCTGATCCCCTGGTGCTTGGGCACGTCGGGATCGGTTCGCACGAGGCAGAACATCCAGTCGGAGAGGTGCGCGTGCGACGTCCAGATCTTGCGGCCGTCGACGATGAACGTGTCGCCCTCGAGGACCGCGCGCGTGCGAAGCCCCGCGAGATCGGAGCCCGCCTCGGGCTCGCTGTACCCCTGGCACCAGCGGACCTCGCCGCGCGCGATGCGCGGCAGGTGCTCGCGCTTCTGCTCCTCGGTCGCGTACTTGAGGAGGACCGGGCCCAGCATCCACACGCCCATGCTCTTCAAAGGGGCCCGGCAGCCGAGGCGCTGCATCTCCTCGCGCAGGATCTTCGCCTGCTCGCCGTCCAGGCCGCCTCCGCCGTACTCACGAGGCCACGTGGGCGCCGTCCAGCCGCGCTCCGCCATGCGCTCGAGCCACACGCGGGCGTCCGGGTCCGTGGGTGGCGTCTTCTTCCCACCCCACACACCGTCATCCCCGTCGGCCGGCGGCGTGCGCATCGACGGCGGGCAGCTCTGCTCGAGCCACCGCCTCGTCTCGTCGCGGAAAGCGTCCATCTCCAACGTCTCCCTGACCCGAGGCCCTCGCTGACGCTCGGGGTCGTGATGCCTCTCGTGAATTTGAAACATGTTTCACTCGGAGGCGCAATGAGCTACAGTCACCGCTGAAATGAAGGCACGAAGAGACAAGATCCTCGACGTGGCCGTCGCCCTCGCCGAAGAGGGCGGGTTCGACAATGTCCGCCAGCGGGACGTCGCTGCCAAGGCCGGTGTGGCCCTGGGGACGCTCTACAAGAGCTTCCGCAGCAAGGAGGACATCCTCACGGCCGCGCTCGATCGCGAGGCCGAGATGCTCGAGCGCCGCATGGAGGCCAAGCCCGCCGTCGGCGCGAATCGCATCGAGCGCGTGGGAACCTTCTTCAACATCATCACGCGCGGCCTCTGCCGGAAGCCGAAGTACGCGCGCGCGGTCCTCCGCGCCATGGCCTCCGGCGAGCCCGAGGTGGCGCTCAAGGTCGCGGCCTACCAGGAGCGCATCACGGGCCTCATCATCGCCGCGATGCGCGGCGTGGGTCGGCTCGCCTATTCGGACGCGAAAGGGTCTCCTCCCTCGAAGAAGGAGGCGCAGATGGCCTTCGCGTTGCAGCAGTTCTGGTTCGCCGCGCTGGTCGGGTGGTCGGCCGGTCTGGTGAGCGTGAACGAGGCGATCGATCAGATGCGCCGCATCGCGATCGTGCTCGACCGAGGGATCGACGACGACAAGCCGGAGAAGTCGAGATGAGCACGAGCCGCTTCCCGTTCCCGCGCTATCCGAACGGCTGGTTCCAGGTCGCGTACTCCGACGAGCTGAAGCCGGGGGGCGTCCTCCCCCTGAAATACTTCGGGCGGGACCTCGTGCTGTTCCGCGCCGAGGCAGGAGAGGTGCACGTGCTCGACGCGCACTGCCCGCACCTCGGAGCCCACCTCGGCTACGGCGGCACCGTGAAGGACGGCTGCATCCGCTGCCCATTCCACGCCTGGCGTTACGACGGCACGGGCCAGTGCGTCGAGGTCCCGTACTCGACGCGCATCCCGCCGAAGGCGCGCGTGAAACCCTGGCACGTGAAGGACGTGAACGGTCTCATCCTCGTGTGGAACCACATCGGCGGCCAGCCGCCGGCATGGGACATCGAGCCGATCCCCGAGTTCGGCGCTCCAGAGTGGACGCCGTACGAGCTCCGCCGGTGGAAGGTGCGCACGCACAACCAGGAGATGGCCGAGAACGCCGTCGACTCCGCCCACTTCCACTACGTGCACGGGACGCTCGAGATGCCCACCTCGCGCGCGGTCGTCGAGGGGCCGGTCCTTCGCGTCCTGTCCGACACGCTGATGAAGACGCCGATGGGCAAGGTGAAGGGCCAGGTCGAGAGCATCAGCTACGGCTTCGGCTACGCGCTCACGCGCTTCACCGGCATCGTGGAAACTCTGCTCGTCGCGAGCGTCACGCCGATCGACGACGATTACGTCGACGTGCGCTTCTCGTTCGCGGTGAAGAAGCTCCCGAGCGGCGAGGCGACGAGCACCGTGGGGGCGGCGTTCATCCGCGAGATCGAGCGCCAGCTCGGGCAGGACATCCCCATCTGGGAGAACAAGATCTACGTGAACCCGCCGCTCATCGCCGACGGCGACGGCCCCATCGGCGTCTTCCGCCGCTGGTGCAAGCAGTTCTATCAAGACGGGTCGGAGCCGGTCGCCGCGACGCTGAGCGCGTGAGGGCCGTAGCGCCGGTCAGGCTCCGGCGAGGTCCCGACCCAGTCGAGCCAGGTGCACGCTGGCGCTCCCGAGGGTGAGCTCGATCTGCTTGGACCGCAGGTAGTACCGGTAGAGCGGGTACTCCACGTCGAAGCCCATGCCGCCGTGCAGGTGCTGCGCGGCGTAGACGACGCGGTGGCCTGCCTCGGCGGCGAAGAGCTTCGCGATGGCCACGGCCTCGCCGGCGGGGAGCTTCTCGGCCAGACGCCACGCGGCACGCCACGTGGTCACGCGGATCGACTCCACGTCGATGAAGGCGTCTGCGGCGCGCTGCGCGACGGCCTGGAAGGTCGCGATGGGGCGCTCGAACTGCTGGCGCGACGAGGTGTAGGTTGCCGTCGTCTTCAGCGCTCGGCCGGCGATGCCGAGCTCCATCGCGCACAGCGCTACGGTCGCGCGCGGGAGCAGCCAGTCGAGGATCGCCGCGCCGCAGGAGGGGTCGCCCAGTACGTCCTCGGTCGGTACGTGGACGCCGTCGAGGGAGACGCGGTATTGCACATCACCGGTCGTCGCGATCTGCCGCTGCAAAGTCACCCCGGCCCCACGCGGATCGACGAGGAACATGCCCAGCGTGCTCGCCCCCGTCGTCGCAGGGACGACAATGCGCTCGGCGAGGGTGGCCGCCGGCACGCACGTCTTCACGCCGTCCAGCTTCCACGTGCCCCCGTTCATGCGCGCCGTCGTCTTCACGCGCGTCGGATCGTCGCCGTCCGGCTCCGCGAGGGCGGCGGTGAGGATGCATTCCCCCGTCGTGACGCGCGGGAGAAAGCGCGCCCGCTGCGCGTCGCTCCCGTGGCGCTCGATGGTCATCGCGCCGAGCACCAGCGTCTCCCACAAAGGGAGGGGAGCCGCTGCGGCCCCAGCTTCTTCGAGCAGAGCACACAGCTCGAGAAAGCCGTGCCCCGCGCCCCCGTGCGCCTCGGGGATCGCCATACCCAGGAGCCCCGCCTGCGCCAGCTCGCCCCAGACCTTTCGATCGAAGCGCTCGGAATCGGCTTCGAGCGCCTTCATCGCGGCGGGTCCGAGGCGCTCGTCGAAGATCCTCTTCGCCAGCCCCGCGACGGCGAACTGCGCTTCGGTGAACGAGAAGTCCATGGGTTCTGTCTCTCCTCAGCGCGGGGCCCGCGGCATCCCGAGCCCGGTCATGGCGATGATGTCGCGCTGCACCTCGTTCGTGCCTCCGCCGAACGTGAGCACGATCGACGTTCGGTAGTAGCGCTCCACGCGCCCTCGGAGGCGAGCTCCCGGCGAGCCGTCCTTCAGGTACCCCTCCTGACCGAGCACCTCGAGCAGCCAGCCGTAGATGCGGATGAACGACTCGCTGCCGAAGACCTTCACGGTCGACGATTCGGCGGGATCGAGCTTGCCCTGATCGATGTTCCAGGCCTGCCTCCACGTGAGAAGGCGCAGCACCTCGACGTGCGCGCGCGCCCGGGCCAGGTTGGCCTGTACCCAGGGCGCGTCGATGACGCGGCGTCCGTCGCTGGCCTTCGTCTCGCGCGCCCACGCGGTCGTCTCCTCCACGAAGCGGTCCACGGGACCCGGCACCGAGAGGGCAACGCGCTCGTGGTTGAGCTGGGTCGTGATGAGCTTCCACCCCTCGTTCTCGCGGCCGACGCGCGCGGACATGGGGACGCGGACGCCCTCGTAGTACGTGGCGTTCGTGCGATTCCCGCCGAGCGTGTGGATGGGCGAAAGCGAGAAGCCCTTGGCCTTGGTGTCGACCATCAGGATCGAGATGCCCTTGTGGCGGCCCGCCTCCGGATCCGTACGGACGGCGAGCCAGATGTAGTCGGCGTACTCCGCGAGGCTCGTGAACACCTTCTGTCCGTCGACGACGTAGTCGTCCCCGTCGCGGACCGCGCGCGTGCGCAAGGCGGCGAGGTCGGTGCCGGCGCTCGGCTCGCTGTAGCCGATGGCGAAGTGCAGCTCCCCGCGCAGGATCGCCGGCAGGAAGCGCGCCTTCTGCTCGTCGGTCCCGTACTTGATGAGGGTCGGCCCCACCGTGCAGAGCGTGAGAAAGGGGATGGGGAAGCCCGCGCGCTGGACCTCGTCGAAGAAGATGTACTGCTCGATGGCCGACCGTCCCTGCCCGCCGAACTCCTTCGGCCAACCGATGCCGAGCCAGCCGTCGGCGCCCATGCGGCGCAGCGCCTTCGAGTAGAGCGGCCCTCCGCCCTCGGTGCCTGCCACCTCGTCGAGCACCGCGTCGGTCACCACCTCGGCAAAGTACGCGCGCAGCTCCGCGACCAGGTGCCGCTCCGCGTCGCTGTAGTCGATGTACATGGGTGCGCCCTCGCGTGTCCTCAGGTGTGTCCTGCGCGCGCGGCCTCGGCCGCCCACCGGTAGTCGGGCTTGCCGCTCGGATGACGCACGAGGTGCTCGACCAGCGCGAGCTGCCGCGGAACCTTGTACCCGGCGATGCGCGTGCGGCAGTGCGCATCGAGGCTCGCGAGCGTGACGTCGGCCCCGGGTCGCGCCTGGACCACGGCCGCGACGCGGCTGCCCCACTTCTCGTCGGGCACACCGACCACCACTGCGTCGACGACGCCGGGGTGCGCCTTGAGTGCGGCCTCGACCTCCTCCGGGAACACCTTTTCGCCGCCCGTATTGATGCACACGGCGCCGCGCCCGAAGACCGTGATGCGTCCGTCCTCTTCGAGCGTCGCCAGGTCACCGGGAATGACCCATCGCTCGCCATCGATCGTGACGAACGTGGCCGCCGTCTTCACGGGGTCCTTGTAGTAGCCGACGGGTAGGTGGCCACGGCGCGCGAGCTTGCCGACGATGCCGGAGCCGGGCGCGATGGGGCGCATGTCCTCGCCGAGCACCGTGTTGCTCTCGTCCATCGCGAAGGTCGGCTTGCCGCCGGACGCCTCGCCGAAGCCGACCATCCCCTGGTGCCCGGTCTCGGTCGCGCCGAAGTTGTTGAGGATCATCACGTTCGGCAGGCGCTCCTGCAGCTCGTCCTTCACGGCATCCGACAGCACGGCGCCCGCCGAGGCGATCACGATGAGCGACCCCATGTCGTACTCGCGCTCCCGGAGCGCCTCGACGAGCGGCCGTGCCATCGCGTCGCCCACCAGCGTGACGGTGTTCACCTTCTCGCGTTCGATGAGCTCGCAGATGCGCCGCCCGTCAAAGCTGCGCCCCGGCGAGAGCACGACCTTGCCGCCGCCGAACCACCCGATGAGGGCCGCCCACTGCGCGGCGCCATGGATGAAGGGCGCGGCAGGCAGAAACGTGAGGGGCTCTTCCTTGCTGGCGACGAGGGATCCCAGCTCTTCCGGATGCGAGATGGGGTCCCCTCCCGCGTTGCCGCCCTGGAGACCGGCGAAGAAGACGTCCTCGTGCTGCCACACGACGCCCCGAGGCATGCCGGTCGTACCGCCCGTGTAGATGATGTAGTGGTCGCGCCCGGACCGCGGCTCGAAGCGTCGCTCGGGCGAGGCGGCGGCGAGCAAAGACTCGTACGCGTGGGCACCCGCGTCATCGCCGGGAGCGCCGTCGTCCTCCACCGCGATGATGGTTTGCAAGGTGGGCACGCGATCGCGTACCGCGACCGCGCGGGGCAGAAGCTCGCGCTGCACGACGACGGCTTTGAGGTCGGCGTTCGAGCAGAGGTAGGCGAGCTCCTCCTCGACGTAGCGATAGTTGATGTTGATCGGCACCGCGCGGAGCTTGAAGGCGGCGAGCATCGCCTCGAGGAAAGGGTGCCCGTTGTAGAGGAAGAGGCCGACGTGGTCGCCCGCGTGGATCCCAAGCTCCCGCAGCGCGTTGGCCAGCCGGTTGGCGCGGGCCTCGAGCTGGGCGAACGTGAGGCGGTGCTCGCCGGAGACCACGGCGAGCCGGTCCGGGATGCTGTCGGCGATGCTCTCGAAGAGGTCGGCGATGTTGAATTCCATGTCTCTCTGCTCCCCTCAGCCCGCGTCCCGACCGACGACCCACATCGCGAAGAACTGGGAGGCACCGCCGTAGGCGTGCCCGAGGGCGAGCTTCGCGCCGTCGATCTGGTGGTCGCCCGCCATCCCTCGCACCTGCAGCGCCGCCTCGGCGAAGCGGAGCATGCCGGACGCGCCAATCGGGTTCGACGAGAGGACGCCGCCGGAGGGGTTGACGGGCAGGTCACCGTCCATCGCGGTCGCGCCTTCCACGGTCATGCGCCAGCCCTCGCCATCAGCGGCGAACCCGAGGTTCTCCAGCCACATCGGCTCGAACCAGCTGAAGGGGACGTAGATCTCCGCGACGTCGAGCTCGGCCCGCGGGTTCGTGATCCCGGCCTGCCGGTACACGTCTGCGGCGCAGTCGCGCCCCGCGTGCGGATCGACCTGGTTGCGCCCGGCAAAGTGCGTCGGCTCGCTGCGCACGGCCGTCCCGCGCACCCACGCGGGCGGACGGGGGGACCGCTTCGCGGCGCTCGCGCTGGCGAGCACCATGGCGCACGCGCCGTCCGACGAGGGGCACGTCTCCAGGTAGCGGATCGGGTCCCACAGCATGGGGGACGCCTTCACGCTCTCGAGCGAGATGTCGGCCATGTGGAGGTGAGCGCAGGGGTTCTTGAGCGCGTTCTGGCGATCCTTCACCGCGACCATCACCCCGACGTCCGCCGGCGCGTTCGAGCGCTTGATGTACGCGCGCACCAGCGGCGCGAAGAAGCCGCCGGCCCCGGCCACGAGCGGCGCCTGGAACGGGTACTTGGGCGACAGCGCCCACATCGCGTCGCTCTCGGACTGCTTCTCGAAGGCGACCGTGAGCACGCGCTCGTGCACCCCCGCCTGCACGAGGTGCGCGGCGACGATGGCCGTCGAGCCGCCGACGCTCCCTGCCGTGTGCACTCGCAGGATGGGCTTGCCCGTCGCGCCGAGCGCGTCGGCGAGGAGTAGCTCGGGCATCATGACGCCCTCGAACATGTCGGGGGCCTTGCCGAGAACGACGGCGTCGATGTCGCTCCAGCGGAGCTCCGCGTCGTCGAGCGCGCGCATCGCCGCCTCACGGACGAGGCCCGGGATGGACACGTCGTCGCGCTTGGCCGCATGCCGGGTCTGACCGACGCCGATGACCGCGCAGGGAAGGGCCATCACTCCGCCTCCAGGACGCATACGAGGTTCTGTTGCAGACACGGACCGGAGGTCGCGTGGGCAACGGCGCGGGAAGCCTCGCCCGTGTGAACCCGCCGCGAGGCTTCACCGATCCGGACGAGGCCGGACACGATGTAAGGCCAGCCGGCGAGAGGACCGCCCGAGGGGTTCACTCGCACGGAGTCCCCGAGCCCCATCGCCTGACGCACGAGGATCTCCTGATGCGAGTACGGAGCGTCGAGCTCCGCGACGTCGACCCGGCCCTTGCCGACACCGGCCTTCTTCGCGGCGAGCGCGACGGACGAGGAAACCGTGAGATCGCGAGCCCCGAGGGCGTGCGGCTCGATGCGATGATCGATGCCCCGGATCCACGCGGGCCGACCGCAGCAGGCCCGGGCCCGGTCCCCGGCGACGAGGACCACGGCCGCGACACCGTCGGCCGGTGGGGCGCAATCGTGCGCGCGGAGCGGAGCTGCCACGTAAGGCGTCTTCAGCAGCGCGTCGCGATCTCCGCCCCGTGCACGGGCCGCCACCGCCGCCATGTCCCGCTCGCTGCAGCGTCCGGCGTCGAGCATCGCGCGCGCCTGCAGGGCCGCCAGGCT
The DNA here is from genome assembly GCA_036501935.1 of Polyangiaceae bacterium. Taxonomy (GTDB): domain Bacteria; phylum Myxococcota_A; class Polyangia; order Polyangiales; family Polyangiaceae; genus Palsa-1150. The sequence continues at coordinate 124,479 of DASXZL010000070.1, read as the reverse complement.
CGTGGCGTCGATGCCGAGAGGGGAGAGAGTGTACGGATCGAGCTGCGCGCCGAGGATCTCCGCGAGGTCGCCCTGCGTGGAGCGGCCGAACGCGTAGACGAGCGCGACGTCGATGTCCCCGTGCTGCAGCGCCACCCACGCTTCGTAGAGGGCCCACGCGCCGTCCATCTCCACGTGCGACTCGCGGATCGGGGGCCAGGCGCCCACGGCGTCGAGCGTCGTCACGAAAGAGAAAGGGCGGCCTCCGAGGTAGTCGCTGCTGCCCGACACGGTGAAGCCTACGTCCTTCCGCCCGAGGCCCGCGGTGGACAGCGCTTCGGCGATGCACGGCGCGAGCATCTCGACCTCGTCGAGATCGAAGACCGGTTGCACGCTGCGCGCAAAGGAGACGACCGCGACGTCGCGCATGCCCGCTCGCATCACAGGTGCTCCTGGTACGACTCGAAGGCGGCGTCGGGCTCGCCGTTGGGCGAGAACCATCGAATGCTCTCGAGCGTCGGTCGACGCTCCCCCGGGGGCGCCCATTCCGCCTTCACGCGCATGCCCATCCGCGCGTCCTCGGCGGGGGCGTTGATGAGGTGCAGCATGGGGATGTCCGCGCCGTCGAGGAGGACGCTGGCGTAGACGTAGGGGAGCTTCATCGTCTGCCCCTCGAAGGGGACGTTCACGATGCAGAAGGTCGTCACCGTGCCTGCGTCCGACACGACGACCTCTTCGTCGGGGGGCACCGCGCACGTGGGGCATGCTCCTCGCGGGGGCACGTAGACCTTGCGGCACGCAGGGCAGCGGCGACCGAGAATGCGCCCCTCGACGAGGCCTGCGAGAAAGCGCGACAGCGTCCGCCCTGCCGTCACCGTGTAGTCGAGGCGCACCGGGGCCTTGATGCGACGCACCGGCTCGCTCACGACGCCGCCTCCGGCTCGAAGCACGCGATGTCGGCGATCTCGCCCGCCCTCTCCTTGCGCCACCGGACGCGGACACGCATCCCCGTGCGCATCGCCTCCAAAGACCCCGCATCGACGGCGTGGACCATCGGCGTGTCGGCCCCGTCGAGCTTGACGAGGGCCCAGGCGAACGGGTGCGCCAGCGGGTGGCGCGGTCGCGGTGTCCCCACCCAGGACCAGGTCGTGACGACGCCCGCCGTGCCGACCTCGACCAGCTCGCCCAGCGGCTCGCTGGTGTCGGGATCGTACTCCGAAGGCGGAACGAGCACGCGCCCCGCCGGCGTGCGCGCCCCGAGGATGATCCCGTCGCGCAAGCCGGCGAGGAAGCGCCCGAGGACAGGACCCACGCTGCGTCGGTACGTGTACTCGAGGACGTACGGCGCGCTCAGCACGACCCGCGCGGTGCTCATGCGCCACGGAATAGAACATGTTTCACTTCGACGCGCAAGGCGTACAATGGAACCCATGGCCATCCCCGCGGGGCTCCGCGCCGTCGACCTCATGCTCCAGATCCCGAGCGACGACTTCAAGAGCAAGTACGAGTTCTTGAAGCCGCTGCTCCTCGATCGCGAGAGCCGCGAGCAGTTCGAGTTCCCAGCGCAGTACATGTTCAAGAACATCCCGACGACGCGGCGATCGGACGACTACGTGGGCATCGCGCTCGACGAGATGGACAAGCACGGCGTCGAGCGGGCCATGATCGGCGTCGGCATCGGCGACTCGGACGCGCGCCGGGCGCTGAAGGAGCACCCGGACCGGTTCTTCGGCAGCTTCGAGGTGAACCCGAACCTCGGCATGGAGGGTGTGCGGGCGATGGTGCGCGCCCACGAAGAGCTCGGCATCAAGGCCGCGACGGCGTTCCCGGCGGGCCTCTGCCCGCAGGTGCCCATCAACGACAAGAAGTTTTACCCGCTCTACGCCAAGTGCGTGGAGCTCGACATCCCAGTGTGCATCTGCGCCGGTGTTCCGGGACCGCGCGTCCCCATGGGCGTGCAGGACGTGGCGCTCCTCGACGACGTCTGCTGGTTCTTTCCGGATTTGCGCGTCGTGACCCGCCACGGGTGTGAGCCGTGGACCGACCTCGCCGTGAAGCTGATGCTCAAGTGGCCAAACCTCTACTATTCGACGAGCGCCTTCGCGCCGCGCCACTACCCGAAGGCCATCATCGACTACGCGAACACGCGCGGCGCCGACAAGATCATGTACGCGGGGTACTTCCCCATGGGCCTCACGCTCGAGCGCATCTTCCGCGAGCTGCAGGACGTCCCCTTCAAGGAGACCGTCTGGCCGAAGTTCCTCCGCGAAAACGCCATCCGCGTCTTCAAGCTTTGACCTGGAGAGGGAGAGAGAGGACAGGAAGGCAAAAACTTCCCGTCTGCCTGTCTTCCCCTCTCGCTCTCCTCAGTCGTCGACGAGGGACAGTGCTCGCTTGGGGCAGCGGCGCACCGCGGCGCGGGCCTTCTCCATCTGGTCGGGCGAAGGTTGCTCGACGAGGAGACGCAGCTTGTCCTGGTCGTCGATGGCGAACATGTCGGGCGCCGTCCGCACGCACACCGCGTTCGACTCGCAGAGGTCCCGGTCGACGACGACTCGCGCGCTCATCCGAGCCACCGGCCCACGCGCGTGCCCCACAGCCAGCCGATGACCTTCTGGAGCGTCTTCGTCTTGTCGGCCGTGTACGGGTACCAGACGTGCTCGTCCTTCGTCCCGAATCGATCGAGCAGGATGGGCTGGGCGAAGGTGTAGCCGCGCAGGCCCACCTCGCCGTTGACCTGGCCCACGCCGCTCGTGCGCCGCCCGCCGAAGGGGGCCTCGATGGCGCCGTACGTGATGGCACTCTCGTTGACGCACACCGAGCCGGCGAAGATGCCCTTGGCGAGTCGGATGGCCTTCGCCTCGTCTTTCGTCCACACGTTGGCCGCGAGGCCGTACACCGTGTCGTTCGCGAGTCGCAGGGCCTCCGCCTCGTCCTTCACCCGCACGATGGGGAGGATGGGCCCGAAGGTCTCCTCGCGCATGATGGCCATGTCGTGGGTCACGTCGACGAGCACGGTGGGCTCGTAGAACAGATTTCCCACCTCGGTCGCACGGCGCCCTCCCGACAGCAGGCGGGCGCCTTTCTCGAGCGCGTCGGCCACGTGCCGCTCGATGGTCTCCAGCTGTTTCGGCCAGATCATCGGACCGATGTCGAAATCGCCCTCCTTGCCGAGCTTGAGGGATTTCGTCTTCTCGAGGACGCGCCGCGTGAACTCGTCGGCCACCGAGTCGATGACGTAGACGCGCTCGGTGGAGCAGCAGAACTGACCGGCGTTCATGAACGCGCCGAAGACGGCCCCGCCCGCCGCGCGCTCGATGTCGGCGTCCGCGCAGACCACCATCGGATCCTTGCCGCCGAGCTCCAGCGTGCAAGGAACGAGGTTCCGCCCGCAGGCCTCGCCCACCTTGCGCCCCGTTCGGACGCTGCCCGTGAAGGAGACCTTGTCGACGCCCGCGTCGACGAGAGCGGCTCCCGTCTCCCCGTCCCCTTCGACCACAGTCAGCACGTCCGCCGGAAGCCCGGCGTCGCGGAAGAGCTCCCCCACGAGGCGACCCGAGAACGGCGTCACCTCCGAAGGCTTGAGGACCACCGTGTTGCCGGCCATCAGCGCCTGCACGCTCGGGTTGAGCGAAAGGATGAACGGTCCGTTCCACGGCGTGATGATCCCGACGACGCCGAGCGGCCGATACGTGATGAGGAGCTTCTTCGTCTTCAGCAGGTGCATGGGGACCTTGCGGTCTCCGAGGATTCGCCCCGCGTTCTTCGCGTAGTACCCGAGCGAGTCGCACGCGGGGAAGATCTCCATCATCACCGTTTCGAAGCGGGAGCGACCCGTCTCGCGGACGATGACGTCCATCATCTTTTCCTGCCGCTCGATGAGCAGCGCCAGGGCCCTCTGCATGTAGGCGGCACGCCTCTCGAAGCCGAGCGCCTCCCACGCCGGCTGGGCCCGCCGTGCCCGCGCGACCGCGGCGCGCACCTCGTCCCCCGTCGTCACCGGGACGTCGCCGATGGGTTGCTCCGTGGCCGGGCTCGCGACGCGCAAGCGCCGGCGTCCGTCGCCCTCGACGGTCTGAACGATGGCCATGGCGGTGCCTCCTCCTGACGGAGCTTTCGGGAGCACCAGCCATAGAACTTGTTTCACACGGGCGCAAGCCACGTAGCGCGTGCGCTCGAATAGAACATGTTCTAAAGTGGGCTGACGTAAAGGAGGGGCCATGCGCGTCCCGGGATGGATCGTCGCTTCGAGCGTCGTGGCGTGGGCGTGTGCCGGCGGCGCGTGCGCCTCCAACGGCTCGGACACGGGATACGTCGCGTACGACGGGGGAGACGAGGAGCCCGCGGAGGCCGGCACGGGTCCGTCGGGCCCATCCATCTACGTCTCGACGGCGGGATCGGACCTGGCCTCGGGCACCTCCCCCGCGGACGCCGTGCAGACCATCGACGCCGGCGTCACGCTCGCCACCGCGTGCCTCGGCGGCCCGTGCGCCGTGAAGATCGCCGAGGGGCACTACGCCGAGTCGCTCGAGCTGGTCGGGGGCGTCTCTCTCTATGGGGGCTACTCGGCCGACTTCTCGATGCGCGACCCCGCCAGCCACGCGGTCATCGTCGAGTCCTCGAGCTTCGAGCCGACCGTCGTCGCGAGCGGCCTCCTCGCCGCTACCACGGTCGACGGCGTGACCGTTCAGGGGCCCGACCTCACCACGGCCGACGGAGGGCAGGCGAGCATCGCGCTCTCCATCGCGAGCTCCGGCAGCGCGCTCGTCGTCTCCAACGCTACGGTCGTCGGAGGCACGGGAGCCCAGGGCGCCGTCGGGGCGACGGGTGCCGACGACACGTGCATGGCGGCGGGCGGGCTGGGCGGAGTGGCCACGGATTGCAACTCCGCGGCGGGGACGGGCGGCCTCGCCGGCGGCGACCTCATTCAGGGCGGCGACGGCGGAGCGGGCGGCAGCAACGATTGCCCGAGCGCCTGTCCGCTCGTCGGCTCGGAGGGCGTGAGCGACGGCACCGCCGGCACCGTCGGCGGCAACGGCGCCCCCGGTGACGGGGGGACACCCGCCACGGACACCGTCGGGAGCTTCGCCACCGGAGCCTGGGTCGGTTCGACCGGAGGGCCCGGCGCGAGCGGCACCAACGGCACCGGCGGTGGCGGCGGAGGATCGGGGGGGACGAAGAAGATCGCCGCCTGCTTCGGATGCGGAACTCTGCTTGGCGGTCAGGGTGCCAACGGCGCGCCCGGTGGTTGCGCAGGCCTCGGCGGCGCAGGTGGCGGGTCCGGGGGCGCGTCCGTGGCGGTGCTCATCGTGGGATCGCAGCCCACCTTCCAGAGCGTGACCGTCGTGGGCGGACACGGCGGCGTCGGAGGGACGGGCGGTCTCGGCGGCGCGGGCACTCCCGGCGGCATGACCCTGGACGCCGGTCCTCAGCCGGCGGCGCAGCAGACCTGCGGTGCGATCAGCTACAGCTCGGGCGGGGGCGGCGCCGGAGGCGCAGGTGGTAATGGAGGGCCGGGCGGCGGGGGTGCCGGCGGCAACGGAGGACCGTCGATCGCGGTGGCCACGCTCGGCGGTGTCGGCTCGCTCGGCCAGTACACGATCCAGCAAGGCACCGGGGGGCTCGGCGGAGCTGGAGGAGCAGGACCGGGCCTCGGAGGGACGAGCGGCATCCCGGGGACGGTGCTCGGGCTGCAGGCCTTCTAGGAGAAGCAGGCGACTGTAGGAAGAGATCGAGCTTCACGCCCGAGGCTTCGTTGGCCCCGTCTTCGCACGACACGGGGGGAAAGGAGCACGGCCATGAACACGGTTCCGGTTGAAACGCATCCTCTGAAACAAGAGAAGCGCCGCCGCGAGGCGGCTGTCGGCGAGTCTGTCGGCGAGGCTCTCGTGGGAATCGCCGCCGTCGTACTCGCAATCCTCGGGCTCATCGGAGCCCTGCCGATCATGTTCACTGCGATCGGCACGATCTGCATCGGCGTTGCACTCCTGCTGGAGGGCGGCGCGATCGCCACACGCTTGCACCACGTCACGCGGCTGAGGGGCATGCCGGAGGCCGAGCCTTCGAGTGGGCTCGGAGCCGAATCCGTCGCCGGGATCGCCGTCGTCGTGCTCGGCATCCTCTCGCTGGCGCGCATCGAGTGGCTCACCCTGCTGCCGATTGCCGCGATCGTCTTCGGCGCGGGTCTGCTGTTCGCGAGCGGCGCCGTGGCGCGCCTCAGCTCGATTCGCTCGACGAGCATCGCCACGACCGAAGACATGTCGGACGTCGTCGCTCGCGAGAGCGTCTACGCGGCGTCGGGCACGCACGTGCTCGTCGGTGTCGGAGCCGTCGTGCTGGGAATCCTCGCGCTGCTGGGCATGGCTCCGATCGTGCTGTCGCAGGTAGCCATCCTGGCCGTCGGAGGCTCGCTCTTGCTGAGCGGTGCGGCGGTCGGCGGAAGAATTGCCATGGCCCTTCGCCACTAGGCCTTTCGGTTTGTATCTCGAAATGGACGCGTCACCCTCGCCCGGACAAGTGAAACATGTTCTATTCAAGGCATGGAACGCCTGTCCGGGCTCGACGCCACCTTCCTCTACTTCGAGACGCCCGTGCAGCACATGCACGTCTCCGTCGCAGCGGTGCTCGACCCCGCGCAAATGCCCGGAGGGTACTCGTTCGAGAAGATCCAGGACCTCGTCGCAAGCCGCCTTCACCTCCTTCCGCCTTTCCACCGGCGGCTCGTGCGCGTGCCGTTCGACCTTCACCACCCCATCTGGGTGGAGGACCCCGACTTCGACATCATCCACCACGTGCGGCGCATCTCCTGTCCGGCTCCCGGCGGCCCGCGCGAGCTGGCCGCCGTGTGCGGACGCATCAACAGCACGCCGCTCGACCGCGGACGACCTCTCTGGGAGGCCTGGGTCATCGAGGGCCTGGCCGACGGGCGCTTCGCCTTCCTGACCAAGGTGCATCACTGCGCCGTGGACGGCGCCTCGGGCGCCGAGCTGCTCGTCCACCTCTTCAGCGTCGATCGCGCCGCGGTCACGCCTCCCCCTGCGGCTCCCGCCCCTCCCGAGCACGTCCCGACCGAGACGGAGCTCGTGCGGCACGCGGTCGCGTCGCGCCTCCGGCAGCCCCTCGAGATGGCGCAGCTCGCGCGGCGCACCGTCGGCGTCGTGGCCGACGTGGTGCGCCGACGGCGAGACCCGGCCATCTCCGCCGGAGGCACGCCGCTCACCGCCCCGCGTACCCGCTTCAACGGCGCGATCACGGCGCGTCGCAGCGCGGCCTTCGCGCGCGTGCCGCTCGCCGACGTGAAGGCGATCCGCAAGGCCACGGGCGTCACGGTGAACGACGTCGTCCTCGCGCTCTGCGCCGGTACGCTTCGGCGCTACCTCGCCGGTCACGGCGAGCTCCCCACCCAGTCCCTCATGGCGGTGTGTCCCATCTCGGTGCGCGAGGGCGCGCCGACCGCCAAGCCTTCGGCCAACCGCGTCTCGGCCATGTTCACGTCCCTCGCGACCGACGTCGCCGATCCACTGGAACGGCTCCGCGCCATCCAGAACGTCACGCGCGGCGCCAAGGAGGAGCACAACGCCATCGGCGCCGACATGCTCCAGAACTGGGCCGAATTCGCGGCGCCGACGATGTTCTCCCTTGCCGCCCGCCTCTACGCCCGCATGAAGCTCGCCGACCGGCACCGCCCCGTGCACAACCTCGTCATCTCCAACGTGCCGGGGCCTCCGTTTCCGCTGTACCTCGCCGGTGCGGAGCTCGTGGCGGCCTATCCGATGGGCCCCGTCTTCGAGGGGGCCGGGCTCAACATCACGGTGCTGAGCTACATGGGCTCGCTCGACTTCGGGTTCAACGCCGCGGCCAACGCCGTACCCGACCTGTGGGACCTGGCGAGCTGCGTCCAGCCGGCGTTCGAGGAGCTGGCGCGTGCGGTGACGACGTCCGCGGCGTCCGGGTTGGGCGCGCGCGCGGCGACGGCCCAACCCAGCTGAGAGGGCGAGAAGCCCTCCCGGGGGGATGGCGGTCCCCCCCGGGTGAGGACGTTGATGGTCGTCGCGCAGTGATACGCTGGCGCTGAACGCGATGCGGAGCGCAGCAACGGCGGCGTTGGTCGTCCTCCTCGCCGCGTGTGGGCAGGCTTCGGAGAGCGACGCGCCAATGGACGCGGGCGACTCGGATGTCATCGCGAACGACGACGAGGACGCCCCGGACGACGACGTCGTCGACGCAGGAACAGGCATCGACATCGCGGCTTCCCAGGGCACCTGGCAAGCGGACGAGGACGTGACCCTCGAAGGCGCCGGCTCGGGCGACCTCGGGGCGATCTCGATCGCGCACGGTGTCGGCACGCTGACGTTCCAGGGGAGGCCGCTCGACGCCTTCTACTTCGTGGGAAGCTCGGTCCCGCTCGGCGACGCGGGGTCCGACAGCGGGCTCGCGCAGGAGCGCGATCTGGAGATCATCGCGGTCGGACCCGAACGCATCGTCCTCACGTGGATCACTTGCGACGACGGCGATCTCGCCTACGTCTACTACGAGACGACGGACGGCATCGCGTCGTCGAAGTCGCAGCCTGCGTCAGGGATGTGTGACGTCGTCGATCAGACAAGCGCCGAGGCCGTGAGCTTGCCGCCGCTGTCCATGGGGCCCCCAACTGTCGTCGCCGGGTTCAGCATCACCGGCCCCCAGCTCTCGCTCGAACCATCGACTGTTGGCACGGCGACGTTCGGCGGAGCCACTTGGACGATGTATCCCTTTCACGTCATCGACTGCTCCGCGTGCGCGACCCCGGGCTGGTACGAGCTGCACTCGCTCTTCTGGAGCCCGTCGAAGCGCGCGGCCTGCGCCGGAATCCTCTACCTCGAAGAGAGCGCGATGACCGAGGTGGAGCTCGCGTACCTCCTCTGCTTGCCGTCCGTGACGAGCCCCATCGCGAACGACCAGCTGTTCTTCGGATCGAGCTGGACGAAGGGCTAACGCCGCGATCCTCAGGGCTCCGTCGCCTGCCGCACGATCGCGTACACCTGCTCGAGCCCGGTCGTCGGATCGAGCACGAATTCACTCGTCTCGTTGGCGATGTTGCCGTAATCGCCGCCGTCGAGCTTCGTCGTCTGGCTCGGATCGGCCCGGTTCACGTCGGCCACGACGTCGGAGATCGTCTCGAAAGGGGCCGCGGTCGTCGCGGTCGTCGAAGTTACCAGGTTCGTCATGAGCGTGCCGAGCACGCGGTTCGGATCACGCGTCGCCCAGCAAGCGTTCACCGTCGATCCCCCCGCCGGCGTCTCTTCCTCGAACATGCGCGACAGGACCCGCACGCCCGCGTCGACCAGTCCCCGCCGGACGACGTTGCCCTGAGCGTCGAGCACGGGAGCGGCCGCCGAGAGCGCGAGCACTTGCTCCACCGGCTGGAGGTTCGTGTCGTCCTGAAGGACCTGCAGCAGGTCCGACGCCGCGGTGAGCGTGCCGACGCGGGCGTCGTTGCCCGAGCCGTCGTCGATGAGATAGCCCAGCAAGAGCTCGAGCTCGGTCCGCGCGTTCGTGTCCTGCCGGAGGGAGTCGATGAGGTCGACCACCGCCGCGTACGCCGGACCGGACAGCGTGTCGCTCAGCGACGTCGTCAGGTTCTGGCGAGCCCAGACGCAGGGCTGCGCAAGCCCCGGGCACTGCGCGAAGGCCTGCTCGCGCAGCGTCTCGAGGATGGCCGGCAGGATGGTGACCAGCGTCGGATCCTGGAACGTCGCCGTGGCGCCCTGGCCATTCACCGTCAGGAACGTGTCGACGAAGCTCGAGCGAGCATCGAGCCAGAGTGACTGTCGGCTCGTGTCGTTCGGATACGTCGTCGCGTAGGTGGCGAACGCCGTGTCGATGTCGTCGAAGGCGTCGGCAAGAAGATCGATGGGGGCGATGGGATCGGTCCGCGTTCCGTCGTTGCGCAGCGCCAGCGTGTTGCCCTGCCGGTCGGTGAGCCCGGGCGTCCGCGTCGGATCGAACATGAGCTCGGCCGCCTGCGCGACGGCGTGCACGCCGTCGATGGTGGTCGTCGACGTGCAGAGGTGGCTCGACGGGTCGTACGTGTTGCAGTGCGGGATCTGGATCGTCGACAGTGTCTCCAGCAGGCCCTGGATGCGCTCGAAGGGCGTATCGTTCACGACGTCCGCGAGCAGCGGCTCGTACCGCACGAGGCCGTCCTGCGAGCACCAGCGTCCGTCGGTCTTCGGCAGCGTCGGGTCGCACTCCTGCTTCGTCTGCTGCGTGTCCGCCCAGTGCAGGTGCAGCGTGTCGAACAGGTTCGCGAAGAGGAGCGCCGCGCTGTGGGCGTCGAAGGCGGCCGCGAGCGGCTCGAGCGAGGGCACGAAGCCGAGCTCGTCGACCGGGAAGAGCGCGTCGGGATCGCGCGCCCGCAGTACGTCCTCCACCGTCGAGCAGCTCCGCAAAGGGAACACCGTCCCGTCGGGGGCGGTGAACGACGCCAGCGGGCACACCATCGACTCGATGGGGTTGATCGTGTCCGAGAGGAACGTAGAGGTGACGCTGTTCGCGGGGTTCGTGTCCGACGGCAGCCCGGGGTACGGCGTCTTGAAGTAAAGAAGGCGCGCGAAGCCGCGCAGATCCGGGTTCAGCGAGAAGCCCTCCACGCCCGAGAGCTGCTGGAGGAAGGCGTTGGCTCCGCCGACGAGCGACGCCAGCGAGGACGTCATCAGCTTGTTGAGGCAGGGATCCCGCACCGTCAGCGTCGCCTTGTTCAGGAGGACGTCGAGGAGCAGCGTCATCACGTTCTGGTAGCCGAAGATGTCGCACTTCCCGAGGTGCGTCGGAGGCGAGGCCCCGACGATGCCACAGAGGAGCGGCGTGTAGACCGGATCGGTCGGGTAGACGAAGCTCACGTTCACGCCGGCGAGGGTCACGCTGATGGGGACCGTCGCCCCGTCCTTGGTGCAGATGGCGAGCCCGTTCGTGTCGTGCAAGAGCGAGAGGAATTTCTGCATCTCGCTCTTGTTCGCGCCGCTGTCCGGCTTCGTGTGATCCACCGGCGTGACGAACGCGAGCGTCGCCTGCCCTGGCACGGTGAGGTTCACCGAGGGTCCATTGAGGTCGTTCGTGTCGTAGGAGACGTCGTCCTTGTCCGTGAAATACGTGGCGAGCGCCGGCTCGAGGCCCAGCGTCGGCATCTGCATCACCGCGCGCAGGATGTCCTCGAAGAGGCCGGAGGTGTGCGCCACCTGGGCGAGCTGCACGAACAGATCGTCCCAGAACGTGGCCGTCGCCGGCAGCGTGGCCTCGGGATGCTTGTTCGCGATGTTCTTCACCTCGAGCGCCAGCCCGACGAAGCTCGCCAGCTGCTCCGGGTGCGACGCCGCGAGCTGCGCGGCCACGGCGAGCAGATCGTCGATCTCCGGCGTGCCGAGGACCTGTCCCAGCGCATACGTGAGGTCGGCGATGGGGGAAGTCTCCGGGTGGAACGCGCGGTAGGGCACGGTCACCGCCGTCGTCCCGAGGCCTGCGGGCGGGGGCGTCGTGTGGCCGAGGTTCCAGTCGGTCACCTGGCGCGGGTCGGGCGGGTAGGTCTTGCTCGACGTCGCCGAAACGTCCCGTCCCCCCGACAGCACGGGCAGGGCTGCCATCAGGTTCATCGCCGTCTCGAGCTTCTGCGTCGGATCGGGCTGGAAGTAGGGGCGGACGTCCCGGGCCACGGCGGCGACGAACGTGTCGTGGACTCCGACGTAGTCGTAGACGAGCGGGCCGCCATCGCCCTGCAAGGCGCGGCCGAACGTGTCCCGCGGGCCGTTGGTGCCGTCGGTCGAGAAGAACGGGGATGGCGGCGTCGAGCCGTTGCTCGTCACGAAGCGGCCGAGCGCGTCCACGTCCGGCAAGCCGTCGCCGTCCGCGTCGACGAAGGGCGGCGGCACGGCGCCCTTCACCAGCGGCACGGAGGCGTATCCGCGAGGATCGCGGCTCACCACGTAGCTGGGGTTTCCCGTCGTGAACGCGGGGTTCTCGGTCAGCGCGACGAGGCGCAGGGCCTCGAGCAGCGAGCGAGGCCTGTCGAGCACCGGGCGCCCTCCGAGGGCAGGGTCCGGCGTCGACGTGAGCAGCGACAGCGGAGGCGTCGTCGTCGGAGTGCGAAGCTCGTTGTAGAGGACGAGCTGCGACTGGGTGAACGCCACGCCCCCCGGCGCCGGCGCGTCCGCCAGGAGCACGCCGAAGAGTGCGCGGGACATCTCGACGAGGCGCGGGTAGCCGAGAGCCGGGCGGGCCACGCCGACGGCGAGGGGGAGGGGCCTGTACCCCTGCCGCGCGTCCACGCGGGCGAGGGCGTCCTGCAGGTCGGGATCGGCCTTCACCTCGTTCATCAGGTCGCCGAGCGCGCGCGTCGCGAACGGGATCGTGTCGTCGTCGTAGAGATCGACGATGCGGCCCAGGAACGCCGTGAACTCCTTCTGCAGCTCGAGCCGCCCGCTCGAGTCGGCGTCGGCCGCGTCGGGATCCGGGCATTCCCCCGGGGCCAGCGGAAGCTCGGGGAGCGTGGTCGCAGGGAGGGTCGCGTCGAAGGACGCGATGAGCTCGGACCGATCGCGCGCCAGCGCCTCGACGCGCGCCACGTCGAGGGCGCGGTGCTGCTGCTGGACCGCGAGGCTGACGGGCTGTCCCGCGGGCGTCGTGGTCGGCGTGAGCGCAGGGAGCAGCGACTGGTCGACGTGATCGGCGTAGTTGCCGTTCGCGTCGGCGTTGCACACGGCATGAAACGACGCGCCCGTCACGTCCTCGCGCAGCGCCTGCGCCCCTACGCGGTCGCAGAGCACCGAGTACATCTCGACGCCGAAGGTGCCCCGCGGCGGCGTCACGCGCGTCGTGCTGAAGTCCGAGCAGCCCACGGCGGCGATCGGAAGCGCGAGCCACGCCAGAAGCCGACGGTGGCGAGTCATCGGCGCGGCGCCCGCGCGCCGTCGAGGAAGATGTGCACGACGTCCTCGAGGGTCGTCGCCAGCCGCAGGCGAGGGCGAGACGACCAGGCGAGCGTCGCCGTGAGGACGTTCATCAGGAAGACGTTGGCGATGACCAGGGAGCGCATCGTCCCCGTGAGCTCCCCCCGCTCGGTCGCCAGCTTGAACCGAGCGGCCAGCGCGGCCAGCACGCTGCCCGAGTCCCTGGACCGCATCGTCGTCGAAGCCGCTCGCACGGCCACGGCGGCCACCGACGGAAAGAGCGGCGCTTCACGCTCCCACTCGCGCACGAAGGCCGTCGAGAACGTGTCGAGCACCGCCGTGAGCGGCGCCTGCCGGGGAAGGTCGCGCAGCGCGGCTGCGATGCGCCCCTCCGCCTCGCCCAGCACCTCGGCGACCACGTGCTCCTTCGTCGGGTAGTGGAAGTACACCGTGCCGCGGCTCACTCCGGCGAGGCGCGCAATCTCGTCGACCCGCGCTTCGCTCAGGCCCTCGCGCCGGATCACGTCGAGCGCCGCCTCGCGCACGCGCCTCCGCGTCTCCTCGCGCTGGCGGTCGCGCTCGGTCAGCCCTTCGCCCACCTGCCCCGACGGAACGACAGCCACGGGATGCCCTCCATCCTGCCGCCCATCTCACTGACACACGTCACTGACACATGTCAACGAAACCGGCGGGCGAGATTCCTTCGAGACGCCTCGCTCCGTGGACGGAGTGTGAAACACGTTCTACTGTCTGCGCCCTTCGTCCCTCGATGTGCACCCCGCGCCGGGCGCTCGCCGCTCTCATCGTGCTCCTTCTCACCGCCGCCTCCGCGAGCGCGCGGGCGGCCGGCCTCTATTTCTCCGACCGCGGCGTGCGCCCGATGGGCCGCGCCGGGGCCTTCGTGGCAGGCGCCGACGACCTCGGGGCCATCTGGTACAACCCGGCGGGCCTCGCCGACGCGGGCACGAGCTTTCTCTTCGACATGGCCTGGCTCGACTTCAACGTCAGCTACACGCGCGAGCTCCAGGTCGTCGACGCCGGCGGCGCCTACCAGCGCTTTACCTCCCCGACCATCCACGGGGGGACGCCCATCCTGCCGTTCCCCACGATCGCCGCGTCGTACAACTTCGGCTCGCGCAAGGAGTGGACGGTGGCGGGCGGCGTGCTCGCGCCCTACATCGCGCTCACCGCGTATCCGACGACCGTCGACGGTCAACCCTCGCCCGCGCGGTACTCGATGGGCTCGTACAACGGCTCGATCGCCGCCATGCCCGGCATCTGGCTCGCCTACAAGCCCATCGACGAGCTCCGCTTCGGCGCGGGCCTCCTCGCCTTCGTCGGCAAGTTCCAGTCGACCATCACCTTCAACGCCAACCCGCAGGACCGCCTGCTCGGCGCCCCCGAGGAGCCCGACTACGACGCGGCCGCCCAGCTCAACATCAGTCCCATCTTCGCGCCCTCGGCCAACGGCGGCGTCACCTGGGTGCCCGACAAGGCCATCCGCTTCGGCGCGAGCGGGCAGCTCCCGATGATCATCGACTCGCCGGCGACGATCACCATGCAGATGCCGTCGAGCGTCGTCTTCGACGGCGCCTCGCAGGACGGGACGCACGCGCGCGTCCGGTTCGTGCTGCCCGCCGTGCTCCGGGCGGGGGTCGAGCTGCGGCCCATCGAGGATCTGCGCGTTGAGCTCGCCTACGTCCGCGAATTCTGGTCCGAGCAGCAGTCCATCCAAATCACCCCCGAAGGGATGAGCCTCGACGGCATCGCCGGGATGCCGCCCAAGGTGAACATCCCCCCCATCACGATGCCGCGCGGCTTCCAGGACGCGCAGTCGTTCCGGCTGGGCGGCGAGTATCGCTACATGCTCGGCGACTACCACGTCGCCGCGCGGGGCGGCGTCAGCTACGAGACCAGCGCGGTGCCGCCGGCCTACCTCAATCTCAGCGCGCTCGACTTCGTCAAATGGACGGCATCTCTCGGGGGCAGCCTGTACATCGGCGCACACTGGCGGTTCGACGGCGTCTGGGCGCACACCTTCGCGTCGACGCAGTACGTCGACCCGAACATCGCGAAGATCCCGCGCATCAACCCCATCGACGGCAACGCGCCCTTCGAGCCGGTGAACGGCGGGACCTACAGCGCGAGCGCGGACCTCTTCGGTGTGGGATTCAACTATCTGTTCTAGAAAAGGCGCAGCATGAGGTGCGGCATGGGAGCGACGAGAAAGTACCTGGGCGCGGGCGTGGTGGGCGTCGTGACGGCCCTGGTCCTCGCCCCGGCGGCTGCCTCGGCGGACGGTCCCGCGTGCAGCGGGTGGGACGTCGAGTACGCCCTCAACGGACAGCTCAAGCTCGCCGATACGATGATGGGGGCGGCCGACGGCGTTTACCCGATCGGGCCGGGCAAGGCGGTCATTCACTTCGACGACCGCAGCGGGCAACCCGGCGGCCAGGCCAAGCTCACCTCGTACGCCATCCACGAGCACGTCAGCGTCACGTCGAAGGCGCTCTTCCTCAGCGCCACGGTCGTCACCGACACGAACAGCCGCGCGGCGCCCGACGGCAACGGCGTCATCGCCGTGGGCACCCTCACGGATCACACGCTGAGCTGGGCGAGCCCCGTGAAGGCCTTCAAGACCGACGGCACGATGACGTGCGACGGCTCGCTGTGCGGCAAGTTCGGCGCGCCGTCCCCGGGCTCGACCGACGTGCACATCGGGCCGCGCAGCTTCCAGCCTCCGCCGTTCCAGTTCGGCCCCGACATGAAGACGTTCTCGATGGGCTTCGTCCAGACCGCGCACGCCGACTCGCCGAAGCAGACGACCTTCGAGGCCGTCGCCGGCCGGGAGACCAAGCGGACCTGCGTGCCCTAATCCGCGATCGACTCGCCCGTGATGAGGCGCCAGGCCTCCCTGCGGAGCTCGTTGTGGCCGATCTTGTCCGGGTGGATGCAGTCGCTGAAGTACCAGTTGGCGCTGCTGTTGAACCCGTGGCCAGCGAAGAGGGTGTGGATGTCGAAGAGGTAGTCGCCGGAGTGCGCCGCGATGGCCTGCGTGAGGATCTGGTTCCAGTCCGCGAAGACGGTCTGATCCTGCGTCCCGGACACCGTGTAGTTCGGGCACAGGGCGCCGCCCTTGCTCCAGTCGCCCTCCCCGTCGGACGAGTCGTAGATGTTCGCCTCGAGGATGTAGAGCTTGCCGGTCCCGAGGCGCCCGGGCGCGGTCAGCGCGTCGAGATCGGCCTTCAGGTTCGCCGCGAACTTCTGCTTCTCGGGCGCGTCGAGGCCGAGCACGGCGTCGCCCGCGTGGTCGTTCAAGTCGTTGCCGCCGATGGTGATGGTCACCAGGATGTCGCCCGGATAGGACGATCCGAGCCCGGTGATCTGCGCGCTCATCAGGGGGGCGCCCGTGGTCGTCGTGTCGCCGTAGGCGCCCGTGATCGATCCGGCGACCGCGGCGTGCACGTATTGCAGGCCGGGGAAGCGTGTCGACAGATCGTGCCCCTTCCAGCTGGGGTACGTCGTGTCGTCGTTCTGGTGGAGCAGGTCGTAGAAGAACGGCCCGGCGCCTCCGCGGTCGGAGATCGAGTCCCCGAGGACGATGTACGTGCCGAAGTTGGCGCTCGTGGCCACGGGCGGTGTCGTCGGAGTGCTGGACGCCTCCTCGCCGGCCTCGGCGGAGGCTTCTTCGGTGGCGCCCGCGTCGGTCGAAGCCGCCGGAGCGGCGGACCCGGGCGACGAAGTAGACCCGCCGCACGCCGCGGCGAGGGCGAGAGGCGAGCCGAAGAGGAGGATGGAGAAGGAGAGGGTGAGGTTTCGCACGCCCTGCCTCTACGATCGCGGGCGAAGGATGCGGCGTCTCCCGCGGGTCAAGCAGGAGGATTTCAGATCGTTTCAGACGAAAAGTCCCATGTCGCCGGTGGTGACTTGCCTCAGCGAGCGCAGCGAATGCCCGTGTTGCCCGCGCCGGACGTCGGCGCCACGCCGCTCCGGTAGCCGTCATCGAGGTTCGCCGGCGGATCCATCCACGACCCCCCGCGGTAGGCGCGCTGGCCGCTCGCCGGGTTCGTGTCGACGCAGTTGGTGCAAGGGACCGGGTAGGTGCCGAAGAAGTCGATGGTCGGCTCGAGCATGCTCCCGGCCATGTCGGCGTGTCCCAGCATGGTGTCTCCCTTCGGGCTCTCCGAGCCCACCGGGAGCGACTGGGAGAGGGTGCACGGACCGGGTCCCCCGCCGGGCTCCATCGTGCCCATCCCGCCCGAGCAGTCGTACCAGGCGTAGGTGGAGTCGATCGTCGGCGGCGGCATCGACCCGGAGAGCCACGGATACATCCGCTGCTGGCCGCCGCCCCCCGCCGCGGCGAAGTTCCACTCCGCTTCGGTGGGAAGGCGGCTGCCATCCCAGGCGCAGAAGGCGAAGGCGAGGTACCAGTCGACGCAGTTCACTGGCAGATGCGCGGTCGACGGCGGGAGGCCCGTGGAAGGCGTGAACGGCTGCGGGCAATTGCCGCCGCTCGTGCTCACCGCCGAGAGGAGCGCCGCCTGCGACGCGGGGAAAGGCCACGACGCATTCCAGCCGGTGCCGCCGACGGGCGGGTAATTGCCCGAGCCCGTGGTCGGGACCGTGTAGCCCGAGATGAACGTCTCGAACCGCTCGACCGTCACCTCGTACTTGTCGAGCGCGAAGGGGCCGGCCATCGTCGCGGGGCTCGACGCGTCCATGTAGTTCGGGCCGTCGAAGCTGCGGAGAAACGTGGCCCCGCTGTCCGGCGTCATGACGGCGACGCTCTTGCAGCAGTCGTCGGTGCCGTTCGGGCCGCAGGTCGGCGCCATCCCGACGCAGCTCGGCGGCTCGGCGCACACGCCGCCGGCGCCGCAATACCCGGCCGGGCACTGCCACCCGAACTGACACCCGCCGTCGACCGGACCCCCACCGGCGTCACTCGCGTCGGTCGCGTCGGTCGCGTCGGTCGCGTCGCTGGCATCGCCGGCGTCGCTCGAACCGCCGCCGGAGTCGCCGGCGTCGTTCGTGCTCGCCTCACCGGCCGCGTCGGACCCCGCCTCCGCGTCGGCCGGCCCTTCGGAGCCGCCGTCGAGGCCGAGCGGCGCGTCGACGGCCGCGTCGGCCTGGGAGTCCGTCGTGCCGTCGCTGCCCGCCTCGACTGTGGAATCGCCCGCGGAGTCGTTCTGGGCGTCACCCTGTCCCGACGCCTCCGCCGTGGCGTCGTTCGCGCGCGCATCGCCCGCGTCGTCGACGATGTCCAGGTTGGCGATGCCCGAGACCACCTGGCACGCGGCGACGGCGGTCATCGCCAGGGCCATTCCGGCCCAGGCCCAGGCGCGCGACCACCTCATCGCGGTCGAGGATACACGGTCGCAGGCGGGCGCGGCCATCGCCCCGGGGGGCCGGCCTAGGCGTGGCGCAGGATGCGGATCTCGCGCAGCCAGTAGCTCGTCGCGGCCAGCATCCCGACGGCCGCCGCGCCATCGATGAGCCAGCCGAGGTGCGGCATGCGAAAGAGCGCCGCCGTGGCGGTCCCGAACTGCAGCACGGTCGCCAGCTTGCCGGGCACGTTCGCCGAAGGATGGCCCGCCCGGCGGCGGCGCGCGTGGCGGTTGAAGGCGAGCCAGGCGACGAGGGGCAGCTCGCCGATCTCGCGGGCGCTCAGCAGCGCCACGTCGAGCACCGAGAGGTAGCCGCCGACGACGAGGCTCACGGCCACCGTCGTCACGAAGAGCTTGTCCGTCACGGGGTCCAGCGCCGAGCCCGTCGCGGTCACCTGCCCGAAGCGGCGCGCATACCAGCCGTCGAGCACGTCGGAGAAGCCCGCGGCGGCGAGGACCCCCAGCGCCGCCAAGGGGTGGACGAGGACGAAGGGAAAAGCCGCCGCCAGCGGCAGGCGCGAAAGACTGAGGAGCCCGGGAACGCGTACGAGGTCGCGCGCGCGGTAGAGGCCCATCGGGGATCGTCCTACCGGGATGGCGTTTTTCCGCAACCGCGCGCCGCAAGCGTCCGATTGGGCAGTAGAAGGTGGACCGCAGATGAGCACCCTCGAGCGAAGCGTTGCCTGGACCGGCCTCCTGATGGCGCTCGCCGCACCCGGAGCGGCCCGCGCCGAGGAGAGGCCTGCACCCGCGACCGTCGAAGTGACGGCTCCCCCCCGGAGCCAAGATGGGCACAATGTCCGCTGAGCATTGCTCGATCGACACCTCCTCTCGGAACGACGCCCACCGATCGTCGCTCGATCGACACCTCGCATCGGCACGATGCCCGCCTCCCGTGGGCACGATGCCCGTCTCCCATGGGCACGATGGCGGTCTCCCATGGGCACGATGGCCGTCTCCCATGGGCACGATGGCCGTCTCCCATGGGCACGATGCCCACCGAGCGTCGCTCGATCGAGCCCTCCATGAGGCACGATGCCTGTCTCCCATGGGCACGATGGCCGTCTCCCATGGGCACGATTCCCACCGAGCTTCGCTCGCTCGACACCGTCCCGACGGGCACGATGCCCCTGCTGCACCAACCTACTGCACCACCTCGGCACAGTACCCGTTGATGCACTGCAGCCCCGTTCCCCCGCAGCAGTCGGCCGAGGTCGTGCACTTCTCGTCCGCGTTGGAGCACCCCATCGGCGTCCCGCAAGATCCCCCGTTGCACGCGCCGCCGCAGCAATCGATGCCGCTCGTGCACGATTGTCCCGCGGGCTTGCACGGCGACAGCGTGGCGAACGCGCGGATGTTGCCGCTCGCGAGCTCCTGCCCGGGCAGGTAGAAGGCGGCGTGGCTGGCGTCGAGGCCGGGGGTGCCGCCGATGGTGATGGCGCTGACCCAGATCTTCTTCGAGGGCGGGTTGTCGTTCGGGTCGACGAGCACGTTGCCGTAGTTGCGCCGGCTCGTGAAGAAGACCCAGAAGTATCCGCCCGCCGCGACGGGGCTCACCGTCGGGTAGAAGCTGAGGTGCTCGTCGCGCGTCGCGTAGGGGAGGTACGTCGTCCCGTTGGGGAGCAGGCCGTTGGCCGCGTCGAGCGCGTGCGCGACGCCGCTCGCGACGTCGACCAGATAGAGGTCACCCTGGGCGACGTTGTTGGCCGGGGGATCCGTCGAGCTCGCGAAGTTCGCCGAGCTGCCGACGAAAAAGACGACCGATTTGCTGTCGGGCGTGAAGAACGGCCACCCGGGGTAGAGGTTCGTGTCCTTGAAGACCTGCTTGGCGTTCGAGAACGTGTTGGTCGACGCCGCGAAGTCCATGACGACCAGCGTGTGCCCGCCGCCGTTGTCGGTGTCGTTGAAGACCACCTTGGTCCCGTCCGGCGAGAACGACGGCATCATCACGTGCGTCCCCGAGAGGCCGCTGAACGGGATCGTCGCGCCCGTGTTCGGATCGTACATCTGGCTCGCCTTGGGGCCCTCCATGCCCGGGTTGTCGCCCGGCCCGGCCGGGAACACGGCGCCCGTCATCCCGGGTTGCCCGTCGGTGAGCAAGCGCGATCCGTCGGGGTAGACCGCGCTGAAGCCCCAGTCGTCGGTCTTCGTCGTCGCCAGCGGCGAGGCCGGGTTGGGCACCGGCGTCGTGAGGAGGTCGTACGACTCGCTCTGGAGAAGGCCCCCCGGATACTGGTGCCTCTGCGCCACGATCATCGCGCCGTTGGCCGACACCGAATGGCACGAGATGCACGGCCCCGTCGGCGACATTCCGGGGATGACGAGGAAGGGGCTCGGCTTGCTCGCGCCCGGCTGGATGACCATCACCGCGCCGTTGTTGTTCACCTGCGGCGATGTGTAGGTGTTGTAGTAGACGACGCCCTTCAGGCTCCCGAGCGCGAACGTCCACGACTCGGTGATTGGCCCGCTGACCGTCGTCCCCACCACCGTGGTCAGCTCGACGCTCAGCGGATCGTTCGCGCCCGTGCTCTGCGCCCACGCCGTCGTCCACGCCGTGTCGGGCACGGGGAGCTGCTGCGGGCTCGTGGCACCGAAGCAGCCCTTGTAGTCGAAGAGGCTGGAGTGCAGATGCAGGTACACGCCGTCGGCGCCGCCCGACTGCGGCGTCCACTGCAGGACGGGCCCCGCGATGCCCCCGGGGAAGATGGTCTTGTCATAGGGGTAGAGCCACTTCATCGCGGGATCGACCGTGCCGCCGCCCTGGAGCGCCGTGGCCATGGCCGCGCTGACGGGGCCCGGGCAGTCGTTCATCGTGACGGGCATCGTCGGGGTCGGGTGGCCGCCGTCGCCGAATCCCATGCCGCTGCCGCCGTCGTCGCCGAAGGAGGGGCTGCCGTCGCCGCTCGACCCGCCCCCGTCGCTGCCGGGGCCGCCGCCGCTCGTGAAGCTGCTCTTGTTCGACGTGCCGCAGCTCGCGAAGACGAGCGCCGTCACGAGAGAAGCCGCCCAGACGCGTCCCTTCATCGAACGATCCGGTACTCTGCCGGGTGGCGATGGCCCCGTCTTCCGTGCGTCTCCCCTGGCGGTAAGCTGTCCCTCGTGCACGAGCGTCCCTGGCCGACAGCCCGCCCGCGGGTCCACTCGCTCGCCATCGAGGTGACGGCCTTCTGCAACCAGCACTGCGACTACTGCTACAACGCCTGGCGCGCGGACGGCGGGGCGTCGGTGGGGACCCCCGAGCGGTCCGTGCTCCTCGCGCGGATCGACCGGGTGCTCGACGCGGTGGACCTCGAGCACGTGACCGTCACCGGGGGTGAGCCCCTCGCCAGTCCCCATCTTTTCCCGCTGCTCGACCATCTGAGGGCGCGGCACGTCCGCGCGCAGCTCATCTCGAACGGTGCCCTGGTGACGCCGGAGCTCGCCGAGCGCCTGTCGCGGCATCGGCTCTTGTCGGTGCTGGTGACGCTCAACGGGCCGGACGCGGAGCTGCACGACGCGCAGGTGGGCGGGCGGCACTTCGAGAGCACCGTGCGCGGCATCGGGATCCTGCGAGGGAAGCGGATCCCCGTCGAAGGGTGCATCGTCATCACGAAGCGGAACGCGGACCGTGTCGCGGAGACGCTCCGGCTCTTTCTGTCGCTCGACGTGCGAAAGGTCGCGCTCAGCCGGTTCAGCCCCGCGGGGTACTCGACGGCTTTCGCGAGGGAGCTGATGCCCTCTCGGGACGACGTCGCGCGGGCGCTCGCCGGAGCCGCGGCAATCATGCGCGACCGGGCGGGCGACCTGCAGCTCTTCTCGACGATGCCCATTCCCCCGTGCGCCGTCGAGCTCTCGCAGTTCCCGGAGATCGAGTTCCACGACTGTCCCATCGGCACGCCCCGGCAGGAGTTCGCGCTCGGCCCCGAAGGGGAGCTTCGTCACTGCGCGCTCCACCGAGATCCCATCGCGGGGGCGCGGGACGTGCTCGATCCCTCGCTCGACGTCGCGGCGCTGTTCGCGCCAGGGGATCCCCACCGTTATCGCGCGGTTCTCCCTTCGTATTGCGCAGGCTGCGAGCACGCCTCGACGTGCGCCGGGGGCTGCGGCGCGGCCGCCCGCTGGGTCGAGGGCGACCACGCCGGCGTCGATCCGTTCGTGACGTGGGACGGCGGCGCACCTCCCCGTCGCCGCCTGCCGTTGACGGCCTGAAGAGCCTGGCTTGTGGGGTCGCACGGCTCGGGTACCATTCGGAGATGTCCTACCGAGGCCGCTCGCCCATCAAAGACGTCGTGCGCTCGGTGGTGATGGGGGCGGGCATGATCTCGCCGGCGCTCCTCGAGGCGTGCGCCACGAACCCGCCGACGACGACGGCTCCCGTGACGACGACCCCGACGACGACGGCCGCCATGGCCACGGGCGAGGCCAGCACGCCTCCCGCCACGAGCGCGCCGCCCACCGAGGTCGTCCGCCCGCGACCCAGCTCCACGGGCACCAGCATGCCGACACGCGGATTCGCCGGGGCGGCCCGTGCCCGAAGCTAGCGTCGAGGAACCCAAGCTCGTCGATCTCTTTCCCGCCGACGCCGCGGCGTGGACGTCCGAGACGCCGCTCCGCGCCGAGTACGCGCGCCTCATGCGCGGCTTTCACCGGCCGATCCCGTGGGAGGAGTCGCACGCGACGAGGCTCGATCCGGTCCTTCGCGCCGAGCTCGCCCGCATCTGGGGGGAGCGCATCCCGACGGAGTACCGCTCCATCACGGGGTTCTCGACGCTGAGCTTCGATTTCATCGCGGCGGGGGCGCCGGTGGACCTCGTCGCCGTCTGCCATCGCGTGTGCATCGACGAGCTCCGGCACACCGAGCTCGCCGTGAAGATGGTCGAGCTCTACGGCGGTCACTTGCCGCCGTTGCCCCGGGAGATCTCGTCGATGCCGGCGGACGAGTCGCTGACCGCGGTCGCGCAGGCGTGCCGTTCGGCCATCCTCTTGTCGTGCCTCGGCGAAACGTTCGCGTGCACCGAGCTCGCGATGCTGCGCGATCGGGCGGTCGATCCCGTCGTGCGCGGGGTGCTCACCGTGTTTCTGGCGGACGAGATCGTCCACGCGCGCGTCGGGTGGGCCTACCTGGCGCACGCGTTCAAGACGGCCGACGACCGGACGAGGGGCTCCGTCGCCGAGGCGATCCCCGGCTACATCGCCGGCATCGCCGCGAACCTCTTCGGCACGGCGGAGGCGCCCGCGGTGATCGACGTGACGAACGACGATCCGCGCCTCGGGGAGCACGGGGTGTGCTCGATGGCCGAGGAGCGCGAGCTCTATCGCGCCTTCGTGCCGGACGTGTTCGTCCCGGGGTTGCGCGCCGTCGGCGTGCCGGTCGACGTGAACGCCGCGCTCGCCGCCCTCACGTGATGAGCAGGATCGACGCGTGCGGCAGCGCCAGCGGGCGATGCACCGTCCCCGCGCGGACGACGTAGGCGTCCCCCCGGGCGAGGTGCGTCGAGCCCTCGCCCTCGATCTCGATGAGCGCCTCGCCCTCGAGGACGACGTAGCACTCGTCGATGTCGTGCGTGTGAAAGTCCGGCGAGTGGCCTTCGAGCTTCACGACGCGCAGCGTGGCCTGGTTGACGCTCAGCGCAGGCTGCGGTTGCCAGGGGACGCGGATGGCGCCTGCGATGGCGTGCAGTCGGGCGAGGTTCGGATCGGCGTCGGGCATGACGGATGCAGCACGGTACCGCGTACACGGAACGGCCGATGCCCACGAACACGAAGACCCCTCCCGGCGGCGCCTCGGCCTTCGTGCCCGCGACGCACTCGCTCGCCACGCTCGCGTCCGCCGCGAAAGCCTGTGAAGGCTGCGATCTCTACACTCGCGCCACGCAGACGGTCTTCGGCAGCGGACCCAGCGACGCGGCGCTCGTCGTCGTCGGGGAGCAGCCGGGCGACGAGGAGGATCGCGCCGGCGAGCCCTTCGTCGGCCCGGCCGGACGGGTGCTGGACGAGCTGCTGAGCGAGGCGGGCGTGGACCGACGCCTCGTCTACGTGACGAACGCGGTGAAGCACTTCAAGTGGGAGCCGCGAGGCAAGAGACGGATGCACTCGAAGCCTAGCCCCGGGCAGGTCACCGCCTGCCACCCGTGGCTCGCGGCGGAGCTCGCGCTCGTCCCCGCGAAGGTGGTCGTCTGCCTCGGGGCGACCGCCGCCCAGTCGATGCTCGGTCCCTCGTTTCGACTGACGCACTCGTTCGGCGAGGTCGTGACGAGCGGCGGCCGGCAGGTCATCGCGACGTACCACCCCTCGGCGATCCTGCGCATGCCGACGCACGAGGACCGCGAGAAGGCCCGGGCCCAGCTGCGGCAAGATCTCGCGCGCGCCTGGAAGCTCGCGCGATGAGTCAGACCGGCGCGTCCGGAGGGGGCTTCGCGTAGCCGTCGCACGCGAGGACTGGCAGGCGCGGGTACTTGGGGAAGCGGGGATCGCGGTCGTGCAGCAGGCAGAGGCGAAAGACGGAGCCCTTCGCCGAGCCGATGCGCTTGGAGTGCTGACAGTCCTCGCAGAGGCCCGCGGGCACGCTCGCCACCGCCGTCCCCCTCGGTGTCGCTTACTCGCCCGCGACCGGCTCGGCGGCCCCGTGCAACGCCGGCGCAGGCGCGGCCGTGGGCTCGGGCTTCGGCGCGAACCCGAAGAGCCGCGAGAGCCGCCGCGACAGATCGTCGAACAGCGAGTACGCGACCGGGGTCGCCAGCAGCGTCAGCGACAGGGACAGCACCTGACCGCCCACCACCACGCCCGCCGTCGCCCGGTTGAAGCCGGAGCCGATGCCGCGCGAGAGCACGAGCGGGATCATCCCGGCCACGAACGCCGCGGTGGTCATCAGGATGGGACGCAGCCGGTCGCGGTTCGCCTGGAGGATGGCCTCGAGCCGCGGCATCCCCGCCTCGCGGAGCTGGTTGGTGTGATCGATCTGGAGGATGGCGTTCTTCTTCACGACGCCGAAGAGGACGAGGATCCCTAGGATGGAATAGATGTCGATCGCCTGCCGGAAGATGATGATGCTGATGAACGCGAAGGGGAGCGTCAGCGGCAGGCTGAGGAGGATGGTGATGGGGTGCAGCCACGACTCGAACTGCGCTGCGAGCACGAGGTACATGAAGATGAACGAGAAGACGAGCGACAGCCCGAACGCGATCATCGTGCGCCCCATCTCCTTGGTCTGACCCGAGGGGATGGCGGTGTACCCGGCCGGCATGTGCATGCTGGCGAAGATGTTCGTCATCGCCGTGGAGATGGCGCCGTCGCTGTAGCCGGGGGCGGCGTTGGCGAGGATCTGCACCGTTCGCTGGCGGTTCAACCGGTCGATGCGCGAGGGGCCCGTCCCCTCACGGAGGTGCACCACGTCCGCCAGGGACACGAACCCCAGGCGTGACGACGGCACCGTCAGCAGGCGCAGCCCCTGCTCGTCGGCGCGGTACTGCCTGTCGGCGCGCACGTGCACCTCGTACTGCTCGCCGTGCTCCTCGTAGTTCGAGACGCGATCGCCCTCGACCAGCAAGCGCAGCGCCGTCGCGACGTCGCTCGGCTGCACGCCGAGGTCCGCCGCGCGGGCCCGGTCGATGTAAACGCCGATCTCCGGCTTTCCCACGATGAGCGACGAGTCCACGTCGACCGCGCCCGGCACCGCCTTCAGGCGTTTGATCGCCTCGTCGGTGATCTGCTCGAGCTTCTCCAGGTCCGGTCCGCGGATGCCGTACTGGTTTCGCTGGGTCGAGAACCCGCCGCCTCCGAAGAGCGACACCTCGCTCACCGTCACGCGAAGATCCGCCGGCTGCTTGGCCACCACCTCGCGTCGCGCCCAGTCCATCAGCTGGTTCTGCGTCGTCTGGCGCTTCATCGGATCCGTCAGCGCGACGTAGACCGTGGCCAGGTTCCTCGTCTCCGAGTTGTCCTCCCCGATGGTCGTGAGCGTCATCCGCACGTTCGGGTTCTCGTGCACCGCGCGGGCGATCCGCTCGCCGATGATGCGCGTCTCCGGCAGGCTCGTCCCCTCCGGCGCGCGCACCTGGATCTGGAAGCGCCCGTCGTCGTTCACCGGGAGAAAGCCCTTCGGCGCCGCGATCGCCAGCGGGATGCACGAGCCGAGGGTGAGCATGGCGAGCGACACCACGATCCACCGGTGCCGCATCACGAAGCCGAGCACGCGGCCGTAGGTCCGCTCGATCGGCCGGTAAAACCAGTCGACGATCCGCTCGCCCAGCGAGCGCATCCCGGCGACCGGCGCCTTGAGCCATCGCGACGCCATCATCGGCGTCAGCGAGAAGCTCACCAGCATCGAGACGGCGATGGAGAAGGCCATCGTGATGCCGAAGCTCCGGAGAAACCTCCCCGGGATGCCTCCCATGAACGCCACCGGGACGAAGACCGCGATGAGCGACAGCGTCGTCGCCATGACCGCGAGGCCGATCTCCTTGGTCGCGTTCACCGCGGCGACCATCGGCGTTTCCTTCTTCTCCTCGATGTGACGGAAGATGTTCTCGAGGACGACGATGGCGTCGTCGATCACGATGCCGACCGCGAGCGCCAGCGCGAGCAGCGTGATCGTGTTGAGCGTGTAGCCGGCCCACCACATCGTCGCGAACGTCCCGATGATGCTCACCGGGATGGCGATGGCCGCGATGATGGTGCTCCGCACGTTGCCGAGGAAGAGAAAGACGATGACCGCCGCGAAGAGCGCTCCCTCGACGAGGTGGCTCTTCACCGAGTCGACGCTCGTCCGGATGACGCCCGACTCGTCGCGCACGACGTCGAGCGAGTAGCCGGGCGGAAGCGCCTTGCGGATGTCGTCCGCGCGCTCCTTCGCCGCGTCCGCCACCGTGACCGTGTTCGAGCCCGACTGCTTGCGCAGCGTCAGCAGCACCGTCGGGACGCCGTCGAGGAGCGCCGCCGTGTCTTCGTCCTCCTCGCCGTCCACCACGGTCCCCACGTCGTTCACGCGGATCGAGTGCCCGCCCTCCTGGCGTACGACGAGGTTGCCGATCTGCGCCGGATCCGTCACCCGCCCGTGGATGCGCACGGTGAGCTCGCCCGGGCCCGTGTCGACCCGTCCGCCCGGGGTCGTCAGGTTCTGGTTCGCGATCGCGCGCTGGACGTCGACCACCGTGACGCCCGCGCCGCGCAGCGCGATCGGATCGAGCACCACGTTGATCTGCCGCTTGCGGCCGCCGAGGAGCTGCACCTGCCCGACGCCCTCGATGGACTCGAGCGAGCGCCGCACCTTCTTGTCGGCAAGCTCCGTCGTCTCGCGCAGGGTGTGCCCCTGCGATCGCAGGGCGAAGTAGAGGATGGGCGAAGCGTCCGGATCGAGCTTCTGGACCACCGGCGGGTCGATGTCCTTCGGGAGATCCCGGAGGATCGTGTTGAGGCGATCGCGCACCTCTTCCGAGGCCACGTCGACGTTCTTCTCGATCGTGAACTGGATGATGACCTGCGAGACGCCCTCGGTCGTCACCGAACGAAGCTCGTCGATCCCGCCGATGGTGTTGACGGCCTCCTCGACCTTGTCGGTGATCTCGGTCTCGATGTCCTCCGGCGCGGCGCCCGGCTCGGTCGTCAGCACGACGACGTAGGGGAAGTTCACGTTGGGGAAGAGATCGACCCCGAGCTGCAGGTACCCGGCGATCCCGATGACCGCGACGACCAGGATGAGCACCGACGCGAAGATCGGCCTGCGGACGCAGAGCGCTGCCAGCCACTGCATGGCTCAATCCACCTGGGCGCCGTCGTGCACGTCCGGGCCCGGCTGGACGACGACCTTCTCGCCGGGCTTGACCCCCTCGACCACCGTCACCACGTCCCCCACCGACTCGCCGAGCTGCACGAGGCGCTCCTGCACCTGCGCACCGGACACGACGTAGACCCGCGACGCGCTGTCGTCCGACAGCACGGCGGCCCGGGGTACGACCGCGTGCGGCTTCGCCCCGAGCTCGATGCGCGCCACCGCGAACATCCCCGCCTTCAGCTTGAGGTCGGCGTTCGGCACCACGGCCTCGATGACGAGGTCGCGCGTCGATTCGCGGAGGTTCGGGCTGATGTACTTCACGTTGCCGGTAAAGAGCTGGTCGCCGTAGGCTGTGACCGTGAACCGCACGGGCATGTCCTGCTTGATGGCGCCGACGCTCGCCTCCGGGACCGTGAGCTCGAGGCGCAGCGGATCGGGGGCGTACACGGAAGCGACGCGCGTGTTCGGCTGAACGTACTGGCCGACGTTGATGTACCGCTCGCCGATGTAGCCGTCGAACGGGGCGCGGATGTTCGCGTCGCCGACCAGCTTGCTGGCCGACTGCTGCTGGGCCTGGGCCGCCGCGGCCGACCACTGCTGCGAGGTGCACTGCGACGTCTGCCGGTCGAACTCGGCCTGCGAGATGGCCCCCGTCTCGAGCAGGTGCTTCACCCGCGCGCAGTCCCGCTGCGCTTCTTCGAGCTGCTCCTGCGCGACCTTCGACTGCGCCTGGGCGGCCGTGGCCGCGAGCGCGGCCGTGCGCGCGTCGACGATGGCGATGGTCTGCCCCTTCTTCACGGCTTGCCCGCGCTCGACGAACGTCGACACGACCTTCCCGCTCACGTCGGCGGCGACGTCACTCTGCGCGCTGGCGCGGAGGGTCCCCGTCAGCGTGAGAAACTCGGGCATCGGCCGCTCGACCACGGCGACCGTAGTCACGTGGACGGGGGCGGCGGCCTCCCGGAGCCGAGTCGCGGCGGCTGCGTCGTCCGACGCATGGCAGGCCGCGACGCCGAGGAGCAGGGCCAGACCGGAGAGCGAGAAGGCAAGCGACCGCATGCGGGGGGGACACGTAGGCATGAGCTTCGATCGCGTCAAGCGCGCCAGGCCATTTGGATGCCGTCAAAAGTTCATGCGTTGCGGCGGTCTGCGATGCGGCTACCGGGCAGCCGCGGCGACGACCGTGAGGGCGCCGGCGAACGCCAGGAGCATGAGAGAGAGCGCGGCCTGGTGGGTGGCCGCCCTCTCGACCGGATCCCGGTCTTCCGGTCCCAGTCCGGAGCGATAGACCATGGCGGCCGGGGTGGGCTTGGGCGGTCGCTGCGCCTCTCGGAGGAGCCGCGACGCACGACCGAGTCGGAGAAGGGCGACGAGCACGAGGCCCATGGCCAGGCCTCCCGAGATGGCCGGCAGGAGACCGATGCGTGCGTCGCGCACGAACGGAACGGCCACGAGCGCGAGCGCGCAGACGACGAAGACCGCGAGCCGCCGCGCGGCGTTCCAGACGACGAGCTCCACGCGCGTAGCTTTCTCCCCCGGGGCTTCGCGCGCAACCTGCGCTATAAAACCCCTCCCCCATGTCCTCCCCCGGCGCCGAAGCCCCCCGAAAGACCCCGCGCGAGATCCTCTCCGCCGGCGGCAAGCTCGACAAGGACGTCATCGCCGTCAAATACCGCGGGCGCACGGTCGACCTTCACACGCCCCTCGACGCCTCGGCCACGGCCGCCGACCTCACGCCCATCCGCGCGAAGGACCAGGACGGTCTCGCGGTCATCCGTCACTCGACCGCCCACGTGATGGCCGACGCCGTGCAGCGCCTCTTTCCGGGGACCAAGGTGACCATCGGGCCGGCCATCGAGGACGGGTTCTTCTACGACTTCGACAAGCCCGGCTCGCCGTTCACCGAGGAGGACCTGCAGAAGATCGAGCAGGCGATGCAGGAAGTCATCCGCAAGAACACGCCCTTCCGCCGCGCGGTCGTCACCCGGCAAGAAGCGAAGAGCATGTTCCTGGCGATGGGGGAGACCTACAAGCTCGAGATCATCGACGCGATCCCCGAGGGGGAAGAGGTGAGCATCTACGAGCACGGCGCGCCGCCGGACAAGTGGCTCGACGTGTGCGAGGGGCCGCACGTGCCGTCGACGGGCTTCCTCGCGGCCGTGAAGCTGACGCACGTCGCGGGCGCGTACTGGCGCGGCGACGAGCGCAACCCGATGCTCCAGCGCATTTACGGGACCGCGTTCCCGAGCGTCGACGCGCTCGAAGAGCACCTGAAGAACCTCGAGCTCGCCAAGCAGCGCGATCACCGCAAGCTCGGCAAGGAGCTCGACCTCGTGATGTTCGACGAGGTCGCGCCGGCGATGCCGTTCTTCTTGCCGAAGGGCGCGTTCGTCTACAACCGCCTCATCCAGTACGTGCGCGATCTCTACGAGCGCGAGGGCTACGAGGAGGTGGTGACGCCGCTGGCCTACGCGCCGTCGCTCTTCCTGAAGAGCGGGCACCTGCCGCACTACGCCGAGAACATGTACCGGCTGGTGACCGACGACATGCTGACGGAGCTCGAGCCGGCGAAGCTGAAGGAGGGCATCGAGGAGAAGGCCTTCGCCCTCAAGCCGATGAACTGCCCCAGCCACTGCGTCATCTTCAACGCGCGCCGCCGCAGCTACCGGGAGCTTCCCTGGCGCGTGGCGGACTTCGCGCGCCTGCACCGGTACGAGCGCGGCGGCGTCGTCCACGGCCTCGCGCGCGTGCGGAGCTTCTCGCAGGACGACGCGCACGTCTTCTGCGCCGAGGAGCAGGTCCCCGCGGAGATCGAGAAGTTTCTGCGGTTCTTCTACGGCGTCTACAAGGCCCTCTCCTTCGAGTCGGTCGAGGTCAAGCTCGCGACCCGCCCCGAGAAGCGCATCGGCACCGACGAGGCGTGGGACCGCGCCGAGCGGGGCCTCGCCGAGGGCCTCGAGCGCGCCGGGAAGAAGTTCGAGATTTCGCCCGGCGAAGGCGCCTTCTACGGACCGAAGATCGAGTTCCACGTGAAGGACGCCCTCAAGCGCTCCTGGCAGCTCGCCACCCTGCAGTTCGACCCCAACCTCCCCGAGCGGTTCGGCCTCCGATTCACGGGGGAGGATGGCCAGGACCACCAGCCCGTCATGCTGCACCGGGCCATCTTCGGGTCGATCGAGCGGTTCTTCGGCGTCTATCTGGAGCACTGCGGGGGGAACTTCCCCACCTGGCTGGCGCCGCGTCAGGCCATCGTCCTGACCGTGAGCGAGAAGAGCGACGAGTACGCCCGGAACGTCGTCGAGATGCTGAAAGACAAGGGACTGCGCGTCGATGCGGACCTCTCGAGCGACAAGCTGGGGGCCAAGATCCGCAACGCCCGGCTCCAGCGGTACCCCTACATGCTGGTCGTGGGCCCCAAGGAGGCCGAGGCCCGGGCGGTCGGCGTCCGGTCCCGGGACGCAGGCGAGCTGGGCGCGATGCCCCTGGAAGAGCTCGCGGCGCGCCTATTGACCGAGAGCGCCCCGCCCGTCGAGACTCGATAGGTCACGGTTTCAGTACCCATCACACGGAGGTCAGGTCACAAACAATGGCAATGGGGCATCCCCGGTTCGACCCGCGTCAGCAGCAGCGTGGGTATCAAATCCGAGTCAATCACCGCATCCGAGTTCCAGAAGTTCTGGTCATCGGTCCCGATGGGGGCAAGCTCGGCGTGCTGCAGACCCACGAAGCACTTCGCATGGCGCAGGAGCAGGGGCTCGACCTCGTCGAGATCAACCCGAAGGCCGAGCCGCCCGTGTGCAAGATCCTCGACTTCGGAAAGTACAAGTACGAGGAGAAGAAGAAGGCTGCGCAGGCGAGGCGCAACCAGGCCGTGGTCGACATCAAGGAGATCAAGCTCCGCCCGAAGACCGACGACCACGACATCAACTTCAAGATCAAGGCCGCGCGCCGCTTCCTCGAGGCCGGGCACAAGGTGAAGTTCACGGTCCGCTTCCGCGGCCGCGAGATCACGCACCCCGAGAAGGCGCACGAGCAGATCGACATCATCGTCAAGGCGCTGGAGGACGTGGCCAACCTGGAGACGCGCCCGATGATGGAAGCGCGCGCCATGTCGCTCATCATCGCGCCGAAGCCCGCCGTGATGCAGAAGGTGCAGCAGCAGCGTGCCGCTCTCGAAAAGGCCCGCCAGCAGGCCGAGAAGGAAGGCAAGCCGATGCCGCCCGCGCCCTCGTCGCTCCAGCTCCCGGAGGATGAGGACGATGACGACGATGACGACGACGAGGACGAGGAGGACGAGGCCGGCGCCGAGGTCAAGGGCGCCAACTGAGTCCGATTCCGGCGTGGGGCGTGCGATGAGACGAGCCCTTTTGGCGCTGGCGGCGGTCGCGGGGGTCTGCTCCGCGGCCGACGCGCGCGCCTCGCTCACGACCAGCGAGACCGAGCAGATCCGAGGCTACGTCACGAGCGGGACGCACGCGGACCGGGTGCGCGCGCTCGTGGCGCGTCCGGACCTCAGCGCGGACGAATCCGCGGAGGCGATGACCGCGGCGCTCGCGGGGGCGACCCTCGACGCGCCGCGGATGGCGTTTCTCGGTGACGTCGTGCAGGGCGGAGCCTCGGCGGCGTCGGGGCCGGTGCTCGCCGTCGCGGTGGTCCGGGCGGTGCTCGCGCGGGCCGACGCGCTCTACGCGCAGCACCCGGCGGACCTTCAGCGGAGCCCGGCCCTGGCGGAGATCGCGCGCGGGTACGTGTTCGTGGCGGGGGAGGCGTCGGGAGCCGATGCGGGGGTCGACGCATCGGCGCGGGCCGGATGCGGCAAGGCCATCGCGGATCACCTCGCGCGCAACGCCGCCTTGCTGAAGCTCGACGTCGCGGCGCCCGTCCAGGTCGCCCACCTGCGCGCGCAGGCGGCGGTGGCCTTGCTCGACGCGATGCCGGACGGGCCGATGCGCCGCGTGGACGCCGCGGACAAGCTCGGATTGACGGGCCTCCGGCGGGCGGCGCTCGTCGAGCAAGGCTTGCTCATCACGGACGCGACCGGAGCGGACGCGCGCGTGGCCGAGGTCCGGGCGCTGCTCGAGCGGATCCCGGGGGCGCGGGACGGCGTGGAGGCCGTCTTCGTCGGGGATTCGCAGGCGCTCTTCCGAGCCCGCGCCGCTGTCGTGAGCACGGACGACGCGCCGCCCGGTCCGCTAGGCGAGGCCGCTTCGCCCTGGGCGCCCGAGGGAGCCCCGGCCGAGGTGCCGGCGTCGACGATGGCCGTGGCGCGGGGCCTCGGCGCGGCGGCGGTTCGCCGCGCCCTCGACCGCCGGCCCTCCTTGCGCGCCCGCGTCGAGCACGACGGCCTGCCAGGCGTCGCCACCGCCGTGGCCATGCTCGCCCTCGACGCCCCGCGCACCCTCGACGTCGCTGCGGCGCGCTTTCTCGCCGGCAAGCGTGAGAGCCTCGCCTTCGTCGCCGACGCCCTCGGGACTCTCGCCGCGTTCGCCCCGCCTGCTCCCACGCCCGCCGACGGCCTCGCCCTCCCGCTCGGGCACGCCCGCGCGACGCACGTCTCGCTCGATCCCGCCGGCATCGCCACCGCCTTTCGCCTCGACGCCCACCTGTGGCGAATCGAGCACGACGACGCGGGCGCCATCACCGGGCTCCACCGCGACGGGGCCGCGGTCGTCGCGTCGATGCTCCCCGCGGCCCGGGTCGTCCCCACAGAGGGCGAGTCGTGGACCGGCTCGGGACTCGTCTTCGCGCGCCTCGCCGGGACCCCGCGCGCGGCCATCTCGTCGGGCCCGCGGGTCCGCGTCCTCGGCTCCAGCGTACGCGACGCGGTCTCCACGCCGGCCCCGGGGGACGACGTGGCCGTCGAGGCCGACATCCACATCGACGGCGGACCTGCGGGCGTCGTCGTGCGCGCCCTTCCGGGGACCACGGGGTTCAAGGGCCTCTCGCTGCTCCTCGTGCCGGGCACGCCCGCCCACGCGGTCCTGCTGACCGGCGACGGCGCGGGCACCGATCTCGCGGCCTCCCCGGTGGTCGAGCTGTCAGCGGCGCCGGTGCATCACGTGCGCGTCGCCGTGAAGGGCAAGAGCGTCGAGGCGCGTGTCGACACGGTCAGCCTCTCCGCGACCCTCCCGGTGGAGCTGGCCCACGGCGACGTCGCGCTGCGCGCCTACCCGGGCGCGGGCATCGAGGCGACCCGGTGGCGCGTGGGGAAGCCGTAGCCGTCAGCGCGTTTCGCCCCGGTCCACTCTTTCGTTCGCGTCGGTCGCCGCTCGAGACGTGCTCCGCCGTCGGCGGTGCTGGTCCTCGTGCACGGCGCGCAGGGGGAGATCATCCGGCAGGGCCGCCACGACCCGGTCGAGCATCGCCAGGAACGCATCCGGATCCCCGACCCCCTCCTGAGCGTACGCGAGCTCGTGGTAGAGGTCCGGGTGGCGCAGGCCGAGCTCGAATGCGCGCTCGAGCGAAGCCAGCGCGGCGGTGTTTCGGGCGCGGGCCTCTCCGTCGGTCTCGGAATCGTCGATGCCTTGCTCCCGGCGCGCCTCGCCGCGCCGGCTCAGGCAATACCCGCGGTAGTAGTGAAGCATCGCCTCGTCGGGAAACGCCTCGAGCGCCGCGTCGAGATCGGGGAGGGCGCGATCGAGCTCGCCCAGCTGCACGTACGCCCGTCCGCGCCCCTTGAGCGCGTTCGCCTCGTCCGGCGCCAGCGACAGCGCGCGCGAATAGGCGGCGACCGCCTCCTCGTGGGCGCCCTCGATGAAACTCATGTTGCCGAGCAGGGTGAAGTTGGCGGGCGCGTCCGGGTCGTCGGCGGCCGCTTCGAACGCGTCCGCCAGGTCGTCCCGACTCTTCCGGGCCTTCTCCTGGCGTCGCCGCTCGATCCCTTCGGCGATGGGGATGACCTTCCGCTCTGCCACGAGGACGATCATAGCGTGACTCGGACGCCCCCGCCGGGGGCCGCCGTGCCCGCCGGGCTGCACGGGCATGCCATCTCGCGAGCCCCCGTCCCGGCGAGGCGGCACGGTCCCGTGGTCGACCGTTGCCCATTCCGGCGACTCGGCA
Source organism: Polyangiaceae bacterium (assembly GCA_036501935.1). Lineage (GTDB taxonomy): Bacteria > Myxococcota_A > Polyangia > Polyangiales > Polyangiaceae > Palsa-1150. The sequence continues at coordinate 89,389 of DASXZL010000070.1, read as the reverse complement.
CGGTCCCGTGGTCGACCCGTTGCCCGTTCCGCCGACGCCGCACGGGCAACCGCGGACGCACTCTCCGGCCCCGGCGAGCCGGCACGGGATCCGCTTCGACCGAAAGCTCCATCGATGGAGCCCGAAGGCGTTTTTCCGGACCAAGAAGGCATTTTCTCGCGCGTCCCGTCCGTCCTGGTGCGTCTCGCGCACGCGCCCCCCTCAAGTAGGGGGACGATCGTCGCCATCCGACGCGCGCTTCCCCGAGGAGGATTCCCTCATGACCGTGAGCATGCACAAGACCCAGGCCGCGCTGAAGCTCCCGCGAGCCGCAGTCCGTCGTCGTGCTGTCGCGCATCACCACTTGCCGTTCGTCGTGGTGGCCGTGAACGTGCGCGGGCCGGGCAAGCTCGCCGAGATGGCCAGGTCCTGCTCGGCCATGACGCTCGGGTTGCCGGTCATCTGCGCCGTGACGTGCAGCGTGGCGCTCGGGGCCTTCACGACGACCGTGAAGCTCACCATCGGGTAGACCCCCGACGACTCGTCGCCCAACTTGTCGAGGCTCTTGATCTCGCAGAGGTCGTCGTCGCACGAGGCGGAGACGACGTCGAACGCGACGGGCGCCGGGCTCCGCGTCGTGCACACGTAGTCCTGCGAGACCGAGAAATCATCCGAGTCCCCGCACTCGACGTACGAGACGAGCAGCTGCGCGCCGACGACCCACGGCTCTCCGACGACGACCGGGAGCGGCTGGCCCGACGCGGCGTCGAGCGTCGGAGCGAACTGGATGCTCTCGCTGCTGACCGTGGACGACGCCGCGGGCGACGACGGCATCGAGCAGTGAGCGAGGGCGAGCGGGAGGACGAGGGCGAAGACGTTGCGGTAGGCGTTCATGATGGAGACGCCTTCAGCAACGGCCGTGCCGCGCGCATTTCGCGGGAATTTCGCCTGCGCGTGCCGACGACTGTGCAGCGCGCTGCACAGTCGTGAAGCTACTTGCTCGCGAGCTTCTCCAGCGCCCCGCCCGTGACGCGGAAGATGCGCCAGTCGTCCATCGTGCGGGCCCCGAGGGACCGGTAGAACGCGATGGCCGGCTCGTTCCAGTCGAGCACCGCCCACTCGAACCGCCCGTAGCCTCGCTCGACGGCCAACTTCGCGAGGTGCGCGAGCAGCGCCCGGCCGTAGCCCTTGCGGCGATGCTCGGGCAGGACGAAGAGGTCCTCCAGGTAGAGCCCCGGCTTGCACAGGAACGTCGAGTAGTTCGGAAAGAACAGTGCGAAGGCCGCGAGGCTCCCGGCGTCCTCCACGAGCGCCACCTCGGCGCGCGGAACGGCGCCGAAGAGGTGCTCGCGCAGGTCGGCCTCGGTGCCGGCGACCTCGTGCTCGAGCTTCTCGTAGCGGGCCAGGGCGCGGATGAGGGAGAGGACGGCGGGGACGTCTTCCGGGCGGGCGGAGCGGATCATCGGTGCAGTGCGATCCTAACGGCCTTTGACGTGCCGGGCGCTCGTGAGTAACGCTTCGCTCCCCGATGACCGCCGCAGCGCCCACGACCCCCAATCTCCGCATCCTCGTCGCCAAACCGGGGCTCGATGGGCACGATCGGGGCGCCAAGGTCGTCGCCCGCGCGCTCCGGGACGCGGGGTTCGAGGTCATCTACACCGGGCTCCACCAGACGCCCGAGATGATCGCCACCGCCGCCGTGCAGGAGGACGTCGACGCGGTCGGGCTCTCCATCATGAGCGGCGCCCACAACACGCTCTTTCCCGCCGTCATCGACGAGCTGCGAAAGCGCGGGGCGAACGACATCATCGTCTTCGGCGGCGGCATCATCCCGGAGGCCGACTTCGATCGGCTCAAGGCCGCGGGCGTCACGGGTGTCTTCACCCCCGGTACCACCCTCGAAGCCATCATCCAGTGGGTCCGGGACAACGTGCACCCGAAGGCGTGATCCGCTACCGCCTCGGGGACGCGGAGGCAGCGCGGCGGGCGCGCTGGGCCTCGGTCGTGCGCGCGTTCGGTGCCCTCGCGCCCATGGTGCTGGCCATCATCCTCCTTTACCGCCTCGGCTTTGCCCCGACGGCGCTCTTCTGGGCGGTGGTCGCGGTCCTCGTCGCGCTGGTCGGCACGCGCGCCGTCCTCGGGTATTCGAGCACGGGCCGCAAGCTCCGCAGCCTCGTCGTCACGGTGAGCGACGAGGATCTCCACGTCGAGAACCTGCGGGACGGGTACGCCATCGCGCGCGATCGCGTGGCGCTCATCGTCGAAGTCGACGGCAGCCTCGGCGGGCTCCGCGTCGAGTCGCTGCCCGATGCGCGAAGCGGGGTCGTCTTCGAGGCGCAGATCCCGCGCGGCGGCGAGGGCTACGCGGACGTGCGCGCCCGGCTCGAGGCGTGGCGCCCCATCGAGCGACGAGGCCGCCGGGGGCCCGCGATACGCGTGGCGATGGGGGCGGCGGTCGTGGCGGGCATCTTCTTCGTGCCGTTCCTGCTGGAGGACTTCGTGGCGCGCTCGAAGCTGGTCGCGGCCGGCCTGGTGGCGGGGATGTGGCTGGTGATGCGGCTCGTCATGCGCGGACGGTGACGGAGGCGGCCGTACCCGTCCGTCCAGACTGTACTTTGCTCGTGTCATCAGTGCGGGGTACAGCGCAAGCATGTAGTCGCGGGTAAGAGGACCCCGATGAAGAATTCCCGTCTCACGGCCATGGTCGTGGCCGGCGCCTTGCCGCTCTTCGCTTGCTCTGCGGCGCCCGAGTCGTTCGGAGACCAGCCCGCCGACACCGAGGTTGCGGCGACGGTGACGCCCGCCGCCAAGTCGCCTTGCCCGACGAAAGCCCCGCGGGCCGGGAGTGCGTGCTCCGACGCGAGCTTGCTCTGCAGCTGGGGCAGCGATCCGCGTTTCGGTTGCCGGACGATCGAGAGCTGCGACGGCAGCACCTGGCAGTCGGTCGGCGACTCGTGCTCGTCGCGCGAGCCCTCGTGCCCGCGCAGCGCGCCCACGCCCCCGGACAGCGGCCTCGACACGTGCACCGCCGCGGACCTCGGCCTCACGTGCGTCTACGCCCACGAGGCGTACACGTGCGCGCCGTGCCAGGGGACCCTCTGCCGCAACGAGAACTACTGGCAGACGGATTCGCTGCCGACCGGGTGTCCGGCGGCGGAGCCGAACTTCGGCGCGTCGTGCATCGTCCCATCGGGGACCCGCTGCAACTACAACGCGTGCGCGAGCGACGGGGCGGACGACTACGGCGCGTCGATGACCTGCACTGGCGGCTTCTGGACGGCGTACAAGGGAACCATCTGCCTCTGAGCGCAGCGCCGGCCCGCTCAGTCCTCCGGAAGCGGTCCGAATCCGCCGCGGTTCACGTCGGCGATCGCCTGGCGGATCTCCTCGATGGAGCTCATGACGAACGGGCCGTGAGCGACGACGGGCTCGTTCAGAGGCTCGCCGGAGAGCAGGATGACGTGCGCGTCCTCCTCCGCGACGAGCTCGAGGCGGGGCGCGTCGTTGGCGAAGAGCACGAGCTCTCCGGCGCTGGCGACCTGGGCACCGGCGCGGACGCGACCCCGCGCGACGACGGCCATCGCGTTGAAGGTGGGCGGAAGCTGCACGGGTAGCCGCCCGCCGGCGGGCAGCTCGGCGTCGAGCATCGTGATGGGCGTGAAGGTACGTGCGGGCCCCCGCGTCCCCTCGTAGTCGCCGGCGAGGACACGCACCTGGCCGCCGCCCGCGAGGCGGACGGTAGGGATGTCTGCCTTGGTGATCGGCTGGTACCCGGGCGCGGTCATCTTCTCCGCGCGGGGCAGGTTCACCCAGAGCTGCATCATGTGCATGCGCCCGCCGCGCCGGGTGAAGCCTTCCTCGTGGTACTCCTCGTGGAAGATGCCGGCGCCGGCCGTCATCCACTGGACATCGCCCGGCCCGATGACGCCCGCGTGCCCCGCGTTGTCCCGGTGCGCGACCGAGCCCTCCCACGCGAGCGTCACCGTCTCGAAGCCGCGGTGCGGGTGCCAGCCGACGCCGCGCTTGCCGCGAGCAGCGGGCGCGAACTCCTTGCCCGGGCCGTAGTCCATGAGGACGAACGGGCTGACCCGCTCGGCCGGCAGCTTGCGACTGGGGAAATACGTGGAGACGAAGAAGCCGTCCCCCACCCAGTGAAACGAGGTGCTCTCGTGGATGCCCTCGACGCTCCGCAGAACCTCCGGCGCCGTCCCGGTCGAGGGAGGGGTCACGGGCGGCGAGGACGGGGTCGTGATGTTCATGCGCCGAACCTAGGGACGTCGGCGGCGCATCGCCAACGTTGAGAGGGCGGCCGGGGCGCAACGGAGCGTTGCGCGGCGGCAACGGGACCGAGGACCCGTTCAGAGGAGGGCGCGGCCGGCCCACGAGTTGCTTCGTCGAGCTTCGCACCGATGAAACCGCGCGACACCGGGGGGCCCGCGAGACCGAAGGTCGCGCCGCACAGGGTCCGCCGGGGCATCCTCTGGCCGCTCCTCGTCCTCGCCGCCTGTCTCTGGGGATGCGCGGCCCTCGACTCCCCCTCGGCGCCTCCGGTCACGGCTCCCGCGTCGGACCGCGTGGCGTTCGGGACGAGCGACACCGACTTCGTGGGGGCCATCGATCTGGCGGCGATCCGCGCGGACCCGCTCTTCGGGCCGATCGTCACGCAGATCGCGCGCAAGGAGCACCTGGCCGTCCTGACGCGGGCGTCGCAGATCGACGTCGTGGCCAGCATCGACGCGGGCAAGGCGACCGGATGGCTCGTGGTGGTCCACGGCGTCGAGGGACCTCCGCGGGACGGCGACGTCGGGTCGAACCCCGGGGACCTCGTGACGGCGCCGGGAGCCTGGGTGTTCGGCGAAGGGCCTGCCTTCCAGCGCATGCGGTCGACGCCCAACCTCGCCAAGGAGCGCGTCGTTCTCCCGGACCGGGCGCTCGTCGCGTCCACGGCGCAGGGCCGCGCCTTCCCGCGGCCGCGCCGCGACGAGCTGGCCGACCTGAGCGAGGGCCTCGAGGACGCCACGGTGGAGCTTCTCGGCGGAGCGCACCTCGAGCTCGTCCTTCGATGCCGCTACGCCGACGCCACGGCGGCCCGACACGCCGCCACGGCGGCCAGGGTCCTGCTCGTCGCCGCAGCGGCGCGGACCGACGCGGTGTCGGCCCTCGCGCGCGCCCTCGTGCAGGTCGACTTCGCCGCGAGCGGGGACACCGTCTCGGTGCGCCTCACGGTCTCCGACGATCTGCGCGAGCTGCTGGTGAGGTACGTCGAACGCGCGGTCGAGTGAGCCTGCTTGATTCGCGGGGTCGCCGGGGAACTCGATTCAGCGGTCCGTCGCAGTGGCAGGCGCGGGGCCGTGGGGCATCGAACCTCGCACGCGGACGACGAGGACGATGACGACGAGCGCGACGACGAGGAGCGCGACCACCGCGAGCGAGGCGATGAGCAAGCCTCGGCCCGGCGTGGGTGCGGTTGCCGCGGTCGCCCTCGGTCCCTGCGGCAGGCCCGCCGTTCTTGCCGGTCCGACCGTCGCCGCGATCCGCTCGAGCTCCGCGGCGAGCTCGCCCATCGTCCCCCACCGGCCGTCCGGTTGCTTCGCCAGGCAGCGGAGCACCAGCGCGTCGAACGCCGGAGGGACCGCGACGGTGGGGCCGAGCGCGCCGAGAGGGACGGGGGGCTTGGTGAGGTGTTGCCGGACGATCTCGTTCATGTTCCGTGCATTGAACGGGACCTGGCCGGACGCCATCTCGTAAAGGATGACGCCGAGCGAGTAGACGTCGGTCCGGCGATCGGCGCGGATGCCGAGGCCTTGCTCCGGGCTCATGTAGTGGGGCGTGCCGAAGACGGCGCCCTGCCGCGTCATCGGGGCGCCGACGGCGCCGTCGATCTTCGCCAGCCCGAAATCGAGGATCTTCACGAAGTCCGGATCGCCGCCGCGCGGCACGAGCATCACGTTTTCGGGCTTGAGATCGCGGTGGATGACGTTCGCCGCGTGGGCGGCCGCGAGCGCGCGGGCGATCTGGGCGCCGACCCACAGGACGCGCTGGAGCGGCAGGGGGCCACGCGCCTCGGCGATCGCGTTCGCGAGCGATCGGCCCTCGATGAGCTCCATGACGATGTAGGCCGAGCCGTCGGGGAGCCGGCCGACATCGCTCACCTCCACGATGTGCGGGTTGCCGATCGCGCCGGCGGCGCGCGCTTCCTGGAAGAATCGCGCCGTCTGCTCCGCGTCGTTCGCCATTTCGCCGCGGAGCACCTTGACGGCGAACCGACGGCCGACCGCGACGTGGCGCGCGGCGTAGACGACCCCCATCCCGCCTTCGCCGATGGCGCGCTCGATCCAGTAGCGCCCCTCGATCGTCGCGCCGACGAGTGGATCGCGGCGCTCGGTGCTGCCCGGCGCCGACATGTTCGAGGGCCTCAGCAGCCTCGGCCCCTGCCCCGATTCGGCGCTCATGGCGAGTTTTTGCGCCGACCGCGCTACTTGCCGATCAGAAGCACGGAGAACGGGCCGTTGGTGAGCGTGCCCGCCTCGTTCGCGACTTCCACGTAGAAGGTGCCATTGCCCATGTAGTCCTCGCTGAAGCCGGTGATCGTGAGCGCCTCGATGTTCGGCGACGACGCAAACGGGGTCAGCCCCGGAGAGACGAAGGCGGCGAAGCCGCTGGGGAACTCGGTGGCCGGGAACACGAAGTTGTAGCCGCCGGTCATCGTTTGCGTGACGGTGGGTGCCGGCACGTTGCCACCCGAGGTGAAAATCGTCCCGTTGGCGTTCACGCCGACCTCGACGTAACGGGGCGCCGCGAGGCCTGCCACGACCGCCGCGTTGGCGTTCAGCGTGCTCACGCTCGTCTGCAGGGTGCCCGCCTGGGTCTGGAGCGCCGTCACGGAGGTCTGGAGCGACGTCACGTTGGCCTGGAGCGCCGCCACGCTCGCCGAGGTCGCGTCGCTGTTCTCGAGGGTGGTGACACGGGTGTCGAGCGCCGAGAAGTTCGTATTCAGGTCCGCCGCGTGCAGCGTCCCTCCCGCGGTGAACGTGACCGGCACGCTCGCGTAGGCGACCGTGGCCACGCCGAGCGCCGCGACGGGCAGGCCGATCCGCAGCGCAAGACGCTTGGCGCGGGTGGAGATCTCCAAGTCGACCACGACCACCTTGAGTTTCATCGTCGTCTCCTCACTGAAGCAGACAGTTGTCGAAGCTGGACTGATCGAGGACGCAGGGACCCGAGCCTGCATCGATGCCGCTGTCGATCCCGCTGTCGACGCCCGCGTCGACTCCTCCCTCGGCGCCGGCCTCGGCGCCTCCTTCGACGGTGGCGTCCGGGCCGCCCTCGGGCTCGCCGTCTTCGGCGTCCGCGCTGCCCTCGTCTCCGGCTTCGAGGGTCGTCGCCTCCGGTCCGCCACCGTCGCCGGGCCCCGCATCCTGCCCGCCGTCGCCGCCGACCGTGGAGTCCGCGCCCGGCCCGTCCGAGGCCGCGTCGAGGACGACGTGGCCGTCTGCCGAACCGCCACCGTCCGCGACGGCTCCCCCCTCCGTCTCACCCGACGGGATCGTCGGCTCGCCGGCGACGCAGCTGGCAGCGACGACGCTCAGCAAGGCCGCGGTGACGAGGAGCGGGCGAGTCGCTAGTCGCATGGCAAGGGGCCCTCCATCAGGCCACTCCATTGTTCGGCAATCCTGCGAGGACGATGCTGATCGTTTCATGATCATCGAGGGGGCGCGCTCGACCGCATCCGCCCCGGTGGCGCAACATGCAACGGATGGGCGACAACCGGTCCCTCCCCCAGCCCGGCGCGCTCCTCGTGGGCAAGTACCGCGTCGAGCGTCTCCTCGGCCAGGGAGGTATGGGGGCGGTCTACGCCGCGTCCCACGAGCTGCTCGGCCAGCGCGTGGCGGTCAAGGTCCTGCTGTCCGACATCGCGGGCAGCGCCGAAGGCCAGCAGCGTTTTCTCAACGAGGCGCGCGCCGCCGCCCGGCTCGACAGCGAGCACGTGGCCCGGGTGATGGACGTCGGAATGCTCGAGAGTGGGCTCCCCTACATGGTCCTCGAGTACCTCGAGGGCTGCGACCTGGCGCAGGCGCTCGAGACCCGCCGCGCGCTGCCGGTCGCGGAAGCCGCGGACTACCTGATCCAGACCTGCGAGGCGCTCGCGCAGGCGCACCACGCGGGCATCGTCCACCGCGACCTGAAGCCCTCGAACCTCTACCTCGCGCGCCGGCAGGACGGCACCTCGCGCGTGAAGGTCCTCGACTTCGGCATCTCGAAGTTCAGCGAGAGCGCGCAGTCGCCCCAGGCGCTGACGATGACGAGCTCGATGCTGGGGACCCCTTGCTACATGTCGCCCGAGCAGTTCGTCGCCCCCAAGTCCGTCGACCTTCGTACGGACATCTGGCAGATGGGCATCATCCTCTACGAGCTCGTCGCAGGCACCCCGCCCTTCGGCGGCGAGACCTTCGGTCAGCTCATGTTCGCGGCGATGCAGGGCCCCGTCCCTTCGCTGAGCGCCGCGCGTCCGGACCTCCCGAAGGGGCTCGCGCAGGTGTTCGAACGGTGCGTCGAGAGGGAGGCGTCGCGGCGCTTCGGGAGCGCCGTGGAGCTCGCGGTGGCGCTCGCCCCGTTCGGGACGGGCGCGCAGAACGCGCTCGTCGAGCGCATGCAGCGCGCGCACGGTTCCTCCAACGCCTCCTTGTCGGTCGTGACGGGAGCGGGTCCGCGAGCGGGGCAGACGGGGTCCTTCGGCGCCTCCGGTCACACGACGTCGGCCTGGGGCGCGGCCAGCCAGCACGATGCCGCGCGGCCTCGCTGCAGGATGGGCCTCGTCCTCGGCATCGCCGCTGCGGCCGTGCTGCTCGGTGCAGGCGCCCTCGTGGCCGTCACGCAGCTGCACACGCACGCAGGGCCGGTCGCCTCCGCGGGGAACGCGACGCCGACCACCGGCCTTGCCGCGTCGACCTCCCCGATCCCCAGCGCGACCGCAGCCGCCACGCTGGCGACGCCGACGGCGAGCGTCGGTCCGGACGGCCCTCCGGCGGCGAGCGCGGCGCCGACGACAGCCCCCGCGGCCTCGACGACGTCGGCTCGACCGCCTCCGACTTCCCCTGTGGTGTCGCCCGTTGCGCCCACGGCAGCGGCCCACAAGCCCCCGGCCGCCTTTCCCCGGCAGGCCCGTCCCACCGACCAGTTGCCGGACAACAGTCGCCAATAGACGGCGCGCACAGCGCCCAGGAGGAGGTCCTTTGCGTTCCATCGGTCGATCGACCCACGCGGCCGTGCTCATGGCGTTCGTCGGTCTCGCCCTCACGCGCGAGGCGCGGGCGCAGTCGAACGCCGCGCTCGCCGAGCAGCTCTTCCTCGACGGCCAGAAGCTCATGGAAGCGAGCGACTACGCCGCCGCGTGCCCCAAGTTCGCCGACAGCCAGCGGCTCGATCCCGCGCTCGGCACGCTGATGCATCTTGCCTCGTGCCACGAGAAGGCCGGCCGGACGGCGACGGCGTGGAGCGAGTTCTCGGACGCGGCGGCGCTCGCTCACAAGGCCAACCAGACGGACCGGGAGAACTTCGCGCGCAGCCACGCGAGCGCACTCGAAGGGCAGCTGCAAAAGCTCATCATCGAGCTCCCGCGGGCTCCCGAGGGCACGACCATCCGGCTCGACGGCGCGGTCCTCCCGACCGGCGTGCTCGGCACCGAGATCCCGCTCGATCCGGGCGAGCATTCGCTCGAGGTCTCGGCGCCCGGCAAGAAGACCTGGCGGCAGGCCAAGCTCAACCTCGGGCCGAGCGCGATGGTCAGCCGGGTCCAGGTCGCGCTGGAGGACGAAGCAGCGCCCGGGTCCCCGGCGCCGTCCTCCGACGTGCCGGCTCCCGGCGGCGGGGCGAGCCCACACCCGGCGGACTCGCTGCCGGTCACCCCACCCATGGCCGACTCGCACGCCACCTCCAGCAACTCGACCAAACGCATCCTCGGCTACGCGCTCGCGGGCGCGGGAGTCGTCGCGATCGTCGTCGGGGTCGGCGAGGAGGTCACCTCGATCGGGCGCAACAACGACGTCGGCAAGTATCCCGCCGGCTCCACGCAGCGCCAGTCGGTCAGCGACGAGGGCTCGCAGGCGCAGACGTACGCGCTCGTCATCGGCGGCGCGGGCGTCGTGGCCGCAGGCATCGGTATGTTCCTCGCGCTGACCTCGCACGCCTCGGCTTCGCCGGCACCCGCGACCGGCCGCGCGTTCGTGACGCCGTGGGTCGCCGCGCATGGGGGCGGCGCGGGGGTGGGGGTCGCCTTCTGACGACAGCACGTCGCCGTGTCCCGGGACACCCCGACACTTCAAGAAAAGGTAAGAACTTCTACTCGTCGCGACGCCGGACTACTTGGCATTGCCGCTCCAGTCGTACACGCACGTGGGAACGTCTCCACCGTCGCCTGATGGTGCGATCGTCAACACGCCGTCGAAAGACGCGTCATCCGACACGGAGAGAGTGGCGGTGAGCCTATCGCCCGATGCTTCGACGCAGTTCCACTCGCACGGCGAACCCGGCGAGGCGGCATACTCGAAGCTGCACCCGGGGGGTGACACGCCACCGTCGGCGAACGTGGAGATCTCGAACGAGGTCGTCGCCGGGCAGGTGGCACCGCCGCTCGTGAGCGCGGCGTTCCCGGCGAAGTCCCCGTTACACTCGATACCTTCGGCGATTCCCCTCGCCACCGCGGCGCCGATGTCGCCGAAGTCGGGCGGGGACACGCACGCGGCGACGGAGGCCGCGACAGCCAAGGCGACCCATGCACGGCTCACTCGAGGAGACCCTTCGTCGGGCGGTGCAAACGGCATGACACGGAGAAACGTTGGCCATCGTCGGGGCATGGCCACCACCCCTCGCAACGCGCATGCCGCGCCGCGTTGCACCCGAAACCGCTCGCTCTCGAGCGTTGGCACTGCCTCGGGCGTGAACCGCCGCACGCGAGGTCCGCGTTTCACACTGTCCTCGGGTCTTCGCGGGCCGCGTGCTCTCGTTCTCACCCGGTCCCCGCAGGCGCGACGACCACCCAAGCCTGTCCCGGGACACCCCACGATCTGTCCCGGGACACCCCCCTCCTGCGTCTTTCCGCGCATTTCGAGGATCTCTCGTGCGGCACGCGCATCGCAGGGCGCGCCGCCTTCATGAGGCTCTCACTCCTTTCGCTCGCCGCCGTCGTCCTTTTCGCATGCTCCGGGCCGCCGATGCCGCTGCTCGCCGACGCGCCGTACGTCGACGTGGCGTCTCCGCTCCGCGGCATCCCCGATCCGGGCGCCGATCCGGCGGTCGTGCTCCTCGACCTCGGCGGCGAAGGCTGGTGCACGGGCGCGCTCCTCGCTTCCGACGTGGTGCTCACGGCGCGTCGCTGCATCGCCTTGCCGCAGGGCGACGCGTCGTGCCCGACGCCCGGGCCGGACGTCGCGAACAGCCGTGATCTCACGACGATCCGGGTCCTCGTCGGCGACGATGCGGCCACCGCCGTCGAGCGCGCGCGCGGTCGCGCCGTCCTCGTGCCGCCCGGCGAGGCGCTGTGCGGCGCGGACATCGCGCTCCTGCTCCTCGACAGCACGCTCGACGACATCGCGCCGCTCGTGACCACGACCACGGGCTCGGCCATGGGGGACCACGTGCGCTCGGTGTCCTACGCCGGCGGCCACAAGCTCGTCCGCGATCACGTGCCCGTCGCGGCCACGTCTTCCAGCGAGCTAGAGCTCACCGAGGCGCCCTGCGACGGCACCCCGGGCGGACCCGCCATCGACGAGGTGAGCGGGTTGGTGGTCGGGGTCCTCTCCCGCAGCGGGCCCGCGTGCGGCGCCGGGGACGGCTACGACGTCGAGACGCGGACGGACACCTTCTTAGCCCTGGTGAACGAGGCGCTCCTCCGGGGGACGGTGAGCCACGCCGAGGACCAGGCCAAAGAGAAGAAGGGAGCCGTCGACCTCGGGGCGTCCTGCGTCCACGGCTCGGACTGCGCCGCCGGGGTGTGCGTCGTCTACGACGGCTCGCAGTACTGCACCCGCCCCTGCAGCGTCCACGACGCCTGCCCCACGAAGAACCGGTGCATGCTCACCCAGCAGAGCTCCTCGGCGTGCGTCGCAGAATGAGACACGGCGTGCCTTGCGTGCCGCCGTGGACGCGTGACATCTTCCGGCCTCCCTCTCATGGACTTCGACTTCTCCGAGCACCACACCCACCTTCGTCGGAGCGTCCGCGAGTTCGCGAAGGCCGAGATCGCCCCCCACGCCCAGCGATGGGACAAGGAAGAGCGCTTCCCGATGGAGCTCGTCCCGAAGCTCGCCGCCATGGGCCTGCTCGGGATCCGGATCCCGGAGGAGTACGGCGGCTCGGGGATGGACACGACGAGCTACGCCCTCTGCGTCGAGGAGATCGCGCGCATCGACGGGTCCATCGCGCTGATGGTCGCCTCGCACAATGGGCTCGGGACGGGCCACGTCCTCTCGTTCGGGAGTGACGACCTCAAGCGCCGCTACCTGCCCAAGGCCGTGACCGGCGAGTGGCTGGCGGCGTGGGCCCTGACCGAGCCCGGAAGCGGGAGCGACTCGGCCGCGCTGAGGACGACGGCGCGCCGCGAGGGCAACGACTGGATCCTCGACGGGACGAAGACGTTCATCACCCAGGGCTCCATCGGCGGCTTCTGCGTCGTGCTCGCCCGGACCAACGCGGCCGCGGCCAAGCAGCGCGGGATCACCGCCTTCGTCGTCGAGCACGGGACGCCCGGGTTCACGGCATCCAAGCACCTGCTCAAGCTCGGTTGCCGGGCGAGCGACACGGCGGAGCTCACGCTCGACGGCGTCCGCGTCTCGGACGCCCAGCGCGTCGGCGAGATCGACCAGGGCTTCTCCGACACGATGCGCATCCTCGACCGCGGACGCATCTCGATCGCCGCGATGGCGCTCGGCCTCGGCTACGGCGCGCTCGACATGGCCACCCGCTACTCGAAGGAGCGCAAGGCCTTCGGAAAGCCCATCGCTGACTTCCAGGCCATCCAGTGGATGCTCGCCGACGCGAAGACCGAGCTCGACGCGGCCGCACTTCTCACATACCGCGCCGCCTGGCTCGCGGACCTCGGGAAGCGGCACTCGGAAGAGGCGGCGATGGCCAAGCTCTTCACGAGCGAGGCTGCCACGAGGGCGTGCAACAGCTCCCTCCAGGTGCACGGCGGCTACGGCTACGTCCGTGAGTTCGACGTCGAGCGGCACCTGCGTGACGCGAAGCTCTGCGAAATCGGCGAGGGGACCAGCGAGGTCCAGCGCATGGTCATCGCCAAGCACGTCCTCGCGGGCTGAACCCCCGCCGAAGCGGGAGCCCGGCGCGAGGCTGGGGCCGCGGAACGAGGGCCATCCACCTCTCGCCAGGCGAGCTCGAGATGGGGCAGGTTGCCCCAGCGGTGGCTCCGCGGTCGCTGCTCCGGTTGTCCACACCTGCACGAACTTGCAGCGCATCTCGTCCATGCGTACGTATCGAGAAATATTGACTCTCGGGGCGGCTCTCCATAGGTTCGGAACTGGAAGTGGGAAGTCGTGGCAAGAAGTACCATGCCCCGTTCTCCCCTCCAGAGGTGAGAGCGCGCCGTGTTTCGCGGGCGGTACGAGCACACGATCGACGCGAAGGGACGCACCAGCGTCCCTGCTCGGTACCGTGATGCCCTGAGCGCAGCGAACGAGCGGCGCATCGTCGTCACGAGCGCCCTCGATCCCTGCCTGGTCGCCTACGCCCCCGCCGAGTGGGCGGCCTTCGAGGAGAAGCTCTCCCGCCTGCCGCAGTTCGATCGGGCCGTGCAGAAGCTCCGTCGCATCTACGTGTCGGGCGCCGTCGAGTGCGAGTTCGACGACGTCGGGCGCATCCTCGTGCCTCCGACGCTGCGCGAGCACGCCTCGCTGAAGAAGGATGTCCTCTGGGCCGGCGCCGGAAGGTACGCCGAGCTCTGGGACAAGGAAGCCTGGCAGAGCCACTTCGAGACGACCGACGACGAGAAGCGCGACATCGCCTCGCGCCTCGCGGAGCTGGGGCTATGAGCAACCTGCAGCTCGCGCTCCCGGGCCTGCTGGCGGCCGACTCGTCGACCGAGTGGGTCTGGCGCGACGACTTCGACGAGGTGAGCGACGTGAAGCGCTTCGAGCACACGACGGTGATGCGGGACGAGGTCGCCCGAGCGCTCGCCCCACGCCCAGGGGGCACCTACGTCGACGCCACGCTGGGCGGCGGAGGCCACACGGTGGCCCTCCTCGAGGCCGAGCCGAAGGCGCGCATCGTGGGCATCGACCGCGACCCCGCGGCCATCGCCGCCGCCGAGGAGGCGCTGGCGCCGGTCGCCGACCGGGTGATGCTCGTGCGATCGACGTTCTCCCGGGTGCGGTCGACGCTGGACGCGCTGGGCATCGGGGCGGTCGACGGGATCGTGGCGGACCTCGGCGTGAGCTCGCCGCAGCTCGACGAGGCGGAGCGAGGCATGAGCTTCCGCCGCGAGGGGCCGCTCGACATGCGGATGGACCCGGAGAACGGCGAGACGGCGCTCGAGCTCATCGACCGCCTCTCGGACGACGAGCTGGCGGACGTCATCTTTCAGTACGGAGAGGAGCGGCGATCGCGCCGCATCGCCCGCAGCATCAAGAAGGCGCTCGCCTCGGGCGAGCTGAAGACGACGCTCGACCTTCGCCGCGCCACGGTGCGGGCCGTGGGACCCGCGCGCGTCGGAGGGGTCGACCCGGCGACGCGCACCTTCCAGGCGCTCCGCATCGCGGTGAACCGGGAGCTCGAAGAGCTGGAGGCCCTGCTCGCGTCGCTGGAGGACGTCGTGGCGGAGGGGGGCGTGGCGGTGCTCATCAGCTTCCACTCGCTCGAGGACCGCCTCGTGAAGCGCGCCTTCCACGCCGACGGGTGGCAGCCGCTGACGAAGAAGCCCGTCATGGCCTCGGACGAGGAGCAGCAGCAGAACGCCCGCTCCCGCAGCGCGAAGCTCCGTGCGGCGCAGCGCGTTCCACCCCCCGGGGCCGACCGATGAGCCGCCCGCGCCGCGCCTTTCTCGCCGTGTGGACGCTCGCCATCGCCGGGACGGCGAGCGCCTTCGTCGTCCACCTGGCCCTCCGCGGGCGGACCGTACAGCTCGGGTACGATCTCGGTCGCGCGCGGCAAGAGCAGTCGCGCCTCCGCGAGGTGAAGCGCGTGCTGGAGCTCGAATCGGCGAGCTACAAGACGCCGGAGCGCGTGGAGATCGTGGCGCGCACGCTCCTCGGGATGGAGCCGCCCCCACCCGAGCGCATCGTTCCGCTCGCCTCGACCCCGTCCTCGTCGGACGACGACGACCGCACCGCCCGCGGCGAATCGGGTCCGCCGTGAGAAACCTCGACCCTGCGCGCGCCCGGTGGATCCGCACGCGCATGGGGGTCCTGTGCGGCGTGATGGGCCTCGGGCTGGGCGGCATCGTGTCGAGCGCGTGGCGCGTCCAGGTGGAGGACGGCCCCGAATGGCGCGAGATGGCCGAGAAGCAGCGCCAGCGGCGCCTCCACGTCGATCCGAAGCGCGGCACCATCTACGACCGGAACGGCACCCCGCTCGCCGTGAGCATCGAGGTCCCAAGCGTCAGCGCGGACATGGCCGAGATGCTGCGGACGGTCGAGGGAAAGGCCGCGCAGGAAGCCGTGCTCCGCGATGCCGCGCTCCGCATCGCGCAGGCGCTCTCGATGGACCCGAACGAGGTGTACGCCAAGCTCGAGCCGCGCCATCGCTTCGTGTGGCTGAAGCGCCGCATCACGGGCGACGAGGCCGCGGCGGTGCGCGAGCTCGGCGACGCGAAGACCCAGGCGCACCCGATCCGCGGGCTCACCATCGAGGGCGAGGGCCACCGCTACTACCCGGGGCGCGAGCTCGCGGGCTCCGTGCTGGGCTTCGTGGCGCCGGACGGCCAGGGCAAGGACGGCCTGGAGCTGGCGCTCGACGAGGACCTCCGCGGCAAGGTGGAGGACGTCCGCGGTCTCCGCGACCGCAGCGGTCGCCTCATCTTCGAGGGGGCCAGCGAGAGCCACGCGCTCCAGGGCTACGACGTCACGCTCTCACTCGACGAGGGGATCCAGCACGTCGCCGAGCGCGAGCTCGACGCCGCCATGCGCACCTACGAGACCAAGGGCGCGTCGCTCGTCGTGATGGATCCGTCCACGGGGGAGATCCTCGCCCTCTCCAGCGCGCCCGGATACAACCCCAACGATTACACCGAAAGCGAAGCCGACGCGCGGCGCGACCGGGCCGTGACGGACCGCTTCGAGCCAGGCTCGGTGATGAAGTCGTTCATGCTGGCGGCCGCGCTGAACGCCGGCACCCTGAAGCCGACGGACCAGATCGACTGCGAGCACGGCGTCTACCAGGTCGCGGGGATCACGGTCCACGACGCGGAAGTGAACGACGTCCTCACGCCCACGCAGATCCTCGCGCGAAGCTCGAACATCGGCGCGCTGAAGATCGGCCTCCAGCTGGGCGAGCCCACCCTCTACGCGACGTACCGGCGCTTCGGCTTCGGCGAGGAGACCGGGGTCCCGCTCCCGGGCGAGGCGGGCGGCGTTTTGCGTCCGAAGGGACGGCCCTGGGTGGACGCCGAGACGGCGACCGCCAGTTACGGGCAGGGCATCAGCGTGACGACGCTCCAGCTGGCCATGGCGATGGGCGCCATCGCGAACGGCGGGAAGCTGCTCGAGCCGATCCTCGTCAAGCGCGTCAACGACGGCAAGGGCGAGACCGTCCGTGAGGCCGGCGTCCACGTGCGCCGCGAGGTCGTGGCGCCCGGGGTCGCGCGGATGGTGACCGAGATGCTCACGGCGGCTACCGAGGTGGGCGCGACCGGGGTGCAGGCGGCAGTCCCGGGCTTCCGCGTGGCGGGCAAGACGTCGACCGCGCAGAAGGTAGACCCGGCCACGGGCAAGTACTCGATGGAGAAGTTCACCGCCGCCTTCGTCGGGTTCGTGCCGGCCGAAAGGCCGCGCATCGTCGTGGCTGTCGTGCTCGACGAACCGACGATCGGCCACTATGGAGGCGATCTCGCGGGACCCGTCTTCCGCCGCGTCGCCGAGGCAAGCCTGCGGTACCTCGGCGTCACCCCTTCGGCCAGCACCGCGAAGATCGCCGACGTGAAGCGCGAGGGCGACCCGGCCGACGCCACCCTCGCCTTGATGCGCCCCCCGACCCAGCCCGCCGCCCCGCCCACGCCGCCCGCCAGCGCGGCACCCGGCGTCGCCCCGCCGGGGACGGTGCGCGTTCCGGACGCGAGCGGCCTCGCGGGGCACGACGTCGTGACGGCTCTGACCAAGGCCGGTCTCGTGCCCCAGATCGAGGGCTGGGGGCGCGTCGTGCGTCAGAATCCGCCGCCGGGCACGGCCGCGCCGAAAGGAAGCGCGGTGCGCGTGGTGCTCGAGCCGGCGTCATGATGGGGACCGTGCCGGACGAGCAGGGACCCGCGGAAGGACTGAGGCTCGACGAGCTGGCGCGCGAGCTGCCCATGGGGGCGGACGTGAGCGGCGACGCCGGGGTGCGCGTGCGCGGCGTGAGGCACGACTCGCGCGGCGTTCAGCCAGGGGACCTCTTCGTCGCGAAGCGCGGGGAAAAGGCCGACGGCGCGCGCTTCGTGGCGGACGCGGTGGCCCGGGGCGCGGCGGCGGTGATGGCGGCGCGGGGGGCGCTGGAGGTCGCGTCAGCGGGCGTCCCGGTGGTCGCGGTCGACGATCCGGCGTCGGCGCTGGGGTATGCCGCGTCGGCGGTGTACGGGCACCCCTCGTTCGCGCTCGAGGTCACGGGGATCACGGGGACCAACGGCAAGACCACGACCGCCCACCTCGTCCGGGCCGCGGTCGATGGCGCGCTCGGGCGGCCGAGCTGCGGCGTGCTCGGCACGGTGGGGCACTCCTTCGGTGACTGGCGCGTGGACGCCGAGCACACGACGCCCGAGGCGGACGACGTCGCGCGGACGATGGCGGCGATGCGGGCCCGCGGCGCGACGCACGTGGCGATGGAGGTGTCGTCGCACGCGCTGGAGCTGGGGCGTGTGCGTGCGGTCCGGTTCCGCGTGGCCGCGCTGACGAACCTGACGCAGGATCACCTCGATTTCCACGGCTCCATGGAGGCCTACGCCGCGGCCAAGACGCGCCTCTTCACGGAGCTCGGTCCGGGCGCGGCGGTGCTTCACGTGGACGACCCGTTCGGCCGCCAGCTCGTCCGCCTGGTCAAGGCCCCGCTCGTGCGCGTGAGCGCGCGCATGGGGGGCGATGCCGACGTCGTGCCGACGGCGGTGCGCCTCGACGCCCAGGGGATCGCGGCGACCGTGCGGACGCCGGACGGCGAGGTGACCCTCGCGTCCCGCCTCGTGGGGGCGCACAACCTCGAGAACCTGCTTTTGGCCCTCGGCATCGTGTACGCGCTGGACCTCGAGGTCGCGCGAGCGGCCCAGGCGCTCTCGGCCGAGCCGGGGGCCCCGGGAAGGCTCGAGCGGTGCGACGCGCCGGGAGACGACGTGACGGCGCTGGTCGACTACGCCCACACGCCGGATGCGCTGGCGCGGGCCCTCGAAGCGGTCCGTGCGGTCACGCCCGGAAGGCTGTGGTGCGTCTTCGGCTGCGGGGGAGACCGCGACCCGACCAAGCGCGGGCCCATGGGTGAGGCCGTGGCGCGCCGCGCCGACGTGGCCGTGGTGACGAACGACAATCCGCGCACCGAGGACCCGCAAACCATCGCGGACGCCGTCGTCGCCGGGGTGCGGGCGGCGGCGAAAGAGCCGGTCGTGGAGCTCGACCGCAGGAAGGCCATCGACCTCGCGGTGCGTTCTGCCTCGGCGGGCGACGCCGTGCTGGTCGCCGGGAAGGGGCACGAGGACTATCAGATCGTGGGCACCATGAAACACCCGTTCGACGACCGGATCGAGACGCGCCGAGCGCTCGCCGCGCGGCGTCGCGTGCAGGGACGGGGCTAGGCGTGGCCACCCCCATCGGCGCGAACCGCGCGGCGGTCGAGGCGCGCGGCGTGGCCGAGGCGACCGGCGGTCGCGTGGTGCGCGCCACGGCGGGGCGTGTGGCGCGCGGGGTGACGACCGACAGCCGCGCGGTGGTCCCCGGCGGCGCTTTCGTCGCGCTCCGGGGCGAGAAGCACGACGCGCACGCCTTCGTCGGGGCGGCCATCGACGCGGGGGCCGCTCTGGTCGTCGTGGAACGGGGCCGGGCGCCCGCGGACACGCGCGCGGACGCCGTGGAGGTGGACGACACGCTGGCGGCCTGGGGCGCGATGGCGCGGGCCCATCTGCGGGCGTGGCGGAGCGCTCGCACGGACGCGCGCGTCGTGGCCATCACGGGCAGCGCGGGCAAGACGACGACGAAGGAGCTGTGCGCGGCCCTGCTGCGCACCGCCGGGGAGTGCCACGCCACGACGGGGAACCTGAACAACCGGGTCGGCGTGCCGGCCGTGGTGCTGGAGCTCGAGCCGAGGCATCGCTTCGCGGTCGTCGAGGTGGGGATGAGCCTCCCGGGGGAGATCGCGGCCCTCGCCGGCATCGTGGAGCCCGACGTCGCGGTGATCACCAACGTCGGCCTGGCCCACGCGGGCGGCGTCGGGGGAGCGGTCGACGACGTGGCGCGCGAGAAGGGCGCGCTCTTCGGGGGGCTGCGTCCGGGCGGCGTCTGCGTTGCCAACGCCGACGATCCGGCGGTCCTCGCGCAGCTCGGCCGGGCCCCGCGATCGGCCCGCGTGACGAGCTTCGGCCGGGGGGAGACCGCCGCCTACCGTCTCGTCGAACGCGAGGCCCTCGGTCCCGAGGGGTCCCGCCTGCGCATCGCTCGCCGGGGCCAGGAAACCCTCTCCGCGGTCCTTCCGATCCCCGGCGAGGCCGCGGCGCTCGACCTCGTGGCAGCGCTTGCTGCGGCCGACGCGGCCGTCGAGGGCCCGGTCGACCCTGCCCGCGCCCTCGGCTCGCTGGCGCCCATCCCGGGACGCATGCGCGTCCGCCGCTCCGGCGGCGTCACGGTGCTCGACGATGCCTACAACGCCAACCCCGGGTCGATGCGCGCGGCCCTGTCCACCCTGGCCGAGTGCGGCAGTGGTCGGCGGATCGCGGTCCTCGGCGAGATGAAAGAGCTCGGACCCGCCGCGGAGCACGAGCACGCGGCACTCGGGGATGCGGTCGTCGCGGCCGGGGTCGCGCTCCTCGTGTCGTGTGGGGGCCTCGCCGATGTTCTCGCCCGCGCCGCCGGGGCCCGAGGCGTCGAGGTGGTCCTCGCCGGAAGCGCCGAGCAGGCATCCCGCGCCGCCGTGGAGCGCGTGCGCCCGGGCGACGTCGTCCTCGTGAAGGCGTCGCGCAGCGTCGGGGCCGAGCGCGTCGTCGATGCTCTCACGCGCGAGGAGGGGCGCTGACGTGCTCTACGAGCTGCTCTTTCCGCTGCGGCACGACTCCGAATGGCTCGGCTGGCTGAACGTCCTCCGTTACCTGCCGTTTCGCACCATCGCGGCCACCGTCACGGCCATGCTCCTCGCCTTCCTCCTGGCGCCCTGGTTCATCCGCGAGCTGCAAAAGAAGCAGATCGGCCAGGTGGTCCGCGACGACGGCCCCGCGACCCACAAGATCAAGAGCGGCACGCCGACGATGGGCGGCGCGCTCATCCTCCTTTGCGTCCTCGTCCCGACCATCCTGTGGTGCGACCCGCGCAACGTCTTCGTATGGGCGACGACGGCCGTCACCGCCGGCTACGGCGTCATCGGGTATCTGGACGACTACCTCAAGATCAAGCTCAAGAACTCGCGCGGCGTGCCCGGGCGCTACAAGCTCCTCGGCCAGTTTCTCATCGCCGGCGGCGTCCTCGCCTACGCCTTCCTGGCGCGCGATCACGTCCCCGCCGACTGGTGGGACATCCGGTTCAACCTGGCCGTCCCCTTCGTTGCGTTCTCCAAGCACCCCATCGTCCTCCCTATCTGGCTGTACCTGCCGTTCGTCGTCCTGGTCGTCGTCTGGACGTCCAACGCCGTGAACCTCACCGACGGGCTCGACGGCCTCGCCATCGGCCCGGTCATGATCAACGCCGGCACCTACCTCGTCTGGGCCTATCTCGCGGGCGCCACCTTCGGCATCGCCCACGTCGCGCAGCGCTTCGTCGTGGCCAAGTACCTCGACATCCCGGCCATCGCGAGCGCCGGTGAGCTCTCCATCTACTGCGGGGCCATGGTCGGGGCCGGCATCGGCTTCCTCTGGTACAACACGTACCCGGCGCAGGTGTTCATGGGCGACGTCGGGTCGCTCGCCCTGGGCGGCGGCCTCGGGATGTGCGCCGTCTTCACGAAGAACGAGCTGCTTTCGGCCGTCCTCGGGGGGATCTTCTTCCTCGAGGCCGTCAGCGTGGTCGTCCAGGTGACGAGCTTCAAGCTCACCGGACGCCGGATTTTCCTCATGGCGCCCATCCACCACCACTACGAAAAGAAGGGGTGGGCGGAGCCCAAGATCATCGTCCGGTTCTGGATCATCTCCATTCTCTTGGCACTGATGAGCCTTTCGAGCTTGAAGTTGCGTTGAGGACTCGTCTCCGGCCCCCTCCGCCCCCCGTCGGCTTTTCGCCGACGACGTCGGAGGGGCGGAGTCTCCGGGTCCGAATTTTGGGGTCCATGGAGTCCGAGCTGTCCGGAAAGCGTGTCGTGGTCGTGGGCCTCGGGGCGAGCGGCGTGGCCGCGGCGCGCCTTTGCCTGCGCCGGGGTGCGCGCGTCGTGGCGAACGACGGCAAGACCCGCGAGGCGCTCAGCCGCGAGGCGCAGGCTCTGGAGGGGGAGGGGGCCACACTGGTCGCAGGGGGCCACACGGCGGCGCGGATCGATGAGGCCGACGTGGTGGTGGTGTCGCCGGGAGTGCCGGCCCTGCCCGAGGTGGCCGCGGCAGAGGCCCGGGGCGCGGCAATCTGGGGGGAGGTCGAGCTGGCGGTGCGGTCGATGACGCACGCGGCGCCGGTGGTCGCGGTCGGCGGGACGAACGGCAAGAGCACGACGACGTCGCTTGTGGGGTTGCTGCTCGAGGCGCACGGGATGCGGGCCTTCGTGGGGGGGAATCTCGGCGAGCCCCTGGCCGACCACGCGGACGAGCGGTTCGACGCGGTGGTGCTCGAGGTGTCGAGCTTCCAGATGGAGCGGGTGGACACATTCCGCCCGCACGTGAGCGCGCTGCTCAACGTGACCGACGATCACCTGGACCGGTACGCGAGCTTCGACGACTACGCGCGCGCCAAGGGGAACGCGTTCGCCCGCCAGACGGCGGACGATTGGGCCGTCGTGCCCATGGACGACGCGGTGTGCCTTCGCGAGGCCCGCCGGGGGAAGGCGGGCATCGTGACGTTCGGGCCAGGCGGGGGTCTCGACGTGACCGGCGACGCCGTCGTCGACCGCAGGACCGGCGACCGCTTCGCGCGGGACGCGATGGCCCTGACGGGGGGCCACAACGCGCTCAACGTCGCGGCCGCCCTGGCCTGCGTCCGCCCCTTCGGCGTCACGGCCGACACCGTGCGGCGCGTGCTCGGCGAGTTCCGCGGGTTGCCGCACCGGACGGCGCTCGTGGCTGAGGTGCGTGGCATACGCTTCTACGACGACTCGAAGGGAACCAACGTCGGCGCTGCCGTGACGGCGCTCGAGGGTCTGCGCGAACCGAAGGCCGTGCTCATCGCGGGCGGTCGCGACAAGGGCGGGAGCTACGGGCCGCTCGTGGACGCGCTCGCGCGGAAGGGCCGCGCCGCGGTGCTCCTCGGCGAGGCGGCCGACGCCATCGCGCGCGCCGTGGGCGATCGTGTCCCGCTGCGCCGCGTGGCCACGATGGACGAAGCGGTGAGGGTCGGCGCGTCGCTCGCCGAGCGCGGGGACGCGGTGCTCCTCTCGCCCGCCTGCTCGAGCTTCGACATGTTTCGGGACTACAAGCACCGCGGCGACGAGTTCGTCCGGGCCGTGCGCGTCCTCGAGAAGGAGGCGTCGGCGTGATCCTCAAGAACGTCCGCCGCACCGTCGGCCTCCAGCTCGCCGCCCCGCTCGACGCCAAGCCCAACGTCGTCCGCGCTTCGGGCCCGGTCGACCCGGTGCTCGCCGCCGTGGTCGTCGCGCTGATCGGCTTCGGCGTCGTGATGGTCTACAGCGCGAGCGCCGTGCAGGCGACCGTGCAGTACCACGACCCCCAGTTCTTCCTGAAGCGCCAGGCGGCGTACGCGCTCGCCGCGCTCGCGGCTCTCTGGGTCTCCAGCCGCGTCGACTACCACCGCCTCTACAAGCTGACCTACCCCCTCCTCGCGCTCGTCGGCGTGCTCTTGCTCCTCTGCGTCATCGGATTCGGGCACTCCGGCGGCGGCGCGGCGCGGTGGCTCTCCATCGGCCCGGTGCACGTACAGCCCGCCGAGATGGCCAAGGTCGCGCTCGTCATCTGGCTGGCCTATTCGCTCGCGAAGAAGGCCGACAAGATCAAGACGTTCACGGTGGGCTTCCTGCCGCACCTCATCGTGGCGGGCGTCTACATGCTCCTCTGCCTGAAGCAGCCGGACTTCGGGAGCGCCGTCGTGCTCCTCCTGCTCACCTTCACGATGCTCTTCATCGCGGGGGCCAAGGTCGGCTACATCCTCGGCGCCTCAATCCTCGGCGCGGCGTTCGGCGCCGCGGCCATTCGCTTCAAGGAGTACCGCTACGAGCGGTACCTCGCCTGGTTGCACATGGACGAGCACCGGCAGGACCTCGCCTACCAGCCCTTCCAGAGCGTGATGTCCTTCGGCTCGGGCGGCCCCACGGGGCTCGGCATCGGGCGGGGGCTGCAGACGCTGTACCTGCCCGAGGCGCACACGGACTTCGTCGCGGCCATCATCGGCGAGGAGCTCGGGTTTCTCGGCGTCGCGGCGCTCTGCGGGGCGTACCTCCTCCTCGTCGCGCGCGGCGTCCGGGCGGCCCTGAGGGCGCCGGACGACTTCGGGTCGTTCCTGGCTTTCGGGCTGTCGACGATGTTCGGCGTGCAGGCGCTCGTGAACCTCGCCGTCGCGCTGGCGGTCCTCCCGACCAAGGGGCTGACGCTCCCCTTCGTGAGCTTCGGCGGCTCATCGCTGCTGATGAACGCGATCGCGGCCGGTGTGCTGCTCAACATCTCGCGCCAGTCCGGCGAGCCGGCGGTGGACGCTACTCCGCCGGCGCCCGAGGTGGACGTCCCGCTCGAAGCCGCGCTCGAGCCGGCGGCGGAGGAGGCTCTGTGAGCCGCCCCACGGTGCTCATCGCCGGTGGCGGCACGGGAGGGCACGTCTTCCCTGCGGTCGCTGTCGCCGAGTCGATGCAGGCGCTCGCCGACGTCGACGTGGTCTTCTGCGGGACGGCTCGCGGCGTCGAGGCGCGCGTCATTCCCGCCCGCGGGTGGCGGCTGGAGCTGCTCGACGTCGAGCCCATGAAAGGCGGAGGTCCGGCGAGGGCCGTGCGTGGGGCGCTGGTGGCGGCCCGCGCGACGGTGCACGCGCTCGGGCTCGTGCGCGCGACGCGCCCGAAGGCGGTGCTGAGCGTCGGAGGGTATGCGTCGGGGCCGGTGTCGCTCGCGGCGGCGCTCCGAGGGGTTCCGGTGGCCGTGATGGAGCCCAACAGCGTGCTGGGGCTGGCGAACCGCCTGTTGGCCCCGTTCGCGCGGCGCGCGTACATCGCGTGGGACGAAGCGGGGGCGCGCTTCCGCCCGCGCGTGAGGCGCGACTACGGCGTCCCGCTCCGGGCGGGCTTCGGGCCGAAGCCGTACTCGCCGAAGGGCACGCGGCGGGTGCTCGTGCTCGGGGGAAGCCAGGGCGCAGCGGCGCTGAACGAGCGGATGCCCGAGGTCATCGCGCGCCTAGCAGACATCCCGGGGCTCGAGGTCATGCATCAGGCGGGGCGCGAGCGTGACGCGGCGGTCCGAGCCGCGTACGAGCGCGAGAGGGTGGAGCGGGTCACGGTGGTGCCCTTCATCGAGGACGTGGCGAAGGCCCTCTCGGAGGCCGATCTCGTCGTGGCGCGCGCCGGCGCCTCCTCCATCGCGGAGCTCACGGCGATCGGTCGAGCGGCCGTCCTCGTTCCTTTCCCTCACGCCGCCGATGACCACCAGGCGAGAAACGCCCTGGCCCTCGCGCGCTCGGGCGGCGCCGTGTGCGTGCGGCAGGAGGCGGCGGACCCCGCCCGTCTGGCCACCGAGATCGGCCGGCTTCTCCGCGACGATCGCGCGCGCGCCCTCATGGCCGACGCGTCGCGGGCGCGTGGAAAGCCGGGAGCCGCCCGCGAGGTCGCGGCGGACCTGCTCGTCCTCGCCGGCATCCCCGAGCGCCCTCACACGTCGACCAACGGCTCCTCGCGCACCGGCCATCGCGCCCAGGAGGCGAGCTAGATGTTCCGTGGCCGCGTTCGTCACGTGCACTTCGTCGGCATCGGCGGCATCGGCATGAGCGGGCTCGCGGAGATCTTGCGCACGCTCGACTTCGACGTCAGCGGCTCGGACCTCAAGCCCAACGAGAACACGCGGCGCCTGGAGGGCCTCGGCGTTCGCGTCTTCATCGGCCACGCGGCCGACAATCTCGGCGGCGCGGACGTCCTCGTCTACTCGAGCGCCATCGATCCCCACAACCCGGAGATCGCCCGGGCACGCGCCCTCGAGGTGCCCATCATCCCGCGGGCCGAGATGCTCGCGGAGCTCATGCGGGTCCGGTACGCCATCACCATCGCCGGCTCCCACGGCAAGACGACGACCACCTCGCTCGTCGCGACCGTGCTCCGCGCAGCCGGGCTCGATCCCACGGTGGTCGTCGGAGGAAAGGTCAACGCGCTCGGGAGCAACGCGCGGCTCGGCGAGGGGGACCTCTTCGTCGCCGAGGCGGACGAGAGCGACGGGAGCTTCCTCAAGCTGACGCCGACCATCGCGGTCGTCACGAACATCGATCCCGAGCACCTCGACCACTACGGGACGCACGAGGCCGTGAAGGAGGCCTTCGTGCAGTACGCGAACCGCGTTCCTTTCTACGGCCTGTGCGTCATGTGCATCGACCACCCGAGCGTGCAGGAGATCCTGCCGCGCATCGAGCGACGCCACGTCACCTACGGGGTCGCGCGACAGGCCGACTACCGCGCCAAGAACGCCGTCTACGAAGGGCTTGCCACGCACTTCGACGCATACCGGCGCGACGAGCCGCTCGGGCGATTCGTCATCCAGATGCCCGGCGCGCACAACGTGCTCAACGCGCTCTCCGTCATCGCGGTCGCCGACGAGCTCGAGGTGCCCCTCGACGTCACGCGGGACGCCATCGCGGGCTTCCACGGCGTGCAGCGCCGGTTCACCGTGCTCGGTCAGCCGGGGCTGACGAAAGGCGGCAAGCGCGGCGAAGTGATGATCGTCGACGACTACGGGCACCACCCGGCGGAGATCGAGGCGACCCTCGACGCCGCCCAGCGGGGCTTCGACCGGAGGGTGGTCGTCGCCTTCCAGCCGCACCGGTACACGCGGACCAAGCTGCTCTTCGACGAGTTCACGCGCGCCTTCAACAAGGCCGACCTCGTGCTCGTGACGGACGTGTACCCCGGCGGCGAGAAGCCGATCGAGGGCGCGACGGGCGAGGCGCTGGCGGAGGCCATCCGGGCGCACGGGCATCATGCCGTGACCTACGTGCGGGACAAGAAGCACGTGGCGCAAGCGCTCCGCGACGTCGTCGAGCCGGGCGACATCGTCATCGCTCTCGGCGCCGGAGACATCAACGCGAGCGCGCGGGAGCTGCTCGCGATGCTGACGAAGGAGACCGCGCCGTGAGCCCCCTCTCGCAGCCGAACCGTCGCGTGAAGACGCCGCCGCAGCCGCTCGACGCGCTGCAGGAGCCTCTCGCCGGGCCGCCGCCCCCCTCGAAGCGGGCACGTCCCCCGTCGCGGATCCTCGCGGCGCTGCGGACGACCGTGGGCATCGTCCTCGTGGTCTCTGCGGCCCTCGGCGTCGCCTGGGCGGCGCGGCGGCATGTGATGACCAGCCCGCGCTTCGCCGTCACGGAGATCGACGTCCTGGGTCACGACCGACGCACCGCCGACGCCATCGCGGCCGAGAGCGGGGTCACGGCCGGCGCCAACGTGTTCTCGCTCGATCTCGACGGCGCGCGCGCCCGCATCCTCGCCGACCCTTGGATCTCGCAGGCAACCCTCGCGCGCAGGCTCCCCGGAACCATCCTCATCCAGGTCACCGAGCGAAAGCCGGCCGCGCTCGTCGCGCTGCGCGATACCTACCTCGCGACCGCCGAGGGCGAGCCCTTCAAGAAGCTCGAACCCGGGGACCCCGTCGACTTGCCGCTCGTGACGGGGCTCCGTCAGGAAGCCCTGGACGACGACCGCGAAGGGACGATGCGCACCATCCGCCGCGCCATCGATCTCGCCGCGGAGTACGACCACGGCAGCCTCTCGCGCAGAGCCCCGCTCGAAGAGGTCCACGTCGACACCGACGGCACCTTCGCCGTGGTCGTCGGCCGCAACGCGCTGCAGCTCGTCCTGGGTGGGCCCCCGTTCCGTCGCAAGCTGGATCAGGCGGCGCGCGTCGTCGCGGAGCTCGACAAGCGCGGCGCCAAGGCCGACTCGATCATGCTCGACAACGACTCGCGCCCCGAGCGGGTCGTCGTCCGCATGCGGTGAGGTACGGCGGACGTAAGATGCCCCCCATGCGCATCGCGGTCACCGGCGGCTCGGGAGAGCTGGGCACCCACGTCCTCCGCCGGCTCGCGGCGGACGACTCTGCCGCGGAGCTCGTCTGCGTCGACATCCGCCCCCCGCTCGTGTGCAGCCCGAAGCTCCGCTTCTTCCATGCCGACGTACGCGATCGGGCGGCCCTCGAGCGCGCCTTCGCCGGGTGCGACGCGGTGCTCCACTTCGCGTTCATCGTCACGCGCAAGCTGCCGCGCGCGATCTTCTGGGGCATCAACGTGGAGGGCTCGAAGAACGCCTTCGAGGCGGCCGCCGCCGCCGGCGTGAAGCGCGTCGTCTACACCTCGTCGGTCGCGCAGTACGGCGTCGTCCCCGGCCACCCCATTCCCATCGTGGAGGAGACCCCGCGTCGCTCCCAGCCGGAGCTCCCGTACGCCGCCACCAAGCAGGAGGTCGAGGGATGGCTCGACGCGTTCGAGGCCGAGCACCGCGACATGACCATCGCGCGCATCCGCCCCGCGCTGCTCGTGGGCGAGGGAATGGAGCACGGCCTCGGGCGCCTGTGGAAGAGGCGCGCGCTGCTGGCGCCGCGCGGCGCGCCGATCCCCATCGTCTGGGACGAGGACGTCGCCGACGCCGTCTTGCTCGCGCTGAAGAGAGGCGCTCGAGGCTCCTTCAATACGGTCGCCGACGATCAGCGCCCCGCGGCCGAGCTGGCGCGCGCGTGCGGGATGCGCGCCATCGAGCCGCCGCGGGTCATGGGCGTCGCCCTCGCGCGGTTGTCGCCGTGGCTCGAAAAGCTGGACCTTCTCGAGGCGTTCGACGAGCAGTGGCTGGCGGCCGGCGAGTCGACGTTCGTCGTCTCGAGCGAGAAGGCGCGGCGCGAGCTCGGGTGGGCGCCGACGTGTCCCACGGCCATCGACGTGATGCGGCGCTTCGTCGAGGTCGTCCCGGCGCGACTCGACCGGCGCATCTCGGCGTTCCTGCGCGCGGTCGCCCTGGCGGCGCGGCTCACGCGAAGAATGCCCGTCCCGGACGAGGCCGTGCATCTCGGCTCTCGCCTCTGGTGGCGGCTGACGGGGGAGGGCGGGGGGGACGTCGGGATCCTCTGGGATGCAGGCAAGCTCACCGTGACCCGCAAGCCGCCGCGACCCCCGACCGCGATCGCCACGATGGCTGCGAAGGACCTTCTGGGCGTCCTCGCCGGCCGGACGCGCCTCGCCACGCACCTCGCGAGTGGCCAGTTGCGCGTCGAGGGCGACCCGGCCGCGGCAGAGGCGCTCGTCTGGATGATCGACGAGCTCCCGGGGCAGGTGGGCGTCCGAGGCTTCCCGGCGCGAGCCCTCGCCCGGTGGATCGCCGCGTAATTGCCGCTTGATCATCGCGCAAAAGCGCCCCCGCGGTTCGTGCTAACACCTCCCCGATGACGACGGGCGACACGGGCGAAGCCTCCACCTCGATCGAACGCTCGCTCGCCGCGCTCCGGGCCACCTTTCGCGTTCGCTTCGAGGCCGCTGCGACCGAGCAAGCGCTCCGCGACGAGAACGCCAAGATCCTCGGCAAGAAGGGCGAGCTGACGGCCATTCTCCGGCAGATGAACACCGTGCCCCCCGACCGCCGCAAGGCCATCGGCGAGCTCGTCAACTCCGTCAAGCAAGAGGTCGAGGGGGCGTTCGACGAGCGACTTCGCGCGCTCAGCCACGCCCAGCGGAACGCCGAGCTGACGGCGCCGCCCTTCGATCTCACGCTCCCCGCGCGGGCTCCATCGCCGTTGGGGCACGCGCATCCCATCTCCCGCGTGCGCGACGAGATCGTCGACGTGCTGGTGAGCCTCGGCTTCGCGGTGCACGACGGCCCGGAGATCGAGCGCGAGGAGAACAACTTCGGCAAGCTCGGCTTCCCGCCGGACCACCCCGCCACCGACATGCAGGACAGCTTCTGGACGACCGGCGGAATGCTGCTCCGGACGCACACGAGCAACATACAGGTGCGCGCGATGACGACGCATGCCCCGCCGATGGCCTTCATCGCGCCCGGCGTCACGTACCGGCGCGACGACGACGTGACGCACTCGCCGATGTTTCACCAGATCGAGTGCTTTCTCGTCGACGAGCACGTGACGATGGCCAACCTCCGCGGCGTGCTCTCCGAGTTCGCCGAGCGCTTCTTCGGCGCGGGGACGCCCGTGCGCCTGCGCCCGAGCTACTTCCCCTTCGTCGAGCCGGGCGCGGAGGTCGACGTCGGCTGCCCCTTCTGCCGCCGGCCCGACGGCTCTCGCGCGGGGTGCAATGTCTGCAAGAAGACGGGATGGATCGAGATCCTCGGCTGCGGGCTGATTCACCCGGTGGTCTTCGAGAGCTGCGGCATCGACGCCGACAAGTGGACGGGCTTCGCGTTCGGGATGGGCGTGGAGCGCGTGGCGATGGTGAAGTACGGGATCCCGGACGTGCGGCTGCTCTTCGAGAACGACCCGCGCTTCCTGGCGCAGTTCTAGAGAGGCTGACGATGCCCGAAGATCCCGTCCTGCGCCTGGGGAACACGCATCGGCGCATGGAGGAAGAGCTCCGCGCGCTGGAGACCGCGGCCGCGTCGGGGGATCGGCAGGGCATCGACCTCGGGCTGGACTTCTTCGCGTCGGCGGCCAAGCGGCATCACGAGGACGAAGAGGCGTCGCTCTTCCCGCGGCTGCGCGGGGATCCGACGCTCGTGCCCCTGCTCGACGCGCTCACGGCCGAGCACCGCGAGCATGAAGAGGCGCGCCGGCACCTCGAGGGGCTCGTAAGGGACGGCGCCGATGCCGTGGCGATCGCCGCGAGCGCCGCGCGCTTCGCGGCGATGCTCCGCGCGCACATCGAGAGGGAAGACCGGGAGCTTCTGCCGGCCGCCGAGGGCGTGCTGGATCCGGAGACGCGCGAAGCGGTGGCAGCCGAGATGCGGGAGCGCAGGCGGGCGCGCTGACGCCTATTCGCCCAGGTCCACCTCGCCCATCCGGGCGGGGCGCGCGGGCGGCGTCTTTTTCGGTGTCACCTTCGCCGGCTTCGGCGCCGGCGAGGTGATCCCCCCCGCCACCCATCGCCCTCCCGGCGGGTCGCCCGTCGGAGCCGTCGCCGTCGTCGGCGGCGCGAGGTCGCCCTGCATCACGATCGCACTCCCCATCACCGGCGGTACGTGCGCCATTTCCCCCATCGTCGGCCGCGACTCCAGGCCGATCGCCGCGGCCGCCGCCATCAGACTGCCACCCACGGCCGCGAGCGCCGCCCGCCGCCGACGGCGCTTCTTCACGCCCACGGGGCAGTCGGCGGTCAGCACCGTCCCGTCCTCGCGCTTGTAGACGCGGACGCACATCTTGCCCTCTTTGGCGGCGAGCAGCGCCTCGGCCTCCTCGCGGGGGAGCGACGACAGGTTGTAGACGTTCTTCTCACACTGCCCGCAGAAGCGGACGTGCTCGTCTCCCACCATCTGGTCCCAGCTCGCACGGCACGGCGCGGCGATGTGCACGTTGTCGAGCACTGGGAGCCCCTTGCGCCCTCCGCCCAGCTTGGCGAGGAGACCCTCCGTTTCCGCCAGCTCCTTCTCGAGGACGCCTACCCGGGAGGCCTGCTCGGAGGCTTCCCGCGCGGCGCGGCGCGCCTCGTCGAGGTCACCCGCCACTCGGTCGCGGTACGCGCGCAGGGACTCCGAGACGTCGCGGTAGGCCATTCCGGTTGGACGCCTCTCCGACGAAAAAGTTCTTCGCGTGGCACAATCGGGTGACTCCCGTGGACCTCGCGCGAATGCTGGAACGATGTCGGGCGCAGCAGTGGAAGCCCAGCGATCTCCGCTGGGACCAGAAGCCGCGGCCGATGCGCCCCGACGACGAGAAGGCCATCGTCCAGCTCTTCACCGACATGGCCGGGATCGAACGCCTCGCCGGTGCCCTCTTCGTCGAGCAGGAGAAGCGCGCCACGGATCCCACGCTGAAGGCCATCTTCCGCACCTTCGTGAAGGACGAGGTGCGCCACGCGCAGGTCGCGCAGATGCTCGCCGACTTCTACGACGTGCATCACCTCACCGTGTATCGGCAGAACGAGCACCTCGCGCGCTTCACGCCGGCGTTCGTCGACGCCGTGCGACACCTCACGGACGACGTGGCCAACGCCTACATCACAGTCGGGGAGCTCATCCTCGACATCGCGCTTCTCCGGAGCATCAACGACTACGTCCACGATCCGATGAGCGACGAGGCCATGCGCCTCATCAACCGCGACGAGTCGCGGCACATCGCCATCGACTACTACATGGTGGAGCACTACACGACCGACGCCTACGAGGCGAAGCTCGCCGCGAGCCCACCGGCGCCCCTCGACGAGCGGCTGCGGGGGGCCAAGGCGATGGCGCTCATGCTCTACCTCGGCAAGCCCTTCTTCCACGACGTCTTCTTCGCGCCGATGGATCGGGTCGACCCGAGCGGCCGGCGGATCCGCGAGGCGTTCAAGCGCGTGCAGATGCTCGCGGGCAAGCCGGGCGTCACGCGACGGCCGTTCGGCGCGTTCATGATCGCGATGCGCGACCTCTACAACACGCGTTTGGGACGTGCCTTGCTCGGCGGGGTGCTCACCCGCCTCGCCGGCATGGAGCCGCGGTTCATGGAGAACATCCCGACCCCCGACGAGATGGAGCGCGCGCAGCAGATGTCGTTCGACGAGCTCGCGGAGGAGGCGCTCGCGGCGAAGGACGCGCCAGCCTGACGGTCCCGATGGCCAGCGCCGGCCGGGTGGGCTACTTCACTGCCGCGCATGAAAGCCTCCGTCCGCTGGCTCCGCGAGCTATGCCCCGAGCTCCCCGACGACGCCGCGGCGATCGCCGCGCGCCTGACCGCCGCAGGCCTCGAGGTGGAGGGGATGGAAGCGTTCGGTCTCGGCGCCGCCGCCTGCTTCGTGGCCCGCGTCGTGTCGACCCGGCCGCACCCGTCGCGCACGGGGCTTCGGCTCGTCACCGTGGATCGCGGCACGGGCCAGCAGGAGGTCGTGTGCGGCGCGCCGAACGTTCCCGAAGCCGGGGGGCTGGTCGTCCTCGCCCCGCTCGGCGCGCACCTGCCCGCGAAGGGGATGACCATCGAGAAGCGCACGATCGCGGGCGTCCCGAGCGAGGGGATGCTCTGCAGCGAGGCCGAGCTCGGCCTCGGCGACGACGGGGGCGGGATCCTCGTCCTCGCACCGGGCACGGTCCAGCCAGGCGATTCGTTCGTGCATGCGCTTCCGGCCGCGCGCGACACGATCCTCGAGGTCCACCTCACGCCGAACCGCGCCGACGCGCTCGGGCACATCGGGATCGCGCGAGAGGCGGCGGCGCTCTTCGGCCTCGCCTTCGCGCCACCGGCCCCGGAGCCCCCCGCCCGGGTCCGGGACGAGGAGCTCTCCCGCGTCGTCACCGTCACCATCGAGGACGCCGAGCGCTGCGCGCACTACGGCGCCGCGGCGCTGTCGGACGCGAAGGTCGCTCCCTCGCCCCTCGAGCTCCGCTGGCGGCTCGCGTCGCTCGGTGTCCGCCCGATCTCCAACCTGGTCGACGTGACCAACCTGGTGATGCTCGAGACCGGGCATCCGCTGCACGCGTTCGATCTCGACAAAGTGCGGGGGGGAAAGATCGTGGTCCGGCGCGCGACCGAGGGCGAGAAGCTCGTCACCCTCGACGGCGTCGAACGAACGCTCACCGCGGACGATCTGGTCATCTGCGACGGCGCGGGGCCGGTGGGCCTGGGCGGCGTCATGGGCGGCGGCAACAGTGAGATCAGCGCCGAGACGACGCGGGTCCTCCTCGAGTGCGCCTATTTCGATCCCCGCGGCGTGCGGCGGTCCGCGAGGCGTCACGGGTTGAGCACGGAGGCCAGCCACCGCTTCGAGCGCGGGATCGACTGGGGCGATACCGAGGCGACGCTCGCCAGGGCCGTGTCGCTCGCGTCGCGCCTGTCCGGCGCGGAGGCGATCCGGGAGATCCGCGTGTTCGAGGCGCGCGCCCTCGCCCGGCGCACCGTCGCGCTGCGGCACGCGCGCGTCGGGGTCATGCTCGGGGTCGACGTCCCGACGGCCGAAGCGAAGGGAACGCTCGAGCGCCTCGGGTTCGCCTGTCGCGCGGCGCACGCGGACATGGACGTGTGGGAGGTTCCGAGCTTTCGCACGGACGTCTCGCGCGAGATCGACCTGGTCGACGAGGTCGCCCGCGTCCGCGGATTCGACGCCATCCCGACGACGCTTCCCGCGCTCCGGGCGTCGCGCGACGTGGGACCCCGCGAGGCTCTCCGGCGACGGGCGAGGAACGCCGGCGTCGCGCTCGGCCTCAGCGAAGCGATCACCTACGGGTTCGTCGCCCCGCGCGATCTGGAGGCCGTGGGGGCTCCGCCGGCCACCGTGACGCTGGTGAACCCCCTTTCGGAGCGCGGCACCGTGATGCGCACCAGCCTTCTGCCGGGTCTCTTCCGTGCGGCGGGTCACGCGCGACGGCACGGCGAGCACGACGCGCGACTCTTCACGGTGGGCACCCTGTTCTTCCCGGCCCCGGCGGACGCCGATGCGATGGGCACGGGGGTCGACGAGCGAATCGGCTTCGCCGCGTTGCTCCACGGGGAGCGGCCGGCATGGCTCGCGAAGCCCGCAGAGGTCGACGTCTGGGATGCGAAGGGGATCGCCGAAGGGCTCGTGCAGCGCATCCTCCGTCGTTCGACGACGCTTCGTCCGGTCTCCGGCGACGATCGGCCCAGGCACCTGCATCCGCGGGGGGCTGCGTGGATCGAGGTCGAAGGCAAGCGGGTGGGCGCCCTCGGGCCCCTGCACCCCGAGGTGCTCGACGCGTTCGAGCTCGGCGAGGCCGCGGTCGTGGTCGAGCTCGATCTCCAGGCGCTCGAGGCGGTCGGAGCACGCCTCTCGCGTTTCGTGCCGATCCCGCGGTTCCCGTCGAGCACGAGGGATCTCGCGGTCGTCGTGCGGGACGGCGTGCCGGCGGGGGACGTGGAGACCGCCGTTCGTCAGGTGGCGGGCGACATGGCGGAAGAGGTGGGGCTCTTCGACCGGTTCGTGGGCGGAAATGTCCCGTCGGGGCACGCCAGCCTCGCGCTCCACGTGGTCTACCGGGCCGCCGATCGCACCCTCACCGACGCCGAGGTCGACCAGCGGCACGCCCAGGTCGTGGCCGAGGTCGAGAAGCGATTCGGCGCGCAGCTCAGGGCTTGACCAGGCGCGGCTGCCGGTTGCGCTAGGATGGCGGCACTCTGTCCATGGCCTCCGCCGACCCCGCCACGCGCACCCTCGTAGGTGCCGTCCTCTCCAGGCGGTGGCGCCTCGTGCAGCGCCTCGGGGAGGGGGGCATGGGGGAGGTCTACGCGGCGGATCCGCTCGAGACGGGGACGCGCGTCGCCGTGAAGATCCTGCGTCCCGAGTACCTCACCGAGCCGAGCGTCCTCTCGCGCTTCCTCGAGGAGGCGACGACGTGCATGCGCCTCATCCATCCGAACATCGTGCGCATGCTCGAGTGCACGTCGGCGGAGGACGGGTCGCCGTACCTGGTCATGGAGCTCCTCGAGGGCGTGCCCCTGGGCGCGTACACGCAGAACGGCGGGCGCGTGCCGGTGGCGCAGGCGGTTCCCATCCTTCAGGGCATCCTCGCCGGGCTCGCGGCCGCGCACGCGCAGGGAATCGTTCACCGCGATCTCAAGCCGGACAACGTGTTTCTCACGCGCGCCAACGACGGGACCTTCGTCGTCAAGGTGCTCGACTTCGGCATCGCCAAGGTGATGGACGCCGCGGGGGGCATGGGGAGCCGTACGCGCACCGGGATGCTCCTCGGAACGCCGGCCTACATGAGCCCGGAGCAGATCAAGAACGCACGCGACGTGGACCAGCGCGCCGACCTGTGGAGCGCCGGCGTCATGTTCTACGAGATGCTCACCGGGCGCGTCGCGTTCCCGGCGCCCACCGAGTACGCGCGGCTCGCGGCGGTGCTTTCGTCCGAGCCGGAGCCGGTCGAGCGAATCGACGCCTCGCTCGCGCCGCTCGCCCCCTTCCTGGCCGTGGCCCTGCGGAAGAACCGCGAGGAGAGGTACCCGTCGGCGCTGGAGATGGCGCGGGCCCTGGCCGTCGCGGCGCCCCATCTCGCCCAGCGGAGCGATGGCAGCGTCGGCAAGATCACCGCGGCGGCGGCCCTCCCGCTGAGCCGCCTGCCCGAGGTCCCCTCGGTGTTCACGCCCTCGCTCCTCGCCCCGGCGGCGACCCACGACCCCCCCACTCACCCGGGCTCCTCGGGCGCTCCCATCACGGCGGCCGCCGAGTACGCGCGCGTTCCGTCGCGAGCTCCCGGCGGCACCCTCGCGAGCCCTGCCGGATCGCAGCCCCCCGTGGCGGACCCGGCGCCCTTCGTCATGATGGTCGCGCCGCAGACGCTCGGCGAGACGCTGCCGTCGAACGACCTTCCCATCATCGCGCGCGGCCACAGCGCGGCCACCCAGGGCGTCCCCCCGTGGGTCGTCGTCGTCCTGGTCATCGGGGCGCTCATCGCGGGATTTCTGCTCGGTTGGGCCTTCGCTCGAATGACCTGAGGGGGGCGCCCGCGCCGGCTAAACTCCGCCGCCGACGCGTGGTAGCGTCTCGCCCCACCCATGAGCGATGCCGCCCTCGATCCGCGCTATCTCGAGCTCTTTCCCCAGTGGCTACGCAGCCTCGGCGAGGACGCCTCGCAAGTCGGCGACCTGCTGGCGTCGAACGCCGCGGACGATGAAGCCACGCGTTCGCTCATCGCGGGCCTGAACTACATCTTCAAGTCGCTCGATCTCATCCCCGACGGCATCGACGACCTCGGCTACCTCGACGACGCCTTCGTCCTCCGCGTGGCCTGCGCGCTGGCCGCCGCGGCCCGCCCCGAGCTGAGGCAAGGCGCCGTACAGCGCCTCGGCGACGACGCGAACGCCGTCCGCGATTTCCTCGTCGAGGACTACTCCCGGCTCGAGGGCTACGTCCACGGGCTTCGAAAGGGCGCCGCGCGTGGGCGCACGGTGGAGGACATCGTTGGAGACGAGGCGACGCGGACGCAGTTCCTCCACGAGGTCAAGGCATGGTCCGCCGCCTACGAGGTGCCGACGTTCACGCGCGACCAGAAGACGCTCGTGAAGCTCAAGGCGTTCCTCAGCGCCAAGCTCCCGTAGCTCCGGAGCGTGAGGTTCTTCGGCCTTCGGCCTCAGGATGACAGCAAAGGGCGCGCCCTTCAACCGGGGGTGCGGCTCTCGGTCTTCGCGCCGGTGTAGCTCTGCCCGTGCATGGCGGAGATGAGCTCCTGAAGGAGGTCGCGCGCCTCGGGCTTGGCCTTCAGATGGTTGAGCAGCAGACTCGAGACCTCGCTGAACGCCTTCTCGTACGCCAGCCCCTCGCGCGTGCGTGCCGCCACTTTTTCGCGGCCGTTCGAGAGATCCTCCTCGAGCGCCTCCGCGTAGCGGGCCAGCTGCGCCCGCAGCTCTTCGATCTGCCGGCGCAGATCGCGCGCCTGCGTATCCTTCGCCGCGGCCTTGGCCTCGTGCTCCTTCAGCTGCTCGCGCTTGGCGTCGACGAGGGCCAGCGTCGCCCCGGCGCGCTCGTAGACCGCGCGCAGCGCGGAGCCGCCGGTCGCCTGGTCGGCCGTCTGCTTGGCCTGCGCCGCCGCCCGCTCTGCCTGCTGCTGCGCCTCCTTCAGGCGCAACACCTCGGCCTGCTCCGCCGATAGATCGCGGAGCGCGCGCGACTCCTCGTGCGCCAGCTCCTCGACCTTGCGGCCGATCTCGGCGCGCAGCGCGCGACCGCGCCTCTCGAGCGCCTCGAGCTTGCGCGTGTGGCTCGCCACCTCGCCCTCGAGTCGCGTTGCGCGCGCGGCCAGGTCCCAGGCCTGCGAGGTGGCGCTCTGCACGTCCGCCGGCGGGTTGCCCGCGGGGTAGGCGCGCGAGACCATCCGCGAGAAGAGCGCCGCGCGGCTCGCCCACTCGATGACCCCCTCGCTCTGCGGGGGCGGCGGTGGGGGCGGCGCCACGTTGTCGCCCGTCGCGGCGACCTCCCACGGAGTGCTGGGCAGGCTCCGCTGCAGCGTCTTCAGCTCTTCGTGGAGATGGTGCGCGTCCTGGAAGCGCTTGCGCCGGTCCTTCTCGAGGAGCTTGACGACGATCCCCTCGGCCGAGGGCAGCACGTCCGGCTTGATGGACCTCGGGCGCGGCGCCACGGCCGTGCGCTGCATCTCGAGCAGCGTCTCCCGATCGTCGCTCCGGAAGGGGAGCTGGCCCGTGAGCATCTCGAAGAAGAGGACCCCCAGCGCATAGAGATCGCTCTGCGCGGTCGCCTCCTCACCCCGGGCCTGCTCGGGCGCCATGTACTCGGGCGTCCCGAAGACCGCGCCCTTCGGGGCGAGGCGCGGGTCCATCGCCAGGTGGGCGAGGCCGAAGTCGAGGATCTTCACGAAGTCCTTCCGGCCGCCGCGCGTGGTCAAGAGGATGTTGTCGCTCTTGAGGTCGCGGTGGACGACGCCGAGGTCGTGGGCGCGCGCGAGGGCCGCGCACATCTGCTCGAGGATGTCGACGCCGCGCGACAGCTGCATCGTGCCGCGAGAGAGCTCGCTGGAGAGCGACTGGCCCACCAGGTACTCCATCACGAGATAGAGCTCCCCCTCCTCGGTCTCGCCGATGTCGTGGATGTCGATGATGTGGGCGTGGTCGACCCGGTTCGCCGCCCGCGCCTCGCGCAGCATCCACGCGCGAAGGTGCGTCTCGCCCCGGAGGTCGGGACGGATCAGCTTCACCGCGACGATGCGGTCGATGAGCACGTGACGCGCCCGATAGACGACGCCCATGCCCCCCTCGCCGATGCGCATCTCGAGGCGATACCGCCCCGCGATGACGCGGCCGAGCATGGGATCCGTCGGCTTGGACGGCTGCGCAACTCGTTGGGCCATTCTGCTCCGCTCCGCTCGTGGGACTTCCCCCCCGCGGCTCTCAGCCGGAGGGTATCAGCGTGCGGGGCGCACGGGGACGGTCAAAACGCGATGTGCAGGACGGGGAGCCGAAGCTCGGCGGGATTGTCCCGCAACCCGTAGGCTTTCGCCTCGGTCACCGTGAAGGCCGGCCTCAGGTCGAGGACCGGTACGCCCACGCGGAAAGCGCCGCTGTGGAGGTCGAGCAACGACTGGGGAGGCGGCGGGGGTGCGGCGGCCGGGGGGGGCGGGGGAGGAGGGGGAGTCCCCGGGGCTGGCGCGCCCGTGATGCTGCTCCCGCCGGGGGCCCCGGGTTCGGCCGCAGGGACCGGGGTGCGGTCCTCCGCCGCGCCTTCTTCGGGCTGGTAGCGGGTGCCGTTCAGCACGAGAACCACCGCCGGGATGACGAGCGCCAGCCCGCCCGCGAGCATGTACATGGGGGCCTTGCCGTCGTTGGACCCCTTCTCCACCTCGTAGCCGCCGAAGGCTCCGCCGCCCCCGCCCACGATGGCGCTGATCAGGTACACCCAGCCGGAGTGCAGGCCGGCGATTCCCTCGACGATCACGGGCACCTCGGCGCCGAGGAGCGCACCTCCGGTGATTCCCTTGCCGCTCGAGGACACCTCGTCGGCGCGTGCCTCGCGAAGCGGCGCCGCCACGACGGTGGCGCCGAGGACGACGGCCATCGCGAGAGCGGCGGGGCGATGCTTGTTCGAAAAGGCCATGGTGTCCCTCGGTCTGGGGTGCTCGAACCTACCACGCCGTTCACGGCCCTTCACCAAAGGAGTAGCCTCGCGTCCCGGCCGGGCCTGCATGACAACGCTGGATTTCTGGTTCGACTACTCGTGTCCCTACGCGTACCTCGCGTCGACGCAGGTCGAGGCGCTGGCGACCCGGACGGGCGCTCGCCTCGTCTACCGGCCGATGCTGCTCGGGGGAGTCTTCGCCGCGAACGGCACGCCGCAGAAGCTCTTTGCCACGCTTTCGCCCGCCAAGGCCGCCCACAACGCCCGTGACCTCGAGCGATGGGCCGACCTCTGGGGCGTGCCGCTCGCGATGCCGGCCGGGCATCCGCTGCGCACCGTCGAGGCGCTGCGGGCCACCGTGGCGAGCGGCGTCGATCCGCGCGTCGTGCACGCCTTCTACCGGGCGTACTGGGTGGACGGGCGCGGGCCGAGCGAGGAGCCGACGATGCGCGAGGTGCTCGCCGCGGCCGGGCACGATCCTGCGGCCATCCTCGAAGCCATCACGCGCGCCGAGGCCAAGGACGATCTGCGCCGGCGTACCGACGAGGCCATCGCCCTCGGCATCTTCGGCGCGCCGGCGTTCGTCGTCGACGGGAAGCGGATGTACTGGGGGCAGGACCGGATGCACTTCGTGGAGCGCGATCTACTCGGGAGAGACTGAATGCACACACTGGAGATCTACTGGGACTTCTCGTCGCCGTTCGCCTACCTGGGGAGCACTCAGGCCGCGAAGCTCGCCGAACGCACGGGGGCGACGCTGGTCTGGCGCCCGATGCTCCTCGGGGGTCTCTTCAAGTCCATCGGCCAGAGCGACGTGCCGCTCTTCACGTGGAGCGAAGCGAAGAAGCGCTACTACTTCGAGGACATGCACCGCTGGGCGGCGTACTGGAGCGTCCCCTTCAAGTTCCCGACGCGCTTTCCGATGGGCAGCCTCAAGGCCATGCGCACCTACCTCGCGCTCTCCGAGGCGCGGCGGACCGCGTTTCGCGAGGCGACCTTCCGCGCGTACTGGGCCGAGGACCGGGACATCGCGGACGAGGCCGTGCTGCGCGAGCTCGTCGGCGCCGAGGCGGACGACGTGCTGGCCCGGACGCAGGACCCCGCCGTGAAGAAGGAGCTCGTCGACGCGACGCAGGCGGCCGTCGCCGCGGGCGTCTTCGGCGCGCCGACCTGGGTCGTCGACGGGAAAGAGCTCTTCTGGGGGCAGGACCGCATCCCGCTGGTGGAGCGCGCGCTGAAGGCCTAGTGCTCCGCCGTCGAGCTGGCCTCGAGTTGCTGTCGTCCTCGAGTGCGCACGCGCAGAGCGCGCTCGTCGAGGAAGAAAGGTGCTGTCATCCCGAGGCGAAAGCCGAGGGACCTCACTGCGACCCGTAGGGTCCCTCGGCCTCCGGCCTCGGGATGACAGCAGGCCGGAAGGGCGCTCACGCCTTCCGCGCGTCGAGGCGCCTGCGTCCGACGGACGTCAGCAACGCGGTGAGGGACAGGAGCACGAACCCCATGATGCCCGGGCTCAGCGACTCGGCGCTGCCCTCGAAGAGGATCTGCGACCGCTTGTTCCAGTCGTCGATCTCGCAGACGACGCGGAACACCGTCGCGAAGTCCGAGCACATGCCCGCCAGGATGGACCAGAGGGTCGCCCAGCACATCCACCGCACGAAGCCCTCGTGCTTCGCGTCCGGACGGGCCGCATAGAAGGCCGCCGTGGCCAGCGCGACGAGACCGAAGAGGACGACCGCGAACATCGACCAGCCGCCGTCGCGGAACAGCCTGTAGAGAGCCATGCCCGGAAGAACACCATCGGCGCGCGCCTGTGACCGACTTTTTCGTTGTCACGGAGGCGGGCCGCGCGCGTTCATGGGGGGGACGTGCGCGATCCCACCGAGCGGCCCCTGGTCGACGCACTCCGGCGAGGGGAGACCGCCGCCTTCGACGCCGTGTACGCGAAGTACCGGGGGCGCATCTACGGGTTTCTCTTGCGCCTTTCCCGTCGCGCCGACGTCGCGGAGGACCTCTTCCAGGAGACGTTCCTCAAGCTGGCCCGGAACGCCGACCGCCTCGCCGAGGACACCGACCTCGCCGCCTGGCTCTTCACGGTCGCCCGCAACGCGTGGGTGAGCCATCGCCGCTGGTCGATGCTCGACCTCAGTCGCCTCGTGGCCATCGAGGACGACGTCCTGCCGCCCGCGAGCGCCGCCGATCCGGACGCGAGGGCCGACGCCGCCCGCGTGATGGAGCGCCTGGAGCGGGCCCTGGAGTCGCTGCCCCTCGCCTCGCGCGAGGTGCTCCTGCTCGTCGGGGTCGAGGGCTTCGAGCAAGACGAGGTCGCCCGCATGCTGGGCATCCAATACGACGCGCTGAGGCAGCGGCTCGCCCGGGCACGCGCCCAGCTTGCAGAGAGGCTCGCGATGGTGGAAACCTTGGAGGCGCCGGCATGAGCACCCCGACCCCGAACGACGACATGAAGGCGCTGCGCGCGCTGATGGCCGTGGAGCCGCCGCGCGAGCTGGGGGACCGGGTGCGCCGGCAGGCCCGCGGCGAGCTCGAGGCGGCCTCCGCAGGGAGCTGGCTGACGACGGCGACGCGGGCGTGGACGCGGGTGGGATTGCCGGCCGCGCTGGCGGTCACGGTGGTGCTGTATCTGTCGTGGGCGGTGACGTCGGCCAGCGCGCTGTACCGGTAGGTCGAGCGCCCCTCAGCCCCCGTCGCCGTAAGCGCACCCCTGGGCCGCCTCGTAGAGAGCCGCGATCTCGGACGCGCTGAGCGCCCGGGCGACCACGAACACCTCGTCCACGACACCGGCCTGGAAATTGGACGTGCCGTCCCAGGAGCCGATGTGGACGGGATTCGTGGGCGACCCCACGGTGACCTGGAGCGGCGCAGAGCCGGCGAGCTTGCCGTTCACGTAGCCCGCGATCGTGCTGCCGTCGTACGTGCCGACGACGAACGCGGTGGTGCCCACGGCGAGGGCGGCCGACCGGAAAGGCCACGGATTGTCGGTGGCCTGGGGCGTGATGATGCCGACTTCCAGGCTGGCCTGGTCCGCCGGGTTGCTGGGGGCGTCGAGCTGGATCCAGTAGGCATCCGGGCGCGCGAGGATCTGCTGCCCCATGTCGGCGAGGACGATCGCCGAGGGGCGGATGATCGCGCCCAGCGTGAACGCCTGCAGGTCGAACGCGGGATCGCTCGGCACGTCGACGGACGCCCCCGCGTCGCCGTCAAAGGTGGCCGCGCGATCGGGGTCACCGACGAGCAGGCCCGGCGTGCCGAGCCCGACCGACCCTCCGTAGGTGCCCGGGTGCGCGCCCGTCGTGTCGTGCGCGGTGGGCTCCGTCGTCTCGTCGAGCCTCCAGTACGCGACGAGCCCGGACAGGCCCATGACCGCCGACGCGTACGGCCCGGGACAGGCCACACCCCCGTCGCTCGACTCCGACTCGGCGTCGCCCGCCTTGGCGTCGCCCGCCTCGGCGGGACTGCTCGCATCGGAGCCATCGGTGGCCGCTTCGCCTGCCCTGGCGTCGGTCGCGTCCGCCACCGCATCCGGGCCGACCACGCTCGCATCGCCGCCGTCGGCGGCGCCGGTCACGAGCTGGGGAATACTGACGCACGACGCTACGAGGCATGCCGTGAGCGCCGCGACCGCCTTCCTGCGCATGGGCCTCTCCAGAGTAGTACAATCCATGGGCCTTCATGGCGGTCGACGGCTTTCCGCGGGTGGTCGGGCGCTACGAGCTCCTTCTCCGCATCGGTTCGGGCGGAATGGCCGCGGTGTACCTCGCGCGCGCCCGGGCCATGGGCGGGTTCGAGCGGGACGTCGCCGTGAAGATGACTCACCCCCACCTCGGCGAGGATCCGGAGCTCGTGACGAGCCTCCTGCAGGAGGCCCGCATCGCCGCGCGCATCCGCCACCCGAACGTGGTGCCGGTGCTCGACGTGGGAGAGCACGAGTCGTCCGCGTACCTCGTCATGGACTACGTCGAGGGGGAGGTGCTCTCCGCCATCGCCCGGCGCGAGCGCACCGCGAAGGGAAAGATTCCGCTGCCGATCGCGCTGCGGATCCTCTGCGACGCGCTCGCGGGCCTGCACGCCGCGCACGAGCTTCGCGACGACCAGGGCCGGCTTCTCGAGGTCGTCCACCGGGACTTTTCCCCGCAGAACATCCTCGTGGGGCTCGACGGCGCCGCGCGCCTGACGGACTTCGGCATCGCGCGGGTCGCGTCGCTGTCGTCGTCGACGCGCAGCGGATTCATCAAGGGCAAGCTCGGGTACCTCGCGCCCGAGCAGATCCGGAGCCCTCGCACGGTCGACCGTCGCGTCGACGTCTGGGCCGCCGGGGTCGTGGCGTGGGAGCTCGTGACCGGGCAGCTCTTGCACCCGCGGGAAGAGGAAGCCGCGATGCTGCTGCGCATCGTGAGCGAGGAGCCGGGCCGCGCCCGCGCTGCGTCTCCCGAGGTGCCGCCGGCGCTCGACGACGCCATCGCGGACGCCTTGAAGATGGATCCCGCGCAACGCATCGGGAGCGCGGAGGAGCTGCGACGGCGGATCCTCGAGGCGGGATCGCCCATCGCCGATCCTTCGGAGGTGGCCGTCTACGTCGCGTCGCACGCCGGAACCAAGCTGCGCGATCGCAAGCAGCAGGCCGACGCAGTGCTCGCGCGCAGCGCGCAGCCCGTGGAATCACTGGATGTGGAGGTCGAGCCTCGGACCGCGACCGAGCTCACGACGACACCCACGCGGCCGCCGAAACGCGGGAGGCGCTGGATCGCCGCGGTCGTGGGCGTCCCCGTCGGCATCGCAGCCGTCGGTGCCGCGGCGATGCTCTCGGCCCGAGTCGGCCGGCCCGCGGCTCCTCTCCCCGTCGCCCATGCAGCTCCCACCAACGCACCGCCCGTCGATCCCCTGCCGGCCGCGACGACGCCCGTGCCGGCCTCCGCGTCCGCAGCGCCGGCGGTCACGATGGAGGCCGGCGTTGCTAGCTCCGCGTCCCGCCTCTCCCCGATTGTTCGCCGTATCTCGCCAGCGCCGGCCCGCTCGTCGCCGCCCGCCGCCAAGCCGCCCGCCGGACGGCCCGGACTGCCTACGGACTCCCTCGACGATGGGCACTGAGCGCGGGGCGGCCTGCGCCGCGATGTTCCTGGCCTTCACGCTCTCCACGCCCCTCGCGCGCGCCCAGGACGACGACGCGCGCGCCCAGGCGGCCCGCCTCTTCAAGGAAGCGTCCACCGACTACGCGGAAGGGCGTCCCGCCGACGCGGCCCCGAAGTTCGAGGCTTCCCACCGCCTCGTCCCTCGCGCGGCCGCCATCTACAGCGCGGCTCGAGCGTGGGACGCGAGCGGCGCGCTCGATCGCGCGGCCGACGACTACGAAGGGGCCCTCGAGCGGACTGACCTGCACGGGGCGGAGGCGGACGACGCGCGCAAACGCCTCGAGGAGGTCGGGGCGCGCGTGGGGGTCGTGGCGCTCCAGACAGCCGACGACGCGCACGTGTGGATCGGGCACGTGCAGAACGCGCTCGGCTCGGTCCGCGTGCACCTGGTG
The DNA here is from genome assembly GCA_036501935.1 of Polyangiaceae bacterium. Taxonomy (GTDB): domain Bacteria; phylum Myxococcota_A; class Polyangia; order Polyangiales; family Polyangiaceae; genus Palsa-1150. The sequence goes on along the minus strand of DASXZL010000070.1, from coordinate 44,524 downwards.
CCCGGCGACTACGACGCTCGAGTCGAGCGATCCGGGTTCGTGCCCTGGTCGAACCGTGTCCACGTCGACGCGGGGCAGGTCGTCCGCGTCGAGGCGACGTTGGCTCCGGTCGCCGTGTTGCAGCCCGCGCCGCCCGAGCACCACGTCGAGGCGCGGCCGAGGGATCGTACGGTGGCGTGGGTGTCGGTCGCCGTCGCGGCGGGGGCGGCCGTCGTGTCGGCGGTGCTTTACGCCGAGACGGTCCACGCGCGCGACCAGTTCGAGGCGAGCGGGAACGCGGATGCTCACCTGCGTGACGCCGCGACGGCGTGGAGGACGGCGACGTACGTCGGTTACGGCGTCGCGGGCGCCGCCGCGGGGACGGGCGCGGTCCTCTTCGTGTGGTGAAAAGGCATGGCCGGACCGTTCGCGGGTGCGTCCGGATTGGCCGCTCCATCGCGACACGGAACGAGCGCTTTTCCGCGGCTTTGCCGGCGGTACGCCCCCTGCACCATGCAGAAGCGAATGCCCGCGACCGACCCTTCAACGATGACGCGCCCGCATCCGCTGGAAGTAGCGCCGGCCGATCCCGGAGGCGGCCGCCGCGCGGACGACGTTGCCTCCATGGAGCGACAGCATCCGCTCGGTGTACCGGCGTGTGAACTCGTCGAGCACGAGGTCCCGCGCGCGCACGAACGGCAGGCCCGTCGTGACGACCTCGGAGACGACGGCCTCGAGCGAAACGAGCCCCGCGGTCTCGTCGCGCACCTCGCCGCCGTCCACGCCCGCGAGCTCGCCGAGGGCCAGACGGCGAGCCACCGCGTTGCGCAGCTCGCGCACGTTGCCGGGCCACGCGTCGGTCTCCCACTGCTGCAAGAGCGCCGGCGAGATCGCGTGCGCGTCGCCGCCGAGCTCCGCCGCGAAGTGGCGGACGAGGAGCGAGACGTCCCCCCTTCGCGCCCGCAGGGGCGGGAGCTCCACGCGGGCGACGACGAGGCGATGAAAGAGATCGTCCCGGAAGCGCCCGAGCTGCACCTCGCGATCGAGATCCCGGCGGGTGGCCGCGAGGATGCGCACGTCGACCGGAATGGAACGCGATCCCCCGACGCGGCGAACTTCCCCCCGCTCGAGCACGCGGAGGAGCTTGGGTTGCAGGGCGGGGTCGAGGTCGCCGATCTCGTCGATGAGGAGCGTGCCGCCGTGGGCTTGCTCGAAGACGCCCTTGCGCGTGGACACAGCCCCCGTGAAGGCGCCTCGCTCGTGGCCGAAGAGCTCCGACTCGACGAGGTTGGGGGCGACGGCGGTGCAGTCGAAGACGACGAACGGCCCCTCGGACCGGGGCCCCTGCTCGTGCAGGGACTCGGCGAGGACCTCCTTGCCGGTGCCCGTCTCGCCCTCGATGAGGACGGGGACGGCCGCCGCAGCGAGGCGCTCGCACAAGGGGTAGATGCGCCGCATCTCGGTGCTGGCGCCGAGGAGGCGCCCGAACCGGGTCGCGATGGGGAGCACGGGCGCGCTCGACGGAGCACGGACCTCGAGGCGGAACACGGTGTCGCCGAGGTGCACGGTCTCGCCGCCGACGAGCAGCGCCGTCACGACGGCGAGCCCCTGGATGCTGGTCCCGTTCGTCGAGCCGAGGTCGCCGAGGCGCACGCGCCGGCCCTCGAGCTCGAGCGCGAGGTGACGCCGCGAGATGGCTCGGTCCGTGAGCACGAGGTCGCAGGCCGGGCTCGAGCCGACGAGGAGCCTGTTTGCGCTGGCGCCCGAGATCGCGAGCGATTTTCCCCGATCCGGTCCGCTCACCACGATCACGTCGAACGCGACGTCGGCGAGGGGCGTGGGATCGAAGCGCGACGCCCGGAGGAGCGTGGAGACCTCGTCGCCCTCGGCCGTGTCGTCGTCGGGCGCCATCGAGGTGGGAGTTTATCAGTTGGGAATCGTGGGCGAGACGCGTACGGGAGGATGAACCAGATGAAGGCGATGATCTCGTGGGCCGTGGCCGCGTCGCTGGCGTGCGCGGGCTGTTCGTCGGGAGGGTCCACGCACGCGCAGGGTGGGGGACTGGACGGAGGCACGGCCTCGGACGCCGCGACCGAGGGCGGCGGAGCGATCCGCGACGGAGGCCCGGCAGGCTTCGTCGACGCGCCCGTCGACGTCGAAGCAGCGACGGGCGAAGGAGCGAGCCCGGCGGAGGCGGGACCGAAGGTGCCGACGGATCCCTCGGGCGTCACGGCCTACCGCATCGCCGACATGATGGAGATCTTCGGCGCGAACATCTTCTCGAACGCCCAGGACGGCGCGTCCGGCGAGAGCGTTGCGGGAGTCACCGCCGCGACGCAGTACCTCGTGGGCGACAGCGGGCTCACGATGCTCTACCGGGGCTACGTGGACGACGCGGGCGAGTACGACACCTTCGGGCCCCAGCTCTTCCAGGCCACCGGGTGCAAGTTCACGCTCTGCATGGGCATCGGCGACACGCCGGACCCCTCGGGGGTCATCAGTCTCGCCAAGGCGTCGGTCACCCAGGGGGGATGGGTCGCCTTCGTCGAGGGCGGCAACGAGCCGAACACGAACTTCGGCGCCGGCGTCCAGACCGGTGTCGTCGCGTCCGACGAGCTGCCCGCGCTCCAGCAGATCTACGCGGCGGTCCATCCCCTCGGCATTCCGGTCGCAGCGCCGTCGGTCGTCGGCAACGACTCGGCGATCGCGAGCTACTGGGGCAGTCAGCTCGCGGACGCCGTCGCGGCGACGGACCTCTACAACACGCACCTCTACCCGAACAGCGGCGGCCCGAACGGAGGCGACCAGCTTCACGACTGGTCGGCCGCCGTCTCGTCGAGCGACTGGGGTGGCAAGGGCGGGATCATCACGGAGTGGCAGCCCGTCCTCTACAACCACGACGCCACGGACGACGCGTCGTGCGCGTACTGGACGCCCATCATGCTCCTCTCCGGGTACGCGGACTTTCACCTACAGGCGATCGTCTGGTGGGAGATGTTCGACTACCCAGGCTTCGACCCGCACGTCGGCCTCTTCCAGGGCTCGGCCGCGAGCCCGTACCCCGCCGCGCAGGCGCTCAAAGCGATGTACGGCCTCACGGGAGACACGGGCGCTGCGAAGCACGCCTTCGAGCCAGGCAAGCTCGACCTGACGGTCACCGGGCTTCCCAAGGGGACCGGCCAGTACGACGGCGGCCGCTTCGCCGTATTCCAGAACTCCACGCCGGGGACGTTCTTCGTCTTCGTGTGGAACGAGCAGACGGCCCTCGCCACGGCGACCACCAGCCCGGTGACCGTGAAGTTCAACTCCGTCCCCATGACGAAGGTGGTCGACTACAGCCTCACGAACCCCGCGTCCGCCTCCCCGACCGCGAAGCAGACGCTGAGCAATGTCACGACGGTGAACGTCGACCTCACGACGGAGGTGCGGCTTCTCGTCGTCACCCACCCGTGAGGAGCTGTCCGACGCTGGCGCGGAGGTCGACGAGCTCGACGTGAGCCGAGCCCGCCGGCCACGGACGATGTAAAGTACCGCCCATGCGCAACTGGGGGCTCGCCGCTGCCATCGGCGCAGTGCTCACCGTGCTGGTCACGCTTTTCCTCGCGTGCGGGCCGAGTCAGACATCGTCCTTCTGCAACGGCGCGTCGTGCGTCTCGGCGGACGGTGGGCCGAGCGACGGCACGATGAGCATCTTCGGCACCGATCACGGCGCGCCGCAGAGCCTCGCCATCATGCCGGCCAACTCGACGCTGGCCATCACCAACCTCGCGAGCATCCCGACGGAGACGCTCAGCGCGCAGCTCACCTACACCGACGGCACCATGGCGAACGTCCCGGCGAGCTGGACGATCGACCGGTTCGACATCGCCTCGATCGGCGCGGGCAACGGCACCGTGCAGCCGACGGGAAGCGTCTTCGGCAAGGCGACCGTGACCGCCGTGGCGCAGGGACTCCAGGCGACGACGACCGTGACCGTGACCGTCCAGGCCACCGTCAACTCGAGCAACATTCCCCAGGGCGACGCGACGAAGCTCGCAGGCGCCGTGGAGACCGATCCGGCCGTCACGACCCTCGCCTACCCCTACGACAAGACCGTCTTTCCGACCGGGCTCGTGCCGCCCGAGATGATGTGGAACCTCGGATCGGCAGGCGACGAATACGAGATCCACCTGGTCGCGCCGAGCTTCGACCTCGCGGTGCTGACGACCGCCGATCCGCCGAGCCGGTTCACGCTGACCCAGTCGATATGGAACATGTTCGTCGGCAGCGCGGCGGGCGGCGACGCCACCGTCGAGCTTCGGCGCCTGTCCAACGGCGTCGCCTACCTCAGCGTGACCGAGACGTGGACCATCGCCAACGCGGACGTGCGCGGGCTCGTCTACTTCTGGAACGTCAGCCAGGGGCAGATGCTCAAGGCCGACCTCACCATCGGGCAGGTGTCCCCGGTCTTCACGGCCAGCTCCGGGCAGCCGGGGACGAGCAGCCAGCTCTGCGGCACGCTTCCGTGCGAGTCGGGCAATCCACGGCCGCTCTTTCCGGAAGGAGGCCTCCCGCTCAATCCTCCCTGGGAGGACAACGGGCTCGGAAACCGGTGCGTGGCCTGCCACTCGGTCTCCAAGGACGGGTCGACTCTCGCCGCCACCTTCGCGACGGGAGGGTCCGCGGGGCCGATCGGCACCGTTGATCTCGCGACCACACAGATCGACGCGATCGGTGCCTACATCACGAGCGGTCAGCCCACGAACGGCATGTTCACGGCCATCACGCCCGACGGAGCGCTCGCGGTCGTGAACACCGCCGACGAGCACATGCACCTCGTCGACACGAAGACCGGCGTCACTCTCCCCAGCATTCTCGATTCACTCTCCAACGTCTGCGACCCGGCCTTCTCGCCCGACGGGACGCTCCTCGCGCTGGCCACGAACTGCGGAGGCCAACCGACGGGGGACGGCGGGACGGGGACGACGTTCGTCCTCGAGTTCTCCTCGAGCAACCTCGTCATCTACGATTTCTTCGAGGCGACCGGCATCATCCAGAACCCGCGCACGCTCGTCACCAGCGGGGCGGCGGGCCAGAGCGCGTTCGCGTTTCCGAGCTTCTCGCCGGACTCGAAGTGGCTCTTCTTCCAGGGGGGCAATTACAGCCGCGCGAAATACGGCGCGTGTCTGCCGACGGACCCGACGACCTGCGAGCACGGCGCGGACGATCTCTACGTCGTCTCGACGACCCCTGGCTCGAAGCCCGTATCGCTCGACCAGACCAACGCGCTCGGCGTCACCGCGGGCAGCCAGCACCTGAACTACGCGCCGACGGTGAACCCCATCGTGGCGGGCGGCTACATCTGGGTCGTGTTCACCAGCCCGCGCGACTACGGCAACCGCATGGTCGCGCCGTACCCGGTGCAACCAGCGCCGATGGACACGACCTACTCGAACCACAAGCAGCTCTGGGTCGCGGCCGTCGACGTGAACATCGGCGCGGTCGACCCGAGCCACCCGCCCTTCTGGATGCCCGGGCAGGACGCGACGACGGCGAACATGTTCGGCTACTGGACGCTCGCGCCCTGCAAGGCCACCCCGGGCGACGGCGGGGCCCCGGCCACGTGCTCCACGGGATTCGAGTGCTGCAGCGGCTATTGCCGCAACGAGGGGCAAGGCCTGGTCTGCGTGAACAACGCGATGGGATGCAGCCAGATCGGCGAAAAGTGCACCACGAGCTCGGACTGCTGCGGCGCCGGCCCCTCGATCGGCTGCATCGCCGGTGTTTGCCAGAACATCGCGAACTGAGCACGAAGCCCAGGAAGGGCTCTTGCTGCGAGAAGAGTGCTGTCATCCCGAGGCGAAGCCGAGGGACCCCACACGGGCCGTGGGGTCGTTCGCCCTTCGGGCTACGCATGACGGCACGCTGGTCACTCGCCGAAACGGAGCTCCGTCCAGTCCGGATTGACGCCTTCGATGAGCGCGACCTTTCGTTCGCGGCGCCAACCCTTGAGGCATGGCACCCGCCCCATCGGCCGTGTTTCGTCACAGGTTGCTCGATGGGGTCCCTCGGCCGCTTCGCGGCCTCGGGATGACAGAAATGCCTCGGGATGAGAGCAATGCCTCGGGATGACAGCAGCGCCTCGGGATGACCGCAATGCGTCGGGATGACAGCAAAGGGGGGCGACTCCCGCAGCGGCGGGCCCAAGGCGTATACTTCACCGACATGCTGTCCGAAGAGACCCATGCGGCGGGAGTCGCGGACAAGGTCACGTCGCACGAGGACGCCGCGCACGAGAAGCGCAACTGGGTGCGTCTCACGTTCGACTGCAACGACCACTGCGTCTTCTGTCTCGACTCGGACTCGCACAACGGGGACATGCGCGACCGCGAGGACGTGAAGCGCCAGATCCTCGAGGGCCGCCGCGCCGGCGCCACGCGCCTCATCCTGTCGGGCGGCGAGCCGACCATCCACCCGAACTACGTCGAGTTCGTGCGGCTGGGGCAGCAGGCGGGCTACCCGAAGATCCAGACCGTCACCAACGGGCGCATGTTCTCGTACGGCGACTTTCTCGAGCGCTGCCTCGACGCGGGCCTCAGCGAGATCACGTTCTCGATCCACGGCCCGAACGCCAAGGTCCACGACGCGCTCGTCGGCACGAAAGGCGCGTTCGAGCAGGAGATGAAGGGCCTCCGCAGCGCGCTCGAGCACCGCCGGGCGAGCCCGCATGCCCTTCCCATCGTGAACGTCGACATCGTCGTCAACCGCGGCAACGTGCGGGTCCTGCCCGACATGCTCGCGCTCTTCTACGGCATGGGCGTCAAGGAGTTCGACCTCCTGCAGGTCGTCCCCTTCGGCCGCGCGTTCACCGACGGCAAGGACACGCTCTTCTACGATCTGGCCGAGATGCGGCCCTACATCCAGGAGGCGCTCGCCTACTCGAAGAAGCCGGACGTGCACATCTGGATGAACCGCTTCCCGCCGCAGCACCTCGAGGGGTACGAGCACCTCATCCAGGATCCGTACAAGCTGAACGACGAGGTGCGCGGCCGGAAAGAGGAGTACGCGCGCCTCCTCGACGAGGGCATCTGGCTCTCGTGCCGCGAGCCGGCGCGGTGCAAGTACTGCTACCTGCAGCGCCTGTGCGACACGCTCGAAGGCGTCATCGCCACGGTGGACGAGAAGCAGTTCGACGTGGTGCGCGTCGACGCGACCTGGGAGTCGAAGCAGCCGAAGGCCTTCGGCGGGGACCCGGCGAGCGCGCGGCGGTCGAAGGAGGAGGCCGCACGCAACGTCGCAGAGAACGGCAATGGCAACGGCAAGCGGGCGCTCCCGCTCTTCGCCGGCAAGGCGGCCGCGACTTCGCTCGACGCGCTCGTCGAGGGCTCCGCCGCGACGACGCTGCGAGTGTGTGCGCGGAGTGTCGTCGAGGCGGCGCAGCTCGTGGCGCGATTCCCGAAGCTCGTCGAGCTCGAGCTGGAGCTCGACGACTACGCCGGGCTCGAGGGGACGCTCGGCGGCGCGATGCGGGGTCGGACGGTCGTCCGCGCGACCGCGAGGACGCGGTCCCAGGCGCAGGAGCTGCTCGGCGTCGACGCGGCGTTCGAGGTGACCGTCGACCTCACGAAGGAGACCGCGGCCTGGCTGCGCTCGCTGCCCGCCATCCCACCGCGCGTGGCGCTCCGCCAGCCGAACTACGAGCGGCTGACCGAGGCGTCGGCGAACGACGTGGACCTGAAGGAGCTCTTCGCGGACTTCGCGCGCGACGTGCCAGTCGACAACGTGCCCGCGTGCATCCTCGGCCGGGCCCCGCGCGAACCCCGCCGCGTCCTCGACACGACGATGATGACGCCGGAGGGACAGCTGGAGATCTTCCGCTATACGCGGCGGTACATCCTCGAGGAGTACCGTACGAAGTCGCTCCGGTGCACGGAGTGCGTGCACCTCGAAGGGTGCGCCGGGATGCACATCAACTACGTGCGAGCGCACGGCTACGGCGTGATGGAGCCCGTCCGGGAAGGAAGCCCTCAGCGAATCGAGAAGAGCTCGGAGGCCGTGGCAACGTAGATGGCCCCGGCCGCATCGACGACGGGCGACGTCACGATGTCCGCCGGGAGGGCCACGGCGAAGCGCTCGGCGCCCGCCGCGTCGAGCTTGCGCAGCGTGTGCCCGCTGGTCACCAGCACCGAGCCGTCCGCCAGGAGTGTTCCGCGCCTCGGCCTCTCGCGGTCGAAGTCGACGTGCCACGCGAGCTTGCCCGCGTCGAACGCGAGCACGCGCTGCGACGTCAGCAAGACGAGGCGCCCCGACGCGGACCCGATGGGGGGCTGCCCCTCCGCCCAGACGTCGGTGCGGGTCTCGTCCACGTAGCGCCACTTCTCGACCCCCTCCGCGTCGACCTGCAAGACGACCTTCTTGCCTTTGACCGTGCCGAGGACGGCGAGCGAGGCCGCCGGATCGGCGCTCCAGTCGAGGACACGGTCGACGGCCAGATCGAAGCGCTTCTCGTCGTCCCTGTCGACGTCGACGGAGATCACCCGGTCGAGGTGGACGATCCAGCGGGCTGCCTCGGGCACGAAGAGCGGCGCGAGCTTCAGCGTGCCGGTGTAGACCGCCGCCCAGGCCCCCGACCGGCTGCCGTAGGCGACGCGACGCCCGAAGACCTGGGGCTTGGGCTCCGGGTCGCTGCCCTCGGCGTCGTACTTCGGGTCGGGCAGCGTGGCCGTGACGATGAAGTCCTTCTCGCGGGGCCAGAGCAGCTCGAGGAACGAGTCGTTGCCGCTGATGCCCGGGAGCGGCGCGTCCTCCAGGCTCGGCTCGTCGTCGATGCGGACGGCCTGGAGGAAGTGCGCGGGTGTCTCGAAGTACGTGTTGTCGTTGCCGATCGCGACGGGGGAGCCCGCCCTCGGCGCGCGTTGCCAGAGAAGCGCGCCGTCCTTCCCGTGAAGGGCGACCGCCGTCGGCGTGACCACGAGGATCTGCCCGTTCCAGATCAAGACGTCGCGCCGCTCGACGTCGCCGTCGGCGAGCTCCGCCTTCCACCGGATGACCCCGGCCGCAGACGACCCCACCGCCACCGCAGAGTCGCGCCTCGGGCTGGCGAACCGGACGGGGTACGTCGTTTCGCTGGAACCCGCTTTCGTGGCGTCGGTCATCGTCCTCTCTCCCGTCTGTCCCTTTGGAATCGAGCCGCATCGCGAGCAGGCCGCGATCCCCAAGAAGGGAAGGCTCGCCGCGAACAACCAGGCGCTACGTCGCCAGCGTGTACCCATCTTTGGTCACGGTCCCTCCAGGCGTCGTCACCTCCAGCTTGCCGGACGCCGCCCCTCCGCCCACCGTCGCGACGATGGTTCCTGCATCCTTTCGCGTGATGGTGGCCGCGACGCCGCCGATCTTCACGACCGTCGCGCCAGCCAGCTCCCCCCCCGAGATGGTGACGGCGTCACCGACCTTCGCCGATTTCGGAGTGAAGTCGGAGATGGTCGGCGGAGGAATCACCGTGAGGTCGGCGGGCGAGGTGGCCGTGCCGTCCGGCGTCGTGACCTCGACCTTGGCGGTGACTGCCCCCTGCGGCACCTTGGCGGTGATCTTGGTGGCGGCCTTCGTCGCGATGGTCCCCGCCACCGCGCCGAACTTGATCGCCGAGGCGTTCGCCAGTGTCGTCCCGACGATGGCGACCTCCGCCTCCACGGCCACGGGCGTCGCGGGCTCGAACGAGGTGATCGCGGGCAACACCTTGAAGTTCGCCGACGAGCTCTGCGACCGATTGTTGGTGGAGAGCGTCACCTTCGCCGTGACGGCGTTCGCCGGGACCTTGGTCGTGAGCGTCGTCGACGTCTTCGTGAAGGTCTTCTGCTCGACGGCGCCGAACATCACCTTGACGACATCGGACAGGTTGGTGCCCGTGACGGTGACGTCGCCCCCCTCGGGCGCCCCGGCCGTGGGCTCTACCGTCTTGATGGAGAGCACGACGTCGTCCGAGGCGTAGTCGTCCGTGTTGCCCGTGTTCGTCTTGATCCACTCGGAGAGCTTCGGCAGGTCCGCCAGGGCGATCGCGCTCGTCTTGTCGCCGACCGCGGTGTAGCGGCCGAGGATGTAGCGAAGCATCGGAATCGCGGCCGCGTTCTCGCCCACCTCCACCTTGGAACCGGTGGTCTTCATCGTGCTCGTGCCGTCGCCGCTCACGACGAAGGTGAAGTGCGTGCCCGCCGGGTCCGCCGTCGCAACGGTCGCCTTGTGGCACCACTCGGGGAAGGCGCGCACGAAGACCTTCTTGTACTTGCCCCCGGAGGTGAGCTTGAACTTGCCCTCGAGACTGGCGCCTTCGAGCGCCTGATGAATGCGCTTGTCGATGTCCTCGATCGTGTCCTTCTTCGTGCTGTTGTTCCACGTCTTCGGGGTGATCGTCTCCCAGTTGGTCGCGTCGAAGGTCGCCCCGGACGTGTGACCCGTCTTGCAGCGATAGGCCTGACCCGCGGACTTGGCCGTGTCCCCGGCCGTGTAGGCGTGGGTTGCCGCCCACGGACCCGGAACGGGCACGTCGATGAACGTCACGCAGATCTTCCAGTTGAGGACCAGGATCGCGTCGTAAGGGCCGTTCTGCATCCACCTCAGGAACTCGTCCTCCCCGAGCTCGTAGAGGTAGAGGTTCGCCTTGCCCTGCTCACCGAGGCCGACGTCGGTCCCCTCTTGCACGGGCTTGTAGATCGACTTGCCTCCCGGCATGAAGTACTTGAGCTTGTCCTTCCCGGCCGGCGCGTACGCCGCACGGAAGACCTTCTTGTCGAGGAACTTGTCGAGGACGCCTCCGTTCGCCTCCTTGTTGACGTAGAGCACCCGTCCCCAGAGCGAGCGAAGGCGCACCGCTCGGTTCATGTTCATGATGGAGACCGGGTCGAAGTTGTACGGCACACCGGGGTACCGCTGAGGCTTCGCGTACGTCGGCACGTTGGCGATGTCGAGCGTCTGGGTGATGTAGTCGTCGAAGAGGCCCACGGCGGCGTGGCCGAGCTCGTGCGCGAACGCGTTCCGCTGCGCCGCTGGCGTGTCGTCGTAATCGGCGATCGCAGGATCGCCTGCCAGAGGCGCCCGCGAGTCCGCGCAGCCGTACGCGTCCTGGCGCATGTACATCTGCTTTGCGTTCGCCGAGCTCCCCTCCCCCGTGTCGTTGCTGACGGCGCAGATGCAGTCGTGCGGGCCGCCGTAGTCGTTGAACGTCCCGTCCGGCTTCTCCGGATCCTTCGCCTCGAAGAGACAGAACGGCTTGATGACGTAATCCGGCTTGTCGTCGTTCTGCTCGAGGAAGTATCCCTTGTTCCACCGCGCCATCGCGTCCTTGAGGCCGGGATCGCGGTAGTTTCGGATGTGCGCGACGTCGCTCGTCAGCGGCTTCACGCTGCCGTTGGCCCGCTTCCAGGGCCCACTTCCCCCCGGCATGTCCGTAGCGCCGAAGAAGCGCGTCCCGTAGAGCGTGAGGAGGATGCCGTAGACGGTCTTGTCGTCCGCCTCGGCGTCGTGGAGATAGTAGAGGTGAAACTGGCGCGGCAAGTGGACGAACCCCGAGCCGCCCACGGGATTGAAGTCGAGGTCCGCATAAGCGTCGGCGTTCTGGTCGAACACCCGCTTCGAGCTCCCCGCGTCGGCGTCGTCGAGCTTCGCCGCTCGTGCTCCCTTGATGTGCTTCTTCGCGTACGTGACCGTCGAGGTCCGCTTGCCGTAGACGTGGTAGATGCCGTTGCAGAAGAGGACGGCGCGCGCGTTGTTCGGGTATTCCGCGAGGACGTTGCGGTAGACATCGGCGCCGTCTTTCACGAACGCCTTCTTGCTGTGGTAGGCGGCGTCGGCGAGCGGATCCCAGACCTTGACGTCGTACTTGTCGTCGGGATCGAGACGGAGGATCGAGACGCGCGAGTGCTCCGCCAGGTCCTTCGCCGTCCCGGACTTGCCCTTGTCTTGCACCGCCTGCGCGCCGCCGTTGTCCACCAGCACGATGTCGTCGAGCGAGAACGTGAGCGGCTTCGTCTTGTCGTACGACGCCGCGATCTCGTCGTCGGTGAGCTCGTCGAAGAACTTCACCTTGGGGCCGGGGATGCGCGTCAGCTGGAAGCAGTTCGTCCAGAGCTCGGGCAGATCGTAGTACTTGCTGCGATCCTTGCCCGGCTTGAGCTTTTCCTTGTCCGTCCCGGCCGCATCGAGCTTCACGTACTCGCGCACCGTCTGGGACTTCGCCTCGACCCACGCCTTCGCCTCCCCGAACTGGAAGTACATGGTCTTGTCGAGCTTCGGGAGGTCCGCGCCGTCCGCCACCTTCTTCGTCACGATCCACGCGAGCGCGTGGCACGCCTTGGCGTTGTCGGTGGGGTCCACCATCAGGTTGCCGCCGGCCGCGAGGTTCTGGAGCGTGCCGTCCGTCGTCTTGCGCGACGCCTTGAGGAGGACGGGCGGGACGCTGATCCTCTTGTCGTCGTGGTTGGCCTTGCCGTACTTGCGATCGAAGTACTCGAATCGCAGGTACTGCCACTTCGGCTTGAGGCTGACCTTCACGGGCGCGGACGCCTGGCCGATGGTGATCTCGTCCTTGAAGTCGAAGTCGGGCTTCGTGAAGTGATCGGCGGGGCTGGTCTCGGCGTCGATCTCGATGAGCTTCGCGTCGGCCTGCACCCACAGAAGGGCGCGGCTGCCCGCGGCCGTCTTCAGCGCGAGCGGGCTCCCGAACTTCGGATCGGCGTCGACGAGCAGCTCCTGCGTCGCGCCGGCGCCCGCCTTCTCGAACACGAGCCAGCTGTTCGCCGCGGCCGGAAACTCGAGGCTGAACTTCAGCGCGCGCTCCATGACGGGGACCTTGTCCGCGGAGTCGACGACGACACCCTTGTCGTCGAGCTTGCCCGCCACCGTCGTCCCGTTCGAGGAGCGCAGCGTGACCGCGAGGTCCTTCGGGAGCGCATGCGTGGAGTCGTCCGGCATCTTGATGAGAAGCGAGAGGTGAACCTCGCACTTCTTCGGGACGAGCTCGATCGTGATCGACTTCGTGCCGCCCCGCGCGACGGTGACCGTCTGCGGCGCGGGGAGCTCGTAGTCCTTCGCGTCGTTGCCCCGAAGCTCCAGCGTCAGGGTGTTCGGGCCGTCGGCGAGCGAGTGGGACACGACGGCGCCGTTCACGTCGGTGTCCCCCGTCACCGTGCCGATCTTGACCCCGATGTTGGCGAGCTTCTTGTCCGGGTTCTTGCGGACGACGTTCACCGTCAGCGTCTTGCTCTCGACGGGGACCTCGTGCAGCACCGCCGGGCTTCCGCTGGCGAGGTTGAGCGCCGAAGGCGCCAGCGGCGCGTAGTGCGCGAGGTCGTTCGCGTCGCCGTTCACGAACGTCACCGTGGCCTGATACGCCCCCGGGGGAAGCTTCCCGAAGTCGACCGTTCCGTCCGGCCCGGTGTCGGCCGATAGGGTCTTCGGCCCGGTGAGAGCGACGTGCGCCTTGTGGAGGTTGAGGACGTCGGGCTGATTGCGCAGCACCTTGATCTTCAGCGGAACGTTCGGAACGAGCGCGACGTCGGTGGTCTTGTCGTCCCCGCGCACCAGGCTGAAGGTCGGGGCCGCGGCCGGGGGCGCGAACTCCTTGTCGTTCGCGTCATCGGCCGTGAAGGTGATCGTGACGGTGTAGTCGCCGATGGGTACCGTGCCGAAGTCAGCGATTCCTTGGGCGTTGGTGTCCACGGTCGCCGTCTTCGGGCCGGTGAGCTTCACGTGCACGCCGGCGCGGTTGGCGGAGCTGCCCGTCACGCGCACCTTGGCCGAGGCGAGGCGCGCCGCCTGGAACTCCGCCTTCACCTTGCCCTTCGCCGGGAGCGTCACCGTCTGGGACGTCGTCACCAGCTCGAACTCGTCCGTCTGATCGTCCGCGAGCGCCGCCGTCACCGTGTACGACTTCGGCGGCAGCTTGCTGAACTCGACCGAGCCGCTCCCCCCGGACTTCTTGGTGGCGCCCGTCTCCGTCAGCGTGAAGCTCACCTTCTTGAGCGGCTTGCCCGCCGCGCCCTTCTTCTTGCTCTTGTCCGTCCGCGTCGCGCTGGCGACGACGACGCCGAACGTTTTTGGGCAGGGCTTGACCGGGTCGTTCACCTTTCCGTTGCCCATCGAGCTCTTCTCCCTACTCTACGCCGGGCACGGCGGCCGGGAGATCCTCGCGCACGATCTCCAGCCTCGTCTCGCCGCTCACCTCGACGTCCTCGAGGACCTCCCGCACTTCCTCCATACCCGGCTGCAGCTCGAACTCGGGGTGGATGGTCAGCATCAAGTCGATGAAGGCTCCGACCGCGCCCGTCTCCTCGATGGCGTAGGTCTTCGCGCGCGCGATGCCCTGGCGAACGAGCGCCCGGGTGCCTTCGGGACCCAGGGCCCCGTAGCGAACGGGGTGCTCGTGGGCGATGCGCGCCACAGTGGCGTCCACGAAACGGTCGACCCTCGCGGCCTCGAAGACGCGCATCTGCTCGTCACGGATGGTCAACATGAGCGCCGCCCAGGGGACCAGAGCCATCCCGCGGATGCAAGGGGCCGCGGCTCGCCGATTGCTAGCCGCGGCTGAGGCGGACACCGTTTTCACGCTCTTCCGAGCCACTCCGTCCCGCTCGCGGGACCGTGCGCCGCGGCGCCCCGCGACGTGTGGGACATCGTGCCGGCATCGCGCGGCCGAAGGAGCAAATCACGCGGCGCCTGTCCGGATCCACCTCGGCTCCACGTCTCTTCCTCGAGCTTCCCGTGACGGCCCTCCCTTCCGACTTCACGACCGCGTACACGCGGCTGCTTCCGCCCATCCGGGCCAAGTGCCGCCGGCTGCTCGGATCGTCGCCTGCGGCCGAGGACGTGGCGCAGGAAGCCTTCCTTCGACTGTGGAAGTCCGGGATCAGCGGCGACCCGCGCACGGTCGTCGCCTGGCTGTACAGGACGTGCACGCGGCTGGCGATCGACGTGCTGCGCGACCGGCGCAGGGTCGACCTCGGGGACGTATCGCAAGAGGACGCGCCGTGCGCGGTGGACCTCGCGGCGTGCGCGGAGGCCCGGGCGGCGATCGCCGAGCTCGCGGGGGCGGTGCCGGAGGAGCAGCTGGCGGTCGTCGTGCTCGTTCGCGTCGACGGTCTGTCGCACGCCGAGGCAGCGACGGTGCTGGGCGTGAACGAGCGGACGGTGCGGCGGCTGCTGGCGCGTTTCGACGAGGGGACGAGCGCGCTGCGACAGGAGACCTCGTCATGAGCGCGACGGAAGGGCACGAGTTTTCGACGCTGGTACTGGATGTGTACTGGGCCTCGGGGCAGGCGGCGGACGCGGCCCTCGAGCGGCACCTGCGCGAATGCGCGCGGTGCCGCGCGTACCTCGAGCACCTCGCGAGGCTGGAAGGCTCCTCGCCCGGGGGGTTGGCCGGGGCGTTGCCACGCCCGCGCGTCTCGCCGCTTCGGCGCCTCCGGGCGCTGCGCGCATGGGCGGCGCCCATGGCCGGGGCGCTCGCTCTCGCGGCTGCAATCGTGCTTCTCGTGCACACGCGCGCGTCGAGCCCCGCCGCCGGATACGTGGGCGTGAAGGGCACGCCGGCGGTGCAACTGCTGCTGCACCGGGGCAGCGACACGCACGTGTGGGACGGCGCCGAGCGCGTCCGCCCGGGCGACGCACTGGCCCTGCGCGTCGCGTGCGAGGGCCTGGTGCGCGTAGCGGTCGCCGCGCTCGATCACGATCGGTGGCAACGGCTCTCCGACTCGAGCTGCCCGCGAGGCGACGAGCCGCTGCCGTTCACGCTGGTCGTGGATGGCGAGGGCGAGAGCGAGCGGCTCGCGGTCGTGCTGAGCGACGACGCGCTCGACGACGCTCGCCTGCGCGGGGCCATCGCGGCGAACGAACGAACCACGGACCTCTGGGTGGTCGACTTCATCCTCACGAAAGACACGGAGACCGATCGATGACCTTGCTTCGCTGGCTCGCCTTCTTCCTTCTTCTCGTGGCGATGACGCTGGGCGCGAGGCCCGCCGCCGCAGCGCCCACTCCTTCGGCCATGCGTCGCATCGCGGTCCTCGTCGGGGCGAACGACCTTCCGCCGGGGCGGCAGGCGCTCCGCTACGCGCACGACGACGCGCGCGAGCTGGCGGGCGTGCTGCAGCAGGCCGGCGAGTTCGCCCCGGCTGACGTTCACGTGCTGCTCGATCCGGCGCCAGCGGCGCTGCTGGCGATGCTCGACGAGGTCGCGCGCACCGTCGCGACGGCCGGCGGAGACGTCCTCTTCGTCTTCTACTACTCGGGGCACTCCGACGGCCGCTCGATCTTCCCGCACGGCGAGCCCGTCGCGCTCGCCGACCTGCGCAGCCGCGTCGAGCATCTCGGCGCGCGCATTCGCGTGGGGATCCTGGACACGTGCCGCGGCGGGAGCTGGACGCAGTCGAAGGGCCTCTCGGTCGGGCCACCACTCGACATGGCGGACCTCATGAACGTCGACACGGAGGGGACGGCGCTCGTGTCGTCGAGCTCCGGGATGGAGAACGCGCACGAGGCGGCCGAGGTGCAGGGGTCGTTCTTCACGCACTACCTGGCGGCGGGGCTGCGAGGCGCGGCGGATCGAGCCGGCGACGGCAACGTGACGCTGCAGGAGGCATTCGACTACGCGCGCGAGCGCACGGTGCGCGAGAGCGCGCGCCTGGCCATCACGCCGCAGCATCCGAGCTTCGACCTCGCGTTGCGCGGCCGGCAGGACGTCGTCCTCAGCGTGCTCTCGTCGCGCTCGAGCGCGCTCCAGGTCACCGCCGCGCGCGCGGACGTCGAGGTGATCCAGCTTCCGAGCGGCGTCACGGTGGCGGACGCGACGAGCGGGGAGGGCGCCGTGCGCGTCGTCCTGCCGCCGGGGCGCTATCTCGTGCGGAGCGTCGTCGGCACGCGCGTCTACACCAAGGAGGTCGAGGTGCGCGCGGACCAGACGCAAACGATCGCAGACGGCGAGCTCGTACAGACCGGCACCGAGCCGCTCGCCTTCAAGGGCCCGCCTCCCCCCGTGGCTCCCCTGAGCCTGTGGAGCCCGCCGCGCGACACGCGCTGGCTGCTCCACATGGGCGTCGGCATCGGCTCGGAAGCGTCGCCACCCGCGAACGTCAACCAGAACGCGAGCGGCCAGCAGTCGCTCAGCAGCTTCAACGCGAACCTGAGCCTCTGGTACCGGATCACCGATCGGCTCTCGTGGAACGTGCCGTGGCCGGAGATCTCCTACCGCTTCGGCGATCCGGGCGGCGTGGAGATCATGCCGAGCCTCGGGCTGTCGGCGAACAGCTTCAACAGCTCGACCGGCCCGTCGCTCGGGTTCCGGAGCCAGATCGCGGCGCGTATCTGGACGGCGCACGACCAGTTCTTGTCGCTCGCCGGCGGCGTCGTGCTTCCGGCGTACGAGGACGGCGGCTCGCCTTTCCTTCGCCTGGGGATGGGTGGTCAGGTCGAGCCGTTCGGGCGCATCGGCTACGGGTGGACGATCCAGCACGTCGTGACCCTCCACGGCGCGGTGGGCGTGGACCGCGACTACACGCTCGGCGGCGGCGCGTGGGCCTACGACGCGCAGTGGCTGCGCCTGAGCGGCGGCATGTCCGTGCGGGTCGCTCCGCGCGTCGCGCTCGACCTGAACGCGGGCTGGTCGACCGACACGCACGACGGCAACGGTTCGTACGAGGGCTTCGGTGTCGGGACGACGCTCGCGTTCTGAGGGGTCGGAATGCTTCGCTTCGTACGTCGGCTCGAGCGCCGGCTCGATCAGGGCGAGGACTGCCACGTCCCGCCATAGCACCCGGACGTCGGCGGCGTGCAGGTGCACCAGCCCTCAGCGCCTCCGTCGACGTCGAGATAGTCATCCGTGTAGATGCACACCTCGCTTCCGGCGCCCTCCGCGCTGGCCGCCGTCCCCTTGCAGCACCCGGCGAGGTCTGCGGTCGGGCAGCTCGGCGCCGGGTACGTGTTGGGGAGGCAGTCGCCACCCTGGTTCAGGCTGCATATGTGCACGACGGTCACCGGGTCGGTCGTCTCGTCCTGGACGCACCAGGCGCCGCCCTCGGGAAGTCCGAGAACCGGGGCGCCGGTCTCGACGCCGCTCCCACCATCGCTCTCGGCGCTATTGCCTCCGCTGCTCGAGCTGCTGCAGGCCGTGCCAAAGGCCGCTGCCGAAACGAACGCCGCCGTTGCACCAAGCCCCATGAGCCGATTGACCATTTCGTTCTCTCCGCGCTGATCGATCGCAAGGAAAGTAGGAGCGGGCCCATGCCCGTGCACACGCAGCCGACGAGCCGTCGCTCCTTTCGGATGGTCCCAGCGAGCGACACCACCAGCGGAGGGGTGGACGCCCGCCGGACCACGACCCCGATGACCGGCGAGGCCGCCGCTTCGGCTACGGGGTCCGCGCTTTCTGGATGCTCCGCGAGCGGGGCGTAGCGGCTACCTCAGGTTCGAAGTGCCCTTCCAGCGCTGGTCCTCGATGGCCAGCGAACCGTTGCCGAAGATGTACTTCACCGAGAGGCCCGCCTGGATGCCGAAGGGCGCCGTATACCCCTGCTCCACCGCGGCGAGCATGCTCGCCTGGACCTCCTGACGAGGGTCGCTGTAGACGGTCGTGTTCGGCTGAGCCTCGTTGAGCGCCTGGTTGATCTGCTGCACGTAGACCCACGGGGCCAGGAGCAGGTTGTCGGTCAGACGCCACGTGACCGACGCGCTGGCCGAGAAGCTCCGGTAGGCGTTGTCCTCCAGGATCGTCGTCTCTCCCAGGCTGCCCGCGACGTCGATCGGAGCGAAGTGCCAGCTGAGGAAGACGTCGCAGAACTGACGACCGACGAGCTGCTGGTCGAGTCCCGCGACGTTGATCGCGTCGTAGCGCTGGAACTCCGGACCGACGGCACACCGGAAGCCGAAGTTTTTCTGGTTCACGGTCTGACGCGGCACCAGGTCGAACTCCACCCCGGCCGAGCCATTCGCGCGAAACGTGTAGTTGGCCTGGGGGTTCTTCTCGCCCGACAGGAGCAGGCCGGCGCTCCACCGGTTGTCGCCCGTGAGGGCCCACGCCAGGACGTTGATGGCGTTTGCGCCCTCGAACTCGATGCTCGCGGTCTCGTTCGTGCCCGCCACGGGCTGGCTTTGCTCGAAGTAGCTGGCGTTGATCTGTTGCTGGGCTCTCCACGCCCGCTCCGAGTAGTTGAACGCGAGCGACGCGGTCCCCTGAGCGTTGATGCCGACGCCCTCCACGTCGCTGAAGTAGGCGCCCACGCCGGGCGTCACGTACCACTTCAAGCTGCTCTGCTCCGGGCGGCCCGAGAAGGGCAAGTGCGACGGATCGGTCAACTGGATGTCGAGCTTTCCCTCCATGACCTCGGCCACGAGCTTCTGATCCATGAAGTCGTCGAGGCCCCGCTCGATTTTCGTCAGGATGCGGACGGTCGCCGTCGTCGAATCGATGCTCGACGGGATCTTGTCGGTCGAGTGCACCTCGGTCACGTAGCCGTCGAGCGGCTTGCCGGCGAAGTCGAGCCGGAAGCGGTTGCCGTTCTCGGCGGGCACGCTCGTGAGGGTCGCGACGACGTCGGCCTCGGCGACGTCGGGCACGATCCGGATGAACGGGATCTTGCTCGTCAGGCTGCTCTCGAGCAACGCGCAGTCGACGCCGGAGCTCGGTAGAAAGCAGTCCCACTTGATCCGGAGCTCGGCCCTCGCCGCGGGGGCGACGAGCAGGGCGCCCATGGCGACGGCGCTCGCACATGCTCGGCGGACAGCGCGACTCGGCACGCGAGCAGGATACCTGCTCGAGGCAGGTCTGATCCGAGGTCAGTGACCGCCGTCATTGACGGGGGCCGGCCCATAGAGAACGGCAGAGCCGTCGAAGCCCTGGTTCGGAGCGTCTTCCGTCGCGGCGTCCTGCGACGAGGCGTCCGCGCGCCCTGCGTCGACCCCGGGCCCGGCGTCGATGTTCACGGGTCCGGGGCCATAGAGGGTGACCCCCTCGGCGTCCGTATCGTCCCCCGCGGCGCCTTCCCGGGCGGCGTCGCGTCCGGCATCGGAGGAGCCCGAGGTCGTCGACTCCGTCGTGCCGCCGCAGCTCGCGGCGAGAGCAGCCGCCGCGAACAGCATCGCGGCACGCGACGCCGGACGGCCCCGCGGCCCGATGGCGCGCGCGGATGCGCCGAAGCCGGCCGGGAGCGCGGCGTCGCAGAAGGGACACGTGGCGCCGCCGGCGCGCAGGTGCCGCGCGCACGACGGACAGGGGACGAGGCTCTGGCTCATGAGTTCCTTCCTTCGTCGGGGTCATCGCACCACGGCTCGACCACGAGATCGAAGAGGCCGTGATCGAAGGGCTCGCCGGGTGCCGCGGCGACGGGGACCACGCGCTCGCGGAGGCCCTCCTTGCGGAGCTCCGTCGCGCGGTGGTGGCAATAGGGGTTGTTGCCGGGGCGTCCGAAGAGCACGTCGCCGGTCCACGTGCAGCCGGCGCGGCACTCGTCGGCGTAGTAGCAGGTCGCGCAGTAGCCCCAGAGGTCGCGCGTCGTGCGGTCGCGCGTGTAGCGAAGCGGCGTCGCGCGCTCCCAGATGTCGCGGAGGCTCGTCTGCCGCACGTTGCCGCCCGCCCATTCGCGCGTCGCGAGGCTCGGGCACCCCTTGATCGTGCCGTCGGCCTCGATGCCGAGCGCGATCCGGCCCGCGCCGCACCCGCACGAGTGGCCCTTGCGCGTACGGCCCCGGAGGAGCGACTCGAACGGGCCGAAGTATCCGACGTTGTTGCCCGCGACGACGTCGACGCCGAGCTCGCGCGCGCGGCGCGCCAGCTCCGCGAGCATCGGGAACAGCGCGACGAGGTCGTACGGTTGGAGCAACACGTCCGGCTCGTCGACCGCGCGCCCCATCGCCACGGTGATCTGCAGCTGCCAGCTGCGGATGCCGGCGGCCGCGAGGCGCTCGAGGACGCGCGGAAGCTCGGGCATGCTGAGGCGGTTGATCTGCGTGTTCGCGGCCACGGGGATGCCCGCGGCGCGCAGGTTGGCGATCGCCTCGAGCGCCGCCCTGTGCGAGCCCTTAACCCCGCGCAGCCGGTCGTGCGTCACCTCTTCCCCGTCGACGCTCACGCTCGCCGAATGCATCCCGGCACGCGCCGCGCCCTCCGCGCGCTCGCGCGTCATCCCGCGCCCGCCGGTGGTCATCGTCGCCTGCATCCCGCGCGCTCGGATGGCGCCGAGGATCTCGAGCCAGTCGTCCCGCAGGTACGCCTCGCCGCCGATGATGGCGACCTCGCGGGTCCCGAGCTCGGCGAGCTGGCGGATCAGATCGAGGCACTCGGCGGTCGACAGCTCGTCGGGCCGCGCGCGACCCGCACGGGAGCCGCAGTGGCGGCACGCGAGATCGCAGCGCAGCGTGAGCTCCCAGACCGCGAGCAGTGGCTTGTAGCGAGCGTCCTCCGGGCGCGGCTCGGCCAGGGGGAGGTACCGCCGGCTCGCGCCTCCGTCGGCGAAGACCGGCAGCGCGCGCGACGGGCGCGGGCGTGCGAGCAGGCCGCTGCGCTCCGCAGGGGTCAGGGGATCGATGGCGGAGACCACGGGCGCGGGGCACTGCATCGTGTGTGCCGACTTCGGTGGCCCGGCACGACGCGCGCAAGCGCCGCCCGACAAGAGCGGTGACGCAGATCCTCGATAGGCTCCCCGCGACGTGGGTGTGCCACGTGCGACAACCGTGTCGCGCGCTTCTCGGGTCGGGGACGCATGGACGTGCTCGAATGAGCGGAATGAGACGGCCCGGGAAGACCCCGCCTTTCCGCGGGCCCGGCGGCGAGATCCTTCCGGGCAGCCTCGCCGAGGCGGGGTATCTCCACATCGGCGGGCTCGATCAGTGGGTCATGATTCGGGGCGAGAGCCTCACGAACCCGCCGTTGGTCCTGCTTCACGGCGGACCCGGGTTCAGCGAGACGAGCCTCTTCCGGCACTACAACGCGGCGCTCGAGAAGAGCTTCACCGTCGTCTACTGGGACCAGCGCGGCGCGCGCCGCTCGTACGACCGCCGGATCGCGCGATCGTCCATGACGGTCGACCGGTTCATCGCGGATCTCGACGAGCTGGTCGACGCCGTGCGCCAGCGCCTCGCGAAGGACAAGGTGACGATCTTCGGCCACTCGTGGGGCTCGGCGCTCGGCGTCCTCTACGCCGCGCGCTTCCCCGACAAGGTCGCGACGTACGTCGGCTGCGGACAGATCGGCGACTGGCCCGCCGGCGAGGCGGGCTCGTACGCCTTCACGCTCGCCGAGGCCGAGCGGCGCGGCGATCGCCGGGCTCTCGCCAAGCTCCGCGCCCTCGGCCCGCCGCCGCACACCCCCGAGCGCCTGTGGGCGCAGCGCACCTGGCTGGCGCGCTTCGAAGGCCGCTTCCGGCCGAAGACCGCGTGGACGTTCGGGCGCGTCGTCCTCGGCGGCCCGGAGGCTTCCCTCTTCGAGGCGCCCGCCATCCGGCGCGGCTTTCGCTTCTCCATCGACGCGATGTGGGCGGAGGCCTCGCAGATGAACCTCGTCAGGCTCGTGCCCGCGCTCCGCATGCCGGTGTACTTCTTTCTCGGTCGGAACGACCGCTGGGTCCCCCCGGACGTGAGCGTCGCCTACTTCGACGCGCTCAGGGCACCGTCGAAGACGCTCGTGTGGTTCGAGCGGTCCGGGCACGAGCCGTTCATCGACGAGCCGCACGAGTTCAACGCGGCGATGGCGGACGTGAGGCGCACCCACGGACGTCGCGCGCTGCCTCCCGA
The DNA here is from genome assembly GCA_036501935.1 of Polyangiaceae bacterium. GTDB lineage: Bacteria > Myxococcota_A > Polyangia > Polyangiales > Polyangiaceae > Palsa-1150. The sequence continues at coordinate 21,799 of DASXZL010000070.1, read as the reverse complement.
TGCCTAGCGAGGCCCCCATGACGACGACAAAGTGCGTGTCCGAGCGTACAAGCCGCTCCTTGTCCGCCTCTTCGCGCCGCTTTCTTCGAGCAAGGAGCCGCTCCGTGGTCGACGAAGGCGTCTTCCCGTCGAAGAAGAGCGTCTTCGTGGTCGACAAGAGCATCATCGTGTCGAGCAAAAACGGCTACTTGGCCGACGAACGCGTCATCGTGTCGAGCCAATGCGCCTTCTTGTTCGACGAACGTGTCATCTTGTCGAGCCAATGCGCCTTCTTCGTCTACGAGTGACGCTGTCGTAAGAGACGATGCGCCTTCTCGTTCTCGAGATGCGTCGGCTTGTCCTCGAGGCGACGCATCTCGAAGACAAGAAGCCGCATCGCGAGGACAAGACGACGCTTCTTGTCGACGAGATGCAGCGTCTTCTCTCGACGAAGACGCTCCTTCATCTCGGGATGCGGCTTCTTGGGCTCGAGAAGGCGCATCGCGAAGTCACGATGCCGCGTCGTCTCATGAGCGAGACACGTCTTGTCGACGGAGGGACGCATCGTGTCTCGAAGAAGCATCATCTCGTCTCGAAGATGCGTCATCGAGTCGACAAGATGCGGCTTCTCGACGACACGATGACGCATTCTGTCGACGAGACGGGCAACCGGCTGTCTTTGCTCACTTTTCCGCGGTCGCACGGGCGCGGCCCTCGCCGCGGGCGAGGTCGATCGCGCCCCCGATGAACGCGAGCGAGAGCCCCAGCTTGACGCCGGCGATGGGCAGGATCGGAAACGCGATCCCGCCGGCGACCCCGGCCGTTAGCGCCTCCGGGACGACGGCCAGCGGCGACCCCGGCCGGGCGCAAGACGCGAGCAGCGGACCGTGGCCGCGGCCCTCGCGCCCTGCGCGCCGGTGGACTGAGGGTCACGGCGGCGCGCTATCCGCCCCGGGCTGTGGAGATGGAGAGCGCGACGTTTCGGCCGAGGGTGTGTCCTCGACGCGATAGAGAACGTCTTCGACGGACGACACGGTGAAGGGTAACGAGGGCAGGCTCGCGATCGCGGGGAGCAACTGGCGCTCGACGGGCACGAGTCGATGCCTCCCCTCGAATCGGTCGCATGCCGCTCGTCCTTCGTCGGTCGCGCAGAGCGATGTGCGCAGGTAATACGCACCGACCGGGGCGGCGGCGGCCCCGCTGTCCTCTAGTCGTATGGCCCTCGGCATGGGCGCTCCGACGTACAGCGGCACGTCGAGCATCCGCTTGCCGGCGTGCCCGAACAGATAGACGACGGCGTTCTTCGGAAGCGAGTGCCGCCAGCCGAGCACCCAGGACTGCTCGCGCGCATCCGTCGGAAGCGTCGTTGTTGGCGCGGAGAGGAGCGTGAGGAGCAGCCCCGTCGTCGCCAGGGCGAAGGCGGTCGCCCACCGGGGACGCTCACGTCCCGCCAGGACGAGAGAAAGCCAGCGGGGCGCTCCGCTCGCCACCATAGCGACGACAGGCGCCGCGTAGAGACTCGCATAGGCTCCGCCTATCGCCGGTGTGACTCCGCCCACGAGGTCCGTCTTCCTTGCCACTGCGAGCACGACCGCCAGCAGCGCGAGAGGGACCAGGCCCCAAGTGGTCGCTCTCTTCCCGGCAACGGCCAGGACACCTGCCCCGATCGCCAGGAAGGCGAGCGAGCCCGCGAGGCCGGCACGGGCCGCGTGTCCGGCGGGCGGGCCCCAGCTCGCGCCCAGAGATCCGTGGAGCACTTGCCACATCTCGTGGCCCGCAAGCGTCGAGACGCCCACGGCCAGGAGGGCGGTCGAGGCCGCGATGCGCCGTATCGCCGCCCGCAGGTCGGGGGCGGTGGTGGCCATCACGAGCGGTGTCACAGCTGCGGGCACCCAGGCCACCGGATGAATCCTCGCGGCCTGGGAGATGGCGAGGACGGCGATGGCGGCGTCCGCGGCGAATTGCGCGCTTCTCACTTGGAAACGCGCCGCGTCCGCAAGCGCGAGCGTCGCGATGAACAGCAGCCACGAGATCGGCAGGTAGTACGACTCGGACTGCGAGAGTCGTGCGCCAATCGGCGCGAACGCGATCGCCACGGCCGCGGCACCGGAGACGAGTCGGCTCGACGTCGCGAGCCGCACGAGCACGTACGCGAGCGCGGGGATCGTCGCACCCGCGAGCGCATTGGCGACGAATACGGCGCCTTCGGGAGCCTCGGGGCGCTGCGCGGCGATCCAGTGGTAGACCTCGGCGTAGCCGGGTCCATAGGCGCTCTGTACTCCGCGCCAGCCGATGTCCACCCAGCCGGGACCTTGGCCGTTCTGATGGAAGAACGCGCATGGAAGCACGAGGCGGCGAATGCCGAAGGTCGCAGCAGACAGCGCGGCGACCAGGACGCCAGGAACGGGAAGCCTGAGCTGTCCCGGAAAGAAGGCTCTGCCTCGCCGGGCTGCCAGCGCACGCGCGAGGGCCCCGCCGGCGAGGGCCAGAAGGAGCAAAGGCATTGTTCGCATCGGCGTACCCGTCTCGGTGTTCTCGGGGGACGAGGGGAGCCGCTGCATCGGCGGTTCGTCGCGACGAACGCACGCCGTGACGGCGTCGAGGGCGCGCTGTCGAGCGAGCGGTTCGCGACCCCAGTCCGCGAATTCTCCGACGGGTGCGACGGAAACGTTCCCGACGAGGCGAAATGCCTCCGGCCGCGCACGTGAGATGTCCACGGCGAGCCTGTCGTCGTCCGGAAGATCGACGTCGACGACGAAGCCGTCGGACCGGCATGCACGCAGCTTGAGGTCGAGGCCCGATGCCGCACACTCGTGCGTCCACGACTCGACGACGGCAGGACACTCTGCGGAGGCCCGCGAAGCGACGAGCACGAGCGCGACGACTGCAAGAAAGGCAGTGATGCGCTTCAAAGCGCGTGAAGCTCGCTCGTGCCGTGGATGTCCGCGTATCCGCGACGCAGGCCCCAACACTTGTTCTGCTCGGCGCACCGAGAACACTCTTCGGTCTTCAGGAACTCGCCAGCGTCCAGATCCGAGGGCAGCTCGACCAGCGCGCAATCGCGCAGGTCACCCGGGACGAGGCAGAGAGGAAGGCCGCACATCGATTCGAGGCCGAACACCCCCACCCCGAGTCGTCGAGCCAGGGCCATGGCCTCCGCGATCGCGGGCAGCGCGTCGGTGTAGCGAGGGATGAGGTCGCGGTCGCGCGGGACGAGATCGGTCGAGGGCCCGACGAACGAGATGTTCAGAGTGGCGCGCGGCCAACGGGAGGCCATGAGGCGAACCATGTCGACGAGCTCGTGCCGGTTCTTTTCGCAGACGACGAAGTTGAGCATCACACGAACCTTCGACGCGTGGAGGTTGTCGATGCCCGCGAGGGTTCGCGAGAACGTACCCGGAGCCTCCGTGACGGCGTCGGAGACCGCGGCCGTGGCGCCGTGGAGCGAGACGAAGGCCTCGTCCAGGCCGGCCTCTTCGAGGCGGCTGACGAGCAAGGCGTCGTCCAGTCGGAGAGCGTTGGTCTGAAGGACGATCTCACCGCTCGATACGGAGCGCGCGAGGCGCACCCAGTCCACGAGCCGTGGATCGAGCGTCGGCTCGCCGCCGGAGAGGGCGATGCGTTGGCTGCGCGCACCCGCCGTTCGGATTGCCGCTTCGACGAGATCGGGCGGTGGGGCCGGCAGGTGCGTCGAGACGAAGCAGAACGTGCACGCCTGGTTGCAGCGGAAGATGACCCGGATCGTTTCCTCGTAGCGGAGCGAGCCGTCCGTGCCGGCGGAGACATGGCGGGCGGTGAGCTCGCGGGCGATCTGGTCGTCGACGCTCGAGATGACCGTCAATCGTCGTCGCGTGCGGTCGTCGTCCACAGGGTACATGGAAGGCGCGCCGAAGCGGGCAACGTAGGCCTCGGCCACGCCGGGGCAGCGCTCGCGGAGGTTGCACGAAACACATGCGGGAAGGTGCGCGTAGCCAGGACGGGCGGGAGCGCCCTTGGTCATCCCGTAGAGGCGCGTGACGCGTGAACGCATCCGCCGGTCGAAGGCGCACGGAGAGATCGGGTCGCCGCTGCTCATGCGCAGCGAGACACCGACGTGACGGGCGGCGCCCTCCAGCGACAGGGTCGCGGCTGCTGCGGCGTCGAGCTCGAGCAACTCGGTGGGGTCGGCAGCCTCGACGGGGAAAGCGATGACGATGGTCCGGAGGGCGTCACCCAGCACTTCGTGAAGTCGAGGCGGTAGCGCGGACACATGCTCCACCGTAGAGCGCAGCAGCGTCACGGCGGCCTCCACCGCCACGCCGGCCCGGGCGAGCGAGCGCATGCCCCGCAACGCGCTCGCGAACCCTCCCGGATCCCGCGTGAGCGCGTCACAGGCATCACCGAAGGCCGGCGTGTTCAGACGCGCCACATCGAGACCTGCCTCGCGCAGCAGCCCGGCGGAGGTGTCGTCGAGCAGAGTCGCGTTCGTCTCCAAGGTGATGCGCTCGGCTCCCGCGGCGCGTGCGTACGCCATCAGCGATGCCAGGTCGCGGCGCATCGTCGGCTCGCCTCCGGTGAAGGTCAGCTCGCGTGAGCCCGCCGCGAGTGCCGCGTCGATTCGAGCCCGCACCCCTTCGGCCATCACGAATACGCGATCGTCGTACGCCGCGCGCCGCGTGCACCAGGTGCACGCCTGGTTGCAGCGCATGTTCGTGACGATCGAGGCAGTCCGCGGAGCATCCATGGGACGGCTTCAGTCTCCCACGACTCCGACCGGCCGGGGGCGGTGCAGCCGGGGGTCAAGTGCAGGCCGCCGCGCTGCTGGCGGCGTGCCGCGCTGGTAGAGTATGGTCGGCTTCCGTGCGCGTAACGTTCGTCAGCGCAGGACTCGAGCACCTCGGCGTCGCGGCGCTCTCGGCCTACCTTCGCGCGCACGGCCACACCACATCGCTCATCTACGAGCCTCGTCCCTTCTCGGCGGGGAGCGGGACGGACTCGGCCCTGCTCGCGCGCCTCCTGGAGCCTTCGGCCGAGGATACGGCGGCCCGGGTCGTCGCGTCGAAGCCCGACGTGGTCGCCTTCACGTCTTACAGCGTGACGCAGAGCTGGTCGGTCGCGGTGGCCCGCGCCATCAAGCGCTCCATGCGGGTGTCCGTGGTCTTCGGTGGCCCCCACGTCGGGGCCGCCCCCGATCGGGCCATCCGCGAGGCGGCCATCGACGCCGTCGTCGAGGGCGAGGGTGAGGGCGCGCTGCTCGACCTCGTAGAATGCGCGGGCCCGGGCGGGTTTGGCAGGCGCGACATCCCCAACGTCACGATGCGCGGAAAGCTGGTCCCCTCTCGCAACCCGCCCCGTCCCCTCGTGCAGGACATCGACCAGCTGCCGTTTGCCGACAAGTCGATCTTCTACGACGCTGCACCGGGGCTCGAACACGAGTACTACGTCATCTCGCGGCGGGGTTGCCCCTTCCGTTGCAGCTTCTGCGAGTACTCGACGTTCCCCAAACAGTACCCTGGCGAAAAGCCAGTCCGGCGACGCTCGGTCGACCACCTGATACGCGAGCTGTCGCAGTGGAGGGCGCGCGGTCGCATGAAGAAGGTCTTCTTCTGGGACGCCATCTTCACGCTCGATAACCGGTGGATGGCGGAGTTCGCCGACCGATACCGGACCGAGATCGGCATCCCGTTCGAGTGCTACACGCACCCCCACGCCATGAACCGCGAGATGGCTTCCCACCTCGCGCGTGCGGGGTGCGAGATGGTCCGCGTGGGCGTGCAGACGGTGAACTCCGACACGCTGGCGCAGGTCGATCGTCGCGGCGACGAGGACAAGGTGCGCAGCACGCTCCGGCAGCTGGCCGACTGCGGGATCCAGTACTCGGTCGACCACATCGTCGGGCTTCCGGGCGAAGGGCCCGACGATCAGCGCGCCGCCCTTCGCTTCTACGACGACGTCCGGCCGGCACGCATCGTCACGCACTGGATGACGTACTTCCCCGGCACCACCGCGCTGGATCATGCGCGCGAACAAGGCGTGCTCACCGACGAGGACGTAGAGAGAATCCTCGAGGGCGACGTGGGTCCCGGTTACATGTACGACGGCAACGCCAAGTACCGCGACTACGCCGAGCTCAAGCAGCTGGTCGTGTTGTTCGACCTCCTTCCGCTTTTGCCGCGCGGCGCCGTCGAGTGGTTGCTGTCGTCGGGCACCTACCGGAAGCTGCCTGCGTCGGCGCCGCTCCGACAGCTCGCAGTGCTCGCCCTGGCCATCAAGGGAGAGCCCGCCACCCGCGACCGCGTTCGCCACATCTTTGCTACGGTCGTGTCGGGAGTCGGCGAGGGCCTGCGGGCGAAGATGCCCCGGCGCGCCGTGCCGGGGGGCCCGCAGTGATCAGCGTCTTGCTCCCCGCCTTCGACGAGGCAAAGACCATCGGCCCCCTCGTGAAGGCTTGTCTGGCGCACACGCCGCGGCCCTGCGAGATCCTCGTCGTCGACGACGGAAGCGCCGACGAAACGTCTCGTATCGCCGCTTCGGCCGGTGCCCGAGTCCTGCGCCTGCCCAGGAATGGCGGCAAGGGCATCGCCGTCCGCGAGGGGCTGGCTGCGGCGCGCGGCGACGTCGTCGTGATGCTCGACGCGGATGGTCAGGACGATCCGGCCGAGATCCCCGATCTGCTCGCTGCCTTGACGGATGACGTGGACATGGTGGTCGGCTCCCGATTCCGGGGAGAGTTCGGCATCGGGAGCATCACGCCCCTCAACTATGCCGGCAACCGCTTCCTGACCTGCGTCCTGAATGTTCTCTTCTCGACGCACATGACGGACACACTTGCAGGGTTCAAGGTGATACGTGCGTCCCGGCTGCGAGGCATCCGGCTCGAAGCGCGCCGATACGACATCGAAGTCGAGCTTCTCGTCCGACTGCTGCGCGCGGGGGCTCGTGTCATCGAGATCCCCGTGCGGCGTGCAGCCCGTGTCCACGGCACGAGTCGCCTGGACTCGTTCCGTGACGGCACGCGTGTCCTCGGACGGATCGTGAAATTGCGCATGGGGGCCACGTGAGCTCGGGAGCGCGTTGGCGGCTGTGCTCATGGCGTGGCGAGCAGGATAGCGTCGTCGCGCCGGTCGTTGATGCTCCGAGCCCGGCCGAGTTTCGTTCCCGCTACCTCGGTCGTGCGCGCCCCGTCGTGTTCCGCGCTCTCGCCGCAGGTTGGACCGGAACGCGAGACTGGACGCCGGAGCGCCTTGGCGCCCGGTTCAGTGACCGAGAGGTCCCTGTCATCCCCCTCACCGACGGCCTCTGCGGCTACGAGCACGAGAGCGGTGTCGTCTACGAACGCCGCACCGTTGGCGCTTACGTCGATTCTTTGAGGTCTTCGTCCAAACCGGAGTGGTTTCTAACCGTCCGCTTGCGAGAGCACTTCCCCGAGCTTGCGCTGGAAGGCGGAGTACCGGAGTACTGCTTGAACGCGCGATGGCGAGACGCACGCGTGTCCATAGGTGGCGACGGCACAACTACACCCATCCATGCGGAGCTGGCTCACAACTTGCTCGCGGTCATTCGCGGCGAGAAGGAGCTTGCGCTCTTTGCGCCGTGGCAAAGCCACCGGCTCTACTTTCGTCCTTTCTCCGGGGCCCCGCACATCAGCCCCGTGGATCCCTACGTGCTCGATGCGCGACGTTTCCCGCGCGCCGCGAGTGCGACGCCTTGGCGCGTGCTCCTCCGATCAGGAGACGTGCTCTTCCTTCCGCGCGGCTGGTGGCACGCTGTCCGAACCAATGAGATGACGGTGGCGCTCAGCTCGTGGTGGGCGGACGGCATGAGCAGCTTCGTCCCGCGGGCCGCCAGTCTCTACAAGAGGCTCCGTGACCTCCGCACCTGAGAGGTCAAACATCGTGCGTAGGTGGTTCAGCGTGTCCCGCCCGGTCGCGGCGAGGAGCATTCTCAGACGTTCTCTGGTCGCGACGTCACCGGCCATCGCACCGAGGACCGCAACGACCTGACGAACGAGCAAGCCCCGCGGGAGGAGACGGTAGGCCGAAGACCGTAGAAGCCATTCCACCTGAGGTAGCCGCAGAGCCGGAAGCAGCTCGAACATCACCGCGAGATCACGGATCTCGTTCAACCGTTCGAGCGTTGCTCCTGGTCCCACCAGCCGGGGCGCCTCGTAGCCCTCCGTCGCCTCGCCGTGGAGGATCCTCTGCACCTGCTGATGAGTGAGGATGCCGTCCTTCTCGGCACGGGCCAGCGCCGTCGTCCCGGGTAGGTAGGTCATCCAGTGCACGTGAATGCGAGCGGGTCGGATTTCTGCGTAGAAGCGGATGGCGTCCCGCTGATCGTTCGGACCCTCGCCGGGAAGGCCGATCATGTGATCGAGCGCGTAACGCACGCCGTGGTTTCGCAGGTGCGTCAGTGTCTGAGCGACACGTTCGCGGTCACCTTTGCGGTCCATGTCCGCGAGAGTGTCGCTGTTCACGGTCTGCACACCCACGCGGACCATCTCGCAGCCAGCCCTGGCGAGGTGCCTCGCCATCTCCGCCGTCATCGCGTGAGGATGTGTGTAGCATTCGAAGGGAAGCGCGATTTCCGCCTGGTAGGCCTCCGCGAAGGCCTCCATCCACTTCGTGTCGAGGGTGAAGATCGCATCCCAGAAAAACACCTTCTTCATCCGTCCCCGGGCCTTGTAGCGTCGCAGCTCGGAGATGAGGTGCTCGATGGACCGTCGCCGCACCGGCTTCTCGCCAGGGTACTGCTGCGGGAAGATCGAGTACTCGCAGAAGCTGCACCGGAAGGGGCAGCCTCGCCTCGACACGACGTAGAATTCCCGCTCGAACGCCGGCATGTGCCGGTAGAAGATCTCTTTGTCCGCGTGCGGCAGCGTGTCGAGATCCTGGATGAGCGGCCGGACCGGATTGCGGATCGGGACGAGCTTGCCCTTGAACCACGCGTTCGCCACGTCCGTGCGGCCAAAGCGACCATTCTCGGCGCACTCGAGGAGATCGACCATGGCGCCCTCGCCCTCGCCTTCGACCACGGCATCGATGGCGGGGTCCACGATGGACTCGGCGGGTGCCCCGGAGACGTGGGGACCGCCGAAGACGATGGGGACCGACATGCGGCGCTTGACGGCTCGCGCGACCTCGACCGACCAACGGTGGGTGATGGTGTACGAGCTGAACGCCACGACGTCCGGCCTCGTGTCGACGATCCGGGCCGCCGTCTTGTCGGGAGATGGCTCGAGCAAACGGGCGAGAAACGCGCTGTCGGGCCCGCTGTTCGAGGAGAACATCTTCGGTTCGTAGACCAGCGTGGACTCGTGGCCATGGGCGCGTACGTACGCCGACAGCGCGGCGACGCCGAGGTGCTCGAGACCGCTCGTTACGAAGGTGACGCGCATCGAAATTGTCCCCCCGGGGTGATCCTAACGCACTTCGCCAACCGAAGGCCTCGCTTACGGCATCCGGGCTGCCGCGTCAGCCGTCGAGGCGGATGCGTACGATGCCCAGGTTGGATGTGACGAGAATCTCTGTGCCGTCCGGGGTCAGCTCGATGTCCCGAACGAACCGACCGGCGAACCATCGCCGTTCGACGAGACCGGTGGCTACATCGAGGGCCAGGACATCGCCCCGCAGGAAGTTGCCTACGTAGAGCCGTCCTCGCCGGGGATCGAATGTCACCGGCCGCACACCGAACCCCGCGAAGGAGCGGTGCACGATGTCTCCCGAACGCCGGTCGACCGTTACGATCTGCCCGAGCGTCGAAACGGCGACGAACACCTGCCTCCGGTCCGCAGTCCAGTCACAGCCCCACGACAGCGAGATCCAGCTCGACGGGTACCGGGAGGAGGGCGCGAGAGCGCGCGGCGAGAAGGGCACGCCCACGAAGGCGATCGCCAGGGAAGCCTCGCCGTCGATGGTCCGCAGGGGCCCGCTCGCGCTGCACGCTACGCCTTCGTGCCTGCGGGGGTCGTAACGGACGAAGTCGGGGCCAAGAAAATTTGCCGGGATGTCGCGCTGCACCGGCGCGAAATCGGACGCGCGGATGAGATCGAGAACGTGGCCTTCGTCGCCGAACTCGCCGAGAAGGTCGCTCGCCGGGTCAAGGTAGAAATTGCCTCCTTGCGCGAGGACGGCGCGGCCGACCTCGCGGAGCGGAGCGGAGCGAGTCACCGCGACGATCCCCCCCGCACGCCCATCGAGGCCACCCAGGACGCCGACGAGAAGTCGGTCATGATCCGCGTCCTCGACGATGGCGTGAGCCTTCCCGGACGGGATGAGGCAATTCACGGGCATCGCCGAGGCTTCGGGACCAGTCGGCAACTCGCTCTCGCAGACGAGCCCTGAGATGCGTGACGGCAGGGGGGTAGGGCGGAAAGCCTCGTGGAGTGCCTCTTGTGTGGTGAAAACGACGCGAGCGCCGTCGGCCGCCTGCCACACCTTCCGCGGGTAGCGTCCGTTGGGGACCCAGGCGCCCGCGACGCACCGATCGAAGTCGTCGCGCACGGGCACGACGATCTGGGCGGACCGCTGCGCCGTGACGGCCAGCACGTCGTCACACCGTATGCGCCACTCCTCGCGCGCCCAACCGATGAGGCATGCTGCACAGAAGGCACCCAAGGGGAGAGCCGGGGGAACGGCAAGGGCAGGCGCTCTGGGCATCATCGTCACGGCGGCTCCTGCCGCTAGACTGGCGACGGTTACCCAACCCCACCAAGGAATCGTCCAGGACAGCATCGAGGCGCAGAGAAGCGCCTCACAGATCCACAACGCGTGGAAGGACGCTGCGAGGGCACGCGCGAGGAACCGCAGGATGCGTCTCGCCCGCGAAGCCGGTTCCGAGCGCGCTGCTGCATAGGATCCGGTCGCGACCGCGCTCAGCACCAGCCACGGCACCGGGCCGGTCGCGGATTCGACGAAGAGCAGGGCGCCGGCCGCTCCGAGAAAGAAGAGGCCCAGCGCCGCGCCTCGGCGTCGCTTTCCTCGTGGTAGAGGCGCAAAGGGCGGCACGAGTGCACGGACCACGGCCACGAAGATAGCGAACATGCTGGCGTCGGGGGCGATCGCGCGCTCTGATGCGCGGATGGCGTGCAATGCGGCCATCTCGGAGAACGGTGCGAAGGCCTTCTACGATCGCCTCCTCGCGACCCAGGGTGCCGACGGGTGCACCCTCGAGGAAGTGGCGACCGAGGGCACGCAGATGACGGTCGAGTGGAAGAGCCACGGGAGCGCGCTTCCCGTGGCCGAGGTCGTCAGCAAGGACTGCGCCGCGGCCGACGCCTTGACCACCGTCGGTCCGAGTCTGGCGATGCACGTCCCCGAGCCACTCCGGGCCGCGTGCCCCGCCACGGTGCAGGCTGCGATCACCGTCGTCCAGCGGGAGTCTTTCGACATCCACTCCATCCTGCTCCCGACGCAGGCGGGCTGGCGGCCTTTCGCCACGGGCGGCTTGGCGGTGCTCGTCGCCACGACGTTGTTCACGATCGCGATGGTCTTGCGGCACCGAGCGCCCGTCGCCCCGCCGTCGGGATGAGCTACGGCGACGGTCGGCGTCTGTTCTCGGCGCGAGGCGAGCGATAGACCTGCGCGAGATACACGAGCATCTTCGGCCCGTAGACCAGGGGACGGATGCCACGGAGCTGCGACTGTCCCGAGCGTCGGTCCCGCATCGTCACGGGCACCTCTACGACGCGGAGGCCGGCTCGATCGAGCGCGACGAGGACGTTGAGATCCGGGAAGTCGCGCGGCGTATTTTTCACCAGGAACGCGACGGCGCGCCGATTCATGGCGGCGAAGCCGCTCGTGGGGTCCGTCATCGGTCGTCCGGTCAGGCGCCGTCCCAGCCACGCAAAGACGTGGATGCCGACGAGGCGTGGCAGCGAGGCGCGGTGCCCTCCTCCCGCGAGCATGCGAGACCCGAGCGCAACGTCCGCACTCTCTCTCGCGAGTCCCTCCACGAGATTTGCGATCTGCGCCGGATCATGCTGCCCGTCGGCATCCATCTGAACGATGACGTCGTGATCGCCCTCGAGCGCGTGGTGATAGGCGGTGACCAGCGCTGCGCCGTAGCCGCGGTTCGTGGCGTGGGAGATGACGGCCGCCCCGCGCTCGCGGGCGACGTCGGCCGACCGGTCCGGCGATCCGTCGTCGATCACGAGGACGTCGCAGATGAGCCGCGAGGCGGCCAGCTCGTCGAGTACGCCCGGAAGGTTGGCTTCCTCCCTGTACGCCGGCAAGATGACGAGGACACGGCCCGAGGTCACGAGACGCCGTGGATATCGCGGAACGAGGTGCGCCGGAAGCGTTCGTCGATGGCTCGCCGTACCTCCGAGGACATGAGCGCCGCGGTCTCGCTCGCCGACTGGCCCGGATGGCAGAAGATTTCGGTGAGCTCTCCGTGGATGTCTTGCAGCGTTCCCGGCCACGCGCGCACGCATGTCGCGCCTTCGCGGCAGTCTGCGTGCCTCAACGCCGACATCTTCGCAGAACCTCGCTGCGCCCAGGACAGCATGCAGAGAATGGCCGTCCGAGCGATGCGCCGCGGCGTCCCTCCCGACGCGCGCAACGCGAACCACGGTGGCTCGTCCGGCATGCGGATCCAGCGGATGCCGAATCGTGTGGCCAGGCGCACGGCGACCCGGAAGATGCCGGGCAGGACGTGCAGATGGAAGTGCCCGTTGAGGTGCGTGGGCCGCAGACCTTCCCCGATCGCCCTCGCGATCTGACGACTCCATTCGCGCTCCACCTCGGCGGGTCGGACGCGGCCGGACGCAAAGCGGACGAGCAGCGCGCGTAGCGAGCGGAATCGACCGCGGTCATCGACGAGGCTGGGGATCTCGGCGGCGGACGAGAGCGGCGTACCGTCGAGCAGATCGAGGTGCACGCCGTGATCGAGACCCTCGTTCTGGAGGATGCGGACCGCGTTTCCGAAGGTCTGCCCGGTCGTGGCGATCGACGTGCTCGTGACGATGCCGCGGTCGTGTGCCCGCGCGATGGCCTCGTCCCAGGGGGCGTAGAGACCCATGTCATCCGCCGTGACGATGAGCTGGCGTGGCACCTCGTCACGCATCGAGCACCCACCCACGGGCAAAGGTGGCCGCCTGCGAGGCGAAGCGACCCATGTCCCTGGGCTGGACCTTGCGCACGGCGCGCAGGACGGCCCGCGGTCGCCCGTAAAAGGACAGGTATGCCCACCTTCGCGCGCGTCGAAGCTCGGTGGACGACAGCGCGGGAGTCGAGACGACAGGGCGGTTCAGCTCGTAGTCGCTCCAGGGCGCGGCGATGGGCAGCGAGCCGCTCCGGCGAGACTGCTCGTGGAACGCGGTACCGGGCAACGGCGTCGCGCAATAGAACTGTGCCCAGTCCGGGTCGAGATCCTTCGCGTAGGCCACGGTACGCCGGATGGTGTCCCGCGTCTCCCCGGGCAGACCGAGAATGAAATGGGTCAGCGTTTGGATGCCCGCTTCGCGTGTGATGCGGAGCGCTTCGCGGCCCTGCTCGACCGTCGTTCCCTTGCGCACGTTGTCGAGGATCTCCTGAACCCCTGACTCGACACCGAAGGAGATGCCCGTGCACCCGGCCTCCCGCATCGCCCGCGCCAGGCCGACGTCGATGCTGTCGACGCGCGAGTTGCACATCCACCGGACACCAAGACGTCGTTCGCCTAGCTCCCGACATACCTCGAGCACGAACGCGCGATCCATCGTGAAAGTGTCCGACCACATCACGAAGTCCTGAACGACGCCCCGGGCCGCCACCGATGCGATCTCGTCGACCACGCGCGACGGGGTCCGCCGGCGCAGCCGCGCTCCGTAGTAGATCGGCGCCGTGCAATACGTGCAGTGGTGCGGACAGCCGCGCGAGGGAACGACGAGGGTGTACGGACGGTTCAAGAAGGGCAGAAAGTAGTCCTGCTCCCGGAGGAGGTCCCTTGCAGGAGGCGGCAGAGAGTCGAGGTCACGCTCGAACCCTCGGTCCTCGTTGTGGACGGGTACCGCGCCGCGCTTGAACGAGAGCCCACGCACGGCGCCGAGATCGCCCCCCGCGGCCAGCGTCGAGGCCAGATCCGCGATGGTCCATTCCGGCTCGCCGCGGACGACCGAGGTGAGAGCGGATCCGCGGAGCGTCTCGGCGGGGGTCGCCGAGACGTGGACTCCGATCGCCGTCAGGTGCGCCCGGGTGCGTCGGGACAGCTCGGCGATGTGGCCGAGATCCGACTCGTAGGTCGGCGTCGACACCGAGACGACGATGAGCTCGGGATCGATCTCCAGGATCTCCCGCAGAAACGGGACTGTCCGGGGCGCCACGGCGTCGAGGATCTTCACGTCGTGGCCCTCGGCGCGGAGGAGGCCGGCGATCGAAGGAAGGCTGATGGGCACCATCCTGTACGCGAAGGACGACAGCCGCTGCTCGCAGCGGCCTTCCCGGATGTAGCCGCGCCCCTCGGGGCCTGGAGGATTGAAGAGGAGTACTCGCATCGCCGATGCCCAAGCCTACACTCAGTCCATGCGACGTACGACCACGCGGGCCGCAATCTCGAAGGCCTCGGCCGCTTCCTCGCGGATCTGGCTGCCACGTACGCGCGCGAGCGAACGGAGGACGGAAGCGTCGAGATAGGGGCGTCCGCCGAATCGTTGAGAGGCGTACCGCTCCACCATGCGGACCTTGGCGTCGACCGCGGCGGGCTGCAGGCTTACGAAGACCGACGGAGCGAAGCCGGAGACGTCGTTGTTCGGGAACTCGCCTCCCCACACCGAGGCGTGAGCTTTGAAGACGCGCACGACCTCGACGTAAACCTGCTTGTGGTCCTGGTTCGTGTCGCCCGACCCGTGGGTCACCACGAGGTCATAGGCGTCTCGAAGGCGTTCGAGGGCGGCGTAGACCTCGTCTCGCCGCGATTCGAACTCCCCCCGACAAGCGCGGAGCATCACGTCGGTGTGGTCGACCGGGAAAGTTCCCGTGGCGTGACCCAGCCATTGCAGGTTCGCGGTAAGCTCCGCGCGCGATTGCGCTGCAGGGGCATCGCCAACGACGCCTCGGTGGTCGCTGAAGACGAGAACGCCCACCTTCTTTTTCGAAGCGCAGCACTCGAAGAGCAGACCGCCGGCGACGAGCTCGACGTCATCGCAGTGCGCGCCCACGAACAAGATGCGTCCGGGGAGGATCACGTGGCGCCCTCCCGCACGTAACCGCTCTCGACGAGCCAGGCGAAGGTCCGATGGAGGCCCTCGTCGATTGGTGTGGCGGGGACTTCACCGTACGACTGCCGGAGATGCGTGACATCTGCGCGGCGACGCACCACCCTGTCCCAGTCGCGCCGCGGGCCGAGGACCATGCGCTCGAGCGGTCGACCCCGGATGGCGAGGATCGCCCGAGCCAGGTCGACGATGGGCGTCTCAGTGCCGGAGGCGACGTTCATCACCCGTCCGCGGGCACGGTCCGCATCGAGCAGCACGCGCATCAGGTCCCCCACGTATGTGAAGTCGCGCGTCGCGTCCTCGCCGAAGACGCGGAGCAGACCCTCCGGGTCGTTCAGGGCGGCGAACATGTTCGGCACGGCGTTGCGGTACTTGCCGGGAGAATCGCCGGGGCCGTAGACGTTGAACAGGCGGAGGATCGCGAACGGGAGGGAGGACCCGCGTACGAGCTGCTCCCCAGCCAGCTTGCTCGCTGCGTAGGGCGTTTGTGGACGGAGAGGCCCGTCCTCCGACATGGGAACGGGTACGTCTCCGTACGACGACGAGGAGCCTGTGTACACGAGCAGTCCGCATCCTGCGCGCCGGGCGTGCTCCACCACGTTTCTCGTCCCCTCCACGTTGGTGCGCACGTCGAGGTCGGGCTGCTCCATCGAGAGCTCATTCGCAAAGCTCGCAGCCAGGTGATACACGCGGTCGTAGGGCCCCGCGGGCAGCCGTGAAAAGTCCTCCTTCGCGCGGATGTCCCCGTGAACGAAGCGCACCCCTCCGAGAAACCGTTCGATCAGCCGCAGCGAGCAGGTGGAGACGAGGTTGTCAAAGACGGTGATTTCGGCGCCACGGCGGTGCCATTCACCGACCAGGTTCGAGCCGATGAACCCTGCGCCACCTGTGATGAGCACGCGCATTGAGCAATTGCCGCTTGTTCCGGGCGGGATGACGGGTCAGCTTAGCCGAGGCCCCATGCCGCGCGCCACGCTCATCCGGCCCCCGGGCGTCGTCAGCCGCTACGCCCTCACGCTCGACGCGACGCCGCCTGTTTCCGTCGCCTACATCGCCGCGGCGCTGACGCATGCCGGGTGGCAGGTGCAGGTGATCGACGCCCTCGGCGAGGGCCTCGACGCCATGCATCCCGGCTACCGGGACGACGTGCTGGTCCATGGCCTGTCGATCGAGAAAATCGCGGCCCGGGTCGATCCTCGAGCGGACGTCATCGGCATCTCGTGCATGTTCTCGAACGAGTGGCCGGTGGTGAGGCAGCTGCTCGAAGTGCTCACTGAACGGCTACCGGGTGTCCCGCTCGTGTGCGGGGGCGAGCATCCGACCGCTGCGCCCGAGCTGTCTCTCGACCAGGCGCCTGGGCTGACGGCGTGCGTCCTCGGCGAAGGCGAGGAGACAGCCGTCGAGCTCTTCGCCGCACTTCACTCGGGGGGAGCGCTGGGGGACATCCCGGGCATCGCTTATCGTGGCTCGCGCCGTTGCGTCCGGACGCCCCCCCGCGCCCGCATCCGGGCAGTGCAGGACATTCCGCGGCCGAGCTGGGATCTGGTGCCGTTCGAGAGCTACCTCTCGAGGGGCCTCAGCTTCGGCGTGGACCGCGGGCGCACGATGCCGCTCGTCGCGACCCGTGGCTGCCCGTACCGATGCACGTTCTGCTCGAGCCCGCAGATGTGGACGACCCGCTACTACGCTCGTCCGCCGGAGGACGTGGTCGATGAGATCGAGCAGGGGATCGAGCGCTACGGCATCGAAGCCGTCGACTTCTACGACCTCACGGCGATCGTCAGACGCGACTGGATTCTGGCGTTCTGCCGGACGCTGCGGACGAGAGGCCTGGCAATCACCTGGCAGCTGCCGAGCGGTACGCGGTCCGAGGCTCTCGACTCGGAGGTGCTCTCGGAGATGCATCGGTCGGGCTGCCGCAACGTGTCCTACGCGCCCGAGAGCGGCTCCCCGGCGACCCTCGAGCGGATCGCCAAGAAGGTGCGGCTCGACAGGATGCTCGACTCGATGCGCACAGCCGTCGAGATCGGCTTGAACGTCAAGGCGAACATCATCATGGGCTTTCCGGGGGAGACCCGATCCAACCTCCGGGAGACGCTCGGCTTCATCGGCCGAATGGCCCGTGCGGGCGTGCACGACGTCTCGGTGTGGACCTTCGTACCGTATCCCGGGTGCGAGCTGTTCGAGCAGCTGCTCGCAGGAGGCCGCCTTCCCCCGCTGGACGACGACTATTTCGCCGACCTTCTCGCGTACTCGGACTTCACTCGCACCGTCTCGTATTGCGACGCCTTGACCGCGGCCGAGCTTCGTCGCTATCGCACGCTCGGTATGGCCCTCTTCTACGGCACCAGTTACGCGACCCATCCGACGCGCCCCTTTCGCTCGGTCGCGAACCTGGCGCGCTCCCGGTACGAGTCCCGGATGGAGATGTCACTCGGGAACCTCCTGCGGCGGATCCGGTTGGGCGGCGACGTGGCCGCGGGATGAGGAGTCGCTTCGGCAAGGAGGCAGCTCGCGCCCTCTCGTTCGTGCTGCGCGACGAGCGAGCAATCCTGCCGATGATGGGCGCCTACATTGCATTCGGCCTCGCGTTCATTCTCACGGACTACACCTTGAACGACGAGGGGCTCACGACCGTGGTGTGGGCCAACGCCATACGACACGAGACGTTGGCGGTGCTGTTCTTCCAGAAAGCGAAGCCCGTACTCGCGGTTCTGTACGCGCCCGGCGCGGTCCTGGGGCCCCGAGCCGCGCTCGCCACGCATCTGCTGGTGGCGTCGCTCTCGATTCCGCTCCTGGAACGCACCGCGCGCGCGCTGCAGTTCGAGCTGCCCAATCTTCCTGCGATCATCACGGCGCTTTCCCCCGTGTACTTCCTCGGGGGAGCCGCGGGCCTCTCCAATACGGACGGTGTCGTCGGCACGTGTCTCTTCCTCTACCTGTTGGTCGCTCGAAAAAAGGGGCTTTGGGCGGGCATCGTGTTGGGAGCTCTCCCCTGGGTCCGGCACGAGCTCGCTCTCCTCGTTGCCATCGTGCTCGCCGCGACGATCCTGTCCCATCGAAGCCGTCGCCTGGTTCTGGGCACCGTCATCTTTCCGTGCCTCTACATGCTGGCGGGAGCAATTTATCATCGCGACGCTCTGTGGCTGCTGCACTACCCGCCGACGACGCTCTTTCCGATGCCCAATAATCCGGTCTGGGAGCCGGTGTCCACGGGTGCAATTCTCGACAACATGTCCTCGCTCACACCCGTCGTTTGGCTGTGCTTCTGCGCGCGGTTTGGGCGGATGGCCTGGATCGAGCGCACTCTGGTTCCGTACTGTCTCGGATGGTTGCTCTTGGTCGGCGTTCTGCCCGTCTTCCGGCTCGCCAATTTCGGCTTTTCGCCAAGGTACCTTCTCCAGGTGCTTCCCGTCGTGGCGCTCATGTCGACTCGCGCGCTGGAGCCATGGCTCGCGGGTGAGAGGATCCGCCGGACGGACCTCCTCGCGCCCGCCGTGCTGGCTCTGCTCTGGGGCATCGCAGGCTTTCGACACGCCGCCGCTGTCGCGCCGGTGCTCGTCGGATGTGGCGTCGTGCTGTACTTCGCCAGGCAAGGGCAAGGCACCATGGCGACGGCCAGCCTCGTCGTTCTCTCGCTCGTCGGCTTGTGCCTCCCGATCCGACTCGGGATCTCCCGCCCCGAGCTCGGCGCCTACCTGCCCGCCATGGCCTCCTGGCTCAGGGATCATCCTGAACGCGGAGTCCGCTCGGTCTACACGAATTCCCCACTGTTGAGTTTTTACCTCGAAGGGACTGGCCGCGTTCACGACGTCGACGTGAAGTTCATGATGGGCGTCGACCAGTACTATGACGTGGTCGAGATGAGCGATGCCGCAAACGGGCAGCGCGCCGCGCTTCGTCGCATGGTCCTCCGAGACTTCTACGGACACGGAGTGACCCCCGACGATCTCCGTCCGGAATCCGTGCCTGCCGGCGCCATATTCGCGCTGCGGCGAGACAGTCGGCTGCCCATGCTGCTACCGGAAGCGACCTGGCAACGCCAGCTCGAGTTGCTCGAAGAGGGAGCGCGCTACCGCATCATGCGCTTCGCCGTCTCTCCCGCTCCGACCAACGCCGACACCCCGCATTGACGAGCGAGCTTCGCGGGCGGTAGCGTTTTCTGATGGCTGAGCCTATCGAAGAGCTCCCGGGAAACGACCAGGCCTCGGTGGAGCACGCTGGCAGGCGCCTCCGGCTCCTTTTGGTCAACCCCACCATCGTCGACAAGCGCGAGCACCTTCACATCGGCCTCGGAACGGTGGGGACCTACGTGCGTCTGCACAGCCACCACGATGCACGAATCCTCGACTTCATGGCGTTCCGCCGTACCTGGCGCGAGCGTCTGCGACAGGTGCTCGCGGATTATCAGCCCGATCTCGTCGGAATGTACATCGCGTCACCATACTTTCCCGCGGCTCGAGAGGTGGCGGAGGAGATCCGCCGCTTGCGCCCCGGCGTGCCGATTGTAGCGGGAGGCCACCATCCGACGCTCTCTCCCGACGACGTGATGGCGCAGCCAGCTTTCGACATGCTGATCGTCGGCGAGGGCGAGAAGCCGATGGTGGAGCTTCTCGATACCCTCTCCGCGGGGCTTCCTCTCGATCGCGTTCCGGGGCTCTGGTGGCGGGACGGAGCCACCATTCGCAAAATGCCGAAGGCAAAGCTCCTCGAGGCCGAGTCGATGCCGGGCGTGGATTGGTCGCTTCACGACGAGGAGACGCTGCGAGCCAATTTTTACTACTGGGGCATCCTCCCAGTGATGGCGAGCCGCGGCTGTCCGGCCCGTTGCTCGTTCTGCTCGATCACCAACGTGCAGCGGCTCTACGCCGGCGAGCGCTTCCTCCGGTTCCGCGAAGCCCGTGAAGTCGTCGACGAGATCGAAAGACACTACGATCAGTATCGCGACTATGGGATGCGATCGGTGTTCTTTTACGATCTCAATTTCCTCGTCAACCCGAAGTGGCTGCACGAGTTCACTCATGAGTACAAACGTCGTGGTTTGAATCACAGGCTGAAATGGAGCGCGTATACGCGGGCCGATCACGTCAACCCGGCCGTCATTGAGTGCCTCCGCGACAGCGGCTGCGTGAACCTTCGTGTGGGGATAGAGGCGGCCAACCCGTACATGCGGAACGTCCTCTACGAGAAGGACGTTCCTCAAGACGTGCTCATCGACGCGCTTCACCAGATCAAGAAGCTGGGTATCTCGATCACGGGGTACTTCATGGCAGGTGGGCCGGGCGAGCGTCCCGAGTGGCTCGTGGAGTCGCTCGAGCTGGCGAAGCGGAGCGGGGTAGAGTTTCCGGTGTTCTTTCTTTACAAGCCACTTGCGGGCACGGACATCCTGCAGTGGGCCGAGGCGCTGGGGTCGCACGTGCTCGAAGGAACCATGGACGCGCCCGCGGACTTCCTGCATGGGGTCAACATGGAGCACGCTCACATCCGGACCTGGCAACTCAGGGCCTATCTGCTGCTCACCCATGCGCTCTTCGGTCCTAAGCTCGTGCTTTGGCAGGCCCGGCGCTCCGGCTGGAAGTACGCGCCACAGCTGGTGCGGTACCTGACCAAGGCCGTAGGCGACGGATTCACGGCCTACGGCGCGCTTACTTATTTCATCTTCTACGGTTACGACCACCTCGAAGTACCCCTCCGACTGGAAGAGTCCCCGAACCCGGGCGCGACTTGGCGCGCGCTCATGGCCATCACGCGCCTCTGGATGGGTCATTCTGGCCAGCCACAACCAGCGATCGAGAAGGCCCCCCGGGGCGCAGTGGGGGCCGCTCCGAAGCTTGTGACACTGTCACGGGTTCGGCGTTCACCGGAAGTGACCGGGACCTCGACCTGATCGCACGGCGGCTCGAGGCATCGCACGGCCGTCGTGATGCACTGGGACCCAGCCTCCCTGCGCTCGGCAACCCCGTGCGCCTCGCTCTCACGCCCGGTCAGACGCACGAGATGAAGCTCGCCTACGAGCTTCTCGGCGACATCCAGGACGCCTTCGTCGCAGACGACAAGGCCTACGATGCTGGGCCGCTCGTCCAGATGCTCCAGGACAACCACCGCACCGTGGTCATCCCGTCCAAGATCGACCGTGCGGGCCAGCGCACCATCGACCGCCACCTCTACAAGGAGAGATGCCTGGTGGAGTGCTTCTACACCTTGCCTCGGCCCTGGTGTGGCTGGTTTGAAGACGGTCCCTCGCAAGAAACCTTAGGCTGCCTGCTCGATGGTGACCTTGAGGCCGAGGTCTTCGAGTCGGCGCACAAGGCGCTTGGCCAGCTTGGCATGCTCGCGGCGGTCGAAGTGCGAGGCCCCGAGGTCCTTGTACTCGCTGCCGGTGGAGAGCATGTGGAAGGCTGACGTGAGCATCGAGGAGGCCACGGCGATGATGGCCTTCATCGGGCCGAGACGCGTCTTGAGGCGGTGGAATTGGGCGCGCAGGTACGAGTCCTTGGTGCGGATGGCAGCCCACGCGCACTGCACCAGGGTCGTCTTGAGCCACGGCGCGCCGTGGCGAATGCGCGAGGAGCGTCGCTTGCCCGCGCTTTCGTCGGAGCGCGGGCATAGCCCCGCCCAGGACACCAGATGGGCCGCCGTCGGGAAACG
>DASXZL010000069.1:0-1618 GCA_036501935.1 Polyangiaceae bacterium | reverse complement strand
GGGTCGCCTGAGTCGCTACGACGTATTGCCGCGACTCATATTCGGACGTAAGACCTTTTCAAGTCATGGGTGGTTCTAGCCCGTTTCCGACGACTCCCGCGATTGCGCGGGCAGAGCTGTTTACGCGCGAGCGCTTCGTCTATGACGGCGAAGCGCTAGAGGATGCGCTCGCCCCCGGGGGCGCCCGCCGCCGGGCGCTTGACGCTGCCCTCGAGGAGATGGACGCGGGCGCCAAGCAGCCCTCCACCGAATGGCGCCGGAAGTACTCGCTGCTCCTGGGATTGGAGCGCTTGCTCTCCGAGGAAGAGCCC
Organism: Polyangiaceae bacterium; assembly: GCA_036501935.1. Lineage (GTDB taxonomy): Bacteria > Myxococcota_A > Polyangia > Polyangiales > Polyangiaceae > Palsa-1150. The sequence goes on along the minus strand of DASXZL010000069.1, from coordinate 1,307 downwards.
CATCTCGCCGACGGGGCGGTGCTCTCGGCCCACCAGGTCGACGCGCTGTCGGGCACGCTCACCGCGTTGCTGGCCGAGGCGCAGCGCAACGGCAATGGCGCGCTGGCTACGAACGGTCGCCAGGAGCTGCCTGAGCCGCCCCGCGAGCTCGAGCGCCGAACCGAGGACGAGGAGGACGAGGAACCCCGCGAGTGGACAGACGAGCGCGAGGATGAGGAGCCCCGCGACTGGACCGACGAGCGCGAGGTCGACGAGGACGTCCAACTCTTAGACCAGCCCGAGGATCCAAACGCTGCGCGTCGGTTCTGGTTCGAGCATGCGACCGGCGCGGGCAAAACCGTCGCCGCGCTGGGTTTCGTGGAAGCCTCGCGAACCGGCGGGATCCTGATCCTCACACACCGGCGCAACCTCGTCGATCAGTTCAACGGCGAGTTGCGCGACCGCGGCTACCGCGACCGCATTCACGCGCCGCTGCTCACGACCAACGGGTCGGCGCCCGCACCCGAGCAGGTGATCGGGCCGGTGACGGTCGAGACCTACCAGTGGTTCGTGCGCAACGCGGGGCAGATCTCCGATGCCTACACGATTGTGATCTGCGACGAGGCCCATACGGCGCTTGGGGAAAAGACCTCCGGCGCGATCCGCGCTTGGTCGGGCCCCATCTTCATCGGCATGACCGCGACCGGCGCACTGATAGCGCGCCACGTCACCGACCTCTTCCCGACGCAGACCTCCCGCTTCGACCTGGCTCAGGCCGCCCGGCGAGGCGTGATCGCGCCGCTTCGCTGTATCCGCATTCCCCCCGGCCCCGGCGTGCGCACGATCGCCAAGGTGCCTCTGCGGCGCGGCGAGGTGGACACTGAGTTCGACCAGGAGATGCTGGCCGAACTGCTCGACCAAACCCCCTTCAACATGGCGGTCGCCGACCTCTACAGAACCCGCTTCAACGGCGTCCCAGGAATCGTCTACTCGGCCGGCGTGCGCCACGCCCACAACGTCGCGCGGGCCTTCCGGGAGCTCGGGATCAAGGCCCAGGCGGTGTCGGGCGAAACGCCCAAGCGCCAGCTGGCGAGGATCCTGGCCGAGTTCGAGTCGGGCAAGGTCGACGTGCTCGTCAACGCGATGCTGCTGGCCGAGGGGTGGAACTCTCCTCGCGCCACGCTCTGCATGCATTTGGCCCCGACGGCCTCCCGACGCGTCTACCAGCAGCGGGTGGGACGCGTGACGCGTCGGCATCCGGGCAAGGAGGCCGGCATCGTGGTCGACTTCGTCCACCCGGCCACCAAGCACGACGATCCCGTCGTGAC
>DASXZL010000068.1:0-43856 GCA_036501935.1 Polyangiaceae bacterium | reverse complement strand
CCTCGACCTCGACCCCGACCCCGACCTCGACCTCGACCTCGACCTCGACCTCGACCTCGACCTCGACCTCGACCTCGACCTCGACCTCGACCTCGACCCCGACCCCGACCTCGACCTCGACCCCGACCCCGACCCCGACCTCGACCTCGACCTCGACCCCGACCTCGACCTCGACCACCTCGACCTCCACCTCGACCCCGACGGACCGAGGCGGAGGCGAGGGGAAGGGGGAGGCGTGGCAAGGGCCACCGCCGTCGTGGCGAAGCCTCTCGGGCTCTTTGGCAAGCCTCGCCCCGACCATGTCGAAGCTCCCGGGGCTCGCGGCGAGCGTTGCCGTGGTCTCGGCGAGCTTTCCCAGGGTCGTGGCGAACCTCCCATCGACCATCGCCGGTCGATTGTCGGTCGGGACCGGCGGCGTCTTTCCCGGCGCCGGCCTTCGAGTCGTGGTCGCAACCTTCGCAGCGAGCATCGCCGGGGGCTCAGCGAGCATCGACGGCGTCCCAGTCGTCGTCGCTGGCTCGCCGGCGAGCGTCGACGGCGTCCCAGTCGTCGTCGCTCACGTCCCGGCGACGACGGAAATCCTGTTTGCCACGCTCGACGGCGTCCCGTCCACGCTCGACGGCGTCCCGGCGACGACGGAAATCCTCCCAGTCACGCTCGACGGCGTCCCATTCATCCCCCCTCCGTCCCGCTCTTCCCTCCCAGCCTCACCTTGAGCGTGAGAAACACGCTGGCCGGCGGCGCCACGAGCACATGGGCCGTCGGTGGAGGTAGCGTCGCGCTCTTCTGGAAGTTCGACGAGTACACGTACTCCGCGTCGTAGTACCGCCGGTCCAGCAGGTTCATCCCGTTCAGCGACAGCTCGAACGACCGCCACGCCGCCGCCGCCAGGGCATCCACGTACATCGCCGGGATCTCTTGCCCCCCTCCCGGCAATGTCGCTCCGAAGGCTCCCTGCACGCCTACCCCGAACCTCCCGACCACCCCGCTCCCCGCAATCTTCCCCACGGGCGTCACGACGAACGTATCGTCCCGCACCACCACCGTCGGCGCGTACGGCACGGCTTCGCCCGACTGGAACGTGCCGTCGCTCCCCGTGAACACCGCTCTCGCGTAGGTCGCGCTCAAGCTGCTCCCGAAGATCCCCTGTCGCATCGTGCCCGCCGCCGAGCCTCCCACGCGTTGCGACGACGGCGCCGGCATGCTCGTCCGCGACAGCGCGTCGAACACGAGGTCCTCGCTCAGCCACGACGCGAACCCCACGACCGACGCCTGCCACGCCTTGCCGCTCTTCACGCGCGCGCCCGCCTCGAAGCTCTGGATCGTCGCGAACGGGATGTGCTGTCCCTCGCTCACCGTGAGCGCCTCGGGCGACCGGAACCCCTCGCCGTAGCTCGCCAGGAGGTGCACGCCCCGCCCCGACGCGTAGTCGACGGTGACCTTGTTCCCGACGTGGAGCCCCTGCGACGTCTGCTCGATCCCCTCGTTGCCGAGGTGATTGGTCACCGAGTAAGAGAGCGAGTCGAGCCGCGTCCCGCCGCGAATGACGACGCGCGGGATGGGATAGAGCGCCGCGTCGACGTAGCCGGCGATGCTGGTCGCGTCGATGTGCGCGTCGACGTTGCGTACGTCGATGGTCCCGTCGGGGAAGAGGCGCGTGTCGCTCTGGTCGATCGAGTCGATGCGCGTCATCGCGCCCACTTCGAGGATGTCGCGCTTCGTGAGGAGCTGCACGATGCGCCGGTACGACACGTCGAGCCCGTACGTCGTCGCCTGGTTCACCTGCTCGGCGTCGTCGCTGTTCGTCGGCGGGAGCCCGGCGAGGACGTCGAGCGCGTACCCGGTGAGGTCCTCGTGCATCTGCATCTTCGTCAGCGACACGTAAATGGTGAGCGCCAGCGTCCCGCCGTTCATCTCGAAGAAGAGCTCGTTGCCGAGGTGGGCCTGCGTCGTCAGATCGCGGCCGAGCGGCGAGATGGACGAGTACGGGTACTCGCCGCGGTCGACGTCGGCGAGGGGCAGCATGCCCGGGAAGTCGAAGCGCGCGGTGCCCATCGCGATCATGCTGCGCCACGCGAACTGATGGTCCGAGTAGCCGAGCTGCCCCACGAACGACGCGCGCTCCCCTCCCCGGCCGCTGCCGGGACCGTCGGTGCCGTACGCCTCGACGGCGGCGAACGAGTCGCCCCAGCGCTCGTCGTCCGGCGCGAACGCGAGCACGACGCGCTTCGTGCCGAAGGAGCCGAGCGTCCCCTCGCCGAGAAAGCCCGGCTGGTCGAGTCCGAGATCCATGTGCGCCGTGCCGGCGATGGCGAAGTCGCCCTGGCGCGGGTCGTAGGGGCCGTGGCTGATGCGCACCGAGCGGATCACCTCCGGCATGACGAGGCGCATGTCGGCGTACCCGGGGGCGCGGAGGTTCGAGAGCTGGTTCAGCGGCACGCTGCCGAGAAAGAGCTCCATGTTCTCCCCGCTCGTCCCCTGGAAGCCGCGGACCGAGAGCGTCGGAGCCTGGCCGAGGAGGCCGCGGTTGCTCACATAGACGCCTGGCAGCGTGCCGAGGACGTCGGCGCCGGTCTCATGGGGCACGGACTGGAGGGTGTCGGGCCCGACCTCCCAATCCGAGGCGCTCCGCGGGGGAGGCTTCGAGCGGACGGTAACCTGCTCGGTCTTCTCCTCGGGCGGCGGCGGCGGTGTTGCGGGGAGGGGTCCCGTGAAGGTGATCTGCTGGGCAAGCACGAGGGCGACCGCGAGCACGGCGGTTGGACGGACTTGTCCCCTCTTTATTGGATGCTGCCTTGCACTCTCCGCGCGAGGGCGGGACGCTGAGCCTCGCCATGGCGCGCGCGTCTTACGTTCACGGCACGAGCCGCCTCCCCCTCCTCGGAGAGACCATCGGGGAAAACCTTCGACGCACCGCCCAGCGCTTCCCCGACCGCGACGCCCTCGTCGTCCGGTCGTCGGGCTACCGGGCGACGTACGCGCAGCTCTGGGAGGCGACAGGCGAGGTGGCGCGGGGTCTCATGGCGCTCGGGGTCGACCCAGGCCACCGGGTCGGCATCTGGTCACCCAACCGGCACGAGTGGGTGCTCGCGCAGTACGCGACGGCGCGCATCGGAGCCATCCTCGTGAACATCAATCCGGCCTACAAGACCGCGGAGCTCGAGTACGTGCTCCAGCAGTCGGGCGCGAGCGTGCTGCTCCTCGCGCGGCGGTTCCGTCAGAGCGACTACGCGGCCATGCTCGCCGAGGTCCGCGACCGGTGCCCGGAGCTCGGCGCGGCGCTGGTCTTCGACGACGACTGGAGCACGCTGCTCGACAAGGGGCGCGCCGTCACGAGCGAGGCCCTCGAGCGTCGCGAGCGGTCGCTCCAGTTCGACGACCCGATCAACATCCAGTACACGTCGGGCACGACGGGCTTCCCCAAGGGGGCGACGCTCTCGCACCACAACGTCCTCAACAACGGCTTCTTCGTCGGCGAGGCGCTGGGGCTCGGCGCCGAGGACCGCGTCTGCATCCCGGTGCCCTTCTACCACTGCTTCGGGATGGTCCTCGGCAACCTCGCCTGCACCTCGCACGGGGCCGCGATGGTGATCCCCGGCGAGGCCTACGAGCCGAGGCTCGTCCTCGAGGCCGTCGCCGCCGAGAAGTGCACGGCGCTCTACGGCGTGCCCACGATGTTCATCGGCGAGCTCGAGCTGCCGGACTTCGCGTCGTTCGACCTGTCGACGCTGCGCACCGGGATCATGGCCGGCTCGCCGTGCCCGGTGGAGGTGATGAAGAGCGTCATCGCGCGGATGAACATGCGCGAGGTCACCATCTGCTACGGGATGACCGAGACGTCGCCGGTGTCGACGCAGAGCGCGAAGGACGACCCGCTGGAGAAGCGCGTCGGGACGGTCGGCCGCGTCCATCCGCACGTGGAGGTGAAGATCGTCGATCCGGCGACGGGCGCCGTCGTCCCGCGAGGCGAGCGGGGAGAGCTCTGCACGCGCGGCTACAGCGTGATGCTGGGGTACTGGAACAACGACGACGCGACGCGCGCGGCCATCGACGCGAGCCGCTGGATGCACACGGGCGACCTCGCCACGATGGACGACGACGGGTACGTGAACATCGTCGGTCGCATCAAGGACATGATCATCCGCGGCGGCGAGAACGTGTACCCGCGCGAGATCGAGGAGTTCCTCCACACGCACCCCGACGTCGGCGAGGCGCAGGTCATCGGCATCCCCAGCGAGAGGTACGGCGAGGAAGTGATGGCGTGGGTGCGCTGCAAGCCCGGCGTCGAGCTGACGGGCGAGGCGCTGACGGCCTTCTGCACGGGCAAGATCGCGACCTACAAGATCCCCCGCCACTGGAAGCTCGTCGACGCGTTCCCCATGACGGTCACGGGCAAGGTGCAGAAGTTCCGCATGCGCGAGATGGCCATCGAGGAGCTGGGCCTCCACGGTGCGGCTCGCACCGAGACCGCCTGAGAGAGAGATTCTTTCCTTTTCTCCCTGTTCACCTCTCTCGTCTGCGCGCGCGGCGGACCCTGCCGGGCAGCTTGGCCATCTTGCCGGACTCGTAGAGCTTGCGGAGCTCGCGCTCCATGGCTCGCCCGAAGATGACGCGGACGGCCTCGGTGCCGAGCGGACGCAGCGACTCGAAGACGTTGCCGAGGTCGCGCGGCGCGATCTCTCCGTCGCCGGCGCGCTTCATGAAGAGGGCCACGACGTCCTCCGACAGGCGGGTGAGGTGCTTGCGGACCAAGGACGAGGCCTGCGAGGCCGTCTCCAGATCGATGCCCGCCGCCTCGAGCTTCATGGCGATGGCGAGGAGCGCCGGGCTCCGCACGAGGTAGACGTCCCGATGACGCTCGACGAGGCGGGTCCGCACGAGATCGGCGATGAGGCCCGGGCGCCGCGTCGCCGCCAGCTCGTAGAGCTCCTCCTCGTTGACGGTGCGCGGCTGGTCGTGGGCCCACGGGGCCTGCACCTGCTGCTCGACGCCCAGCCACTCGGCGAGGTCCATCTCGCCGCGGTCGATGCTCGCGAGGAGATCCCCGATGGCGTCGATGCGCAGCCCGCGGTCCTGCAGCTGCGCGATGAGCTTCAGCCGCTCGAGGTGCGCCGGGCCGTAGTAGGCGACCCGGCCGCGGATCTCCGGCGGCATCAGCGCGCCCTTCGACTGGTAGAAGCGGATGGTGCGGCTCGGCAGCCGCGCCGCCGACGCGAGCTCGTCGATCGTGTAGCCCGTCGGCTCGGTGGCGTCGGTCGTCGGCGGCGGCATCGCGACGGCGATCATGCCATGGACCGCACGACCTCGCGCACCCCTCCCCGCTTGCCGAGCTCCCCGACGTACGCGAGGGCCTTCTTCAGCGTGCGCCCCCAGGTGTCCGTCCTGTACTCGACGCCGTACTTCTCGCAGAGGTCCCGCACCTCGGGGGCGATCTCGCGGAGTCGCTGGGGCGCGAGCTGCGGAAAGAGGTGATGCTCGATCTGCATGTCGAGCCCACCGCAGAGCACCGACACCGGCCAGCTCACCTCGAAGTCGTTCGCGGCCTCGATCTGCATCGCGTACCACTCGCCGCGCCCGTGGGCCCTGGTCCCGGGCGGGTAGCTCGCCACGTCCTCGCCCACGTGGCCGCAGAAGATGGTCGCGGCCGAGTAGACGTTGCGCGCCGTCTCGGCGAGCCAGTTGCCGAGCAGCACCTTCCAGAACATCGGCCCCGCGAGCGCAGGCCAAAGGACGTAGTTGTAGAGGTAGTAGGGGACGTACTTGCGGAGGCCCTTCTTCCAGGCGCCTCGCACGCTCTCCTTCGACCGATCGGGCAGGATGTCGAACTTCTCGGGCAGCCCGTTGTCGATGAAGACGTCGTTGAGGCCCGCGGCGTGCGCGCCGATGAAGAACGTGAAGTTGGGGAAGATGACGGTCAGCGCCACGAGGAGCTGCGTCGAGTGCCGCCGGTTCCAGGGGGTCTGCTCGGTGAGGCGCACGTGGCCGAAGGCGATGTCCGGATCTTTGCCGGCGATGTTGGTGTTTCCGTGGTGCTTCACGTTGTGCGCGTAGCGCCAGGCCTCCTCGTCGATGGGGATGTCCCAGCGGAAGGCCTTCGAGGAGAACTTCTCCGCGCCGGGGAGGCGGTCGTAGGCGCCGTGGAGCGCGGTGTGGCCGATCTCGGTGGCCTGGAGCTGCTTGTGCAGGAAGAGCGCGCCGACGCCCACGAGAAACGAGAGGGGCTCCGGGCTGAAGAAGATGAGGCCGCGACCGAGGACCTCCATGGCCCGGGAGAAGCGGTTCATGCGGCGTACGTAGGTGACGTCGTCGGGGCCGACGCGGGCCTGCGTGCGCTGCTTGAGGGCGTCGAGCTCTTCGCCGAAGAGGCGGTAGCGCTCGGGATCGGGCAGGTGTCGGGGGTCGACGGCGAGGTTGCAGTCGCGATCGCGGGGCGGGGCGCACACGGGGGCGCTCACGCCGGTCTGTTCGGCGAGCATGGGGTCCTCCACGACGATTGGCGCACCCTCGTGGGCGCGCTCTTTCCTATCGTCGGAGCATTCATAACTGTGACAGTTGATACTGTCAAGGTCACCCCCGTCTCTTCTGGTAGCTTCCCCGCATGTCCGAAGACGCAGGCGACTGGTTGCTCATCGGCCTCGACGAGAAGCTCGCGAAGAAGCAGGGCGTTCCCTCGAGGATCCCGGTCCCCAAGGGCGAGTTCGAGTCGCTCGCCGACAAGGGGATGACGGTCGACCAGATGCGAGGCTGGGTCAGCAAGTTCATCACCACGTCCCCCGCGATGCACAACGCGAGCTGGCGGACGCAGAACGCCGCGCTGGCGCGCTCGTTCGAGGTGTTCGTCGCGAAAAAGGACAGCTGGGCGAAGGCCCAGGAGGCGTTCGGGAAGAACGACTTCAAGGCCGCCGTCGGCGCGCTGCGGATGATCTCGAACATCGACCCCAACGATCACTGCGCCAAGCTGAACCTCGCCTCGGCCCTCTCGAGCTCCGGGGACCACCCGGCGGCCATCGCCATGCTCGACTCGGTGACCGAGACGTGGGCCGACGACGCGGAGTTTCACGTGACGCGCGCCAACGTGCTCCTGTCGCTCCAGCGGCGGGACGAGGCGATCGGCGCCCTGGTCGACGCCCTCGAGCGCGATCCGTCGCACAACCAGGCGATGGAGACGCTGAAGGCGCTGGGCGTGCTGGCGGCCGTCTACGAGGATCCGCGCGACGCGACTTCGCTCACGTACGTGCGCACGGACAAGGTGACCGAGCACATGGAGTCGGTGTGGGCGGCCGCGCCGCGCGACGTCGACTACTACCTGCGGCAGGTGGCCTACCACCAGATGGAGCGGCGACCCGCCGTGGCTCTCGCGGCGGCGGAGAAGGCCATCGCCCTCGCAGGCGCCGCGGGACCCGATGTCCGCGCCGTCTCCGCGCGCATCACGGCGCTTCGCGAGCTGGGGCGGGTCGACGAGGCCACCGCGGCGGCGCGGGCCGTGGTGGAGAAGGACGCGTCGTCCGGGGCGGCGCACCTGGATCTCGCGCGGTGCCTGCTGGCCGCGGGGAAGAACGACGAGGCGAACGCGGAGCTGGATCGTGCGATTGCCGCCGACCCGGGCGATCTCATGGCGCTCGACCTGAGGTGGTGGCCGGCGTCGCGGCACGATCTGGAGCAGCTCGAGGCGGCCCTGCCGATGTTCCAGGGGCACGCCGACGCTCATTCGACGAGCGCCGGCGCCTGGAGGATGCTCGCGCGCGCGCGGCTGGCCATCGGCGACGCCGAGAGGGCGATGCCGCTGTTCGAGAAGGCCGTGGCGATGGCGCCGGGCGACGACGACCTGCGGGCGGAGTGGTGGGCCGAGCTCGTGCGACACGGCAAGGCCGCCGAGGTCATCGCCGACGCCGAGAAGCTCGGTGACATGAAGAAGCACGACTGGAAGGCGCGCTGGAACCACGCCGAGGCCTTCGCCGCGGCGGGTCGCAAGATCGAAGCCCAGACGGTCTTCGCGAGCATCAACCACGACGAGTCGCTGCACCTCGACGTCCGCAAGCGCGCCAAGCGCGCGGCGATGGGCGTGGGGGGCGGGACGTAGCCGGCGCCTTCACGGCCCCGCGAGGATGTTCTCGTCGCGCTCCTCGGTCGACCTCGCACCCAATCCGCTCGCGGTCGCCCTCGAAAGGGCGCGGGCGGCCTCGCGCGAGGTGCTCGATCTCACGGAGTCGAACCCGACGCGCGCGGGTCTTCCCTACGCCACAGAGGCGATCCTCGCCGCCCTCGCCCAGCCGGCGTCGCTCCGTTACGAGCCGGCGTCCTTCGGCATCCTGCCGGCGCGGGCCGCCGTGGCGGCGGAGCTCTCGGCGCACGGCCCCGCGATCGACGCGTCGCGCGTGGTCCTGACGGCGAGCACGAGCGAGGCGTACGCCTTCCTCTTCAAGCTGCTGTGCGATCCGGGCGACGAGGTGCTCGTCCCGGTGCCGAGCTATCCGCTCTTCGAGCACCTGGCCCGTCTGGAGAGCGTCCGCGCGATGCCCTATCGCCTCGCCTACGACGGGGCCTGGCACGTCGACCTCGCGTCGGTGCGCGACGCGGCGACGGCGAGGACGCGCGCGATCGTGACGGTGAGCCCGAACAACCCGACCGGGTCCTACCTGAAGCGCTCCGAGCTCGCCGCGTTCGCGGAGCTGGGGCTGCCCATCGTGAGCGACGAGGTGTTCGCGCACTACCCGCTGCGAGACGATCCGACGCGCGCGCGCTCGGCCCTCGACGCGGACGGCCCGCTCGTGTTCGCGCTCGGGGGGCTGTCGAAGCTGGCGGCGTTGCCGCAGATGAAGCTCGCCTGGATGGCCGTCGGGGGCGCCGACGCGCGGGTGGCCGAGGCGATGGGCCGGCTCGAGGTCATCGCGGACGCCTTCCTGTCGCTGGCGACGCCGGTGCAGCACGCGGTCGGCGCGCTGCTCGAGTCGCGACACGCCGCGGAGGGCGCCATCCGGGCGAGGACGCGCGCGAACCTCGCGTTCGTGCGGAGCCTCGTGCCGGGGACGGCCGTGTCGCTGCTCGACGTCGAGGGCGGCTGGTACGCGACGCTGCGCGTGCCCCGGACGCGCACCGAGCTGGAATGGGCGGTGGCCCTCGTCGAGGAGGACGGCGTGCACGTGCACCCGGGGCACTTCTTCGACTTCGAGGGCGAGGCCTACCTCATCGTGAGCCTTCTCACGCCGCAGCCGACGTTCGAGGAGGCCCTCCGGCGCCTGATGGACCGGGTAGCGAAGGCGACGTAGGCCGACGCGTCAGAGGATCTTGTTCGGGAGTAGCTTGGTCTTCGCGACCTGCGCCTTGATGTTCTCGAGGAGAGCGTGGAGGTCGACCTCCTCGCCGCGGCGCACGCGATCGAGGACCAGCTTCTGCGGCTGGACGACCAGCGCCTTGGTCGCCTTCAGCACGAGCGCGGGCTGCCGCGCCCCGCGCCCGTCGGTCTCGGCCGCCCACTCGAATGCGAGCACCTTGGCGACGACGTTGCCGAAGGCCGAGCTCAGCGCCCGGAACTGGTCTTCCTGCGACTCGTCCCACACGCGCTCGTCGAGCAGGCGCTGAAGCGGCAGCAGGTCGTCGAGAGACTGGTCGAACGGGGTCGCGCCGTACTTGCGGGTCACCAGGGCCTGGATGGTGGCGACCTGCTCGCGCAGCATCGCCCACTCGGAGCCATCGAGGGGAAAGGTCGTCGGAGCCATGGCGGCGATCGTAGCGCGAAAAGACGCCCGGCGTCGCATCCGTCGAGGGGACCTCTCGGCTCGCGCGGCGTCGGCTCCCATGAGACGGGTGGCGCTCTACCCCCGAGAGGCCCCGCGCTCGCTCGGCACCCAAACGTGAAAGACCGTGCCTCCCGCCTCGGTCGTCTCCACGTCGATGCCGCCGCCGTGCAGCTCCACGATGGACCGAGCCAGCGAAGGGCCGAGGCCGAGGCTGCCGTGACGGCGCGCGCGGTCGGCGTGCTTGAACGCGTCGAAGATCTTCTCCCGGTCGGCCGTCGAGATGCCGCGGCCGGTCACCTCGACGTCGATGCGGAGCTGCTCGCCCTTGGCCGGCATCGCTGCGCGCACGACCACGTGCCCCTTCTCCGCGAAGCGCGTCGCCACCAGGATGATGGCCGTCAGTCCCTGGGTCAGACGCGTCACGTCGACGAGGATGCGCGGGACGCCGGGCTGGATCTCTCCGGTGATGTCCACCTCCAGGCCCGCCGTGAGCTCGCGCGCGTCGAGCACCGCGGGCATCACGACGTCGCCCACGCGGGACCACTCCGGCGAGACGGTGAGCTCGCCCGCCTCGACGCGCGCCGCGTCGAGGATAGTGTCGATGAGGTAGAGGAGCTCACGCCCCCGCTGCTCGATGATGACGACGCTCTCGCGCTGGCCGTCGGTGAGCCTCCCCCGGCCGACGAGGTCGCCGAACCCGAGGATGGCGTTGAGGGGGGCCTTCAGGTCGTGGCTCATCGACGCGAGGAAGAGCCCGCGCATCCGCTCGGTCGCCGCGCGTGCGTCGATCGCCTGCTTCTGGGCGCTCGCGAACTCCCGGAACACCCCTCCCATCTCGTCGGCGGCACGGAGCAGCGCCGCGACGGACTGGAAGCGAGCGTCGCCGCGGATGCGCCCGCCGCGGAGCACCTCCGCGACGCCGGAGGCCTCGAGCTCGCGCGTGGCCAGCGCCACGTCGTCGGCGAACGCCCGACCGATGCGCCCGCCCACGCCCCAGGCGAGCACCACCGCGACCAGCGCGAGCGCCAGGTAGAGCCCCACACCCGCGCTGGGGCGGGCGGTCTCGAACCCGACAGCGGCGTGACCGTCGGTGAGGGGAACCGAGAGGCGGGTCTGCCCCTCGTCGTCGCGGGAGACCGCGAAGAGGGCGCTCGAGCGCGAGACGTCGACGTCGAAGCCGTGCAGGTGGGCCGCGTCGATGGCCGCCTTGCGCCCCCTCGGGTCGCCTTCCACGGTGTCGAAGACGCCCTGGACGAGCTCCGCGGCGTCGATTTCGCGCGACGACGTCTCGAAGGCGCGAAGGTGGGCGTGCACGAGCTGCGAAGCCCCGAGGGCGACGAAGGCCACCGGGGCGACGACGGCCATGAGCAGCCGCTGGCGCAGGCGCGCCGTCCGCCGGGCGCGCGTGTCGAGGAGCTCCACCGCTTCGCGCGACGCCGAGACGGGGACGAGCTCCATCGTGCGCGCCACCCAGGCCCGCATGGTGACGTAGGCGGGCAGCGCCGCGACGCTGGCCATGGTCATGGCGAGGAGCACGAGCTCGCCCTGCGTATAGAGGTCGTTCGTGTCGGGCCGCAGCGGCGCCGCGAGGGTGGACACGCCGACGATCAGCGTCCCGGCGAGGTCGAGCGCGACCAGGCGTGACGGTGTCGCGTAGAGCGCGAACACCTGGGCCGGATCCACCCGCTTCGCGCCGACGGCGAGCGCCTGGAGCAGCGGTCGCACGGGACGGGCGACGAGGAGCGTGGCGACGAGGACGACGCCGATGTTGACGAGCCAGCCCCAGAGCGCCAGCTGCTTGCTGCCTTCCACCACCGCGGGGTCGAGCAGCAAGAGTCGCGGCGCGAAGGCGACGACGAGCAGACCCGTCGTGGCCCAGGCGACCAGCTGGATGACGAGCAGCCGCGTGAGGAGGCGGTTCGACGCGGCCTTCACCGCTTCTTCTCCTTGGCGTCGTCCCACACGGGGAGCACGACCTTGAACGTGGAGCCGACCCCCACCTGGCTCTCGACGTCGATCTTCCCGCCGTGCATGAGCACGAGCCGCCGCGCGATGGCCAGCCCGAGGCCCGTGCCGCGGCGCCGCGCCCGCTCGTCCTTCGTCTGCTTGTACTCCTCGAAGATGACGGCCCTCTCCTGCGGGCTGATGCCGGGCCCGGTGTCGCGGACGCTGACGCGCGCGTAGCGCCCCTCGCGCCCCACGTCGACGACGACCTCCCCGCGCTGGGTGAACTTGATGGCGTTGCCGACGAGGTTCGTGAGCACCTGACGGACGCGGCGCGGATCGGCCCGGGCGAAGACCCCGGCCTCGCCCTCGATGCGGACCAGCACGGGACGCGCGCCGACGATCCCCGCTGCCTCGCGAACGACCTCCCAGGCCACCGCCGCCAGGTCGACGCGCGAGCGGGTGAGCTTGAGCTGCCCGCTCTCGAGCGCGCTGAACTCGAGGATGTCGTTGATGAGGTCGAGCAGGTGCTTGCCCGACCCGCGGATCTGCTCCACCTCTTCGCGGGCCTCGGGCGAGAGCGGACCGTCCACCTCCGCCATCAGGATGTCCGCGAAGCCGAGGATCGCGTTCAGCGGGCTGCGCAGCTCGTGGCTGACGGCGGCGAGGAAGGCGGCGCGATCGCGGTCCGCGGCGCGGACGCGCTCGAGGTCGCTCTGGTAGCCGGTCTGCGCGGCGACGAAGCGCGCCACGAGCGCGTTGAAGGCGACGGTGAGGCCCCCCACCTCGTCCATCGTGCGCACCGGCACCGACTCGCCGGTCGGCTCGGAGCGCACGTGCACCATCCCCCGGACCCGCTCCGCGACGAAGTCGACGTCCTTGTTGGCGTCGCGCGAGACGGCGTACGCGACCGCGGCGGCCACGCCGACGAGGAGCGTCGTCAGCGCGATGAGCGCCCGGAGAAGCGCCGGCGCCCCCTCGGGCGCGCCGGGCTCGCGGACGAAGGCCACGAGAAACGGGCTCGATGGGGTCACGTCGAGCGGCTGGGTCGCGAAGCGCACGCGCCCCAGGCCCGTGATGGCCTCCCCGGCGTGCTCCCCGACGACGCGCCGCAGCGCCGCCTTGTCGGCCATGCCGAGGCTGGCGTCGAGCTTCACGTCCCCCTCCGACGTCACGACCACGAACTCGGCGCCTGTCTTGCGCGCGGCGCGCTGCATCGCCTCGAGCCGCTCGCTGGCCGGAAGGTGATTGATGCGCGCCCCCAGGGCCGAGGCGAGGAGCTCGGCCCGCGCCGCGGCGTGCTCGTCGCTCGCGGTCGCGAGGTTGGACACGCCGAAGAGGCCGATGGCGATGCCTACCGCCAGGCCGAGGACCACCACGACGGCGGGCGCCAGCGGCAGGAGCGGCCACGCGCGCCCGGCTCGAGGCGAGCCCACCTGTGTCGTGACCGTGACCATCCCGGCACGCCCGGGAGCCACCGACGAGGTCCCTTCACGCGGAGGCGCCACCGACCCGGGCGCGGGCGTCGCCGGGGCGTTACGCGGATCACGCGCGGTCTCCACGGGGCCATCTTACTCGCCCCTTGCGGCTGAACCGTTCGGGCTTACCGTTCCGATCGAGGAATGCGTTCCGGCTTCCATCGGTTGCGATCGAGGATGAGACACCGGCGCGGCGTCACCCTCGTCATCTACGGCTGGTACGACGCCCAGCCGGGGACGCTCGCGTGGGCGTTCCCCAGCCTGCGATCGGCGCTGTCGGCGGCGCGCGCGATGCGCAACGCCATCCGCTGGCTCATCGTCGAGGGCAAGAGCGCTCTCGAGGGAGAGGTCGACGTGGACGCGCTCCGGCGCGGCGGGCACGTGCTCCTCGAGCACCGCGCGTAGAGCACCGGGCGTAGCGAGAAAGGCGGCCTGTTCGAGTCGTCTCTTCGGCTCTACGGTGCTGCCCATGATCCGGCAGACGTCGGTGAGCGTGGGTGGGGTTCGCTCCCTCGTGCGCGAGGCGGGCCCCGGGGAGTCGACCGAGGCCGTCGTCTTCGTGCACGGCAACCCCGGGTCCGGCGAGGACTGGCTCGACCTGCTTGGACGCGTGGGCTCCTTCACGCGAGCCATCGCGCCGGACATGCCCGGCTACGGCAAGGCCGACAGGCCGCGTTCCTTCGAGTACACCGTCGCCGCCTACGCGCGGCACCTCGGGGGGCTACTCGATGCGCTCCACGTGCAGCGGGCACACCTCGTTCTGCACGACTTCGGCGGTCCCTGGGGGCTCACCTGGGCGAGCGACCATCCCGGCGCGGTCGCCAGCCTGACGCTCTTCAACGTCGGCGTCCTACCGGGGTATCGCTGGCACAAGTTCGCGCGGATCTGGCGCACGCCCGTCCTCGGCGAGCTGATGCAGCTGCTCACGACGCGCCGCTCCTTCGGCATGTTCCTGAACGCCGACAACCCGAAGCCGTTCCCGCGGGCGTTCGTCGACCGCATGTACGCCGACCTCGACGCCGGGACGAAGCGCGCGATCCTGAAGCTCTATCGTTCGACGAACGACCTCGGCGGCCTCGTCGAGCACGTGGCGGGCAAGCTCGGGCCGCTCCACGTTCCGACGCTGGTCCTGTGGGGCACGAACGACGCGTACCTGCCCGTCCGCTTCGCGGAGGAGCAGCGTCGCTTCTTCGACGTCCGCGAGCTGCGCCGGATGCCGGGGTGCGGCCACTGGCCTTTCATCGACGATCCCGAGGGGGCCGCCGAGCCGGTCGTCCGGTTCCTCCGCGAGCGGCTCGCGGCGGCTACACCCGCTCGATGACGACCGCGATTCCCTGCCCACCCCCGATGCACGCGCTGCCGACCGCGTAACGGCCGTTCCTCCGCGCGAGCTCGTAGACGAGGTGCGTCGTGATGCGCGCCCCGCTGGCGCCGAGCGGGTGGCCGAGCGCGATGGCGCCGCCGTCGACGTTCGTGCGGCTGCGGTCGAGGCCGAGCTCCTTCTCGACCGCCAGGTACTGCGGCGCGAACGCCTCGTTCACCTCGAAGAGGTCCACCTCGGCCTGCTTCAGCTCGGCCCTCGCCAGCGCCGAGCGGATGGCCGGCGCCGGACCGATGCCCATGATCTTCGGCTCGACCCCCGCGATGCCCCACTGGAGGATGCGCGCGAGCGGCTTCAGGCCCTTCTTCTTCGCGTAGTCCTCGCTCGTCAGCACGAGCGCCGCCGCGCCGTCGCAGATGCCCGAGGCGTTGCCCGCCGTGACGACCCCGTCCTTCTTGAAGACGGGGGCGAGCTTGGCCAGCGCCTCGAGAGTGGACTGCGGGCGAGGGTGCTCGTCGACGGCGAAGCTGACAGGCCCCTTCTTGCTCGGGAGCTCCACGGCGACGATCTCGTTCTTGAAGCGCCCGGCCTCGTTCGCCGCGGCCCAGCGCTGCTGGCTCCCGAGGGCGTACTCGTCGCACTGCTGGCGCGTGAGGCCGTACTGCTCGGCGAGGTTCTCGGCCGTCACCGCCATGGGCGTGTTCGTGTAGCTGTCGGTCAGCGCGCTCCAGAGCGAGTCCTCCACGGGGGGAGTCTTGCCGAAGGCCCAGCCTTCGCGCGCGCCCCGCAGCTGGAAAGGCGCCTGCGTCATGTTCTCCGTACCGGCGACGAGCACGGCCTCGGTCTCGCCGAGGAGGATCTGCTCGGCGCCGTTGACGATGGCCTGGAAGCCCGAGCCGCAGAGGCGGTTCACCGTGAGCGCCGGGGTCTCGATGGGGAGCCCCGCCTTGAGACCCACGTGCCGCGCGCAGTAGATGGCGTCGGCGCTGGTCTGCATGACGTTTCCGACGATGACGTGTCCGAGGTCGCGCTTGTCGACACCGCCCTGCTCGAGCGCCGCCTTCGCGGCGTGAACGGCGAGCTCGGTGGCGCTGACGGCCTTGAACGTTCCGAGCATCGTCCCGAACGCGGTGCGCTTGGCGGCGACGATGACGACCGACTTGGTGAGTTTGGACATTTCCGGGTGATATATCGGAGAGGAGAGCCGAAGTGAACGCGAACGCGCCCAGGTGCCCGCGATGCGGCGGCCTCGTCACGGATCCGGGCTCGGCCGCTTGCGCGTCCTGCGTCGCCACCTACCCCGACGCCTATGGATCTCCGCAGCAGCGACCTGGATCGCCCCATGGCCAGCCTGGCCCGGACTTTGGGGCAGGGCCGCAGCACGAAGGTTACGCAATCCCCCCGGCTCGGCAGGGATATCCGCCTGCCGGGGCATCCGGCTTCCCGCCTGGATCGACTCTTGTAGTGCCTCCACAACGGTCGGCCTTCTGGGCCTCTGGTTGGGGCATCTACTGGATGATTCGCCTGGGGCTCGCCCTGGTGTTCGTCGTCCTCGCGGGGTTTGGCGCATGTTTCTCCATGCTGAGTCACTGAGGGCTACGGTCGCACTCTCCATCCTCGCGCTGGCCGCCGGCTGCTCGTCGGCGACGGGCCCCGATGTTCCCGGCTCCGGGTACCACGAGGACCCAGGCGCCACCGGATCGAGCAGCGGCGGAAGCAGCAGCACCGGCAGCAGCAGCGGAGGCGGAACGTCGAGCGGCAGCTCCGGCGGCTCGAGCAGCGGCGGGAGCGGCGGCGGCAGCAGCTCCGGCGCCTCGGGCAGCACGAGCAGCGGAGGCGGCGGGACGACCATCTCCACCGACACGACGTGGGCCGACGGACAGATGATCGCGAGCAGCGTGACCATCGCCGCCGGGGTCACCGTCACCATCGCCCCCGGCGCCAAGGTGACCGTGGCCGCGGGCTCGACGATCAGCGTCGCCGGCACCCTGACGGGCACCAGCACCGCCACGCATGCGCAGCTCACGGGCACGGGCTGGACGGCCCTCTCGGTCGCGAGCGGCGGCACCCTTTCGCTCACGGCCGTCGACATCACGGGCGCGGGGACGGCGCTCCAGACGCTGGCCGGCGCGGTCGACGCCGAGTACGACCAAGGAACCATCACGGGCGCGGCGACGCCGTTCGACCTCGCCAAGGGCACGAAGCTGGGCACGAAGAACGCGACGGTCACCGGCACGCTCGGCACCTCGCGCGTCGCCGGCTCGCTCGTGGCCTCCTACCTCGACTACGACTCCAACGGCAACGAAGGCATCACGACGACCGATCCGACGGCGACCGAGTCGTTCGAGGACTGCACCCTGCACGGCTCCGGCCCGGTCGCGGACATGGTCGTCTCGGCCACGGGCGCCGCGTCGATCCACATCGCGTACACGAACATCACCAACGTGCACTGCGGGTTCCACTTCGACACCATCGACGCCTTCGACGTCAGCTACTCGAACGTCGAGACGAACGCCTACGGGTTCATGCTCTACGGCTCGACCGGAACGGGAACGCGGTCGGTCACCTACTCCAACATCGACCAGAACCAGATCGCGTTCGACACCACGCCCGGCGACAACGGGCCCATCACGTTCGACCACGACTACATCACCGGCACGCAGAACCCGGCGGACTCCGTGGCCGTGACGAACGCCTCGACCTCGGCCGTGACCGGCACCGGTCCGCGCGCGCAGTGACCTACTGTTGACTCGCGTTCAACGGAGGCTAAGCTCCCTGTTGAACGAGGGTCAACGTGCACGACAGCTCCGTCCTCATCATCGGCTCCGGCTTCGCCGGGCTGGGCATGGCCATCCGGCTGAAGCAGGCGGGAATCGACGACTTCGTCCTGCTCGAGCAGGCCGAGGACCTCGGCGGGACCTGGCGCGACAACCACTACCCAGGCTGCGCGTGCGACGTCCCCTCGCAGCTCTACTCGTTCTCGTTCGAGCCGTGGCCGAGCTGGACGCGAGAGTTCGCCCCGCAGCGGGAGATCCTCGAGTACCTGCGCCACTGCGCGCAGAAGTACGGGATACGGCCGCACATCCGCTTCGGGACCCGCGTCGTCGGCGCGCGGTGGAACGAGGGCGACGGGATCTGGGAGGTGAGCACGAGCGACGGCAAGACGCTGCGCTCGCGTGTCCTCGTCTCCGGCTGCGGACCGCTGAGCCGGCCGCAGCTGCCCGACATCCCGGGTCTCGCCTCGTTCGAGGGCAAGACCTTCCACTCGGCGCGCTGGGACCACGCGTACCCGCTCGAGGGAAAATCGGTGGCCGTCGTCGGCACCGGCGCCAGCGCCGTGCAGATCGTGCCCGCGATCGCGCCCGAGGTGCGCCAGCTCTTCGTGTACCAACGGACCGCGCCCTGGGTCATGCCGAAACCCGACGGGCCGATTCCGCCGTGGAAGCGCCGGCTGTACGGGCGCGTGCCGCTGGCGCAGAACGCGGCGCGGAAGGGCATCTACTGGGCGCGGGAGCTGCTCGCGCTGGGGTTCGTCGTCGAGCCGCGCATCATGAAGCTCGCCGAACGCCTCGCGCGAGGCTTCCTCGCCCGCAACGTGTCCGACCCCGCCCTCCGCGCCAGGCTGACGCCGGACTACACGATGGGTTGCAAGCGCATCCTGCCGACGAACAGCTATCTGCCGGCCCTGCAGCGGGACAACGTGGAGCTCGTCACGGGCGGGATCGCGGAGGTTCGCTCCCGTTCCATCGTGAGCAAGGACGGGACGGAGCGCGCGGTGGACGCCGTCGTCCTCGCCACGGGGTTCGAGGCGGCCGAGCACGTGGCGCCCTTCGAGGTGCGTGGACGCGACGGGCGCGACCTCGACGAGGTGTGGCGCGACGGCGCCGCGGCTTACCTCGGGACGACCGTGTCGGGGTTCCCGAACCTGTTCCTCATCGTGGGGCCCAACACGGGCCTCGGGCACAGCTCGATGGTGTTCATGATCGAGTCGCAGGTGGCCTACGTCGTCGATGCTTTGAAGAAGATGCGAGCGCTCGGGCTGAAGGCCGTCGACGTGAAGGCCGACGCGCAGGCTCGGTACAACGCGCGCCTTCAGGACCGGCTGAAGGGCACCGTGTGGTCGAGCGGCTGCATGAGCTGGTATCTCACGAGCACCGGCAAGAACACGACCATCTGGCCGGGCTTCACCTTCGAGTTCCGCCTGCGCACGCGCCGCTTCGACGCGAGCTCGTACGACCACAGCAAGCTCGCCGAGGGCGCGCCCGGGCCTCAGCCGCCCGGCGCCAGCGTCGCCCATGCGCCCGAGAGGACGACCTCGTCGCGCTCCTTGACCTTCACCTGAATCGCCACCGCGTCGGGCCGCACCAGCCAGCCCTCGGTGACCAGCGTGTCCCCCGGCCAGACGGGGCGGCGGAACTGCGCCTCGAACGACCGCACGCGCGTCGCGTCGCCTCCGCAGGCGCCGCGCGCCACGTGCCGCACCATGAAGCCGAACGAGCAGAGCCCGTGCAGGATGGGCCCGCGCTCGAAGCCGACGGCCTGGGCGAACTGCGGGTCGGCGTGCAGCGGGTTGAGGTCCCCCGAGAGCCGGTAGAGCAGCGCCTGCTCGGGTGACGTCGCCTCCTCGATCGAGAACGTGGGCGGGACGTCGCGCGGCCGCTCGACCGGCGGCGGCTCCTTCGGCGGCGGATCCCCGCCGAAGCCGCCCTCCCCCCGGAAGAGGATCGCGGACGTGGTCTCCGCCACCAGCTTGCCGCTCGCGTCCTCGGCGCGCGTGTCCACGAGCACTTGCGCGAGTCGCTTCATGTCGTAGATGCCGCGCACGGTCGCCGTCGTGCGCAGCTTGCCCGCCGGCGCGAGGCCGCCATGGACGACGACGCGCTCGCCGCCGTGGACGATCATCGCCAGGTTGCCGCCGAGGCTCGCGAGGAGGTCCAGCATCGGCTGGAACTTGGACACGACGGCGAAGCTCGGAAGCACCCGCGGGCCCCGGCCCTCGTAGAGGTAGTCGAGCTCGTCGCGCTTCGCGCCGACCCCGAGCGCGTAGAGCGCCGTGTCCTTCCACGTGTAGTCCCAGACGGAGACGGCGCTCGGCTTGCCGACGAGGGATTGGTCGAGGGGCATCGGGCGCGGAGGATAGCGTCACTCGCCGTGTGAGTCCGCTCCCTCGCCTTCTCGGCTACCCTGCCCGCGATGCCCTCGGTCGTCGGCACGGTCGCAGAGGCCTTCGCGCGCTCGGGCGTCGACCTCGGGGCGCTCGGCCTGGCCTGGGCGCGGGCGATGCCGACGGTGACCCTCGTGCCCGCCTTCGGCCTGCGGGCTCTGCCTGCGCCGGCGCGCGCGGTGATGGCCCTCGCCTTCGCGGCGTGCATCTTCCCCGCGCTCGCGCCCGTGGCGACGGCCTCGTCGCAGCCATGGTTCGTCCTCGCGCTGGTCGAGGTCGCGCGGGGCGTCCCCGTCGCGATCGCCGCCGCCATCCCGCTCTGGGCCGCGACCATGGCGGGCGGCGTGGCCGACGCGCTGCGCGGCTCGCAGGAGACGCCGAGCGTGCCCACGGTGGAGGGAAAGGCGACCCCGCTGGGCGTGCCGCTGTCGCTCCTGGCGAGCGCCATCTTCCTCGCGACCGGCGGCCCGGCCCGCGCCGTGAAGGCCCTCGCGCTGCACCCGGTGGGCGCGCACCCGCTGCTCGCCGCCGCGGACGACCTCGTCGGAGGCGTCGCCCTCGCCGTGGCGCTCGGCGGCCCGCTGCTCGCCGCCGCGGTGGTCCTCGAGATCGCGGGGGCCCTCGTGGCGCGTGCCGCCGCTCCCGCCCAGGTCCACGCGCTGCTGGCGCCCCTCCGCGCGCTCGGAACCCTCGCGGTCATGGCCGTGGTGCTGGAGCGCGTGGCCACGGCGCTCGCGAGGGCCGTCGAAGCCGCTCCGTAGTTCGTCGGTGCGGTAAAACTTTGGCCAGGATGGATAGTCGACGATCCGCCGCAAGCCCCCTCGAGAGGGACATGCCTCCGCTCTCGTGCTCGTCGCTCTCTCCGGTCTCGCTGGCTGCGCCTCGAGCGCGCGAGAGGCCGTGCCTCACTCGCTCGCCTCCCAGATCCCGACCGAGCACGTCGCGGCCGCGCCGCCGACCGACTTCGAATTCGAGCTCGCTCCGTCGCAGACCGCGGCGCCGAGGCGCTTCACCAAGGACGCCGAGCTCGCCGGCTCGCTCCGAGCCGCGAGCCCCACGGCACGCGCCACCGACGAATAGCCTCCGGCTCAGGGGAGCAGACAGGCGACGGCCGGATCCAGCGGCCGCGCGAGCCACGGCGCCTTGGACGGGGAGCTCACCACGGCCGCGTGGGGACACGGCCACCCCGAGTAGAAATGCTCGACCCAGGGCCCGACCAGGCTCTCGCCGCCCGCGCTGGTCGAGGACGACGGAGTGACGGGCGACCAGCGCGTGGGATGCGTCGTCGGGCACGCGGGCACGCGACCCCGCAGCGGGCCAGGACCCGCATTGCGCGCGCACGAGTCGTTCCCGTTGGAGATCACGTCGCTCACGCGCGCGTCGCCGAGCTGCGTCCCGCCGAGCCACGGCGCGTTCGCGAGGCCCGCCTGGACGGGCGACGACGCCGCGCATCCCACGATCCACGGCGCGAAGCAGAGCGCGCCGAGCCACGGCCATCGAGACATCGGTTGCCTCCTCTCGGAACACGGAGAAAGCGTGACAAGGAGTCGTGGGCGCCGGCGGATGGGCCGCGCGTTCCCGACAGCATCAGTCTAAGGCCGGATCGCGCGATGTGCACGCCACGGCCGGCGGCCCACCTGCGGGCACCCCCGCGGAACGGCTAGAGCGGAATCCGATAGCCGAACGTGAGGCCGAGCTCGAACGCGGCGACGCTGCCGGTCAGCGTGGGGCAGTCGCCGATGGGATCGCATGAGGTCTCCTGCGAGAACGGCTTCTCGGCGGGCAAGATCCACCGATCGGCGCGCAGGGCGAGACCGATGACGAAGCTGTCGTTCACGAGGTAGTGGAGGCCCGCCTCGAGGCCGACGGCGAAGCCCTCGGTGCTCACGGTGACCGTGCTGGTCCCGAGGATGGACGGCACCGCGGGCACGTTGTTCGTCGAGAAGCGGTCCGCGATGATGAGCGCACCGGAGGTCAGCCCGAAGTAGCCTTCGAGCCAGCGCGACCGCAAAGGGAAGTAGCGGATCTCGCCGCCGAGGAAGAGGTAGCTCCGCGAGTGCGTGCGTGGCAGGTCCCCCCCTCCGCCGGCGTTCGGATCCGATGTCGGCCGAGGGGCCAGGAGGGCGCCCGCGCCGAACGCCCACTCGCGCGTCGCGCGGTAAAGCAAGTGGACGCCGGTCAGCACCGTCGCATCGCCGTTGCCGACCGAGCCGAGCGGGGTGGACCCGCCGCGGTTCGACGCCGAGATGGGCGCCGACGGAAGGACGATGATCCCCGCCTCGGCCTCGGCCACCGTGTGCGCGCGATCCAGCAGCGACGGGTGCTCCTGCTTCGTCTCGGGGGCTGCCGTGTCGAGCTTCGACGGCGCAGGGGCCGTCGTCTCGTCGGCCGAGGCGACCCCGGCCCGGACCAGCACGGTCGCGGCGAGAAGGAGCGGCGTCGCGCGCATCGTGCGTCCGAGCCTACACGATGGATGCCTCGGCAGCGGCTACAGCCACTTGGCGCTGTCGGTCGGGGCCGGCAGCGGGGCGTGGCTCGGCCCCGGCAGGCCCCCGGCCGCCGCGGGGAGCGGCTTCACGTCGCCCACGATGACCGCGCGGGCCGAGCGCATCTGCGCCCCGTCCGCCCGCGCCGTGAAGCTCACCTCGAAGCGCCCGCTCTGGAGGAACGTGAACGTCGCCCGGAAGACGCCCGAGCCGTCGTCGGTGACGTCGAGGTGCGTGCCCGGCGCGATCCCCGGCCCCACGATGTGGAACGAGGCGCCCTCGACCTTCGCCCGCCCGCTGCTCTGGATGTGCGCCGCCATGTCCACGGGCTGCCCCACGCCCGGCTTCGCGCTCGAGAGATCGACGATCGCCCGCATGGTCGCCGCCGTCGCCCCCGTGGCGACGTGAGGGGTGGCCAGCGCCGGGATCCCCGGGTCGACCGTGGCCGGCGCCGCAGGCTCGGCCAGCGCGGTGAGGAGCGAGCTCGCGTCGACGTCGGCCGGATCGAGCTGCATCGCCAGCCGTGCCAGCCGCGTCGCGCCCGGCGTATCGCCCGCGGCGGCCTTCGCCTTCGCCGCCGTCACCGCGTCGGCGGAGGCGCGGGCCCGGATGTCGAGCAGCAGCGGATCGCGCGGCGTGCGCGCGAGCCCCTTGTCCGTCAGATCGAGCACCGTCTCCCACTGCTGGTGCGCGGCGGCGTCCCTCGCCTGCGCGGCGTACTCCGCCGAGTCGCGCGCGTGCCCGCCGATGAGCCCCGTCTTGTACGCGAATGCCCCCATCCCGAGCGCGCCGACCAGGAAGCACAGGACCACCACCGCGAACGTGCGCCCCTGGTTGCGCGGCAGGCGGAAGGGCGCCTCCTCGCCGGCGATCGTCGTCTCCACCGACGACGGCGGCTTCGACGACGGCGGCGCGGTGCGCGACAGCGGCGGAGCGGTGTCCCCGCGGGGCGGCTGGGTCGCGCCGGCGCTGACCGGGAGCGGCGTCGACACGGGCCCGGGCGGCGGCGTGGGGACGGGCGCCACGTGCGAGGAGGGCGTCAGCTGCTCGTCGCTCATCGTCGAGTCGACGTTCGACTGCGACGGAGGCGGCGTGGGGATGAGCCTCGCCTCGAAGTCCGCCGGCGGAAGCCACTTGGTCGTCGCGCTGCCCGGCGCCACCATGGCCGGCTCCGGGATCTCCGTCTTCAGCACCGTGCGGCTCGACTGCGCGGCGTCGACCGGCGGCTCGAACGCCGTCTTCGCCGCCCCGATGCGCGCCGCCACGTCGGGCTCGAGCTGCAGCTTGCTCGTGCGCTGCATCGACGGCATCTGCACGACGCTCGTGTGCGGCCCGCGGCCCGGCCCGAGCATCGTCGGCCGCGTCAGGATGTCCTGCGCCGAAAGCCCGCTCTCCACCGCCGACTCGAGGAGCGCCCGCCCGAACGTGCGCGCGTTGTCGGCCCGCTCCTCGGCCTTCTTGGCGAGGTTTCGCATCACGATGTCCGCGATGGGCTCGGGCACGTACGCCGCGCGCGGGATGCTCTTCAGCCCCGGGGGCGGGTCGTGGATCTGCTGCACGAGGAGCGCGACGGCCTGTTCGCCGTCGAACGGCGTCCGCCCCGAGAGCATCTGGAAGACCATCGTCGCGATCGAGTACACGTCCCCCTGCGGCGACACCTTCTCGCCCTGCGCGCCCTCGGGCGAGATGTACCTCGCCGTGCCGAAGATGAGGCCCGCCGCCGTGGCCATCGACTGCTCGCCCCAGTTGAGGCGCGCGATGCCGAAGTCGAGCACCTTTACGTAGTCCGGATCGTCGGCCCGCTTCACGAGCATCACGTTCTCGGGCTTCAGATCGCGGTGCACGACGCCCTGCACGTGCGCCTCGCCCGCTGCGTCGCAGAGCTGCAGCGCGATGTGGAGCGCGCGCGGCAGCGGCATCGCCCCGCCGACCGCGGCGAGCGCACTCTGGAGCGAGAGCCCGTCCAGGTACTCCATGACGATGTAGAGCGCGCCGTCGGGCAGCTGGCCCGTCAGGAGGACGTGGACCACGTTCGGGTGCGCGAGGCGCGACGCCACCTTCGCCTCGCGGTGGAAGCGGGCCACGAGCATGTGGTTCGCCGAGAGCTCGCGGTGGAGGATCTTGACCGCCACGTCCCGGTCGATGCCCCGCTGGAACGCCCGGTAGACCCGGCCCATCGCCCCGATGCCCACGAGCTGCCGGATCTCGATGTGCCCGAGGATCTCGCGGCCTACATAGGGGTCGGTGGCGGCGGCGGCGGCGATGGCCCCCGGGGAGGTCGTCAGCGGCGCGCCGTCCAGCGAGCAGAAGAGCGCGTCGGCGGCGTACCGCGTCCCACACGATGGGCAGGACTTGGGGGTCGCAGCCTCTGCGGGGTTCACGGCAAGCATGCTAGCCCCTCGCCCGGGCGGCGCGCACGTCGGGCCGCGCCGTTTCGACCCGCGGTGCGCGATGCCTCGTGACTCGACGCCCCGCTCGCCTCCCCTCGCTGCGCGTCTTCATGCACCTATCGCCTCCGGTAGCAACCATCGCGCCGCCAGCGGGAGCGTAGAAACCGCCAGCGGCGGCGGCTGCCTCCCATGACAGGTGGATCCGAGGGGCTGGAAACGGTCATTCTCGGAGGCGCCCGTTGCCTCCGGGACCCACGATTGCCTAAGGTGCGGCTCATCGTGGCCGACGGCGAGAATTTCGACCCTGGAGCAGCCGCCTGGTCGGTGCAGCTCCCTCACTTCGAGGGGCCGCTCGACCTCTTGCTGCACCTCTGCCAGAAGCACGAGCTCAACATCCTCGACATCCCCATCTCGTTCGTGACCGAGAAGTACCTGGAGTACCTCGGCGTCATGCAGCTGATGCAGCTCGACGTGGCGGCCGAGTACCTCGTCATGGCGGCCACCCTGGCGCACATCAAGAGCAAGATGCTGCTCCCGGCCCCGCCCGCCGGCCAGGAGGACGAAGACCCGGAGGAGGAGATCGACCCGCGCGAGGCGCTCATCCGCCGCCTCCTCGAGTACCAGAAGTACAAGGACGCCGGGCAGCAGCTCGCCGCCCGCGGCGTGGCGGGGAGGGACGTCTTTCTGCGCGGAGCGCCCGTCGAAGAGGCCGCCGGGCAGGGGCTCGCCCCGCTGGCCGAGATCCCCATCTTCGCGCTGGTCGACGCCTTCCAGCGCGTGCTCGACCGCAGCAAGGTCCGCCTCTCGCACGACATCGTCGCCGACCGCATCAGCCTGTCGGACCGCATCACCGAGCTGAGCGATCTCCTGGCGGTCCGCAAGCGCCTCGCGTTCGACGAGATCTTCGAGGGTCTCGCCTCCAAGGCCGACCTCGTGATCACCTTCCTGGCGCTGCTCGAGATGGCCAAGCTGCGCATGATGCGCCTCCAGCAGACCGAGCCGCTGGGACCGCTGTACATTGAGCTCGCCGCCGCCCCCGGGGACAAGGGCGAGGAGGATGCACGTCCGTGACGCGAAAGAAGAGCGAGCCCCTCGACACCGTGCCGCCGGCCGACGCGCGTGCGTGGGACGACCAGCCGACGGTGAACCTCACGGGCGAGCTGCCGGAGGGACCCCCGGCGCGGGACGACGTCGAGTCCGAGGCGATCGCCGCGGCGGAGGACGCGGCGGCCGGCGTCGAAGAGGCGCGCGAGCTGTCGCGGAGCCACCTTCGGGGTCTGCTCGAGGCGCTCGTCTTCGCGAGCGACAAGCCGGTGAAGTCGGGCGAGCTGGCGCGGCTCGCGTCGGCGCCTGTGAAGCAGGTGCGTGAGCTCCTGGCCGAGCTGAAGGAGACGTACGCGGCGCGCGGCGTCGTGCTCGACGAGGTGGCCGGCGGGTGGCTTTTCCGGACGAGCGTGCAGTACGCGCCGTTCGTCCGCGAGATGTCGAGCGAGAAGCCGGTGCGCCTCAGCCGCGCGCAGGTGGAGACTCTCGCCATCGCCGCCTACCGCCAGCCCATCACGCGCCCCGAGGTGGACGACATCCGCGGCGTCGACAGCGGCGCGACGCTGAAGCTCCTGCTCGAGCGCGACCTCGTCCGCATCCTCGGCAAGAAGGACGAGCCGGGGCGGCCCATCCTCTACGGGACGACGAACGCGTTCCTCGAGTTCTTCGGCCTCAAGTCGCTGAAGGACCTGCCGACCCTCAAGGAGTTCACGGAGCTCTCCGACGAGTCGCGCCTCGTCGCCGAGGCCGAGCTGGGCGACGTGCTGCCGCCCCCGGCCGCCCCCGCGGACGATCCCGGCGCGCCGAGCGACACGCTGACGCCGCCCCCCGAGCACGACACCATCGCCCCGCCCGCCCCGCCGACCCACGACGACGTGGGCGACGCGGACGACGAGGCGCCGTAGCCCCGCTCAGTCTCCGGCCGGGTCGGGGTACTTCTCGGCGAGCTTCGCCACCTCGTCGCGCAGCTTCTTGTGCGCGGCGAGCTTGCGCAAGAGCTCCCACACCTGCGGGTCCGCCAGCGCCTTCACGGGATCGGCGCCCTTGGCCTTCTTCGGGATGGAGCCCGGCCCCTTCGCGCGGAGCGCGTCCATCGCGTGGACGTACGCCTTCGTGGGAAAGAGCTCCGACTTCTCCCACGCGAGCACCGTCGCCTGGTCGACGCCGAGCGCGCCGGCCAGCTCCTTCGCCGTGCACGCGAGCTCCTTGCGGAGCGCCTTGATCTCGTCGGGGGTCACGACGCCATTCGATAGCACCGCAGCGCCCCAGGTCGTAAGCTCGATGGTGGCCACGCGCGTCGGCGCGGCCCTCTTGCCCATGCGTCGCATCTTCGTCTCGGTGCTGCTGGCCGCTGCGTGCGCGTCGACCGCGCTCGCCGGCGGCTGCTCGGGCACGAAGAGCAGCGGTGCCCCGGACGCGGGGGCCGACTCCTACGGGGTCATGGTCACGGCGGACGCCGCGGGCGGCGACGGCGGCGCGCAGGAAGCCGAGTCGTCCACGATGGAGCAGACGACGATGCGCCTCGCCAACGCGTCGCCCGACCTCGGCCCGGTCGACTTCTGCTGGCGCCAGACCGGCGCCGCCAGCTTCACGGGCCCGGTGCTCGAGGGCGACCTCCCGCCGCTCGACGCCGGTCCCGTCTCGGCCGAGGGCGGCCCGCCCGGCTCGCTCGCCTTCGGGGCCATGTCGCCCGACGTGCTGCTCCCGTCGGCGGGGACGTTCGACATCGCGGTCGTCGCGGCCGGGCAGACGTCGTGCGCGAAGCACCGCCTCGCCGGGACGGTCACGCTCGACGCGGGCAAGCGCTCCACGGTCGTCCTCATGGGGGTCGCCGGCAGCGACTCGGGCCCGGACACGCTCGGCGTCGTCGCCTTCACGGATGCCCTCGTCGACCCCCAGAGCGCGCGCGTCCGGATGATCCACGCCGCGCTCGGCGACCCGGGCGAGCCGGCGACCGGGCCGGTGTCGGTGCGGGCCGGCAGCGAGGTCATCGCCGCCGAGATCGACCCGGGCAAGACCGCCGCGGCGTCGACGACCTCCGCCATCGACGCCCTCGGCTACGCGACGCTCGCGCCGCTGCAGGGCCCCACGTCGCTCGAGCTCGCGACGCTCGGCGACGCGGCCCCGATCGCGTGGGCGACGGCCGAGACCGACCTCTCGGTGCTGACCGGCACCGCGCACACGGGCATCATCGTGACCGCCGGCCAGGGGGCGCTCGCGGTCAGCTGGTGCGCCGACACGCCGTCGAACCGCACCGGGCCGACGTGCTCGGTGCTCCTCGCGCAGCCCTGAGCGAGGGCCGCGCCCGGGCGCTCAGGCGGCGCCGCCCGCGACCGTCATCTTCGCCACGCGGAAGGTCGGCGCGGCGGTGGCGGTGCGCATGTCGAGATCGCTGCCCACCGCGTCGATGCGCTGCCACAGGTCGTCGACGTTGAGCGAGATGGTCACCTCGCTCACCGGGTACGCGAGCTGCCCGTTCTCGATCCAGAAGCCCGCGGCGCCGCGCGAGAAGTCCCCCGTCACCGCGTTGAAGCCGAAGCCCATCATCTCGATGACGTAGAGACCGCGCGCCGTGCCCTTCACGATGGCCTCGTTCGAGTCGGTCCCCGGCTGGAGCACGAAGTTCGACGTGCTCGGCCCGACGCCCGCGCCCCCGCCGCGCGCCGCGCTCGCCGTGCTCTCGCGCCCGAGCTTGCGCGCCGAGTAGCTGTCGCAGAGGTACGTCCGGAGCATGCCCTTCTCGACGACGACGTTCTTGCGGCTCGCGAGCCCCTCGCCGTCGAACGGCCGCGACCCGGGGGCGCGCGGCAGGAGCGGATCGTCGGTCACCGTCACGAGGTCGCTCGCCACGCGCGTGCCCTCGCGCCCCAGGAGGTAGCTCGACTTACGCCAGATGGAGCTCCCCATGACGCAGCCGGCGAGCATGCCGAGGATGGAGCGGGCCGCGTCCGGATCGAAGACCACCGGGACCTCGCACGTCGGCACCGTGCGCGCGCCGAGCTTGCGCAGCGTGCGGCGCGCCGCCTCGCGGCCGACCTCCGCCGGGGGATCGAGCTCCGCCAGGTGCCGCCGGGCCGTCCAGTGGTAGCCGCGGCGGTTCTTGCCCCCCTCGTCGGAGGCGACGGGCACGACGCTGAGCGACTGGTAGGACCCCTTGTAGGTCGCGCGGAACCCGCTCGAGAGCACGATGGCCCCGCCGCCGGCCGTGCGTCCGTAGGTGGCGCCCTCGCTGTTGCTGATGCGCGGGTCGAAGGCGAAGGCCGCGGCCTCCCCCTCCTTGGCCATGGCGATGGCGCGCGCGGCGTCGACCGAGCCTCCCGCGGGATCGTAGAGGTCGAGGTCGGCGGCTTTCGACGGATCGCAGAGGAGCTTCGGGTCCGCCGGGCCGGCGAAGGGATCCTCCTGCGAGAGCGACACGAGCTCGATGGCGTCCGCCACGAAGCGGTCGATCCCCGCGTCGGTGAGATCGCTCGTCGACGTCGTCGCCACGCGCTTGCCCTGGATGACGCGCAACCCCGCCGAGCGGGTGCCGGCCTCCTCGACGAGCTCCGGCTCGCCCTTGCGGACCTTGGCCGAGAGCTCGGCCCCGGAGCGGAGCACGCACTCGGCGACGAGGTCGGCGCCCCCGCGGTCGCGCGCCATGCGAAGGATGCCGTCGCCGAGCTCGAGCAGCTCGGTGAGCTCTCGATCGAGGGGGGAGGTCATGGCGCGGACCATAGCGCGGACGGCGCCAGGGCGCGCGACCTAACCCCCGCTCGCGACGGCCGCCTTCTCGCCGCCTCCCGCCACCCACGTCATCGGCTCGCGCATCCGCTCCTCCATGTCCGCCGGGTAGCCGTGGCCGAACTTCCCGAGGCTGACGAAGCGCGTCGGCACGCCCTGCGCCTGGAGCGTGCGCGCGTCCTCCTGCAGAGGTGCGCTCGTCATGTCGAGGTCTCCCGCGGCGAGGACGACGCGCTTCACGCCGGCCTTCTTCAGCGCGGCCGCGTCGGGGTGCACCAGCGACGCGACGACGACGAGCCCCGCGTACCGGCCCGTCGTCCCCTGCGCGATCTGCACGGCCGCGATGCCGCCGAGCGAGAAGCCCACGATGACGCGCGGCGCGCTCGCGTCGACTTCGCCCTCGTGGCTGCGGACGAGCGCGCGCACGCTCCCCTCGACGAGCTGCCCGTCGTCGGGGCCGTGGAGGCGCCAGCGCGTGCCGCCTCCGCAGGCGTCCTCGGCGCGCGGGCAGACGAGCCAGCCGCGGGACGTGGAGACGTCGACGAAGGGCGCGCAGGCGCTCTGAGGGTGGCCGCACATCCCGTGGAGCATCACGGTCACGGGGCGCGGAGGCGTCGTGCCGTCGGCGCCCTGCGGGGGGTAGACGAAGGCCTTGCCGGCGAAGGCCTCGGCGTCCTCCCAGGCGGGGGACTCGGGGGCGTGGCGGCGAGCGGGGGGCTGCTCGGCGACCGTGGCAGCCGGGGTCGGGGTCGCGGTCGGGATCGCGGTCGCGGTCGGGGCCGCGGTCGCGGTCGGGGTCGCGGTCGGGGTCGTCGCGGTCGCGGTTCGGGCGAGCGGCGCGACGATCATCGCCGCCAACCCGAGCGCCGTGCACACCATCGCCATCGTGCGCGCCGGACGCGCGCCGTCTTGCCGGAACATCGTTGCCTCCTCGCGCCGGAGCAGCCTCGCTCGCGGCTTCTGGGTCCTCATCGCGCGGAGGGGCGAGAACGTGACGAGGAAGGTCGTCTGCGTGACGCGCCGGAGGGCGAGCATGCCCGGGAGGGGCACGAGCATGCCCGGGAGGGGCACGAGCATGCCCGGGAAGGCCTCCGGCATGCCCGGGAGGGCCCCCGGCATGCCCGGGAGGGCCTCCGGAAGGGCATGCCGGCGGGCGAGCGTGCCACGGAGGGCCTCCGGAAGGGCATGCCGGCGGGCGAGCGTGCCACGGAGACCCTCCGGCAGGGCACGCCGGCCCGCCGGCGACTACGGCTTGCTGCCGCCGAAGCCGTCCAGCGAGTCCGTCGACGCCGGCCGCGGGGCGACGGGCTTGGACACGCCGGTCGGATCGGACATCGGCAAGCTCGCCTTCGACGGCGCCTTCATCCTCTTCGACGGCCCGGCGCTCCCCGTCGGCACGGGAGACGGCGCCGGCTTCGCCTGCGGCGCCGGCAGGTCCGGCGACGTGCTCATCGCGGGGCTCTCCGTGGGCGGCAGCTCGGGCGCCGTGGGCGGCGCGGTCGGCATCGTCGTCGGCACGAGCGACGGACCCGGCGCCGGCGCCACCTCGTCGTGCCGCCGCTTCAGCGACAGCGCGATGGCCAGCGCGATGAGCAGCAGCGCCGCGAGGGCCGCCGTCTGCGCCGCCCACCGCGCCTTGTAGTAGCGACGCAGCCGCGACACGCGCTGCCGCACGCGCGGCGCCGGCACGTTCGCCTCCGCCGCGATGGTCTCGAGCTTCTCCCCTTCGCCCTCGCGCAGCATCCACTCGAGCGTCTTCTCGTTCTCCTCGCCCGCGGGCAGCTCCTTCTTCGCCCAGCGGAGCAGATCCATCGCGCTCTGCGGCGCGCTCTCGGCCGCCGCCACGGGCGCCCCCTCCTCGCCCGACTCGAGGTCACGCGGCACCTCGCGCTTCGCGCGCCGGAACCAGTCGATGACCTTGTGCCGGCAGATCCCGTACACCCAGCGGACGATGTCCTCGTCCTCGTCGGGGTGCTGCTCCGCGTCGAGCGCCTCGGTCAGCGTCGACTGCACGATGTCCTGCACGTCCGAGTCCGGAATGCGGGCGCGCACGAAGTGCGACAGCGCCGCCGCGAGGGCGGGATCGGACAGCTTGGAGACGAGTCGGTCGGACCCCATATTCATGGCCACTATCCCTCTGTCGGGGACATCGCGCGACGCGGAAAGAGTGTGACGCGTGGTACGATCCTTCGTGAGCCTGCCATGCCTCGAGCCTCGTCCCACCCGGCGCGAGTAGCCGTAAGCCCGCGCGCCACGTTGACTTTCGAGTTCCTGTGCCGGGTGCTCGAAAAGGGGGGCCTGCTCACCGCCGAGCAGCGGCAGGACGCCGTCTCCCGGGGTGACGTGGCGCACGCGCGTCTCCTACGTCAGCGCACCAGCGGCCCGCGCAAGAAGGCCCCCAGCGGCTCCGACGGGGTGCACCCGGCCGAGACGCTCGTGTCGCTCGGGCTCGGCCAGGGGGGCGACGAGCGGTTCCCGCTGACCGAGCGCATCGTCATGCAGGGGCTGGCGAAGCACGTGGGCCTGCCGTACGTCGACCTCGATCCGCTGAAGATCGACGCGAAGCTCGCGCCGAAGCTCCTCTCGCGGCCGTTCGCCCGCCGGCACGGCGCGCTCATCATCGCCGCCGACGACCGGAACGTCACCGTCGCGGTCGCCGATCCGCTCGACCTCACGCTGGTGGAGGATCTCCGCACGCACGTGCGCCGCGAGCCGCACCTGGTCGTCTCGGCGCCGAGCGACATCCAGCGCCTCATCACGGACTTCTACGGCTTCCGGGGCGCGGTCGACGCCGCCGAGCAGCAGGCGACGACGGGCGTCGACATCGGGAACCTCGAGCGGTTCGTGAAGCTCAACCGCGTCGAGGAGATCGAGGCGAGCGACAGCCACGTCGTCTCCGCCGTCGAGTACATCTTCCACTACGCGCTCGACCAGCGCGCGAGCGACGTGCACATCGAGCCGCGGCGCGACGCGTCGGTCGTCCGGATGCGCATCGACGGCGTGCTCCACAACGTGCACCAGCTGCCGAAGGTGGTGCACCCGGCCATCGTCTCGCGCATCAAGACGCTCGCGCGCCTCGACATCGCCGAGAAGCGCCGCCCGCAGGACGGCCGCATCAAGACGTCGCGCAACGACCGCGAGGTCGAGATGCGCGTCTCCACCATCGCGGTGGCGTTCGGCGAGAAGCTCGTCATCCGAATCTTCGATCCGGGGGCGCTCCTTCAGGACCTCGGCGAGCTCGGCATGTTCGAGCAGCAGCTCGGGCAGGCCGAGCGGTTCCTCGGGCGGCCGCACGGCCTCATCCTCGTGACCGGCCCCACCGGCAGCGGGAAGACGACGACGCTCTACAGCGCGCTCCGCGTCCTGGCGACGCCCGAGGTCAACGTCGTCACCATCGAGGACCCCATCGAGATCGTGGTCGACGCGTTCAACCAGGTCTCGGTGCAGGCGAAGATCGGCATGGGCTTCGCCGAGGGGCTGCGGCACGTGCTGCGGCAGGATCCGGACGTCATCATGGTGGGCGAGGTCCGCGACGGGGAAACCGCGGAGATCGCCCTCCAGGCCGCCCTCACGGGGCACATGGTCCTCGCCACGCTGCACACGAACGACGCGGCGACGGCCATCACGCGCCTCCTCGAGCTCGGCGTCGACCCGTTCGTCCTCTCGTCGACGCTCATCGGCGTCCTCGCGCAGCGCCTCGTGCGCACCATCTGCACCCAGTGCCGCGTGGAGACCTTCCTCACGCCGGACCAGCTGACGCTCCTCGGGCTCGACGTGCACGAGCTCCGCGCGCAAGGGCAAGACCCGGAGCTCATGGTGGCCTTCGGCGAGGGGTGCGTGAAGTGCCGGTCGACGGGGCTCCTCGGGCGCACGGGCGTCTTCGAGGTGCTCGAGGTGGACGACAAGATCCGCAAGCTCATCGTCGGAAAATCGAGCGCGAAGGACGTCACCAAGCAGGCGCGCCACGATGGCCTGCTCACGCTGCGCGAGGCGGCCATCAAGAAGCTCGCCCGCGGCGAGACGAGCTTCGAAGAGGTGCTGCGCGTGACGACGGAGCTGTGAGGAGGGGCGATGAGCGACGCGTTCGTCCGCGATCTCCGCGCCGCCGCGCAGGCCGGCGTCCCCATCGTCTGCGTCGTGACGCACGAAGAGAGGCGGGCCGTGTCGCTCGTGGGGCAGGCGCTGCGCGGGACACGCGTGCACGAGTGGACGGCGACGCGCGGCTGGAGCGACGACGCGACGGTGCCGAGCGCGCTGGCGGCGATCGAGCGGGCCGCGCGCGGCGGGGAGACGGGGGTCGCCCGCGTGATGCTCGACATGCACCCCTGGCTCTCCGACGCGCGCGTCGTCCGGGCGCTGCGCGACCTCGCCGCCACGAAGCGCGACCTGCCGCTGGTGCTCGTCATGCCCGCGGCCACGCTGCCCCCCGAGCTCGACCGCGACGCGCGCGTCCTCACGCTGGCGCTCCCCGACGCGCGCGCCCTCGCGGCCCTCGTCGACGGCGAGAAGCTCGATCCCCGCTGGCCGCGGGACGCCTTCGTCCGCGCGGCGCTCGGCCTCACGCTCGACGAGGCGACCCGCGCCTTCCGCCTCGCGCGCGCGCTGTCCGATCCGGCCGAGGCCCTCCAGTGCGTCATCGCCGAGAAGCGCGGGGCGCTGCGGCGGAGCGCGTGCCTCGAGCTCATCGAGGCCGACGTGACGCTCGACGACGTGGGGGGCCTCGAGGTCATCAAGACGTGGCTGCGGGCGCGCGTGCTGGCGTTCGACGTCGGCGCGCACGACTTCGGCCTCTCCGAGCCGCGCGGGATGCTCGTGTGCGGCGTGCAGGGCTGCGGCAAGTCGCTCGTCAGCAAGGCGACCGCGCGCGTCCTGGGGCTGCCGCTCGTGCGCCTCGATTTCGCCGAGCTCTTCGCGGCGCCGACGCCCGAGCACGCCATCCACGAGGCCACGCGCGCCATCGAGGCCGTGGCGCCGGTCGTCCTCTGGGTCGACGAGATCGAGAAGGGCCTCGGCGCCGAGGCGTCGGGCGACTCGCGGCACGCGCGCGTCTTCGGCGCGTTCCTCACGTGGCTGCAGGAGCGGCGGGCGCCCGTGTTCGTCGCCGCCACGGCCAACGACGTGGAGCGCCTCCCCCCGGAGCTCGCGCGGCGCGGCCGCTTCGACGAGGTGTTCTTCGTGGACCTCCCGTCGACCAAGGAGCGCTCGCAGATCCTCGCCGTGCACCTGAAGATGCGCGGGCGCGACCCCGGCAGCTACCCCGTCGAGGAGCTGACGAAGGACCTGGAGCACTGGTCGGGCGCGGAGATCGAGCAGATGGTCTCGAGCGCCCTTTTCCGCGCCTACGCCGAGAAGCAGGAGCTCAACGACGACCACCTGCGGGCGGCCTCGCGAGAGCTCGTCCCCCTGGCGACGCTCTACGAGGAGAAGATCCAGGCGCTGAGGCAGTGGGGCCAGACGAGGGCCCGGCGCGCGTCGACCGACCGGAGGACGCTGGACCTCTTCGGAGACTGAGCGGCGATGGGGGAGGAGGGCGAGCCGAAGGTCAAGCGGTTCTACGCCGCGGCGGCGCGCGACGCGGTGCGCGTGATCTGGGGCGAGAAGGGCCTGGCCGACGTCGCGGCGAGGATGAGCGAGGCGCATCGGGCGGCGATGCTCGTGCCGGACCTGCCGCAGTGGGTGCCGGAGCGCGCGCTCATCGCGTTCAACTTCGCGCTGTGGGAGGGGCCGGTCGACCGGGCGCGCCCGCGCTACGAGAAGTGGCTGCACACGATGACGGACATGAGCTTCGGCGTCGTGAAGCGCCTCGTGCTCAGCATGGCGTCGCCCGAGAAGGTCATCCTCGTCGCCGGCGACATGTGGAAGACGGACCACACGCACGGCGAGATGGTCGGCCGCTGCGAGGGCAAGCGCGGGACGCTCACGCTGAGCGGCTCGCCGTACGTCGAGACGCCGCAGGGCCGCGCCGGGATGGCCGAGATGAGCCGGTACATCCTGCAGCTCGCGGGCGCGAAGGGCGTCGTCGAGAAGCACGCCCTCGTGCCGCCGGGGGTGCTGGAGATCAAGCTGCGCTGGGCGTGAGCGCCGTTCACGCTAGGCTCCAGCGGGATGGCGGGCCCGGAGGAAGACGCGGAACGTCGCGGGTGGCGGGGGGCGGTGCGCGCTTACTTCCGGGGAGGCCTCGCGGGGGTGCCGCGCGGGATGCTCTGGGGGCTCGTGCTGGCATTGCCGGCGGGTTGCTACTGCTTCTGCACGTTCCCTTACGGCGGGGGCTACGCGGCGGGGCCTGCCGTGGTGCTCGCGGGGCCCGTGGCCGGGGCATTGGTCGCGTTCCCGATCGGCGCCGCGGTCGGCCTCTACCGCGCCGGGTACCGCTGGCTGCTGCTCATGGTCCCGGCCCTCTCGGCGGCGATGGTGCTGGCGCCGTACGCCCTCTACGCGGACCAGCAATCGAAGGAAGACGACTTCCGCCGGCTCGTCCGCGAGGTAGAGGAGGACGATCCCGCGCCGCTTCTCGCCGAGCTGCGCGCCCCGCGGAGCCGCGCCGTCGCCGAGGATCACCTGGAGCAGCTCCTCGTGTGCGGCGGCCTCTCTTCCAGGGCCGACGTCGTCGTCGACGCCCTGGCCACGCTGGACCCGCACGGCAAGGACGGCTACGCGCTCTGCGCCGTGGCCCAGCACGGGCAGCCCGCCACGGTGAGCCACCTCCTCGGCGAGGGCTTCCAGCCGGGGCGCGCGCACCGCTTGAACGGCGCGCCGTGCAACCCGCTGCACGATCTCGTCGAGGGGAGCCGTGGGACGGCGCCGTGCTGGGGGGACTTCGAGGAGCTCTCGGGGACGCCCACCGCCCAGGGCTGCGAGCACCGTGCTCAGGTGGCCGCGCTCCTCGTCGAGGCCGGCGCCGCTCCGGATGGGGACGCCGGGATCCACTTGAATGGATGCGAGAAGGACTAGGTCTTGCGACAGAGCTCCAGGTTCAGGATGTTGATGCGCGGCTGCCAGGTCGTGCTGGGCGCCGCGCCGGTGAACTGCAGGCGCTGGTAGAAGGCGGCCCAGGAATCGATCGGCTTCACGTCGTCCATGATCGTCGTCGAGCCCATCGACATCGGGCTCGTCAGCAGCGACGTGAACGGCTCGTCGAAGTGCTTGGCGAGCTCCTGCACGCCGGTTCGCGCGAGGCCGACCAGCGTCGTCGACGTGACCTCGAGCGCGTACGCCGAGCCGTGGTGATTGAAGACGCTCCAGTTGGCCGGCTGGATGTTCCCGCCCTGCACGGCCCGGTACTCGAAGCCGACGGCCGAGCCGCTCTTCGTCAGCTTCAGGAACACCGTCTGGTTGGCGGGCACCAGCGTCGCGCCGTCGGTCGCGTACGGGATGCGCCCCGAGAAACCCTTGTTCGGGACGGGCAGCGATCCGGAGATGGTTCCCCAGCGCGTGTGGGTGTGAAAGCAATCGTGGACGCAGAAGGGCGCCATCGCGATGTTCGAGATGGTGGGCCCCCCGGGGTTCGGGCTGGTGAACTTCATCCGCGGCGCCATGTGCAGGTTGTCGTACTCGCCCTGCCCGGCGAACTTGTCGAAGTCGCTCTTCGACTCGTAGGTGCCGTTGATGGCGCGCGACGCGGCGCTGCTGCGCTCCCGGAGAATGCCTCCCGAGACGGTGCGCTTGCCCTTGGTGGGGTCGACCATCTTGAACTCGACGCCCGTGCCCGGCGACGTGTCCCAGTAGTCGAAGAAGTTGCTCCACACCGGGAGCGGCGGCGGACCGGGGATGAAGCTGAAGAGGTTGCGCTGGTCGTTCGTGTCGGCGACGAGAAGATGGCCGATCGTGTCCATCATCTCGTTCATGTTGGCCATCACCTCTTTGACGGGACGATCGACGGCGAGCTTCGCCTCTACCTCGAGCAGGCCCTGCGTGCTGGTGACCATGATGTGCGGGTACACGCGTCCCGCGCCGAGGACGCCGCCGGGCTCGAAGTCCGCGCGCTGTTTGCAGGTCGTGAGACTGAAGGCCACGATCACCCAGGGGGCGGGCGGCACCACCGTCACCGTCGTCTGAACCGCCTTCTGGTCCCCGGGCGTCCCGGCGGGCGGCGGCTGGTCGATCGTCGTCGGGTCGAGCCAGTCGGGATCCGTGTCGTCGTTCGTGGGGGTCGGGAAGGCCCCCGCGTTCTCCAGGTCGCTCAGCGCCACCTTCCTCGGCTGGGCCCCGCTGGCCTGGACGAGCTCGTACGCGAAGACGACGAGGACGCTCGCGTCGGTGTTCGACTCGAGCCGCCACCAGCCTCCCGGAGTGCTCGTCGGGTGGGTCATCCCGGCGTTCACGGGCACGGATCCCGGCACGTTCCCGGAGCCGAGAAACCACTTGGCGACGACGAAGTCCTTGGTGAGCGGAAGGTCGATGGGATCGGGCGCCCAGGCGGGCTTCACCTTGACCGAGAGTACTTCGATGCGGTCGCAGACGGGCATCGTCATCGGGCTGGCCGACGGATCGGCGGCGCCGTTCGGGAGCGGCATCCGCACCTGCGCCGTCAGCGCGCTGATCTTGGCCGGGCTGGCCGGGTCATGGGTGAAGTTCCAGATGGCCCGGTTCTCCGCAGGCGTGGCGGCCGAGAACGTCGGCGCGGGCACGTTGATGGCGTCGCCCGCCCCGAGCTTCGACGAGTACGGGTTCGACGGCGCGGCCGTGAAGAGCATCGTCTTCGAGAGCATGTCCTTGAGCGAGGGCATCGGCGTCTACGACTGCTCCGGCTTCGGTGTCCCCGAGTGATGCACGTCGGCCACGTCGTCGGTCGTCTTCGACTGCCCGTAGTCCCCCTGGAAGGCCTGAAGCTGCGCGTCGGCCTCGCTCTGCCAGTAGAGGAGGTTGTAGTAGTCGCGCGCGACCGGATCAGGCGCGTCCTTGTTGATGATGATCTGACGCGCGTAGAGATAGGTCGGGGTGCTGCTCTGCCCGCCCTGCCCGGACGGCGGCCCGCTCTGCGACGAAGAGTCCTGCGACGAGGCCGACGCCGCCTGGCCCCATGCGATGGTCGCCGTCGTCTCCGACGTGCTGACGAACACAGTCACCAGGCCGTTCGAGTCAGCGTTCCCCGTCCGCGTCTGCGAGCCGACGGTCAGCTTGTACGGCGCGTTCGGCATGCGCTGGCGCTGCGGGTCCTGCAGCCAGATCTTCAGCGCCCCCCGCTCGCACGGCGACCTCCGCGCGAACCGGTCGTAGAACCGGCACGCCATCGTGTCGTGCGTCTTGCGGTACGTCCGCAGCGTGTCGCCGTTCGTCCGGCGCTGGTCGCCGTCCGGCCAGAACGCCGACTTGCACGCGTCGCCCGTCGCACCGATGAGGGGGCACGGCCACGTCGACGGGTCGACGACGGTGCCGGCCTTGAACATGAACATGATGACGCGCCGGTTCGGGGCGTCGAGGGCGTTGCGCGTCGTCCGGTCGCCCTGCATCACCGAGCTCGCGAGGAGGACGATCGGGTTGAACTTGCCGCAGCTCTGCGTCGACAGCTTGGGCGTGTCGCCGGGGCCTGCGCTGGCGCCGCCGAGGAAGTCCGTGATCTGCATCTTGAACGGCGTCGCGGTGCTCTGGGTCGTCGGGTCGCTCGACGCCGGCGTGCACAGCCAATCCATGTACGCGCCGAAGAGCACCTTGCGCGTCCCGGCGCCGGCCGTCCCGTCGGAAGCCAGGCCGCTGTCGGTCTGGAAGCTCTTCACGGCGGCGACCGTCCCCGAGTCGTACTCGTTGTTGATCGGGCCCGAGTAGTACGGGTTGCCGCTCCCATCGACGAGGCTCTGCAGCATCGTCTGGATGGCCTGCGTCCCCCACGTGTCGCCCACCGCAGGCGCCGAGTAGAGCTTCTCCCAGAGCGGCACCTGCCGCGTCAGGAGAGCGTAGATGGCCGTGACGCGCCGATCGCCCAGCGTCTTGTTCAGCGCGTCGCTGCCCATCGGGTCGCAGTGCCCGAAGAGCGACGCGGGGCAGCCCTGGTTGGCCTCGACCAGCTCCTTCAGGCCGGATCGTTCGTTCGTCCCCGCGAGCTCGGGCTGGAAGTTCGGCGACACGAACGACGAGTCGAACGCGAACGCCGGATCGTTGAGCAGCCAGCAGGCCACCGGGACGAGCGGGTCGCGCAGGGTGTTGAACTTGTCGCTGCCGTCGGTGGGCGCCACCTTGCGCGGGCTGTCCTGCGGGTAGGTGGGGTGCTGGGCCGCGATGCCGCCGCCTCCGGTGTAGTCCTCGTCCTCGTCGACCATGTCCTAGCTCCCGTAGGTCTGACTGAGCTGCGCCTTGGTGGCGTCGTCGAGCTCCCCGCTGATGGTCAGCGAGTACTCGGCCTGGAAGTCCTGGAGCGCGATGGTCATCTCGTCGGAGGTGTCCGTGGCGGTCGGATCCCACAGGAAGCCCAGGTTGAAGAGGCGCGCCCGATAGCCCGCGTCGCTCGTGTCGTCGGCGGGGTTGATGCTGCCGACGTCGAGCGTGAAGGTCGTGTCCGGGGCCTGCAGCGTCGCGCCCGTCGCGCTCTTGTCGATGGCCGTCTCGACGAGGCCGGTCCCGTCGGTCGTCAGCGCGGCCCCGTTCACGGTGACGCCGGCGTTCTTCAGCGGCTTCGCCGCCCGGTCGAGGACCTTCAGGCGCACCTTGAGCGGCGTCCGCGTGATGGTGAAGGTGTGCTTGGCGCCCGTCGGCTTGTCCGCGGTCGGCGTCGCCTTGACCTCTGGAATCGTGAGGGCATCGCCCGGCACGAGCACGTGCGGGTCGGTGCGCTGCTGCTGCAGGTCGGCGTTGCCCGGGTCGTTCCAGACGACGGTGTAGTCGTCGAAGCCCTCCGCCTCGGCGACGCCGGACAGGTGGTCGCCCTGCTGGACCGTGTACGAGAGCGGGGGATGCGGCTCGACGTACGGGCACCAAACCTGGCAGTTGCCCGGGTCGAGCCCCTGGATGATCGCCGTCGCGTTCGAGTCGAGCGTTCCGTCGATGGCTGTGCCCCCCGGAGGGATGACGCGGTACGGCCGGTTCGGCACCGGCGTCCCGTCCTGGTCGAGCAGGAGGAGCCCGATCCACGTCTTGGAGGACGGCGCCGACTCCTGACTCGAATCGGGGCCGAGCACCGCCTCCGTCGGCGCGTCGACCGGCATGGTCACCACGCGGTCCTCCTTGCGCCGGACGACGAGCCGCCCGGCGCGCGCCGCGAAGAGCAGCTCCTCGCCGATCGCCTCGGCCTGCTGCGGGCCCGGGTCCGAAGCGTAGGTGCTGCTCGACAGGGTGGCGTTCCCCACGCCCTGGAGCCGCGCCAGCATGGCCAGCACCAGCCTCCGGGCAACGGGATCGCGGTACTTGAAGCTCGTGACCAGCTGCCGGAGCTCGCGCAGCGAGGCCTCGCGCGCGGCGGCATCGACGGAGTCCGGATGGAGCTCGACCTCGAGTTGCCCGAGTGGCCCGCGAACGGTCCACATGCCCCTGGACCCCACCATCGCAGGGCAGCCTAATGCCCGGGGCGGCCCGTGTCCCTAGCCTCATTCGGGTGACACACGCCTCCTCTACCCACCGAACTTCGCCTCGTACTCCCGATGCACCGCGAGCGCCGGGGGCGCCGCATGGGCGAGCTCCTTCGGGCGGTAGCCGCTCCGCAGGCCGCGGACGGCGATGCCCTTCCCTTCCACCTCGAAATCGACCCGCCACTCCTTCAGGGCCAGGCGCATGCCGTCGCCGTGCTTCCGGATGCGGCGGTATGCGTGGGGCTGCGGGCCGAGGGCCAGGGTCGCGGCGATGCCCGCCTCGAGGTCGACGCCGCGCGCCCGCAGCCAGGAGAGCTGCTCGCGCGCTTCCGGGGAGAAGCTCACCTCCCAGACCGCGCGAGGGTCCTTCACCTCGAGCCAGCCGCTCTTCGCGTCGGGGCGCGCGTCGGCGTAGGGCACGTACGGCTTCAGATCGAGCACCGGAGTCCCGTCGAGCAGATCGAGGTCGCGCACGTGAACGACGAGGCCCTCGACGCGCTCGATCCTCACGGCGCTCATCCCGATGGGGTTCGGCCGGTGCGGCGAGCGCGTCGCGAAGACCCCCACCTTGGCCTCGGCGCGGGGCGGCCGCACCTTGGGCTTCCAGCCTCGCCCCTCCTCGACGTTGCGGTGAAAGACGAAGACGACCCACGCGTACTCCCAGCCGTCGAGACCCTCGAGCCCGTCCTCGAAGCCCCGGCCGGCGAGGAGCTCGATCCGTCCGGCGACGTCCCGCGCGGCCGCCGCCTGCCGCGGAGCCTCCGCCCGCTCGGTGAAAGGCGACCGCACGACGCCGATGGGCTCGAACAGGTACTGCACCGGGGAGGAGCTTAGGCTACTCCTTCGGCTCCCATGGCCCCGTCCCTTCCCCTCTTGCTCGAGATAGGCGTGGAGGAGCTGCCGTCCTCTTTCGTCGACGCCGCGCTCGTCGCGCTTCCGAAGATCGTCGCCGAGGAGCTCGGCCGGGTGAGGCTCTCCCACGGCGAGGTGCGGGCGCTCGGAACGCCGCGGCGGCTGTCGGTGCTCGTGGCGGACGTGGCGACGCGGCAGCTCGACCTCGACGAAGAGGTCATCGGGCCGCCCGAGAGCGTGGCCTTCAAGGACGGCAAGCCGACCAAGGCGGCCGAGGCCTTCGCGGCGAAGCTCGGTGCGAGCGTCGAGTCGCTGGTCGTCGTCGAGAAGCAGGCGGCCGCGAAGCAGAAGGCGGGGCGGTACGTCGTGGGCCGGCGCGTCGAGAAGGGACGGGCGGCGATGGAGCTCCTGCCCGCCGCGCTCGCGAGCACGGCGGCGGCCATCCCGTTTCGCAAGTCGATGCGGTGGGCGGACCTCGACGTCGCGTTCGGTAGGCCCGTGCAGTGGCTGGTCGCGCTGCTGGGCGAAGAAGTGATCCCGGTGTCCTTCGCGGGCGCCACGGCGGGGCGCACGTCGCGCGGGCACCGGTTCCTGTCGCCGGGGGCCTTCGAGGTAGAGAGCCCCGCGAGCTACGTCGGCGAGCTCCGGGGGCGGCACGTCCTCGTCGACCGCGAAGAGCGCGTGGCCACGATGATGAAGCGCGTCGACGCCGCCGCGAAGGCCGCGGGCGGCACCTACGACACCGAGCCGATGCTCGTCGACGAGAACGCGTCGCTCGTCGAGGAGCCCCACGTCGTCACCGGGACGTTCGACCGCGCGTTCCTCGCCCTGCCGGCGGCCGTCATCCGCGCCGTCGCGCGCGGGCACCAGCGCTACTTCTGCGTGGAGACCGGCAAGGACCAGCTCTCGGCGAGCTACCTCGCCGTCGTCAACACCGCGAACCGGCCCGACCTCATCGCCAAGGGCACCGACCGCGT
Organism: Polyangiaceae bacterium; assembly: GCA_036501935.1. Taxonomy (GTDB): domain Bacteria; phylum Myxococcota_A; class Polyangia; order Polyangiales; family Polyangiaceae; genus Palsa-1150. The sequence continues at coordinate 1,245 of DASXZL010000068.1, read as the reverse complement.
CATGAGCGCCCGCCTCGCCGACGCCCGCTTCTTCTGGGCCGAGGATCAGAAGCAGCCGCTCGACGCGCGTTACGACAAGCTCGGCGGCATCGTCTTCCACAACCGCCTCGGGACGGTGAAGGAGAAGGTCGAGCGCGTCGAGCGGCTCTCGGCGCTCATCGCGGACCGCATGGGGCTCGACGGCATGCGCAAGGCGGAGGTCGCGCGGGCGGCCCGGCTCTGCAAGTGCGACCTCGTGTCGCTGATGGTCGGCGAGTTCCCGGAGCTGCAGGGGCACATGGGGCGCGCGTACGCGTTGGCCAAGGGCGAGACGCCCGCGGTGGCCGACGCGATCCGCGACCACTACAAGCCGGTCGGCGCGCAGGACGACGTGGCCGAGGGGGACGTGTCGGCGGCCATCGCGCTCGCCGACCGCTTCGACACGCTGACGGGCTGCTTCGCGGTGGGCCTCGCGCCGACGGGCGCGGCCGACCCGTTCGCGCTCCGCCGCGCGTGCATCGGCGCGCTGCGCACGATGCTCGACCGCGGGTACACGCTGGCCTTCTCGGAGCTGGTGGACCTCGCGTACGGCGGCTTCGAGGGCAAGAAGGTCGATCTCTCGCGGATCGAGACGGTGGCGAAGATCGAGGAGTTCGCGACCGAGCGGCTGCGCGGCCTCGTCGCGAGCGCCACGAGCAGCCAGGCGGCCGACGCGGTCCTCGTGGGGACGGCGGAGGCGGCGCTGAAGAACGTCGGCGGGGTGCTCGCGCGGGCAAAGGCGCTGCAAGCGGTGGTCGACGCGAAGGAGCCGTGGCTCGAGAAGGCGCGCATCGTGGCCAAGCGGCTCTCGGGCATCAGCCGCGAGGCGCAGCCCGTGCTCCACCCGGCGGCCGCGTTCGAGGGGAGCGCGAAGAAGGACGACGCCGTCCTCCACAAGCTCGTGCACGACCTCGACGCGATCGCCACGGGTCTCGCGACCGAGCAGGCGATGCGCGCGGCGCTGATGGCGATGGGCCCGGTGGCGACGGAGCTCGATCGCATCTTCGTCGAGACCCTGGTCAACGACCCGCAAGACCCGCGGACCAAGCTCCGCCTCGAGACGCTCGCCCACGGCGCGCAGTCGATGCTGCGCATCGCGGACTTCTCGAAGCTTGGCTGAGCGCCCTGACCGGAAATTGACCCACGCCCGCCGTCGACGGGTCGGCGCAGAGCGGCGACGGGTCCCTCCGACCTCCCCCGCGCGGCGCTTTGCTTCGCAAAGCTTGC
>DASXZL010000067.1:0-24317 GCA_036501935.1 Polyangiaceae bacterium | reverse complement strand
CAAGACGTGCCATCCACCGAACGAAGATGGGTCGTCGACCGGATCAAGACGTGCCGTGCATCGAACGAAGATGGGTCGTCGACCGGATCAAGACGTGCCGTGCATCGAACGAAGATGGGTCGTCGACCGGATCAAGACGTGCCGTGCATCGAATGAAGATGGCTCGTCGACCAGATGAGGACGCGACATCGGTCGATGGAAGGTGCCTCGTCGACCGGAATGAACCCTGCCATCCCTCGATGGAAGGTGCGTCGTCGACCCGATCGAGATGCGTCGTCGCTCGAATCGAGGTGCGCGGTCGCCATCGCGTCTCCCTTTGCTAGAATCCGCCGTCCTGGAGGGTGGACCATGGTGGGTGGGCTGGTGCGATGGACGCGATGGGGGGCCATCGGCCTTCTGGCCGTAGGTTGCGGGTCGAAGAGCGCGGACACGCCCGATTCCGGCTCCAGAACGGAGACCGACGCCGCATCCGATGCGGGTTCCGTCACGGAAGACGCGGCATCCGCGACGGCGGCCGACGCGGCATCCGAAGCAGCATCCGAAGCAGCCAGCACCCCCGACGCCACGACGGGCGAGGTGGATGCGGCGGCCGAGGCCTCGCTGACCCCCTTGGTGTTCGCCAACCCCGATGGCGGGACGTGCACCCGCGATGCGGTGTGCGCGCTGGACGAGCTGCCCATCGCGCCCGTCAGCCTCCAGGACGGAGAGGCCGTGCTCATCGCGCGGATGGTCGGCGACTGGGCCTTGTGCGAAACGACCTCCGCGTTCGGCACGCACGAAGACGGCATGACGATCGCGGCCGACGGCACGTGGCACAAGCTCCAGGTGGTCGGGGGCGTCCTGACGCCCGAGCAGGGCTTCGACGAGCAGGGCACCTGGGCGATCGTCGATACGTCGGCCGAAAATGGGCCCGCGAACCCTTACCAGGTGAACTTCACCATCGCGGCGGGAGGAACGATCCTCACGTTCCCGGTCTTCGCGACCGACCCGCGAAAGATGCGGCTCGACAACGAGGGCGTCTTCGTCGCCGACTACGTCTCCGCCGAGTGCCCGTAAAGGCGGACGAGCCGCCGGACGACAGGCTGGCCTCGAGCCCGGCAAGGGCTTCCACGGGTGAGGCAGCTACGCAACGGAGAGCGACGAGAGCGTCCGGATTCAGCGCCGCTGGACGGCAAGGGCGACAACGATCGATGGGCGCGTAGATCTTCTCCGTTCGGCGTCGTTCTTCATGGTACGCGGGACCGTATGCTGGTCGAGCAAAGCGGATGAAGCCTGCACCGCTCCATAGATTGGTCGGCGACGTGCGCCTCGTCGTGCGCGGCCCCACGGAACCCTCCGACGAGCAGTTCGATGCTCATATCGCGGAGGCGCTGGCCATGGTCGAGTCGGTGCGCGTCGTGCTGGTCGTCTACCACGGCAGCGTGCGTATCAGCCCCAAGCAGCGTGCTCGGCTCGTGCGCACCGGGCTGTTCGACGTTCCGCACGCCGTGCTGACGGACGCGGTCGTCGGGAGGGCCGAGATCGCATCGATCGGCGCCCTTGGGGCCCCCGTCCGCGCGTTCAAGACGCGTGAATTCGACGAAGCTTGCGATTACCTGGCCGTGGCCCGGCCCGTGAGGGCGGAGCTCCTCAGGCACATCGAGGTGATGAAGCCGCAGCTCGCCTCGGAGTAAGCTCCGGCGAGCGTCTCGGGGGGGGCTGGAAAAACGAAGGTGCTCGATATGACGACGCCGACTGTCCTTGTGTCCACGTGGCGCGACGGCGTGTTTGCGTTCGCCGGCGAGGCACGCGAACAAGAGCTCGCCGGTCAATCGGTGAGAGCGCTCGCGCCCGACGGGCGTGGCGGCGCGCTCGCGATCGTGGACGGCCACACGCTGCGCCGGCGCAGGGCGGGCGGTTCGTGGAGCACGCTCGCGACCGCGGAGGCCGATCTCGCATGCTGCGTCTCGGTCGGCGATGCGATCTACATCGGAACCGAGGACGCACGACTTCTGCGGCTCGGCGCGGACGGTGAGCTCGCGCCGCTCCACGGTTTCGGCGCGGTCGCCGGGCGCGAGAAGTGGTACGCCGGCCGGGCGCTCGTCGATGGCCGGCTGATCGGGCCGCCGCTCGGGATCCGTTCGATCACGGCCACGGCGGACGGCGCGGCGCTTCTCGCCAACGTTCATGTGGGAGGGATTCCGCGGTCGACGGACGGCGGCGCCACGTGGCAGCCGACCCTCGAAGTCGACAGCGACGTGCACGAAGTCCGTGCCCATCCGGAGCGGCCAGAGATCGTGATGGCCGCCGCGGCTGTCGGGCCTTGCGTCAGCCGAGACGGCGGAGCGACGTGGATCGTCGAACGCGAAGGCCTGCATGCGACGTATTGCTCCGCGGTCGCCTTCGCGGGCGACGACGTGTTCCTCGCCGCGTCCGAGGACCACTTCGCTCCGGAGGGTAAACTCTACCGACGCTCCGTGGACCAGGACGGTCCGTGGATCGCGATGGGCGCCGGCCTTCCGGAGTGGCTCGACGGTATCGCCGATACGGGTTGCATCGCCACGAACGGCGCCGCGGCCGCCGTCGCCGACGGGAGCGGCAGCGTCTACGTGTCGGTCGACGCGGGCCACCGTTGGTCGCACCGGGCCGGCGGTCTTCCGGCTCCGAGCAGCGCGCTCATCGTGTGAAATCGTTTCACTGAATTCGCAACACCGCGACGGCCTTCGCGGGCAGCACCACGGCCACGCCGCCGTGGTCGACGCGCGCGCCTTGGAGAGCAGCCGGCTTCACCGCCTCGGGCGCGCCGAAGGTGTTCTCCGCGTCCATGGCCGCCGCCGTGAGCACCCGGCCGCTCACCGCGCGCGCCAGGGCGCCCGCGATCTTCACCTTGACGTTCGCGGACCTGTGCGGGTCGAGGTTCACGAGCGCCAACGTGATCCCGCCCGACGCGTCGCGCGCAGCGGAAGCTTGGACCATGGGCACCGAGGCGCTCGCGAGCTCGTAGGCGGGCGTGGCCACGTCGGCGGGCAGGAAGGTCGCGTCCTGGAATGGCCGGTACATCTCGAAGACGTAGTACGTCGGCGTGAGGACCATCTTGTCCTTGTCGGTCAAAATCATGGCCTGTAGAACGTTCACCATTTGGGCGATGTTGGCCATGCGCACGCGGTCGGCGTGCGCGTGGAAGATGCCCAAGTTCAGCGCCGCGGCGACGGCGTCACGCAGCGTGTTGGGCTGCTCGAGGAAGGCGGTGTTCGTGCCCGGGGTCGCGTCGTACCAGGTGCCCCACTCGTCGACGAAGAGCCCCACGCGCTTGCCGGGGTCGTACGTGTCCATGACGGCCGCGTGCTTCGCGATGAGGCCGTCCATCTGCAGGGTGCCTTGCAAGGTCGCGATCCAGTCGGCCTCGCCGAACCCGCGGCCCGGGCCCTTGTGGTCCCAGCGTCCGGTCGGCAGCGTGTAGTGGTGGAGCGTGATCGCGTCCATCGAGCCGGCCGCCTGCGCCATGAGTGTCTCGGTCCAGTGGACGTCGCCCGAGTTGGCGCCGCTCGCCACGCGCGACGGGCGGTTGTCGCTCGGCCCGCGGATGAAGGTCGCGTAGTTCCGGTAGACGTCCGCGTAGTGCTCGGCGCGCATCCCCCCGCCGCAGCCCCACGTCTCGTTGCCGACGGCGAAGAAGGGGAGGCGCCAGGGGCGGTCGCGCCCGTTCTTTCGTCGTAGCTCCGCGAGCGATGAGCGCGTGGGCGACGTGATGTACTCGATCCAGTCGGCCATCTCCTGCGGCGTGCCGGTGCCGACGTTGCCGTTGATGTACGCGCGCGCGCCGATGAGCTCCGCGAAGTCGAGGAACTCGTGCGTGCCGAAGGCGTTGCTCTCTTCGACGCCGCCCCACGTCGCATTGATGGTGACCGGCCGCGAGGAGCGCGGGCCGATGCCGTCGCGCCAATGGTAGATGTCCGCGAAGCAGCCGCCCGGCCAGCGCACGACGGGCACGCCGAGGGCCTTGAGCGCCGCCAGCACGTCGTTGCGGAAGCCGCGCGTGTTCGGAATGCTCGACCCCTCGCCGACCCAGACGCCCTCGTAGATCCCGCGGCCCAGGTGCTCGGCGAACTGCCCGTAGAGGTCGCGATCGATCTTGGGCCCCGGCTGGTCGGCGTGGACGGTCACGTCGACGGCGGGCGAAGGGGTATCGGCCATGACGGGCCAGGGTAGCGAGAATACGAGGACGAAGAGCGCGAGCGTTCCGAGCGCGCGGTCCATGGGTGGTTTCGCCGGCCGCCGGGACGTGGGCGAAGAATTTCCGTTCAGTTCGTCGTCACCGCGTAGTCGTTGAAGGTCCACGAAGCGTCCTGTCCATTGGTCGAGCAGACCTCGATCCCGAAGCTTATCTGGCCGACCGTCGACGTGGCCGCCGCCGGCATGTAGCCGTGGCTCGCGGCATAGTCGAAGATCGCGAGGAGATCGACGGTGCCCGAGGTGAACGTCGTGTTCGCGTAAAATACCGTATACCCGTTCGACTCGGACCCGCTGCGCCAGATATCGTACGACCGTCCGTCGATCTGGACGCCGGACGCGACCCGGCTGCCGCCCGGCGTCTGGTTGTAGTTGTCGACCCAGATCATGAGCTCGTTGGCCTGGTCGTTGAACCAGCAGTCCCAGGCGACTTCGTAGATGCCGACGTGGGGGCTCGTCTCGTCGAACGTGGCCGTGATGCTGCGGAACGAGGCGAGGGTCGGGTTGTCGAAGTTGTCCTGCATGGCCGGGTACGTGAGCACGGCCGTGTTGCCCGCCGGCTGGTTCGACTGCACGACGAAGGCGACGGTGCCGTCGGGGTTGTTGCAGCCGTATGCCGACTCCGGACCGCAGTCGTTGCCGGTGCTGCCGCCGCAGTTCCACTGGTTATCGTAAAGGTAGTAGCTGTCGACGTTGCATCCGGTGTTGTCCGCATTGCAGACGGCCTTGGCTTGGGTGCAGGCCGGCTCCGGGGTCCCGGCGTCCCCGCCGCTGCCACCGCCACTGCTGCTGCTCGACGAGCTGCTGCCGCCCGATGAGCCGCTGCTGCTGCCCGAGGAGTTGCTGCCGCTCGAGGGACCGCTGCTGCTGCCCGAGGAGTTGCTGCCGCTCGAGGAACCGCTGCTGCTCGAGGAACCGCTGCTGCTGCCCGATGAGCTGCTGCCGCCGCTTCCTCCGCTACTTCCTCCCATGTCGCGCGGCGTCTCACCCCCGGAGCTCGAGCCGCAGCTCGGCAGGACGAGCCATGCCGCGGGAAGGAGGGCAAGACATCGGCCTCGTAGCGAGGAACGCGCGCGTGATCGGGAGTTCATGGGTGGCCCTCGGAAGGATACGGACGACGCGCGCGAATCGGAAACACTCGCGCTCGCGGCTCAGCCTCCCGCGGTCGCGAGCCGCCTGCATGATGGGCGTACGGAGGGTACACTCGTGAAAGCGTGGACGAGAAGTACGTCGCGATCGCGATCCCGTTTTTCTTCCTCTTGATCGGCGTCGAGATCCTCGCCCTTCGTGCCCGCGGCCTCCGCGGGGCGTACCGCTTCGCCGACTCCATCACCAACCTGTCGTGCGGCGTCGGCCAGCAGATCCTGGAGCCGTTCTTCAAGAGCGCGATCCTCGTGCCCTACGCGTGGCTCTACGCGCGGGGGCACGCCTTTTCCATCTCCCCGAGGTCGCCGCTGGCGTGGGTCGTCGTCGTCTTCGCCGTGGACTTCGTCTTCTACGTCTTCCATCGCGTCAGCCACCGCGTGGGCTTCCTTTGGGCCGTCCACGCCGTGCATCACCAGAGCGAGGAGTACAACCTCTCGGTCGCGCTCCGGCAACCATGGCTGCAGACGCTCGCGGGCGCGGCTTTCTATCTGCCGCTCGCGGTCCTCGGCGTGCCGCCCGCGATGTTCCTCGGGGTCCTCACGATCGACACGCTCTATCAGTTCTGGATCCACACGCGCCTCATCGGGCGTCTGGGGCCGATCGAGTGGATCTTGAACACGCCGAGCCATCACCGCGTGCATCACGGGGCCGACCCGCAATACCTCGATCGCAACTACGCCGGCATCTTCATCGTCTGGGACCGGTTGTTCGGCACCTATTGCCGCGAGGATGGCGAGCCGGTCTACGGCACCGTCAAGCCCGCCTCGAGCTGGAACCCGCTCGCCGTGAACACGATGGTATGGCGCGACCTCGCGAGCGCCAGCCGAAGGACGCGATCGTTCGTGGACAAGGTGCTCGTCTGGCTGGCGCCTCCGGATTGGCGTCCGCGCGACCTCGGCGGCTCGAACCAGGGCGTGGCTCCCACGAAGAGGACGCGCAAGCCACGCTATGACGTCCGCGCGCCGCGCGCCGTCCAGGTCTGGGTGGGCCTGCAATTCGCGCTCGTGGCCGCTGCGACGATGGCGTACCTCTGGGTCGAGGCGACGGCGCCGCGGCCCCTCCTCCTCGCGGCCGCGGCCCTCTTCGGAGCGACCGTCGTCGCGTGGGGTGGGCTCCTCGAGCGCAAACGCTGGGGATGGCCGCTCGAAGTGTCGCGCCTCGCGGCGATCGCCGGCCTTGTCGTGTGTGTCCTCGCGTAGCGCCCCCCGCATACGTCGACGGAGCGTTCCACTGCGCCGCGGGTTACGCTCGTGCCATGACGCTCATCCAGTTCGTCCAGAACTACGAGGACCTGTCGACGGACAAGGGATACCAATTCAAGTTCCACTGCGACAAATGCGGCAATGGGTACATGACGCGTTTTCACGCGTCGGCGATCGGTATCGCCGAGTCCGTCCTTCAGGTGGCCGGGAACGTGTTCGGGGGCTTCATGGGGACGCTCCGCAACTCCGCGTACGAGGTGCAGCGCGCCATCGGCGGCCCTGCGCACGACGCGGCGCTCGAGGAGGCGGTACGCGAGGGGAAGGAGCACTTTCACCAGTGCACCCGCTGTGGCCAATGGGTCTGCCCGGAGGTCTGCTGGAATACGGCCGCGGGCCTCTGTGAGCGGTGCGCGCCGAAGTTCGAAGAGGAGTTCGCGGCCCAGCACGCGCAGGCGAAGGCCCAGGCCGCGGCGGCGCAACTTCGCGAGAAGGCCGCCCACACGGACTTCGCCTCCGGGACGGACATGAGCGCGAATGTCGTGGCGGCGGCGCCCGGGGTCGCGCCGGCCGGACATTGCACCGGCTGCGGAGGCTCGCTCGCGGCCGGGGCGCGGTTCTGTCCCCAGTGCGGGGCGGCCCGGGTGGACTCGGCATGCCCCAGCTGTCATGCGCCGGTTCCACCGGGCGCCAAGTTCTGCGCGGGATGCGGCGCGAAGGTGGGGTGAGGCGCCGTTCTTCTCGGGACCTCTACACCAAGATCGCAACGCCCAGCGCGACGCGCTGAATCGCCTGCAAGCTCCGCTTCTGCCACGGCTGACCCGTATGGGTCTCGAACCGCACCAGGTACCGCGCATCCACCGGCCGCGACGAGACGAGGAGCAGCCACGCTGCGATGGCCTGGAAGCACGACGAGCTCACGAAGTAGAGGTCGAGCATTTTCACGTTCACCAAGCGGACGCCGTTCGCACGGATCTGGACGTCCAAGTCCTTGAGGTACTGCCCGAAAGCTACCTTGATGCGCATGTCCGCATTGCCGCGAAGCGTGAGCTCGAGTTCGCCGTTCGCGATCACGGGGATGGCCTCGAAGCTCGTGAGGCTGAGGGGGGCGAGTGGCTTGCGGGTCATGGGCGATTCTCGGGGTCGATGGAAATCCGTGCCGAGACGGCGATGGCGTCGTCCACGACGTCGTAGTCGAGCGCGCAATCCGCCTCGACGTAGATACGAGCCAGGCCGAGCCCGGAGTTCTCGTTTCGCTCGACGCTGGAGCGAATCATTTCGCAGTAAAGCGCGAACGGATCGGCGGCGCCTCGAATGCTGTCGATGGTGTCGCGGACGGCGACGATGCGCTCCCGCGTCGCCCGGTTCTCCGCGCGGATGGAAATGGTGCTCGTCCTCTCGTTCGAGCGTACCTCCACGCTCATGTGCGTCGCGCCGTCCGAGGAATACTTGATCGCGTTCTCCAACAGCTCATGAGCGGCGATGGACAGGCGGTACACGACGTCGGGATCGCGGATGAACGTCCCGCAGAAGGAGGAGACGAACTCGCGCGTCTGTGTGAGGAGGTTCGCGTGGGGTCGGAAGTGGACGCACAGCGTCGGCAGAGAGGCGTCCTTCAACCCGAACGGGATGGTCTCGTCGCATTGCTCCCTATGGCGCGCCACTCTCGTGAGTACGGTCGTCCCCAGGAACCCTTGAGTTCGACCGCCGCCCGCACCGGGGATTTGCCGTGCGCGCTCGCGATCACGCCGTGGCGGCCGAGCGAGCGCCTTCGTAACGTGCCACGAGGCACGTGATGTCGTCGCGCTGGCGCGGCGCCCAGGCCCGCACGGCCGATATCAGCTCGTCGACGATCGTCTCCGGCGACGAGCGGGCGTGCGTCCCGACGATGCGCATCACCGCATCCATTCCAAAAGGCTCGTTCCGGGCGTTGATCGACTCCAAAATCCCGTCGGTGACGAGCACGAGCAGGTCGCCGGGGGAGAGCTGCAGATCCTTGTCCCACGTCGCGGCGGCGATGTCGTCCACCAGCCCGAGCCAGGTTCCCTCGGTCGCAATGGACTCGCATTGCGCCGTCGCGGCCCGCCACACGACGAGGTCCTCGTGGGCGCCGGCGAAGCAGATGCGGCCGCCATCGAAGAACCGGAGGAGCGCGAAGGTGGCGTGCTCGTCTCTTTGCAGGCGCTTGTGTAGGTTGGGGACCAACACACGATTCACGTCGATGACGAGGCGCGCCGGGCTCGCGTCCGGAGCACACGCGACGAGGGTGCTCACGATGCTCTGGATCATCAGCATCACCAATCCGGACATCAGGCCGTGACCGGCGACGTCGCCGATACCGATCCAGCAGCCCCCATCGACGGGGATGACGTCGTAGTAGTCGCCTCCGACCTCGTCCGCGGGCTCGGACCGAGCGGCGATGGCCAGCGACGGGACCGCGAGATCCTTCGGCGCGAGCGCCGTCTGAATGCGCTGCGCGACGGCCATCTCTTGGGCCAACTGCTCGCGCGAGAGGCGCTCCTGGAACGCCGTCTGCTCCACGACTCTCGCGTGGAGCGCTCCCATGTGGAGGGCCGCGCCGATCTGCGCGCGCAGCGACTCTCCGATGAGCGGCGGCGCCTTTCCACTCACCGCCACCATACCCAGCACGTCGTTCTCGAACGTGACGGCCCACACCAGCAACGACCAGACGGGCGCTCGCGGGAAGCCATCGGGCAAGAGGGACCGCGCCGTGTACGACTGCGGATCGACGGGCGCGGGCCGCCCCTCTTCGAGCGCGATCAGCGAGCGGAACATCGTGGGGTCCGCGGCGGGGTGCAGCGCGACGCAGGCGACGTCCACGCCGAGCTCCGGCAGGGAGCGTTCGAGCTCTCTGGCCAGGGTGCGGGTGTCGAACGAGACCGACAGACGCTGCGCCACGGCTCGGAGGGTCACCGATCCCTGGACCTGATCGAGGACGTTGCGCGCTTCGTGCCGGCTGGTCATGCCGGCCATGAGCGCCCTGGCGCGCATCCACAGCTGCTCCAGGTCGAAGTGCGAGGCACCCTCGTAGCCGCCTTCGTCGAAGCGCTGTTGCAATCGACGAAGGAATAGTGCGAGCTGTTCGAGCGGGACGTGGTGGGAGCGAATCTCTTCCGCCGTGCCTTCCACCGTCAGAAGGAAGGAGCCGTCCTTGCGTTCGAGCTCGCGCGCGAGGGCTTCGAGCAGGGCGGGTCCCCATGACGGTCGCCAGAGCGCCGCGCTCGGGTCGGCGGAGGGGCAGAGCCAATCGATCCAGCGTTCGCGCTCGCGTTCCAAGTAGCTGGCGGCGCTCGTCGCGGGCGCGCGGCTCGAGGCCGCCGGACGGGCGGTCGCGTAGCCGCAGCCGCAGGACTCCCGCACCACGAGGTGGGCGTCGAGCGAGAGCCGCACCTTCTCCGGACGTCCGCCCGTGGCGGCGAGCAGCGCCTCCACGCCGGCCTCCGCCATCTCGTCGATCGGCTGCGCGACCGTGGTGAGAGAGCGCGCCGCGAACCGGGCGACCGGCGTATCGTCGAAGCCGACGACCAGGATCTCCTCCGGTACTCGAAGGCCGCGCTCGCGCAGGACATCCATCGCGCCGAGGGCCATGTCGTCGTTGGCGGCGACCACCGCGTCGAAGTCCACGCCGCGGGCGAGGATCGCTCGCGCGGACTCCTGACCGCTCGGCAAATTGAAGCGACCCACGGCGATGAGACGCTCGTCGACCTCGATGTTTGCCGCGGCGAGGGCGTCTCGGTACCCCGCGAGCCTCTGCTGCGCCTCCTCGTTGCTCGCGGGGCCGCCGATGTAAGCGATTCGCTTCCGCTGGTGCTGATGAATCAGATGCTCGACCGCGCGCGCCAGCGCGCGCCGGTTGTTCACGAGGACGGACGAATGGCCGGGTATCTCCATGCCGACGCTGACGATCGGGATCGATCGCAAGCGCTCGCACAACGCCTGCAAGCCCTCGATTCCCGCGAAATTCGCGAGCGTACCGGAGAGAACCAGGGCCCCCTCCACCGCTTCGCTCGAAACCCACCCGTACACGGCGTTCTGCGCGCGCTCGTTGGGGTCGGCGTGCCCGATCTCCCGGCCCATGAACACCACGAGGTTGTACCCATGCCGTCGTGCGGCCCGCTCGATCGCGGAGCGGAAGGTCGCCTGGTACGTGCTGAAGACGTCGTTGACCAAGAGCGCGATGCCCTTGCGCGAGCGGCTTCTGCCCGCGGGAGGTGCGATCGGTTGGCGCGCTTCGCTTGCCTGCGTCACGGCGACGGCCTCGTCGGGCGGGTGGAACGCAAGGAACGGGGGAGCCCGGTGTCCGTCAACAAGTCGACTCAGCATCGCACACCGTGCCGCCGGCAGGCGCGTCTCGAGGCCGAGCCACGTCGGCGGGGGCTCTACGTGGGCCGGTTTCGGGATCGGTGGTGAGCCCATGTGCCACCTCCGCGTCCCTCCTCGCTGGCAATCGACGCGGGGGGCCACTAGAGATTCGCGCGTGCTTCTCACGTTCGAAGCTTGGTTCTCTCGACGACACGCCGACATCCCCGTCCCCTCCGCAAAGGCGGTTCTCACCCTCGCCGACGGCGGCGCGACGTTGCCATTCATCGCGCGCTACCGAAAAGAGCAGACGGGCAACCTCGACGAAGTCGCGATCCAGCGCGTGCTCGACGCGCGAGACGCGTGGGACGCCGTTCAGCATCGAAAGACGTTCATCCTCGAGGAGATCGAAAAGCAGGGCAAGCTCACGCCCGAGCTGAAGGAACGGATCCAGGCGACGTACGAGCTCGATCGACTCGAGGATCTCTATCTTCCATACAAGACGAAGCGCAAGACCAAGGCGATGGTCGCGCGCGAGGCCGGACTCGAGCCGCTTGCCGACTGGATGTGGCGTGCTTCGCACGAGGACGCGGGCGACTGGGGCACGCTCCAGGAGAAGGCGGCGGCATATGTCGCGCCCGAGAAGAACGTGACCACCGTCGAGCAGGCCATCGAAGGAGCGCGGGACATCGTCGTCGAGCGACTCTCCGAGGATGTCTCTTTGCGCGAATACGTCCGGAAAGCGGTGTTCGAGCGCGGGTTCGTGCGCTCCGAGAAAGCCGAGAAGGCCAAGCCGAACAGCAAATACGAGCGATACTTCGCGTACCACGAGCGCGTCAGCTCGCTGCTGCGGCCGGAAGCGTCGCATCGCTACTTCGCCATTCGCCGCGGCTTCATGGAGGAGGAACTCGCCATGTCCGTGGGCGGCGCGCCGGACGACGACTCGTTCGACGCCGAGCTTCTCGGTGTGTTCGAGCGTGCAGCGTGCGCGCGCCCTGCATCGCCGGCCCGGGAGGTCATGAAGCGCGCCGCGCGCCTGTCGCTGCGCGCGCACGTCTTGCCGAGCATCGAGAACGAGGCCAACGGCGCGTTGCGCGACGTGGCCGACGCAGCGGCGATCCAGGTCTTCGCGGAGAACCTGCGCAAGCTCTTGCTCGCGGCGCCCTATGGCGCGAAGTCGGTGCTCGGCGTCGATCCGGGGATTCGCACCGGGTGCAAGCTCGCGGTAGTGAGCGATTCCGGCGCGTTCCTCGGCAGTCACGTCATTTACCTCGCGACCGATCGCGAACGCGAAGCGGCGAAGCAGGTCCTATGCGCCGCGGTGCAGGCCGCCGACGTCACCGCCGTCGCCGTGGGCAACGGCACCGCCGGCCGGGAAACGGAAGCTTTCTTGCGCGCGGCCCTCGGTGAGCTCGGTCACGCACGCATCCCGGTGGTGATGGTGAGCGAGGCCGGCGCGAGCATTTACAGCGCCAGCGACGCCGCCCGCGACGAGTTCCCCGATCTCGACCTCACCATCCGCGGCGCCATCTCCATCGCGCGTCGCCTCCAAGATCCGCTGGCGGAGCTCGTGAAGGTGGACCCCAAGAGCATCGGCGTCGGCCAGTACCAACATGACGTCACCCCGGGCCTTCTGAAGAAAAGCCTGCAAACGGTGGTCGAGAGCTGCGTGAACGCCGTCGGCGTCAACGTCAACACAGCCTCTCCGTACCTGCTCGCCGAGGTCGCCGGGATCGGCGCTTCGCTCGCGCGTGGGATTGCCGAACACCGTCAAACGAGCGGCGTCTTCAAGGAGAAGCGCGACCTCTTGGCGGTCAAGCGATTCTCGGAGAAAGTCTTCGAGCAGGCGGCGGGATTTCTGCGCATCCCCGGCGCGGCGCATCCGCTCGACAATACCGGCATCCACCCCGAGCGCTATCCGGTGCTCGAGCAGCTGGCGGAGCGGCTCGGCAAACGCGTCGGCGACCTGGTCGGCGCGGGTGCGGAGCTCGTCAAACGCGACCCACGGTTTCGCGCGGAGGTGGGGCAGTTCACGTTCGACGATATCGTGAAAGAGCTCGAGCGGCCCGGCCGCGACCCGCGCGAGTCGTTCGTCGTCTTCCATTTCCGTGACGACGTCCACGAACTCAAGGATCTCGCGCCGGGCATGACGTGCCCGGGCATCGTGACCAACGTCACCAACTTCGGGGCTTTCGTGGACATCGGCGTCCACCAGGACGGCCTGGTCCACGTTTCTCAACTGGCGGACCGCTTCGTGAAGGATCCCCGCGAGGTCGTGAGCCCGGGCGATCGCGTCACGGTGCGCGTGCTCGACGTGAACGCAGCGAAGAGCCAGATCGCCCTCACGATGAAGAGCGGTGCCGAGGCGTCGCGCTCTGGGCCGCGGCAAGAGCCCGATAAGGGCACGCGCGGGGTGTCGCGGCCGGCGCGGCCACAGCTATCGACTGGTTCGCTGAAGAACGACGCGCTGAAGCAGCTCGAACAGTTCCGTAAGGGACTGAAGCGAGGGTGACGGGGTCGGCTCTCAGCGCACCATCTTGAACGCGTGGACCCAATCGTTCCGCAAGAAGCCCGAAATACACCACAGCATGCAGAGCGGCTCGATGGCGCGCGCCGCCTCGACCGTTCCGGTGTCTTCGCTCTCCCAGCCGAACGCGGCGAGGATCGCGCCGACCTGCGCCTTGGCCGCGCCATCGTTCCCGCAGATGAACATCGTCGGTTTTGCGCTGAGTACGGGGTCCACCATCAACGCGGACCCCACCGACGAGAACGCCTTCACGAAGCGGGCTTTGGGCGCGCGCTTCTGCAGCCGCTCCAAGAGCGAGTCGTTCGGTCCCGTGAAGAAGGAGATGACGCCGTTCGTGGGCGGCGTGTCGGCGATCGGGTTCGTCGTATCGATGACGACCTTCCCGTCGAGAGCGCTCCCGCAAAGCGACACGCTCTCCTCGGCCGCGTTGCCCTTGACGGCGAGGACGACGAGTTCGCCGAACCGCGCCGTCTCCCCGAAGGTCCCGGTCTTCGCCGCTTCGCCCCGTCCGCCCTTCCACGAAGCGAGCTTCGACGGGTCGCGCGAACCGCGCATCACGTCGTACCCGTGCTTGATGAAGCCGTTCGCGAGCGTCTCGCCGACCTGACCCGATCCGATGACACCCACTTTGCTCGTCATGCGCGCGACGATGCCGTGGAGCTTGCGTGCGGTCAACGGAAAGGCGGCCGCGAAGCGAGCTCTATCGACGGAAGTTGCGGGGACGCGCCACTGCGCCAGTGGGCAGAGCTCGACTGGTTGCTGGTAGGGAGAGGAGGCTTCGTGCACGCTTGGTCCTCGGTTGCTCGCGGGCGTCGGGACTCGAACGTGGCGGTGATGAATCAGGGGATCGCTGCGATGACCCTGGTCGGGACGACAGGTACGTCGACTCAGGCTCGCTTCGCCCGGGATGTACTCGGGCAGAGCGGCGTGCGTCCGGCAGCAGGTCAACGCGTATATCAAAAGCGGGGTGTTCGACGGGTTCTTCGATTTTGACGCCGCGGTCACGGACGCGGGGAATCGTCCGAGCCTGCTGGCGCTGTACGACACCTGGGCCAGACCGACGGACTGCATTCGCATCCGGTGGCCTACCAAAACCTGGCGGACTCGGTGGACCTGACGCTGTTCGCCAAGTAGTGGCGCCGCAGAGGTCACACGAGGCCCGCGTTGTACGGGTGTCCGTCCCCGTTCTTCCAGACGAGATCCGTTCGCGCCGAGACCACGGCGGGGCGGCATCGGCGCGGTGGTCACGCACACGGTCCCCCTCCGGTCGTCGGTGGCCATCGCCTTCGCGATCACGAGCCCCGTGACCAACCGTTGCGTGTGGACCCTGTTCGGGATCGGAGCGCCCGCGGTTTCCGCGCAGCGGATGACCCGTCACTTCAGATCGAACTCCACCGCGCACTTCACGCTGTTGTCGGGCAGGATTTCGCAGCGCTTGAGCCGCGAGTCCTTCTGGGCCTCCTGCTCGATGAAGTAGATGTATCCGAGCTCCTTGGGTTCGACGGACCGCGGCTGAACGAGCGCGCGCGTGGGCTCGCATCCACCGGTCGAAAGAAGGAGCGCGAGGGCTGTCGGCGAAAAAAGAAGCGCGCGCGTCATGGCACTTCCTTCAAATATCGCTCTCATGGCAGTTGGTCTCGCTTCCGTCGGGCTGCACGTCGCAGACGACGATGGACTGTCTCTGCGTACCGTGCTGCCAGTGGTACCAAACCTTGTTGGGTGCTGCATATCCTACGTGGACCAACATCGACGTTTCGCAGGCGGCGGAAGTCGCGGCCAGCACGAGCGAAGCACACCAAAGAAACAGGGGCCTCGCCCGCACCGACGCACGCCGATGTTCCGTACGGTGCGACCTCATGGCTGACCTCCTTGGCCGGCTTGGCCGGAAGCTCGCGCGGCAGCCAGCGGCATTGCCGGCGGGGGAGTCCCCGGGCCGCCGCCGCGCATACCCATCCTGCTGGCGTCGTACTCGATCTTCGTGCAGTGAAACGCCGCGCCCAGCTTCTGACAAGTCCACGCGTCGTACTCGACCCAAGAGGTGAAGAACGCGTAGTAGCTGGACGTCGTCTCGACCTTGTAATTGTTGTACGTGGGGTGGGCCGCGAAGTCCGTGATGCTGCGGTTGACGAGGCATCCCGGCAAGAGCGACGACGCCGCGCATGCAAGCGCGATTGCGCCTCGGCGAATCAATGGAACACCACGTCGTAGGTGCGGCATCCGCTAAGTTGCCCGTCTGGAGCTCGCTTGCAGTCGCCGAGTCGATAGGAGGTGCCCTCCTGCACGACGAACACGACCTCTCCCTCGCGCACCGCGTAGCTCTGAAGCAACCGTGGCCCGCACCCGCTGGTCGCCACGAGAAGCAGCAAAGTGCCCGTCCCTGCGATCCGCATCCTTGCCCTCCCGCACAATCCCGCCCTGTGGCAAGGTCGGCAATTAGTCGACCGATGCGGGCGATGTCAAGTGATGCCGGCCGTCGCGAAGCGGTCATTCCGCGTTACCGCAGCCGACACACCAAAAGCGATCCGGCACGCCGGCGTGCCTGTTCTCTCGTGTGGACCGCGGCAGGCTCTATTGAAGCGGCTGTTGGCAGCGGCCGAAGGTGCACGGCACCCCGTAGCAACAATCCGACGAGCTCGCGCAGACCTGCCCGTAGAGGGCGCAGCCCGCGTCGGCCGGCGAGCCCGCGTCGACGACCGGGGGACCGCCGTCTCCCAGGCCTCCGCCTCCGCAGGGTCCGCATGCGCCCTGGGTACTCCCGACCGAGATCTGACACGAGGTACCCTGGCAACAGTCCGCGTTATTCGTACACGGTCCACATGCCGAGACGCACGACGTCGAATGGCATACGTACGGCGGACTGCCGCCGGGATTGGGTACACACGGAGCCCCATTGCAGCAGTCGGCGCTCGACGCGCACGAAGCGCCTGCCGCAACGCATTGCGGCCCCGAGCATCGCGGAATGCCGACGTTGTCCTGCTTGCAGGTGTCTTGTGTCTCGCAGTTGCCCGAGCAACAGTCGCACGACGAGTTGCACGACGTCGTCTGTAGCTTGCACACGTCGCCGTTGGGCTTGCAGCCCATGGGCAGGCGGCACACGCCGTAGGTCCCGCCCGCGCTCCGGTCGCAGGTGACGGGTTTGCCCGACCCGCCGAGGATGCCCGCGGCTCCGCAGCAATCGGTGTCGGTCGTGCACAAGTCGCCCACCGGGTGGCAGCCGCTCGCGGGCTGGCAAACGAGGACCCCGGTGGGCCCCCACGGGGCGCACGCGCGGCTACAACAAGGGCCTCCGCAGGAAGGGATTCCACCCTCGAAGAAGGACGAGGCGCCGGCTGCGCCGCAGAGCTGACCGTCCGCCAGGCCACAGTTGGCTGCGCCGCTCGGTGGCGACGTCGCGCACGTGCCGAGGGATTGTCCCGCGGTCTTGACGCAAGCGCCCGTACAGCAGTCGGCGTCAGCGGCGCAAGCGTCACCGCTCTGCCCGCAGAAAGACGACGCCTGGCAGGTCCCTGCGACGCACAGGTTGGAGCAGCATTGCGCGTTGTCGTTGCATTGGTTCCCGAGCGTTTCGCATGTCGTGTTGAGGGTCGCGCACGTGCGATTGCTCGCGCACTTCTGGCTGCAGCATTCGGCATCCGAAGCACACGCCAGCCCGTCCGATTGGCAAGTCGGATAGGCGCACGCGCCGTGCACGCAACCGCCGCTGCAACAATCGCTGCTGGTGACGCAGGCCGATCCGAGGACCAAGCAGGCGCCCGTAGGGGCGCCGGGACCGAACACGTCCGGAGTCAGGTTGGCGTCCGCGGGCCTGCCGGCGTCGCCGATGAAGATGCCGTTGCCGCCGGCGGCCGCGTCGGGGACGTCGTGCGCGAGGTCACCGGTCTGGGCGCCGCAACCCATCGTTCCCAAGTCGGCCCAGAGCGCGACCAGCATCGCTCCGAAGAGGGCTGTCGTCCGAGACCGGTCGTTTCCTCGTGCCATCTTCCGCGTGAAATCCATGCGCGATTGTCTCCTGCGAGACACGACGTTGAGCAGGAACCGTTCCCGCCGCGGTCCGGGGCGAAGGGCTGTCGCAACCCCTCGGGAACCCCGAGAGGCGCGCATGGGATGATCGCCTCGCCGTGGTCAGCGCGGTTGCCAGTGCGGCCGCGGAGCCGGCCACCCGAGTGACCAGCACGGGATCGCCGGCACGACCATTGGAGGCCGCCTACGATGTGCGGTGGACTGCGCAACCATCGCGCGGACCCTCGCGGTATATTGAGGAGGCTCGCCGAGATGCGCTCTCCGATCCTCGCACCTACGGCCATTCTCCAGCCGGGAGCGCGGGTGGCCGGCAAGTATCGTCTGATGTGCCGCATCGCCGAGGGCGGTATGGGCGAGGTGTGGCGCGCGAGGAACGAGGCCACCCACGCCGACGTCGCGCTCAAGATCGCACGCCACGGCGCCACCGACGTCGATGCACGCTTTCGCACGGAGGCGCGGTTGGGGTCGATGCTCTCGCACCGAAGCATCGTGCGCATCTTCGACCTCGTCGAGCACGTCGGGGGATCGCCGGTGCTCGTGATGGAGCTTCTAAGGGGTGAATCGCTCGCTCAGCGCATTCGATCGCAGGGTCCCTTGTCGACGGAGCAGGCGGTGGCCATCGCTCTGCCGATCCTGTCGGCGCTGAGCCACGCGCACGCCGAGGGCGTCCTCCACCGAGACGTCTCGCCGACGAATGTGATCCTCGCCGTGGAACCGGACGGCGAAATCATCCCCAAGCTCATCGACTTCGGCATCGCCAAGATGCCCGCGGCGGGTGATCGAACCGACGACGGGCGCGTCCTCGGGACCCCTCGTTACATGTCGCCCGAGCAAATCCGTGGCGAGAAGCTCGACCCGCGCGCGGATCTGTTCAGTCTCGCGGTCGTCCTCTACGAGTCCATCACGGGGACTTGCCCCTTCGCCGCCGCTTCCGCGTCGGCGTGCCTCGCTGCAGTCCTCGAAACGCAGGTCGACGCGGACCCGCGCATCGAGCCTCGCGTCTGGTACGAGATCAAGCGGGCGCTCTCGAAGAGGCCATACGAGCGCCACCCCGACGCCGACGCGATGGCCGCGGCGCTTCGGGTTGCGACGGGTCAGAGCGACGCGTGGCTGGGGTCACGGTTGCGTGGAGCTCCCCCGCGCCGTGAGGCCGACTCGACGTGGGACGAGGTGCCGATGGGAGCCTCGGTCGAGGACGTTCCCGATGGCGCCATACGCACGCGAAGGCGGGCGATTTCGATGGGCCGGCTCGTGGGGGCCTGCGTCGCGACGCTCCTCTGCGCCGGGGTAGTGGCCCTCGCTGTTCGACACCGACCGAGCTCGGCTCCGTCCTCACCGCCCGCCGCGAACACGGCTCCGACGGGTGAGCCCGCGCAGGAACGAGCGATCTCGGGATCGCCAGGCGTCGACACGATCGATTTGCCGCGGGCCGCGGTCCCGTCCACTCGCCCTCCCAACGAGGCCCCCACGCCGGCCGTGACTGCCCCCACGCGGCCCACGAAGGCGCCAACGACGATCACGCGGCCGGCGCGCGCGATGGTCCCGCGTCCGATCGGAACGACGCCGGGGTTTTGAAGAGAGAGACCTGTTGACGTGGGGCGGCTTGAGGAAGACTCACGGGCTTTCGTCGCTCCAGGCGACCCCATAGAGGTTGCGCTTCTTCAATAGGTCCCGGAGGTGGTGTCGTGCGACGCCGGCCTCGCGCGCCGCGAGCGACAGGTTCCCGTTGCAACGTCGCATGAGCGCCGCGAGATAGGTCGATTCGAAGCGCTCCATCGCAAGCTCCTTGGCCTCGGCGAACTTGCCGGAAAGCGCGAGGACGGCGCGCTCCTCCCGCGTGCCTCGAAAGCCGAGTCCTTCGCCCGCGACGTCCTCCCGGCGAATCACTCCTCCGACCGCGAGCGCCGCGGCGCGCGCGAGCACGTTGCGGAGTTCGCGGACGTTGCCGGGCCAGCGCTGGGTCTGCAAGTACGTCATCGCGGCCGCGTCGATGCATGGCGTTGAGGAGGGGGCGATGGCCGCGAGGAGCTTCGTGCAGAGGACGGGAATGTCGCCGACGCGGTCGCGGAGGGGCGCGAGGAGGACCCATACCTGCGCGAGCCGGAAGAGGAGGTCCTCGCGAAAGCGGCCGGCCTCCACTTCATGGCGAAGATCGCGGTGCGTCGCGGCGATGACCCGGACGTCGACCGGGATCGGTTCGCTCGAGCCGACGCGCGTGACGTGTCTTTGCTCGAGGACGCGGAGAAATTTCGCCTGGCTCGGCGCGGGGAGCTCGCCGACTTCGTCGAGGAACACGGTGCCACCGTGGGCGGCTTCGAAGAGGCCGATACTGCGGCGGTCGGCTCCGGTGAACGCCCCGCGCTCGTGGCCGAACAGGATCGATTCGACGAGCGTCTGCGGCAACGACGTAGCGTCGATCACGACGAACGGCTTCTCGGACCGACTGGAGCGTGCGTGGATCGCGCGCGCTGCTTCTTCCTTGCCCGTGCCGGTGTCACCTTGCAAAAGGATGCTGAGCGGCTTCGAGGCGACGCGTTCGAGCAAACCGAAGAGCTCGTGCATCACCGTCGAGGCGCCGACGAGACCTCCGAAGGAGTCCGATGGGCTCTCCTTCGCCGGGATCGCGACAGGATCGATGTCGAGCTGCAGCACGGTGCTGCCCACGGTGATGGTTGCGCCCGGGGCGAGCTCCGCTTCGAAGATGCGCTGGCCCGCGATGAAGGTGCCGTTCGTGCTTCCGGCGTCGCGCACGCGAACGGCTCCGGCAACGCGGCGAAGCTCGAGATGAACGCCGCTCACGAGCGGGTCGGCGAGAACGAGATCGTTGGTGGCATGACGCCCCACGGTCGCCAGAGTGCTCGACATGGCCAGGGCGCGCCCGGCGCTCGCGCCGGCAACCGCGACGAGACGCGGAATGGCGCCGGAGGGCTTGTGGGCGGCCCGGCTCGGGTTGACTTCGGTCCCTCCTCCTTCGCGCGCTTCCGCCATCGCCGTATGGTACGTGAGCCCGGCGAGATCGCGGGTCGGAGGCTTTCCGGGCCAGCCGTCGGACGATAAGATCGGATGCGGATGCCTATGCGCACCGGACGGGTCTTGGCGGCAGCATGGCTTGCGAGCGCCTCGGCCGGTACCCTTTGCACCCCCGCGCGGGCGCAACCCGCGACGGTGCCTTCGGTGACGGCCGAGGCCGATCTCGAAGCAGCGCGGAAGCGGTTCGCGAAGGCGCTCTTGGAGGAGCGGGCATCGCTGTACGCCGTTGCGCTAGAGGACTTTCGCCGCGTCCGGGATGTGCGCGAGACCGCGTCAGTCGATTACCACGTGGGTGTCTGTCTCGAGGCGCTGGGCGATATCCCCGGCGCGATCTCGGGATATCAGAGCGCTGTTCTCTTCGGCGATGGGGATCCATCCATGGCGGACGTGACGGCCGTCTCGCGCGATCGAGTCGAGGTGCTCTCGAAGCGTGTAGCGCGGCTCACGCTGGTGCTCTCGAGCCACGCGGCGCCTGGGGTTGACGTGCAGATCGACGGCGCGCCCGCTTCGATCGGAGCCGAGATCCTGGTCGATCCGGGACACCATCACGTGAAGGCGATGGCAAGGGGGGTTGCTCCGTTCGAGGGCGACATCGTGCTCCCGGCGGGAGGTCGGGCGTCGTTCCTCCTCTCGCTCGACCCGCCAGTCGCGCCGATGGGCGCCCCGCAAGCGGCGACGACACTCGACACATCCGCCGATTCGCGGCACGACGCGACCCGCGTGGCCGGGTGGGTCACAGTCGGCTCGGGCACGCTGCTCCTGGTGGCTGCCGTGACGAGCTTGGCGCTGCGCGAGAGCGACATCGCGGAAGCCAACCGGCGTTGCCCCGACGGCGGCTGCGTCGGCGGCATCGACGCCGCCGCGCAAGCGGCGACAGAACGCGCGCGCGTGGAAGGACCTCTCGGTTGGTCGCTCGGGGCCGCGGCGCTGGCGGGTCTCGGCGTGGGCGCCTATCTCGTGCTGCGGCCCGCGCGCTCGTTCGTCGTCTTGGGCGTGAGCGCGATGGTCGTGAAAGGAGGAGGCGGGTTGGAGCTCCGCGCGGCTCTATGACGGTCTTCTGCCGGCTCGTCGCGTTCGTCGGGGTCTTCACCGCGGGGTGTGACGCAGTGCCAGCGCTCTTCGTCGTCGACGGATCGACGTCCGGGAGCGACGACGCCGGCGATGCTGGCGAGGAGGGCACATCGGACGCGTGCGACGGCGTCGGCTGTCCTTCGTGTCCGCCGAACCCGGGGGCGTGCTGTGCCAGCGGGATCCCATGTATCGGAAACAACTGCGCGAACGACTGCGCATCGTGCGCCGGCTGCGCCTCTACGGACATATGCTGCTCGAAATCGGGAGGCCCTCCCCAATGCCGCAGCGTTCACGCGGGCCCGTGCCCTCCGTGAAGCGGCGGTATGATGGAAACTGGACGTCGAGCCGTTCGGCTGTTCCCCGGGCGGAAGTAGGCAGGACAAGCTCCAGCGCGCCCCTCGGTCGAGCGACGCGCTGGAGCCACCCCCGGCTCTTCGTCAGAGCGCTTGCAGGAACGCCACGAGGTCGGCCTGCTGCGCCGCGGTCAGACCAATGGCGAACCGCTGGTCGTAGAAGGCGACCACGGTCGCGAGATCGGCCGCCGACCCGTTGTGGAAGTAGGGAGCGCGGCTGGAGAGTCCGCGAAGGATCGGCCCCTTCGTCTTGCCGATGTCCACGAATTGACCGCTGATGAGCGCCTTGCCCGGGTCGGTTACGGCGACCGACCCCGCGCCGTTCGTGAGCGTGTAAACGGGCAGATTCGCGATATCGAGCACGTCGTTCGCGCTGCCGTCGTTGTTGGTGGGCTGCGCCATCGTGACGCCGATGTTGATGGCGAGGGCAGTCGAGTGGTTACCGACGTTCGGGCTATTGTGGCATACCGCGCAACCTCCGACGATGTCCACTCCGGCGAGAGGATCGCTTGGGTTGTAGAGCGGATCGGACGGCACGCTATTGAGGCCGGGCACGTCGTGGATGGTGAAGGTGGTATTGTTGAAGAGCGCCTCGCCGCGTCCGATCGATTGCTCGCTCTTTTTGAGGGAGTTGTAGGTGGGGCTCGTCGGCTCCCACGCGGCGAAGATGTCGAAGTCGGCGTTCGTGAATCCCGCCTGGAGAGGGTCGTTGACGCCGATGAAAAAGGCCGGCGCCGTGGTATCCGCCAGGTACTGCGAGCCGCCGTTGGCACCATCTCCGCCGAGCGTGATGTGCTGGAACTGCATCAGCGACTGGGCCGTATACAGGTTCTTCTCGAAGGTCACGATGTCCGTCTGCGCCTGCGTACCGGCGATTGACGTCGTGGCCTGCGCGTGGCCGAGCGTGGCGCCATTCGCCTGGTCGGCGAGGTCGAAGAGCAGCGCCGCCTCGCTTTGCTCGCCGGCGGTCGTGTTGGGCTTTTCGAGCGTTTCTCTCCCATCCCACATGACGGCCGAATTGAAAATCAAATTCGTGGACGGCAAGGGTCTGCGGAACATGAAGAGTTGCCCGCTCACCCCTGCGGATCCAGGAGCGATGGCGCAACCCTTGGGGTTGCTCGCCGACACGAGCGAGAAATTGGCGGTCGCAGGAATGCCGATTTGAATGCGAATGAGCCCGTAGTGGGTCACTTCCGTCGAGACGGCCTTGTTGGGTCCTTGTGTTGCGCTCGTGGGGGGGCAGTCGGAGCCGTCGTTGGGGCTGAAGAGCGGGTTGGAGCTCGAAAGTCCGCTCGCCTCGGAGGGCGTGAACGTCCACCCGTCGGCCTGGAGATGGCACGTATTGCAGGTGCGTCCGTTCGTGCCGAGGTTGGCGAAAAATCCGTTGGTCGTGCCGGCGTCGAATGCGTTCGTGGAGTCACTCTCGATTTGGCCTGGATCGTCGGTGTCCTGATGGACCGTGTCGGTGTTCTTGTTCGCCACCGCCTGGTCTACTCTTCCCGTCTCTTCTGACCCGGACGGGTCGAGCGAGCCTACGCTGCCCGAACAGCCGGCAAGCGAGAGGATGCACATGCCCCAAAAGCCCACGCCCGCGGCACGCGCATCACGGGTCTCGAGATTCCAGCTTGTCTTACGCATGGTCAGGTCCCTCCGTTGCATTGCCGGGTGTTCTCAGGCTTGTGCTTTTCGCGTCGGGTCGTCGTCCGACGGATCGCGGCCCCACCCCCGCTGGCAAAGCCCAGACACCGTAAGCCTCGCGCAGACAAAGCGGAACCAAACAACGAGGACGCCGACGCGTCAGGTGCGGTGCTCATGGCTTCTTGCGCATGGACGTACGCACGCACCCAGTGACGGCTACCTGTGAGGCGTGGTTTGTGGCGCGGGCGTCTCGCCACGCGCGTCGTGTGGTGAGACGCAGACGCTCCGCAAATAGGCGGCCGCTGGCACAACCCCACACGAATGACGGCCGAGGCGCTCCGCGGACCGTCGGGAGAGGGCCTTGCCGAGCCGCCTCCCATCGCTCGCCGAGCGCGGAGGCCAGCGCTCAGTGCAATCGCATCTCGAGCCACCGCATTTGCGGGGCATCCCTGCCGTCTTTTGGCTCCAGAATGCGCAGGGCGTCCCCCCACCACGGCCCGGCGGCCCACCACGTCCAGCCAATGAACACGTCGGGATTGCTCTCGACGTAATTCAAGAGGTTCTGGGTGGCTGCCTCGCACACGGCGTTGTCGCCGCCGGCAAACTCGCCGAGGAAGCCGCGCTTCTTGTGCTCCTTCGCCCAGTCGACGAAGGGCTTCATGCGGCTCAAGAATCGTCCAGAAAAGGGACGCGGATGGAAATAGACGAGCTGCCCCGATCGTCGTAATGGGCGATGAGCGAGACGACGGGAATGGGGAAGGTTCGGAGCCGGGAGCCTGTACGTGAGCAAGGGGTCTTCCGGTG
>DASXZL010000066.1:0-70708 GCA_036501935.1 Polyangiaceae bacterium | reverse complement strand
AGCGTGAGCGAGCGGTGAGCCGCGCCGCTTGCACACGGCACTCCGCGCCGCGAGCTTGGTCGCTCACCGCTCGCTCACGCTCGCGGTGCTGATGCCGCTGGCGCGGCATCGGGTGGCATCTGATCGACAATCGCGCTCGGTGGCGCTCGGTCATTTAGCTGCGTGTGGGCTTGCCGAGGAGGGTCGCGCGAGTGACCGCTCCTTCGTCGCCGAAGCGATCCGCGATGCGCGCGGAGACCTCCTCCACCCGTCGTCGCTTCTCGGCCCGCTCGTCCCGGAAGAGCGTCGGCGCGGGAGGGCCCTCGGTGATGCCGCTGACGCTCACGCCGGTCAGCCGCACCCGGCGACCGACGAGCGGCACGCGCTTGAGCAGCTCCACGGCCGCGCGGTGGATGGCGTCCGTGTCTTGAACGGCCTCCGGCAGCGTGGCCCGGCGCGTCCGCAGCGTGAAGTCCGCGTACTTCACCTTCACCGTCACCGTGTGCGCCGAGAGGCCGGCGCGAATCAGCCGGCGGGCGATCCGGCCGGCGTGATCGAGCAGCGTCGGCGCGATCTGGTCCGCGCCGACGAGGTCCTCCTCGTAGGTCTCCTCGGCGCCGATCGACTTGGCCTGCCCGTCGGGGACGACGTCGCGCGCGTCCTCGCCCCTCGCGAGCCGCCCGACCTCGGTCCCCCAGCTCCCGAGCACGCGCTCGAGCGCCGCGTCGTCCGCGCGCGCGAGATCCCCGATGGTCCGGAACCCCATCGCGTGCATCTTCGGCGCCGTCTTCGGCCCGATGCCCCACATCCGCTCGACCGGCAGCGGCGCGAGGAACGCCGCGACCTCGTCCGCCTCCACGACCACCAGCCCGTCGGGCTTGCGCAGATCGCTCGCCACCTTCGCCACGAACTTGCAAGGCGCGACTCCCGCCGAGGCGTTCAGCTCGAGCTTCGCTCGCACCTCGCGCTTGATGGCCCCGGCGATCGCCGCGCCGTCGCCGAAGAGCGACTGGCTCCCGGTGACGTCGAGGAACGCTTCGTCGAGCGACAGCGGCTCCACGAGGGGCGTGTACCGCCGGAAGATCGCGAAGACCTCCTCGCTCGCCGTCTCGTACCGGTCCCGGTGGGGCGCCACCACGATGGCCTGCGGCGCGCGGCGGAGCGCCTCCGCCATGGGCATCGCCGAGCGCACGCCGAAGGGCCGGACCTCGTACGACGCCGCCAGCACGACGCCCCGTCGCGAGCTGCCTCCGACGATGACCGGCTTGCCCCGCAGGGACGGATCGTCGCGCTGCTCGACCGACGCGTAGAACGCGTCCATGTCGACGTGGAGGATGGTCTTCGACACCGGCTCGGTCCCGTAGCCTCCGTATGCTTCACCCTGGCGTCGCCTGCGGCAAGCGCCCGGCGGCGGCGCCGTCACCGGACTGGCCCGGGCGATCGTCGATCTCGGTGCGCGTGACGACCTCTGCCCCGATCGCGAGACGCTCGTAATCGACCGCGTCGAGCTCTTGCCAGCGCCGGCCGGGCGACCCCGACTCGGGGCCGCGCAGCTGCATGTCGATCGTGTGGTGATCGCCGAGCGCGCGCACGAGGTGCGGCGTCGCGAGCCCGTCCGTCTCCACCAGATCGCCGTGCGTGAGCGCCTTGCGCTCGACGAGACGGAGCCTCCCCTCGCCGACGACCGCGAAGCGGAGCTCCTCCAGGATCCCCTCGATCGACTTGCCGAGCAGCCGGTGGGGATGCGCGTGGATGGGCGTCGCCGACCCTGGATCGCGGCAGACCGCCACGAGCGCCCAGCCGCTCGCCCCTTCCCAGAACGTCGCCCAGCGGCAGCCGACGCCGTGGGCCAGCGGGCTGGCGCGTACCGGGATGAGCTCTCCGATGGAGGGCTGCAGCAGGCGCAGGACGCGTCGAAGGGCGTCGTCGTCGAGCGCGCCCTCGTGATCGAGCCGGTCGAGCAGGAGCGACGCTTCGGCCACCGTGAGCGCGTCACCGGCCGCGTAGCGCTGCTTGACGAGCCGCACCTCCGCGCGCGGCCCCGCCTTGGCGCGATAGGCCAGCCCCGCCGCGACGACACACACGCCCCCGAGGACGGCCGCCGCCGTCGTCGCGCCCCGCGACGCCAGGGTGATCATCGCCAGCGTGAGCGTCGCCATCCACGCCGCCGTGGCGCCGCCCACCGCGAGCGCCCTCCAGCCGGACGCGAGCAGCCGGCCTCCCTCGAGGTGGAGGCCGATCGACGCGGTCACCGTCGCCATCAGCACGTCGACCACCAGTCGGTTGCCCGAGAGCACCGCGGCGACGGCCCCCGACGACGGGGCCAGCCGATCGATCGCGGCGCGCGCGGCGGCGAGGGCCACGTAGCCGAGCAGGAACCCGGGGAGCTGGTCGAGCGCACGCTTGCCGACGTCGGCCCCCGGAGCGGCCCTTCGACGCATCAGCGACAGCACGACGAGCATCGGCGCCATCAAGACGATGCGAGACGACTTCGCCGCCGCGGCCATCGTCCCCCCCGCCTCGCCCATCTGCTGTCCGACCGCCACCGCGCTGGACAGATCGTTCACGGCGAGCCCGCTCCACAGCCCGGCGTGCGCGGCGTCGAGCCCGACGAGGGTCGCGATCGGATGGAACGCGACCAGCGCGACCACGCTGAAGAGAAACACCGCGCCGATGGCCACGCCCTGCTCTTCGCGGCGCGCCCCGACGACCGGGGCGAGCGCGTTCACCGCCGAGGCGCCGCAGATCATCGTGCCGCCCGCGAGGAGGTCACCGAGCGGGCGCCGCACCCCGAGTGGCGCCGCCACGGCGTGGGCGACCAGGAACGCGCTCGGAATGCTGGCCGCCGCCACCATGCCCAGCACGAGGAGCTCCGACGCGCCGAAGATCTTCGCCTGGAGCTTGAGCCCCATGAGGATGATGGAGAGACGCAGCACCCACTTGCCGACGAAGCGGAGCCCGGTCGCGTAGCGGTCCGCCTCTCGCTCCTCGCCCGGCGGCGCGAGGCCCGCGAGGCGGCGAAGCGGCCGGACGTTCGTGATGACCGCGCCGAACGCCAGCGCGAGGAGGACGTCCGAGAGGAGCGGTGAGGGGGGCAGAAGCCGCGTGAGGACGACGGCGAACACGCCGATGGTCAGGGCGAGGGCGATCCCGGGGAGATCGCTGCGAGCCGGGAGCCACTGCGGATGCGCCATCGGGGGGCGCGCGCAGCCTACCTCACTGCGCGCCGAGGCACGCGCAGAAGCTATTGATGCACTCGGTCTCCTCGCCGCTCCCGCATGGGCAGCAGTCCGCGTTCTGCGAGCACTTCTCGTACTGCTGCGAGCAGCCGGTCGGCGGCGCGACGCAGGCGAAGGTCGCTCCGCCGTCGGCCCCGCTCGTCTGCCGGCAGTAGCCGCTGCAGCACTGGTCGCCCGTGAGGCAGCTCGTCCCGTTCGCCTGGCACGGGTCGAGCGCCCAGAAGCCGCGGCTGTTGCCCGCGGGCTCTTCCTGTCCGGGGAGGTAGAACGCCGGGTGGCTGATGTCGTGCGCGGACGCGCTCGGGTGCTCGGGGTTGTCGATGTCGATGGCGGCGACCCAGAGCTTCTTGCGCGGCTGGTCTTCCTGGTCGGCGGTGACGATGGTGTTGCCGTAGTCGCGGCGGCTGGTGAAGACCACCCAGTAGTACCCACCGACGGCCACGGGCAGCACCGTCGGCTCGTAGTTGAGGGTCGCCTCGACCGCGCCGTAGGGGAGGTAGAGCTGTCCGT
Source organism: Polyangiaceae bacterium (assembly GCA_036501935.1). Lineage (GTDB taxonomy): Bacteria > Myxococcota_A > Polyangia > Polyangiales > Polyangiaceae > Palsa-1150. The sequence continues at coordinate 66,980 of DASXZL010000066.1, read as the reverse complement.
TGGTGTACCCGTCGACGCCGTCGAGCCTCGCCGTCGTGTTCGAGGGCAGGTGCGCGATGTAGAGGTCGCCCTTGGCGTCGAACGTGCCGGGAGGGCTGTTCGCGTTGTTCCAGGTCCCGTAGTCGGCGCGGTTGTCGGTCTGGTAGATGACCCACTGGCTGTCCGGCGTGAAGGCGGGCCAGCAGAGGAAGTTGTTCGGATCCGTGGCGACGTCCGCCAGGGCCGAGAACGTGTGGCTCGCCAGCGCGAAGCTCATGACCGCGAGCGTGTGGCCCTGGTCCTTGTCGTAGTGGGTGAAGGCGATCTTCGTCCCATCGGGAGAGAACTGCGGCGTGACCGAGTTCGACACGACGCCGTCCCATCCGGGCGCCGCGATGACGGTGCCCGTCTTCGTGTCGATGAGCTGGGCCGGGTGCGCCCCGACGCCCTGCGTGCCGGGCACGTTCGGGGCCTGCGGGTAGTTGGCGTCGTTCGACGACGCGAACGTCGCGAGCGACATGAAGAGGCTGCCGTCGGGGTAGAGGCCCCCGAAGGCGTAGTCGGCCGTCGAGTCCGTCTCGTAGACCTGCGCGGCGTTGTTCTTGAGGTCGTACGCCGAGCTGCTCTGGTAGTTGTTCCCGGCCGACGGCGTCGGGTGCGCCGCAATCAGCGTGGAGCCGTCCGCGCTGACCGCGTGGCACACCGTGCACGTCCCGGCGGCGGTCCCGCCGATGAGGAGCTGCGCCGTGCCGCCCGGCTTGATGCTCAGCACCGCCCCGTTCTGCACGCCTCCGCCGACGAGCGCCGACGAGTAGCTGTTGTAGTAGACGGTCCCCTTCAGGCTGCCCTGCGCGATGGTCCACGTCTCCGTGAGGGGGCCCGTCACCTGCCCGCCGGAGATCTTCGTGATCTGCACCTTCACTTTGTCGGTGCTGGAAGCGCTCTCGGTGATCGTCTGCCAGAGCTGCGGAGACAGCGTGACCGCGCCCGGGCTGCTCGCGCCGTAGAACCCCTGGTAGACGAGCGAGCTGAAGGACACCTGCACGAGCGTCGCGTCGGGGGCCGTGCCGGCGAACTGCAGGAGCGGTGCGGCGAGGCCGCGCGGGAACACCGTACCGTCGTAGGGATAGAGCCACTTGAACGCCGTGTCGGCGGTGCCCCCGGCGGTGAGCTGGCTCTGCACCCCGGCGCCGACGTTGCCCGGGTTGTCGTTGATGCTCAAAAGGACGGTGAGGGTGGTGGTGCCCGAGGCGTTCCCGACCTGCGCCGTCACGCTCGTCTGACCGCCGAGGAGGCCCGACGCCGTGAAGAGCCCCGTGCCGTCGATGGTCCCGATGCCGGCCACGTCGAGCGTCCAGGTCGCCGTGAGGGCGGTGGTGTCCCCGGCGTAGTGCGCGGTAAATTGCTGGGTCGCGCCGGGGCCGGTGGCGTTCAACGTGAAGTTCCCGGGGTCGACGACGATGGTCTGGCCGCTGTCGCCGCCGAAGAGGGTGGAGTCGCTCGCGCCGTGCGCGTCGGTGCCGGAGCTCGAACCGGCGTCGCCGGCGGTGAGCGGCGAGCCCGAGCCCCCGCTTCCGCAGCCGGAGCCGCTGGCGCACGCGAGGACCACGACGAGGAACACGAAGGGGAGCCAAGCGTGGGATCGCGCCATGCCAACCACCGTGACGCGCTGCGACCTCATGCGGCACGTCTCGATGCAGTCACCCCCTTTTTGCTGCGGCTGCTACGCTTCGGGTCTGGGAGGCCACATGAAATTTCTTACCCTGTATTCGGTGCTTGGATTCGGTCTGCTCGTGGCCGCGGCCGCCTGCAGCAGCAGCAGCAGCAGCCCCGCAAGCGGCGGCGGCGACGCCGGCACGAGCGACACGGGCAGCAGCTCCGGCAGCAGCAGCGGAAGCAGCTCGGGCAGCAGCTCGGGCAGCAGCAGTGGAAGCAGCTCGGGCAGCAGCTCGGGCAGCAGCAGTGGAAGCGGTTCCGGCGGAGCGCTGCCGACGATCACCATCACGTCCCCCGCGGCCGGGGCCACGGTGCAGGTCGTCAAGCAAGCCGGCTCGGGCGAGGTCGACATTCCCATCTCGTTCACGACGACGAACTTCACGGGCATGGAGGCCGGCGGCTGCGGCTCCGTCAGCGACAACTGCGGCCACGTGCACCTCTACATCGACCCGGACTCGATGGATAACTCGCCCTGCACGCCGATGAATGCGCCGTACAACAACGCCAGCCCGCTCGCCGAAGCCGATGGCGGGGTGACCCCGTTCAGCCCGATCAACGCCATCATGAGCTCGTGCGCCAACACGGACGCCATCGACGGCACGCACACGGTGGTCCTCGAGCTGCACAGCGACATGCACGCTCCCATCGTCGATCCCTCGACCGGGAAGACCATCTCCGCCTCCGTCCAGTTCACGGCCGCCGGCGACTGATGCGGGGTGCCGCGCTCGTTCTGGTGTTCCTCGCGTCGGGGTGCGACACGGGATCGGCCGCGAGCCCTACCTTCGAGACGACCCCCGCGACGGCGGAAGGCGGGGGCGGCGTCGTGGAGGCCGGGTTCGCGGTGTGTCCTCCCGACATCGACGCGAGCTTCGGGAGCATCTACACGCAGATGCTCTCGACCTCGAGCTGCGGGTCGGCGTCGAGCAGCTGCCATTCGACGCTGGGCTCTTCGCCGGCCGGAACGGGCAACGGGCTCGATTACTCGCAGGACGCGGGCGCCGTCTACGCGGAGCTCCTCGGCCCGGACGGCGGAGGGCAGCTCGCCCACAACATCCAGGGAACCACGAGCGTGCTGCGCGTCGTCCCGTTCGATGCCGGCGCCAGCATGCTCTACATCAAGCTGACCACCACGAGCGCGACGGGCCCCTACGGCTCCGGAATGCCCGACACGGCCCCGGGCTCGGTGTGTCCGGCCACCCTCGAGGCCGTCGCCGCGTGGATCAACGCGGGAGCGCCGCTCGTCCCGCCCGACGCCGGTCCGGTCGTCGACGCCGCCGGCGACGCGGACGCGGGAGCGGGGGCCGACTCCGCCGGGGACTAAATGATCGAGCGTCACCGAGCGCGATTGTCGATCAGACGCCACCCGATGCCGCGCCAGCGGCATCAGCACCGCCAGCGTGAGCGAGCGGTGAGCGACCAACGTCGCGGCGCGGAGTGCCGTGTGCAAGCGGCGCGGCTCACCGCTCGCTCACGCTCGCGGTGCTGACGGCGGCTCCGCCGCCCGTCCGAGATCCATCGAGGCCAAACATCTCGCCCGAAATAGCGGACCGGAGCCCCCCGTTTCCCCTTTTCGGGTTCGCGGGGGACTCCTGTCCTGGTCCCAGGCCGCTACTGCGGCTTGGTGGCGGGCGCCGGGGTCGCCGGAGCGGCGGGCGTCACAGTCTCGGCTTGCGCCGGGACGGTGATTTCCAGTCGCGCCTTCGGACCCTTGGTGCCACGAGCGACTCGCGTCGCCTTCGCCTTCGTCGCCGCCGCCACCTTCGTCGCGGGCTTCGGGGCGGCCACCTTTTCGGGTGACAGGCCAAAAGTCGCGAGCGTCGTGATGTCGTCGACGAAGAGCGCGCGAAGGATCTGCTTGACGGCCCGGATGAGCGCCCGAGTGGTGGCACGCTCATTTTGAGCCGTCGTCGCAGCGGCGTTCAGGGCCGCCTTCGCCGCGGTCGCCGCTTGTGCGGCGGCGATGCGGGTCTGGAGGACCTGGACGACGTCGGCGGGCTTCAGCTGCTTCCCGCCGAACCCGAAGGTGCCCAGGACTGCGGCATTCTTCGCGAGGCCGTCGGCCAGTGCCTGGTCGGCGGCGATCTGCTTCGTTCGATTCGTGTTGTTCATGACTGTCGTCTCCTTTCCGGGTGGGGTGCCCTCGGGAGCCCGTGCTCCGTCATTGCGTCCCACCCAATAGGAAATGGCGGATGGGGTCCGTTTTGCCGGAAACAAAATGAAGGGTGACGCCCTCTTTCTTTCGGGGGCGGGAGAAGTCTCGCGAGAACACGCGGTTGGAGGACTCGCCAGCGGTGCGAGGGCCTTCTCCGTCGCCGTGACCGCCCTCTCCGTCGCGGAGACCGCCCTCTCCGTCGCGGAGACCGCCCTCTCCGTCGCCGTGACCGCCCTCTCCGTCGCGGAGACCGCCCTCTCCGTCGCGGAGACCGCGCTCTCCGTCGCGGGAAGCGCGTCCACGAGAGGCGCCAGGGCGCTCTCCGCCAGGGGAACCGCGTCTACGAGGCGGGCGACCGCGTTCTCCGCGACGGGAACCGCCTCTACGACGCCCGTGACCGCGTTCTCCGCGACGGAGACCGCCTCTACGACGCCCGCGATCGCGGTTCCCGCGACGGCGACCGCCCTCTCCGTCGCATCCACAGCCTTCGCGGCGACGGAGATCGTGGTCGCGCCGTCCGCAAGGTCACTCGCGCCGAGCCCGACGCCCTTCGCGCGCCCGAGGAAGGCCGTCTCTCGGCGAGAGACTCACCGCCAGCGGAACACCTTGAGGGCCGCCGCGAACGAGAGGACGCCGCACAGCCCGAGGACGAGCATCGGCCGCGCGATCGCCCCCGCCCCCGCACCTTCGTTGATGACCGCTCGCAGCGCGTCGTTCAGCGCCGTCAGCGGGAGCGCCCGCAGGACGGGCTGCGCCGCCGCCGGGAAGTTCGCCGACGAGAAGAAGACGCCCGAGCCGACGAACATCGGCATCATCACGAGGTTCATGAGCCCGCCGACCGTCTGAGTGTTCTGCGCGCGCGAGGCCACCAGCAGCCCGAGCCCCGCGAAGGCCAGCGCTCCGAGGAGCGACACGGCGAAAACGAGCAGCACCGAGCCCACGACGCGCACCCCGAAGGCCATCCACCCGAACGCCACGAGCACCGGCACCTCGACGAGCACGAAGAGCGCGCGCATGACGACGAAGGAAAGGAGAAAGTCCCCCTTTCGCATCGGCGTCGCGAGCATCCGCTTCACGAGCTTCTTCGTGCGAAGCTCGACGATGACGTACCCGATGCCCCACATGCTGCTCGACATGAGCGTCATGCCGAGGAGCCCGGGGACGAGGAAGTCGATGTAGCGCGCGCCCGGCTCGGTCACGTGGTCGTCGGCCACGCGGGTGGGGTCCCCCCGTCCCTCGGCGCGCTGCAGGCGGTCGTCGACGAGCAGGCGCGCGAGGCGGGCCTCGGGGCGGGTCTCGTCGTACCGGTAGGTGCGCGGCTCGCCGGGGATGACGACGACGCTGACCTTGCCGACGCGAAGGTCCGCCCGAGCCGTCGCCTCGTCCTCCACCGTCACGTGAACGTCGTCCGACGCCAGCGCCGCCCGCGTGCGCTCGGCGTCCGCGCAGGCCTCGACCGCCGCGTGCACCGGCTCGGGGGGACGATTGCGGAACGCGACGCCGAGCGCCACGGCGAGGACGACCGGGAAGCCGAAGGTCCAGAACATCGCGCTCGGCTCCCGGAAGAAGAGCCGGAACCGGGCGAGCGTGAGCTCCGAAAGGGCCGAGCGGCCCGCGCGTCCCTCAGTCACGGAGGAGCCTCCCCGTGAGAGACACGAACACGTCCTCCAGCGTCGCGTGGCGCGTCGAGAGACGCTCGAGCGTCTGCCCGGCGGCGCGCAGGTGGTCGACCAGCGCCGGCAACGCGACGTGAAGCGGGTCGGCCGCAAGGGCGAAGCCGTCCGCCACGCGCCGCACGCCGTGGACGCCCGGGAGCTTCGCCACCCGAGCTTCGTCGAGCACCGCGCCGGCGAGCGTCACCTCGATGACCTCCTGACCTCCCAGCGAGGCGATGAGGTCGCGCGGCGTGCCGAGGGCGATGAGCTTTCCGTGGTCCACGACCCCGACCCGATCGCACAGGCGCTCGGCCTCGTCCATGTAGTGCGTCGTGATGACGACCGTTCGCCCGCCCCTCTTGAACTCTTCGACGACGTCCCAGAGCTGGAGACGCGACTGCGGATCGAGGCCCGTCGTCGGCTCGTCGAGGAAGAGGAGCTCCGGATCGCCCACGAGCGCGCACGCCACCGCGAGGCGTTGCTTCTGGCCGCCCGAGAGCTTGGAATACCAGGCCCCCCTCTTCTCCTCGAGCGACACGGCGCGGAGCAGCTCGTCCGGGTTCCGTCCGCGCGCGAAGAACGACCGGAAGAGCGCGAGGATCTCGCCGACGGAGAGCCGATCGGGCAGGTGCGTCTCCTGCAGCGAAACGCCCAGACGCTCGCGCAGCGCGCGCTCGTCGGTCCCCCACCGCATCCCCAGCACCTCGACCTCGCCCGCGGTCGGATCGAGCAGCCCTTCGAGGATCTCCACGGTCGTCGTCTTGCCCGCCCCGTTGGGGCCGAGCAGGCCGAAGCACTCGCCGACCGGCACTTCGAGGTCGAGCCCGTCCACGGCCACGACGCCGCGGTCGTACCGTTTCACGAGCGCGCGACACCGCAGGGCGGCCGCGGCTTCCCTCATTCCACTACTGACGGCGCTGACAGTGTCCGTCGAGGCACAGGTTCATTCCCTGCGAGGGGTAATAGTAGCCGCCGACGAAGCACATCTCGTCGAGCGCGCTCTCGCCGAAGCCCACGGTCTGGTCGGTCGTGTTGGTCCAGTCGCACTGGTAGTTCAGCCCGTTGGTGCCGTCGAAGTCGTACTGCGGCGCGATGAGCGACCAGGAAGGGGTCGACCAGTCCGTGTCGTTGGCGACCCGGTCGCTCATGTCGCCCTGGTTCCCGAGCCACACCTGCGCTCCCGTCCCGAGGCGGTGCTGGTGCGTCGTGACCGAGATGAAGTGCGTCCCGGCGATGCCGGCCTGGAAGAGCGGGCCGGTGGAGTACGTCGAATTCGGCGGGATGGTGATCTTCGTCGTGCCGAAGAAGTTGAAGTTCGCCGCCTGGAAGGCCGGCGCCGTGGCCGCCGGGACAGTGTCGAAGGTGACGTTGCCGGTCCCCTGGAGGTCGCTCGCCGTCGTGTTGATGTAGTGCCCCTCGATCTTGATCATCTGGTTCGCGGGGAGATCGATCGCGATCCCCGCCGGGAACGCCCACGTCTCCTGCTTCGTGTTCGCGAAGACGATGGGGATGTCCGTGCCGAGCGCGAGCCCGGCGAACGGCGTGCAGTTGACCGGATCGTCCTGCTCCATGTCCGTCGTCTCGTAGACGATGAGGTGATGCGAGCCCTCGGAGAGGTTGATGGTGTAGCCGTTCATCACCACGTCCTCGGTGTTCCCGAGGGGGACGACGATGCACTGCGTGGTCTCGACCCCCGCGGGGACGTCGATGGGGCCGATGTTCGCCTGGAGGCCGCTGCCCGCGTCGTTCGACGCCGAGCCGGCGGCGGTGTGGCCGCTGCAGCCGGCGACGGCGAGGACGAAACCCGAGAGCAGTCCCATCCGCCATCGCGCGCAGGCCATGACTTAGGGGCTACCACCGGTGGCGCATCGCCGCAAACCCGTGCTCTATTCCGCCTCGCCAACACCGGAGGTCTTTCTCGCCATGAACGTACATCGGGCTTTGTGGGTCGTTCTTCCCCTCTCGATCATCGCCTGCGACAATCCGAGCAGCGGGGCGAATGGAGCGCCGAGCGCGTCGGCCGGCGCTCCCGCAGCTTCCTCGGCCCCCGTGGCCACGGTGGATCCGTCGGCGGCGGCCGCCGCGGCGGCCAGCGCGTCGGCGGCGGCCTTCATGGCCCGCGGCGCCACCCGCCGGCACGTCGGCCTCGCGGGCATCCTCCTGCGCGGCGCCTACGAGGTGAACCTCACGAGCGACGAGAAGGCCACGCTCGACAAGCTGGAGGACGGTCTTTACAGCGACCAGGCCAGCACCCCCTGGGCGGCGCACAAGGCGTTCACGACGGACCTCGTCGCGTTCATCCGCGCGTCGAAGGTGGACCCCGCGAAGCTCACCGCCGACTACGCCGCGATCGACAAGGCGGTGCTGGCCGGGCAGGCCCGCGAGGCGGACGCCCTCAACGGGCTGCACGCCGCGCTCGACGCCACGCAGCGCAAGGCGCTCGTCGACCAGGTGAAGGCCCGGCGCGCGGCGCACGAGGCGCGCGAGAGGCCGATGATGGCCCCCGACGGAGGCGCGCCGGATCTCGGCAAGAGGAAGCTCGACCGGCTGAGCCTGGAGCTCGGCCTCGACGACACGCAGAAGAAGGCCGTGGCCGCGCTCATCGCGAAGGACACGACGATGACCCCCGCGGCCATCCAGGCGCGCAAAGAAGCGACGCAGAAGCGAGTCGACGCGATGCTGACGGCGTTCGAGGCGGACACCTTCGACGCGAAGAAGCTCGACGTGACGACGGGCGGCAAGACGCCCCACGACGGCGTGGAGCGGACCGCCAACTTCACGGCGGGGCTCATCACCATCCTGCACCCCGATCAGCGCGAGAAGCTCGCCGCGCGCACCGAGCGCATGGGCAACCGGCCGGGCCGCAACTTCGAGGACGTGGACACTTCGATGGGCCTCGGCTCGGAGGAAGAGCCCATGCCCATGGGCCCGCGTTTCCCGCCGAGGTAGGCGCCAGGCCGCAGCGGGGCCCCGGACGCAACCCGAGGCCCCTTCGCGCCATCCAATCCCTCCAGAAGATGCAAGGCAAAACGGTCCTCGTCACGGGCGCCAATCAGGGAATTGGCAAGGCTACGGCGATCGCGCTGGCGGCGAAGGGGGCGCACGTCGTCATGGTCGCGCGGAACGCCGAGAAGGGGCGCGCCGCGCTGGCCGAGGTCGAGGCCGCCGGCACCGCGGGCGCGGAGCTCATCGTGGCCGACCTGTCGTCGCAGGACCAGGTTCGCCGCGCGGCGGCCGAGCTGAAGGCGAAGCACCGCCGGCTCGACGTCCTCGTGAACAACGCCGGCGTCTTCGTCCCCGAGCGGCACACCACCGTCGACGGTCTGGAGGAGACGTTCGCGCTGAACCACCTGGGCTACTTCCTCCTCACGCGGGAGCTGCTCGACGTCCTCCAGGCGACCCCGGGAGCGCGCATCGTCAACGTGAGCTCCGACGCCCATCGCAGCGCGAAGATGCACTGGGACGACCTGCAGTTCGAGAGGACGCCCTACCGCGGCTTCAAGGTCTACGGGCAGTCGAAGCTCGCCAACGTGCTCTTCACGTACGAGCTCGCGCGCCGCCTCGAGGGGACGGGCGTGACGGCCAACTGCCTGCACCCGGGCGTCATCGCCTCGGGCTTCGGGCAGACGTACGGCAGCGCCGTGTCCGTCCTCATCAAGCTCGCGCGGCCGTTTCTCCTCAACACCGAGGAGGGCGCGCGGACGAGCGTCTACCTGGCGTCGTCGCCCGAGGTGGCGGGGGTGACGGGCAAGTACTTCTCGAAGTGCAAGCCCGTGAAGTCGAACCGGGTCTCGTACGACGTCCAGTCGCAGCAGAAGCTGTGGTCGTTGAGCGAGCAGCTGGTGAAGGCTCAGGCCAAGGCGGCGTAGCTCACTTTCCGAGCTTCTTTTTCATCGCGGCGAGCTCCGCGTCGACGTCCTTCTCGAGCTTCTTCGCCGCCGCGGCCCGCTCCTTCTCGAGCCGCTTGTCGTCGCGCTGCTGCTGCTTCTTCGCGGCCTCGTCGGCCTTCAGCTTCGCGAAGGGATCCGGCGGGGGCGCCTCGGGCTCCTTCGGCGGCGCTTCGCCGAAGAGTGCCTTCTCGATGGCCTTGCCGACGCCGCCGACCATCTTCCCGGCCGAGTCGACGGCGGTCTGCGCCGCCTTCTTCGCCGCCTTTCGCGCGAGCTCGTCGCGCTTGTCCTTCATGCGGTCGACGACGGACTTCCACACGCCCATCTCGCAAGGGTAGCGCGCTTGCCGGGCCGGGCACCGCTACGTCGCTTGGTCGGCCCGCCACTTCAGCGCGTTCTCGAGGATCCGCTGGATGAGCGCCTCGTACCCGATCCCCACTTGCAGAGCCGCCTGGGCGAAGTCGTCCTCCTTCGCGAGCGAGGGGTTGGGGTTCGCCTCGATGACGACGATTTCCCCCTCCTGCGTCAGGCGGGCGTCGATGCGCCCGAGGCCGCGGATGCCGAGGATGCGGTAGACCTTTCGCGCCAGCTCGGCGAGCTTGCGCTCGAGGCCCTGCGGCAACGGCCCGGCCGGGCCGTTCCGGATCTTCCACTTCTTCCGGTACGCGTCGTCCCACTTCGCCTTCGCCGTCGCGAAGCGCGGCGAGTCCTCGTGGGGCGGCTCGCCGAAGAAGATCTCTCGCGGGGGGAACACGGTGAGCCGTTTGTTGCCGAGGACGCCCAGGTAGAGCTCGCGACCCTCGACGTACTCCTCGATCATCGCGTCGCTCTCGAAGCGCTCGTGGAGGAACCGTGCGCGCTCGAGCGCTTCCCCTTCGTTCTTCGCCAGCGAGGCGAGCGCGATGCCGTCGCTCGACTCCTCGCCGAGCGGCTTCACGAAGGCGGGGTAGCCGAACTTGCCGAGGCGCCGGAGCGGCCGGTCGCGCGACGAGACGAGGAAGCGCGCGACCCGGATGCGGTGGTACGCGAGGAGCTTCTTCGCGAGCGCCTTGTCCTTGCAGAGCATCAGCGCGTCGGGGCCGGCCCCCGTATAGGGGACCTTCATGAGCTCGAGCAGCGCGGGGATGTTCGGCTCGTGCGCGCGGTCGGAGAAGAAGGTCTCGCACAGGTTGAAGACGACGTCGGGCTTGAACGTGTCCTTCTTTTCGAGGACGACCTTCACGTCGTCGTAGACGGCGAGCGTCTCCACCTCGTGCCCCAGCTTGCGGAGGCACGCGAGCACGTCGGCCTCCGTCGGCTTCTCTTCCTCGGTGCGGAGCGAGCGCACGCTGAACGTCTCGTCGGGGCCGATGGGGCGGTGCACGTCGAAGAGGACGAGGATCCTCATCAGACCGACCTCTTGAAGCGGCCCGTGTAGAGGTGGTGCGTCACGAGCGACGCCAGGTACGAGCCGACGTCGAAGGCCAGGTCCACCTCGCTGCTCGGGGCGTGGAGGCCGAGCTCCTGGCATCGCTGGATGAGCTTTCGCGTGAGATCGTCCACCACGTACTTGCGCTGCCCGGTCCACTGCACGACCCGCGCGACGATGGCCTCGCGCCGCCGGCGCATGAACGCCGCCGCCGTCCCGCCGCCCGAGGTCGCATCGGAGAAGATGTGCCGGAGGTCGCGGTCGTAGAAGCCGGGCTGGTCCTCCGCCCAGAGCTTGCGGCGCGCGGCGTAGTACCGCGACAGCGTGGAGCGCATCTTCGAGGCCTCGGCGCGCCTGCGCCCGCCGGTCACCGCGGGCGGCTTGCGGGTCGCTTCGCGCATCAGCTCGTCGACGTACTCCAGCTTCTCGAGCGCCTTCCACCCGCGGTAGCGCTCGCGCCACTCTTCGGCGGGGCCTCCGAGCCAGACGGCGAAGGTCTCGGCGAAGTCCTCGTCGGGATGCGCCTGGGCGTACCAGTTCGGCAGATGCCGCACGAAGCCGCGGCTATAGGGGCGGGGACGGTAGTTCTCCGGTTCGTAGTCGACGTCGGGGCTGCCGAAGATCGCCCGCCACTTGCGGCGCCCCGAGAACCGGTACGCGTGATCGAGGGCGTGGCCGCATTCGTGGCGGAGAAGCTGCGCGCACCACTCGGGCGTGCCGCCCTCGACCTCCATCATTTGATGCAGCTCGAGCATCTTGAGGCGGGGGTGCGCGAGGTAGAAGGGGAGGGCGATCGCCGGAACGCCGTCGGGCGCGAACCACTCGTCGCCGAGGTAACAGGGGGGCCGGAGGAGGATGCCGCGCCCTTCGAGCTCGGTGTAGAGCTTCGCGATTTGCGGCTCCAGCTCGCTCCCCTCGATGCGGACCCCCAGGTCGCGGATACGCAGGGCGAGGAGCTCCTCGTCGCGCAGCGCGGCCCAGGCGGAGGCGTCCACGGGGTGATGGTAGCGAACCTCTCGCTTCCGGGGCGATGTGGCACTACAAAGCGGCGCATGCGAGCCCTTCTCCCCGCCCTGCTGGCCGTCCTCTGCTCGGCTTCCGTCCTCGGTTGCGACCAGGATTACGCCGCCAGCAACGCCGATCGTGAGTCTTTCATGGGCGACGCGCATGCGGCCCCGCCCCCGGTCCACCCCTCCGCCAGCGCGGCCGCCGCGACGACCCCGCCGGCAGCCACCGCCGCCGCAGCCCCTCCGGTCTCCGCGCCCGCCCCCTCGGCCTCGGCCGCTCCCTCGGCCTCGGCCGCCCCTTCGGCCTCGGCGGCAGCGTCGGCGCCCCGGCCGGCGCGCTCGGCCGCCCCCCCGGCGGCTTCGCACTGAACACCGGGGAGAGCGAGGCGTCGTCGCGCGTCGAGCTGGTCACTGCGACGGCAACGGTGAGGCGGTCAGATAGGCGAGGACGAGGACGTCGGGGCGAAGCACGACGCCGAGGGTGCTGACGGTCTGCCCGCCGTAGCTCGTCGTCAGCGTCGTCATCGTTCCAGGCACGTTCACGGCGTCGCCGAGCGCCTGGGCGTTCACCGGGAACGTCGACGCGCCGGGGACGATCCCATTGGGCCCGACGTAGCCGACCTTGGTCGCGCTGTCGGCCGAGGACACGGCGAGCGACGCGCCGAACGCGGGCGTGCTCCGGCACGCGTCGGCCACGACCATCACCTGAGCGCGCGTGGCGTCGAGGGCTCCCAGCACGCCGACGGTTTGCTGTAGCGCCGCGGCCGTGGTCACGGTGGTCGTCGGGCCTGGCCCGTCGGCGACCACCGGCTGGCTGGAGAAGACGAGCGTCTCGAGGATGGTGCCGCCGTCGCCCGAGGGGCCCGTGACGTCGAAGTACCCGTCGAAGCCGTCGGCCCCGGCAGGCACCGTCAGGGTCACGGCGCCGCTCGGCCCCGTCGTCCCGAAGTTGGCCGGGGACGCGCACGGCTCGTCGGTCGCTGCGCAGACCTTCACGTTGAGGCCGACGGCGGGGACCGCCGCGCCGCTCGAGACGTCGACATAGGTCTCGACGACCTCGAAGTAGCTCGCTCCCGGCACGGGCGCGGTCGGGACGTTGCCGAGGCACTGGTAGTCGGGGCCGATGCAGTTGCCTTCGACGGCGCCGGGGGCGCTCTGCCGGCAGAAGGTGTCCGCGCTGCACGGTTCCGTCGCGCTGCACGGCGGCTCGCAGAGAAGATCGGTCTCGTCACACGTCAGCGGCAGCGCGCACGTCTTGCCGTTGTCGCACCCCGGGAGCACCGCGGCGTCGGAGCCCTCCGCGTCGCCGTCCGCGCCTTCGTCGGCGGCCGAAGACGCCTCGAGGTGAGCGTCGACCCCGGACTCCACGGCGCCCGCATCCGCCGGGAACGCCCCGCTGCCGGAGCCCTGCGAGCACGCGATGCTCAGCAGCCCGACCGCGCACGCTCCCGCTCGGCCCGCTGTACGGTGCTTCACGGGGCGCACGATAGACGAGCGGGCGCGCCGACGTCACCGCACGTCGCCCGCCAGCTCCCCCCCCTCCCCGCCCTCCCCTCGTATCCTCTAGTGAGTGGCCGCGACGATCTCGTCGTACGACATGAGCCGCGGGCGGTCCCCGCAGAACCGCGCGAGCACATCGCGGTCGAGCTCCTCGAGCTCGGTGAGCTCGATGCCCATGCCGGCGAGGCGGCCTGGCCGAGCTTCGCGCGTCCACCGGACGACCCCGGCCCCCATGACCTGGCCGGTCGGCAGGCGAAAACGCAGGGACAGGCGAGCCCCGACCGGTGCTGGCGCGTAGACCGCGACGAAAAGGCCCCTAGGGGACACATCGCTCGCGACCCCGACCTGCTCGCGGCCGTGACCTCCGAGGGTCACATCGGTCTCGAGGGGGATCCGTGTCGCCCAACGTCGTTCGGCGGGATCGATGTCCGAATCGGTGAGGGCGTCGGCGAACGAGCGGTCGATCAGCATGCGGCGGCGCTCCGCGTCGGTGCAAGAACCAGGCAGGGGGAACGGCGAAGTGACGGCGAGTCTTTTCGCGGGTATCCACGCCGTCCGCGCCCGCGCCGAGCGGACCCCCGGGCGACCAGCCCCCGGCCACGCGGGAGACCACCCCAAAGCCTCCCGTTCGATGTAGGGGAAGGTCGACCAGGCCGCGTTCGTACGACGGGGCATGCGGATCGTTGTCCTCGGAGCAGCACTCTCCCTGGTGGCCCTCGTGGCCTGCACCCTCTCCACGGGCTCGACGGGGGGAGGCAACGAGTCGTGCGCACCCGGCGGGGCCTGCACGACGGGCTCCGTACAGGTGTGCGTCAGTCAGGACTCCAAGGGCGCCTGCACGGGGGTCACGTACAAGACCGGCAGCGGCCAGTCGTTTCAATGCGCCAGCTGTACGGACTGCACGAGCGCTGCCCAGTCTGCGCTGACGGCCTGCGACGGCAGCAGCGGGTCGGGGAGCGGGGGCAGCAGTGGGGGCGGGACCGGTACGACCTGCACGAACGGCGCGACGTGCTCCGGCGGCACCGCGATGAAGGTGTGCACGTCGGTGGATGCCACGGGGGCCTGCACGTCGATCGCGTACACGGTCGGCTCGCAGACGTTCACTTGCGACGGTTGCACGAGCTGCGCGTCGGTCCAGTCGGAGGCGTCGCAGGCGTGCGCCGTCGAGAGTGGGAGTGGGAGCGGCAGCAGCAGCGGGAGCAGCAGCGGCAGTAGCAGCGGGAGCAGCAGCGGCAGCAGCAGCGGGAGCAGCAGCGGCGGAACGGTGGGGACCTACGACGGCACGACGGGCAGGGCATGCGCGACCGACGCGGAGTGCCAGTCGCCGACGGGACCGGGCACGAACGTGTGCACGACGAGCGGGACGGTGAACTACTTCGCGGACGGGCCGCTGTACCCGACGCCGGTCTGCCTCATGCCGGGCAGCTGCAACGCGGGCACCGACGGCAACCTTCATTACTGCGACGGCCCCGACGACCCCAGCTCGCCGGGCGTGTGCATTGCCACGGACACGACGGGTACGGGCATCTGTCTGCCGCAATGCACGTTCGGGACGACCGGCACCGCGGCGACCGGCTGCGTGGGCAAGGACACCTGCTACGCCGCGGGCTTCAGCACGGATACCAGCGGCGGCGCGATGGGCGTCGGCTACTGCTTCGGCGGCTGCGCCGAGAACAGCGACTGTCCGAGCGGAAGCCTGTGCCAGACGAACGAGGGGATTTGCGTGACGACGTTGACCGCCATCACGGCGGCGGAGACGAGCTGCAATTCGACGACGGTCACGGGCAACGCCTGCGACTGCCTCGCCGATACGACCACCGACCTCGGGTTCTGCACCAGCGCCTGCACGGTCGGGGGCGCCACCTGCGGGGCGGGCTGGACGTGCGACGCCGATCTGCCGACGACGCTCGTTGATTCCTCCGGCGCGACGGTCACCGCCTGGACGACGCAGAACGCCGGGCTCGCCGGCACCTGCGTCCCGACCTGCGTGGTCGGCGGAGTAGCCGTCTGCCCGACCAACTCGACCTGTCAGGACACGACGGCGGCCGGGGCGGACTGCCTGCCCTGAGGATGCGGCGCGACTGGAGGACGAAGGTCACCAGTCGACGATGGCGGACCCCCACGTGAAGCCCGAGCCGAAGGCGACCATCGCGATGCGCATGCCGCGCTTCAAGCGCCCGTCCCGCTCGGCCTCGGCGAGGAGGATGGGGATGGTCGCCGCGGTCGTATTTCCGTAGCGCTGGATGTTGTGGACGACCTTGTCGTCCGGGAGCGACAGCTGCTTGGCGACGTACTGGTTGATGCGCATGTTCGCCTGGTGAAAGAAGAAGAGGTCGACCTCTTTCGGGTCGGTGCTCGTGGCCCAGCAGGCTTGCATGAGCGCCATGCACATCTTCTCGACGGCGTGCTTGAAGACGGTGCGGCCGTCCATCTGCGCGTACATGTGGCTCGCGTCGACCTGGCCGACGCCCTGGGCGTCGACCGGGATGAAAGGTCGCTTCCGGATGTCCCACACCTTCTGGCAGAGCATCTCGGCGTAGCGGCCGTCGGCGCCGAGCCACGTGCCGCGAACGCCGCGGTCGTCGTCGGTGGCGCTGACGACCACCGCGCCCGCGCCGTCGCCGAAGAGGGAGCTCACGGTACGGCCGCGGGTCGAGATGTCGATGGCGGCCGAGTGCGTCTCGGCCCCGACGACGAGGACGTGGCGAGCGCTGCCGGACTTCACCTGCCCGGTGGCGACGTGAAGCCCGTAGAGAAAGCCCGAGCACTGATTGCGCACGTCGAGCGCGCCGACGAACTTGGGCTCCGGTCCCTCACAGAGGCCGAGCTTCTGCTGGAGGAGCACGCCGGAGCCTGGGAAGGCCATGTCCGGAGAGAGCGTCGCGAAGACGATGAGGTCGAGGTCGCGGGCCGCGAGCCCCGCGCGCTCGAGGGCGTCACGTGCCGCGGGGACGGCGAGATCGCTCGTGCCGACCCCTTCGTCGGCGTAGCGGCGCGCCTCGATACCGGTACGCTGGACGATCCACTCGTTCGTGCTGTCGACCCCCATGGCGATGAGGTCGGCGTTGGTGACGACGCGCGGCGGAACGTAGAAGCCAGTACCGGAGATGAAGGCGTTGGGCACGGGGGACCAGCGTACCACCGCGGTCCCCCGTAGAGCTCGGATGGGCTACGGCGGGCAGCCTACTTGTTCGGCTGGGGCGTCGTGCGCAGGTACGGCTTGACGACGTTGTACCCCTTCGGGAACTTCGCCTTCAACACCTCGGGATCCTGGATCGACGGCACAATGATGACGTCCTGCCCGTCCTTCCAGTTCGCCGGCGTCGCGACCGAGTGCGAGTCGGTCAGCTGGAGCGCGTCGACGACGCGGAGGATCTCGTCGAAATTACGCCCCGTCGCGGCCGGGTACGTGAGGGTCAGGCGGACCTTCTTGTTGGGGTCGATGATGAACACCGAGCGGACCGTCAGCGTGTCGTTCGCGTTCGGGTGGATCATCCCGTAGGCCGTCGCCACCTTGCGATCGGGATCGCCGAGGATGGGGTAGTTGAGCTTCGTCTTCTGCGTCTCCTCGATGTCGGCCGTCCACTTCTTGTGGGAGGCGACGTCGTCGACGCTGACGGCGATGACCTTCACGTTCCGCTTGTCGAACTCCGGCTTGAGCTTCGCCACGGCGCCGAGCTCCGTCGTGCACACGGGCGTGAAGTCCTTGGGGTGCGAGAAAAGGATGCCCCACGACTTGCCCAGCCACTCGTGGAAATGGATGGGACCTTCCGTGGAGTCCTGCGTGAAATCGGGCGCGATGTCGCCGAGCTGGATGGCCATGAGGATGTTCTCCTTCGATTCGGTGCGACGGATGGTATGTCCGCGGGACCGGAGGTCAAGACTCGTCCCACACGGCCGAACTCGCCCTGCTCGATGGGCTCGAGGCGCAGTCCGGCACATGCCTGCAACCGTGATTTCCCGAGGGATCCGAGGTCGGCCTGCCGGTATGGTTCTTGATGTTGCGCTCGCCGATGCTCCCCCTGCGCTTGCCGCTCCGAACCTGGTTCGCCGCGCCCTTCCTCGCTCTCGTCGTCGCTCTCGCCGCCAGCGCGGCGTGTGGCGGCTCCAACGCGGGCTCCTCGGCGAACACCGACGCGGGGACCTCGTCCGGCGATTCCGGCAAGGCGAACGTCGGACACACGGTCACGCTGCTCGCATCGCTCGGCAGTAGCTCGTATTCGTTCCAGATCGACTCCACCAGCGCCTACGCGCTCGTCACGGACACGAGCGGCAACGACTCGACGACGGTGGTCGAGGTCCCGCTCTCCGGAGGAACCCCGGTGACGCTCGCGACCGACCTTCAGTACGCCGAGGCGCTCGCCGTCTCGAGCACGGCCGTCTACTGGGTCGACCCTTCCGGACCCCCCACGGACGCCTCCGCGAGCTTCGATGGCCTCGTCATGAGCGTCCCCATCGCAGGCGGCAGCTCCCAGACGGTGGCGAGCGATCAGGGCTTCCCCGAGGGCGTCGCCGTCGACGCGAGCGGCGTCTACTGGATCGACGCCAACACCACGGCCGGCCCCTGCATGCTGCCTCCCTGCGCGGCCGCCGTCGGGGCGGTCATGATGCTGCCTGCCGGCGCCACGACGCCCGTCGTCCTCGCGAACGTGCCCGCGCAGCCGTCGACGATCGCCCTCGACGGCGACAACGTGTACTGGGGCACGAGCGACGGCCGCGTGATGAAGGCCGCGAAGGAGGCGACGGACGGCGGGACGGTCACGACGCTGGCCTACTACGAGGCAAGCGTGCAGAGCCTCGTCGTCGGCGGGTCGTACGTCTACTGGGCGACGGGCACGGGCGACATCATGAAGACGCCCGTCGCGGGGGGCACGTCGACGGCCCTCGTGGTCGGGACCGACGGCATCCGGGCCCTCACCGTCGATGCCACGAGCCTCTACTGGATCACCTACGACGACGACTCCCCGACCAGCGAGCCCCCGAGCTCTCTGAACGAGATTCCCCTCGGGGGCGGCGCGGCGACGACGCTGTGGACGGGCTTCGACACACCGGACGCCCTCGAGGTCGACGACACGAACGTCTACTTCACGACCGACTCCGGCTCCTTGTTCAAGCTGACCCCCAAGTGACTATTGCGCCGCGGGCGTCGCGCAGTAGCCCGCGATGCACTGCGTCCCGGCCTGGGCGCCGCAGCAGTCGGCCGCGGTCGCACACTTCTCGCCTTCCTGAGCGCACCCCGACGGCGGAACGCACGCGAAGATGCTGCCTCCGTCGGGACCGTTGGTCTGCCGGCAGAAGCCGCTGCAGCACTCGTCGCCCGTGAGGCAGCTCTGCCCGTTGGCCTCGCACGGATCGAGCGACCAGAACCCGCGCATGTTGCCCGACGCGAGCTCCTGCCCCTCCAGGTAGAAGGCGGGGTGAGTGAGGTCGACCGCCTTGGTGTAGGGGACCTCGGGGTTCTGAATGTCGATGGCGGCCACCCAGAGCTTCTTGCGCGGGCTGGGAGCGCCCGCGGCGCCGATGTACGGGTCGCCGTTGACGAGGTTTCCGTAGTTGCGCCGCGACGTGAAGACCACCCAGAAGTAGCCGCCGACGGCCTCGGGCAAGATGGTGGGCTCGAAGTTGAGGTCGACGTCGTCGGGGAACGGCAGGTAGCTCGTGCCGGCAGAAGTGTTGCCGTTGAGCTGGTCGGCGGGGACCTCCGTCAGCGACGGGATGTGGGCGATGTAGAGGTTGCTGGTCGGATCCACCATGTTGGCGGGGTACGACGTGTTGCCGGCCGCATCGGAGATGGTGCTGTATTCGACGTGCGTTCCGCCCGCGAAGAAGACGAACTGGTCGTCGGGGGTGATGGCCGCCCAGCCGACGTAGGTCGCGGCGGGAAGGGTCGCCACGTCGCGGAGGTTCGAGAAGGTGTTGGTCGCGTTGTCGAAGTCCATGACCGCGACCGAGTGGCCCTGGTCCTTGTCGTAGTGCGTGAAGGCGATCATCTTTCCGTCGGCGGAGAAGATCGGCATCATCATGTGCGGCGCCGTCGAAAGGCCCGTCGACGGGATGACCGCGCCAGTGGCCGTGTCGTAGAGGGTCGCGGGGAGGTCGCCGCTCTGACCGACGCCACGCACGTTGGGGGACCAGGGCGCGTCGGGGTTGTTCGTGTCGGCCACGGCGCCGTAGTTCATGAACTTCGAGCCGTCGGGGGAGAGAGCACCGAAGACCCACGTGCGGTTGGGAGCCTGGTAGCCGGGGGCGGCCGCGTTCTTCAGGTCCCATACGCTGTCGGTCGCCGTACCGTTGGTGGGCTCGTTGGCGGACACCATGGTCGACCCGTCGGCGCTGACGGCGTGGCAAACCCTGCATCCTGCGACGACCACCGTGGGCGTGGCCTGCCCGGGGCGGAGGCTCATGATGGCGCCCGTGTTCCCCGCGATGACGGAGTTGTACGAGTTGTAATAGATGGTCCCGCGGAGGTTGCCCTGGGCGATCGTCCACGACTCGGTGATCGGACCGGTCACCTTTCCGGCGCTGATCTCCGTGATGCTCACCTTCACGGTGTCCGTGCCTTGCGCCGACAGGGTGATGGTCTGCCAGAGCTGCGGCGACAGCGTGATGCGCCCGGGGCTGCTCGCGCCGTAGAAGCCCTGGTAGTCGAGCCCCGGGAAGCTGATCTGGAGCAGCGCCGCGTCGAAGTTGCCCGCCGTCTGCAGCTCGGGGGCGCCGATGCCGCGCGCGAACACGGTGCCGTCGTACGGAT
Organism: Polyangiaceae bacterium; assembly: GCA_036501935.1. Classification (GTDB taxonomy): domain Bacteria; phylum Myxococcota_A; class Polyangia; order Polyangiales; family Polyangiaceae; genus Palsa-1150. The sequence goes on along the minus strand of DASXZL010000066.1, from coordinate 46,922 downwards.
AGAGCCACTTGAAGGTGGGATCCGCCGTGCCGCCGGCCTGGAGGAGCGTCTGCGTCGAGGGGGCGACGTTCCCGGGATTGTCGGCGAGGGCCAGGTGCACGCTGAGCACGGTCGACGCCTTGAGGGTGCCGTCGGTGGCGGTGACGGTCGTCGGTCCGCCGATGAGCCCCGACGCCGTGAAGAGCCCCGTCGGGTCGATGGTCCCGATGTCCGCGACGTCGACGGTCCACTGCGGCGACACGGGCGTCGTGCCCTCGAGCGCCTGGAACTGCTGCGTCGCGCCGGGCGCGGTGACGTTCAGCGTGGGGTTCGACGGAGTGATGGTCAGCCCGGTGATGGAGCCACCGCCGTCGCCGAACGTATGGCCCGAGTCGCCGGCGAGCCCTGTGTCGCCGATCCCGGAGTCGGGCGGCGTGAAGACGCTCTTGTCGCCGCCGCTGCCGCAGCCGCCGCCGAGAGCCGACACGCCGAGAAGGGAGAGGAAGAAGACAGACCACGACCATCGAGGGAACATTGGCCCTAGATTACTTCACTCTCCACGGATCATGCCCGATCCACCCCCCGAGTCGGGACGCACATGTGACGTCCGTGACGTCACCGCGAGCCGTCGTGCACGAAGGGCAGGGTGCGATACCGCTGAAGAAGGAGGCTCTGCCGCGTCTCGAGCGACTCCTCTTTTCCTCGGATGAAGACGTGCTCGACGCGCGTGCCCGTCTGGAGAGGGTCCCCGCTCCAGACGACGACGTTGGCGACGGCGCCCTTCTCGAGCCGCCCGTACCCCTTCAGACCGAAGGCGTCCGCGGGCGCCTCGGTCACCGCGCGGATCGCCGCCTCGTGATCCATCCCGAGGCGCACGGCGTTGCCCGCGCGCTGCCAGAGGAGGCGCGCCTGATGCGACGCGAACGTGCTGAGGACCACGTGGACGCCCGCCTGCGCGAGGAGCGCCGCGTTGTCGGAGCGCGCGTGCAGCCGGTCGAAGCGCGAAGGCAGGTCCTCCAGCGGGTCGATGATCACGGGCACCTTGCGACGCGCGATCTCGTCGGCCATCATCCAGGCCTCGCCGCCGCCTGCGATCACGACCTTCAGCTTCAGCTCGTCGGCGAGGCGCAGGGTGGCCTCGATGTCGCTGGCTCGCTCGGCCCACACGACGAGGGGCTGCTCGCCGCGCACGACGGGAACGAGCGACTCGAGCCCGGCGCGGCGCAGGCTGAGAGGACGGACGCCGTTCGCGTCGTACTGCGCCCGGTGGGCCTGGAAGAAGCGCGCGTCGTCGAGCGCCTCGCGCAGCATGAGCCAGAGACCGCCCCGGCTGCCGGCGACCGCCTGCGCGGTCGTCTCGTCGACCTGGGCGTTCTGGGCGAGGGACGGGCGGACGAGCGCCTCGGCCACGGTGTCGCCGGTGAGGTCGACGAACGCGCTCTGTCCCCCCAGCAGTCCCCGCGCGGGGACGACGACGGCGGACGTGACGCCGCATGCGCGGGTGATGGGGATGACCGCGGAGCGCGGGTTGTAGCCGTCGATCATGCGGAGGGCGGGGGTCATGGCCGAGCGCGCGTCGGTGTCGTTGGAGGCCGCCTCGAGGTCGATTTCGACGGCGCCGACGTCGGTCCCGACGTCGATGAAGCCCGGCGTGACGACCTTGCCGCGCGCGTCGAGGGTGCGCGCGTTCGGAGGCACGGGCAGGCCCGCTCCCACGGCGAGCACCTTGCCGGCGGAAAGGATCACGGTGGCGTCCTCCAGAGGAGGGTGGTCGCCGGGGACGTAGACGCGCGCGTGGACGATGGCGATGGGCGGAGTCTCCTCGGCGCGCGCCGGCGGTGCCAGCAGCGCGAGGACCGACGTCGCGAGGAGGAGGGCGACTGCACGTGTGCGGCTCATTTCGCCTCCTGCTTCGCGGGCATGCCGCGCACGCCGAGCTCGAAGTCGCTCCAGGGCGCGCCGACGTGCGCGCGATCGAACACCTTCTGGCCGTCGATGTAGACGAGCTCCGCGCGCGCATACACGCTGAACGGGCTCTCGCTCCACACGACCACGTCCGCGCGCTTGCCCGGCTCGAGCGTTCCCACCTGATCGTCGATGCCCAGCACCCACGCCGGGTTCGCCGTGAGCCACCGGAGCGCGTCGTCGTCCTCCAGCTTCACGCCCGCGGCGCGGCCGGCGGCCAGCGACTTGCCCGCCGACTGGTTGAGGATCTGGATGGCGATGGGCGAGTCGGAGTGCACGGCGGCGCGGGCGCCCGCCTCGGTCAGGAGGGCGAGGTTCTCGGGAATGCCGTCGTACGCCTCCATCTTGAAGCCCCACCAGTCGTCCCACGTCGCGACGGCCACGCCCCTCGCTGCCAGCACGTCACGGATCTTGTAGGCCTCGAGCGCGTGGTGGAACGCGCGCACCTTGAAGCCGAACTCGTCGGCGATCTGCAGAGCGGCGAGCATGTCGTCGGCCTGGTAGCAGTGCCATTCGACGAGGATGTCGCCGCGCATGACGAGGGCCAGAGTCTCGAGGCCGATGTCGCGGTCCGGCTGCTTCTCTTCGCCCTTGTCGTGCTTGCCTGCGTCCGCGGGAGGAGGCGCCTGGCGCTGCTTGCGGCTCCAGTCGTCCCAGTCGCGCGCGTACTTCTGCGCGCGCACGAACGCCTCGCGCACGGCCCGGAGGTTCCCCATGCGGGTCGTGGGCGCACGTTTCAGCTCGCGGTAGACGCGCTTGGGGTTCTCGCCGCAAGCCATCTTGAGGATCTCGGGCGCGCCCGGAAAGCGCATCGCGCGCGCCCCTCGCTGCGGTACGAGGTGCATCACGATGCCCCGTCCGCCGATGAGGTTCCCGCTGCCGGGCAGCACGCCGATGGTGGTCACGCCGCCGGCGACCGCTCGCTCGAGGGCGGGATCCTGCGGCCAGAACGAGTGCTCCGCGCGCAGGCCCGCCGTCACCGGGTCGGTCATCTCGTTGCCATCGTCGTGGCCCTCGGTGTCGGGCACGGGGTAGACGCCCATGTGCGAGTGCGGATCGATGATCCCAGGGGTGACGAATCGACCTCGGGCATCGACGACCACGGTGCCCTCCTTGGGCGGGGGCCCGTCGCCCTCGCCGACCGCCGCGATGGTGCCGCCTTCCATGAGGAGAAAGCCCGGCGAATAGCGCTTGCCCGTTGCCGTCATCACGGTCGCGTGCTGAACGAGCACTGCGGGACCACGAGCGGCGACTGGCGCGTCGAGCGCCGTGCGGGCGCGCGCCTCGGGGGCGGCGAAGGGGTCGGACGGAACGGAGGATGCCGGGCGTGCCGCGACCTGCGGAGCAGGGGCCGGTCCGGGCATACAGGCGGCCAGGGCGAGCAATGCCACGCCGCTCGCCACGATGGAAAGGAAACGCATGAGGGCGCGCATCTTACGCGCCCATCGGGCCGCCTTTCCGGTGTTTCCGCCGCGCGGGCGGGGAAACGACTACTGGTGGGGCTTGGCCGAGGCGCTGGGGTGCAGCTCCGTCGCCGGACCGTCGCCCTGAATCTGCGGGTCCTTGTGCTCCTGCTCCACGAACTGCACGCCGTCCTCCGGGTTTCCCTGGGGAGCGGTCACCCCGCCGGCGGCAAGCTGGAATGCCTGCGAGGGCGGGGCGGCGGCGACGGGCGGCGGGGTGGGCTGCGAGGCGCAACCGAACGCGCCGAGCGAGAGAGCGGCGGCAGCGAGGCCGACCGCGAGAAGGGAAGAAGTCTTGCGCGAAGAGTGGGACATGTTCATACCCCTTTGGTACGCTGGGATTACGTCTTTTCTCCCCTCAGCGCAAGCGTTGAGGTGCAAAATTCGGCTGCACGCGGATTCGTTGCAAGGGGAGCAACACCCCGTCGAACGGGCCAATGCCGCGAAAGGACGGGCAAAGGCCCCGGCTTCGCGCGGTGCCCCGGCGACGTCCCCGGGCGCGCTGCTATGGTCGCCCCTCGGGACGACGTGGCGACCCCGCAGACCCTCCGCATCCTCAGCTACAACGTCCGCTACTTCGGGCACGCCACGAGGGGGTTGGCGAGCACGAAGAAGGCGATGAAGCGGATCGCCGACGCCATCGCCGCGCTGAAGCCCCTGCCGGCGATCGTGTGCCTTCAAGAGGTGGAGACGCGCTCGCTGAGGTCCACCGTTGCGCACCGCACGGCGCCCGAGGAGACGCAGCTCGAGCAGTTTCTCCGGATGCTGTCGGTGTCGCTCTCCGACGCAGGCACCTCGGACGCCTTCGAGGCCTACTACTTTCCCGCGCACGCCTACCGCCTCTCGCAGCGGACCAAGGTGTACACGACGGGGCTCGCGATCCTCGCGCACAGAGACTTCACGGTCGATCACCACAACGCGGAGACGCCGCACGACATCACGCATCGACGCCTTCACGCCGTCCGTCGCATCAAGCAGACGCGCATCTGCGCTCACGTGCGCTTCCGGCACCGCACGCAGCGCGCGTTCGGGCCGATCGACGTCTTCAACACGCATCTCAGCCTGCCGAGCACCCTGTCGCGCGCGTTCTGGATGGAGCCGCGGCGCATGGGCTGGGGATTGAACCAGCTCGAGGAGGCGAAGAACCTGGCGCGCTTCGTCGAGAAGGAGCGCGCGAGCGACCGCTTCGTCGTCGTCGGCGACTTCAACTCGCTCCCGGGCTCGCCCGTGTACCAGCACCTCGTCGCCGGACCCGCGTGGGTCGACGCCTTCGCCCATCGCTACAAGCTCAACGTCGACGAGCTCGTGAGCTGGCCGACGGCGGGCTTCATGCGCATGCGGATGCACCTCGACCACGTCTTCACGGGTCGGGGCATCCGCTGGCTCGACTTCGACGAGACCCATCCGTATGGCGACCGCACCGCGGCGTTCCACGGGCTCTCCGATCACATGCCGATGGTGGGGAGGTGCCGCGTCGCGCGGGGAGACACCATCCCGCCCACGTAGGGTGGGGCGCGGGCGCGCCAATTGCTGCTCGAACCGGTCGGCGGGAGGGAAGCAAGGCTCGTGACGCAACATCGCATTCGCATCGGAGTCAGCGGGTGGCGCTACCCGGAGTGGCGGCGCACGTTTTACCCGGCGGGCCTGCGTCAGGCCGACGAGCTCGCCTATGCGGCGAGTCGGTTCGATTCCATGGAGCTCAACGGGAGCTTCTACTCGTTGCAAACGCCCCGCTCGTACCGGAGCTGGGGCGCGGCGACGCCGGTCGGATTCGTCTTCGCCGTCAAGGGCAGCCGCTTCATCACGCACATGAAGCGGCTCGACGGCGGAGTGGCCCCGCTCGCCAACTTCTTCGCCTCAGGAGTGCTCGCGCTCGGACCGAAGCTCGGCCCCATCCTCTGGCAGCTCCCGGCGACGTTCGCCTTCGACCCGGAGCGGCTGACCTCCTTCTTCCGGCTCCTGCCGCGCACCACCTTCGAGGCGGCGACCCTGGCGCGGCGACACGACGCCCGCGTTCGCGGCCGGTGCTCGTTCCGCGCCGCGGACGACAGGGCCATCCGGCACGCCATCGAGATCCGCCACCCGAGCTTCGAGTGCCGCACCTTCGTGAGCCTCTGCCGCGAGTACGGCGTCGCCATCGTGGTCGCCGACGCCGCGGGACACTTTCCCGTCATGGACGAAGACGCCAGCGACTTCACGTACGTCCGCCTCCACGGCGCCGAACGCCTCTACATGAGCGGCTACGACCGGGATGCCATCGCCCGATGGGCAGGGCGGGTGCGGAAGTGGAGCCGGAAAGGAGACGTCTACGTGTACTTCGACAATACGGGCAAGGTCAGGGCGCCCGCAGACGCGATGGCGCTGAGAGAGGAGCTCGGACGCGCGGGAAGGTCGGTCGACCGCGCTCTCCCGAGCTGGGGGCAAGGCCGGTGGCACGCAGAATGCGTCCTCCCGGGGCGATGAGGCGGAAGGCCGATCCCGTTCCCGTCGTCGCCCATCCGGAGCTCGCCACGCTGATCGACGCGCCCTTCGACGACGACGCGTGGCTCTTCGAGACCAAGTGGGACGGTTTCCGCGCCATCGCGGCGGTCGACCGCGATGGGTCCGTGACGATGAGCTCGCGCAACGGCAAGGATCTCCTCGCGCGCTTTCCTCAGCTCGCCTCGATCGGCTCGAGCTTCCGGAAGAGGCCCGTGGTGGTCGACGGCGAGATCGTCGCGATCGACGAGGGCGGTCACTCCTCGTTCCAGAGCTTGCAGAACGGGGCCGGCGCCGAGCTCACGTACGTCGTCTTCGACGTGCTCTATGCCGGCGGACGCGATCTGCGGAGAGAGCCGCTCGAGAAGCGCAAGGCGGTGCTCGACGGCATCGTGGATCCGTCGTCGACGAAGGTCCGGATCTCCCGCCATGTCGTGGGGCGCGGGCTGGATCTCTTCAGGATCGCGCGCGAGCGCGGTCTGGAGGGCATCGTGGCGAAGCGCCGCGACGCGCCGTACGTCGAGGCGCGAACGCGCGACTGGGTGAAGATCAAGGCGCAGCTCGAGCAGGAGTGTGTCATCGCTGGATTCACCGAGCCGGGAGGCGCACGGACGGGGTTCGGCTCGCTGCTCCTCGGGCTCTACGATCACGGGCAGCTCACGTATTGCGGCAACGTCGGGACGGGGTTCGACGCGAAGACGCTCGGTTCGCTCTCGAAGAGGCTCGCCGCGCTGGAGACGACGGTCTGCCCGTTCGCCGAACGACCGAGGGGTCACCCGCGCGCGCACTGGGTCCAGCCGGAGCTCGTGGCCCAGGTGCGCTTCACGGAGTGGACGCGCGACGGTTCGATGCGGCACCCCGCGTTCCTCGGCCTGCGCGACGACAAGCGTCCCGCCGACTGCCATCGCGAGCGGCCCTTGCCCGCCTCGGCGGTGGCCTGACGGGTACGGTCGATGCACGTCTCGCGGGCAGTCCTCGGACGGAGGTCGGCCATGGGCATCGGTCATGAAACAGCGAGGGTCGTAGGTCATGCGATGCGGAGCGTGCACGCCGGGGCCGACAAGCTCCTGGCCCGCAAGGTGTCGGCGACGACGGCGGCCCGGTTGACCGTGACGAGCCCGGATTTCGCCGACGGCGCGCCTCTTCCGATCTCCTGCACGGTCGACGGTGCGGGCACGCCCCCTGCTCTGCAGTGGGCCGCGCCGCCGACGGCGACGCAGTCGCTCGTCGTCGTTTGCGAGGATCCGGACGCCCCGTTGCCGGAGCCCTTCGTGCACTGGATCGTCTACGGCATCCCGCCCGCCGCCCGAACCATCGACGCTTCGGTCATCGCCCGGTACGGGCAAGGCCAGAACAGCAAGCTCGCGAACGCCTTTGCGCCCCCCTCGCCGCCCCCGGGGCACGGTGTGCACCACTATCACTTCCAGGTGTTCGCGCTCGACGCGCCGTTCGACGGAGAGGCGTCCGTCGGGCGGCGCACCCTCGTCAACCGTCTGAAGGGTCACGTGCTCGCCTGGGGCGAGATCGTCGGTACCTACGAGAGGCCCTGAAAGAGATGACGGCGCGACCGGCAGAGATCCCGTCCACGCGGTATCCTGCCCGAATGGTGCGAACCCCGCTGCGAGAGCAGCTCCGCTCCGCCCCGACGCGTATCTACGTCAGCGCCATGAACCGCGCGCTTCATGCGTTCGCGCGCGTGCGCTACGCGATGCCGGATGCGCAGCCCTCACGCTTCGACCTGCGCCTCGAGCGGGACGTGGTCTACGGCTCGCGCGACGTGCCCGAGCACCGGCTCGACGCGTACATTCCCACGCGGAGACGGGGCCCTGCGCCCGTCGTCATGTACGTCCACGGCGGCGGCTTCCGCATGCTGTCCAAGGAGACCCATCGCGTGATGGCCCTCGCCATCGCGCGCGCAGGTTACCTCCTCTTCAACATCAACTACCGCCAGGGCACGCGCCACCCCTATCCGGCGCCGCTCGAGGATGCTTGCCGCGCGCTCCTCTGGGTTCAGGAGAGCTGCGGCCGCTACGGCGGCGATCCCGGGCGCATCGCGCTCGCGGGCGAGAGCGCCGGCGGCAACCTCGTGACCGCGCTGGCGGTAGCGTCTTCGTGGCGGCGCCCCGAGCCCTTCGCGCAGCGCGTCTTCGATGCGGACGTCGCGCTGCGTGCGGTCGTGGCCACCTACGGCTTCCTCGACCTCGGTCACACCGACGAGTACCTGAAGCATCCGCGCATGTCGCGGTGGACCAAGTCGCTGCTTCTCGACGCCGCGCGGTCGTACGTGGGGCACGACGTGCGGTCGGCCGTGCAAGCCTCGCCGCTCACCAGCCCGCTCCGCATCATCGAGGGAGGGTCGCCGGACCGTCCCCTCCCGCCGTTCTTCGCGTCCGTGGGAACGCGCGATCCGCTCTTCCGGTGCTCCAAGCGCCTGAAGGCGGCGCTCGACCGGCTGGGCACCGAGTGCGAGCTTCACGTGTCTCCGGGCGAGATCCACGGCTACGACGCGTTCGTTTGGCGGCCGCAGGCACGCGCCAAGTGGATCGCCGCGCGCGCCTTTCTCGAGCGACACATGGCCGGGCCCCGTCGGGACGAAGAGGACGTGCGCGCGGCCGTGTAGTAAGCACGTGTCCCGGATGCCCATGACGGAGCGAGCCGCCGAGAACTCCACCGCGCTGACCGAGGGCGTCCGTGTGAGCGTGCGCAGCCAGTACGTCGTCGACCAGTCGGTGCCGCTCGCGCAGCGCTACGTGTTCGCGTACACGGTCCGCATCGCCAACGAGGGGCTCGAGCCGGCGCAGCTCCGCACGCGCCACTGGATCATCACGGACGGCAACGGCAAGGTCGAGGAGGTGAAGGGCCCCGGCGTCGTCGGACAGACGCCCCTCCTGCGACCGGGGGAGCACTTCGAGTACACGAGCGGGTGCATCCTCCAGACCCCGCGCGGCCAGATGCACGGGACCTATCAGATGTACCGACCCGATGGCCGCATGTTCGACGCGGTCATCGCGCCGTTCCTGCTCGCGCTTCCCCACTCCCTCAACTGATCCGACATCCCGCGAAGTAAACCGCCATGGACGAGCCGACGTATCAGAAGCTGGCCGACGAAGCGTTCCGCACCATCGGCGACGCCTTCGAGGACGTCGATCCGGACCTCGTCGACTGCGAGCAGGCGGGCGACGTCGTCACGCTGACCCTCCGGGGAGGCAAGAGGTGCATCGTCAACACGCAGCGGCCCACGCGGCAGATCTGGCTCGCTGCCAACGCCCAGGCCTGGCACTTCTCGTGGGACGAGACGAAGAAGGCCTGGATGGACGACAAGGGACGCCCCGAAGATCTCTTCGCGACCCTGGCGCGCATCGTCAAGGACGCGACGGGAGCCGAGATCCATTTCGCATGACGACGTCGTACGAGCTCCTCGGCGAGGCGAAGATCCGCGCCATCCTCCAGGCCCTGTACGACCAGCTCTTCGTCGATGTCATCGTGGGGTTCCTCTTCGAGGGCAAGGACAAGGCGCACATCGTCGAGCAGCAGGTGCTCCTGACGTGCAGCTTCCTCGGGGGCCCGCAGCGCTACACCGGCAAGCCCTTGCCCGAGGCCCACGCGGCGCTGCCGCTGCTCCCGGGCCACTTCGACCGGCGTCACCACCTCCTCGCGACCATCCTCGAGCAGTACGGCGTTCCCGACGAGGTGCGGCAGACCTGGCTGCGCATCGACCAGAGCCTTCGGCCGAGCGTGCTCGCAGCCGGCGGGGAGGCGCGCGACAAGACCCGGGAGTGATGGCGGGCGCCCTCACACGCACATGCAACTTTTCCACCCGAGCGAAGTTTCTGGCGTTCCGCGCCTCTGAATGTCAATCGGTCTGTCATGAGCGAGGCGAACGCCGACTTTCTCGATTCGGGGCTCCTCAACGACGCCGAGGCCACCAACCAGCGTCCCGCCCTGTCGCCTGACGGCGAAGAGCTGAAGACGACGCGGCTCCCCTCGATGACGCCCCCTCCACCTCCGCTTCCGACGGCGAGCCTGCCGCCGCTCCCCCCGGTAACCTTCCCACCGGCTGCCCCGGCACCGTCCTTCGCCATCGATACCGGGACGACGCGCTACCGGAGCGAGCCCCCGCCCGCCGGGCCCAAGCCCTCGTGGCTCCAGGCCCTGCTGACGACGACGTTCCCGCCGCCCGCGGCTCAGCGCCACGCCGGTCCTCACGCGCCTGTCTCGATGCAGACCGCGGGAACGGTGTTCGCCGTGATGGGGCTCATCTTCGCGGTCGTGGCGCTCGTCACCGGTCTTCGCGGCGTGCCGTCGGACTCCGCCGTCGCGCCGGTGGTCACCGCGGCGTACGTCATCGCGCGTGCCCTGGTGGCGCTCGGCGCGGGAGCGCTCAGCTTCGCCATGTTCCGTCAGGCCGAGCGGCTTCTCGTGCAGGAGCCGCCGAAGGGCTGAGCGTTACGACCGACCCTCGACGCCGACGCCGATCGCTTCCCGCAGATCGGCGTACTCGTCGCTGACGGCGAACTGGAGCATCTCGCCGCGCCAGTCGCCGGGCGTCAGGTCGCTGGGAGCACGGGGCTCGCGCTGGATGCCGCGCCAGGCGAGGTCGACGTCGCCGGTGAGGAGCAGCGCGGCGCGCGCGATGGTGAGGTCCGCCTGCTGGTGCCATCGCCGGATGTCGGCGCGCGAGTCGGTCCCGACGATGGCCGAGACGGCCTCGCGCAGGCCCTCCATTTCGTGGGCCTCGAGGGCGCGTGCGATGGCCGCGTCGTCGGCGTTCTCCGGAGGGGCGCCGCGGGTCGCGATCGCCACGCGAAGGGCGGCCTTCATGAGCGACTTCAGCTCCGTCAGCGTCGGAAAGAGCGCATGAGCGACGAGCTCCGGCCGGAGCTCCGCCAGCCTGCGTCCGACGAGGAACACGAGCAATTCCTCGGGCACGGACCCCGCGGCGGGCAGCGACACGAAGAGCGCCGGCGTGGGAGTGGGCGCCACCGCGAAGGGAACCGAAAGCTGAGGACGCGCGAGGAGAAGGGGCGGAGGCACGCCGAGGATCTCCGCTCCGTCGCGCGCGATCCGGACGAGGCGAGCCGCGAGGGGCGAGTCGGTCTCGCGCACCTGCGCGCCGAGCCACTTGATGCGGCTCTTCTCCGGCACGCGCGCCATCCGGGCGCGGACGACGGCAGGCACCAGGTAGCGGAAGATGGCCGTCAGACGCTCGTCGATCCCCGGCGCCATGACGTGGGACGGCCAGGCGCAGGCCGCGAGGGTGCCCGGGACGCTCCCGAGATCGATGGGCGGGAAATCGCCGACGAACTTGTGCTGGGCCTCGTCGGCCTCACCGAGGTGCACCAGGGCGTTCGCCGCGCACCACGCCCTGTCGTTCAGCCCCTCCCGGAGAAACAGCTCGTAGAGCTCGCGAAGCGTCGACGGCCGCGTCGGGTCCGCCTCGAGCGAGCGGCGCATGTCGGCGATCGCCACGTCGGGCTGACCCGCCAGCACGAGGAGCTCCACGATGATGCGACGGTCCTCGTCGTCTTCCGGCGCGAGGTCGGCGGCCCGACGGAACGCATCCAGCGCGCGCGGCATGTCGCCGACCCGGTCGCGGTACACGAGCCCGAGCTGATGGTAGAGGGCATGCTCGAGCTTCTTGTCGCCGTCGCGCGAAAGCCGGCCGATCATCCGGCGGTAGCAGACCTCCAGCTCTCCCCAGTCGCGCCGATCGGTCCAGATCCGCACGAGCCGCTCGAAGGCGTCGAGGCGCGACTCGTCGAGATCGAGCACCTCTTCGTAGAGCTGCGCGGCACGCCGGGCGTCGCCCACCTTCTCGCGCACGACGCCCGCACTGGCGTAGACGTGCCTGGCGCGACGTCCGGGATCCGGCTCCATGTTGCCGAGGACGTGCAGTGCGCCGACGAGCTTCTCCCATTCGCAGAGCGTTCCCCACAAGCCGACCAGCCGGTGAAGGACCGCGGCGTCGCGCGCGTCTCGCTCGAGCGCCTCCTCGAGCACGGCCACGGCGCGCACCGGGACGTTCGCGCGCTTCTCCCAGAGATCGGCGGCGTCGAGGAAGCGGGCCTGCCGTTCGCGCGCGTCCTCGGTGACGCGGGCCAGGCGATGCATGCAGTTGGCGGCCCGGCTCCAGTCGCGGCGCTCGCCGAAGACGCGGGCAAGGGCGGCGAGCGCATGCGGGTTCCGACCGTCGTGCGAGAGGGCGAGGCAAAGGAGCTCCACCCCGCCATGGGGGTCTCCCGTCATGAGACGCACCTCGCCGAGACGCACCAGCGACTCGGGCGACAGGTCCATCGCTTCCCGCGCCACACGCTCGGCGACGGCCGCCACGCGCTCACGGAGCGGCGCCCGGTCGCGGAGCTGGAAGCAGACGTGGAGGACGTCGCTCTGCGCCGGTCCATCTGCCGGGGCGAGATCGTAGGCCGCCGCGGCCGCCATGAGCGCCCTCTCGCCGTTGCCCAGCGCGAGGGCGATGCGCGTCGAGAGCCGCAACAGCTTGAGGAGCAGCTTCGAGTCGGAGTCGCGCGTCGCCGCCGCCACCAGGACGTCGCACGCCTTCTGCGCCTCGTCCCATTTCTCGCGGCGCGTCCAATCTTCGAGCACAGCGCGCGCGGCCGGCTCGTTCGTCGGGTCCGTCTCGAAGGCGTACTCGAACGTCGCCAGCGCGCCTCTCGCGTCGCCGAGCGACAGGCGCATCTTCGCGAGCTCGACCAGGAGCTGCGCCTTCAGGCGCACCGACTCGGTGTGCTCCGCGCGTCGCTCCAGGCAGAACGTCGCGTACATCATGTCGCGCTCGCGCACCGCGAGCTTCTGCAGCTGCTCCCACGCGACCGGGTTTCGTGGCTCCATCTCGACGGCGCGCTCGAAGTGGATGCGCGCGCAGGACGGGTCGCAGCCTTCGGGCGCCAGCATCTCGCCGACGGCGATGTGGATCCGGGCCTTCTCCTTGGGATCGTCGGTCAGGTCCGCGAGGCGCGCTCGGTACGCGGCCCCCGCGGTGATGTCTCCCTGCTTCTCGCTGAGCCGGGCGAGCTGCTGGATGGCCGTCACGTGCGACGTGTCGAGCTCGTAGAGCCGCCGCCACGCCGCGAGCGCCTGCGCCAGGTTCTCTTGCTTGGCCTCCCGCACCTCGGCGAGGCGCATCAGGGTGGCGACCGCCTCGCCCGAGTCCGCGGCAGAAGCCGCCCGCCTCTCGAGGGCCGCCGCGAGCTTCTCCCAGTCCCGGGTGGCTTGCCAGCAGCGCTCCAGGCCGTCGAGCGCCCGCGCGTTCTCGGCGTCGAGCGCGAGCGCGAGCTCGTACTTCGGGATCGCCTCGCCCGGCTTGACGAAGCGCTGTTCGAGCAGCTCTCCCAGGCGAAGGAGCGCGCCGACCCGCTCGCCGTCGCTCGCCGCGGCGTCGACCTGCTGATCGAGGAGGGCCGCGAGGCGAACGTACTGCTCGGAAGTCCGGCAGATGCGCTCCAGGCCGCACAGCGCCGCCATCGCCCTCGGGTCCAGCGCGAGGGCCTTCTCGTAGCACTCCGCGGCGCGCTTCGCGTTGGGGAGCTTCTCTTCGTAGAGCTCGCCCAGCGCGATGTGGATGTCGCGCCGGTCCGCGTCCCGCTGCGTGCGCGCGAGGGCCCGCTCCAGCGACTCGCGTTGCGCGTCCCAGGCCCCGACGCCGGCGTACCGGCTGGCAAGGCGCTCGTGCACCAGGGGGTGAGCCGGATCGTAGGACCGCATCGCGTCGAGATGCCGCTCGGCGATGGCCGGGTCGTTCATGTCGCCGCGCGCCCATCGCACCACCCGCTCGGCCAGCTTGGCCTTCCGCGGGTTGCCCTCGATGGCGTCGATCTTCTGTGCGACCGCGTCGACGAGCGCCTCCCAGCCTCCGTCCCTCGACGCCGCGATGTCCTCCAGGTGCGCCGCGGCGTCTTCGTCGGACGGATCGATCGCCAGCGCCTCGACCAGCGCATCGCGCGCCGCCGTCGCGTCACCCAGCTCCTGCCAGAGCACGTCGCCGAGCCGCTTGAAGAGCTCCACCTTCTCCTGGGCGTCGACGGCCTCGATGCGCCCCACGTAGAGGTCGACGAGCTCGTCCCACTGCCCCGCGTGGCGGTACTGCTTCTCCAGGGCGTCGCGCACCGCGTCCGCCTTCAGCGACACGCGCTTGCGGGGCCCCGTCCGCCGGCGGACGTGCCGCGGCGCTTCGGACTGCTCGACGGTGTCGTCCGGGCCGATGTCCTTCACGCCCGAGGACAGCGAGCCTGAATCATTCTGCTCCTCTCGTGGGCAATCGCCGACCCAGGAGGGGATCTCGCGTCCCTCCATCGCAGCGGTGTCATCGTCCCGAAGTGCCCGCAGTGTCATCGAACTCGCTCCCCGGATGCTTGGTCGGGCATCCGCAGTGCGAGCCTCGTGCCCGCTCGATCATCGATGATCGTAAGTCGATGTCAGGCGGCCGAGTACGTCGTGCTCCGCTTCTCACCATGCTTGCGGATCTTGCCGGCGGCCCGCAGCTCTCGAAGGGGGACGGCGAGGACGTCCGGAGCCACGCCGAGCTGCGACGAGAGCTCCCGCACACCGATGGGCTCCGAGCCCGCACGGAGCGTCTCGATGACGCGCTCTCCCAGCTCGGCTCGCCTGGCCGCAGTCTGCCTTCCGGCTGAGCCGGACGTGGGTGCACGCGGAGCGCTGCGGGGCTCGCGCTTCCTGCCGGCGAAACCGCTCGGTGCGGCTGGCGCCGTCGAGAGCTGAGCCACCTCGGCGAACGAGGCATTTCGAAGGACATCCACGAGCTTCGCGACGAACTCCTGGGTCAGGGCGGTCAGCTGCGCCTCGAGTGTGGGCATGGCCTTTCCAGATACACGCCTTCAGGGGGGCGCGTCAGCATCGGCTTGACGGACGAGGTGTCGCCGCCTACAAGCCTTCTTGACAACCCTCACGTGCACGTAAGACTTAAACGTGAGAGTCGAAACCATGCTCCGTCTCCCCCTCCATCGCCCGACCGAAGACTTGATGCAGATCGGGGACTTGGCTCGTGAAGCCGGGAAGACCGTGCGGGCCATCCACCTGTACGAGGAGCTTGGCCTGCTCTCGCCGGCCGCCCGGTCCAAGGGGGGGTTTCGTCTCTACGGAGCGGAGTCGCTGACCCGCATCCGCTGGATCGCGAAGCTGCAAGAGATGGGCTTCAGCCTGGGCGACATCCAGACCATCGTCCGCGAGGGAGCCCACGCGAGCGGCGCGCCGGACGCGATGAAGCGCATGCGCGAGGTGTACGCGCGACAGCTCGAGCGCACCCGCGACCAGCGCCGTCGGCTCGAGGCCCTCGAGCACGAGCTCTCCGCCAGCCTGCAGTACCTCGACGCCTGCGACGTCTGCGATCCCCAGCGGCTCCTCTCGGCCTGCGAGTGCTGCGATCTGCACGACAAGGAAACCGACGTGCCCGAGCTGGTGCTCGGGTACCGCGCGCATTGAAGGAAGAAGCGAACCCGAACATGGCCCTCAAGCTCCCCATCTTCATGGACAACCACTCGACGACGCCGGTCGACCCGCGCGTCGTCGAGGAGATGATCCCTTACTTCACGACCAAGTTCGGCAATGCGGCCAGCCGTAGCCACGCGTTCGGCTGGGAGGCGGAAGAGGCGGTCGAGATCGGGCGCGAGCGCATCGCGCGCATCATCGGCGCGAAGGACGGCAAGGAGATCGTCCTCACCAGCGGCGCGACCGAGAGCGACAACCTCGCCCTCAAGGGGGTGGCCGAGTTCTACAAGGACAAGGGCAACCACATCATCACGACGGTCACCGAGCACAAGGCCATCCTCGACACGTGCAAGCGCCTCGAGAAGGAGGGCTTCGAGGTCACCTACCTCGGCGTCGACAAGGTCGGCCGGGTCGATCCCGACGACGTGAAGAAGGCCATCACGGACAAGACCATCCTCGTCAGCGTGATGCTCGCCAACAACGAGATCGGCACCGTGCAGCCGCTCGAGGAGATCGGCAAGATCACGCGCGAGAAGGGCGTCTTGCTCCACTCGGACGCAGTCCAGGGCATCGGCAAGGTCGAGTTCGACGTCCAGAAGATGAACGTCGACCTGGCGTCGCTCACGGCGCACAAGATCTACGGCCCCAAGGGCGTGGGCGCCCTCTACGTGCGCCGCAGCAAGCCGCGCGTGCGCATCGTGGCGCAGATGGACGGCGGCGGGCACGAGCGCGGGATGCGGTCGGGGACGCTCGCGGTGCCGCTCATCGTCGGCTTCGGCAAGGCGTGCGACATCATGCTGCACGAGGGCAAGCAGGAGAACGCGAAGCTCGTGGCGCTCCGCGAGCGGCTGCGGTCGCGCATCTTCAGCCAGCTCGACGAGGTCTACGTCAACGGCTCCATGGAGCACCGGCTCCCGGGCAACATGAACATCAGCTTCAACTTCGTCGAAGGCGAAGGGCTGATGATGGCCATCAAGGACGTGGCGGTGAGCTCCGGCTCGGCGTGCACGTCGTCGAGCCTCGAGCCGAGCTACGTGCTTCGCGCCCTCGGCGTGGGCGACGAGCTGGCGCACTCGAGCATCCGCTTCGGGCTCGGTCGCTTCAACACCGAGGAAGAGGTCGACTACGTGGCCGATCTCGTCGTCGCGAAGGTCAAGGGACTGCGCGAGATGTCGCCTCTCTGGGAAATGCACAACGAAGGCATCGATCTGAAGAACGTCTCCTGGGTCGCTCACTGAGATCATCGAGGGAACCGCCATGGCCTACAGCACCAAAGTCATCGAGCACTACGAGAACCCCAAGAACGTCGGCACCCTCGACAAGGCCGACCCGAGCGTGGGCACGGGCCTCGTCGGCGCCCCGGCCTGCGGCGACGTCATGCGCCTGCAGATCAAGGTGAACGACTCGGGCGTCATCGAGGACGCCAAGTTCAAGACCTTCGGCTGCGGCTCGGCCATCGCGAGCTCGTCGCTCGCCACCGAGTGGATCAAGGGAAAGACGGTCGACGAGGCCGAGGCGATCAAAAACTCCCAGATCGTCGAGGAGCTGAACCTCCCGCCGGTGAAGATCCACTGCTCGGTGCTCGCGGAGGACGCCATCAAGAGCGCCATCGCCGACTACCGCAAAAAGCAGTCGGACCGGCGCGTCGCCAAGTAACCGGCAGGTCGACCCATGGACGCCAACATCTCGGTGACCCCCAAGGCCGTCGAAGCCATCGCGCGCCAGATGAAGAAGCGCGGCACGATGGACGCTTCGCTGCGCCTCGGCATCCGCGGCGGCGGGTGCTCGGGGTTCTCGTACGTCATCGAGTTTCACGACGGGTCGCCGCGCGCGCGCGACCGCGTCTTCGAGTACACGGCCGGCGACGGGACCCCCGTTCGCGTCGTCGTCGATCCCAAGAGCCTGCTGTACCTCGGCGGGACCGAGCTCGAATGGGAGCAGACGCTGATGCAGCAGGGGTTCAAGTTCAAGAATCCGAACGAGAAGACCGGGTGCGGCTGCGGTCACTCGTTCTCGGTGTGAAGGTGGATCCGTTCGAGACCCTGGGATTGCCCCGCAACTACGACGTCGACCTCGCGGCGGTCGAGAAGACGCACCGCGAGCTGTCGCGGGCGCTGCACCCGGACAAGTTCATCGGCTCCGGGGCGAGCGAACGGCGGGCCGCGCTGTCGAAGGCGGTCGAGGTGAACGAGGCGTGGCGTGTCGTGCGCGATCCCATTCGCCGGGCCGAGGCCCTCCTGACGCTGGCGGGGGTCGCTCTCGGCGAGGAGCGCGCGAACCCGACCGATCCGGAGTTCCTGATGGAGATGCTCGAGCAGCGGGAGGCCCTCGCCGAGGCAAAGCAGGCGAAGGATCTCGCGCGCGTCCACGAGATGGCGCGGGCCATCGAGGGTCGCACGCGCGCGGTCGAGGCGGGCCTCGGCGAAGGGTTCGCCCGGGGTGAGGCGGCGTCGCTCGTGGCCAGGCTGGGCGAGCTGCGCTTCTACCGGCGCTTCCTCGACGAGGTGAGCGCCATCGAAGACGAGCTGGCGGCATAGGCGAGCACCATGGCCCTCTTCGAGATCTTCGACCCCAAGGCTCCGGCCCGCCCCATCGGCATCGATCTGGGCACGACGAACTCGCTCGTCGCGTACGTCAAGAGCGAGCGCCCGACCGCCATCGCGGACTGCGACCTCGAGGTGCTCGTTCCCAGCGTGGTCGCGTACCTGCCCAATGGGGACGTCGTCGTCGGCCGGCGGGCGCAGCGCGTCGCGGCCGAGCACCCGCGCGACACCATCGTGAGCGTCAAGCGCTTCATGGGGCGCGGCGCCGGCGATCCGGAGACGCGACGGCTCGGTCCGTACGAGTTCGTCGACGCCGCGGAGGGCGAGGCGAACACCGTCCGGTTCAAGGTCGACGGCGGGCGCGTCGTCACGCCGGTCGAGGTGAGCGCCGAGATCCTGCGTTCGCTGAAGGAGCAGGCCGAGGACGAGCTTCGTTCGGTCGGCGGCGCCGTCATCACGGTGCCCGCGTACTTCGACGACGCCCAGCGGCAGGCCACGAAGGACGCCGCGCGCCTCGCCGGGCTCGAGGTGCTCCGCCTCATCAACGAGCCGACGGCGGCGGCGCTCGCCTACGGCCTCGAGAAGAAGCAGAACGGCACCTTCGCCGTGTACGACCTCGGCGGCGGCACCTTCGACGTCACGGTGCTCGTGCTGGACGACGGCGTCTTCCAGGTGCGCTCGACCGGCGGCGACAGCGCCCTCGGCGGCGACGACATGGATCGCGCCATCGCGCACGAGCTGCTCGCCGACCTCGGCTTCGACGAGAAGCGCCAGACCCCGCACCTCGTCCGCCTCGTGCTCGACGAGGCCCGCAAGGCCAAGCACGCCCTCACGACCGAGCCCTCGGTCGAGGCCGAGGTGCCGGGCGAGAAGCGCGTCACGCTCACCCGCGCGCGCTTCGACGAGCTGGTTCGCCCGCTCCTCGAGCGAACCGGGGTCGCCTGCCGTCGCGCGCTGAAGGACGCGGGCCTTCGCCCGGAGCAGCTCGACGGCGTCATCCTCGTCGGCGGCTCCACCCGCGTGCCCGCCGTGCGCAGGTACGTCGCGGAGATCTTCAAGAAGGAGCCGCTCGGCGACATCGATCCGGACCAGGTGGTCGCCCTCGGCGCCGCCGTGCAGGCCGACCTTCTGGCCGGCGAGGGGAGGAGCGACGACGTCCTGCTCCTCGACGTCATCCCTCTCTCACTCGGCATCGAGGTCGGCGGCGGCGTGGTCGACAAGGTGTTGCCCCGGAACTCGACCATCCCCTGCTCGGCCAAAGCCACGTACACGACGCAGGAGGACCGGCAGACGGGCTTCGAGATCCACGTGCTGCAGGGCGAGCGCGAGATGGTCGCCGACAACCGAAGCCTGGCGCGCTTCACGCTGAAGGGCATCCCGCCCATGCCGGCCGGCATGGCCCGGCTGGAGGTCACGTTCCACATCGACGCCGACGGCCTCCTCGGCGTGCACGCGAAAGAGCTGACGACGGGCATCGAGCAGACGGTCAGCGTCAAGCCGAGCTACGGCCTCGACGACGCCGCGGTCGAGCAGATGCTGATGGACGCGCTCGATCACGGCGAGGACGACCTCGCGCGGCGCCGTCTCGCGGAGAACCGCGTCGAGGCGCGCCGCATCCTGACGGCGACGCGCAAGGCTCTCGACGCCGACGCGGACCTCCTTCAGCCCGGCGAACGGGAGCGCATCGTGCAGGCGTGCGAGGCGCTGGACGCGGCCGCGCGCGGCGAGGATCCGTCGAGAGTGCACTCGCGTATCGAGGCGCTCGACGACGCGACCAAGGCCTTCGCGGGCCGTAGGATGAACCGGGCCATCGCCCGGGCCATCGAGGGACAACGCGTCGACGCCCTCGAGAAGACCGTGGAGCACGCCAAGGGCATCGAGGCCGCCCACGCGAGCGGCGAGGTGAGGTGATGGCCATCGTCCGGTTCAAGGGGTTCGGCGAGGTGGAGGTGCCCGTCGGGTCGTCGCTGCTCGAAGCCGCCACGAAGGGGCACTTTCCCGAGGGAAGCGCGTGCGGCGGCGTATGCGCGTGCTCGACGTGCCACGTGTACGTGACCAAGGGCGCGGAGCTCCTCAGCGAGCAAGAGGACGACGAGGCGGACATCCTCGACAAGGCCTTCGACGTGCGCCCCGGGTCGCGCCTCGGCTGCCAGTCGAAGATCGAGCGCGACGGCGTCCTCGAGGTCGAGATCACCCGCGAGAGCGTGCAGGCCTACGAGAACGAGCACCCCGCCGAGCGGGGGAAGTACACGAAGAAGACGGGCACCTGACGCGTTTTCCTTTGCCTTGCAGCGCGGCGCACGCGAGCATCCCGCGCCAATGCGAAAGAGCACGGTAGTTCTCGCGGCGCTGTTGGTGGGATTCCTCGGCTCGTCGGCAAGGAATGCGCGGGCGCAGGCCTCTCCGCTGGTGCCCACGGCGGCGCAACCCGGGTTCCGGGTCGACACGTTCAACCCGTCGGAGCGCGGCAGTGAGTGGTTCGCGCTCGACACGCTCGATCTCCGCGGCAGCCTCCGGCCCGCGCTTGGGGTCGTCGCCGAGTGGGCCGACCATCCCTTCGTGCTCAAGAACGCCGACGGGTCGAACGGCCCCGTCATCGTCTCGCAGCAGCTCTATCTGCACGCCGGTGGGTCGCTCGTCCTGCTCGACCGGCTCCGCTTGGGCATTGACGTCCCCTTCGCAGCGGTGAACTCGGGAGGCTCGGGCACGAGCGGGCGGGGCAACGTGTTCGTGGGCCCGCAGGACGCGGCGATGGGTGATGTCCGCCTCGGCGCCGACCTTCGCATCCTCGGCAGCTACGGGTCGGCCTTCGAGCTGGCCATCGGGGGTCAGTTCTTCGTGCCTTCGGGCACCTCCGACCAGTACACGAGCGACAACCTCTCGCACGGCATCGTTCGCCTCGCCGCAGCCGGCGAAGCGGGCGCCTTCGTGTGGGCCGCGAACGTCGGCTACCACGTGCGCGCGCAGCAGACCTTCGTCGACGGCAACCCCTACGGCACGTCGCTCATCTACGGCGCCGCGCTCGGCGTGAGGGTGGCGAACCGGCATCTGCTCGTCGGGCCCGAGATCTACGGCGAGGCGAACACGGTCGCCTCGGACGCGTTCTTCAAGAGCGGCTCCACGCCCGTCGAGGCGATCCTCGGCGCGCACTACACCATCGGGGAGGACTGGCGCATCGGCGCCGGTGCCGGACCCGGGCTCACGCACGATCTGGGCTCACCGGTCGTGCGAGTTCTGCTCTCCGCCGAGTGGGTCCCGGGGTATCACCCGCCCGTGGTCGCGCCGGAGCCGCCCCCGCCGGTGGCCGTCGCGCCGCCCCCTCCTCCCCCGCCGCCGCCTCCTCCTCCTCCGCCTCCTCCCCCCAAGCCGGCGGACCGCGACGGTGACGGCATCCCCGACGCCGAGGATGCCTGCCCCGACACACCCGGCGTGCACACGGACAACCCGAAGACCAACGGCTGCCCTTCGGACCGCGACGGCGACGGCATCCCCGACGCGGAGGACGCGTGCCCCGACGCGCCCGGTCCCCACACCGGCGACCCCAAGACCAACGGGTGCCCCAAGGCGGCCATCGTGAACGGCCAGATCCGGATCAGCGAGCAAGTGAAGTTCGCGACCGGCAGCGCCAAGATCCTCCACGACAGCGACGAGCTGCTCCTCGCGGTCGTGAAGGTGATGGAAGATCACCCCGAGATCAAACACGTGCGCATCGAGGGCCACACCGACAACGTCGGCAAGGCCGCGATGAACAAGAAGCTCAGCAAGGAGCGCGCGCAGTCGGTCATGGCCTGGCTGGTCATGCACGGCATCTCGACGGCCCGCGTCAGCGCGCAAGGCTTCGGCATGGATCGCCCCATCGACGACAACGCCACCGAGGCCGGTCGCAAGAACAACCGGCGCGTCGAGTTCCACATCGAGTGAGCCGTCCGGGACGGTCTGCGCGTTACGGTGGCGTGTAGAACGCCACCACCTTCGCCGGCCCCTTGCCCGTCACGTCGAAGCCCGCGGAGAGCGTCTTGGCGAGGCGATCGTCGAGGATCTTCCCGGCGAAGGGCATGTCCGTCGTCAGGTTCCCGAAGACGGGGCACTCGACGTCCGCGCCGCGCGCGAACACGGACACGCGTCCGCCTCGTTTCAGCTCCGACGAGAACGCCAGTCGACCCACCTCGCCCTTGCGGAGACCGATGGGCCCTGCGGTCTCGGTGCTGAGCTCGTCGCGGACGAGGTAGTAGGCGCGCGCCTTGGCGTTGATCATCGAGCCCACGAGGCCCACGTTGAAGCGCGCGTTCTCGCCGCGGCGGATCGTGATGTCCTCGTCGATGAGGATGTCGTCGTCCTCGGCCTTGAGCGACTTGTAGATGGCCTCCCGCACCGGCACGATGATCTGCCCCGCGCCCGGCAGCCCGTCGCGCACGCAGCTCGCCAGCGTCTCGTAGCCCTCCGACATCGCGACGCCGAGCTCCGCCGGCTTCCCGTCGTCGTCGTAGATGGCGAGCCGCACGACGCACGCGGCGACCTCCGGATCCTCCGGGATGACCGCGAGGAGGGGCGGCTCGGCCAGCGAGACGTTCGTCATCCACTCCTGCGACCCGCACTTGTGCGGCGGCGACCCCGCCGGTAGCCCCGAAACGGGGCTCCAGCTCACCTTGCCCTTCGTGTCGACGAGGACCGGGATGGACCACCAGTAGATCTCGCCGTCGTCGAAGAGGTCGGTGTCGTCCACCACGTAGATGGCGAGGAGGTACACGCCGAGGGGCCCGCGGTCGCCGTCGGTGACGGCCATCAGCTGCCCGCGGATCGCGTCCTCCCCCCGCAGCTTCAGCTTGTCGGCGAGCGTCGCCGTCATCCCGAGACGCCCCACGTCCGCGAGTCGCTTCGCCAAGTCTTCGAGTCCCATGGGAAGCGATGCTACTCGGAATCCTCCGTGGGAAGCGCGAGGTGGGTCCAAGTAGGCGACGCTGCGGAGCCGCTCTTGTGACGTGCGACCCCGGGCAACCCACGTAAGCTCCCGGTCTCGGAGGTCGTCGCCCCATGCGGTCTTCTCTTCTGGCGCTCACGTGTGCGGTCCTCTTCGCGGCGTGCAGCTCGTCGAGCTCGCCCGGAAACGGTGGTGGGCCCGGGAGCAGCAGCGGAAGCAGCGGAGGGAGCAGCGGCGGAAGCGGCAGCAGCTCCAGCGGCGGCAGCAGCGGAGGGTCGAGCAGCAGCGGAGGCCCCAGCGCCGACGCCGGTCCGGTCGACGGCGACGTGACGATGAACGACGACGCCGGCGGCGGCACGCAGTCGTTCACCGTCCAGTTCGGCCCCATCCAGGTGCCCCCGCAGACCGAGAACACGCAGTGCATCGTGGTGCCGCTGGGCAACACCGCGTCGGTGCACATCGGCCAGATCCACGATCTGCTCGGCACGTCGTCGCACCACATGATCCTCTACAAGGTGGCGGCGCAGGCGACGCAGGCGACGCCGTTCAACTGCCAGCCGTTCCAGGACACGCTGAACCCGGCCGACGGCAACCCGCTCATCATCTCGCAGAAGAAGGACGATCTACTCACCCTGCCGCCCGGCGTCGCCTTCACGCTCGACGCAAACCAGATGGTGCGCCTCGAGATGCACTACATCAACGCCAGCACGACGACGACGACGACCCTCCTCACCACGTCGACGCTGACGACGATGCCCGACGCCGACTACAAGTACGACGCGTCGTTCCTCTTCATCGGCGACCCGGACATCACCATCAAGCCGCAGTCGAGCTTCACGCTCGGGCCGGTCTACTTCCCCGTCCCCAGCGCGTACGCCGACTCGAACTTCTTCGCGATGACGGGCCACGAGCACCAGTGGGGCACCGAGGTGCAAATCTGGTCGGCGACGAGCGCCACCGACCCCGGCTCGCTCATTTACACGAACACCGACTGGAGCGACCCGGTGACCACGGAGTTCACCCCGCCGTTCCACGTCGCGACCGGCGGCGGCTTCCAGTTCTCTTGCAGCTGGTTCAACGCGTCGACCAGCAGCGTCAGCTTCGGCGAGAGCGCGAACGACGAGATGTGCTTCTTCTGGGCGTACTACTACCCGGCGAATCCCTCCGGGGCGCAGGTGTGCTTCCACACCGGCCAGGTGGGCGGCGCCGCCGGGACCAACGCGTGCTGCCCGGGCAGCGCCCTGTGCTCCGCTCTCGGCGGGCAGTAGCTACCGCCTCACCCTCCCCCAGGTGCCGGCGCCCATGGTGCGGCCAGCCTTCACCGCGTGCCGGCCGTCGGTGAGCCGCAGAGGCCGGTCGAGGGTCCCGTTTTCGGCGATGCGGAGCGCTCCCCTGTGCGTGAACCGGATGGTCACGCGATCGTCGCGTGGTATGTGTCCCCGCGTGGGTCTCCAGGCGTTCGCGGTGTGCGTGGTGGCGGGGGTCGTCACGGGCGCGCTCGCCCTGGGGTGCGGCTCCTCCAAGAGCGCGGGCGACGACCCGGGCGACGACTCGGAGGATGCGTCGAGCGACGCGGGCAGCAGCGGCGGCGACTCCGGAACCGCTGCGGGCGAAGGTGGCCTCGGCGACGCGGCTCTCGGGGCCGACGCCTACCCCGCGTTCACCCCCGAGATGCCCCAGGTCGAGACCCAGAAGGGGCCGGTGCTGCCCACGCCGAAGATCGTCACGGTGACCTTCGCGGGGGATCCGCAGGCCACGGCCATCGATGCCTTCGACGACGCGCTCGGGGCCTCGTCGTACTGGAAGGTGCTGGAAGAGTACGGGGTCGGCCCCACCACCAGCGTCGCCGCGGACCACGTCGTCGTGCAGACGCCGCTCACGACGGGCATCGACACCGACGACATCGACACGTGGGTCCAGTCGCAGATCACGGGCGCGCCCGGCGACGGCTGGCCGGTCCCCGACACGTCGACCATCTACGTCGTCTACGTCCCGACCACGGTCATGCCGACCTACCAGGGTGCGGACGCGTGCGAGGGCGGCGACGGCTACCACTACGAGCTCGACTCGCCGACGAACGCGAACGGGGTGTCGTACGCGCAGATCCTCGAGGGCTGCTACCTCGACGACGAGCTGCCTTTGCTGACGGACCTCTTCGAGACGGCGTCGCACGAGATCGCGGAGGGGTCGACCGACCCGTACCCGAACAACGCGCCCGCGTACTACGGCTTCGATACGAACCACATCTCGTGGGAGCTGTGGAACGACTGGCAGGACGAGCTCGCCGACGCCTGCGAGTACTTCGACGAGGGCTACTTCCAGGGCGGCTCGGACCTGCCGTACTGGCTTTCGCGCCTCTGGTCGAACGAGAGCGCGAAGGCGGGGCACGACCCGTGCGTTCCGGTCCCGAGCGGCGTGTACAACAGTGTGTCGCCGCTGGGGCTGGCGAACGTGTCGGTCTCCGCCCTCGATGCCAACGGCGGCGTTTCGAAGTTCAATACGAAGGGCTGGCGCATCGGGGTCGGGGACACGGCGACCGTGCAGGTCGGCTTCTGGAGCGACGGGCCGGAGGACGCGTGGAGCGTGACGGCCGTCGAGGGCGATTGCTGCACGTACCCCTGGACGGACGTGCTGACGGTGACGCCGAAGACGTTCTCGGGCAAGAACGGCGACACGGTCAGCTTGAAGATCAAGGTCAACAAGGCGCCTGCGCAGGGAACCGCGGCTCTCCTTCAGTTCGTGTCCGCCGCGGGGGGCAACATCAGCCACTACATGCCGGTCATCGTCGGGGCTTACTGAGAAGACGAAGCGAGACGAAGCGAGACGAGCGGGGCATCGCACGCCCTGGTCGGCGCGGTGCTCGCGGCGAGTCGGTGCTCGCTCCGGCGGGTCCCTCCGACCTCCCCCGCACGGCGCTTTGCTTCGCAAAGCTTGCGCGGGAATTCGGGAGGAACCCCCCGCCGGAGCTCCGCTCCGACCCGCCGCTGCGCGCCGCGCCGACCAGGGCGTGCTCTCTGGAGGATGGGGGCCGCGGCGCGAAGGGGGGCGTGAGTTCGCGGGAGGAGGGCACGGGTCGACGGTTCGGGGCCGCGGGTCGCGCGGGTCGGTAGGGCCGCTCGCACGGTTCGGTACGGCGGACGTCAGCGAGCGGTGAGGGAGTCGTGGTCATTTCCCGCGCGGGTTAGACGGAATCCGCGCGGGCGGTGCCGTGTATCCGGAGAGGGATGGCGCGCAAGCCCGGGGAGGGTGGCGCGCAAGCGGGCGGGGAGTCCTGCGCCTTGGGGCGGGTCATGGCGGCGGACGTGGCGACGGGAGGTATGTGACTCGCCCACGGGAGAAGCGGTATCCGGCACGGAAGACGCGGCATGGGGGAACGCGTCCGCCTCATCCCTCGACGAGTCCCGTGTCTTTCCCCGACGGAAGACACGGCATGGCCTGCGGCAAGACGCATGACCCGCCGGGGAGCGTGCGTGACTCGCGAGGGGAAGACGCAGGACTGGCTCGGGGAAGACGCGTGACTCGGGAGGGGAAGACGCGTGACCCGGGAGGGGAAGACGCGTGATCCGGGAGGGGAAGACGCACGATTCGCCGTGGGATGCGCGTGGCTCGCGAGGGGAAGTCGCACGACTCGCCCTGGGATGAGCATGACTCGCAAGGGGAAGACGTCGGACTGGCGACCGGAAGACGAGCAACGCGTGACGGCCTACCCCGGACTCGGCGACCAAAGCTGCGGAATGGACGGGGAAATCCGCGCGATGCGTCGACGTCTCGACGCCGTCGTGTCGATTCTCACGAAAAAACCGAGAGTTTTGGCACCCACCTCCGTCATCCCCACGAGGACAGCGAGCTTCAACCCCTCGGGAATGGATCCCGGGATTCGCTGCCTCGGAAAGGAGGTGATTCAAATGGCAAAGAACAAGGGAAAGGATACGGCTGCGGACCTCGCGACGACTCTCATCGCGGGGATCCAGAAGCGCCTCGCGACCACGCAGTTTCAGGTCGCGGGGGGCGCGTTCACGGCCGCGCAGGTCATCGCCGAGCTCCAGCAGCTCGTCGATCTGCGCGCGGCCGTGAACGCGGCTCGT
The DNA here is from genome assembly GCA_036501935.1 of Polyangiaceae bacterium. Lineage (GTDB taxonomy): Bacteria > Myxococcota_A > Polyangia > Polyangiales > Polyangiaceae > Palsa-1150. Next base: position 20,029 of record DASXZL010000066.1, on the reverse strand, counting down.
GCCGCGACCACGGCAAAGGTCGCGGCCGAGACGGCCCAGGCGCCTGCACTTCGCGCGTTCATGAGCGCGATCGTGCAGTTCGTCCGGACCGCCTTCGGCGGACAGGCGGATGTTCTCGTCGACTTCGGGCTGCCCCCGAAGAAGGCGCGGACGCCGCTCACCGTCGAGCAGAAGGCCGCAGCCGCCGCGAAGCGCGAGGCGACTCGCGCGGCGCGGGGCACTACGAGCGCGAAGGTCAAGAAGGGAATCAAGGGTGCCGTGACGGGCATCACCATGACCCCCATCGTGGCCGGACCGCCCGCCGTGCAGGCGCCGTCCGCCCCCACCGCCAGCCCCAGTACGGGCACGGCGACGGGCGGGACGGCGCCGAAGACCGCCTAGCCAGCGGTGTACGCACAACAAGGGAAAGGGGGGCCGCCTCCGAAAAGGGTGGGCGGTCCCCCGGTCCTGTTTCGTGCGGGCTACACCCGCAGCCCCGGCGCGGGGTACTTCGCGCAGAGCTCCTTCACCTCGCCCGCGATCTTCGCCAGCGCCGCCTCGTCCCCCGGGGCCTGCGTCACGCGGTCCACCCACTCCGCGATCTTCACCATCGCGTCCTTGCCCATGCCGCGCGTCGTCACGGCCGGCGTGCCGATGCGCACGCCCGAGGGGTCGAACGGCTTTCGCGGGTCGAACGGGACGGCGTTGTAGTTGAGGACGATGCCCGCCTTGTCGAGCGCCTGCGCGAGCTGCTTGCCCGTCACGCCCTTGCTGGTCACGTCCACCAGCAGCAGGTGATTGTCCGTTCCCCCCGTCACGACGCCGAAACCCTTGCCCGCCAGCGCCGCCCCCAGGGCCTGCGCGTTCTCGACGACGCTCTTCGCGTACTGCTTGAACTCGGGCCTGGCGGCCTCGTTCGCCGCCACCGCGATGGCCGCCGTCACGTGGTTGTGCGGCCCTCCCTGGAGACCCGGGAAGACGGCGCGGTCGATCGCCGCCGCGTGCTGCGGCTTGCACAGGATCATCCCGCCGCGCGGCCCGCGGAACGTCTTGTGCGTCGTCGACGTCACCACGTCCGCCACGCCGATCGGCGACGGATGCGCCCCGCCGCAGACGAGGCCCGAGATGTGCGCGATGTCCGCCACCAGCAGCGCCCCCACCTCGTCCGCGATGGCGCGGAAGGCCGCGAAGTCCAGCGTCCGCGGGTATGCCGTCGTCCCGCACCAGAGGAGCTTCGGCTTGTGCTCGCGCGCGAGGTCGCGCACCTGGTCGAGGTCGATCCGGTGGTCGTCCCGCCGCACGCCGTACTGCACGCTCTTGAAGTACTTGCCCGTGATGGACACCGTGTGCCCGTGCGTCAGGTGCCCGCCCGCCGGGAGCGCGAGGCCCATGACGGTGTCCCCCGGCTGGCAGAAGGCGAAGTAGACGGCCAGGTTCGCGGGGCTCCCCGAGTAGGGCTGCACGTTCACGTGGAGATCGCCCGCGGCGACCGCGACTCCAGCCGATGCCCCGAAGAGCGCCTTCAGCCGCGCGATGGCCAGCTCCTCCACCTGGTCGACGAGCTGCTGCCCCTCGTAGTAGCGCTTGTGGGCGTACCCCTCGGAGTACTTGTTCGTCAGCACCGAGCCGGTCGCCTCCATCACGGCGCGCGACGCGTAGTTCTCGCTGGCGATGAGGCGGACCTTGTCATTCTCGCGCCGGTTCTCCTCGGCGATGAGGCGGGCGATGGCGGGGTCGGACTCGGTGAGGGCGGGGTCGAAGGGGGACGGCATGGCCTCTAGGCCCGGTCTTACCACGGCGAATCCTCCTCGTGAACGCGCCGGCCGCGCGTGGTAACACGCTGTTCCCGTGTTCGCCGCCGTGCTCGCGCCCGCGATCGTCGTGCTCGGCCTCTCGCAGGGAGCCGCCGCCGCCGCCGTCCCCACGGGCGAATCGGTCACGCCGGTCACGGAGCTGCCCTCGTCGCACCTCTATCGCAGCGGCCTCGTCATCGGCTTCTCGCTCGGCCTCGGCCTCAGCGGCGCCAGCGGCTACCCGAACAACGCGAGCGACATCGGCAACGAGGCCGACTACTCGGCGAGCGGCTTCATGCTCGGCGCGACCGAGTCCATCTTCCTCATGGGCGCGCTCAGCGATTACGTGAGCTTCGGCTTCATGTTCAACCATGGCCGCACCAAAAACGGCGACTTCTACTCGAACACCGACGGCGTCGGCTTCCGCATCGAGGGATACCCGCTCGTCAGCCTCGGGCCGCGCTGGCAGGGGCTCGGCGCCATGGCGCAGCTCGGGTTCGGCACGGGCGACCTCGTGTCGAAGCCGCCGAACCTCCCCGAGGCGGAGGGGACGCAGTCCTTCGGCGGCGCGGGAATCTTCTACGAGTGGCGCGTCGGCGTCATGCGCAGCGGGGGCCACATCGGCATCGGGCCGAGCCTCGAGTACGACGCCGTCTGGTCGCAGCCCTTCGAGTACCACGGGCTCGTCGCGAGCCTCCGGCTGGCCTTCTACAGCGGGCAGTAGCCCGCGCCGCGGCTCCGTGCTGTCTGGTATCGTCAGGGCCGTGCCCCCCAACGATCCCTTTGGCCTCATCGGCCAGGTGCTGGACGGGCAGTTCCACGTCGACAAGTACGTCGGCGAGGGGGGCTTCAGCAGCGTCTACAAGGGCACCAGCGTGGGCCTCAACGAGCCCATCGCGGTCAAGTGCCTCAAGCTGCCGCAGGCCCTCGGGTCGGCGCTCGTCGAGTCGTTCGTCAAGCGCTTCCGCGACGAGAGCCGCATCCACTACAAGCTCTCGCAGGGCAACCTCCACATCGTGCGCAGCATCGCGAGCGGCACGACCATCGCCACCACGACGAGCGCCCTCGTCCCGTACACGGTGCTCGAGTGGCTCGAGGGGTGCTCGCTCGCCGAGGACCTGAACGAGCGCCGCCAGCAGCGGCTCACCGGCCGCCCGCTCGGCGAGGTCGTGAAGCTGCTCGACTCGGCCATCGACGCGCTCGCCTACGCGCACTCGCAGGGCGTCGTGCACCGCGACCTCAACCCGGGCAACCTGTTTCTCGCGAAGACGCCGGCGGGCACCAAGCTGAAGGTCCTCGACTTCGGCGTCGCGAAGATCCTCGCCGATTCGGCCCTCGCCGTCGGGCCCGCGGCCCGGACGATGGGCAACATGCGCATGTTCGCGCCGGCCTACGGCGCCCCCGAGCAGTTCGACGAGAACGTCGGCCCCATCGGACCGTGGACCGACGTCTACGCCGTGGCCCTCGTCACGATGGAGACGTTGCGGGACCACACCGTGATGGAGGGGGAGCACCTCGGCGAGTTCGCGATGAAGGCGCTCGATCCGAACGACCGCCCGACGCCGCGGACCCTCGGCATCGCGGTCGGCGACGAGGTGGAGAAGCTCTTCGCGCGCGCGACGGCCCTCGATCCGAAGGAGCGACCGCGCGACGCGGGCGAGCTGTGGGGCATGCTGAAGCACGCGGTCAGCGTCGACGGGCAATCGGGCCGCAAGGCGCACTCGATGCGGCCCCCGCCGAGCATGGCCCCTCCGGGACCGCCCGACACGCAGCGCGTCCCCGAGCTCGTCCCCGAGGGCGCCGAGTCGCCCATCATCGAGCTGTCGCGGCCCGCGACGACGCCCCCGCCGGGTGGCGCGCGCGCCCACGGCAGCACCTTGCGCATGGCGGGGGCCCCGAAGAGCGGCACCGAGGCGCTCGCGACGAGCCCCGCCCCCCCGCGGACCGGGGCGAAGGCGCTCGTGCGCACCCAGCCGATGAGGTCCTCGGCGTCGTCGCCGTCCATCTCGTCGGCGTCATCCATCTCGTCGATCTCGTCCATCTCGTCGATCCCGTCGGCGTCCTCGCCGGGGGTGTCCCACCACACGCCCATGCCCGGCTTCGCGGGGCCCGCGCCGTTCCTGCCCGCGCCGCGCCGCTCGCGGACGCCCGTCGCGCTCTTCGTCGTCCTCGCGCTCGTGGTCCTCGGCGCGCTGGGCTACGGGGCGTGGGTGCTCGTCGCGCGCGCGCACCACGCTTCGCTCCCCGCGGTGCGCTCGTCCTGGTCCTGACATGTCGCGCCCCGAACCCTTCGGTCTGGCGGGCCAGCTCATCGACGGCCAGTTCCGCGTCGAGCGGGCCATCGGAGAGGGCGGCTTCAGCGTCGTCTACCGCGGGATGCACGTGGGGCTCGGCGAGCCCATCGCCATCAAGTGCCTCAAGCTCACGGCGACGCTCGACGGCGAGTCGATCGAGACGTTCACGCGCCGGTTCCGGGACGAGGGGCGCCTGCTCTACCGGCTCGGTCAGGGCAACCTCGACATCGTGCGCTGCATCATGGCCGGTACGACCGTGGCGCCGACCGGGGCGCTCGTGCCGTACATGGTGCTCGAGTGGCTCGAGGGCCATTCGCTCGCGGTGGACCTGAAGGCGAGGCGCCAGCAGAAGCTCCGCGGGCGGTCGCTCGAGGAGCTCGTGGCCGTCTTCGATCCGGGCGTCATGGCCCTCGACCATGCCCACCGGCAGGGCGTCGTGCACCGCGACGTCAAGCCGGGCAACCTCTTCATGCAGGCCTCGCAGGGGCGCGTGCGCATGAAGGTGCTCGACTTCGGCCTCGCGAAGATCCTCGACGAGACCATCGGCATCACCCAGGCGGCGACCGTGGGAAGCTTCATGATGTGCTCCCCCCGCTACGCTGCGCCGGAGCAGTTCGACCCGAAGATCGGCGCCGTGGGTCCGTGGACGGACGTGTACTCGCTGGCGCTCGTCCTGCTCGAGGCGCTGCGCGACGACAAGGTGCGCAAGGGGGAGGGCCTCGTCGGCTGCATGGAGGAGGCCATCAGCCGCAAGGCGGACATCTCGGCGAAGGGGCTGGGCATGCACCTGCCGCCGCGCATCGAGGCCGCCCTCGCGCGGGCCGTGACGATGGACCCCCAGGGGCGGCAGAAATCGGCGGGCGAGCTGTGGGAGGAGATCAAGGCGGCGGTGCGCGAGCGCGCCGGCTCGATGCGGCCCGCGCCGGTGGCCCTGGCGCGGGTCCCCGAGGGAGGCGAGCCGTCCACGCGGTCGCCGGCGTCGCTCGCGGCCGACACGCTCGTCGACCCGGTCTTCAGCGTGCCCTCGCCGAGCGACGCCCTCGGGGGGACGATGATGATGGCGGATGCGCCGGTGCGGCCGGGGTTCGCCGCGGCGCCCCAGGGGGGCCACGCGCCGCCCGGGGTGAGGACGACGTCGCAGCCCCCGCCCGGCTCGCTGGCCGCGTACATGCGCGCGGGCCTCGCGCCGGTGAGCCCTTCCCATGCGCCGCCCGCGCCGGTCATCACGGCCGTGACGCGCCGCAAGTCGCGCGCGCCCGTCGTGGTGATGCTGCTGCTCGTGGTCGTGGTGGCGGCGCTCGGCGCGGGGGGCTACCTGGCATGGCGCGCCGGGAAGATTCACGCCGCCTGGCCCGGGAGCACGACCCCATGACCGACTCCGCCTCTCGTTCCCTCTTCGAGCGCGCCGCGCGCGTCATTCCCGGCGGCGTGAACAGCCCCGTCCGGGCCTTCCGCGCCGTGGGGGGGACGCCCGTGTTCATCTCCCGCGCCGAGGGCGCGTGCCTCTACGGCGCCGACGGGCGCCGCTACGTCGACTACGTCGGCTCGTGGGGGCCGATGATCCTCGGGCACGCCCACCCCGCCGTCGTCGAGGCCATCCGCGACGCGGCGACGCGCGGGACGAGCTACGGCGCGCCGACGGAGCTCGAGGTGCGCTACGCCGAGGCCATCTGCGCGCTCTATCCCTCGATCGAGATGATGCGCGCCGTCTCGAGCGGGACGGAGGCGACGATGAGCGCCCTCCGCGCGGCGCGCGGCTTCACGGGGCGCGACGTCGTCGTGAAGTTCGAGGGCTGCTACCACGGCCACGCCGACTTTCTCCTCGTGAAGGCGGGGAGCGGCGCGGCGACCTTCGGCGTCCCCGACTCGGCGGGCGTCCCGGCGCAGACCGTGGCCAACACGGCGACGCTGCCCTTCAACGACGCGGCGGCCTTGCGCGCCCTCTTCGCGGCGCGGGGCAAGGACATCGCCGCGGTCATCGTGGAGCCGGTCGTGGGGAACATGGGCGTCGTGCCGCCCGCGCCGGGCTTCCTCGAGGAGCTGCTCGCCGAGTGCGCGCGGCACGGCGCGGTGTCGATCTTCGACGAGGTGATGACGGGGTGCCGCGTCGCGAAGGGCGGGATGCAGGGACGCGCGGGGCTGCGGCCGGACATGACGTGCCTCGGCAAGATCGTCGGGGGCGGGCTGCCGCTCGCGGCGTACGGCGGCAAGCGCGCCATCCTCGAGAAGGTGGCCCCCCTCGGCCCGGTCTACCAGGCGGGCACGCTGAGCGGGAACCCCATCGCGGTGAGCGCGGCGCTGGCGGTGATCGAGCGCCTCGACGACGCCCTCTACGCGCGCCTCGAGGCCCTCTCGGCGAGGCTCGAGGAGGGGCTCGCGCGAGCCCTCGTGAAGCGCGGCGTGGCGGGCTGCGTGCAGCGCGTCGGGTCGATGCTCACCTTGTTCTTCACGCGCGGCCCGGTGCGCTCGTGGGCCGACGCGAAGGAGAGTGACACGAAGGCCTTCGCCCGCTGGCACGGAGGGATGCTCGAGCGGGGCTTTTACTGGCCCCCGGCGCAGTTCGAGGCCGCCTTCGTCAGCGGAGCCCACACCGAGGCCGACATCGACGCGACCCTCGCCGCCGCCGACGCCGCGCTCGCACCCTAGAGATTGTGGAAACAGGGAGGGGAAGGAGAGAAGGAGAGAGGGAGAGATTTGCCGCAGAGGCGCAGGCTCTGCGTCTCCGTGGCTCTGCGGCCAACTTCTCCTGCTCTCTTTAGCGGCCGAGCATGCGCTTCGCGGCTTCTCGCACGGTGGCGGGATAGGCGGTCTGCTGGGGGACGAGCTGGAGATCGCTGCGGGTCATGCTGCGGAGGACCTTCTCGACGATGACAGGCGAGCAGCGCGGGTTCGCGAGGAGCGCGCGCTGGACCTCGGGGGCGGCGAGCCACGACGGGTTGCCGGCGATGAGCTCGACGAGCGGGCGGGGGAGCGTGCCCTTGCGGCCGATGCGGGCCACCTCGGGGACCGTGAGGCGCGCGTTGCGGAGGAGCGTTTCCCAGACCGTGGAGCCGAACATGCGCTCGAGGGCGACGCGCTCCGAGAGCATTCCCGTGGCGGCGAGGCGCTGCTGCTCGACGGGCGTCAGCGCGCGGATCCGCTCCTGCAGGCTGAGCGCGAGCTTCGCGTCGTCGCCCCTCGCGCTCTCCCCGGTCGACTCGGGCGGCTCGGCCGCGTCGACCGCCCCCTCGACGAAGGCCCGCAAGGCCTCGCGCGCCGCCGCATCCATCGGCGCGAGCTGAAGACCCACGCCGCGCCCCGGGTCCTCCTCCTTCACGAAGACCACCTCGGCGGCGAGCCGGTGCGACCGCCCGCCGTGCTCGAGCACCAGCTCGCACGCCGTCAGCGCCTCCACCCCGCCCGCCCCGGCGACGAAGGCCCGCCCGTGCGCCAGCTCCTTCTCGAAGAGCGCGCGGAGCGCAGCGGCGTCGGCGACTGTGCGGGTGAACGACAGCAACTAGGAGAGATCGAATACCAAAACCTCGGCCTCGGGGCCGCCTTCCTTGCCCTCTGCCGGCCCTTCCACCGTCACCCTCGACTCCTCCACGAGGGCCGCCCCGTCGCCCTCGCCGAGGGCCACGCCGTTCACCGTCGCCCCGCCCCGCGCGACCTGCACCCACGCCCTCCGCCCCGCGCCCAGCGCGAGCTCGGCGCGCTGCCCCGGTGCGAAGACGCCGCTGTACAGGCTGACGTCCTGGTGAACCGTCACCGAGCCCTCGCGGCCGTCGCGGCTCGCCACGAGGCGCAGGGCCCCCTTGCGCTCCGCCTCGTCGAACCGCTTCTGCTCGTAGCCGGGCGCGAGGCCCCGCGTCTCGGGCTCGATCCAGATCTGGAGGAAGTGCACCCGCTCGCTCGCCGACGGGTTCGCCTCGCTGTGCACGACCCCCGTCCCGGCGGTCATGCGCTGCACCTCCCCGGGCCGGATGACCGACCCGTTGCCCATGCTGTCGTCGTGCCGCAGCGAGCCCTCCAGCACGTACGACAGGATCTCCATGTCGCGGTGCGGGTGACGCCCGAAGCCGCGCCCCGCCGCCACCACGTCGTCGTTGATGACCCTCAGCTTGCCGAAGCCCATCTGCTTCGGGTCCAGGTAGTCCGCGAAGGAGAACGTGTGCTGGCTGTTCAACCAGTCCGTCTTGCTCCGCCCGCGCTCGTTCGCTCTCCTCACCGTGATCATGGGTAGCCTCCCAGTCCTCATAGCCTAAGAACGCCCCGGGGCCCGCGGAACGGGCGAAACGCCGGTGGGGTCACCAGGCGCGGAGGCGCGCGCGGATGCGGTCGGCGACGGCGCGCGAGCACGGGAAGGGCTTGCCGCTGGCGAGCCGCGCCGCGAACGGTCCGGGCAGCTCGGCGATGGCGGAGAGATCCGTCGCCGCCCTCCCGGTCGTCGCCAGCCACCACTTGACCTCCACGACCAGCGCGTCGAACTCGGGATCCACGACGCCGCGCGCCGTCGCCAGCACGTCCGCCGGCGACTGCCCGTTCGCCTCGTCGTCCTCGTCTTGGTCGTCGTCCGCGTCGGCGTCTCCCAGCAGCGTCCGCACGTCCTCCTCGGTGAGCCCTTCGAGCGCCCGCGCGTCGTCCCCGATGACGGCCCGCGTGAGCTCCCGCTTCTTGGCCTTGAGCGACAGGATCTTCTCCTCGATGGTCCCGCGCGCCACGAGCCGCACCACGGTGACCGGCTTGTCCTGCCCGATGCGGTAGGCACGGTCGGTCGCCTGGTCCTCCACGGCCGGGTTCCACCACGGATCGCAGTGGATGACCGTGTCCGCCGCCGTCAGGTTCAGCCCCGCGCCTCCCGCCTTCAGCGAGATGAGAAAGAGCGGCGCCGTCCCCCCCTGGAACCGCGCCACCACCTCGTCGCGTTTCGTCGTCTGCCCGTCGAGGTACTCGTAGGCGATCCCCTCGCGGTCGAGGTCTGCCCGCCACAGCGTCAAGAGCTGCACGAATTGCGAGAAGACGAGCGCGCGCCGTCCCTCGGCCACGAGCTCCCGCACGAGCTCGAGGAACGCCGCCCGCTTCGCGCTCTCGGCCCCCTCGTGCTCCAGCCGCGGGTCGACGAGGCGCGGATCGCACGCCATCTGCCGGAGGCGCATGAGCGCGGTGAAGACGCTGAGCGAGCCGAGGCCGCCGCGCTTCGCCACGTCCTTCGCGACGCTGGCGCGGAGCGAGTGCGCGAGCGCGTCGTACATCCGCTTGTCGGCCTTCACGAGCGTGACGATGCGGTCGATCTCCGTCTTCGGCGGCAGCTCCTGGAGGACCTCGCCCTTCGTGCGCCGCAAGAGGAACGGGCGCACGATGGCGCGGAGCCTGCCCGCGAGCGGGCTCGCGCGGTCGGTGGCGATGGGCCGCTCGAAGCGCGTCTCGAAGGCCCGCGACGTGCCGAGGATGCCCGGGTTGGCGAAGGACGCGAGCGACCACAGCTCGCGCAGGCGGTTCTCGATGGGCGTGCCGGTGAGGGCGAGGCGCATCGACGCGTCGAGGCGGCCGGCCGCGCGCGTCGTGGCGCTGTCGGCGTTCTTGATGTTCTGCGCCTCGTCGAGGACCACGCACCGGAACGGGATGGCCGCGAGCGCCTCGAGGTCCCGGCGAAGGAGCGCGTACGTGGTGACGACGATGTCGCTGTCGGCGATGGGCTCGGGAGCGCGCTCGCGCGAGGCGCCGTGGTGGAGCCGCACGCGCAGGCCCGGCGTGAAGCGCGCGGCCTCGCGGACCCAGTTGGTGGCGACCGACGTGGGGCACACGACGAGCGACGGCGCCGGCCCCTCGGCCTCCTTGCGGCGGAGCAGGAACGCGAGCGTCGTGATGGTCTTCCCGAGCCCCATGTCGTCGGCGAGGATGCCGCCGGCGCCGAGCTCCTGCAGGAACTGGAGCCACGAGAGGCCGAGGCGCTGGTAGGGCCGGAGCGTCCCCTCGAGCCCGAGGGGCATCTCCGGCTCGGCGGCGACGGCGAGGGCGCGCAGGCGACTCCGCAGCGCCTCGACGGCGAGGTCGATGTGCCCGTCGTTCTCCTCGATCCACCGGTCGAGCCGGCCGAGCTGGTGCGCCGGGAGCCGGCCCACGGGACCGCTCATCACCTCGGCGGCGTCGTCGGCGAGGGCCTCGATGGACGACGTGATGCGCGTCAGCGTGCCGTCGCTGAGGGCGACCCACCGCCTCTTTTGCGAGAGCGCCGTGCGGATCGCGTCGAGCTCCACGGGCAGCTCGTCGGACGAGAACTCGAGCCGCGTGTCGAGCCAGTTGCCCTCGAGGGCGATGTGCACGCGCCCCGAGAGCGGCGCGCCGACGCGGACGCGGGCGAGCGTCTCCGAGAGGCGCACGTCGACGAGCGGCTCGGTCGCGGCGCGGAGGGCGAGGAGGCCCTTCTGCCAGAACGTGATCGCGTCCTCGTCCGACACGGCGATCTCGCCGTCGTCCCCCTCGCCGCTCCGGCGGACGAGCCCCGCCGCCTCGACCTCGGCCCGCGCGCGAGCCTCCTCCTCCAGGTCGCGCCCCTCCTCGGAGCCGACGCCGTCGGCCGGAAAGAGCGCCACCTCGCGCGTGCGGTACACGGCGACGAGCTCGCCCGTGACGTCGAGCGGCTCGCCGGCGAGGCGGAGGACGAAGGCCGGGGTCTCGGTGGGAGGCAGGCCGAAGGTCTCGTGGGCGGGCAGGGCGATGCCGCGGCCTCGCGCCGCGCGGAGGAGCTTCGTCCCCGCGTCCCGGAGGCGGCCGGGGGGAACGAGGAGCACCGCGGAGCGCGCGAGCTGCGCGGCGAGGTCGAGATCGACGTCGCGGGCCACGCGATGGATGGCCCCGCCGGTCGTCCACACGAAGGGAAAAGGGCCGGGGAAGAAGACGGAGGCGCTGAACGGGATGGGCACGCCGTCCCCGTCGGCGATCCACGACGCGGCCAGCGCGTCGAGCGGAGCGTCCCTCGCCCCCGGCCCGCCCGCGGGCAGGAACGCGATGGTGGGCCTCACGGTCGCGGCGCGGAAGTCGAGGAGCCCCTTGAATCCCTCGGCGAAGACGCCCCCGTGCACCCGCATCGCCTCGATCGCCAGCGACGCCTCGACCCCCAGCGCGTGCACGGCCTTCTTCGCGGAGCCCCGGTCGCGCGTGTGCTCGAGGACCCGCCGGTCGCGCGCGCCGAACCGCGCCGGCGGGACGATCTCCCGCGGCGTCAGGAGCTTCCGCTCTCCCGCGCGGCGCACGACGAAGGAGAGCACCCGCGCCTCGGACGGCTCCAGCCGGTCGCCGTACCCGCGCCCGACGTAGGGGTCGACCTCGGCGAACGGGCTGGCGGCGATCTCGACACGCGGGCCCTCGGCGGTCGGCGCGAGCCAGGCCCCGAGGGCGCCGTCGAAGCGGACCTCGGCGTCGACGGCGAAGCGGGCCTCCGGGGCGCGGCGGGCGGCCTCGGCGGTGCTCTCGCCGGCGAGAAGAGCCCTGCGGAGCTCGGCGGAGACGGCGAGGTCGACGGCGAGGATGGCCACGTGCACGCACGGCCCGAAGGTCTGCGAGCAGCGAGAGCACTCGCCGGTGAGGGTGCTGTTGCCGTCGGCGATGCGGACGACGACGCGGAAGTCGACGTCGTCGTCGCCGAGCACGGCGCGGACGACGAAGTGAACGCCGTCCGAGAGGACGGGCGGGCGCAGGTAACCGAGCCGGCTGGCGAGGGCCGAGTCGAGCGTCCGCCGGCTGACGAGCCGCCGGAGCAGGGTGCGATCGAGGACGTTGAGCCAGGGACCTTCCAACTTGCCGCCAAAGCTACACTCTCGCGCCTAAGCTCGCCCCTCCGGAGGTATCCCGCCCGTGCGCCTGAATCCGTCCCTTCTCGCGGTCCCGCTGCTCTGCGTCTTCTGCTCCGTCGATCACCCGGCCGCGACGGCGCCGCCCGACACCCATCCTTTCACCGTGCGGGACATGCTCGCGCTCGATCGCATCTCCAGTCCCGTCGCCTCTCCCGATGGTCGGTGGATCGTCTTCGCGCGCCGCAAGACCGACCTCGACGCCGACCGGGGGCGCACCGACCTGTGGATCGTCAAGTCCGACGGCACGGGTCTCCGCCAGCTGACGACGAACGCCGCGAACGACGGCTCGCCGCAGTGGCTCGCGACCGGCGAAGGGTCGAGCGCGACGGTCGCGTTCCTCTCGAACCGCGACGGCGCGACGGCGAAGGGGACGACGCAGGTCTGGGCCATCGACGTCGAGGGCGGCGAGGCGCGGCGCGTGACCGATCTGCCGGTGGACGTCGACACGCTGCGCGTCTCCGAGGACGGCAAGCTCCTCGCCGTCGGGGCCGAGACGTACCCGGACTGCGCGGACCTCGCGTGCACCGCGGCGCGCGACAAGGAGAAGGCGCAGAAGAAGTCGACGGGCATGATCTTCGACAAGCTGCCCATCCGCGAGTGGGACACCTGGTACACGGGAAAGCGGCGGCACGTGTTCGTCGTCCCCGTCGCGGGCGGCCCCGCCGTCGACATCCTCAAAGGCATCGACGCCGACTGCCCGACGCGCCCCTGGGGCGACGAGAACGACTACGCGCTCTCGCCCGACGGCAAGCAGCTCGCGCTCAGCTTCAAGAAGCCCATGGGCAGCCAGGAGGCCTGGAGCACCAACGAGGACATCTGGCTCGCCCCCACCGACGGCTCGGCGCCCGCGTCCGACCTCTCGGCCGAGAACCAGGCGCGCGACTCGGACCCCGTCTTCTCGCCCGACGGCAAGTCGATCGCGTGGCTGGCGATGAAGCGGCCCGGCTACGAGTCCGACCGCTACCGCGTCGTCGTCCGCGACCGCGCCGGCGGCGCGCTCCGCACGCTGACGGAGGACTGGGACCGCTCGCCCGGGAGCCTCGCCTGGTCGCGCGCCGGCGACCGCCTCTTCGCCACGGCCGACGACCTCGGCCACCACGGCGTCTTCTCGATCGACCCGCGCTCCGGGCGCGTGACCACGCTGACCAGCGCGGGGCACGCGGGCGCCGTGATGGAGACCTCGCGGGGCCTCGTCGTCCTGCTCGACTCGCTCACGTCGCCCGCCGACCTCTGGAGCGTCCCGGCCGGCGGGGGCGCGCCGCGGCGCCTCACGGACATCAACGCCGACGTCATGGACCACGTCCGCCTCGGCGCGCCCGAGCCGTTCACCTTTCAGGGCGCGAAGGGCGACACGGTGCACGCGTGGTCGGTGAAGCCCATCGACTTCGACGCCGGCAAGAAGTACCCGCTGGCCTTCCTCGTCCACGGTGGGCCGCAGGGCTCCTTCGGGGACGGCTGGAGCTACCGGTGGAACGCGCAGACCTACGCGGCGGCGGGGTACGCCGTCGTCATGGTCGACTTCCACGGCTCGACCGGGTACGGGCAAGCCTTCACGGACGCCATCAACGGCGACTGGGGCGGCGCCCCCTACGAGGACCTGATGATGGGCCTCGACGCGGCCCTCCAGCGAGCCCCCTGGGTCGACGGAGGAAGGACGTGCGCCCTCGGAGCCTCCTACGGGGGCTGGATGATCGACTACCTGGCCGGCAAGACGGACCGCTTCCGCTGCCTCGTCACGCACGACGGCATCCTCTCCAACCCGATGAACTACTACGGGACCGAGGAGCTCTGGTTTCCCGAGTGGGAGCTCGGCGGGACGCCGTGGGACCACCCCGAGGGCTACGCGAAGTACGACCCCATGGGCCTCGTGGCTCACTGGAAGACGCCGATGCTCGTCGTCCACGGGGCGAAGGACTACCGGGTGCCGGACGTCCAGGGCCTCGCCGTCTTCACGGCGCTGCAGCGGAAGGGCATCCCGTCGAAGCTGCTCTACTTCCCGGACGAGAACCACTGGGTCCTCAAGCCCGCGGACAGCATCCTGTGGCACGAGACGGTGCTCGCTTGGCTCGACCAGTACATCGGCAAGACGTCCCAGGCTCCGGCGGGCCTCCCGGTCCAGGCGCCCGCAGGGGCGAAGTAGAGCGGCATCGGGGCGGAGGGGATGGGGATGAGGTCGGAGGGGATGGGGAGGGCGGCGGAGGGGATGGCGATGACGGCGGACGGGATGGGGACGAGGTCGGAGGGGATGGGGAAGACGGCGGAGGGGATGGCGATGCCGGCGGAGGGGATGGCGATGACCGCGGAGGGGATGGGGATGCCGGCGGACGGGGTGGGGATGACGGCGGAGGGGATGGGGACGACGGCGGACGGGGTGGCGAGGACGGCGGACGGGGTGGGGATGAGGTCGGAGGGGGAGGGGGATGACGGCGGACGGGAGGGGGATGACGGCGGACGCGAGGGGGGAGATGCCGAGGGGTCCAAGGCGGACGCCGGCGGCGGTCCGGCATGTCCTCGACGAGGGGCGACCCTCGGAAGGCCGAGGGCTTGCCTCGGAGAAGCGGTTCCTCGCGAGGGCAGGCCCACGGGGCTGGAGGGAGAGGGGTCTACCCGGCGAGCCCATGGGAAGGCGGAGAAGGAAGACCGCCCGGGCCTCGAGCGAGCCCGGTCGGGCCAGAGAGCCAAGGCCACCGCCGTGGAGGTGGACGCGTGGGCTGCGGAGGTCGACGCGTAGGCCGAGGAGGTAGAGCCCTCGGGCGTGGAGGGAGACGCGCGGGCTCTGGAGGGAGACGCGCAGGCTGTGGAGGGAAGCCCCTGCTCTCTCGTCGCTCACGCCCGCGGGCGCAGGGCTCAGCCGCCGCCGACCCCCGCCTCCGCGTCCCCCATCATCATCACCGGCTGCTCGTCCCCGCTCTCCTCGCCGGCGTCGTCGCCCCCGAGCCCCGTGTCGAAGTCCACCGTCGCGTCCCCGGGCCCCCCCGAGTCGGGCGGCGCGCAGTGCCACATCGTATCGCTCCAGCAGTACCAGTCGCCGTTGCAGCTCGAGCTCGGGTCGGGCTGGTAGCAGAGCGCCCCCGGGGTGCACGGCGACCCGCACGAGGAGGGCTGCGTGGGGCTGTTGCCGCCGTTGCTGCTGTCGTCGCCCCCGCACGCGAGGGCGACCGCCGCGACGAAGAGAACCAGGGGAAGCGCTAGGAGGGCACGCACGCCCTCATCGTACCCCTTTTCTCTCCGCCCTCACGCCGTGCCGTGCCCGCCCTTCTGTCCGCGCATCCGCAGCGCTTCCTGCGCCGCCGCGAGGCGCGCGATGGGCACGCGGAACGGGCTGCAGCTCACGTAGTCGAGCCCCACCTTCTGGAAGAACCCGATGCTCGCCGGATCGCCCCCGTGCTCGCCGCAGATCCCGAGCTTCAGCTTGGGCCTCGCCGCGCGTCCCCGCTCCGCCGCCATCTCGACGAGCGCCCCGACGCCCTCCTGATCGATCGACACGAACGGGTCCTTCGCGAGGATCCCCGCCTCGAGGTACGCGGGCAGGAACTTCCCCGCGTCGTCGCGCGAGAGGCCCATCGTCGCCTGCGTCAGGTCGTTCGTGCCGAACGAGAAGAACTCCGCCGCCCCCGCGAGCTGCCCCGCCAGGATGGCCGCGCGCGGCAACTCGATCATCGTGCCGAACGAGAAGGTCACCGGCTTGCCGGCCTTGTCGAGCACCGCCTTCGCCACCTCGTCCACGATGGCGCGCGTCCGGTCGAGCTCCGCCCGCGTGATGGCCAGCGGGATCATGATCTCCGGGTGCACGTCGATGCCCTCGCGCCCGAGCTGCACGGCGGCCTCGAGGATCGCGCGCACCTGCATCGCGTAGATCTCCGGGTACGTGATGGCGAGGCGGCAGCCGCGGTGGCCGAGCATCGGGTTGAACTCGTGGAGGTCCTTCGTGCGCGCGGCGAGCTTCTGTACGGGGACGCCGAGCGACTTCGAGAGCGCCTCGAGCTGCTTCGGCTCGGTGGGCAAGAACTCGTGCAGCGGGGGATCGAGCAGGCGAATGGTCACGGGCAGCCCGCGCATCTCGCGGAAGATGCCGACGAAGTCCTCCCGCTGGAAGGGGAGCAGCTTGGCGAGCGCCGCGGCGCGGCCCGGCGCGTCGTCGGCGAGGATCATCTCGCGCATCGCCTGGATGCGCTCCTCGTCGAAGAACATGTGCTCGGTGCGGCAAAGGCCGATGCCCTCGGCCCCGAAGGCGCGCGCGGTGCGGGCGTCGAGCGGCGTGTCGGCGTTGGCGCGGACGCGCATCGTGCGCTCGGGGTCGGCCCAGGCCATGAGCTCCCCGAACTCGCCCGACAGGGCGGCGCTCACCGTGGGGACGGCGCCGTCGTAGACGTGGCCGCTGCCGCCGTCGATCGTGATGACGTCGCCCTTCTTCAGCGTGACGTTCTCGGTCGGGCGCCCCGCGTCGTCGTAGACGGTGACCGTCATCGCCTGCGTCTCGTAGTTCACCGCGACCGCGCTCACGCCGGCGACGCAGGGCTTGCCCATCCCGCGCGCCACGACGGCGGCGTGGCTCGTCATCCCGCCCCGCGCCGTCAGCACACCGCGCGCCGCCTTCATCCCGTGGATGTCCTCGGGCGACGTCTCCACGCGCACGAGGATGACCGGCGTGCCCTGGCCGGCGCGCCGCTCGGCCTCGTCGGCCGTGAACACGATGTGCCCGCTGGCGGCCCCGGGGCTCGCCGAGAGGCCGCGCGCGAGGACCTTCTTCGGCGCGGCCGGATCGAGCGTCGGGTGCAGGAGCTGGTCGATGCCGCCCGGGTCGACGCGGAGCACCGCGTCCGTCTTCGAGATGAGCCCCTCCTTGGCCATGTCGACGGCGACGCGCACGGCGGCGCGCGCGGCCCGCTTCGCCCCGCGGCACTGGAGCATGAAGAGCTTGCCGCCCTGGATGGTGAACTCGAGATCCTGCATGTCGCGGAAGTGGTGCTCGAGCGTCGAGGCGATGCGATCGAGCTCGCGGTACGCCTCGGGCATCTTCGTCTCCAGCGACTCGTCGGGCCGCCCGCCGCCGCGCGCCACGGCGCGGATGGGGAGCGGCGTGCGGATGCCCGCCACGACGTCCTCCCCCTGCGCGTTCGGGAGCCACTCGCCGTAGAGCTTCTTCTCGCCGGTCGACGGGTCGCGCGTGAAGGCGACGCCCGTGGCGCTCGTGTCCCCGAGGTTGCCGAAGACCATCGCCTGCACGTTGCAGGCGGTCCCCCAGTCGTCGGGGATGTCGTTCATCCGCCGGTAGACGATGGCGCGATGGTTGTCCCACGAGCGGAAGACGGCCTCGATGGCCTGCCAGAGCTGCTCTCCCGGGTCGGCCGGAAAATCCCGCCCCGTCTCCTTCTTCACGATGGCCTTGAAGGCTTGCACCACCGTCTTCAGCTCCTCGGCGGGCACGTCGGAGTCGGGCACCTTGCGCTTCAGCTCCTCGGCGTTGAAGCGGGTGCTGTCGATGCCCTTCGTGACGGCGACGCGGGCGCGCGCCTCGTCGAGGGCGCGGTCGAACGGCTCGCGCGAGACGCCGAGGGCGATGCTCGCGTGCATCGCGATGAAGCGGCGGTACGCGTCGTAGGCGAAGCGGGGGCTGCTCTTGGCGGCGAGCCCCTCGGCCACGGCGTCGTTCAGGCCCAGGTTGAGGATGGTGTCCATCATCCCCGGCATCGAGGCGCGCGAGCCCGAGCGGACGCTGACGAGAAGGGGCGCGGCGGCGTCGCCGAGGCGGGCGCCCATGGACTTCTCCAGGCGGGCGAGCGCGGCGGCCACCTCGGCGCGCACCTCGTCCGGGATGCGCTGCGTCTTCGAGTACGTGTTGCACACGTCCGTCGGGATCGTGAACCCGGGCGGCACGGGCAGCCCGAGCGCCGTCATCTCGGCGAGGCCCGCGCCCTTGCCCCCGAGCAGGTCCCGCCGCTTCGGATCCCCCTCCGACTGGCCGTCCCCGAAGAAGAACACGCTCTTTGCCATGGTCTCCCCCGTCTATCGGGGGGCCGCCCGGGGTGCAAGCGGGTATCCTCGCGGGCCCATCATGCCGGTCCCCCGAGGAGGCGTTCTCCTCGGCTCGCGCCTCGCAGCGCTCTCTTCCGCGTGCGCGGGCCGGCAAGCGTTCGGGAAACCGCGGTCCGAGTCAGTCGGCGCCGCTGTCGGCGGGGGTCCCGCCGCCGTCACCGCCCGCGGAGTCGCCACCCGCGGAGTCGCCGCCCGCGGAGTCGCCGCCCGCGGCCGAGTCGCCGGCCTCGTCGCTCCCGCCGTCCGCCTCGCCGTCTCCCTCGGCGCCGTCGGAGCCGCCCGAGTCGCCCGAGGCCGCGTCCGTGCCGCCCCCGCTGCTGCTGCCGCTGCTGCTGCCGCTGCTGCTGCTCGCGCTCCCGAGGACGACGCCGCAGTAGGTGGCGAGGCTGCTCTTGCAGGTCGTGCACCCGAGCGGGTTCGACGCCTCCGTGCAGGAGCAGCTCGTGCTGCCGAAGTTGTACTGCACCGTGCCGTTCTCCTGGTCGCACGCCTGGTACGTGGAGGTGTTGCCTCCGCAGGCGGCCGTGACGCACACGGTGGAGGTGCTCGAGTTGCAGGCCGCGAAGACGGCCAAGGTGACGGCGAAGGTGACGCCGGCGAAGACGACGAGGAGTGACTTCATCGATGGTTCCCCGATCGGTGTTATCCCGTCCGCCCTTCGCGGGCCAGAAAGACGATGCGTCAGCCCCCGCGATGGTCCCGGTACATCCTCAGCGCGAAGAGACCGGCCGGGGTCTCCCGGAGCCGGGCCGCCTCCTCCACCATCGCCGGCGGCGGCTCCACCTTCGTTTGCCGGCGGACCGGGTGCTCGGGGGGCGTGAGCAGGGGGCTGGCGAGCGCCGCGAACGTGAGGTCGGCGACGCCGAAGCGGTCGCCCATGAGAAAGGGCCGCCCGTCCGCCAGGCGAAGGCTCATCGCGTCGAACACCGCGCGCATCGTGTCGCGCGACCGCATCGCGTGCTCCCGGTCGACGCGCATGACTCGGCTCATCAGGCGCCGCAGCAGCGGGAACCCGAGGCGGACCACGGTGTGCTCGAGCGGCGGCGTCGCCACGCGCATGAGGGCGAGGGCCCGGGCGCGGTCGGGCAAGATGTGGAAGTACGCGAAGCGGCGCACGTGCGGCGCGAAGTCGACGTCGAGGTGGTGCTCGAGGGCGAGGGCCTCGTCGCGCTCGCGGCCGCCCGAGGGGAGCAGCTTGCGGTCGCTGGTGGCGCGCGCGTCGGCCCAGCGCATGATGAGGGGCGAGTCGTCGAGCACGCCATCGCCGTCGAGCACGAGGACCGGGACGGAGCCGGCCCGCCCCGACGCGAGCTTGACCGCGCGCTTGTGGAGGCCCGGGCAGTGCCCCTCTTCGCGGTAGGCGACGCGGGCGTGGTCGAGCGCCCAGCGCGCCTTCTCGCAGAAGTGGCTGAAGGGGATGGTGACGAGGGTCGGCATCGTGGGGATCGTCGCACGCCTGGCGCCGTGCCTGGATAGCAGTGGCACACGGGCTCGCTCGCGACTCGCCTAGGGTCGGCCGGGGGTGGCGTCCAGGCGCCGGGCGCAGCAGGAGTGCCCCGCGAGAGTCAAAACGCACCGCGGTGGCCCAATGGTTTCGCAGATTCGCGGGGCTCCGGGTGAGGCACGTCGATTGCTCGTGGCTCCACCGATGACCTCCCCTTCCTCGAAGCCTCGCGCGCGCTTCCTCCTCTGGGCCTTCGCGCCCGCCCTCGTTCTCGCCGGCTGCGGCGGGGGCTTCGTCGCGGTGGACGGCTACGACGCCACGTACGTCGACGCCCCCGCCGGCATCGAGACGTACCCCGCCTACGAGTTCAACGACGGCGTCGTCTACGACGTGCACGGCCGCTGGTACCACAACCACGGCGGCCGCTGGGTCGCCTACCGCGGCGCCCCGCGGCACGGAGCGCTCCGCCACCGCTAAATGACCGAGCGCTACCGAGCGCGATTGTCGATCAGACGCCACCCGATGCCGCGCCAGCGGCATCCGCACCGCGAGCGTGAGCGAGCGGTGAGCGACCAAGGTCGCGGCGCGGAGTGCCGTGTGCAAGCGGCGCGGCTCACCGCTCGCTCACGCTCGCGGTGCTGACGGCGGCTC
>DASXZL010000065.1:0-141361 GCA_036501935.1 Polyangiaceae bacterium | reverse complement strand
CGCTCACCGCTCGCTCACGCTCGCGGTGCTGACGGCGGCTCCGCCGCCCGTCCGAGATCCATCGAGAATCGCGCTCGCTAAGCGAGCGCGATGGTCGATCAGGCGCCACCCGATGCCGCGCCAGCGGCATCAGCACCGCGCGCGTGAGCGAGCGGTGAGCGACCAAGGTCGCGGCGCGGAGTGCCGTGTGCAAGCGGCGCGGCTCACCGCTCGCTCACGCTCGCGGTGCTGACGTATCGCGCTCGCTCACTTAGGGAACCGCCCACCGCGCATCCGTGTCGAAGAGCCACGGTTCGGCGACGCGCGTCTCCTCGGCGATGGGGCCGTTGTACCAGTGCATGAACTGCCCCGCGTCGGGCGGCTTGCCCAGCACGGCGCGCGCTCCGACGCCGGCGTGCTCGAGCATCGCCGCGGCCCGCTCCGCCCCGGGAACCCGTCCTCGCAGGCCGCACGCGAAGAGCACGCGCTGGCCTCCGCCCTTCGCGTACTTCGCGGCGAGGGCAGGGGTCCACCGGTCCTCGCCGCCCTCGATGAGCACGGCGCGTGGAAAGCGCGCAGGCTGGCGGACGATGATGGCCGGTCCGAGGATCGCCCCGAGCGAGAAGCCCGTGTAGAGCATCGCGCTGTCGTCGACGTACCCGGGATACCGCGCGACGAGCGCGCGCACGTCGGCGTCGATCTCGCGCGCCAGCGCGTCGGCGCCGTCGTAGCGAAACGTCTTGTCGGGCATGGGACGGCCGCGCGGACAGACGACCCACGCCTGGTCATGGAAGATCCATCGCTGGTCGTCGCAGAGCCCCTCGGGGAAGTCCCACATGCCGTGCGTGGCGACGACGACGGGCCGCGGCGACGTCGCCCCCAGCGGCACGGAGATGACGGCGTCGGGAAAGCCGTCGACGGCCAGCGGCACGATGGGTGGCTCGCTGCGGAGAGGGACGAGCGTGGGGCTGGCCGGCTCTTCGGACGCGCTCGGGCCCGAAGCCGCGGCGGGCGACGCCGCCTCCTGCCTCGGGATCGACGACCCGCGTTCGCACGCCAGGAGAAGCACGAGAGAAACGAGGAGTCCCGGGGCTGCGGCGCGCACGCCCGTGGGTCTACCTCGGCTCGGGGGCCCGTCGTAGGCTCCCGTGATGATCAAGGTCCACAAGTTCGGCTCGGCCTTTGGCCTCCCCGACGCGAGCCCGTTCGTCGTCAAGGTCGAGACGTACCTCCGCATGACCGACCAGAAGTACGAGGTCGTGACGGGTGACGTACGCAAGGCGCCCCGCGGGCAGCTTCCGTTCGTCGACATCGACGGCAAGATCCTCCCCGACTCGACCGCCATCGTGGACCACCTCGAGAGCACGCGGCCCGAGAAGCTCGACGCCCACCTCGACGCCGGGCAGCGCGCGGTCGCGCTCGCGTTCAAGTCGATGCTCGAAGAGCACCTCTACTTCGGCGTGCTCTTCTTGCGATGGATCACCGACGACGGCTGGGCCGTGCTCGAGCCGTCGCTCCGCGAGATGCTCGGCCGTATAGGGGTCCCGTCGCTGCTCCGCGGGATGGTCTCGGGAAGCGCGCGCAAGCACACCGTTACTCGCACGCGCGCCCAGGGCCTCGGACGGCAGCCGCGAGCGGAGGTCGCGGCGACCTGCAACCGGCTCACGGACGCCCTCTCGGAGCACATGGGCGACCGGCCGTACTTCTGCGGCGATCGCCCGACCACCTACGACGCCACGGTCTACGCGTTCACGGCGGGGCTTCTCTGCCCCGCGTTCGACAACGAGGTGCGCAAGCACGCGGCGGCGAAGAACAACCTCGTCGCGTACGAGACGCGCATGAAGGAGAGGTACTGGAAGGAGTGAGCGCCGCCGGCCCTTCAGCCGGCGATGCGTCGCCGCGTCGTCTTCGCGGGCGCGGGCGCCTGCGTCAGCGTGCTCACCGGGATGCCCAGGGTGCTGCAGAGCTGGTTGGCGACGAAGAGCGACGGCCCGAGCTCGCCCCGTTCGAGGCGCGCGATGTAGTTCGCGGAGAAGCCCGCGGCCTCGGCGAGCTGGGCTTGCGTCCACCCGCAGGCCTGGCGGGCACGCCGCACGGCCTCGCCGACGACCGCGGCGAAGGCCTTGGGATCGTCGGTCCGTGCGGGCGGCCGTACAGAGGCGACCCTGCGTCGTGGACCCGAACCGAGAGCCATCGTGCTCAATGTAGCGCGAAACTTCGCCCCCGGCGCTACCATGTCGAATAGCGGCACCATGGACATCGACGTCGGTCGCGTCGTCGGGGGGAAATACGAGCTCGTCCGCCTCCTCGGCCGAGGGTCCATGGGCGAGGTCTGGTCTGCGCACCACCGCACTCTGGGCGAGAAGCTCGCACTCAAGCTCCTCACGCAGGCGCCTTCGCCGGAAGAGGACCTGGAGAGCCGGGCGACCGCCGCCGCGCGCTTCCAGTTCGAGGCTCAGGTCGCCGCCCGCCTCTCGCGCAAGACCCGCCACATCGTCCGGGTGACCGATCACGGCGAGGAAGACGGCCTCGCGTACCTCGTCATGGAGCAGCTCGAGGGCGAGACGCTCGAGCAGGTCCTCGCCCGGGACGCGAACGTGCCGCTGGCGACGATGAGCAAGGTCGTGACGCAGGTGGCGAAGGCGCTGGGACATGCCCACGAAGAGGGCGTTCTGCATCGCGATCTCAAGCCGGCCAACGTGTTCATGACGCACGACGAAGAGGGCAAGCTGCTCGTCAAGCTGCTCGACTTCGGCATCGCCCGCGCCATCCACGCCCACCGCGTGCCGAGCGCCTTCGCCACGGCGAAGGGGCTGGTCTTCGGGACGCCGAGCTACATGAGCCCCGAGCAGGCGCGCGGCTCCGCCAAGCTCGATCACCGCTGCGACCTCTGGGCGCTGGCGACCATCGCCTACGAGGGCCTGTCCGGCGAGCTTCCGGTGAACGGCGACGACGCGGACGAGCTCCTGAAAAACCTGTGTGCAGGGCGAATGGTGCCGCTGCTCGAGCGTGTCCCCGGGATGCCGCCGGCGCTCGACCTCTTCTTCCGGCGTGCCTTCTCCGAGGCCATCGGGGCGCGCTTCCAGTCGGCGGCGGACCTCGCGCAGGCGTTCGCCCGTGCGGCGGCGACCGCGAGCGATCGCCACGCGGCGACCGATCCGCCCATGGGGGCGCCTCCGAGCGTCGTCAGCGTCCACGAGCCCGTGGCCGCTCCGTCCCGGCAGCGGCGTCTTCGCGTCGCCGTCCTCGTGACGGGGCTGTCCCTGCTCGCGCTTCTCGGCATCGCGATCGCCTGGCGCGCCCTCGCCCCCCCCACCCCGGAGTCGGCCACCGCCTCGCCACCGCCGAGGCCCCTCGAGCCCGTTCCCGCTGCGCTCGCGCCCTCGGCGAGCCCGCTGCCACCTCCCACGACGCTCGCGCCCCCCGCCGTCGTCGCGTTCTCGGCGCTTCCGAAGGCCCAGCGCCCACCTTCGGGCACGACGCCCACCGCGTCGCCTCCCGCCGCTGCGACGGGGGCGCCCCCCACCAACGCCCCGACGCCCACGCCCGTCCCCACCTCGCCCCCGAAGAAGATCGACAAGAGCGGGGTCTTCTGAACCGTCCTCGACTATCCCGATCCGGTTAGGTACGATGAAACGTTCGGTGACGTCCCGCTTTCTTGCCCCCGTCGCGGCCGTGGTCGTCGCCATGGCCTGCTCCCTCGTGCCCTCGGCGGCGCACGCGGACCCGGTGTCGGACGCGAAGGATCTCTTCACGCGAGGCCGCGAGCTCCGCGCGGCCGGGGACTGCGCGGGCGCGGTCGGCGTCTTCCGCAAGGCGTACGACCTCTATCCCGAGGGGCTGGGAAGCCTGCGCAACGTCGCGGAGTGCGAGGAGTCGCTGGGGCACTTCGCCTCGTCGCGGCGCGCCTGGCTCGATCTCTCCCGCGCGCTCCTCACCTATCGCGACAAGAAGTACGAGGGCTGGGACAAGGACGCGACCGACGCGGCCGCGAGGCTGGCACCGAAGCTGGCGACGCTCACCATCGATCTGAGCGTCGTGGGGCCGGGTGGCGAGCCGGAGTCCGCGCACGGCGTCGACGTGACGCTGGACTCGGAGAAGCTCGCGAGCACCCTCGTCGGCACGCCGCTCGAGCGCGATCCGGGGCGGCACACCGTGCGCGCGACGGGCGAGCGCGTCCAGGGGCAGGCCGAGAGCGACGTCGACCTCGCGGCGGGGGACGCGAAGAGGGTCGCGCTGCGCGTCGTGGTGACGCCGGAGGCGCCCGAGGCTGCGGGAACGCCGTTGCCGGTGACGCCCCCGCTGACGCCGGACGACGACGCGGAGCACGCGCGGAGGACGAAGCGGACCATCGCCTGGGC
Source organism: Polyangiaceae bacterium (assembly GCA_036501935.1). Taxonomy (GTDB): domain Bacteria; phylum Myxococcota_A; class Polyangia; order Polyangiales; family Polyangiaceae; genus Palsa-1150. Next base: position 137,021 of record DASXZL010000065.1, on the reverse strand, counting down.
GGCCATCGGCGTCGGCGCGGCGGGTCTCGTCGGCGCGGCGATCAGCCTCGGAGTGCGGCAGTCGGCGCTCGGCTCGCTGCAGAGCCAGTGCCCGGGGCTGAGCGACTGCGACCCGTCGCGGAAGGCGTCGATCGATCCCATCCTCAGCCGCGGTCAGGCCGCGAGCGCCGCTTTCGACGTGCTCGGGATCGTGGGGCTCGTGGGCGCCGGGAGCGGCATCGCGCTGCTGGCGACGAGCGGCCACCCGCAGCAGGCGCGCCTCGTCGTGACGCCGACGCTCGGCGGAGCGTCGGCGGCGTGGAGGTTCTGATGCGGCGCAAGCTCGTCACGCTGGCTGTGCTCGGCCTCTTCGCCGCCTGCGGCTTCCCGGGAGTCAATTACGAAAACGGAAGCGACGGCGGAGGCAACGACGCGAGCCCGTCGGGGGACACCTCCGTCAGCGCGGAGGCTTCGGGCGACGACGACTCAGCCGACGGCACGACGGGCGACGGCGCAAGCTCCTCCGGCGGAGACGCCAGCGACTCCGCGTCGGGTGACGGCGAAGCGAGCACCGGGACGGACGCCGCGGGCGACGGCAGCGACTCGAGTAGCAGCGACTCCGGCGACTCCAGCGCGGACGCTCCTGGCGATGCCGTCGAGGAGTCGCCCGGGGAATCCGGCGCCGATGCGCCCGTCGACGCGCCCGCGGACGCCCACGACGCCGGCGTCGACGCGCTCGTCTGCGACTCCGACGGGGACGGCTACAAGGTCGAGGGCGTCGCCGCGTGCGGCACCGGCAACGACTGCTGCGACACGGACAAGCTGGCGCACCCCGGGCAGATGAGCTGGTTCACGACAGCCGATCAGTGCGGCTCGCTCGACTACAACTGCAACGGGACCATCGATCCCGAGTTCGCGTCCAACATCAAATGCGGCGGGACGGGCCTCCTCGGATGCACGGGCGGGTCGGCCTTCGTCGGGCCGGACCCTGGCTGTGGCAACACGGGGCTCTACGCGACGTGCGTGGGAAATGGCGCGCTCGCCTGTCAGCCGGGCAACGAGGTCAACACGACCCAGGAATGCCACTGACGTTTGCTACGCTCGGCCGGTGCCCGAGCTGCCGGACGTCGAGGTCTACGTCGAGCATCTGCGCCGTCGCGTCGTCGGCCAGCCGCTCGAGCACGCGCGCGTCGCCAGCCCGTTCCTCGTGAGGTCCTTCGACCCTCCGCTCCGCGCGGCGGAGGGCAAGCGCGTGCGCTCGGTGCGCCGCATGGGCAAGCGCATCGTCTTCGCGCTCGACGACGATCTCTTCCTCGTCGTCCACCTGATGATCGCCGGCAGGTTTCGCTGGAAAGAGCGGGGCGCCAAGATCCCCGGCAAGCTCGGCCTCGCCGCGTTCGACTTTCCCACCGGGACGCTGCTCCTCACCGAGGCGTCACCCAAGAAGCGCGCGTCGCTGCATCTCGTGAAAGGCAGAGCGGCCGTCGACGCGCTCGACCCCGGCGGCCTCGAACCCCTCACGGCGAGCGTCGCCGAGTTCGCCGAGGCGCTCCGCCGCGAGAACCACACCGTGAAGCGCTCGCTCACCGACCCTCATCTCTTCAGCGGCATCGGCAACGCCTATTCGGACGAGATCCTCTGGCGAGCGCACATGTCGCCGGTCCGCCTGACCAGCAAGATGACCGACGACGAGATCGCCGGCCTGCTCGAGGCGACGAAGGCGACCTTGCTCGAGTGGACCGCCCGCTTGTCCAAGGAGACGGGCGACGAGTTCCCCGAGAAGGTGACGGCGTTTCGCGAAGAGATGGCCGTGCACGGCCGCTACCGAAAGCCCTGCCCCGCGTGCGGCTCGCCCGTGCAGCGCATCGCCTACGCCGCGAACGAGTCGAACTACTGCGCGACGTGCCAGACCGGCGGCAAGCTCCTCGCCGATCGCTCCCTGTCTCGCCTCATGCGCGGCGACTGGCCGAAGACGCTCGAGGAGCTCGAAGCGCGCAAGCAAGCGTCGAGGTAAGGGCCGCGGTAGCGGGAAGCGTCAGCTCGCCGCGGGCGCCTGCGAGCGGGCCATCTTGGCGCTCTCGCTGTGCTCGAGCATCGGCTCGCCCTTGATGCCCAGCACCTCGTAGGTCATCACGGGCGCCTTGCGGCCCTTCACGGTGATCTCCCGCACGGGACGCGCCTCGACGACGTGCTTCGTGAGCTCGTAGGTGTCCTCGCTGATCAGCACGTTGACCCCGAGCTCCTTCGTGTTCGACTCGAGGCGCGACGCGAGGTTCACCGCGTCGCCGATGACGGTGTACTCCATGCGCTTCTCGCTGCCGATGTTGCCGGCGACGACCTCGCCCGTGTGGATCCCGATGCCGGTGCGCAAGTGCGGCAGCCCGCGCTCGGCGAGGCGCTTGTTGAGGCCGTGCAGGGCCCCGCGCATCTTCACCGCCGCGCGCAAGGCGTTCACGGCGTCCTCCGGCTTGGGCACGGGCGCGCCGAAGACGGCCATGATGGCGTCGCCGATGTACTTGTCGACGACGCCCCCCTCGCTCATCACGATGCTGACCATCTCCGTGAAATACTCGTTGAGGAGGCCGACGAGCTCCTGCGGGTCCATCTTCTCGCTGATGGTCGTGAAGCTCCGGATGTCCGTGAAGAGGATGGTGACCTTCAGCGACTCGCCGCCGAGCGCCACCTTGCCCGCGAGCAGGTGCTCGATCACCGCCGCCGTCATGTACTTGCCGAAGGTCGTACGCAGCTTGTCGCGCTCCTTCAGCCCGTCGACCATCTTGTTGAAGCCGTTCGCCAGGTCCTCCAGCTCGTCGCCCGTGTGCACCCCCTCGACGTGCACGTAGTCGAGCTGCTCGACGCGCTTGAGCGCCGTGTTCACCTTCCGCAGCGCCCCGGACATGACGAGCGCGAGGCGCCAGCCGAACCACATCGAGATGAACGCCGCGACGCCGAGGACGCCCAGCGCGTAGAAGAGGTTTCGGCGCACGATGCGGTGGATGTCCGTCACGTCGAGCGCCGCGAGCATCCCGATGCGGCCGATCTTTCCCTCGAGCTGCGCCGGCTCGAAGCGCTGGATCGCCCACGAGCGGTCCCCCACGTCGATGATGGTCGTATCGGTCCGGCGCGCCGCACCGATGGCCCCTCCCGGGAAGTCCTGCGTCTGGCCGACCAGCATGTGGCCGTTGCTCGGATCGATGATCGCCAGCGCCAGCTCGAGGCCGAGCTTCGCGCTCGAGTTCTTCAGGTAGTCCGCGTCGACCGGCTCGCACACGACGACGCCGCCGACGCCCGGGATCGGCTGGCCGATGACGAACGCGGGAGGGGCGTTCGACGCCGAGGACTCGCACCCGTGCTCGACGACGCCGCGAAACGCCTTGCCTCGCGGCAGGTCGGCGAGCTCCTGGATGCCCGCGACGGTGTCCGGGGGATGCTCGCACCCGACCTGGGCGAGGACCTGCCCCGTCCCGTCGACGATGAGCACGTCGATGTTCGGGTACACGTCGATGAACACCTGCGCGACCTGATGCGCCTTCGCGGCGTCGTGCTGCTGGATGGCATGGGCGGCCCGGCCGTCCGCCGCCGAGAGGATGCGCGACGCCAGCGTCAGATCGGCGATGTCGTCGTCGAGCTCCGTCTGGAAGGCGCGCTCGGCCTCGGTGACGCGATCGTCCACCTCGTCGACGAGCTGCCGGTGGAGCAGCCACGAGAGGACCGGCAGAGCCGCGAGCATCACGACCGCCGACATGGCCACGAGCGCCGTGAGCTTGGCGCGGACGGTCGTCAGGCGTTGAAACATCGGTACCCGGCGAGCGTATCGAAGGTGGGGTACCGTTGGCGACGTGGATCTGGTGGTGCGAGCGCGGCGCGTCGTCCTCCCGGGCGGAGTGCGCCCGGCGAGCCTCCACGTGCGCGGGGGGGTGATCGAGCGCATCGACGAATACGCCGCCGTGCCGCCCGGAGCGCCGCTCGAGGACGCGGGGGACTTCGTCGTCCTCCCGGGGCTCGTCGACACGCACGTCCACGTCAACGAGCCTGGCCGGACGGAGTGGGAAGGCTTCGCCACGGCGACCCGCGCCGCCGCCGCGGGGGGCGTGACGACCATCGTGGACATGCCCCTCAACGCGTCGCCGCCGACGACGACGCTCGCGGCGTTCGAGGCCAAGGCGGCTGCGATGCAGGGGCAGCTCTTCGTCGACGTCGCGCTGACGGGTGGGGTCGTGCCGGACAACGCGAAGGAGCTGCGCGCGCTGGCCGACGCCGGATGCGTCGCGTTCAAGTGCTTCCTCGTGCACTCGGGGATCGACGACTTCCCGAGCGTCGACGAGGCCCTTCTTCGCCACGCGATGCCCGTGCTCGCGGACGCCGGGGTGCCGCTGCTCGTCCACGCGGAGCTGGCCGGGCCCATCGACGCGGCCCTCCGGCGGCAAGGCAACCTCACGGACACGGAGCTCACGCGGTACGTGCACTGGCTCGAGTCGCGACCGCGCGAATCGGAGAACGAGGCCGTCGCGCTGATGATCCGTCTCTCGCAGGCCACCGGGGCGGCGACGCACATCGTGCATCTGTCGTCCGCCGACGCGCTCGTCGCCCTCCGCGCGGCGCGCGACGCCCGCGTCCGCGTGAGCGCCGAGACGTGTCCGCACTACCTGGTCTTCGCCTCGGAGGACGTGCCGGACGGCGCCACCGAGTTCAAGTGCGCCCCTCCCATTCGCGAGCGGCACAACCGGGAGCGACTCTGGCAAGGTCTCGCCGAGGGCATCGTGACGCAGGTGGTGACCGATCACTCGCCGGCGCCGGGTGCCCTCAAGTGCGTCGACTCCGGAGACTTCACGCGCGCCTGGGGAGGCATCGCGTCTCTCGAGCTGGGCCTCGAGGCCACGTGGACGGAGGCGAGCGCCCGCGGCTTCGACCTGCCGTCGCTCGTCGAGTGGATGTGCGGCGCCACGGCGCGTCTCGTCGGCCTCGACGGCCGCAAGGGGAGCCTCGCCCCGGGGCGCGACGCGGACTTCGTCGTGTGGGACCCCGAGGGCGAGCGCGTCGTCGACGCGGAGACGCTGAACCAGCGCCACAAGATCACGCCCTACGCGCGCCGGACGCTCTCGGGCGTCGTCCAGGCCACGTATCTGCGCGGAAAGAAGGTGTACGCTGCCGGCGCGCACGTGGGCTCGCCGAGCGGCCGCCTGCTGCGCCGGGGACGCGCATGACCGCAGATTTCAAGGAGCTCGTCGACCTCGCCGCGGAACGCCTCGGAGGCGCCGTGCTCTGGGCCAACGACGAGTTCTTCGCCGAGAAGGACAACCTGCTCCGCGCCGAGCCGGCCATCTTCGTCCCCGGCAAGTTCACCGACCGCGGCAAGTGGATGGACGGCTGGGAGACGCGCCGCCGGCGGACACCGGGACACGACTGGTGCATCGTGCGCCTCGGCGTCCCGGGGGTCGTGCGCGGCGTCGTGGTCGACACGGCGTTCTTCAAGGGCAACTTCCCGGAGTCGTGCAGCCTCGAGGGGACGAGCGCGCCTGCCCACGCGACTCTCGAGGCGCTCGAGGCCGCGGCGTGGCACGAGCTTCTGCCGCGCACCAAGCTCGAGGGCGACACGAGCAACGCGTTCCCGATCGAGCGAGCCTGGCGTACGACGCACCTTCGCCTCCGCATTTACCCGGACGGAGGCGTCGCGCGCCTTCGCGTCCACGGTCGGGTGGTCCCCGAACCGCGATGGCTGGGGCGCCCCGGCGCCGAGCAAGACGTGGACCTGGCGGCCGTGGAGAACGGTGGCTTCGTGGTCTCGGCGAGCGACATGTTCTTCGGTCCGCGGCACGCGCTCGTCATGCCGGAGCGCGCGCACGACATGGGCGATGGGTGGGAGACGCGGCGCACGCGCCGGGAAGGCCCCGAGTGGGTCCTCGTCGAGCTGGCCGCGGAGGGGACGCTGCGACGCGTGGAGCTCGACACGGGCCGCTTCCGCGGGAACGCGCCGGAGAGCGCGGCGCTCGCGGTCGGCGCCTCGCCCGAGGGGCCGTGGCACGAGGTGCTCGGGCGGACGAAGCTCCTTCCCCACACGCGGCACGTCTACGACCTGGAGCTGTCGGCGCATGCGCCGGCCCGCTACGTGCGCATGAGCATCTGGCCCGACGGGGGCGTGAGCCGCCTCCGCCTCTTCGGCACCCCGAGCCGCGCCGGGCGCGAAGCCTGGGGCATCGCGCGGTTGAACGCGCTCTCGCCGGAGGAGGCGCGGGGGGAGCTGAAGGCTTGCTGCGGATCGACCGCGTGGGCCGAGCGGATGGTGGCCGCCCGCCCGCTGCGGGATCTCGCGTCGGCACGGACCGAAGCCGCGCGTGCGGCGGAGGGTCTCACGGAGAAGGACTGGCTCGAGGCGTTCGCCGCGCATCCGCGCATCGGCGAGAAGAAGAGCGACGCCCGCGGCTGGTCGGCCGAGGAGCAAGCGGGCGTCGGCAGCGCCGACCGGGCCACGCTCGACGCGCTGGCCGAGGTGAACCGCGCCTACGAGACGAAGCACGGGTTCGTGTACCTCGTGTGCGCCACCGGCAAGAGCGCGGACGAGATGCTGGCGCTGGCACGCGCGCGCCTCGAAGGGGACAGGGCGCGAGAGCTCGTGCGGGCCGCGGAGGAGCAGCGCCTCATCACGGATCTGCGGCTGGAGAAGCTGGTGCGGCGATGACGAGCCCGATCACGACCCATGTCCTCGACACGGCGCGCGGCGCTCCCGCCGCGGGAGTGCGCATCGCGCTCGAGCACGAGAGCGAACCGGGCCGGTGGTCGGGCGCCGCCGAGGGCGTCACCGACGCCGACGGAAGGCTTCGCACGCTCCTGCCCGCCGGGAGCCTGCGCGCCGGGGTGTACCGGCTGATGTTCGACGTGGGCGCGTACTTCCGCGGCCAGGGCGTGAACGCTTTCTGGCGCGAGGTCACCATAGAGTTCGTGGTGCACGACGCGACGGCGCACTTTCACGTCCCCCTGCTGGTGAGCCCGTTCGGGTACTCGACCTACCGCGGGAGCTGACGTCCTCGTGCGCTCGATGGTTGCCCTTGCGGGGCTGTCGCTCTTTTTGTGCCGGTGCGAGAGGGAGGTTCAGCTCCCGAACCCGACCTCGACCCCGACCGAGACGGCGACCTCGACCTCGACCCCGATCCCGACCTCGACCTCGACCCCGACCCCGACCTCGACCTCGACCCCGACCTCGACCGCATCTGCCGTGAAGTGCACGCCGGACGACACGTTCCCTTCCCCCTGGAACCTGCCCGAAGCGTCCGCCGCGGCCGAAGTGGAGCTTCGCCCCGGCGTCCGCGAGATCCTCTCCATCGGCGACTCCGGTCGAAACGGCGCCGCCATGGCGTGGAGCCGTGCGGGCGGCACCCGGTCCCTCGTCTTGCCGCTCGACGACAAGGCGTCCGACGATCTCGAAGGCATGGCCTGGCAGAAGGACCCTTCGAGCGCCCGCCTCGACACGCTGACCTCCTCGGGCGCCGTGCGCGCCTTCGTCCCCGACGGCAAGGGGGGCCTCCGCGCCGACGGCGAGACGTACCGCATCGGCGCGCCTCCGCTCTCCTGCGCGGATCTGCACGGCGTCAACTGCGGCAAGAACTGGGAGGGCCTCTGCCTCCGGAGCCCCTCGGCCAGGGCGCGGTGCGCGGGCTACGCCGCCAGCAAGACCGAGACGGCCCTCTACTGCGTGCTCCGCGACGACGCGGGCCGCCTCTCCATCGACCCGCAGCGTCCCCCGATGGTGCTCGCGCTGCCGCGCCTGACGAACCGCGAGGGCGTGCTGAGCGATTGCGCGTTCGGCGCACCGGGAGGACCCGCGGAGGACGTGCTCCTCGTGACGACCAACGTGTTCGGCGGCTCGCAGACGTACCTCGTCGACCAGGCGACGGGCCGCACGTCGCCCCTCGACGTGCAAGGAACCCTCAGCAACGAGGCCATCGCGGTCGACCGCGACGGGGCCTACTACGCGTTCCTCGACGACAACGGCGAGACGAGCGTCGCCACGCGGTTCGCGTGCCTGGGGTGGGCGGGCTCCGCCCGGTGAGCCCGGGGCGGCCCTCGTCAGGCCGAGGAGATGGAGACGAACTCCCAGACGACGTCCGGATGCTCGACCGACGAGACGTCGAAGTTGCGTGCGTTCGAGATCCCGAGGGCCATGCCGTCCTTCGTGGCGGTCTCGAGGTCCTGGAAGACCGCCGGCTTGTCTTGCGCCGTCGTCCCCGCCTTCGTGTACTCGCCGAGTTTCAACCCGACGGCGAGCTTCGGGATGAGCGCGTCGTCGCGCGAGTCGACCATCTTGACGATCGCCCACGGCTTCCGCGGCTTGATGAGCACCGTCGCCTTGAAGGGCTCGACGCGGGGGCTGACCGAGACGCTGGTGGCTCCCGCGGAGTCCCACTTGCTCGCGGACGCGGACAGCGAATACGTGAGGGTCCCGCCTCCCTTGAAGGGGGTGGGCGGTGACTCGGGACCGTCCATCTGCGTGCCCTTCGAGGTGTAGCCGTCCCCACCCGCGGTGATGCTCGCGCCGACCGTGACGGTCCCCTCGGGGTAGAACGGCACCGTCGACTTCACGACGACCTCGAGCGTCCAGGCCTTGCAGGGAAGGATGGCGCTGCCCACGTCGTTCGGAGCCGCGGTGCCGTTCGCGCTCGAGTCGAGCTGCGCGGCCTGCTGCTGGGTGACCGGCGAAGAACCGTGGTTCACGGAGCGAGCTCCCGCGTGGCTCGATCGAGGATGAGCTGGAGCCTCACCGAGGGCTCGACGTCCTCGGCGTTCAGCCGGTCGGCCGCCCAGGCGAAGCGCGGATCGGTGTCGAAGTCGAAGTCGAGCAGGTACATCAAGTTGAGGAACTTGAGCACGTCGAGCTCCGACGTGATGCCGTACCCCCGGGCCTTGATGATCGCCCGGCGGACGGACCTGGCGACGGCGGACGGCCCCAGCGTCGTGCAGCGCTCGGGGAGCGCCCGGTGCAAGTGCGCGACGGCGTCCCGCTCGAATCGGGCAAGGGCGACGTCTTCGAACGCGCGAAGCTGCTCGGCCCGGATCAGCCACACCGCCGCAAACTTATCAGCGCGTTTCGCATGCGGCAATCGCGCGTTCTTAGGTAAGCTCTGCGGCCCAGTCGCCGGCTCGCCCGGTTGCCTGGCAGGCGCGTGACCCGCATGTACAAGATCGCGGTCGAGCAGTCGGACGGGAACAAGATCACCCCCGCGAAGGGCGACACGCTCGCGTCCATCTGCGCCTCGGACAAGTGCGAGCCGGGGACGACGTGGCAGCGCATCGCGCTCTACAACTGGGGCACCGTCGATCCGAACGAGGTGAACCGGGCGCTCGTCGAGCTCGTCGGCTGCAGCAAGGTCGACGACGCGAACCCCGAAAAGTCGCTGCTCGACCCGGATCTGGGGACGACCAAGGCGATCTACATCCCGAAGACGTGGACCCCGCCGACGATGCTCGCCGTCGAGAAGACCCACACGGTGAAGCTCCGCCGGCGCCTGCCGCCGCCCGCCGCCGTGCTGACGAAGGTGGACCCCTGGTTCATCCCGGAGACCGAGAGCTGCGACGTCGGGTACCGCATCGAGGGCGTCGTCGAGCGCGCCGACAAGCTCGATTTCGACGTCTACGCGAGCAACTACTGCAAGGCGACGCCGACCGCGGACGACGGCTTCTTCAAGTACGCCTTCGCCGCCCTCGACGTGCCCATCCGGCAGAAGCGCGCCTTCACCCCGGCGACGATCCGCAAGGCGGACACCATCACCGACTGGAAGGGCGAGAGCGAGGCGAAGGACGGGATGCTCAAGCCCCGTTCGGACGAGAAGAAGCGCTACGTCGACGTCGCGTGCTCGCCGTACACGGTGGTCATCCGCTACTACAAGGCGGACGCGGACAAGGACGCGCGCATCACGCTCAAGTCGTTCTGGCCGCGCTTCAAGAAGGTCCTCAAGAGCGCGACCGACACCGACGGCGTCGACGGGGCCGCCGAGGGGCTGAAGGCCAAGACGGAAGCGGCGCTCAAGGCGGCGCGGGACCTCGACGTGGCGACGAGGATCGCCGAGGCGGACGTGGCGGCGCTCGTGGCGGCCACGGAGCGCGCCGCGCTGCGGGCCCACGCCGCGGTGAAGGCCGCGAACAAGGCCGCCACCGACGCCGATACGGCGAAGACGGCCGTCGACAAGGTCAAGACCGACGCCGGCCTGACGAAGGTCGCCTACGACACCAACGCGGTCGACAAGGCCGCGAAGTGGAACGACCTCAAGGCTGCCGTCACCGACGCGAAGACGAAGGCCAACACCGCGAAGGCGAGCACCGCCGCGGCCGCGGCCGCCCTGGAGGTCGCCAAGGCGGCCGCAGCGCAGGCCAAAGCGAAGGCGGCGATCAGCAAGGCGAGCAAGGCCGACGCGGCGACCAAGGCAGAGACGGCCAAGACCAAGGTGGGCGAGGCCAAGACCGCGGCCACCGCTCCGAAGACGCTGAAGGAGCTGGCGGAGACGGCTGCGACCAAGGCGGATACCGCCAAGACGAAGGCGGACGCGGCGAAGTCGGCCGCGGACACGGCGAGCACCTCCGCGACGCAGTGTGACAGCGACGCCGCGAGCCCGACGACCAAGGCGGGCGAGGCGCGCACCGACGCGAAGGCCGTCGTCGACGCCTTTCTGACGATTTTCACCCCGCCGAACTTCGTGAACATCCAGGCCCAGGCCGCGACGGCCGCGACGAACGCGGGGACCGCCAAGACCAAGGCCGACGCGACGAAGCCGCTGGCCACGACGCTGCAGACCGACGCCGACACGTCGCGCACCGACGCGGCGAAGGTCATCCGCGCAGTCGCGGAGGCGCGCGCCGAGGCGCTGGCGCTGCTCGCCGCCGTGGACGCGACGGACGACGAGGTCGTCTACGACAAGTCGCTCAAGGTCACGTGGAAGATCGAGAAGACCGACACCGTGAAGAACGGTCAGCTTCTCATCCTCGACAAGGAGGACAAGGTCGTCTTCCGAAAGCCGCTGAAGGACTCCGATCTCACGAAGGACACCGAGATCACCTGCGACCTCTCGGCCGACGATCAGGCCAAGTACTGGCTCGACGAGAAGACCAAGGCCGATCTGTCGCCGTCGAGGATGCCGTATCGCGCTCAGGTCCAGGCCCACTCGGGGTGGGACGAAGCGAACGGCGTCGCGCTCGTCGCCATGCACACCGAGGTGCGGCTCTGGGCGCACAAGGACAACGGCACGCACACGGTGCCGCGCGAGGACTCGCCGTCGCTGCGCTTCGGTCTGTCGCCGTTCCGGCCCGACAAGGATCCGCCCGGCGCGGGGACCGACGAGTGGTACCGGTTGAAGCTCGCCGAGGCGGGCTTTCACCCCGGGGCGGTCATCACCGCGGCCTCCACGGGCGCGGCCGATCCCTACCAGGTCGCGCTCGCCGAGTTCCAGCGGTCGTTCCCCAAGGAAGAGAAGAAGCCCTTCACGCGCCTCACGTGTGACGGCGCGAAGAACGGGCCGACGAAGGACGTCCTCGAGCGGACCGACATCGCCGACAAGGCGCACACGAAGAGCGTGGACATCAAGGCCAAGACGAAGGCGACGCTCGACGCCGCCGACGCCGCCAAGGTCGACGCCGAGAAGGCCTCGACCGAGGCGGACGCCGCGCAGACCGACGCGGCGCAGGCTTCGACGCTGGCCGATGAAGCGGCGACGCTGGCCGACACCGCGGCGACCGACACGGCGGCGGCGAAGGACGCCGTCGACCAGGCCAAGACGGACACCGACGCGGCGGCCGAGGCCCAGAAGGCGAGCGCTTCCGACGCCGCGACCAAGGCGCAGACCGCCGTGACGTCCACCGGCGTCGCGGCGACCAAGGCCGCGACGGCGGCCGACAGCGCCACCAAGGCCGCCGACAAGGCCACGGCCGCGAAGAACGCCGCGGACACGGCGGCCACCAAGGCCGGCGCCGCGAAGACCAGCACGAGCGACACGGCGGCGAAGATCGCGACCGTGAAGACGAAGGCGGGCGAAGCCAAGACGGAGGCCGCGACGGCCGAGGCGGGCGTGAAGGACCCGGTCGTCGATTGCGACACCAAGTCCGGAACGGCCGACACCTCGGCCAAGACGAGCAAGGCCTCCGGAGAGGCGGCCGACACGTCGACCCTGGCCAGCAAGACCGACGCGGCGAAGGCCGTGACCGCGGCGGACAAGGCCAAGGCCGACACCGCGACCCTCAAGGCCGCCGCGGACCAGCTCAAGTCGAGCGTGCAAGGGAACACCCTCGCGCAAGCGCAGGGGCTGGCGGCTTCCGCGGCCACCGACGCGGCGACCGCGAAGGGGTCCGCCGACAAGGCGAAGCTCGACGTCGGCGCGTTCAAGGGCAAAGCGGCTCAGGGCAAGGTCGACGCCGACAAGGTCAAGGCCGACGCCGCGCAGGCCAAGACGGACGCGCTGGCGGTCGCGCTGGCGGCGAAGACCGCCGACAACGCGGCGGAGGCGGACCGCTCGAAGAAGAAGCAGCGAAAGGACGACGTCGACAAGATCTTCCGGCCCGTTCGCCAGATGTTCGGCAATCCGGCCGATCGGGCGGACTACACCCGCGCTCAGGCCGAGCCGCTCGTCGGCGACAAGTCCAAGGAGCTGATCGTTTGGGTCGACGATCGCCATTACTACGACGACGGCGCCGAGATTCCGGAGATCAAGGTCGGCGACTACCGCGGCGGAATGACCATCGGCGACACGAAGGTCGACAAGGAGAAGACCTCGGTCGCGCGCCCGTGGATCCCGCTGGAGGCGCAGCTGCCGCTGCTGGGGAAAGGCCAGGCGCTCGACGCCACCGGAGAGCCGCCCGTCGTCACGGACGCGATGCGGCGTGCGATCGGCCCGGTCCGCGTGGACTGGACGTTCGAGGAGCTGCCTCCCGAGGTCGAGAACACTCCCGGCGCAGGAGCCGACAACGCGAGGGTGATCGCCGCCTACAGCCGCGCCGTCACGGTGAAGGAGAAGACAGCGCTGGCGCTCACCGCGGCGGGCGAGGTCAAGGCGGCCGCCACGGCACCCGTGACCAAGACGACGGCCGCGCAGACGGAGCTCGGAAAGCTGGTGACCTCGGCGGGCGACGCGGTTCCGCTCGTCACGCAGGCGGCCAGCGACGCCGCGGCGGCGCAGGCGGCCGCGGACACCGCGAAGAGTGACGTGGAGGCGGCCGCGATCGCTGCGGCGAGCGTCGCGTCCGACGCGGCGTCGAAGGGGGAGAAGGCGAAGCAATCGTGTGCGCTCGCGGCCACCAAGGCGGCCACGGCGGTGCAGAGCGCCACCACGGCCGCCGCCAAGGTGAGCACCGCGAAGACCGACGCCGCCGCGATGGCCACCGAAGCCGGGCACGCGAAGACGGAGGCCACGAAGCTCGCCGACAAGGTCGGCGACTTCCAGAAGAAGCTCGAGGACGCCGACATCGCCGCCGACATCGCCGCGAGCGCCGGCGCCGTCACGACCGCGCTCTCGGAGACGTCGAAGGCCGCCGAAAAGTCGAGAGTCTCGGCGGGCCTCGTGAAGGCGGACACCGAGGCGGCCGAGACGTCGTGCAACAAATGCCGGGACGACGCCGTCACCGCGGAGACCGCCGCCAACCTGGTGAGGTCCCGCGCCGATACGCTGAAGGCGACCGCCGACCGGGTGAAGGAGTACGCGGATGCCGGGACATGGGAGGCGGCGCGGGCCGCCGCGGGCACCGCAGCGGTGCAAGCCGGTGAAGCCAAGAGCGCCGGTGACCAGGCCAAGACCGATGTCACGACCCTGAAGACGGACACGGAAAAGGCCAAGGTCGACGTCGACAAGGCCAAGACCGACGCCGACAAAGCCAAGCCCGACGCCGAGGCGATCGAGCCGAAGGCCCAGACGGCGGACACCGAGGCGGAGGCCGACAAGCTCTCTCGCCAGGCCGCGGCGGACGTCGCCGCCGGCAACATCGATCCCGCCGTCGCGGCGTCCCAGGGGACGCGCGCGCGCGCCTACGTCGCCCACATGCTCGGGAAGGACGGCATGGGCAAGGTGGTCGACGGCAACCTCTACACGAACTGCCCCGCGACGGCCGGCGGCCAGGACTACGGCGGGATTCGCCCGGACCCGCTCGACACCTATTACAAGGCAGCCTTCGGCATCGACAAGACGGCGAGCAACCGACCCTGGCTCGGCATCGACGACACGACCAACAAGGTGATCTGCTCCGTCGTGCACGACGACCTCGGCCAGGACGAGGCTCAGGTCTTCGCGGCTTCTCTCGGCAAGGCGGGGATCTATCTCAATCCTTCCCGGATCGCCGGCGACGGGTACCGCTATCGCGCTCAGGTGAGCTTCAAGGAGCTGCCCGCGGACAGCCATCCGAACCGGGAGGCGCTCCTCGGGCGCTACGTCCGGCCTCCGGCGTCGCACACGGCGGCGCTGCGACTGTGGCGCAAGTCGGCTTTCCGCGGGTACGTGCGGTGGACGCCCGCCGACGAGGCAGGCTGGCAGGCCGTCATGACCGAGGTCCGCGAGATCTACCACGCAGCGCGGGTTCATTTCGTTCACGCCGGGACGGACCCGAACGCGGCCACGGAGTACCCGCTCGTCGGAGCGGTCGCCCCGGACGAGCTCATCACCGCCGCGGAATACCAGGATTGCATCAACGGCAAGGTGAGCGGCCCGTACAGCGGGCTCGCCTCGAAATACACGGCTGGATACATCTGGCCGTACCTGGACCAGCCGCACTGGGGAGTCCCCGAGGCGGACGGCAAGATCCAGAAGATGATCGATTATTTCTACGCCGGCCTGATGAACGACACGTGGAGGAAGTTCAGAGCGAAGCTCCTCCACCTCGTGTTGAAGAAGATCGAGGCGAACTCCGGCTCGATGAGAGGCCACACGCTCGTCGAGTTCAAGGCCTCGCCCAAGGTCGTCCTCGTCGAGTACAAATGCACGACGGGCGGCTGTCCGAGCGTGTTCACCGAGGTCGCGAACGACCCCGGAGGAGTGACCGTCGTCGACGGGCAAAACGTCACCCTCGTCGCGGCGAACAGCCTGGGGTGCGCGGAGGGGTGCGGCGGAACGTACGTCGAAGGCGCCCGCCGGGTGCTCAACGGCTTCCCGCTCGCCGCCGTCGGCTGCGCGCTCGGCGGGACGTGGCTGTTCACGCCTCGCGACGCCGACGTCTGGGCCCACGAGCTCGGCCACCATCGTCACCTCGAGCACGCGCAGGCGAACTCGGGCAAGGACGAGATTGCCCCGGGCGGCAAGGTGGGCCAGCACGATTCGGAGGCAAACGCCGCTCAGGCCATCGGGACCTACACCAACCAGAAGTTCTGGGATCGCTGGTGCATCATGAGCTACGACGACCAATCGAAGCAGCACTTCTGCGGCAAGTGCCTCCTGAAGACGGCAGGGTGGCGGGTCGAGTCGCTCACGAACCCCGCCGGTACGGTGAGCGATGCTTGACGCCGTCCGGCTGACGCTGACGGTCGCCAGGCCCACCGTGATCGCGGGGGAGAGCCTGCCGGTCGTGCTGACGATCCGCAACGAAACGAGCGACGCTGCGACGCTGACGATCGGCGCCACGTCGCCGGCCGTGTACGAGCTGACGCCGCCGAACGGAGCCGCGCCGGTCGTCCGTTCGCCCGCCGAGGGGCTCGCGATCAACCTCGGCGACGCCCGGGTCCCGCCGCCGGAGAGCATCCGCGAGACCGTCGCCCCCGGCGAGTCCTTCGTGATCGAGGACGATCCCGCCGCGTGCCATGAAGAGGTCGTGCCTCCCGGCGACTACGCCCTCCGGGCGAGCTGCCCGGTGGACGGCTGGAGCCTGTCGTCGGACGAGGTGCCGGTATCCGTGCGACGAGCCGTCATCAGTACGCTGGTGGAGAGCTACTGCCCCCACACCGGCAGCCAGGCGCAGGCGTTCGACCACCGTGACGAGGAAGGCCACACCTGGCTGTTTCTGCGCGACACGGGGTCGGAGCGCGCCGAGACCCAGGCATTTCGCCGCCTGGTCGAGCTCCCGGGCGAAGGTCCGGTGCACGGGCTCTCGGTCGCGGTGCACGCCGTGCCTCGCCTGAGCGGCCGCTGGACGGGCTGGCTCCGAGGCAGCGCCTTCGGTGCATGCCATGCGCGCGGAGCGAGCGTCACCGCCCGACCGGCGCCCGTCCCCGTCGGTCTGGCTCGTCCCGTTCTCGTCGCGCACGGCTTGCAGCGCGAGTCCGCCACACCGCCGCCTTCTCGGTTCCGCCCCGGCGACGGCGTGTTCCTCGTGGCGGGGGAGCACGACGGCGTCGCGTCCATTCAACCCTTCGTGGCAACGGCGGCGGCCATCGTCCCCGGCGAGATCGCGCCTCTCTGCATTCGCCTCCCGCGGCGAATTCTTGCTCGATGGTCACCCGAGGCCGGGCGGGTCGACGTCGTGTGGGCCGAGACCGTCTGGGTGCAGACCTCCCGCGCGTCGACGCGCATCTTCACGCGCGCCTACACTCTGTCGGGCCAGGCGCTGTCTGCGGCCCCCGTCCTCCTCTACGAGCGCCCCTTTCCGCTGCTGGCGCTCGAGATGTTTCCGGTCGATACCCGCGAAACCACCGCCGAGATTCATGCGCTGCTCGGTCCCGAGGGGGACGAGAGGACGGGGCGCCTGGTGTACGCCCGGATACCGCTCGAGCCGAGCGCGCCCGTCGAGCACCATCACCTTCCGGTCCCGAACGCGATGCTCGAGGGCCTCGCGATCTCTTCGTTGCACGCGGGCGGTCTGCTCGTCCTCGCGAGCCACGGTTCCGAGATCTGGCGGGCTTCCGCGCTGGACGACCCCGAGTGGCGACGGCTCCGTACCGTGTCGGGCCCCTCCGTCGAACATCTGCGCGTCGCCGCTTCGCCCGCCCGGTACTGGGCCGCCCTCGGCGTGGACCCGGAGCGCGGCGTCGTGTGCGTTCGGGACCCCGCCTACAGCCGCGAGCTCTGAAGGGGCGAGCGCTGGCGAGCGCGATTCTCGATGGATCTCTCGGACGGGCGGCGGAGCCGCCGTCAGCACCGCGAGCGTGAGCGAGCGGTGAGCCGCGCCGCTTGCACACGGCACTCCGCGCGGCGACCCGGCTGGTCGCTCACCGCTCGCTCACGCTCGCGGTGCGGATGCCGCTGGCGCGGCATCGGGTGGGGGCTGATCGACCATCGCGCTCGGTGGCGCGCGGTCATTTAGGAGTCATCGTCCCCGGTTCGATGAGTCCCGACGTCCCCTTTTGAGTCATCGTCCCGGGTTCGATGAGTCCCGACGTCCCATTTTGAATCATCGTCCCCGGTTCGATGAGTCCCGACGTCCCCTTTTGAGTCATCGTCCCCGGTTCGATCACTCGTGCCGTCTCGCGTTGAGTCATCGTCCCCGGTTCGATGACTCGCGCCGTCACGTTTCGACTCATCGTCCCCGGTTCGATGACTCTCGACGTCACGTTTCGAGTCATCGTCCCCGGTTCGATGACTCCCGGCGACGCTTTTCCTCGAACGAAGTACGCTCGCGCGAACGAAGATGCCCTACTCGGTGAAGCGCCCGCGGCGGATCCTCGCGGTCCTGAAGCTCCCCGGGTCCAACGTGCCGGGCCTCCTGATGATCGCGGACGGCATCGTGTCGAAAATGACGGGGAACGCCTTCTTCCCGGCTCCCCGCCCGCCCCTGGCGACGGTCTCGTCGGCGATCGCCGAGCTCTCGCAAGCGCAGGTAGAGACGCTGTCGAGGACGACGGGAACCGTCGCGGTCCGGGCGCGCAAAAGAGTCGTCCTGGTGAACCTCCTCGAGGAGCTTCGCAGCTACGTCCAGGCCACGGCGGACGCCAGTCGCGAGCAGGCGGCGTCGATCATCGAGAGCGCGGGGATGTCCGTCAAGCGACCGCGGACCGTGTACCCCCGCGTCTTCCGGGCGAAGGACGGACACGTCTCCGGAGAGGTGAACCTCGAGGTTCCGTCGGCTGGAGACGACGCGGGCTACGAATGGGAAGACAGCCTCGACGGGGCAATCACGTGGCGGACCCTGCCCCCCACGAGGCAGGCGAGCACCACGGTGAGCGGCCTGAGCCCGGGGTCGAAGGTGCACTTCCGGTACCGGGCCGTGACGAAGGACGGCCCGACCGACTGGAGCGACTCGATCTGGATCATCGTGCAGTGACACGGCTCGAGGACGGGCCAGCACGAGACGGTACGCTACCGCGTCGGCGCCCCCTGCGAGAACCACTGCGCCAGCGTGTCCCTCTCTTCGTCGGTCATCCCCGTCCGGTTGTTCAGGGGCATCGATCGCGTCACGACCGCCCGCGCGCGGATGCGCTCCCGCCACACCGTGACCTCTTCGGGCGTGTCGAACCGCACTCCCGGCGGGGCGGGCGGATTCGACACGAGGGTCGGACGGTCGGAGTGGCACGGCGTGCACCGCTCGTGGAGGACGAAGTGCACCGAGGCGTACGCCACCGGCGGCGATCCCGGCACCACCGCGGCCTGGACGCCGCTCGGGCGCGCGACGAAGAACGCGACGGCGCCGAGGGTCGCGCACACCGTCCCCGCCAGCGCCGGCAGCCACCGCTCGAACGTGAACCGGATGTTCAACCAGTGGCGCACGAGCGCGCCGCCGACGAAGAAGATGCCCAGCAAAAGCCCGCTGACGTGGCTCCCGTACACGATGGAGAAGTGATTGCTCAGCATCGTGAAGATGAGCGGGAACGTCATGTAATTGTTGTGGATGCTCCGCTGCTTCGCGTGCGCCGACTCGGCCGGATCCTGCGCGCGCCCGGCGACCGTGGCCGCGACGAGCCGCCGCTGCGACGGCACGATGTGCATCGCGACGTTCCCCGCCATGCACGTGCCCAGCATCGCCCCGATGTGGATGAACGCCGCCCGCCCGCTGAGGAGATGCGTCAGCGTCCAGATGGCGCCCGCGACGAGCGCCAGCGACAGCGCGATGGCGACTCCCTCGAAGCGCCCGAGCAGCCGCCACAGCCCGTCGTAAAGGAGATACCCGCCGATGACGACGCCGACCCCGAGGTGCACCGCGGCGCCGGACTGGATGGACGAGATGCTCGGATCGGTCATCAGCGCCGCGCCGCCCGTCCAGTAGAGGAGGACGAGCAGGGCGAGCCCCGTCATCCAGGTCGTGTACGCCTGCCACTTGAACCAGTGGAGGACGCGCGGCATCTCGCTCGGCGCGAGAAACTTCTTCTCCACGTCGTAAAAGCCGCCGGAGTGGAGGAGCCAGATGCGCCCGAGGTGCCGCCCGCCGCCGCGCGGGTCGCCGGGATCGGGGACGAGGTTGCGGTCGAGCCAGTTGAAGAGCAGCGAGTTGCCGACCCACATGATCCCGGCGATGACGTGCATCCATCGCAGGACGACGTCGAGAAGCTCGCGGAGGGCCTGCTCAACCATGGCGCTCACCCATGGCCGGCACGGGCCGCGCGGCGTCCCGCGAGGATCTTCAGGAAGGAGCGCGAACGGAGCTCGTCGAGCGTGAGGCCCGTGGCGAGCGCCTCGGCCTCGGCGATGGCGCCGCAGCCGAGGCCGCGCAGGAAGAAGTTGAGGAGCGCCTGGCCCGTCGCGGCGTCGTCGAACACCTCGCCGACGAGGGTCGCCTGCGCCGCCTTGCCGACGAAGTTCGAGAGGCGCGCGGTCGCCGCGGGAAGGGCTTCCAGGTAGAAGGCGTAGACGGCCGTGAAGCGCGCGACGAGCTGCGCCGGGTGAAGATCCCAGCCCTGGTAAAAGCCGCCGGCGAGGGAGCGCTGGACGTCGGCGGCTTGCAGGCGCCAGGCGGCGTGCACGGTCGCGCGGTCGCCGACGGGCATGATGCTCGTCGCGCCGTCGCTGAGCCAGACGCCGGTCCCCGCGAGAGACGCCTGCATGCAGTGCTTGGCGAAGTCGCAGGCCGGGTGCCCCATGCGCTGATGCGCGGCGGTCACGCCGCAGCTCGCGGTGTAGTCGTACGTCCCCAGGTGGGCGGCGAGGCATCGCCCGCGCGCCGCGGCGACGAGGCCGGGCACCGCGACCCGACCGCCGGCGTCGAGGACGGCCTGCGTCTGCTCGATCATGATCTCGAAGCGCACCGCGCCCGGAGGCAGGCCGAGCTTCGGCTCGAGGACATCGAGCGCGTCCGCGAGCGCGGCGGCGTGCTCGGGGATCTGGAGCTTGGGGAGGGTGACGACGAAGCCCGACGGGAGGACGCCGCGCGCCGCCTCGAGCATCGACGTGAGGAAGAGGTCGAGCGTGCGGAGGGCGCGGACGCGCGTGTCTTCCGTCATCGACTTGATGCGGATGCCGACGAACGGCGGGAGGACCCCCTCCTGGCGACCGCGCGCCACCTCGCGCGCGCAGCCGACCGCGTGCCCGTCCTCCTCCGCGTCGGGGCGGGCGCCGTAGCCGTCCTCGAAGTCGATGCGCAGGTCCTCCACCGGCTCGGTCTCGAGCTTGTGGAGCACGCGGGCGCGCACCTTCTCGGCGAGCTCCGGCGGTAGATCGAACGCGCGGGCGAGGGTCGCCGCGTCGGGCGCGTGCTCCTCGAGGGCCCGGAGGGCGAGCTGCCCCAGGCGCTGCGAGGCGTCGGCGTGAAAGAGATGCGCGCCGCCGTAGACGGTGTGCACGGGCTGGCGATCGGGCCGTTCGCCGGGATACCGCATGGCGAAGGCCGCGTTGGCGGCGCGGAGAGGGGCCGAGATGCGGTCGACCTCGGCGCTGGAGAGGGACGTCGGCATGCGCGGGGCCTGGAGATTACACGAGGGAGCCGCGCTACGGACGGCGTCACTGGACGATTCTCTCTCGCGCGTCCGCGGCGTCGACGATTGGGGTGACATGCCGCCGCGCCGCGACGAGCTACACCGCGCTCATGAAGATCATGCGAACGATCGGGCTTGTTCTGACCCTGGCCGCCACCGCGGTCGCGTGCGCCGCCTCGCCCGCCGAAGAGGCGACCGGGTCGAGCTCCTCGGCCGTCAACTCGTGCAATCCGGCGTGCAAGACCGCCTGGACCGACTGCCAGCCGCTCCCGAACAAGACGACCACCATTCTCGGGTGCGAAGCCTGCGGCGCCAAAGGCGAGGCCCCCTGCGACTCGAGCGGCCCCAATCCGGGCTGCCAAAGCATCGCAGGCGGCTACCTCGGCCTGGTCAACGGTCTCTGCCAGCAGTGCGGTCAGGAGGTCGGTCAGCCCGCCTGCGGCGGGGCGAGCGGGTACTGCGCTCCGTGGGACATCCGCACGAACGCCGGCGGCGTCCCGATGCAGCCGCTCGACGTGGTCAACTCCGTCTGCACCGCCTGCGGCAACGCCGGCCAGACGGCGTGCAAGGTGGGAGGCTCCATCTGGTGCGAGGTGGGCACGATCTCCGGCAACGAGTGCTACGCGTGCACGGTCGGTCAGCAGTCGGTCGAGCTGTGCAGCGCGTCGGAGTGCAACGACGGCTCGTGCCAGCCCGGGATCGTCACGACCTGCCCCAACATCGCCGGCGGACCGGCGTCTGAGGTGAAGTGCACCAACGCCTGCGGAAACCGCGGCGGCGTGAGCACCAGCGTCGGCTGCACCATCGAGTAGCCGTCTTGTCGACGCCACGTCTCGGTCGCGCGGCGCTCGCCGTCCTCTCGGGGATCGCCTGGTGGGCGGCGTGCCCCCCCTGCGGTCTCTGGCCGCTCGCGCTGGTGTGCTGGGTCCCCTTGCTCGTCGCGATGCGAGCGAGCTCGCCGCGTGAAGCGGCGCTCCTCGGCGGCCTTCAGGGGCTCGTCGCGAACCTCGCGCTGGCGGTCTGGCTCCCCGACGTCGTCCGCACCTTCGCGCCCCTCAGCCTCTTCGCGTGCTGGGGGATCACGGTCGGGCTGTGCCTCTACAACGCCGGCGGCGTCGCGCTCTGCGCGTGGGTCTCGCGTCGCGCGGCGGGCGCGGGGTGGCCGCCGGGGATCGCGTTCGTCCTCGCGGTCGCCGTGAAGGAGGCGTTCTATCCGGTGCTCTTCCCGGTGGTCGCCGCGCTCCAGGTGCACCAGGTCGTCGCGCTCGTGCAGCTCGCCGAGCTCGGCGGCCCCGTGCTCGTCGGCGTGCCGCTGACCCTCGCCAACGTGGGCGCGGCCGAGCTCGTGGCTTCTTTCACGGAACGGAGGCGAGCCCGCCGCGCGTGGGTGGCCGTGGCCTTCGCCGCGCCCCTCTTCAGCGCGCTCTTCGGGGCATGGCGCATCTCCGTCGTCGACGCGCGCGCGAGCGCCGCGCCCTCCGCGAGGATCGGCATCGTCCAGGCGAACACGCCCCACGCGGGGACGACGCTTCGCGCGGCGATCGAGGCGCACGTGGCCGCCTCGCAGCGCATCGAGTCGGAAGGGCCGGTCGATCTGCTGGTGTGGCCCGAGACCGCCCTCGCCGGCGTGATTCCCAAAGGAGAGCTCGAGACGACGCTGCGCCGCGAGGTGCTCCAGGACCCCGAAGGGACCCCCGGAGCGCGGCTCACGGCTCCCGTCCTCTCCGGGGTCATGCTCCGGCGCGGACACGAGCACACGAACTCCGCCGTCCTCTTCGACGCGGCCGGCAGCGTTCACGGCACCTACGACAAGGTGCATCCCCTGGTGTTCGGCGAGTACATCCCGCTCGGCGACCGCTTCCCGGCGCTGTACCGCTGGATGCGGAACGCCGGTCGCCTCACGGCCGGGCCGCTCGACCAGCCCGCCCTCCCTCTCGGCGAACATCGGATCGCCACGCTCATCTGCTACGAGGATCTCCTCGCGAGCTACACGAACGACGTCGCGCGGCAGACCCGCCCGGACCTGCTGGTCAACCTCTCGAACGACTCGTGGTTCGGCGACTCGTCGGCGGCCGCGACCCACTTCGCCATGGCCACGCTCCGCGCGGTGGAGCACCGCCGCTATCTCGTCGTCGCCAGCGGCAGCGGCGTTTCGGGCATCGTGGACCCCAGCGGGAGGCCGTCGCGAGAGACCCCTCTGCTCGAGGCCGCGACGCGCGTGGCCGTGGTGCACTGGATGAGGGAGCCGACCCTCTACGAGCACGTCGGGGACGTTCCCTGGTGGTTCGCCGCGTGCGCGTGCCTGGCGATGGCCTTCGTACCGAGGCGGGGCCTCCGGATGATGCTAGGCAGGGAGGATGACGACGAGCCGGATCACCGAGGAGGCCTTCAGGCAGGTGCTGCGCGACGGGATGCCGTCCGGCGCGGCGATGCCCTTCGAGGTGACCACGCTCGAGCGGGGCCACGTCGTCCTTCGCTTGCGGACCAGGGCGGCTGATCTTCGCCCGGGCGACACGGTCGCGGGCCCGGTGCTCTTCGCTCTGGCGGACCTCGCCGTGTACGCCGCGGTGATGACGTCGGTCGGCCCGATGCCTCTGGCGGTGACGACCGACGCCACGATCCACTTCCTTCGCCGGCCGCGCGCAGGGGTCCTCATCGCCCGCGCGCACCTTCTCAAGGAGGGGCGGCGTCTCGTCGTGGGCGAAGTGACGCTCGAGAACGAAGGAGAGGCCGAAGGGCCCGTGGCGCACGCCGTGATGACGTATTCGGTCCCTCCGGACCGCGAGCCGGCTTCGCCGTGATTCGCGGCGTTCGCGCCACGCGCTACGTGCTGCCCTTCCGCGAGGGAGGCTCGGTGCCGGCGCTCGTCGAGGGCGACGATCTGGGCATGTACGTCGTGAAGCTCCGGGGCGCGGGGCAGGGCGCGAAGGCGCTCATCGCGGAGCTCGTCTCGGGAGAGCTGGCGCGGGCGGCGCGGCTGGCGGTGCCCGAGATCGTCCTCGTCGAGCTCGATCAGGGCATCGCCGACAGCGAGCCGGATCCCGAGCTCGCCGAGTCGCTCGAGAAGAGCGTCGGCGTCAACGTCGGCCTCGACTACCTGCCGGGGAGCATCACGTACGACCCCGTGGCCGACGGGCCGCCCGGCGCGGGCACGGCGTCCGGCATCGTGCTCTTCGACGCGTTCGTCGCCAACGTCGACCGCACGCCGCGAAACCCCAACCTGCTCTCGTGGCACGGCCGCACGTGGCTCATCGATCACGGCGCATCCCTTTATTTCCACCACGGCTGGGGCCCTCGGGATCCTCTGGAGGGGAGCCGCGATCCCTTCGTCGAGGTCCGCCAGCACGTGCTCCTCCGCTGGGCCTCGTCGCTGAGCGAGGCGGCGGCGCAGCTCTGTGCGGCGCTCACCGACGACGTTTTCACGAAGACCGTCGAGGCCATTCCGCGGGAGTGGCTCGCGGCAGACAGCGACTTCCCCGGCGACGACGCTCACCGGGGCGCGTACGTCGACTGGCTCCGCGCGCGGCGCGAGGCGATTCCGGTATTTCTGGAGGAGGCCGAACGTGCCCGCGCCCTGCTCGTATAGCTACGCCGTCGTGCGCATCGTCCCGCACGTCGAGCGCGAGGAGTTCGTCAACGCGGGCGTCGTCGTCTTCTGCGGGGCGCTCGATTATCTGGCCGCGCGCGTGGAGCTCGACGAGGCACGGCTCCTCGCCCTCGCGCCGGACGCCGATCTGGCGCTCGTGCGGCGTCACCTGGAAGCCATCCCTCGCATCTGCGCGGGCGGCGCCGAGGGGGGCTCCATCGGCGCGCTGCCGCTGCGCGAGCGGTGGCACTGGCTCGTCTCGCCGCGCAGCACGATCCTCCAGACGTCGCCCGCGCACACGGGGCTCAGTGAAGACCCCGGGGCCGAGCTCGAGCGGCTGCTCGAGAGGGTCGTCCGGCGCGGCGCGGCGCACCGCATCGCCTGATCCCCGGTGCGGCGCGCGACGCCGCATTGGCATTCGCAGCGCCGCAAAAAGGCCCGTTCCGGGACGCGGCATGCGCCGTGCTCTTGCCTCGGGCATGCGCGCTCACCGGCTCTCCGTTCCCGCGATGCTCCTGGCGCTCGCGGGGTGCTCCTCGTCTCCGGCGGGAACGGCGACGCCGACGGAGGACGCCGGCGCCCGGTCCGACGCGGACACGCGCGTCGACTCGGGTGGCCAACCGAACGGCGACGCGGGCTTTGGCGGGAGCACCTTCTCCGACGGCGGCTCTCCGACCGACGATGCCGCCGCCGCTCCCTGCGCTCCCAGCTGGACGGTCACCCCGTCCTGCGGAGGCGTCCCCTCCGGCGTCGCGCCCGACTTCGGCCCCAACGTCATCATCCTGGATCCGTCGACGCCGATGGCCACGCTCCAGAGCCAGCTCGCCGCCCTCTACACGCAGCAGGACAGCGCGCAGTTCGGCACCGGTCGCTACGCGTACTTCTTCAAGCCGGGCAAGTACGCCCTCGACGTCGAGGTCGGCTTCTACGTGCACGCGCTCGGGCTCGGGCAGTCGCCCGACGACGTGGTCGTCACGGGCGCGGTGCGCGCGAAGGCCGACTGGCTCGGAAACGACAACGCGACCTGCAACTTCTGGCGCGGGGTCGAGAACCTCGCGATCGTGCCGGGCAACGGCATCGACGGGAACGTCGACGTGTGGGCGGTCTCCCAGGGCACGCACCTCCGGCGGGTTCACGTGCAGGGGGACATTCACCTCGACGACGACGGCGGCTGGTCGAGCGGCGGGTTCGTCGCCGATTCGCGAATCGACGGCACGATCGCATCGGGCTCGCAGCAGCAGTTTCTCACGCGCAACGACGACCAGACGTGGACGGGCTCGAACTGGAACATGGTCTTCGTCGGCGACGGCACGCCGCCCGCGGGGAGCTGGCCCAGCCCGCCGTACACGACGGCGCCGGCCACCCCGGTCGTGCGCGAGAAGCCGTTCCTCTACCTCGATGCCGCGGGCGACTACCTCGTCATGGTGCCGGCGCTGAAGAAGGCGAGCGTGGGAACGAGCTGGGGCAGCGGCGCTCCGCCGGGCGTTCCCGTGTCGATCGACGAGTTTTACCTGGCGAAGCCGGGGACGGACACGGCGGCCACGATGAACGCGGCGCTCGCCGGCGGAAAGCACCTGATGCTCACGCCCGGCATCTACCACCTCGAGAGCAGCCTGCAGGTCACGCGGCCGGGGACCATCGTCATGGGGCTGGGTTTTGCCACGCTCATTCCCGACGACGGCACGCCCATCTTGACCGTGGACGACGTCGACGGCGTGACGCTCGCCGGGCTGCTCCTCGAGGCGGGTCCCACGAGCTCGCCCACGTTGCTGCAGCTCGGCGCCGCGAAGAGCACGGCGGACCACTCGGCCAATCCGACGGCGGTCTTCGACGTGCATTGCCGCATCGGCGGCGCCGACGTGGGCACCGCGAGCAGCTGCGTCACGGTCGACAGCGCCGACGTCCTCCTCGACAACACGTGGCTGTGGCGCGCGGATCACGGCGCGGGCGCCTCGTGGACGGTCAACAAGAGCAACAACGGCCTCGTCGTGAACGGCGACCGTGTCACCGCATACGGCCTCTTCGTCGAGCACTTCCAGCAGTACCAGACCCTGTGGAACGGCAACGACGGCGCCGTCTACTTCTACCAGTCGGAGATGCCCTACGATCCGCCCGACCAGGCGTCGTGGCAGGAGGCGCCGGGGCACGACGGGTATCCGTCGTACAAGGTCGCGGACGCGGTCACGACGCACACCGCGGAGGGACTGGGCGTCTACAGCGTCTTCGACAACGACGTGACGGCCGCGAACGCGATCGAGACGCCCTCGGTCTCCGGCGTGTCGATGCGCCACATGGTGACCGTCTCGCTCGCCGCCGGCTCCATCACGCACATCGTGAACGGGACCGGCGGGACGGTGGGCAATGGCACGATGACCGCGTTCTCGGGGAACTGAGGAGCCGATGACGATGCGCACTTCGATGATCGCGTGCCTCGCAGGAATCTTCGCGGCGGGATGCGGCTCCGGCGGCGCCTCCGACGGCGCCGCGGCTCACGGGGACGGAGGGTCGCCCGACGCGCGCGCTTCGAGCTCCTCGCAAGAAGCAGGAGTCTCCGCTCGACCGGACGCCGCCGGGGGAGCAACGACGGACGCCGGGTCGCCGGGGGACGCTCCGGGCGGCGGCGCGACCGACGCCGAAGGAGGGCCTCCTGCCGACGCGATCCGCGTCGTCGCGTATCTCCCGAACTACAACGGGAGCTACAGCGACTGGGCGACGAAGATCGACTTCACGACGATGACCCACCTGAACCTCGCGTTCGCGACCGCGACGACGGCGAACGGCTGGGACATGGGCGCGTCCGACGCCGACGTGAAGGCGATCGTCGACGCGGCGCACGCGGCGGGCACGAAGGTGCTCGCGTCCCTCGGCGGGGGCGGGGGCGACCAGACGGTCATCGCCCAGTATCAGGATCCGAGCAACGTCGACGCGCTCGTCGCCAATCTCGATGCCTTCGTCGCGGCCCACGGCTTCGACGGCGTCGACGTCGACATCGAGGACCCCTCCAACCTGGGGGCCGACTACACGACCTTCGTCGACAAGACCGTCGCCACGCTGCGGCCCGAGGGCAAGCTCGTCACGGCCGCCGTGGCGCAGTACCTCCAGGACAGCATGGCCGACGCCACGCTCCACGCGTTCGACTTCCTCAACGTCATGATTTACTCGACCTACGACGACAGCGTGAGCGCGCTCGCGTACTACTCGGGCACGAAGGGCGTGCCCGTCGGCCTGCTCGACCTCGGCGCCGGGTTCTTCGGCAGCGACTCGGCCGGGAACGAATACGCGTACGTGGACATCCTCGCCGCCGACAGCACGGCCTGGAGCAAGGATCAGGCGCAGGTCGACGGGCAGACGGTGACCTACACCGGGATGGCGTCCATGAAGAAGCTCGCCGACTACTCGAAGGGGTTCGGCGGCATCATGTTCTGGGAGCTCACGCAGGACAGCCCTGATCCGCAGTACTCGCTCTACAAGGTCATCCAGACCAGCATGTAGGGCGCGCGCGCCTCGGGAGAGGCTACTCTGTCGAGGTGCCGACCGATCCGGACGATCTGGTCACGAACGTCCTCGGAGGGAGCGGGAACAGCATCCCGCTGGCGGGCATCGATCTCGTCGTCGTCGAGGGGGCCGACCGCGGGGCGCGCGCGGCGGTCGGCCCGGGCATCACGCGCGTGGGCACCTCGGCCAGTAACCACCTGCGCCTCCGGGACCGCGCCGTGTCGCGCGTCCACTGCGAGCTTCGCCTGCTCGATCGCGCGGTGCAGATCGTCGACGCCGGGAGCACCAACGGGACCTTCGCCGAAGGCGTGCGCATCGCCGACGCGTCGCTCGCGCCGGGTTCCGTGTTCCGCGTCGGTACGACGGCGATCCGGATCGAGGCCGCCAACGCGCCGACGCGGGTGCCCGTCTCGTCGCGGGATCACTTCGGCGGGCTCCTCGGGAGCAGCGTGGCCATGAAGCGCGTGTACGCCGTGCTGGAGCGGCTCGCGGCGACCGACACGACGGCGCTCATCCACGGCGAGACGGGCACGGGCAAGGAGCTCGCCGCGCGCGCGGTGCACGAAGCGTCGAGACGCGCGCGCGGGCCGTTCGTCACGGTCGACTGCGGCGCCATCGCCGAGACGCTCATCGAGAGCGAGCTTTTCGGCCACGTCCGCGGCGCGTTCAGCGGGGCGCACGCCGAGCGGCGGGGGCTCTTCGAAGAGGCCCACGGGGGGACGCTGTTCCTCGACGAGATCGCGGAGCTGCCGCTGTCGCTCCAGCCGAAGCTGCTGCGCGTCCTCGAGGCGCGCGAGGTCCGCCGGCTGGGCGCCAACGCGGGCCGCCCCATCGACGTGCGCGTCCTCGCCGCGACGCATCGCTCGCTGGCGCAGAGCGTGAACGAAGGGGCGTTCCGGGAGGACCTCTATTACCGGCTGGCCGTCGTCGAGGTCGAGCTGCCGCCGCTGCGCGCCCACCGCGAGGATCTGGTGACGATCGCCCGACGGTTCCACGAGCGCTTCAGCGGAAGCGAGGGGCCGCTCCCCGACGCGCTGGTCCGCGCGATCGGGGCGCGTTCGTGGACGGGCAACGTGCGCGAGCTGCGGAATTTCATCGAGCGCAGCGTGACGCTCGGAGCGCTGGCGGAACACCCGCCGACCCAGGCTCCGTCGAGCCTCGCCGCCGCGAGCGCCGCGGACGCCATGGTGCCCGTCCACTTGCCCCTCAAGGAGGCGCGCGTCGCGTGGATGGATCAGTTCGAGCGGCGCTACGCTGAAGCGCTCCTCCGTCGCACCGGGGGAAACGTGACGCGCGCCGCGGAGATCGCCGGCGTGCACCGGCGCACCTTCCAGCGGTTGATGGCGTCCCTCGACGGAAGCGTCGCCGGGCAAGCGACCCACGACGACGACCCCTGATCGCGCGGACGCCCGATTCTTTTGACGCGGAGGCGCGGCGGAGCACGGCCTCCGTGGGTCAGAAGCTGCCGCGAAAGGCGAACAGCGTGACGGCGACGGCGGCTCCCACGAGGCCGACTCCGAGCGCGACGTCGGAGAGGACGAGGCGCGTTCGCACCGGGTTCACCTGGTCGTCGGTGCACGCGGGGGCGCAGCTCGCGCGCAGATCGGAGAGCTGCTGGCGGCCCGTCAGCCCGAGGAAGGCGGAGGTCGCCAGCACGGCGACCGAGAGGCCGCCGACGACGTAGGCGGGAAGGGCGGAGGAGCGCTCGGGGCCGGCGGGCGCGACGAGGGAAACGCGTGGAGGCAGCGGCGCGGGGGGCGCGCGCCACGCCGGGACGACGGATGGAACGGCGATGCGCAGCAAGCGATCCCGCTCCCCTTGGTAGACCGTGAAGGACTGCTCCACGGAGGGGAGGCCGGC
This sequence comes from Polyangiaceae bacterium, assembly GCA_036501935.1. Taxonomy (GTDB): domain Bacteria; phylum Myxococcota_A; class Polyangia; order Polyangiales; family Polyangiaceae; genus Palsa-1150. The sequence continues at coordinate 107,373 of DASXZL010000065.1, read as the reverse complement.
TCGTTCGACGCGGAACACGTGCACACCGGGATCGAGCTCGAACGCGCGACCGGAGCCGGGCTCGGCTCGCGCCGCGCCGTCCACGAGGACCCTCGAGAAGGACACGTCGCGGTCCGACTCGTCGCGCGCCACGACGACCACCGTGGGGATCTCGCGCGAGAGCTCCTCGGTCCATCGCGCGCAGTCCCTTCGCGCCACTTCGGGGCAGACGTCCCTCGCGCAGAGGTTCGCCTGGTCGCGCGCCGCGAGCAGCTTGCCTCGCTGGCGGAGGAGCTGAGCTCCTTCGTAGGCGGGCTCGCACGAGCTGGCCGCGACGTCGGCCCGGGCGCTCGACGCCGCGAACGAGGAGCCGAGCGCGAGCAGGACCACGAGGCCCGCGCGCGTCACGGGCACCGGCTCACCCGCATCGAGCGCATGACGAAGATCTGCTTGTCGGGATCGAACACCTTGCACCAGCGCATCCCCGAGGCCGCCTTCGCGGCGGACGAGAAGCCCTTGCCGGGAGTGGCGTTCGCCGGAGCCAGGGCCGTCGCAACGCTGGCCGGAGGAGGGTCGACGTCGGCGGACGACGCTGGAGGGATCGTTACCGCCGTGCTCGCGGTCGCAGGCGGCAGGTTCGTCGCCGGAGCCGTCGTCGACCGGGGCGCGAGCGCGAAGGCCGTGCCGATGCCTGCCACGACGAGCACTCCGACGACGCCTCCGAGGACGAGGTTCCTCTTCGAAGCAGGCGTCGCGCCGGCCGGCGCCCGGGTGGATGCGACCGCGGGCGGAACCCCTTCGGGCGGCGACCCGTCCTGCAGGAACACCGAGGCGAAGGGCGCCCGGACCGCCGGCGCCACGGGCTCTCCCGTCTCGCCGCGCGCGGCGCGCTCCATCGCATCGATCTTCGCCTGCCGCTCCGCGAGCGAGGCGGCCGCTCCGGTCTTCACCCAGCCGGCCACCGCCGACGACGGCGCGCGCGTCACCCACTCTTCGAGCGCGAGCGCCATGGTGCGCGCGTCGGTGAAGCGCAGATCCGGGTCGCGGTCCATCGCGCGCGCCGTGATGCCGTCGAGCTCCCGGGAGACGTCGTCGTTGTAGCGGCTCGGCGGAGGGACCGGCTCCTCGAGCACCTTGCCGAAGAGCGTCGGCTCGTCGTCCCCCTCGAAGAGACGGCGCCCCGCGAGCGCCTCCCAGAGCACGACGCCGGCCGCGTAGACGTCCACGCGTCGATCGATCGCGCGCCGCAAGAGCTGTTCGGGCGCCATGTAAGGGATCTTTCCCCGCAGCGGACCGTCGCGGGTGATCGTGCCCTGCCCGACGGCCTTGGCGATCCCGAAGTCGACGACCCGCGTGACCCCGTCCGCCCCGACGAGGATGTTCTGGGGAGAGACGTCGCGGTGCACGAGCCCGAGCGGCGCGCCGTCCTCGCCGGTCGCCTCGTGGGCGGCGTGCAGCCCGTGAAGCACGTCGGCGAGCACCGTGACGACGATCGGAACGGGAACGGGGGTGCCGGTCTTCCGCGCGTGCGACAGCAGGCGCGAGAGCGACTCGCCGTGGACGTACTCCATGACGAGGAGGAGCTCTCCATCGGCGGAGACGACGTCGAGGACCGGCACCACGTTCGCGTGGACGACGCGGGCCGACAGTCGAGCTTCGGCGGCGAACATCGACGCGATGTCCTCGTTCGCCGCGAGCTGCGGGTGCAGCCGCTTGATGGCGACCCGTCGCGCGAACCCGTTCGGGCCGAGCAGGCGTCCCACGTGCACCGTCGCCATCCCACCCGCCGCGATGGCTCCGTGCATCGCGTACGAGCGACGAAAGGGCGCGCCGGACGGGGACATGCCTGGGCTCAAGATAGCATGCGTGGTAACTGCTCCTTGTGCGCCGGGACGTCATCGTGGCCGTCGCGATCGCGCTCTTGTCCGCTGGATCCGTGGTCGCGTGCGGGCTCACGGCCGACTTCTCCGGCTTGCAGGGTGGGACGCGCGACGCCGCGCTCGGTGACGTCGGGCCGCCGGTGATGGGCGACGCAGGTAGCGGAGACGGCGCCGCGGGCGATGCGGGCGATGCGGGCGATGCGGCAGCCGGCGAAGCGGGGTTCTGTGCGTCTCTGCCGACGCCGGTCCACCTGTGCGCCGACTTCGACGAGGGGCAGGCCGTGGGCTCCGGGTGGTCGGCCACGGATGTGTCGCAGGGACAGACGGCGCTCGTCGACTACACGTACTTTTCGCCGCCGGGCTCCTTCCTCAGCCAGATCGCCGCGAGCACCGCGAACGGCTCGGCAGAGAGCGCACGGTTGCAGGAGGACCTGCCGCTCGACGCGTCGCACGTGCACGTCGAGTTCGAGATGCTGCTGCCGGCCGCGCAGGGAACCTTCGAAATCTGCACGCTCCACGAGCCGGTCGCCGACGGGACGACCTACGGTCTCTTCTACAAGTACGAGGACGGCAATCTGCTCGTGTACGTGCGCGCGCTCGCCGACGACGGCGGCGAGGTCGACTACCTCGGCCCGATCGGTCCTCCGCCCGACGGCTGGCTGCACGTGTCGATCGACACGGACGTGTCGGAGTCCGCCACCATCGTGGTCAAGCAAGGCGGCGTCACGGTCCTCGACGCCGGGAACGTGAACACCTCGACGCTCACGCGCGCCTCGATGTTCGTCGAGCTCGGGTACTACTCGTTCGATCCGGCGACCACGCTGGCGCACTTCGACGACGTCATCGTCGACTGGGAGCCGTAGGGCGATCCGTGCGGCGTCGCGTGCCGCGGCCGTCACGGGGAGGTGCGGTGCCGCGCGCCGCACCGGCCGATTGAAACCGCGCGAAACATGCCCCGCTCGGAGCTGGCCTGGACCATGCTGGAGGAGACGCATGCGCCCGAGTCGCCCGTGCTGCCTGCTCCTTCTCGGGGGGCTCGCCTTGCAGGCGGGTTGCTCCAGCTCGAACGGCGAAGGGAGCGCCGCGGACGCTTCCCCGGACGCCGTCGTCCGGCCGGTCACCGAGGGCGGCACCGCGACGGGAAAAGACGCGAGCGCCGACGCGACGAGCGCCGAGGCGGCGACGAGCGCCGAGGCCGCGACGAGCGATGCGAGCGACGACTCCGGGATCCCGCCGCTCCCCGGCTGGACGCTCGTCTGGAACGACGAGTTCGACCTCCCCGACGGCTCGGCCGTCGACCCGACGAAGTGGACAGAGGAGACCGGCAACGCCGGATGGGGAAATAACCACGAGCGCGAGTACTACACGCCCGGCACGGCCAACGCGGTCATCCAGGGCGGCTCGCTCGTCATCACGGCCACGACGCAGGGCGCCTCCCAGCTCCAGTGCGAGTACGGCACCTGCGAGTACACGTCGGCGCGCATGAACACCTCGGGCAAGTTCCAGCAGCAGTACGGCCGCTTCGAGGCGCGCATCAAGCTCCCCACGGGCCAGGGCCTCTGGCCCGCGTGGTGGTTTCTCGGCGACGACATCGGCACGGTCAGCTGGCCGCAGTGCGGCGAGATCGACGTCATGGAGAACATCGGCTCCACGCCGTCGACCAACTACGGCAGCCTGCACGGCCCCGGATACTCGGGATCGCAGGACCTCACCGGTTCGTACACGCTCCCGGGCGGCGCGCTCCTCTCCGCCGACTACCACCTCTTCGCGGTGGAGTGGGACGCCGCCTCGATCGACTTCTACGTCGACGGCGTCATGTACGAGACCCGCACCCCCGCGGACGTCCCCGCCGGGGACACGTGGGTCTACGACCACCCGTTCTTCGTCATCCTCAACGTCGCCGTCGGCGGCTACTGGCCTGGCGATCCCGATGGCACGACCCAGTTTCCGCAGACGATGGAGGTCGACTACGTACGCGCCTACACGAAGGCGCAGTAATGTTGCGGCATGACGATGCTGAGGACGACGGGGCTCTTCGTCGTGACGGCCCTGGCCGAGATCTTCGGCTGCTACCTGACGTATCTCTGGCTCCGGCAGGGCAGGTCCATCGTGCTCCTCGTCCCGGCCGCGCTCTCGCTCGCCACCTTCGCGTGGCTGCTCACGTTCCACCCGACCGCCGCGGGCCGCACGTACGCCGCGTACGGCGGGGTCTACGTCAGCGCAGGGATCGCCTGGCTCTGGGTCGTCGAGAAGCAGCCGCCGACGCCGCGGGATCTCTTCGGCGTGGCCATCTGCCTGCTGGGGATGCTCGTCATCGGAACCGGCGCCCCGCCGACCGCCCGCGGCCACATCGACTCTCCGCTCCCCTCGTTCGACCAGCCTCGCCCGTAGGGAGATTGGCCGCAGAGCCGCGGAGACGCAGAGAGGGTAGTTTTTTTGGCCTCTCCTCGAGGTTTGGTAGTGAGTGCTTGGCCGACCGGAGGTCGGGTCCGCTGCGCGCGCCAAAGGTCGCCCTTGCCCTCCCCGTTTCTCGGTCCTAAGGAGGAGACCAGGGGTCCTGAGAACCCTCTGTTCCATAGCCTCGGCTATGGGTAGAGTTGGGTACCACGAATGCGGAGCTTCAATCGCGACCGCGGCTCGTTGAGGGCGTCGTGACGCAGGGGAAGCAGTACGTCAGACCCCCGATCGACGAAGCGGTCGTGGAACTCCTTTTCGAGCCTGGCCCCGCATGGGACGGGACCGAGGCTGGCAAGCTTCAGAGCGAACTCTCCGCTTCGTACCCGAGCAAGGCTCTCACGCAAGGCCTCTTCTCGCTCTCGCTATCCCCGCCCGGGAACGCCATTCCATTCGTTCCGCAGGCGACCACCAGAACGCTGCTACCCGATCTTGACGGCAAGCGAATGGTGGGCGTTGCGCCGAACGTCTTGACCGTTCACGAGCTGGCGCCCTACGGGGGCTGGGACGATTTCAGCGGGCGCGTTCAGGAGGCGCTGACGGCATACTGGAAGGTGACCCAGCCTATTGGCGTGCGCCGCCTGAGGATCCGCTACATCAACCGGATCGTGGTCCCGTCCACCAAAGTCGACCTGGATGAATATTTCACTGCGGCTCCGCGTTTGCCGGCAGGGATCGAAGGCCACCTTCGGAACTTCATCACCCGCATCGAGCAGCCGTTCGAAGACGGTAGCGTCATGGTCATGACGCTCGCTCCGGCGCCCGCCGGTGCCCCCGAGCAGGAAAGCGCATTCGTGCTAGATTTTGACCTAGTCCGGGTCTTCGAAACGGCAACGGCTGCCGTCTCGGCGATGGCCGCGCTTGAAGAGCTTCGAACGCGAGAGCGCGCCGCGTTCGAAGCAATGATCACCGATGCGACAAGGAGACTGTTCGTATGATTCCGCTGGCTCAGGCACCGTCGGTGACGAAGCTCGTCCTGTCCAGCGGGACCCCACTCTACCGCGATCCGTACCGAAAGGTCGGACTAGCTCAGCCAGGCCACTCACGGTCGGTGTTGCTCGATGACCCAGTGGATGCGGTCGGCGAGATCGGGAAGAACGCGCTCACGTGGCTGGCCGTCGAGGTGTTGGCGCGAGTAGCCGGCGAGCTTAGCCTCGCCTACGCAGGGCCGCAGTTGGAGAGCGCCGTTCGAGTCGGCGCTCCCGATGGGGACCAGCTACACCGCGCGCTCGTCGACGCCACCGGCCGAGCCGCGCAGCTATCAAACGCAACCGTGCGTGCACAGGCCGTCGCGACCCTCAACAACCTTGCCGCGCGGCTTGTGGGGAAGAGGAACGAACTTCCTCGGGTCGTGCTGTCCGAGTTGGAGGATGGATCCGCGCTTGTTGAGTGGTTGCTAGACGGGCGGCGCCTCGGCTTCGCCCTCTATCCGGACAAGGCCAGCTCCGGGTGGTTCTTTGTTTCCGGCGCCGAATCGGGCAACATCATGGCTTCGGGTGCGTGGATCGACGCGCCGATGGAGCAGCTCGTTGCATGGGCGCTGGGGACTCAAACGTAGAAGACCTCCCGGATAGCTGTTTGCGCGGCCTTCGGAAGGGTGACTGGGTAAGCGGCGGCGTCATTCTGACGGCGGCGTTCCTCCCCGATACGCGCACGGTCGAAGGGCGGGCGGATGGCGGGATGGAGGTGTCCATCAACTGGGAAGACGACGCATCTGTGGAGACGCGGGCGTTGGCGGAGTGGCCGCAGGCCGCGCACGGCGTGGCACGATTGCCGCGCGCCGAAGTCGACAGGCTGAACGGCATTCAGAGCTGTCTTGACGCCCTGCTATGTGAGCGGCAGAAGCTCGAGGATAACCCTCATCATGGGAACGTCGTCTTCCGGTCAGGACTCGCAAAACTGCACGTCGCCATGATCGCCGGCGCGCTTGCGCTAGCGAGTTCCCATGTAGCGCGGCCCACCGGGAAGAAGACGTAGGAAGTCCACCGCTGTCCTGTCGGCGTGGGTGGCGATGCGTGACTCACGAGGTGCCTACCATGGCGCGGCAGGCGCCGAGCGGTGAACGCCTTGCGTTCCCTCAGGACGACCGTCAGCGGCTGCAGCGTCCGGTGACTGCATGCCGGCCATGGCGCGTCGCGCGCAGTTTGAAAACAAAACCAATTCCTCTCTGCGTCTCCGCGGCTCTGCGGCCAATCCACCTTTATCCACTGCGGGGCATTGGGCGCGAATTAGGCCCTACTTTTTCGCGGGCGCTTTGTCGAAGACGAGCGCCGTGTCGAGCATCGAGCGCGCGTGCTCCATGGCCGCGCGGTACCGCGGGTAGTCCTCGACCGACACGGTCGTGCACGTCTCCTCGAAGGCCTCCTTCACGGTGACCGTCGCGTGGTCTGCGCTGACCTTGCGCGTGACGTGAAAGCATGGGTCCACCACGTCGACCGGGGCGGGCATCTCGACGAGCTTGAGGCCCTGGCCGAGATGGAGGACGACCTCGCTCTCGTCGGAGGTCGGCGGTCCGAGATCGAGCGGCGTCTGCCGCTCCACCAGCTTGGTCGGCGCGCTGTCCGTGTCGTTCGGCAGCTTGAGGCGATAGTGGGCGCCCTCCTGCCGGATGCTCGCGGACGCGTCGATCTCCTGGTCGATGCGCAGCGGGTGCAAGAAGGACTCGTGATCCGGCGCGCTCGCCGACACGAGCTTGGCCCCCGGGAAGAGCTGCGAGGCGAGGTAATCGTAGACCTGCCTCGACTGATCCTCGCTGCGGAGCGCCGTCCTCAGCCTCGACGCGTGGCCACCGCGCAGCTCGAGGTGCGAGTGCGCGCGGACCTGCTCGGGCGACTCGATGTCGACCTCGGCCTTCCAGCGCTGCTGCTTGTAGGACGGAGCCTGAAAGGGAATGTCGAGCCACGTCCACTTGCCGGTCGTCGGATTCAGGACGAGCGCCGCGGACCCCTGGTCGTCCTCCCGCAGGTTCCACAGATCGAGCGCGTCGACCGTCGGATCCGTGAAGAACGCTTCGTCGATCCCCGGCTGCGCGGGCACGTACACGATGGCGTGATTGAACTTCGGAAAGACCACCTTCCGGTCGGGGTGACCGAGCCGGTGCGTCGCGAGCACGGCGAACTCGAGGTCGACGCCCACGGCGCGCGCGAGCGCGATGAGCAGCGTCGCCTTGTCCTTGCAGTCGCCGTACTTGCGCTCGAGCACGACCGAGCTCCGGTGCGGCTGCCATCCGGCCAGGATCGACTCGTACTCCTGCTGGTAGCGGATCTCCTGCGCGACGAACGCGAAGAGCTTCCCGAGCTTGTCGCGGGGGGTCGTCGCGCCCTGGGTCAGGCGGATCGCGAGGGCGTCGAGCGATGGGTCCGACGGGAACGACTCGTCGAGGATGGCCCGCTCCCAGCGGATGAAGGAGTCCCAGGACGGCAGCGTCGTCACGACGACGTGGGCCTGGAGGTCGGCGAAGGGGATCATGCTCGGCTCCGAGGGCAGCGCCGGCACGTTCTCGCGCGTCAGCTCGTGGACGATCGACGCGGCGCCCTGCGCGCTCGCGAGCTCCGACGTCACGTGCTTCACGCGCGGATCCACGTCGAGGTGCAGCTCCTTGCCCTTCGGCGCCACGATGACCCAGCGAATCCGGTCGATGCGCCCCCCCGCCAAGGAGAAGCTCCAGTCGCTGAAGAAGTCGTCCCCCAGCGCGCCGCCGCGCCTCGGGTACTGCGCGTACCGGAGGACCACGGTCGAGCCCACCTCGAGGTTGCGGAAGCGCACCGACGTCTTGTCGACCGAGGAGGCCTCCTGGCGCTGGCCGTCGGGCGTCTGCGCGAAGGCCGCGAGCACGCGCACTTGCCCGTCGGTCGGGAGCGCGAGGCGCACGAGCTCGTCGCGCCCTTTCTGGCTGAGCGCGCGCATCACCTCGGTGTGCGTGGTCCGGCTGCTCCCGTCGGCGTTGAGGAGGGTCGCCTGATCGTAGAGGAGCACCTCGACGTGGCTCGCCGCGTCGCCCTTCGTCGACGGCCGCTTCACGGCGGCTTCGATGTCCTCGTCCGTGGGCGTGTAGCGACGCAGGACGTCCTCGCTGTCGGGTCGGAGATGCTGCAGTCGCTCGGCCAGCCACGCGTCGCGAGGGTCGCGGTCCTGCGCGGCCTGATAGAGCGCGATCGCCTGGGCGCCGCGACCCAGCTCGTCGGCGATCTGGGCTCGACGCAGATCGGGCGTCGGGTGATCGGGGGACTGCGCCGAGAGCGCTCGAAGGAGGGCGTCGGCCTCGGCGAGGCGACCCGCGCCCCTCTCGAAGTCGGCGCGCGCGAGCTGATCGTTCACGTCGAGCGGGTTGATGGCCTGGAGGGCATCGAAGGCGCGCTCCGCCGCCGCCGCGTCGTCCCGGCGCTCGGCGAGGTTCCGGAGAGCACGCAGCGGGTGCGCCGCGCCCGGCTCGAGCTCGATGGCCTGCTCGTAGGCTCGCCGTGCGAGGGCGCGGTGCCCCTGCGCTTCACGCGCCGCGCCGAGGCTCACGTACGCCGCTTCGGCGTCGGGCCAGGTCGCGATGACCTCTTGCAACGTTCGGACGCGGTCCGCCTCCCATCCGCGTCGGCCGAGGACGTCGGCGAGGTCCGTGCGTGCGATGCGAGCCGCGGGCTGGCTCGCGACCGCCCGAGTGAGATCGCCCTGCGCCTGGTTCCAGAGCTCCTTCTGCACGTAGATCTGCGCGCGCGCCCGCAGAAAGCCCGGCAGCGCGTCCGCCGGGCGGATGGCGGCGGTGAGCAGATCGAGGGCACGCTCGGTCTGGTGGTCTTGCACGGCGGCGTCGGCGGCGAAGTAGCGGAGAAGCACGCTCTGGCCCGACGCCGTGAGGAGCCTCTCGAGCGCCGAGAGACCCGGCTGGCAGAGCCCGCGCGCCACGAGCCAGCGCGCCGACGCGAACGCGCCTCTCGGATCCTTCGGCGGCGCCGCTGCGGGCGGCGGTGCGGCCGCTCGCGTCGGGGCTCCCGGATCGCGGCTGGGGACGAGGCTGACGGCCGCGCCGGGGACGGGCCCTCCCGCGCCGTCCGTGATCCGGATACCGAGATTCCAGGCGCCCGTCTTCACGCCGGACTTCACGAGGATCTGGTTGGCGCCGCCGTGGAGCGCGATGGGCGCGGTCACGTTGTCGAGGCCGAAATGCCGGATGCGATCTTCCCGGACGACGGGGGCGTGGTCGACCCACGCGGCGACCGGCGTGTCGGTGCTCAGGCGAAGCACGGCTGCGGTGCTGGTGGGGACGGTCACCCAGAGGGCCGCGTAGGCCACGGCCTGCTGGCTCGGATGAACGGTGTCGCCGAGAGGGATCGTCGCCGCGAACGGCAGCGCGTCCACCCTTCGCCATTTCACGGGCAGGACGGCTCCCGGTACGGCGACGGCGAGGTCGACGCTCGATTCGGGCGGATACGCTTCGGCGAAGCCCTTGCCGTCCTCGTTGTCGAAGGCTCCGAGCACTTCGACGGAGCGGACGAAGCCGAGGTCGCCGATCTCGCGCGCCGCCTCGTCGCGTCGGCCGAGCACCCGCAGGTAGGCCGCGCGCAGGTAGGCGGCGCGCGTGCGAACGGCGACGTCGCTGCTCGCTCGCTCGATCTTCGCGAGCGCGCGTTCGGTGGTGTCGAGCTCCGAGCGCGTCGGATCGAGACGCGACAGCTCGTAGAGATCGAGGTCCGCGCCGGCGTGGTGAACGTCCGTCGCGGCGAGCAGGAAGTGCTGCCATGCGCCGTGGTCGTCGCCTCGAAGGAGGGCCCAGTACCCGGCTACCTCGTGAAGCGAGCCGGACGCAGCGTGCTGCGCGAGCGCCTGGCGGAGCTCGGTCCCGAAGGAAGGCGACGAGGGGCCGTCGGCGAAGAACCGACCGACGAAGGCGTCGACGTCGGCGGAGGGCTCGCTCGCGACGATGGGGACCTCGGCGACGGGAAGCGAGGCCGTCGAGGCGCATCCCGTCGCGAAAAACACGGTGGCGAGGCCCGTCACGCGGCGCAGCAGCATGCGATCGTCTTACTCCAGGTCGTTTTCGCACGAGTGGAAGATTCCGTCCCACTGGACGCATTGGTTTTCAGATCGTGCCTCGACTACTGCGAACGAGCTGAGAGATCGGCGAATCGAGCGCTCGCGCGAGACGCTCGGGTGACGCGCTTCCAGGACCCCGTCCGCTAAGACCAAGAGCCGCCATGAACCTTTCCCGCACCGTCAGCGTTGCCTTCGTCGGTCTCGCCATCGCCGCCTGCTCGTCGTCCGCCCCCGACCCGGGCTTCAACGACCCGTCGAGCTCCGGCAGCAGCGGGAGCAGCTCCGGCGGCTCCACCAGCAGCGGCGGAAGTGGAAGCAGCGGAGGCGGGAGCGGAAGCAGCAGCGGCACCGTCGGCTCGTTCGGTGACGACAGCGGGCCGCCGCCCTCGATGGGCACGGGCTGTCAGTACGACGATGCGACGGATCACGACGGCGACGGTTTCTCGGGGCAGGACGGCGACTGCAACGACTGCGATCCCAATACGAACCCCGGCGCGTTCGACGTCCCGAAGGACGGCATCGACGAGGACTGCGACGGCACGCCCGACAACGAGCCGACGGGCTGCGACACGAACGCGGTGCTCGACTCGACCGACCCGTTCAACGCCGCGCTGGCGATCGACCTGTGCCGCAAGACGACCGAGACGGCGACCGGCGCGCAGCGAACGTGGGGCGTCGTCGACGCGAGCTTCATCGCGCCGGACGGGTCGGACACCTGCACGGGCGGCGGCACCTGCACCACCAACGCGAACTACACGCTCGGCCACGGCAACCTGACCAAGCTCGGCGTCAACGCTCCGCAGAACGGCGGCACGCACATGCTCAGCCTGTCGTCGGGCACCGGTCGCGACCCGACCGACCCCGGCTACCAGAGCGTCTCGGGCTTCGACAAGGGCTACACGGTGGGCGCAGCGCCCGGCTTCCCGGCACCGGCTCCGGCGTGCCCGGGTGTGACCACCGGCCAGCCGCACGACGGGGCCGCGTTGCGAGTCGTCATCCGCGTGCCGACGAACGCGCAGAGCTTCACGTTCAACACGAACTTCTTCAGCTACGAGTTCCCGAACTACATTTGCAGCGAGTATAACGACACCTTCGTCGTCGAGATGGCGCCCGCGCCGAAGGGCGCGAGCACGGGGGGGAACATCGCGTTCGACCAGGCGGGCAACCCGATCTCGGTCAACAACGCTCTCCTTCAGGCGTGCACTCCGCAGACGGCCGGCGGCAAGATGTTCCCCTGCCCCCTCGGGGCGTCGTCGCTGGCGAGCACGGGCTTCGCCGGCCACGCGGCGACGGGATGGCTCCAGACGCAGGTAAACGTCGACCCGTCGCTCAAGGGTCAGGACATCACGATCGTCTTCGCGGTGTGGGACTCGGGCGACGGCATCCTCGACTCGACGGCGCTCGTCGACAACTTCGTGTGGTCGACGCAGCCCGGGCAGAACACGCCCGTGACCGTGCCGACGCCGCCCGCGCAGTAGGCGTCGCGGCTCAGAGGCTCTGGTTGGCCTCCGCCAGCCAGAACTCCGCCTCGGCGACGATCGACTCCACGCGGCTGACCGCGTCCTCCCCGACGGCTCCGCGCGTGGCCCGCTCGCGCGTGAGATCTCTCAACGCGAGCACGCCGTCGCGATAGTCCTTGAGGATGTCGCGCAGCGGGCTGCCGTGAAGGCCCGAATCGCGTGCGGCGAAGGCGACGTCGCGGCACGCGGCGAAGAGCTCGTCGATCGTGGTCTTTCCCGCGTCGAAGGACGCGCGGAGAAGGACGAGCCGCTTGCGGGCGAGCTCGACCCGCTTCATGCCGAGCTCCTTCAGCTTCGCCGACTGCGGGGTGGCGACGCTCTGCAATCCGGCGCCGGCCGCAGCCTGACAGGGGCCGCACGGACCCGACGCGGCGGGGGTGCCCGCGCCGCAGGCCGTGAGCACCAGCGACCCGAGCATGAACCACCGGCTCCGCATGAGCCGGAAGTCTACCGGTAGCGGCCCCGCCCGTCGTGGCTACGATGCGATTCATGGTGGACGAGCAGAAGAAAGCGAAGCTCATGCAGCACCTGTCGACGCTGCGTACCGAGCTCGACGCGCTCTCCCGGACCCACCCCGACCGCGCCAAGACCATCGCCGGCTTCGCGGAGCTCTCGGCGCACGAGGCGACGCAGGCCGACACGCGACCGGAGCTCCTCGAGCTGGCGGTGCGAGGCCTCCGCAAGTCGGTGCAGGAGCTCGAGACGACGCACCCCCGTCTCGTCGAGGTCGTCGGCTCGCTGTCGGCCGCGCTGTCCGGCGTCGGCCTGTGAGCCGCGACGCGCTCTGACGCTGCTCACGCGCCCAGCGCGAGGGAATGGTCCGGCGGGGCTCAGGCGTAGGCACACGAGGCCCGCATGCAACCCCGCCGCATCCACCCTTCCTGGCTGCTCACTCTCGCGCTGCTTTGTGCCCTCGCCGGCGGCTGCCAGAAGGCGGACCGCGCTCACGAGAGCCCCACGGCACCTGCGGCCCTTGCGCCGACGGCGGCCGGCGCGGGGCCCTCCAGCGTGACCGCAGCCGGCGCGCAGAACGCGAGCCCATCGGACGCGTCCCGCCGCATCATCCGCACCGCGGAGCTCTCGGTCGAGACGGATGCCTCCGGGGTTGCCGCCGGCAAGCTGGCCGCACTCGCGGATGCCCGAGGCGGCTTCGTCGTGAGCTCGGACACCGCGCGGTCCACCGACGCCGACGGCTCCGAGAACGTGTCGACGACCGTCGTTTTTCGCGTGCCGGTTGCCGCCTTCGACGACGCCCTCGCCGAAGTGCGTGCGCTCGGCACGCGCGTCTCGAACGAGAAGGTGACCGGGCAGGACGTGACCGAGGAGTACGTGGATCTCGAGGCGCGCGTCCGGGCGGAGAGGGCCCTCGAGGAGCAGTACCTGTCGATCCTCCGCGAGGCGAAGACCATCCCCGACATCCTCGCCGTTCAGCAGAAGCTCGGCGAGGTCCGCACCGAGATCGAGCGGGCGGAGGGTCGGCGACGGCTCCTCGAGAACGAGACCAGCTTGTCGACCATCACGGTGCACCTCGCGCGGCACATCGCCGCAGTCGAGGCGAGCGGTCCCGGGTTCGCGCGAAGCGTGCGGGAGGCTGGTCACGACGCGCTCGCGGTGGCCATCGCGATCGTCAACGGGGCCATCCGCCTGGTGGGCGTTCTGCTTCCCGTCGGCGTGCTCGTCGTCGTGCCGCTGTGGCTCCTCGTCCGATACTGGCGGCGTCGTCGGGGCCTTCGCGCGCCCGCGGGCCAGCCCGCATAGTGGCGAATACCTCTCGGATGGGTGGCGGACTGGACGAATCCCAGGCTCGAGGCCGCCTTGCAGCAAAGGCCCGGCTGAGACGCGCTCTCCGCGCGGGCCAATCCGCCGGGCGCGCGATACGATGGAGCAGCGATGGCGACATCGCACTTGCCGGCGGGCACGAGGTTCTCGAGCGACGTCCCGCCGCGCCTCGATCGGCTGTCGTGGTCTCCGTGGCACACCAAGCTGGTGATCGCCCTCGGGATCACGTGGATGCTCGACGGGCTGGAGGTCACCCTCGTGGGCTCGGTCGCCGCGGTCCTCGCCGAGCGGGACACCCTCGGGCTCAGCGCTTCCGAGATCGGCGCGGCAGGCACCCTCTACCTGGCCGGGGCCATCCTCGGGGCGCTCGTCTTCGGGCGGCTGACGGACCGCTTCGGGCGCCGCCGGCTCTTTCTCGTGACGCTGGGGCTCTACGTCGGCGCGACGCTCCTCACGGCCGTGTCGTGGAGCTTCGCGTCGTTCGCGGTCTTTCGCGCGCTGACCGGCGCCGGCATCGGGGGCGAGTACTCGGCGGTGAACTCCGCGATCGACGAGCTCATCCCGGCTCGCCTGCGCGGGCGCATCGACCTCGCCGTCAACGGCACCTTCTGGCTCGGCGCCGCGCTCGGCGCGTGCATGGCGCTCTGGCTCCTCGGCGCCCGGTGGATGCCCCACCCGCTCGCATGGCGCTCCGTGTTCCTTCTGGGCGCCGTGCTCGGAACGGCCGTGCTGTTTCTTCGCCGGCACGTGCCGGAGAGTCCCCGCTGGCTGCTGCTCCACGGACGCGTCGACGAAGCAGACCAGGTGATGTCCACGATCGAGAAGGACGTCGGAAAGTCGCTGCACCGGGCCGCCGCACCGCAGGCTGCCCCTTCGCCGGTGGAGCTCGAGGCGACCGGGTCGATCAAGTTCCTCGCCATCGCGCGCGTGCTCCTCCGAAAGCACGCCCGGCGCACGTGCCTCGGGCTCGCCCTGATGGTCGCGCAGGCCTTCGCGTACAACGGAGTCTTCTTCACGTACGCGCTCGTGCTCGGCCGGCTCTACGGCGTGCCGTCGGCCCGGGTCGCCGCGTACCTGCTTCCATTCTCCATCGCCAACCTGCTCGGCCCCTGGCTCCTCGGCGGCCTGTTCGACGTCATCGGCCGCCGCGTCATGATCGCGGCCACCTACACGATCTCGGGCCTCTTCATCGCGGTGACGGGATTCGCGATGTTCCGAGGCTGGCTCGACGCCACGTCGCAGACGCTGCTCTGGTGCGGCGTCTTCTTCGTGGCGTCCGCCGCGGCGAGCTCCGCCTACCTGACGGTGAGCGAGCTCTTTCCCGTCGAGATGCGGGGGATGGCCATCGCGCTCTTCTACGCGGCCGGTACGGCGCTCGGCGGAATGGGCGCTCCGATCCTCTTCGGAGTGCTGCTCGACCGGGGTGACCAGACGGGTCTCCTCGAGGTGTACCTGCTGGGAGCCGCGCTGATGGTCCTGGCGGGAGTCCTCGCCGCGGTGCTGGGCGTCTCCGCCGAGCGCCGGTCGCTCGAAGAGCTCGTCGATCTCGAGGCGTGATAACCGTCGTCCATGCCGACGTCGCCTCTCCACCTCCGCGCGCTCGCCTACCGCTTCCCCGACGCCGGCGCGGCGCTGGCCGAGATCGCGCACCTCCGCGCGGTGCGTGAGCTCCCGCGCGGCACCATCCACGTCGTCAGCGATGTCCATGGCGAGTTCCGGAAGCTGGAGCACATCCTTCGCAACGGCTCGGGGAGCCTGCGTCCCCTCGTCGAAAATCTGTTCGCCGCGCGCCTCGACGCGGCGGCGCGCGCGCTGCTGCTCAATCTCGTCTACTACCCGCGCGAGACGTGGGCGAAGGTCTCCGCAGGGCTCGCGTCCGATGAGGCCCGTGCGGCCTTCGCGCGGGACACGCTGCTGCGGGAGCTCGAGCTCCTCCGCATCCTCGCCGCACGGTACGACCTGCGCCACGTTCAGCGGACCTTCCCCGCTCCCTACCGGGAGCTCTTCGTCGAGCTGCTCGCGGCGCCGCTGCTGGCCCGCGACGACGCGTACACGACCGCGCTTCTCGGGCCCTTCATCGCCGATGACCAGGGCGCCGGCCTGCTTCGCGCGACGGCGCACACGCTCCGCGCCTTTGCGTCGTACGAGCTCGTCGTCGCGGGGGACCTCGGCGACCGCGGTCCGCGGATCGACCGCGTCATCGACGCCATCCGGCGTCAGAGCAACGTGCGGATCGTGTGGGGCAACCACGACGCCGAGTGGATGGGCGCCTGCCTCGGGCAGGAGGCGCTCGTGGCCACGGTCGTTCGCATCTCCCTCCGCTACGGCCGGATCGCCCAGCTGGAGGAGGGCTACGGCATCCCGGTCGAGCCCCTCGAGCAGCTCGCCCGCGCGGCGTACGGCGACGACCCCGCGGAGCGCTTCCAGGCCAAGGGAGCCGACCTCCGCGACCCCCTGCTGCTCGCCCGCATGCAGAAGGCCGTCGCCATTCTCCAGTTCAAGCTCGAAGGACAGACGACGCGTCGGAACCCGCAGTTCGACCTGGAGCATCGCAACCTCCTCCACAGGATCGACCCGGCCGCGGGCACCGTGACCATCGACGGCAAGGGGTACCCGCTGCTCGATCGCGCGCTCCCGACGATCGACTTCGCCGACCCCTACCGGCTCACCGAAGCCGAGGCGAAGTGCATCGGCCTTCTCCGACAGAGCTTCCTCGACAGCGCCGCGCTCTGGCGCGACATGCGCTTCGTGGAAGAGCGCGGCTCGATGCTCGCCGTACGGGACGAGAACGTCATCTTCCACGGTTGCGTCCCCGTCGACGCCGAAGGGCGGCCGCTCACGCTCGAGGTCGACGGCGCGGCGCTCGGTGGGCGGGCGCTCTTCACCGCGCTCGACGGGGTCGTCCGGCGAGCCTTCCGGGAGCGGCGCGCGGCCGACCTCGACCTCCTCTATTACCTCTGGGCCGGTCCACGGTCGCCGCTCTTCGGCAAGGATCGGATGGCCACGTTCGAGACGTACTTCGTCGCGGACAAGGCGACCCACAAGGAGACGAAGAATCCCTACTTCGAGCTCATTCACGAGCCGGCGTTCTGCGAGCGCATCGCGACGGAGCTCGGCGGAACGGGCGACGTGCTCATCGTGAACGGACATGTGCCCGTGAAGCTCGAGGGAGGCGAGTCGCCCCTCAAGAGAAGCGGAAAGGCGGTGACGATCGACGGGGCCTTCTCCGAGGCGTACGGCGATCACGGCTTCACGCTCGTCATCGGCGCCGAACGGACGTACCTCGCGAAGCACCATCACTTCGAATCGGTGGAGACGGCCATCGAGCGCGGCGCGGACATCGTGCCGGAGATCCAGGATCTTCGCGTCCACCCCCGGCCGCTTCGCGTGGCCGACACCGCCCGCGGGGCCGAGCTCGCGCAGGAGATCGACGCCCTCGTGGACCTCGTCCGGGCGTACCGCGAGCACACGTTCGAGCCGGCGTGACTTCGGCGCGGGCGGGTCCCATGTTGTCGCTGATGGGAACCGCACCGCAGTCGATGGTGCTCCACGCCCCGGGACCGGCGTCGAGCCGCCCGCTCGGGCTCGAGGCTCGTCCGACCCGCGCCCCAGGTGCCGGGGAAGTGCTGCTCCAGGTCACGGCTTGCGGGGTCTGCCGGACGGATCTCCAGATCGCCGAAGGGGACCTGAAAGCGCGGCGCTTGCCGATCGTTCCAGGGCACCAGATCGTCGGGCGCGTGGTGACCGTCGGCGAGGGCGTGACCGAGGTGCGGACGGGGCAGCGGGTGGGCGTCGGCTGGCTGGCGAGCGCGTGCGGGACCTGCCGCTTCTGCCAATCAGGGCGAGAGAACCTTTGCCCTCATGCGAAGTTCACCGGCTGGGACGTCGATGGCGGGTACGCGACCCATGCCGTCGCACGCGCGAGCGCGACATTTGCCATCCCGGACTCGTTCGGGGATCTGGACGCCGCGCCGCTGCTCTGCGGAGGGATCATCGGGTATCGCTCGCTGCGGCGTTCGAGGATCGAGCCCGGCCAGCGACTCGGGCTATTCGGCTTCGGCGCCTCGGCGTTGATCGCGATCCAGATCGCCCGACACTGGGGCTGTCGCGTCTTCGTGTACACCCGCTCGGACGAGGAACGCGAGCGGGCACGCCAGCTCGGCGCGGAGTGGGCGGGGGGCTACGACGACCCGCCGCCGGAGCGACTGGACGCGGCCGTCACCTTTGCCCCGAGCGGGGACGTGGTGCTGGCGGCGCTCCGCGCGTGCGACCGGGGGGCCACGGTGGCGATCAACGCGATCCACCTCGACCGGATCCCCGAGTTTTCGTACGACGATCTCTGGCTGGAGCGCTCCCTCGCCAGCGTCGCGAACTACACGCATGACGACGCGCGGGAGTTTCTCGCGCTCGCCGCCGAGATCCCCGTCCGCACGACCATCGACGTCTTCGATCTGAGAGACGCCAACACGGCGCTCGAGCGACTCTCCGCGGGCAAGGTCCGCGGCGCGGCCGTTCTGCGCGTGGAGTAGAGCGCGCGCTCACTCGATCGCGGGCGTCTTCCCCAGCTCCTTCAGGAGCGCGTCGGCGCCGCCGACGGCGTCCATCACCCACTCCACGTAGCGGATGTCCACGTGGATGCTCCTCGTCACGCTGGGCATGAACACCCAGTCCGAAGCCATCGCCTCGTAGTTTCCGTCGAAGGCGAGCCCCACGAGCTCACCCTTCGCGTTGAGCGTCGCGGAGCCGGAGTTTCCGCCCGTGATGTGCAGATCCGACAGGAAGTCGACCGGCACGTCCTTGAGGTGCTCGTCCACGTAGGGTCCCAGCTTGTGGGCCTGGACGGCCTCGAGCAGGCCTCGCGGCGCATCGAAGGGCTCCTTCCCCGTGCTCTTGGCCACCACCTCGCTCAGCGCCGTGAAGGGCCGATAGGCCGGAGCGCCCGGCGACGGGCTGTATCCGCGCACGGTGCCGTAGGTCAGGCGCAGCGTTCCGTTGGCGTCCGGGGCGATCTCCTTTCCCGCGTGCTCGCGCAGCGCCGCGATGTACCGCGGCTTGAGGAGCGCCATTCTCCCGGCCATCGCGTCGTCGCGGTCCTCCGCGGCCTTGAGCATCGGCCTCAGCGCGACGGCGAGCTTCACGATGGGATCGGCGCTCCGCCTCAGCTCCGCAGGCGTCGCCTTCGCCAGGAGGTCGAGACGCGCCTCTTTGCTCTCGATCTTGGTCGCGGCATAAATCGCGTCGACCTTCTTCGCGATCAGCTCGTCGCTCGGCTTCGCGCTCCCGACGATGGCCGCGAGCGCCCGTCCCGCGTGCCCGTCGTCGCGCGCCCTTCGCAGCGCCGTGACGAGGAGCGTGCGGTCCAGCGTCGGGTTGTACTGCTTCTCGAGCGCAGCCTGGCTCTGCTCGAGGCGTCGCCAGTTGCGCTTCTGGTAGTCGGGGTGACGCTCTTCGTCCTTCTTCGCGCGCTCCTCGGCCATGCGCACGATGGTCGTCGCCGCGCCGACGAGCCGCGGCATGCCGGAAATCTCGCGCACGTCCGCGTCCTCGTCCCGTGTGCGGGCCGCGTCGGCCTCGGCCCGTGCGATGTCGCTCAGCACGGTGCCGTACTGCGCCTTCCGCCGGGGGTCCGCCGCGATCCACGCGGCGAGAGAGGCCTCCGTGTCGGCCTTCTCCTTCGCGATCCCGCCCTTGACCAGGCCTTCGAGCTGACCCTTGTAGTTCGTGAGCGCGTTGTTCAGCCCCCGCACGAGCGAGTTCGCCTTGATGGCGACCTCCTTGTCGGTGGTCACCTTCTCCATCGCCCCGAGGTAGTCCTCGCACCAGCGCTGCCGCCGCGGGTAGCTCCACTCGACGGCCTCGTCGACCTCGGGCCGGGTCTTCAGCGAGTACGTTCGCCCCGGATACCCGGCCACCATGACGAGGTCACCCTCCTCGAGAGGCGTGCTCGCCACCTTGAGAAAGTGGGCCGCGTGATACGGCACGTTGTCGGGGGAGTAGTCCGCGGGCTGCCCGTCCTTTCCGACGTAGGCCCGGTAGAACGAGAAGTCGCCCGCGTGCCTCGGCCACCGCCAGTTGTCGATCTCGCCTCCGTAGTTGCCGATGCCGGCGGGCGGCGCGTACACGAGGCGGACGTCACGCACCTCGAGCTGTTCGACGCGGAAGAACTCGGCGCCCTCGTAGAAGCTCGCCACCGTGCAGCGCATCTCGGGGCGGCCCTTCTCGCACGCCGCCACCACCTCCTTCTGCCGTTCCTCGAGCTTCTTGTGGCGCGCGATGTCGTCCTTGATCGCGTCGATGCCGCGGGTCATCTCGCCGGTCACGTCCGTCACGGCGCGGGTCACGTAGACGCGTGCGGTGGGACCGGCCGATTTCTCCTCCGTTCGCGTGCGGGCGAGAAAGCCGTTCTTGATGAGGTCCTCGGAGGGCGTCGAGTTGTACTGAAGGGCGCCCTGGACGCAGTGATGGTTGGTGATGACCAGCCCGTCCGGCGATACGAACGACGCCGAGCAACCCCCGAGAGAGACGATCGCCGAGAGCGTGTCGGACGTGGGATCCGCGAGCTGGGCGGGATCGATCTGCAGCCCGAGCTCGCGGAGCTTCGCCGCGTGGGCGCCCATCTGATTCGGCATCCACATGCCGCCGGGGTTCTCGAAAGCCACCTTCGGCCTCGGAGCCTCGGGCGCCACCGAAGCCGCGGGCGGCGGGGCGACCACCGTGGTCGGCGGAGGCGGCGCGACGGCGGGCGGCGGCGCCTCGCCCCCGCAGGCGCCCGTGAAGGCCGCGAGGGACGCGAGCGACAGCAGACGAATCGAGCGGGTTCGCATGGTGACGTGGCTCGTAGCACGGGCCACCGCGCGGCCGCAGCTGAGCTCCGACGAGCCGCCTTGCAGTCCGAGCGAATCATTCCAACCAGTCTGGGTGTACGCAGTACGACCACGCTGCCAGGGCATCGATTTCGTGCTGTTTCTGCTGGCCCGAGGCCGCTGATGGGTCCATCCATCAGGTGTCTCGCGCGGCGGATGCGCGAGGGGAGGAGTCGCCGTGCGGAGCGTGTCCACCGGGCTCGTGGTCCTTGCTGGTGTCGTCCTTTCGGGGGCGCTCATCGGCTGCAGCTCGCCGGCGACGACGGAACCGTGGGAGGTCGGCGGCACTCCGTCGAACGACGGCGGCACGACCCCCACCGGCGACGGTGCCATGGGCAACCCCGGCTCGGGCGGACAGACGGATGCCGGCGGGGGCGGAGCCTCCCAGGATTCGAGCGGCCCCGGCATGGGCACTCCCGAGGCCGGCGCCGTCGGTCAGGACTCCTCCGCGCCC
Source organism: Polyangiaceae bacterium (assembly GCA_036501935.1). Classification (GTDB taxonomy): domain Bacteria; phylum Myxococcota_A; class Polyangia; order Polyangiales; family Polyangiaceae; genus Palsa-1150. The sequence goes on along the minus strand of DASXZL010000065.1, from coordinate 86,420 downwards.
GCGGAGGCGGGGGTCGACGCAGGTCCCGTGACGTCCGACGACGGGTTCGGGGCCGCGCGAACGATCTGCATCAACCACATCAACGCGCTCCGCGCGACCGATACGGCCGTTGCGCTCAAGCCGCTCACGCTCGTGAACACCGACACCACGGATACGTGCGTCGATACCCAGGCCACGAACGACGAGAGCAAGATGAGCGCCCACTATTCGTTCATCAACAACGATCCCTCGTGCACCTGGGGCAACGCGAGCGGCTGGGCGCAGGACGAGTGCCTCGGGGGCGGAGCGGCGGGCATCGAGTCGTGCCTGGACGCCATGTGGGCCGAGCAAACCCAGCCCAACTGCGCCGGATGCATCGGGTGCACGGCGTTCGGCGGGGCGTGCCCCAATTGCGACTACTCCGGCACCATGGGCGGAGAGTGCGGGCACTACGTCAACATGAGCGCGCCGTATTTCACGCAGGTCGCATGCGGGTTCGGGGGGACGCCCACGGGCTCTTCCGCCTGGGCGGTGCAGGACTTCCAGTAGGACCGGGACGAGCTGTCGTGCTCTGACGGAGCCTCACGCGCAGTCCGCGAAGACCTGCGCGAAGAGCTCCTCTCCCAGCTTCTCGTGTCCCTCGGGGCCGAAGTGCAGCCCGTCGCGGAACGGCGCGGCGAGCTTCGCGCAGAGCCGCGTGGGATCGCCGCACGAGAGGAGCGGGTACGCGTCGACGGCGGCGTCGATCGTCTTCAGGTCGCGCTGGGCCAGGATCCACCGGTTGACCTCGAGCGTGGCCGCGAGCCGCGACGCGTTGAAGTAGCGGGTGAAGCCGCCCCACGGGGTCACGGTGATCGCCACGACCTTGGCGCCGTGCCGGTGCGCAGTCTCGTACATCGAAGTGAGGTCCCGCTCGATGAGCGCCGCTGTCCGCCCCGCGGTGAGATCGCTGTAGAGGTCGTTCACGCCGCCGAAGACGATGACATGCGTGTATCTCGGGTTTCCGGGGGCAAAGACCTCGTCGGCGAAGCGGTGGCGCATCTGGTTCACCATCTCGCCGCCCTTGCCGTAGCTGTCGAACCGGCTCTTGGGGCACCGTCGCCGCAGCACCTCCAGGTACTTGCCCCCGTTCGAGCGCGGATCCGTGAGTGAGTCCCCCATCGCGGCGACGACGACGGGTGTCCGCGCAGCGGGGGGATCGGCGTGCGCGTCCGAGCCAACGGTAGACATGGCGAGCGCGGAGAGCGCCGCGGAGACAATGAGGGGGAGCGCACGGGTGCGCATGCGACCGGTGACGAGAGAGTACACCGACGGACCCGCTCGCGGCATCGCGGCCGCGTTCCCTCCGTGATCGCTTTTTGCAAGCGATCGAAAGAAAAAAAGGAGGCCGCGATGCGTATCGGGATCGTCGGTGCAGGCCACATCGGCTCGACGGTGGGCAAGCTCTGGTGCGAGGCGGGGCACGAGGTGCGCTTCGGGACCAGGCACCCCGACGCGCTGCGGGACCTCGTCACGTCTCTGGGCGCCCGCGCTTCGGCGGGAACCCCGCGGGATGCCGCCAACTTCGGGGAGATCGTCCTCCTCGCTGTGCCGATGAAGGCGACTCCCGCGCTGGCGAATGAGATTGGGCCCGCGCTCCGGGGAAAGACCGTGCTCGACGCGACCAATCCGTACCCCGACCGCGACGGGGAGGTGGCGAGGGAGGCCATCGCCGAGGGGCACGGCTCGAGCGCGTGGACGGCGGAGAGGCTGCCCGGCGCACGCGTCGTCAAGGCCTTCAACATGCAGCGGTACACGGCGCTCGAGTCCGAGGCGCACGTACCGGACGACCCCCTCGCCATCGCGCTCGCCGGCGATGACGTGAAGGCCGTGGCAGACGCCGAGGAGCTCGTCCGGCAGGCGGGCTTCGAGCCGGTCGTGGTCGGAGACCTCGAGCACGGCCGCTCGTTCGATCCCGGAACGCCCCACTACGCGAACGGCGTGCACGCCGCCGAGCTCCGCAAGGAGGTGGGCGACCTGAGGTACACCAAGCCCGCCAGGACCTCCGCCGGCAAGGCGCCGCCCCGAGCGTACGAGGGGTTCGATCACATGCCGATCGCCGGGGAATGGCGCCGCGGCACGAGCGGCAAGCGGGGCAAGGACGTGGACCCGTGGACCGGCGAGACGCTCGTCGAGATCCCCCTTGCCGGTGTGCCCGAGCTCGACGAGGCCTATCGCGCCGCGGCGACCGCGCAGCGCCACTGGGCGGCGAGGCTGCCGCACGAGCGGGCCGAGGTGATGGTCCGCGCAGCAGAGATCATGAAGCTGCGCCGCGAGGAGATCATCGGCTGGATCATGCGTGAGTCGGGGGGCACGCGCATCAAGGCGGAGCTCGAGCATCAGCTCGTCCTCGCGGGCCTCGTCGAGGCCTCGACCTACCCGGCCCACGTCGAGGGGAGGATCTTGCCGGCCGACGTGCCCGGCAAGGAGAGCCGCGTGTACCGCTTCCCCGCCGGCGTCGTGGGCGTCATCAGCCCGTGGAACTTCCCGCTTCAGCTCTCGAACCGCTCGGTCGCCCCCGCGCTCGCGCTCGGAAATGCCGTCGTGCTGAAGCCCGCCTCGGACACACCCGTCACCGGTGGTCTGCTCCTGGCGAGGATCCTCGAGGAAGCGGGTCTGCCCCTGCCGCTCCTCAGCGTCATCATCGGTGCGGGCGAGGACATCGGAGACGCGTTCGTCGAGCACCCCGTCCCCCGCGTCATCTCGTTCACCGGAAGCACGGCGGTCGGCCGCCACATCGGAGAGCTCGCCGGGCGCGCCCTGAAGAAGGTCTGCCTCGAGCTCGGCGGAAACGGACCGCTCATCGTGCTCGAAGACGCCGACATCGATCTGGCGGTGCACGCCGCGCTCGTCGGCAAGTTCATGCATCAGGGCCAGATCTGCATGGCCGTGAACCGGATCCTCGTCGACGCCGCGGTCTACGACGTCTTCGTCGAGCGGTTCGCGCAAGGGGCGCTCGCGCTGAAGACGGGGGACCGCGACGATCCCGAGACGGTCATCGGGCCGATCATCAACCGCGCGCAGCTCGAGTCGATCGAGACGAAGGTCGAGGCCACCATCGCCGCCGGCGCCCGCGCCGTCGTGCGCGGCGACACGAAGGGGCTCGTGATGCCGCCGGTCGTCCTCGTCGACGTCACGCGGGACATGCCTTGCGCGAGGGAAGAGATCTTCGGGCCGGTCGCGCCGATCCTGCGGGTGCAGGGAGAGGAAGACGCCATCCGCATCGCGAACGACACCGAGTACGGCCTGAGCAGCGCCATCTTCACGCGGGACGCCGAGCGCGGCGTCCGCCTCGCCAAGCGGATCCAGGCCGGCATGACGCACATCAACGACATGCCGGTGAACGACGAGCCCAACACGGCCTTCGGCGGCGAGAAGGCCTCCGGCCTCGGCCGCTTCGGCGGGAAGTGGGCCATCCAGGAGCTCACGACCGACCGCTGGATCTCGATCCAGTCGACGCCACGCGCGTATCCGTTCTGACGGGCGTCTGACGGGCGTTGTGCTCTCGCGGAACCGCGGAGACACTTCCCGCCATGGACTGGGAGATCTACGACGGCCACGCGCAGCGCGGGCCGATGCCCGAGGCCGGGGTCTACGACGCCATTCGCAGCGGACTTCCGCGCAACGCCTACGTCCGCCAGGCCGGAGCCGCGGACTGGGCGCCCATCGACACGCACCCGATGTTCGCGGCGGCCCTGCAGCAACGGGGCGCGCCGGGCCACTGGGCGCCGCCGCCGCCGCCGCCGCCCGCGCTCGTCGGGGCCCTGGCTCCGGTCGCGCCCGAGGTCCCTCGTCCGCCGCCGGGGACGGCGTATGCCGTGGCGGGACCGAACGCGGGGCAACGGGCGCGAAGGACGCTGGTCGCGCGCGGCTGTCTGGTCCAGGGCCTCGGGAGCGCGCTGCTCCTGGGCGCGGGTTTCGGTCTCTACGGACAGGTCGCAGCCGTGCCGATCGTGGCCGGGGTCGCGCTCTTGGGCGTCGTGCTGCTTCTGCTGGGCGGGCTTCTCGGCCTCAAGTGGATCTGCGGAGCATGCAAGCAGCCCGTCGCGGGGCGCGGAGTCTTCATGTGCCCGAGCTGTCGCGCGTCGTTCACCTGAGTCGCGTGTGCGGTCGAACTGCCGGCCCTGGCATCGGGCTTGCGTCGTTTGCCCCCCGTAGGAGGTCAGACGATGCGTACGCGATTTCGCCTGCAGGGTAGCGCGGCCGCGGCGGCGGCCGTGCTGGCGATCGCCACCACCGGCTGCGCCACCCATACCGCCGTGAAGGACGTATGGGCGAGCCGGGACACGGCGCCGATGCGGAATATCCTCGTCATGGGGGCTCGAACGGATCAGGCCACGCGCCACTCGATCGAGGACGGATTTGCCATGGCGCTCGCGCAGCACGGCATTCGCGCCACGACCTCGTACAGCCTCTTCCACGACGCCTTCCCGACGTCGGACCAGGCGCGCGACGTCGTCCAGAAGGTCGGGTTCGACGGGATGCTCGTGGCGACGTCGAAGGGGACGACCGAGAGGGCCGTCGTCGCCGGCGGGGACTTCTGGAGTGACTACTACTACGGGCCGAGCTGGCTCGGGTGGTACCCCGGGTACGTCTACACCGACGAGCTCGTGAAGTTCGAGACGACGCTCTGGGACGAGCGGGCGGGCGGAAAGATGGTCTTTGCCGCGCTCACGCAGACGCGCAACCCCTCGTCGGGGAACGACTTCGTGCGGAGCCTCACGAAGGCCGTGCTCCCCGCCATGACGCGGGCGGGGCTCATCCCGCCCCTCGGGTCTCGCGAGACGCTGTCGATGCGCACGGAGCCCGACGGCGCTCCCTGACGCGCCACGGTCGACTCCGGGCCGACCTCCTACGGACCGGCTAATCTCCCTTCGATGCGCGAGCCCCCCGCCGGCACCGTCGAGCGATGGGCATGGGACTACGTGCGCGCCGCGTCGCTCGCCGACAAGCTCTCTCCGCCGGCCGTGCCCGCAACGTGGGAGCCCGGCGTGGTGCCCGTTCGTCGTCTGGATGCGCCCGGTCGCCCGCCCGAGCTTCGCGTCGTGGCGAAGGCCGGCAAGACGCGCGGCCTCGCGGCGCCGAGCGGCAGGGCGCGCGCGCTGCACACCTTCTTCCATCACGAGCTCCAGGCCGCGGAGCTCATGGCCTGGGCCGTGCTCGCGTTCCCCGACAGCCCGCGCGCGTTCCGGCGGGGGCTGGTGCGCATCGCGCAGGACGAGATCCGGCACATGCACCTCTACGCAGCGCACATCGTGCGGCTCGGCTTCTCCATCGGACAATTCCCGGTGCGCGACTGGTTCTGGGAGCGCGTGCCGCGGTGCCCCGACGCGGCCTCGTTCGTGGCGACCATGGGCCTCGGCATCGAGAGCGCGAACCTCGAGCACTCGGCCTCCTTCGCCGCGCGCTTTCGCGAAGTCGGCGACGAGGAGGGCGCGCGCCTGCAGGAACGGGTCGGCCACGAGGAGATTGCCCACGTTCGCTTCGGCGCCAAGTGGTTCCGGGCGTTCCGCTCCACGCTCGACTTCGAGACCTGGCGCCGTGCGCTCGCCCCGCCGCTGTCGCCCATGCTCATGCGCGGCACGCCACTTCAGCGCGAAGCGCGCCTGCGCGCGGGTCAGACGGGGCCATTTCTCGACCAGCTGGAAGCATGGCAGCCGGATTTGCCTGGGTCCTGAACCTCGACGCCGACGTCGAGCTCGGCGCGATCGCCTCGGGCGCCGCCGGTGCGCGCGCGGCGTATGCCCCGAATCGCAGCGTCCGCGAGGCGATGCGTGCGTTCGCGCCGCGCCTCGCCGCGTCGCTCCTCGGTCCGGAGGACCTGCTCGTCGACGAGGACTCCCCGCTCGGGATCGCACGCGGCAGGGTGGGCCGCGCGTTCTGCCCCACGCCCCGCGCGCTGCGCCTGCTCCGCCGCGCGGGCGCCGAGCCCGACCCTCACCCCGAGTGCGACGTGCTGGTGCGCGTGAACGCGCGCGCCTTCGCCTCGTCGCTGGGCCCGACGCTCCCGGGCGCCGCGTTCGTCACGCTCGAAGCCGAGGCGCAGGCGCAGCTCGCCACTCCTCCACCGCCGGACCTGTCCGACGCATGGCGCATCAAGCGCAACTTCGGCATGACGGGCCGCGGCCAGCGCGTCGTCGTCCCGTCCCGGCAGACCGAGGCGGACATGGCCTTCGTACGCGCGGGCCTCGGGGAGGGTGGCGTGCAGATCGAGCCCGACGTCGCCATCGTGGACGAGCTGGCGATCCACGGGCTGCTCGCGCCGAACGGCGCCCTCGCGGTCGGCCCGGTCGTGAAGCAGCGCTGCGACGCGCGCGGCGCGTGGGTCTCGAGCGAGCGAATGCCGCCCGAGCAGGCCCCGTCCGAGCTACGGCGAGAAGCCGAGCGCGTCGCCGCTGCGCTCACGGCCGCGGGCTACTTCGGGCCGTTCGGGGTCGACGCGTACACCTATCGTTCGCGTCGCGAGCCCGCCGTGGCCCTTCAGCCGCGCAGCGAGATCAACGCCCGCTTCACGATGGGTTTCACGGTGACCTGGGACCTGCTGCGGGGCCGGTGAGAGCGGGCTGTCGGGCGGCTTGCTCGAGCGGGAGCAGCGCGGCATGGATCGTCGCGTGAATCGGCACCGGGACGCCGAGGCTCGCTCCGATCCGCGCGACCGCGCCGCTGAGGGAGTCGATCTCGGAGGGGCGGCCGGCCACGACGTCGCGCTGGAGCGACGGCGTGGCTGCCTCGGGGAGCGAGTCGATGAAGGCCATCGTCTTCGCGACCACATCGGGCGCGCAGGCGATCCCCTTCGCCATCGCCAGGGCGCGGACCTCCTCGCACGCATCGGCGAGGAGCCGGCGTGTCTCGGGGATCGTGCGCACGACGCCTGCCGTGGAGCGCGCGACCGCGGCGACTCCGCCGAAGGAAGCGATGAAGAGGAACTTCTCCCAGAGGGCAGCGGGGAAATCGTCGACGACCGCCACCCGGGCGCCGGCGCTCTCGAGCGCCGCCCGCAATCGCTCGACACCGGCGGCGTGCTGCGTGCTCGCGGCGAAGGTGAAGCTCGGAGGCGCGCCGACGTGCACCACGGTCGCCGGCGCTGCGAGGCGGCTCAACACGTGGCATAGCCCGCCGACGACCCGGTCCGCGCCGAGCACCGCGCCGCATTGCTCCGGTGCTTCGACGCCATTCTGGAGGGGGACGACGAAGCCTTCCCTCGTGAGCAGCGGGGCGAGGGTCGCCGCCACCTGCGGAACCTGCCACGCCTTCACTCCGAGCAGCACCGCCTCGGCCGGGGCGAGCTCGGGGGGCGAAGCCGCCTCGACGCGCACGGTGAACGCTCCGAGCGGGCTCTCGACGCGAAGCCCGCGGTCGCGGATCGCCTCGAGGGCAGCTCCTCGTGCGACGACGGCGACCTCGTGCCCCGCGCGCGCGAGCAGACCCGCGACGAGCCCACCCACGCCGCCTGCTCCCACGACGACGATTCGCACGCCCGGGTCCTACTCTTACCGCGCGTCGGCGGCCACCGTGGCGGAGCTGCGCCTCGCGCGCCAGAACCCGTACGACAGTCCCCAGAGCACCGCGGTGCCCACCGGCCAACCCCACGCCGAGACTCCGTCGCCGACGGCGAGGTGCGCGATGAGGGCCGACACCAGCGTGATCGCGAACCCCGCGTAGGCCCACTCTTTCACCCGCGCCGGCACCGGCGCGAGCAGCGCCACCACCCCGCCGAGCTTGGCCCACGAGAGCTCGACCCGGAAGTAAGGCGGGAACCCCAGGTGGACGAACGCCGCCGCCACCTGCGGCAGCTGCAGCTGCGCGTAGGCAGTGAAGCCGATCTGCAGGCAGAAGAGCGCCGTGGCGATCCAGAAGCCGATCGCCATTCCCCTCGAGCTAAGCCAGGCCACCGACCACGCCATCCAGCTTGGTGAGGAAGCTGCTCCAGCCGTATTGCGCACCCTTGAAGTACTGATCCCCTCCCTGCGCGGGGAAGCCCGATTGCTCCATGCGAAGCTGGGTCCCCGAAGCCGCGGCGGTGAGCGTGAAGGTCACCACCGACTTCAGCCCCATCGAGCTCCAGGAGTAGGCGAGCCGGGAAGGCGGCTCGACCGTCAGCACTTCGCACTGGATGATCCCGTCCCAGTTCGGCGCCGGCGTGGAGCGGAAGGTGAAGCGGTGGCCCACCTCCGGGCGAAAGTCGTTGGCCATCAGCCACTCGGTGAGCAGCGGACCCTCGGTGAGGGCACGCCACACCTTGGCGGGGGCGACCGGCAGCTGCCGATCGATGACGAGAGAGCGCGTGGCTGTGTCGGTCGTGGTCATGGATCCATCCTCCGGATGAGGTCATCGAGGCGGTCGAAGCGATCGCCCCAGAACGCTGCGTAGTGCTGCATCCAGTTGAGCACCGGGACGAGGCCCTGCGGCCGCGCGCGGTAGCGTGTCTCCCGCCCATCGCGGCGGTCGCGCACCAGGCCGGCGCGCTTCAGCACCGCGAGGTGCTTGGAGACCGCGGGCTGCGAGACGCTGGCGCGGGCCGTCAGCGCGACCACGCTCTGCTCCCCGTCGCGGATGAGCCGCTCGAGGAGCGCCAATCGCGTGGGGTCTGCGAGGCTCTTGAAGACCTGGTCGGTGCTGACGCGTGCCATATTCATTGCCGTACGGTTATGGATTTTCTCATAGCCAGATGGTGATGATTCGTCAACCCCTCGCGCAGGCGTGACGCGCCGCAACGCGAGCGGTCGAACTCCAGCGGGAGCGCACGATGACTACGGCACTGTGAAGCGCGCCAGAGTGCTTGCGAGTTCGCGGCGTGCGCGGCATAAGGTCGCGCGCGGTGCGAGCTCTCTTCGGGCTGGCGTGCGCGCAGGGGAGCCTCCGATGAAGCCGAGTTCCACCCGGTCGCGCGCGCGTCGAGTCGCGCGTCGCTTTCTCTCAGTGAGCCCCGGCCTCATGCTGGCGGTCGCCGCGCTGTACCAACCGACGGGCGCGTCCGCGGCAGCCCCGGCCAAGGCGGTGGTCGCCAGCGGCATGGTGACGCTGCCCGGCAGCGTGCATCCCTTCGTGCGCCGCAGCTCCGACATGGGGCGCCTCGACCCCTCGCGCCACCTCACCGGCATGTCGGTGCTGCTGCAGCCGAGCGCCGCGCAGAAGGCGGAACGCGCGCAGCTGCTTCGCGCGCTGCAGGATCCCACCTCGCCCAGCTACCACCACTGGCTCAGCCCCGAGGAGTACGCCTCGCGCTTCGGCGCCTCCCCGGCCGACGTCGCCCGCGTCTCGGCGTGGCTCACCTCGCAGGGCCTGACGGTGGACGGCCCCTCGCGCACCGCCACGCGCGTCGGCTTCAGCGGCGACGTCGGCGTCATCGAGTCGGCCTTCGGCACCGAGCTGCACGCGCTCGAGCTTCGGGGAGCCGCTCACTTCGCGATGACGGTGGCGCCGAGCATCCCTGCCGAGCTGCAGAGCCTCGTCCTCGGCCTTCACGCCGTGAACGACTTCCGCCCCGCGCCGCCGAGGCACGACTCGCCGAAGCCGCGCTACGCCTTCCCCCAGCCGACGCAGGACGGCGGGACGGAGGACGTCCCCACGCTGGCGCCCGCCGACTTCGCCGCCATCTACGATCTGAATTCGCTCTACACGGCCGGCATCGACGGCACGGGGCAGAACATCGCCGTCGCCGAGGAGACCGAGTTCGTCGACAACGACATCACCACGTTCCGCAGCACGTTCGGCCTCCCCGCGAACCCGCCCGTCCGTCACCTGGTCCCCAACACCGGCGCCGCCGTCACGAGCCGCGGGGACGTGACCGAGGCCATGCTCGACACCGAGTGGGCGGGAGCGGTCGCCCCCGGCGCGACCATCCACTACGTGTACACCGGCGCTTCCGACAACAACGGCGTCTTCGACTCCCTGCTCTATGCAGTCGAGCAGCACATCGCGCCGCTGGTGAGCCTCAGCTACGGATCCTGCGAATCCGGGCTCACGCCCGCGGACGCCGTGTTCTACGAGGGCATGGGCGATTCCGCGGCCATCATGGGCATCACCGTGCTCGTGGCTTCGGGCGACAGCGGCGCAGCGGGCTGCGACGACGACAGCCGCACCGGGATCGCGACCCAGGGCGAGTTCGTGGGCATCCCCGCCTCCATCCCCAGTCTGGTGGCCGTGGGCGGCACGGAGTTCCAGCTCACGCAGGCCAACATCGGCACGTATCTCGACAGCAAGCTCAACGCGTCGGGGTACATCCCCGAGGGCGCCTGGGGCGACACGCAGGGCGACATCGACGCCGGCTTCCCCGATCTCAATGCGAGCACGGGCGGCGTGAGCGTCATCTTCGCGAAGCCTTACTGGCAGATCCCCTACACCCCGAACGACAAGTTCCGCGACGTGCCGGACGTCTCGCTCAGCGCGTCGGACGAGGTGATGCCGTACATCACGGTGGTCACCACCACGCACCACGACGGCGGGACCAGCCAGCGCACCGAGGCGGTGGGCGGCACCTCCGCCGCGGCGCCCTCCTTCGCGGGCATCCTCGCGCTGGTCAACCAGTCGCTGGCCAAGGCGCATCCCACGGCGGCGGTCGGCCTGGGCAACGCCAACCCCGCGCTCTATGCGCTCGCGAACAACCCGACCGGCGCCGCGGCCTTCCACGACATCACCCAGGGCAGCAACATCTGTCCGTGCTCCGCGGGCTCGCCGAGCTGCCCGACCACGCCTCCGCTGCAGTTCGGGTACACGTGCGGCACCGGCTACGACCAGGTGACCGGACTGGGCTCGGTCGACGGCGCCAAGCTGGTCGCGGTCTGGTCCGAGCTCACGCCGACGTCGACGGCGCTGACCGTCGGCGCGACCTCCGCGACCGAGGGACAGACCATCCAGCTCGACGCGACGGTGTCCTCCACGGCCACCGTCACGGCGCTCACCGGCTCGGTCACGTTCTACGTCGAAACCTTCGACTCCCAAGGCAACATCGATCTCGGCGCCACGCTCGGCTCGGTGCCCCTCACTCCCAGCGCCTCGGGGAACGAGGGCGGTACGGCATCGCTCAAGGTCGCCATTCCGGGCGGCATGGGCACCGGCAAGGTCGGCGCCTTCTACGGCGGGGACACGAGCTACCTGGCGTCGTGGTCGTCGCTCGCGGCGCTGACCACGACCTCCACGCTGGCCATCTGCCCCAGCGCGGTCACGCTCTACCCCGGTCAGTCAGGGCTCAAGTTCAAGATCTCCGGCGGCGTCGGGGCGACGACGTTCAACATCGTGTCGGACTCGACGTGCGGCCTCGTCGGCATGCAAGAGGTCTGCTCGAGCTTCGACACGGCCGGCCTGGTATTCACCGCGGGTCCCGCCGAGGGCACCGTCGTCATCGAGGCCGCCGATGCCGACGGTAGCTCCGTGCGCACGACGGTGACCGTCGCGGGCAGCGCCGACAGCGGCGCGCCGCTGCCCAACACGGGCTGCGGCAGCGCGGGTGACGGAGGCATCGTCGACGCCGGCGATGCGGGCACGGGGCCGACGACGACCCCGGTCGACTCGGGTGATGCCGACGCGGGCACGCAGCCTGGTGCCAGCAAGGGCGGATGCAGCTGCTCGGCAGCGGGTGAAGGCGGCGACCTCGCCGGGCTCGGCCTGGGCGGAGCGATGCTCGGCCTCGTCGCCTTCGGCTGGCGCCGTCGACCGCGTCGGTGAGCAATCGGCGGGCTTCAGGTTTGCGCTGTTACTTCTTCCCGCCGCCGACGCCAGAAGGAAAGCTGGCTTGCGCGCCGAAGTAACACTCGATGGCCTCGATCTTCCCGTCCTTCAGCCGTAGATACTCCACGTTTCGGAACGTCTTGCCGTTCTTCGTCAGGCCGACGTAGAGGACGAACGCCTCGTTGCCGCCTCCGAAGATGCGCTGCACGTCGAGCCGTTGCGTGAGATCAATCTGCGTGTCCCAGCAGTTCTTCTTGAACTCGCTCTTGCTGATGTGATCGTCCCCGGCCGCGCTGGTGAACGTGAAGTCGTCGGCCAGCAGTACGTCGAGCGGGTGCCAGTCCTTTTTCTCCCATCCCTTGTACCAGCTCCGAATGACCGCTTCGTTTTCCGAGCTCAGTCCGGTCCCCCCCGCCGCGCGGCCGCAGGCCATGAGGGCGACTCCTCCGAACGAAGCCGCCAGGGCGATCGCGCCGGACGTGATGGCGATGGCGGACCTCCGAGCCATGGTTGCAGCGGGCGCGCCGTTCGCGCTCTCCAGGTGCCGAACGAGCTTGGTGAGTGCCCCCGTCCAGCCCCGCTCGTGGCTCTTCGCCGACGCGTCGTTCCTGAGCTCCCCATGCGTGAACACGAGCTCCGTTCCGGTCGCGATGGCGGTCAGTCCAATCTCGATGCGGGAGGTCTGACCCGCTTCCTCCGCTTCTCCGCCGGACGCCCAGCGCCAGGACATCACGAGGCGCTGCGGCCTGACGACCTCGAGATACTCCCCGCAGGCCTCGTGCTCGAGACCGTCGGCCGTCCGGAAGCGCACGCGGTAGCAGCCCCCCTTGCGCGCATCCACTTCCGCCAGGATCACCGGCAGGTCGTCCGGGCCCCACCACGCGGCGACGCCGTCGGCGGTCGTCAGCGCGTCGAAGACGATGGACGGCCGGGCGGCGATCCGACGGGTCAGCGTGAAGCTCTTCATTGGCCCCTCCTTCGCGCAGCGGCATCCCGCGCTTCGACTTCCTTGCGCTCGGCGTGAGCGGCGAGGCGATCCAGCGACACCGACCAGAATCGCTCGTAGCGACGCAGCCACTCCGCCGCTCCCCGCAGCGGCCTGGGGGAAAGCCGAACATCCACGGTGCGTCCGTGCTTCTCGCGTGTGATGAGGCCCGCGTCGTCGAGCACCGCGAGGTGCTTCATCACGGCGGGCAGCTTGATCGCGAAGGGCTCCGCGAGCTCGCTGATCGACAGGCTCTCTTCCTGCTCCAGACGATTGAGGATCGCCCGGCGAGTCGGATCGGCGAGCGTGGCGAAGACGCGATCGAGATCGCGCGGGCTATAGTTCACCATGAGGTGTACTATTGCCGTCGGCGGCCCGACTGTCAACGCGCCTCGCCCCGCCCATTGGGACGGCGGCTACTGCAGGCGAAGGACCGCTTCTCCGGCGCACCAAATGTTGCCCGGACCGCTGCCCGCGATGTCGTCGAGGACGGGCGCATCGGCGGATTGAGGGAGGATCGACCATGCGTGCCCGTCCCAGTGCATCATCAGGGCTCGATTGAAGCCGCTCGTGGCGTCCACGCCGACCGCCCAGACGTCCGTCGGACTGCTTCCCCACATGCCCGAAAGGCTCAACGACGCGCCGAGCGGCGTACCCGCCGACCAGCTGCTTCCGTCGTAGTGAAAGAGCACTCCGTTGTCCCCGCCGTCGTCCGTCCCCCAGGCCCACACGTCGGTCGGACCGGTGCCCCACACTCCAAAGGCGTGCACGGTCGCGGAGGCCGGACCCGCCTTGGACCACGTCGTTCCGTCGAAGTGCAGCGTGTCGCCCAGTCCGGAAATCCAGACGTCGTTCGGGCCGCTGCCCCAGACGCCGCCGAAGTCTTGGATCGGCTCGGTGTACGCGACCGACCAGGTGCTCCCGTCGAAGTGCAGCACGACGGCCCCGAGCGCCGACCCGACGACTTCGTCGCCCACGACCCAGACGTCGTTCGGGCCGCTGCCCCAGACGCGAAAGAGCTGATCGGTCGGAGGCGCGTTGGTCACGTCGGCCCACGCCTGACCGTCCCAGTGCGCGATCGAGCCGGCGAGCATGCTGTTCGGCCCGGGGTAGTAGCCGACGGCCCACACGTCGCTGGGGGAGCTCGCCCAGAGGCTCCCGAACGTGCTCATCGAGTCGTCGAACACCGACGTCCACGTCGTGCCGTCGTAGTGGAGGATCGGGCCGTTGCCGGTGACCCACACATCGGTGGGACCCGTCGTCGCCACCGCGGAGCCGGCGCCGAGCTGCGCGGGAGGCGATGCGTCGACCCACGTGCCGGCGTCCACCGGTCCGGCCTCGTCGACGACGATGCCGGCGTCGCCGTCGTCACCCGGGCTGGCTCCGTCGCCATGGCTGGAGCCGGCGTCGGGAGCGGGGGACGCTCCGGTCGTCCCTCCGCAGGCAAAGAGGGTGAGCGGACCCGCGAGCAAGAGAGCGGGGACCGTGACAAGCAAGAGGGACCGCGGTTTGTTCATCACTCCGTCACTCCGTGCGTGAGGGTTCTATCGACCGGCCATCGTGTACACTTGGCGCTCGGGAGGGCTGGGGACGTTCGCCTGGGTCCACGCGCCGGCGGGCATGTCGAGGACCCAGGTGTCGCCGAGCCAGCCTCCGGGGGGAATGCCCTGCGCTCCCCCGAAGAGCACGAGCCCTCCCTGACCGGGAGCGCCCTGGAACATCGCGATTCCAGGGTCCCAACGAGGCGGCGGCTGGCCCGCCTGACCCGACGCGACCAGCTGGGTCCACTTCGTCCCATTCCATTGCCAGGTGTCCGACAGGATGTCGTTGGCATTCACCTGGCCGCCGAAGAGGATGATGGCAGCAGGCGGCGGCTGCTCGGTGCAGCACCACTGCGTCGTCGCCATCGCGGCCCACGCCCGGCCCACCGGGCCCGTCGACGCCACCTGCGTCCAGCTCGTTCCGTCGTACGCCCACGTGTCGCTCTCGGCGCCGACTCCGCCGAAGAGGTAGACGAGGCCGTTGAGCGCCGCGATGGAATGCCCGACGCAGTGAAGGCCCGTGGTGAGCGTCGCTCCGGTCGCCGTCCAGCTCGTGCCGTCGAACTCCCACGTGTCGCAGACATCGCCCGTGTCCGTCGTCCCGCCGAAGAGCACGATCTTGTTCCCGACCGTCGTCATCTGGTGCCCGAATCGCGGCGTCGGGCCGGGGATCATCAACTGGGTCCAGCTCGTGCCGTCCCATTGCCACGTGTCGCCCAGCGTCCCCGACTCGCCTTGGCCGCCGAAGAGGATGACCTTTCCGTCGAGGCCGGACATGGCGTGCTCGTAGCGAGGGGGCGGACCGTCGACGTTGCGCTCGAGCCAGCTCGTGCCGTCCCACTCCCACGTGTCGGTGAAAAACGTGGGGCCGTCGCCGCCGAACAGCACGACGGAGTGCGCGAGCGGACCGGTGCTCGCCTCCGCCACATCGGGAGCTCCCGAGTCGGTGCCGCCCGCGTCGCAGTCCGGCGGAAGGCAGCCGGGCGAGGTGGCGTCCGTCAGCCCTGGCCCGGATTCGGCGCTCACCCCGCCGTCGTGCGTTGCCCCGCCGTCTTGCACCTGCGCGAGCTGCACGACGCCGCACGCGCTCGCGGCGGACAGGAGCCCACTCAGCAGAGGCGCGGAAAAGAAAGCTCTCATCGGGCATCGCCTCCGTCTGCCCTGAATGCTCGCAGCCTCGCGGTCCCTTCGAAAAATCGTCCCTGCAGCGCTCAGGGTGCTTGCAGCTCGTCGAGCATCGACCGAACCCGCGGCTCGTAGATGCTTCCGCGGGCGGCCGCGACGAGCGCCTCTCCACGGCGCCTCGCCTCGTCCCTGCTTCCGACGCGCATCAGCGCATCCACGGCCAGAAGCTCGCGCTCCATGCGCAGCGTTCCGGAAGGAAACCTCGCCGCGCAGGCATCGAGCTCCGCGAGCGATGCCCTCGGGTCGCGATCCAGCGAGGCGCGGGCTCGTTCGAGCATCGCGGCTTCGCGTGTCAGCGGGTCCATCTCGGGCTGCGCCGGCGGCGCCGACACCGTCGGAGCAGGCAGGCGAGGCTTGGCGGAGGGGGCCTGATCTCGCGGCGTCGGCGCGACGGTGGGCGCGACCGTGGGCGGGATCGTGAGCGCGACCGCGGGCGTCTCGGTGGCCGCCGTAGGAGCGGGGGCGCTCGGAGCCGGCACCGCCGCGATCGTCGCTCTCGGGCCCGTCGCCATCGGCGCGCTCGCGGGCGACTTGATCGGCGGCGCCTCGACCACCACGGGCGCCACGGGCAACGCCTGAAACAGCGGCCGGATCTGCGTCACCGCCACGACGCCCGCGAACCCGATGCCCGCTGCGATCGCGACGCCCTTCATCCAGAGAAGCACCCCCGCGGCGGCCGGCCACACCAGATACCGGTCCAGCCTCGCGACCGACCGCGTTCGCACGGCGTCCGGAAGGGCCCGCGACCGCCCCGCGCTCTCGAGGAGCTTGCGAACGTCCGCCGAAGCACCCTCCTGCTCGCGCCACCGCGTCGGCTGCGTCATGACCGCCCTCCTCGACGCCAGAAGGGGCGCGAGTTCTCCCGCGCCTCGAGCCGTCGCAGCGCCGATTCGAACTCTTTGCGTGCGGCGTGAAGGCGTGAATACACGGTGCCGACCGGGACCCCGAGGATCTCGGCGATCTGCTCGCACGAGACTTCGTCGATCTCGAACATGACGAAGAGAGCACGCTTCTCGAGGTCCATTTCGTCGAGCACGCGCAGCAGACGCTCCTGGGCTTCGCGGCGGGAGGCGGCGCCCTCGGGCGACTCACCCGGGTCGACCGCCTCGTCCACCTCTTCTCCGGTCCGTTCCCTTCGCCGGTGCGCGCGGCGACGGTACGCAGCCGCCACGCGAATGCAGATGCCGTAGAGCCACGTCGTCATCCGCGACGAGCCGTCGAAGCTGCCGAGGCGCTGGTGAACGACGACGAACACGTCCTGCAGGCAGTCCTCGATGTCGGCCGGAGCGACGCCCACGCGCTGCAGCGTCAGCCAGACGAACTCGGCGTGCTCGGCGTGAATGGAAAGGAGATCCACGCCGAGCTCGTCGCCCGCCGCAGCGGCAGAAGCTTGCGCACTTGCTTGCATCACGGCGAACGCACCCCGGAGAACCCCTCCCCTTGATGCCCGCTCTCTCTACCCGCCTTCACGGAATCGACCACCCGAGGCCCATGAACCCGACGCCCGCGACGGCCGACTCCTGGAAGGCGACACCAGGGCGTCCGCCCACGGTGAACTCTTGCCTCGTCACTGGAACAATGAGCTCGCCTCCCGCCTCCCAGACCAGGGGTCCCACGAGGTGCACGCGAATCTTCGGCGTCACCCCGACGCCCGCCCACAGCTGCTGTCCGGGCGTCGTCGGCTCGAGCACGTAAACGACGGCGTGAATCGCGCCCAGCATCGCCGTCGCGCACAGCGACGTGCCACCCCATCGACCGCCCCACCCGTCGACGCAAGCTCCGGCCCACACAGCCGTCAGCCCGAAGCTCAAGTCGGCCAGCGCCGTGCGAACCTCGGGCAGAAGGAGAGCCCCCACCGTCGCGTGCACCGCGCCCGAGACGGACACGTCACCGGCCACCTCGGCCCCGGCCGAAGCCGAGGGCAGGAGCCCGCCCGCCAAGACGCCGCGGAGAGACACCGTGGCCGTCGTCACCGCGCGGCTCGCTTCGGCGCGAGGGCACGGTTTGGCGGTCGGACAAGGGAGCGGCATCGGGCAGGGAGCCGGAGCGGGGCAAACCGGCGCCGGACAAGGAGGGCAGGACGCCGCGGGAGGAAGCGGCGCCGCGGGAGACACCGGCCTCGATGCAGCGGGAGACGAGCCCGCGGGGCGCAAGGCTGCATCGGGATCGATGGCGAGAGCGATGGCCAGCGTGACGGCCGACTCGATGGGCGCGCAGTCGGCGGCATCGCTCGAGAGCTCGCGCGACCCGACGAGCTGACCCGACGCCGTGTGCTCGTAGATGCGTGCCGTCCATCTTCCGGCGACACGCTCGATGAATCCTTCGATGCTCCTCTTCGCCGCGTCGGAAAAGACGGTCTCACCGAGTCGACTCGACACGGCGCTGGCCATCGTCGGCCCGTCCGAGCAGGCCTCGGCGTGCTCGCCGCGCACCCACACGAGCCGCACCGGCTCCGGGGCCGCGAGCGCGCGTCGAGGCAGGCCCACGACGCCCAGCGCGACCGCCGCGGCGATGCACCAGGCCAACCAGGCGAAGTGGTTCGAGCCTCGGGGCACGGCGGGCTACGGTACTACACGGAGCACGCGAGATCCGTGGCGGGCCGCGAGGGCGGAGGCCCGCTCATCGCACAGGGACGCGCAGCGCGGGTCCGGTCGTCATGGCGAGCAAGGCATCCCGGTGTCGAGGCACTGCCACTGTAAGCCGCTGCCGTCGGCGTCGGCCGCATCGGCGGCCGCGCAGGTGCACCCGAACCGCACGTTGTCGCGGCATCCCGTGCAGCTGCCGGGGGAGGCGCAGGAGACGGAGTCGCTGGCCGTGGAAGGGCAGGTCGCGGCGTCCGCAGATCCGTCGCCTTCCGCGTCGAGCCCGGCATCCACGCAGGTGTCGCTGGGATTGTCGACCGTGAACGGACCCGAGGTGGGCGCGATGAAGCTGGGACAGCCACACGACGGCTCATTCGTCTGCGAGGTGAACGTCACGTCGGCGGAGTAGGTGAACCCGGTCGCGAAAGTCAGCTCGATGTGACAGTCCCCGGGAGTTGGGCTCGCCACGGCCACATCCCATTCCGTTGCGCTCCCCGTGTACCAAGACAGACTCGCGTCGGGGGTCGAGCAAGGGCCCGTGGTCGCAACGCTCGTGAGGTCGTTCGGGCTGCACGAGAGGTGGAAGGTCGCGAACACCGCTTCCGTGCAGCCGGCAGGGCAATCGAAGTGTCCGTGGCATCCGCCGAGGACGGCGAGAAGACCTGTCACGGGAACGGCCAGCGTGAGCGCGGAGCGCACCCCTTACGATACCTCGTCGAGCGACCACACTCACAGAGGGCCCGGGCCGACGCCGCCGGCGCCCGGACGAGCCGACGTGGAACCGGCACGAGCGCACGCGCCTCCGGGGAGTCGGGACGTCGGCTGGCGCATGCCCTCCGTGGGGGCTACTTTCTCGTGATGCAGGCGTTTCAGGCGAAGCTGCCTCCCTTGCTCACCGAGCCGGACGGCGTCGTCCGAATCTCGGGGACGAGGGTGTCCCTCGAGACCGTCGTCGCGGCATTCGACGCGGGGGCCACGGCGGAGGAGATCGTCCAGCGCTATCCGTCCCTGGACCTGGCGGCCGTCTACGGGGCGATCGCCTACATCCTGGACAACCGCTCGGAGGTCGACGCGTACGTGACCACGAGGCGCAGAGATGCGCAAACCCTCCAGGTGAAGATCGAGACCCGGCTTCCGTCCCAGGGCATTCGCGAGCGCCTGCTTGCCCGCCGCACCTCCGATCGATGACGCGTCTCCTCGCTGACGAGGACTTCAACAACGACATCCTGCGGGGCCTCCTGCGCCGTCTTGGTTCGGTCGACGTCGCCCGCGTTCAGGACATCGGTCTCCGTGGCGCCGGCGACGAGGACGTCCTCGCGCGCGCCGCAGCGGAAGGGCGTGTGCTGCTCACGCACGACGTCTCCACGTTGATCGGACGGGCCTTCGACCGCGTCCGCGCGGGGGTGCCAATGACGGGCGTGATCGCAGTGCCGCAGTCGATGCCAGTGGGCGAGGCGATCGAGGATCTCGAGCTCATCGTCGAGTGCAGTGCTCCCGAGGATTGGTCGAACAAGATTTGCTACCTCCCACTCCGGTAGCCCCACGCTCGCGGACCCCGCTGCCTTGACGCCATTGCAATCGTGACCGACACGAAGCCCCCATGGTCGAACGTCGCGACCTCGCGGCCCTTTCGCTCGACACGCTTGCGGCACGGGCCCTCCACGCGCTCGGGCGGCTCATCCAGCTGGCCTTGTGGTCGTCGCGATCGATCGAGCGTCTGGAGCGAGCCGCGCCCTTCATGGGGGACATCGCGGCGTGAACGCCGGAGAGCAGCTGATCGCCCAGGGACGGGGGGCCTCCACGGTGACGCCCCGGCCGCGGCGAGCGCGACGGCGATGGCAGTCACACCGGAGAAGTACCCTGCTTCGCGCTCTCCGGGGCCAGCACGATGAGATCCTGAGCGAGCTGGAGTCCCTCGGCCAGGGTGTCCGCGAGGAAGACGTGCTCGTGGGCGACCTCGAGGTTGGCCTTCTCGAAGACGCGACGCGGCTCGGGCAACGGCCCCGCGATGACGACGAGCTTCTTCGCCGCCCGCAGCTGTTCGAGCGCGCTCTCGAGGGCGACCAACCCGGTCGCGTCGATCGTGGGCACCGTGCCGAGCGAGAGGACGACCACTCGCGCGCCGACGCCTGCGGTCACGATGGCGCCCATGGCGCGCTGCGCGGCTCCGAAGAAGAGTGGCCCGGCGACCTCGTAGATGCTCACCCCCGCCGGCACCACATGGGTCGCATCCTGCTGCGATTGCGGCGCAAGAACACGGCTGCTCGTGAGCTCGGACATTCGCTTCATGAACAGGAGCGCCGCCAGCACGACCCCGACGCCGATCGCCACGACCATGTCGAAGACCACGGTGAGGACGAAGCAGGTGAGGAGCACCGCGACGTCGCTTCGTGGCGCCACGCGCACCGTGTGCGTGAAGAGACGGGCGTCGCTCATGTTCCAGGCGACGAGCAGGAGCAGCGCCGCGAGCGCGGCCATCGGCACGTAGGCGACGAGGGGCGCTCCGACGAGCACCGCGCCCAGCACCACCAGCGCGTGGAAGGCCGCCGCAAACGGCGAGGTGGCGCCGGCGCGGATGTTCGTCGCCGTGCGGGCCAGCGCGCCCGTGGCGGCGATGCCACCGAAGAAAGGCGCCACGATGTTGCCGATGCCGAGACCGACGAGCTCCGCGTTCGGGTCGTGCTTCTTGCCCGTCATGGCGTCGGCGATGACCGCGGACAGGAGCGACTCGATCGCGCCCAGCATCGCGATGGCCAGCGCAGGCGACAGCAGCTCGCGCGCCTTGCCGAACGTCATGCCGCCCGGGCCCCACGGCAGACCGGGCATCGGCGGCACCTGCGGAATGCCCGCCACGTCATGTCCGTCGACGACCGTGTGGAATCGCGACCCGATGGTGGCGACGTGAAAGCCGGGCAAGAGGCGGCCGAGCAGCGTGGCCCCGATGGACACGAGGACGATGGCGACGAGGGGCGACGGGACGGCCCTGTGGATGCGCGGCCAACCGAGGAGCACCGCCATGGTCACCGCGGCGACGGCCAGCTCGTTCAGGGACACGCCCTGAGCGGCCGCGGCCCAGAGCGCCTCGACCTTCTCGACGTAGCCGTCTGGCAGCCGGGCGACCGAGAGGCCGAGCACGTCCTTGATCTGCAGGGTGGCGATGACGACGGCGATGCCGGCGGTGAACCCCGTGGTGACGGGATGGGGGATGAACTCGATCAGCCGCCCCAGCCGCATGACCCCCATGGCGAAGAGCAGCACCCCCGCCATGAGCCCGGCGGTGAGCAACCCCGAGACGCCGTACTTCGACGCGATGGGGGCCAGGATGACGACGAACGCCGCGGTCGGCCCCGTGACCTGGTGCTTCGAGCCGCCCGTCAGCGAGACCACGATGCCGGCGACGATGGCCGTGTAGAGCCCGTACTGGGGCGCCACGCCGACGGCGATGGCCAGGGCCATCGAGAGCGGAAGGGCCACGATGCCGACCACGACGCCTGCCAGGGCATCCTGGCGAAGGCGCGCCAGCGTGTAGCCCTGTGCGAGGGTGCGTCTCAGCGCGGTGGCGATCGGGAACGGAGGCCGCGCGTCGGGCGATGGAACGGACGTCTTGCGGTGGGGCACTGGTCTACGCACGCTCGCGCTGGGGCTCAGTCGACACCGGTCGGGGAGACGGCAGAATCGTGCTCCGAGAACGGTAGCTCCGAATGGTACGAGTAGATGTGGTGATGGCGGTGCAAGACGGCATGGTGCTCGGAGTGTCGAGCGCACCACCACTCCTTGCCGCGCGTCTCCAGGCGCGCCTGCACGCAGTCCGGACACGGCCCCTCGATGACGATGCTGTGGCTCGGCTGGGCCTGGGGCCGCGGTCCGGCGATGAGGACCGGGCAGGTCGCGTGCGCCATCACCTTCTCGGCCGTGGACCCGACGAGCAGCTTTCTCAGATGCTGCCCCTTGTGCGCGCCGACGATGATCACGTCCACGGCGAGGTCCACCGCGAGCTGCACGATCTCGCGGGCCGGCTCGCCCTTGCGCACGTGGACGGCGACGTTCTGCTGCCCGCAGCCGCCCAGCACCGTGGCCTTCTGCTCGACGTAGTGCCGGAGCAGACCGAGCGTCTGGGGCTCCGCGTCGCCGGTGCTCACGTGGAGCACGTGCAGCTGACTCCCGGGGATGGGCCGAACGATCTGGAGGGCCTGCTCGACGGCGTAGCCTCCGGAGGCCGTGTCGGCGAGATCGAGGGCGACGAGCAACCCGAACGGTCGGGTGCTCGGCATGCTGGCGTTGGACATGAGAGGGCTCCTCTGGCTGGTCGCCGCCGGGGTTGCATCAACCGCGCCTCGCCGAGGTCGCCGCGTCGACCGCACCTGGACCAGGCTTTCGACGCACCCGTTTCGCGCACGCGCAGATCCTGCGCGGCACCGCCCCGCGCACCCCCTGCGCTTTCCGAGCGGCACATCCCGCGCATGGGTCCACTTCCATGACCCCTCGAATCACGCCTTTCCTGCTCATCGCGGTCGTCCTCGGCGCCGGTGGTCTCGCCCTTCTGCGCAGCGAGGAAGCCCACACGGCGATCGCCCTCCCCGAAGCTCCGGCCCCGGCCGAGCAGATCGCCGCGAATACCGCCCGGCTTCCACCCAACCACCCGCCGATCGATCCAACGTCGCCGCACGCCACCGGACCCGTGTCCGCCGAGGAGTCTCCCGCGCTCACGTGGCAGACACCGGCCGGCTGGCGCTCCGCCCCCAACCCGAACGCGATGCGCCTCGCGACGTTTCGTCCGGTCACCGATTCGAGCGACGCACCGGAGATCAGCGTCGCCCGTGCCGGCGGAACCACGGAAGCGAACATCCAGCGCTGGCTCGCCCAGTTCGACGACACGGGTGCGGAGAGCCGCAAGGTGACGAAGGTCCACGGGCTGGACGTCACGGTGGTCGAAGTGAGCGGCACCTACATGGGAGGCTCGATGATGCCCGGCTTGCAGACGCTGTCGCATCCGGGGTGGACCCTCGTCGGCGCCATCGTCACGACCGACGGTTCCCCGTACTTCTTCAAGCTCCTCGGCCCGACCACCCAGGTCCACGCTGCCCGCGGGTCATTCGACGCGCTCGTCGCCAGCATCGGTCCGCGCTGAAACGCGGCGACGGACGTCGTCGACCAGGACGTAGAGGAACGCCGCGAACGAGAGGGCTCCCAGCACCTGACCGACGGACATCGCCGCGATGACCGGCACCGGCCGCGGGTCGAACAGCGACCAGACCATGAGCCCCAGGGCGGCCAGCGCCAGAAGGCACGCCGCCCGAAGCATCCTCGCGACCTTTGCCGGCTTCATGGTTTCCTGTCTCCCGTGAAAAAGGGGTGCGCGAGCCCGTGACAGCCGGCGCTCGCGCAGCTCAGGCGCCCGGCGCGGACATCGTCGAGCGAGGCCTTGTGGTCTGGCGTCTTCATCCACAGCTCGTCGCGCGTCGAGTGGCACTGCATGCAGTTCGCGTTCGGGTAGGGGGCGCGCAGGTGAATCGTGTTCTTGGCTTCCTCGATCGGCGTCGTTCGGTACTCGGTGTAGTAGAGCCAGACGTGACGCATCCCGCCGAGCTTCGTGGCGACGGTGCCGAACATGCCGTAGTCGGCGTGGCACACGTAGCAGTTCTCGCTGCCGAACATCGGGTTGCGGGCATGGCGCGACGCGAGCGAGTGGCTCCCCGGATCGTCCGAGTCGGCGGCGTGGAGGGCCATCACGTGGCACGAGCCGCAGAACTCGCGCTCTTTGGTAGTTTCGAAGCCCTGGACGTTGCCGAACATCGCGGCGCCGATCGGAAAGACGCCGAGCCCGAGGGCGAGCCAGATCTTCGTCGCGCGCACGAGCGCGGGTCGAGCCACCAGGTAGACGACCAGGATGACGACGGCGACCGCCGCGCACGCGAGGGCGACGACGGACAGGGGCGACGAAGGCAGAACCACCGAACCTCCTCGAAGCGCGCGCCTGGGACTTGCAAACGCGCTCCGTCACGATGCGCTGCAAGACGACTGCCACGACGACCCGGCGGCGGCGGCGCACGTTCTGCGCGCTCACGACGACCCTTTCGTGGTGGCTCTCGTCGAACGCGGGTGCGCAGCCGCTCCGGCTGCGCGGTGACGCCATCGCGGAAGCGCAGTCTCCCGCGGGGCTCGTGGTTCTCCAGGGCGAGGACAGTGCGCGGCCCTGGATGGACGTCGAGGGGCTGGTCTGGGCGGGCGCAAAACCGTCGCTCACGGGTGACGTGCTCGTGCTGGCGATCCGGCTCAGGGAGCCCCACGGCTATGGGGAGGTGCGCGTCGGCCGGTTTGTGCTCGCCACCGGCGCCATCCTTCCCGTGCAGATCGACGGCGCGGAGGTCGTCGCCCGGGCGCCGTGGGGCTCGACGGTGGAGACGTTCGGGGGGCTCCCCGTCGTGCCGCGCTTCGGGCCTCGCGCCTACGACTGGCTCACCGGAGGACGTATCGCCCAGTCCATCGCCTCGCGCGCGACGCTGGGGCTCTCCTATCTGCAGCGGCGCGAGGATGGCGAGATCTCCGACGAAGAGCTGGGAGCCGACTTCGCGGCCGCGCCCTCCCGGTGGCTCGATGTCGCCGCACGCGGCGCGTACGACCTCACCTCCCCGGGGATTGCGGACGCGCTCTTCTCGGCAGCCACCCGCGTCGACGACTGGCGCTTCGAGGTCTTCGCCGCGGACCGTTCTCCCTCCCGCCTCCTGCCCGCCACTTCGCTCTTCTCCGTGCTGGGCGATTTCCCCTCCCAGAGCGTCGGGGGCACCGTGAAATGGCGCGCCGCGCCCCGGCTCGATCTCCTCGCCAGCGGCGCGGGACAGGACGTCGGCGGGGCGCTCGGCGGCAACGGATGGTTGCGCGCGACCTTGCGGCTGGACGACCGCGGCGACGGGAACATGGGCCTCGAGCTGCGCCGCGAGGATGTCTCCACCGCGCAATGGACCGGGGTTCGCGCTCTCTGCGCGCAGCCGCTCGGTCGCGGCTTCCGCTACTCCACCGAGCTCGAGATCGTCGTACCCGACCACCCCGACGGCCGCGGTGCAGCATGGCCCTGGGGGCTGATGGCCCTCTCGTGGCGCTCGAGGAGCGCTTGGGAGGTCGCGGGAGCTCTCGAGGCCTCGTCGACGCCGCTTCACCGCTACGAGACGGATGCCCTCGTGCGCGTGGCCTACGTCTTCGGCGGCCAGCCATCGAATCCGCCGGCCCGACCGCGAGCGGGGACGCGATGAGAGCGCGCCTCACGCTCATCATGGTGCTCGCGCTCGCCCTGGCCGCCTGCGCCAGCGTGCTCGGTTTGAACCGCACGACGCCATCCCACCCCTTCGAGCACCGAGCCCACATCGACCATGGGATCAACTGCCTCGAGTGCCACGCCGGCGCCGACGTCGCCGGGGACACCGGGCCGGTTCACTTTCCGACGGACGCGGACTGCCGGCGGTGCCACACGAAACCGCACGACGAGCACCCGTGCGGCGGCTGCCACGGCGAGTCCTACGTCCGCGGCGGGGTCGCGCTCGCCAAGGAGCACCTTCGCTTCGAGCACGGCAAGCACGTCGCGGCGTCGCACGGGGACTGCGTCCGCTGCCACATGGAGGTCACCCAGGTGCGCCCGCAGGCCATCGTGCCGCCGATGGCGACGTGCTTCGGGTGCCACGAGCACCGCGACCAGTGGACGACGCGCGACTGCGACGGCTGCCACGTCGACCTCGCTCACGAAGGCACCCTCCCGGCCGACCACATGGTCCACGACGGGGACTTCGTGCGTGAGCACGGCGTCCAGGCCGCGAGCGCGCGGGATCTCTGCGCGAGCTGCCACAGCGAGCGGTCGTGCGCCGCTTGCCACGGCGTGGGGACCGTGCCGGCGCTGCCCGCCAGGCTGGCCTTCGACGACGTGCGCCTGTCGGGCCTGCACCGCGCGGGGTTCGTGGCGCGCCACTCCGAGGAGGCGCGCGCGGACACCGGCTTGTGCGTCACCTGTCACAGCGAGCAGTCGTGCATCGACTGCCACACGCGGCAGAACGTCGCACCCGGATCGACCACGCGCAGCCCCCACCCGGCCGGATGGATCACGACGGGCCCCGGGGGCGGCGATCACGGCGTTCAAGCCCGCATCGATCCCGTGTCGTGCGCAGGGTGTCACGGCGGCGCGGGAGAGCAGCTCTGCGTCGGCTGCCACCGCGTCGGCGGCCCGGGCGGCAACCCCCACGGGCGGGGGTTCTCGAGCACGAAGAACAAGGTGCACGACATGCCGTGCCGTGAGTGCCACGCGCCATGATCCGGGCGCGGGCTCTTTTCTGGACGTTGCTGGCCGCGGTCGTCGTGGTGGGAGCCGCGATCGCCGGCGTGGTCGTCGTGATGCGGCGCGGACCTGCCGGAGTGCCGGCCGAGCTCGTGCCCGCGTCGTGGGCCGAGTACAGGACCAGCGCAGGGCACGAGGCGCACGTCGGCGAGGGCAAGGCGGCCTGCAAGGACTGCCATGACTACGACCGCGAGGGCTTCAAGAACCCGGGAAGCGCTCCGTGCAGGCGCTGTCACGACGTGGAGGCAAAGCACGCGCATCCGAGCTCGCCCCAGGGGTCGAAGATCGACTGCCTCGGCTGCCACTCGTTCTCGCCCGACAAGCCCTCCGCGACGTGCATCGGCTGCCACGCCGTTCCGCAAGGGCCCCAGGCGGGGATTCACGAACACGCCACGACCGATTGCGCCGCCTGCCACACGATGCACAAGGAGCCCTTCACGGCCGCCGCGGATTGCGCGTCGTGCCACACGGACGAGCACGCGACCCAGCACTCACAGCACGAGGGCTCCAAAGGGTGCGCGGACTGCCACGCCCCGCACACTCCGGCGGTCGCCGCCGCAAGCACGTGCTCGACGTGCCATGCGCAGCCGGCGGGGCCGAAGCCCGCGGGCCACGACTCGTGCATCGGGTGCCACAAGCCGCACGACTTCGTCGCGGGCGGGGCCAGCGCCTGCGTCGGTTGCCACGGGACCAAGCCCACCCTCGCCGCCGCGCTGGCACCTGCGCACGGGATCTGCACGAGCTGCCACACGCCGCATGCGCCCGCGGCTGCGGCGAGCTCGTGTCAGGGGTGTCACTCGAGCGTTCACCTCACGCACGACGAGTCGGGGAAGTGCACCGGTTGCCACGCGCCGCACGGCGATCCGGAGACCGAGGTCACCGCGTGCACGAGCTGTCACACGAAGGTCGCGCTCACCGACACGGGGGCGCACGAGGGAGGGGCGTCGTGCGTCGGTTGCCACCAGGGCCACGATTTCACGCCGCCGTCGAAGCCGGCGCTCTGCGACAAGTGCCACGGTGCCGAAGTGCGGGCCGCATCCACGAACCACGGCCACTCGGACTGCACGACGTGTCACGGCGCCTCCACGCACGCGCCCACAGCTGCGCCCGCGTGCGGCAGCTGCCATGCGAAGGAGCAGGCGAGCGCGCCCTCGGGTCACCAGAAATGCCAGGGTTGCCACGAGCCGCACAGCGGCGCGCCGACGGTCCGGGCCACGTGCACCAACTGCCACGCGAACAAGGCGTCGGGTCCGCACATCGCCGTCCAGGGTGGCTGCGAGACGTGCCATCGCCCGCACGGGCCGAACGGCGTCCCGTCGCCACCACCCTGCGCGTCGTGCCATACGGCGGCGCAGCTGCCCGCGCTGCACACCGTGCAGGCGCACGGCGCGTGCGGCTCTTGTCACTCGTCCCACGAGCCGCCTCGTTCGGACCGGGCGACTTGCACGGGAGGGTGTCACGCCGACCGGCGAGACCATCAGCCTCAAGCAGCGGTCTGCACGGGATGCCACGTGTTCCGGAAGTAAAGTGGCACGCTCCGTGCTCACCGTCGCCCCATGGTCGCAGGAGCACCCATGACCCGGAGCGAGATTCGTGACGAGCTCCTCTCTCAGCACGCCGGGTTGCGTGCGCGCCTGGACATTGCGCGAAGAGCGGTCGAGCGGTGGGCGCTGAACGAGATCCCCCGGGATTCCGTGCGCGACGAGCTGGCGGCGCTGGCCGATGCCCTGCGCAGCCACAACCTGCGAGAGGAGGGCGTGCGAGACATGATCCGCGCGGTGGACGCCTGGGGCCCGGCCCGCGTGGAGATCATGGAGGAGGCGCACGTTCGCGAGCACCACCATCTCTTCGACGCGCTCGTCGCGCTTCAACGGACCGAAGATCCGCGCGAGGGCGTGAGGGAGCTGGAGAGGCTGCGGACACGCCTGCTGGAGCACATGGCCCGGGAAGAGGAGACGTTCCTCAACGTCGACGTCCTTCGAGACGACGACGTGGCCATCGACGCGCAGGAAGGCTGAACCATCGGACGTCGGTCGCGTCTCTACCGCGCCGACTCGATGATCCCGTCGACGTGGAGGGTCAGTCCGCTCTGTGTGATCGACGGCAGGCCGCCGGCGCCGATCGTCACCTCCGAGCCGTGGCAGTCCGACCGGTTGCAGTCGGTCGACGGCGTGTGGTTCTTCGGCGGGATGCCGTGGCAGGCGCCGCACGTGGACTGAACCCCCGACGTGTCGTTCCAGGCTGGGACCGCGGGGGGATCGGCGAGGTTCGCCCCGTGGCACGCGACGTTCGTACACTGCGTCCCGTCCCACGTGGGAGAGGAGCCCCGTGCGGTGGCGAGCGCCGAGAGGGTCACGTGGACCGTGCCGTCGAGGTGCACCGGATCGAGGACCGTCGTCGGAACGACGTGACAGTTCTCGCAGGCGAGCGGCAAGCTGATGGCCGGATTCTGGTGCGCGGGATGCGCGGCGGTGCTCGGCCACGGGCTGTCGCCCGTGCCGTGGCAAGCGCCGCACAGTCCGCTGCCGTTGCCGAGGTCGACCTTGCCATTGAGGTGGAGCGGTCCGCCGGTGAGCGCGGTGCCGGTCGCGTTGGGCTCCGCGTGGCAGCTGTTGCAGGAGCCGGTGTAGTGCCCGGTCGGCGGGGAGCCGTGGCAGTCCGCGCACCCCATCGGCTTGGGATCACTCCAGGTCGGTCGCGGGCGCGCGCCGCCGTGGTCGTGGCAATACACGGCGCAGCTCTGCGTGGAGGCGTCGTAGCTGGCTTCGCCGACGACGACCTTCGGGTCGAAGATGACCTCGACGGTGCCGTCGCCGTGGTAGCCGCCGATGACGGGGGTGCCTGGAACGGGGTGACACGTCGAGCACGCGACGCCCGCCGGGAGAGCCTCGGAGCCCTGGGTATGCGCCGCGTGCGCGCCGGCGTCCGGGGGGAAGCCGTGGCAGGTGGTGCAGGCGAGCGGCCCCCCTGGCTGATTGTGGCAGCTCGTGCACGACGGCGCGCCGGGGGCCGGGGAGGTGACACCCGCCGGCGGCCCGGACGGCACGCCTTCGTGGCAGCGCCCGCAGGCGTTCGGATCGGCGGCGTCGAGCATCGGGGCCCATCGCGCTGCGCGAAGCACCGCACCGTGGAAGGCGCTCGACTGCGGGTCGTCGAAGCCGGAAGCGTGGACACCGTTGTCCGTGCCGGGAGTCTCGGTCGCACGATCCCCGGAGCACGAGGCCAGCAGGCAGCTCGTGAGCGCGAGGCACAGGACCCTCGAGCCGGGTTCGCCCTTCGACTGGCCCA
This sequence comes from Polyangiaceae bacterium, assembly GCA_036501935.1. GTDB lineage: Bacteria > Myxococcota_A > Polyangia > Polyangiales > Polyangiaceae > Palsa-1150. The sequence goes on along the minus strand of DASXZL010000065.1, from coordinate 56,837 downwards.
TACGAGGGCTCCTTCCCTAGGGCCGCCCACTCGGGAACGTCGGGGGCGCGTTGCCGGTGACCGCCTCGTACGAATCGTAGAGGAGCTGCTCCTCGTAAAGCGGGTTGTGGACTCCGTAGGCGCCGCCGCGGGCGACGATGATGTAGTCGTAGAGGGCGCCGGCCTGCGCGGCGGTGAGGGTCGGACCGGGGAGCGGGGTATCCTCCGCCCAGTTTCCATCGCCCACGTTGCCCCCGCCGGCGTCCGGATCGGTCAGCGGCACGTAGGGGGCCGCGGCCGAGCGCGTCAGCCAACCCTGGTTGTTCAGCGCGCGCTCGAGATCGGTCAGCGCGCCCTTCACGACGGACTCGCCGCCGGCGATGTCGAAGGTCGTCGGCGTGGGCGTATGGCAACCGGACGACGCGCACGCGCTGAGCTGCGGATTGAACGTGTGGTTGGGCACGTTCTGGTTATCCGCCACGTTGGGCATGTGGCAGTCGACGCACGAGAGCTTCTGCTGGTGCGTGGAGGTGCCGTAGGTCTGCCCGGGGTACTGGTAGCCGCCCTGCGCGGTGAACACGTCCGCCTGCGGCCCCTCGTGCGGCCCCCAATACGTGCTCGTCAGCTTGTTGCTCGGAAGAATGTAGTTGGTCACGTCGACGCGCGACCTGTGGCACCACATGCAGGTGTCGCCCGGCCCGTAGGAGCCGGCGTTCGTGCCGACGACGGCGCCCGCCTCGGGGCTCTTCTCGAGATAGAGGCTCCCGCCGTCGGGCGAGACCTGGAGCGGGAAGGACCCCGGCGTCCACGGGATGCCCGTGACGTGGGGATCGTTGGCGTTGGTCACGGCGTGGCACGTCGTGCAGTAGACCTGCGCGACCGTGGCCGAACCGACGTACGTCGCGTAGTTCGGCTTGGGCGGGGTCGTCGTCGGGTCCATGTACTGGAGCTCGCCGCTGGCGAGGTTCACGACGCCCGCGTCGCCGTCGAAGCCGACGTTCCCCGTGACGCGCTGCTGAAGCCCGTCGATCGCGTGGCAGTTGCCGCAGGCTCCGCCCGGAGCGACCCACTCGGCCGCGGTCGTCGAGTCGACGTTGGCGAGGTACGTGATGTAGTGGGTGCTCCCCTGGTACTGCGTGATGACGCCGTTGAAGCCGTGGCACGGCGACAGGCAGGACACGTTGATTCCTCCGTCGATGGTGGCGCCCGCGCCCGCGGGGCCGGCAGGACCGGCCGAGCCGGCAGGACCGGCAGTGCCGGTCGCACCTTGAGAGCCCGGAGGGCCGGCCTCGCCGTCGGCCCCCGCAGGACCGGTCGGGCCACTGCACGCGGAGAGGTTCAGAGACAGAACGATGAGAGAACCGGCGAGGCTTCGTGCGCGCACCATCCGCAGCTCGAGTGCAGGGCCCGTGCCTTCGCGGGCGCGTACGACCGGGCCCGAGATCCGCGGTCTTCCCGCTCTCGCGACGCGAGTCGTGCGCGGGCACGCAGATCGTGCGCCGTCGCCCTGGTGTGTGCTGCGGTCGCCCTAGGCGAAGAAGCCCTTCGGCCAGGTCGCCAGGTGCCGTCGGACCACGCCGAGGCTCTCCTCGACGGAGGCAGCGGTGTCGAGGACGGTATGCTCGGTCGGAGAAAGCTCCGTGACGGGCTCGAAGCGCGCACGAAACGCGTCGAAGATGGCCAGCCTACCGTCCGAGACCCCGGCCGTCCGCTCGCGCGCCTTCAGCCGGGCGCGGCACACCTCGGGATCCGCCCGGCACTCGACGAACCGGAACGGCAGTCCATGGGCGACTGCGAGCTCGCGAGCCGTCGCGCGCATGGCCGGTTCGCGAAAGGACGCGTCGAGGACCACAGGACGGCCCGACGCGAGAACGACCTCCGCGCGGCGCATCACCTCGGCATAGACGCGGTCCGTGAAAGACACGTCGTACGTGCCGGTCCAGGCGGCTTCGTGCAGCGGTTGACGTGGGTCGACGCCGACCATCGATTTGCGCGTGCGGTCGGCGTCGATGATCGGGGCGCTCATCTCCTCGGCGAGATGCTCGGCGATCGTGCTCTTGCCGGACGCGATGATCCCCCCCACCGCGACGACGGCTGGCGAGAGCAGCGACCGGCGATCCGCGGCGAGCGCGAGCATCACGTGGCGGCGTGCTTCGACGGCCGCGCGCCTTCGCGTTTCGTCCCGGACGTCCGGATCGGCTGCCAGGAACGCCGCGACCTTGGCTCGAACGAACGCGCGGTAGCTCTCGTAGAAGTCGACGAGCGCGTAGAGATCGTAGTCGTTCGCCTCGCGCGCGTAGCGGGCGAGCAGGCGCTCCGCCAGATCGACGCGCCCGTGCGCCTCGAGATCCATCGAGAGAAACGCCACGTCGGCGCAGACGTCGGCGTAGCGGAACCGGTCGTTGAACTCGATGCAATCGATGATCGTGGGGGCTTGCTCGCCCTCCAGGTACACGTGCTCGAGGCGCAGGTCGCCGTGTCCGTCGCGAACGCGACCCTCCGCGGCGCGGCTCGCGAAGAGCGCCGTATGGCCGCGCAGGAACGCCGTCTGCCATCGCACGATCTCGGCCACTTCCTCCGGCCCGCAGCCCTCGAGGAGGCCCCGGGTCTGGGCGAAGTTCTCCTCGACGTTGCGCGCGATGGCCTCGGGCGCCCCGAAGGACGCCACGAAGTCATCGCTTCGCGCCGTCTCATGAAAGCGGGCCAGTCGCACCGCGATGGCATCGATCGCGCTCCCGTCGAGCTCTCCCCGCTCGAGAAGCGTGTCCGCGCGCCGCTCGTCCGGGAGCCGGCGCATGTGCACGGCCCAGTCGACGACCGGTCCCTCGCCGTCCAGCGAAAGGCCGCCACCCTGACCTCGTCGCACGGGCACCACTCCCCGGTAGACGTCCGGCGCCAGGCGCGCGTTGAGCAAGACCTCGGCGCGACACGCCGCCTCTCGTCGATCGAGCGTCGTGAAGTCCAGAAACCCCATGTCCACTGGTCGCTTGATCTTGAAGACGTCGTGGTCGAGCAAGTAGACGCGCGAGATGTGCGTCTCCACGACCGCCGCCGCGGCTAGCTCAAGCGAGCCGGTCGAGCCTTGCATGGCTGGCCTCAACGCGACTCGGGCGGCTTCAGGCCCGTCGTTCGCTGCAAGGTGATCCCGTACTCGTGGAGCTTGTACTGGATCTTGCGAACACTGATGTCGAGCATCTGCGCAGCTTGCGTCGTGCGTCCGCCGCACGCTTCGAGCGTGGTGACGATGGCGTGCCGCTCGATTTCGTCCATGGTCGAGCCGGGGATCCGCATGCCGCCGCGCGTGGCCGCGCTGACGCCGGCAGGGAGGTGCTTGGCGGTCAGCTTGGCTCCGTCGCAGAGCACCACCGCGCGCTCGATGATGTTCTCGAGCTCGCGGACGTTGCCGGGCCACCGGTAGCCCGTGATGCGCTCGACCGCGTCCTCGGCGAACCCCTCGATGCGCTTGCCGTTCTCCTTCGCGAAGCGCTGGAGAAAGTGCGTCGCCAGAGGCAGCAGGTCGCTCGGGCGAGCGCGGAGCGGCGGCATCTCGATGTTGACGACGTTGAGCCGGTAGTAGAGGTCCTCCCGGAACTTGCCCGAGCCGACCTCGGAGGCGAGATCACGATTCGTGGCCGCGATGATGCGCACGTCGACCTTGATGGTCTCGTTGCCGCCGACGCGCTCGAAGGTCTTCTCTTGAAGGAACCGCAGGAGCTTGACCTGGACGGCGGGCGAGATCTCGCCGATCTCGTCGAGGAAGAGCGTGCCCCCGTCGGCCTGCTTGAACCGGCCCTCGCGGCGCCCCGCGGCCCCCGTGAAGGAGCCCTTCTCGTGGCCGAAGAGCTCACTCTCGAGGAGCGCCTCCGCGAGCGACGCGCAGTGGAGCTTCACGAACGGCGCCGCCGCGCGCGGGCTGTTCTCGTGGATGGCCTGCGCGACGAGCTCCTTGCCCGTCCCGCTCTCGCCGGTGATGAGGACACTCGCCTTGGTCGGAGCGACCTGCTCCACCACGTTGAACACCTCCTGCATCGCCGGGCTCGCTCCGACGATGTTGTCGAAGCGCAGGTGGTCCTTGAGGCGCGCGCGCAGCTCGGTGGCCTCGGTGCGCAAGCTGCGGCGCTCGAGCGCGCGCCGCAGGACGATGACCAGCTCGTCGATCTGCAGGGGCTTCGTCAGGTAGTGCTCTGCGCCCTCGTGCATCGCGCGGACAGCCGTCTCGACCTCGGCGAACGCCGTCATCAGGACGACGATGAGCTCGGGGTCCACCTCGCGCGCGCGCCGGAGCAGCTCGATGCCGTCCATCCCCGGCATGCGTAGGTCGGTGACCAGGATGTCGGGGGCCCCCTCCTGGACCCGCGCCAGGGCCGTCGCCCCGTCCTCGGCCAGCACGACGTCGAACCCCTCGTCGCGCAGCAGCGTCCCGAGGCCGCTCCGAGCGCTCGCCTCGTCGTCCGCCACCACGACGCGCGGGCGTGCCTTGTCCGTCCTGGGCTCGTCCTTCACCGGTCCCTCCGACGCAGATTCTGCATGTCCGCGCACATTGCGCGCCCGCCCATTGTCCACGATCGACGAATTCGCCGTCATTCTTGCACCAGACAGGCGTCTAGAGCACGGATTGGACCGGCTCCGCGGGCAGGCGCACGGTGAAGACCGTCAACCCCGGCCGGCTGGCGAAAGACACCTCGCCGCCGTGGTCGCTGACGATGCGCTGCACGATGGAGAGGCCCAGCCCCGTGCCCTTGTCCTTGGTCGTGTAGAAGGCATCGAAGATCGGCGCGGTTGGATCGGGAACGCCGGCGCCGTCGTCCGCCACGTCGATCTCCACGTGCTCCGCGAGGCGACGCGCCCGGAGCGTGACCGTACCCCCCTCTTTGACCGCGTCGAGGGCGTTGCGGACGAGGTTCACGAGCACCTGCTTGGTCCGCTCGACGTCGACGCGCGCCGACACGGCAAACGGAAACGGTTCGACCTGGAGCGCCACGCGCCGCGCTTCGGCCTCCGGCGCCAGCAGCGTGCGCACGGCTTGTGCGAGCGCGTTGAGGTCGCACTCGGCGAGCAAGAGCGGCCGTGGACGCGAGACCTCGAGGAAGTCGGTCACGAGCCCCCCGAGGCGCCAGAGCTCCGCGCGGAGGACCTCGACCGCCTCGCGCATCGGCGCGGGCACATCGGCGGAGCGGGCCAGGCCGCGCTCGATGACCGAGAGGTGCAAGCTCGCACCGTTGAGCGGATTCCGGATCTCGTGCGCGAGCCCGGCCGCCAGCGCGCCCGCCGCGGCGAGGCGTTCGTTCTGGCGCGCCCTCCGCTCGAGCTCCCGCTCCTTCGTCACGTCGACGCCGACGACGACCACGGTGGGGGCCGGGGCGCCGGGGGACTGGTGCGCGGTCGCATGCCAGCGGACCGTGCGAGCCTTCCCCGAGCGCGTCCGCGCCTCCGCCTCGAGCTCGACCGGCTCCCCGGTGGCCGCAGCGAGCAGCGACGCGCGGAGCGAGCCTGCCCGTTCTCCGAAGAGAAGCTCGAAGATGTCGTGCTCGCCCATCTCGTCGCGCGTGTACCCGGCGAGCTGCTCGGCCTTCGGATTCGCGATGAGAACCCGTCCCTGGCCGTCCAGCCCGAGGAGGACGACGTCCGCGGCCTGCTGGACGTCCTCGAGCATGCGCTTGCGATCATCGAGCTGCGACCGGATGGACTCCTGCTCGTTATACCGAGCCCGCTCGACGCGACCGAGCAGGTTGTCCTTGTAGCTCTCGAGCATGATGGCGAGGTCCAGATCGCAGATGCGCGCGATCGCCAGGCTCGTCGCCGCGACGGTGGCGGCGTCGTCGGCCAGAGCCTGCGCCGCGATCCGCTGCAACGACACGCGGACGCGGCTCATCGCCGTGACCATGTAGCGAAGCTCGAGGCCCACCCGCACGTGGACGTGCCCGATGCGGGCGTGCCGCTCGACGTACGCCTCGTCGTACGTGCCGCCGAGCAGCTCCCCGAGCCACACCTGCAAGGAAGCGTGGAGGCGGCTGGCCTGCGCCTCATCCTGGAACACGGCGAACGCCCGCGCATGCATGCGGATGACCGCGTAGAACTCGTCCGCGATCGCCCCGAAGCTCGGCTCGGCCACGGTGCGGAAGCGCGCGAGCAGCGCGGCGTCGCCGTCGGTCAGACCGACGTAGCTGCGCAGCTCGGCCAGCAAGGCCCGCCTCTGCTCCATCGTCCTAGCGCCTACCACAGTCCTTCTCCCGCGCCCCTCCGCAACGCACTTCTTGCACCCCCCGGCACTGCCTGCGTCACGGCCGCAGCACGGGCAGGTGCATCCAGAGGACCCCGTCGCTGAACCGCATCGTCGCGCGCCGATCGTCGACGCGCGTGGCCAGCCGGAGGGAGTAATTGCGTACGTGGCCCGGCGTATCCGCGTGGATGGAGAGCTCGTCGCGCGTGAGAGAGATGCGAATGTCCTTCGCACGAACGTCCGGAAGCCGCACCACGACGGCCACCGCACCCTTTCCGTGATGGACCTCGATCGGGATCGACTGGCTCATGGCGAGGGCACTCTTCAAGGATCGCGCCGACCACCCGGTTTGCCGACCTCTGGCCGCGTCCTTGCTTCAGCCGTCGTGCGATGTCCGCCGACCCTGCCCTCTCGCACCTGAGCCACCCCCTCCGGAGCTTCATGACGTCGGCTCCGCACTCCATCGGTCGCGACCAGACGCTCTCGCGTGCCCAGGAGCGCATGCGCGAGCTGGGCGTCCGGCACCTGCCCGTCCTCGAGGGGGGCAAGCTCGTGGGGGTGCTGTCTCAGCGCGACGCCCTCTTCGTCGAGACACTGCGCGACGTCGATCCCGCCCAGGTCCTCGTCGAGGAGGCGATGACGAGCGACGTCTACGTGGCGCGACCGGAGACGCCGCTCGCAGAGGTCGCCGCCGCGATGGCCGAGCACAAGTACGGATGCGTCGTCGTGATGACGGGCGCGCGCCTCACGGGGATCTTCACCACCGTGGACGCGCTGCGAGCGCTCATCGCGATCGCCGAGAGCCGGCCCTGACGGTGGCCACCCGGTTGCAAGACGAGGACAACATGAGCCCCTCCGTTCCGCGTCACATCCTCGTCCCCCACGACTTCAGCGAGACGGCGCAGAGCGCGCTCGCGTTTGCGCTCGACCTCGCGGGCAAGCTCGGCGCGCACATCACGCTGCTCCACGTGTACGACGTACCCGCCTACGCCTACGGCGAGGGCGCGGCGCTGACCGTCGACTTTCTCGGCCGCATCCGGAGCGCGGCGCAGACGGCGCTCGAAGTCGTCGCGACCCGGGCGCGGCGACCGGACGTCGAGATCGACGTGCTCCTTCGACAGGGCTCGGCCTGGAGCGAGATCGATGCGTGCGCCAAGGAGTCGTCGGTCGATCTCATCGTCCTCGGCACCCACGGCCGCCATGGTCTCGCACGCGTCCTGCTGGGCAGCGTCGCCGAGAAGGTCGTGCGCACGGCGCCCTGCCCAGTGCTCACCGTGCACGGGCCCGAAGGCGCCCCCTGACCGTGACGGCGGCCGCCCTCCCGCGGGGTCCCGTCGGACGCGGCCTCTGTCTTCACTGCGGCTTGCCCGTCGGAGGGCTCGGCGTCGGACCCGCGGGCGACTTCTGCTGCTCGGGGTGCGCCGCCGTCTACGACCTCCTGCGCCACGAGGGACTCGACCACTACTACGAGCTCCGCCGCGGAAGAGGCGTCCCGGTCGCCGAGCCGCGCGCCGGTCGGCGCGACCACAAGTGGCTGGAGCCCGTCGAGGAGCGCCTTCGAGCGAGCCACGAGCACGCGCGGGTGACGCTCGACGTGCAAGGCTTGCACTGCGTCGGCTGCGTCTGGCTCCTCGAAGAGCTCTTCGCGCGCGCCCCGGGAGGCGAACGCATCGAGGTGAACCCGGCGCTCGGGCGCATCGACATGGTCGTCCGCCCCGACTTCGCGCTGCGGGACCTCGTCGCCGGCATCGAGCGGTTCGGGTACCTCCTCGGCCCGCCCGTCAAGCGAGCGTCGGGCGCCTCACGGGATCTGCTCTGGCGCCTCGGCCTCTGCGCGGCGATCGCGATGAACTCGATGATCTTCGCGATTCCGCTCTACGCGGGGCTGGATCGCGGACCCGTCTTCAGGCTCTTCACGACCCTGAACCTCGCCCTCGCGGCGCTCGCCGTGGCCGCGGGCGGGACGGTGTTCTTCCGCTCGGCCTGGCGCGCCCTGCGCCAGGGGATGCTCCATCTCGACCTGCCCATCGCCCTGGGCATCGCCCTCGCCTTCGCCGGATCGGTCCACTCGTACGCCACGCGCGCCTCGCGCGCCGCGTACTTCGATACGCTCGACGTCTTCATCACGCTGATGCTCCTCGGCCGCTGGCTCCAGGAGCGCGCCGTCGAGCGCAACCGAGCGTGGCTCCTCGCGAGCGACGGGACCGACGGCCTCCTCGCCCGGCGCATCCGCGATGGCCGCGTCGAGCTCGTACGCTGCGCGGAGCTCGCCGCCGGCGATGCGCTCCTCGTCGCCCCCGGGGATCTCGTCCCGGTCGATGGACGACTGGACGGGGAGGGGGGGACGTTCTCGCTCGACTGGATCGTCGGCGAGAGCCGCCCACGTTCCTACGCGCCCGGCGACGTCGTTCCAGCCGGTGCCTTCGCCGCGGGTGACCAGGCCGCGACGCTGAGGGCGACCACCGGGTTCGGCGAGTCGCCGCTGCGTCACTTGCTCCGCTCGCCGGAGCGGACGGGCCCCGACACGGCTCGCACCACGCCGTGGTTCCAGGCGCTGTCGAAGGTCTACGTCGCCGGTGTGCTCTCGCTGGCCGCCGCCGGTTTCGTCGGCTGGTGGCTGGCGACGCGGGACCTCTCCCGCGCGATGTCCGTGACGACGGCCGTCCTGATCGTGACCTGCCCCTGCGCCTTCGGAATCGCCGCGCCCCTGGCGTACGAGATGGTGCAGGCAGGGCTGCGGCGAGCAGGGCTCTTCGTGCGCCGAGCGAGCTTTCTCGATCGCGCCCGCGACGTGCGCCGGATCGTGTTCGACAAGACCGGCACGCTCACGACCGGCGCCCTGGCCCTGGCCAACCCCGAGGTGCTCGCGACCCTCACCGAGGGGCAGCGGCAAGTCCTTTACGACCTGGTCGCCCGCAGCGGACACCCGAAGAGCGCGGCCGTGCGCGACGCCTTGCACGCTCACGGCGGGAGCCTCGACGAGAACGCACGTGTCGTCGAGCACCCGGGGCGAGGGCTCGAGCTCGTACGCGACGGGGAGCGCTGGAGGCTGGGGGAGCCCAGGTGGGTCGGGGCACCTGGAGAAACGAGCGGCGAGGTCGCCTTCGGCGTGGACGGCCGCGTCCTCGCCCTCCTCGCCACGACCGAGCGACTCCGCGACGACGCCGCCCGCGAAGTGCAGGCTCTCACCCGCGATGGCTACGAAGTCTGGCTCCTCAGCGGCGACGCGCAGCCGCGGGTCGATACGGCGGGCGACGCGAGCGGCGTCGCCCTCGAGCGGTGCATCGGCGGGCAGACGCCGCAAGGCAAGGCGCGGTTCCTCGACGAGCGCAATCACGGCGACACCCTGTTCGTCGGCGACGGAGTCAACGACGCCCTCGCCCTCGATCACGCGCACGTCTCGGGGACACCCGCCGTCGATCGCCCCTACGTCCCCGCGCGCGCGGACTTCTTCTTCGTCACCCCCGGCCTCGCCCCCGTACGGCTGGCGCTGCGCAGCTCTCGCGCGCTCGCGCAAGTCGTGCGCGCCGATCTCGCCATCGCGCTGATCTACAACGTATTCGCGATTGGCCTGGCTCTCGCAGGACGGATGTCGCCGCTCCTCTGCGCGGTCCTCATGCCTGCCAGCTCGCTCACCACCATCGCCGCCACCGTCGCTGCCCTCTCGCCGAGGAGCCGCCTGTGGAGGTCGTGACCCTGCAGGTGTTCGTGAGCTTGCTCCTCGTCGTGGGGTCCGTCCTGCTCTTCGCGTTCACCTGCCGCCAGCGCGACTTCGACCACGCCGACCGACTCGCCCTTCTGCCGCTGCACCACGACGACAAGGAAAAGACGAAGCCATGAGCACCGAGATCACCGCCGAAGCAAAAGCGATCGAGGTGTCTCCGTCGGCCGACACCGAGACGCGCCGCATCGTCTACAACGACTGGATCTCGCGCTGGTTCATCGGCGCATCGGTCGTGTGGGGCCTCGTGGGGATGCTCGTCGGCGCACTCGCGGCGCTGCAGCTCGCCTTCTGGCAGGCCAACGTCTCCCCGTACCTCACCTTCGGGCGCATCCGGCCCCTGCACACGAACGCCGTCATCTTCGCGTTCGTCGGCAACATGCTCTTCGCCGGCATCTATTACTCGACGCAGCGCCTCGTGAAGGCGCGCCTGCCGAGCGATCTCCTGGCGAAAATTCACTTCTGGGGGTGGCAGCTCATCATCGTCGCCGCCGCGATCACGCTGCCGCTCGGGTACACCCAGGGCAAGGAGTACGCGGAGCTCGAGTGGCCGATCGACATCGCGATCGCGGTCGTGTGGGTCGTCTTCGCCATTCAGTTCTTCTGGACGCTCGCCCGCCGCGTCGAGAAGCACCTCTACGTCGCCATCTGGTTCTACATCGCGACGATCGTCACCGTCGCCGTCCTCCACATCGTCAACTCGCTGGCGATGCCCGTCATCGGGGTCGCCGGTCTGAAGAGCTACTCGGTCTTCGGCGGCGCGCAGGACGCGCTCGTGCAGTGGTGGTACGGCCACAACGCCGTCGCCTTCGTGCTGACGACTCCGGTCCTCGGCATCATGTACTACTTCCTGCCGAAGGCGGCGGAGAGGCCGGTCTACTCGTACCGCCTGAGCGTCATCCATTTCTGGTCGCTCATCTTCGTTTACATCTGGGCTGGGCCTCACCACCTCCTCAACACGGCGCTCCCCGACTGGGCGCAGACCCTCGGGATGGTCTTCAGCGTGATGCTGTGGGCGCCCAGCTGGGGAGGGATGCTCAACGGGCTCCTCACGCTCAAGGGAGCCTGGAACAAGGTGCGCACCGATCCGGTGCTCAAGTTCTTCGCGGCCGGCGTCACCTTCTACGGAATGGCCACCTTCGAGGGGCCGCTCCTCTCGATCAAGAGCGTCAACGGGCTCGCGCACTACACCGACTGGATCATCGGCCACGTGCACGCCGGAGCCCTCGGCTGGAACGGCTTCATGGCGGCGGGGATGTTCTACTGGATGGTGCCGCGCCTCTACGGCACGAAGCTCCACTCGACGAAGCTCGCCGACGGGCACTTCTGGATCGGGACCTTCGGGATCCTGCTCTACGTCGTCTCGATGTGGGTGAGCGGGATCACCCAGGGCCTGATGTGGCGGGCCGTCGACGCGCAAGGAGCGCTCGTCTACCCGAACTTCGTCGAGACCGTGAACGCCATCCGGCCGATGTACTGGATGCGCCTCATCGGCGGCTGCATGTACCTCGCGGGCATGATGATGATGGCCTACAACCTCCTGCGCACCGCGCGCTCGGGGAAGGCCGTCGACGGGGAGGCCACGGTCGTCGTTCCACGCGAAGAGGCCACCGAGCCGCGCTGGGGTGAGATCTTGACGGGAAAGCCCGTCATCCTCGTCACGCTCGTCGCGGTGACGGCCGCCACGATGGCGGTCGTCAACAACGAAGCCAGCATCGTCCTCGCCGGCATGCTCGTCACGGTCGCCATCCTGGGCACCATCGCGCTGCACCTCGCGGCGGACCGGACGAGGCCGAGCTGGCATCGCCTCCTCGAAGGGCGAGCGCTGATGTTCACGTCCTTTGCCATCATCGCCGTGCTCGCGGGCGGCATCGCCGAGCTCGTGCCCTCGCTGCTCGCGACGCCGCCGCAGGAGGCCATCAATGCCGAGACGAAGCCCTATCGGCCGCTCGAGCTCGAGGGGCGCGACATCTACATCCGCGAGGGTTGCTACGTCTGCCACTCGCAGATGATCCGGACCTTCACCTTCGAGTCGAAGCGCTACGGTGCTCCCTCGACGCTGGCCGAGTCGGTCTACGACCACCCGTTCCAGTGGGGGTCCAAGCGCACGGGCCCCGACCTCGCTCGCGAAGGGGGCAAGTACCCGAGCCTCTGGCACTACCGGCACATGCTCGATCCGCGGGAGGTGTCGCCCGGGTCGATCATGCCGCCGTTCCCGGCCCTGGCGACGGACAAGGTCGACGTGAAGACCACGGCGACCAAGATGGAGGCGCTCCGAGCCATCGGCGTGCCGTACTCCGACGGAGAGATCGCGTCGGCGGCGGCCGACGAAGGCGCCCAGGCCGGGCAGATCTCCGACGATCTGCGCAAGGACGGAGCCAGCGCCGACCCGGCCTCCGAGCTGGTCGCGCTCATCGCGTACCTCCAGCGCCTCGGCGTCCACCCGGAGCGGCCGAACGCCCCGGCAACCGTCTCGATGGCGAAGTGAGGAGAGGACCATGCACGCACAGCTTCTCGCGCAATCCCCGCTGCTGATCTTGCCGCTCGTGGCGATGTTCCTGTTCATCGCCGTGTGGGCCACCGCGTCCGTACGCGTGATGACGCGCTCGCGGAACGAGATGGACGAAGCCGCGCGCCTGCCGCTGGAGAACGACCATGAATCGCGATGACCCCGAGCCGGAGGCCCCGAGCGAATCGGCGCACCACGTCTACGACGGCATCGTCGAGCACGACAACAAGCTCCCTCTCTGGTGGCAGCTCACGCTCTACGGCGCGGTCCTCTTCGCCCTCTGCTACTGGTTCGGCCGGCGGCTCGACGCCATCGAGTCTCCCCGGCAAGCCTACGAGAGCACGCTTGCCGCCGAGCACGCGGCCGCCGCCGAGCGCGCACGCGCCCGGGGCACCGTCGACGACGCCATGCTCTCGGCCATCGCCAAGGACCCCGCGACGCTCGCTCAGGGCAAGGATGTCTTCGTGTCCACGTGCGCCGCCTGCCACAAAGCCGACGCCGGCGGGAACATCGGCCCGAACCTGACCGACGAATACTGGATCCACGGCAACAAGCCGACGGACATCTACAAGACCGTGACCGAGGGCGTCCCCGCCAAGGGGATGCCCACCTGGGCTCCCGTGCTCGGCGAGCAGCGGGTGGAGGCGGTCGTCGCTTACGTGATCTCCATCGAGAACACCCACGTGCCGGGGGGCAAGGCGCCGCAAGGCGAGCTCGCGTCGAGGTAGCCGTGGCCGCCGTCCACCTGCCGCTCGCCGACCCGCCCGAGCTGCCCTCGGCGGCGTTGCCTGGGGACGGAAAACGTCGCGCCCTCCAGCCGGCGGACGTAAGCGGCCGCTTTCGCCGCGCGCGCACCATCGTCTTCGCGTTCCTCATCCTCGTCTGGGCGGCCCTGCCCTGGGTGAAGCTGCGCGGCCACCCGGCCGTATTCCTCGACGTCGACACGCGCGAGTTCTTCCTCTTCGGGGCGACGTTCAACGCGCAGGATACGTGGCTGCTCTTCTTCCTCATGACGGGCGTCGGCTTCGGCCTCGTCTACGCGACCGCGATCGCGGGCCGGGTGTGGTGCGGCTGGGCGTGCCCGCAAACCGTGTTCCTCGAGGGCATCTTCCGACCGATCGAGCGTCTCGTGGAGGGCTCGCGCGAGAAGCGCCTGCGCCGCAACGCCGGACCGTGGAACCTGGAGAAGACCGCGCGCAAGCTCATCGCGCACGCCCTCTACGTCGTCGCGGCGCTCCTCGTGGCGCACATCTTCCTCAGCTACTTCGTGTCGCTTCCGAAGACGTTCGCGATGGTCCGGCAGAGCCCCACCGCGCACCCCGAGGCCTTCGCCTGGGTCGTCGTCATGACCGCGCTCTTCTACGGCAACTTCGCCTGGTTCCGTGAGCAGCTGTGCGTCGTCCTCTGTCCCTACGGGCGCCTGCAGTCGGCGTTGCTCGACGAGCACTCGCTCGTCGTCGGTTACGACGCCCAGAGGGGGGAACCGCGAGGCAAGAAGGGGACGGACGGCGCAGGCGACTGCGTCGACTGCAAGCGGTGCGTCGTCGTGTGCCCGACGGGGATCGACATCCGCAACGGCACGCAGATGGAGTGCAGCGCGTGCACGGCATGCATCGACGCCTGCGACGACATCATGGACAGGCTGGGCCGCCCCCGGGGCCTCGTACGCTACGACTCGCAGGACGGCCTGGCCGGCAAACCCACGAAGCTCGTCCGGGGCCGCACGGTCCTCTATACGGCGCTCCTCCTCGTCGGCGCCGTGGTGGCCTTCTCCGCCACGCGAAGGCGCACCGACTTCGAGGTGGGCCTGCTGCGCCTGACGGGCGAGCCGTACACGCTCGAGGCAGGCGAGGTGCGCAACGCGCTCCAGCTCCACGTGGTCAACAAGCGCTCGGACTCCGCCACCTTCCGCGTCGAGGTCGAGCCCGCGGACGGGATGACCGTCGTCTTGCCGGTCCCTACGGTGACTCTTCCTCCGCTCTCCGACGCGCGCGTCCCCGTCTTCCTCTCGGTGCCCCGGGACCGTTACAGGGCCAGCTTTCCCCTCCGGGCCCGCGTGACGCGCGCCGACGACCCGCGCGACGCCGTCCTCGTCACCGGCACCTTCCTGGGGCCCTCGCGATGAGCGCCATGCTCCTCGCGTCCGCCCTCCTCATGGGGCTCCTCGGAAGCACGCACTGCGTGGTCATGTGCGGAGGCGTCGTCGCGATGAGCTGCTCCGCGTTGCCGCTCGCGCGACGCGGAGGGTTGCTTGCCCAGCTCCCCTACGTGCTCGCCTACAACGCAGGACGCATCGCCTCATATGGCATCGCCGGGGCGATCGCAGGTGCCGTCGGGGCGAGCCTGGGGTCGTTCGGCGCGGTCACGCAGGCGCTCCTCGGGCTGCGGTTCGCCGCGGGCGTCCTCATGATCGCCGTGGGGTTCTATCTGGCAGGTTGGGGCGGCGCGCTGCGATGGGTCGAGCGCGCCGGCGAGCCTTTGTGGCGTTGCGTCGTGCCCTTCGCCCGCAAGCTCGTGCCGGTGCGGACACCCGGCCAGGCGCTCGCGCTGGGCCTCGTCTGGGGCTGGATGCCCTGCGGCCTCGTTTATGCGGCGCTCGCGGCGTCCGTGACGAGCGGCTCGCTCCTCGGAGGCGCGGCGACGATGGCCGCGTTCGGCTTCGGCACGTTGCCGACGCTGGTCGCAATGGGCTCGGCGGCCACGCTCGTGAACCGCATGGCACGCAGCCGCCGGATGCGCGTGGCCGCTGCGGTCGTCGTCGGGGCCTTCGGCGTCGCGCAGATAGGGCAAGCGGGAGTCGCATGGGCCTCTTCGGCTCGCGGCGAAGGGCCGGTTTGCTGCGCCGGCCATCACCGCGTTCAGGAGCCGTCGTCCTCGGGACTGCCCACCCCGTGAGGTTGCAGCGTCACGGCCGCGCCTCGTAGTGGATGTGCCCGCGCCGTTCGTCGCCACCGCCATGCTGCGCGCACCACGGGGTGGCCCCGTTCGTCTCGCTCCGGATATCGAGGCAGCTCGGGCAGGCCGGCTCGATCTCCGGGGGTACGAACGCGTGGTAGTCCTTGGGGCGCACGACGACGACCGGACACGAGGCGGCCCGAACGACGGCACATGGGCTGCACATCCGAGACACGATGAAGCGAATCGTCGTCACCGGCGGTCCAGGCGCTGGAAAGACTGCGTCCCTCGAGGTCGCGCGCGAAGCCCTCTGCGACGACGTGGGCTTCGCCCGCGAGTCCGCGAGCATCGTCTTCGGGGGAGGCTTCCCGCGAGAGAAGCGCGAGCGCGCAGAATGTGCCGCGCAGCGCGCCATCTTCCACGTGCAGCACGAGCTCGAATCGCTCTTCGAGGATCGCGCTGACCTCCAGCTCGTGCTCTGCGACCGCGGCACGATCGACTGCGCCGCGTACTGGCCCCGCGCCGAGGAGGACTTCTACCGTGACCTCGGCACCACGCGCGCCGCGGAGCTCGCCCGGTACGCCGTCGTCATCCACCTGCGGCCGCCGCCCCGCACGGACGGCTACGTGCGGCGGGGGCTTCGCATCGAGTCGGCGGCGGAGGCGGCGCGGATCGACGCCCGCATCGAGCATTGCTGGCGCGACCATCCTCGGCGCTTCTTCGTCGACCACGTGCACGACTTCCCGTCGAAGATGAGCCGCGTGCTGGCCCTCATCGAGGCCGAGCTCACCTGCTTGCATCCTGGGCAGGCTTCGAAGCTCAGTGAGCTGGCGAACGGACCACCGTGACCGGCACGCTGGACGAACGGACGAGGCTCTCTGCGACGCTCCCCAGCAGAGCCCGGGAAAGCCCGCGTCGTCCGTGGGAACCAACGACGATGAGCTGAGCTGGCTCGGACTGCGCCAGCTGCGGGATGAGGTCGCGCGCGTCCCCCTGCCGCAGGAGACCCTCGACCTCGACGCCCTTGCCCTGGAGACGAGCGACCTCGCGATCGAGCGCCGCCCGCGCCTCGGTCGACAGGCGCGCGGCGGTGTTCGAGTCGACGATGAACGCCGTATCGAGAAACCCGATGATCGGCAGGTCGAAGACATGGGCCACGACGACCCGGGCTCCGAGTGCAGCGGCGAGCGCGACGGCCCAATCCGCGGCGACCCGTGCCTGGTCGCTGAAGTCCGTGCCGACGAAGATCCTCTCGAGCCTCATCGTTTCCCGTTCGGCGCCGACGTCTCGGCGTGGGGCTCGCGGACCACGAGCACCGAGCCATCCGCGTGATTGACGACCTTCGCGGCGGTCGTACCGAGCAGCCGATCGAAGCCCGCATAGCCATGAGAGCCGACGACGATGAGATCGGCGCCGAGCGTGCGGGCCGTGTCGCAGATGGCCTGCCATGGCGTGCCGACGACGACCTCGATCCCGCCGAAGACCTCGAGCGGGACCTTCGCGGCCTGCTCGTCCAGGTAATGTCTCGCCCGTCGTTCGAGGAGCTCGAGGAGCGGCTCGTCGCTCGTCCTCCAGAAGTCTTGCGGCACGTCGGGGGGCAAGCCGACCGTGCGAAGCAGTACGACGCGGGCTCCCTGCGCCCGGGCGATGGTGATCGCCGTGGCGAGGACGAGAGGTGCTCGCGGTGATCCGTCCAGTCCGACCAGGATTCGTTTCATGACACGCCACGAAGCACCGTCCATGCCGTTGCGGGAGAACCATCGGCCGGCTTGGCTTACCCCGCGGTTCGCGCAGGTCTTGCGCCATCGCGCAGCGCGTCGCCGCGCCCGACGATGGCACGATGAATGCGAGAGGCGCCCGCAGCTGCCGTGATGGACGCGCCCACGTTCGCAGGTCTCACCTCGTCCGAAGCGGAGGCGGCCCTCCAGCGCTGTGGGCCCAACGAGCCCGCGACCCGGCAGCGGTCACCGCTGGCCCGGCTCCTTCCGGTGCTCGGCAATCCCCTAGCGATCGTCCTGCTCATCGCCAGCGGTCTCGCCGCGCTGCTCGGCGACACCGTGGACGCCGCGCTCATCGCCGTGATCGTGGCTCTCAGCGGCGCGATCAACATGGTTCAGACGTGGCGATCGCAGAAGGCCGCCGAGAAGCTCCGCGACCGGGTCGCGCCGACCGCCACCGTCCTGCGCGACGGGCAGTGGTGCGAGCTGCCGCGACGCGCCCTCGTGCCGGGCGACACGATCCGGCTGTCGGCGGGTGACCTCGTCCCCGCGGACGCGCACCTCGTCGACGCGCGTGACCTGCACGTTCAGGAGGCTGCGCTGACGGGGGAGTCGCTGCCCGTCGAGAAGATGGCCGGCCGCGACAATGGCGATCCGCACGCGACCGTGTGGCTCGGCACCTCGGTCGTCAGCGGCACGGCCACGGCCCTCGTGACGGCGACCGGCGCCTCGACCCAGTTCGGCGACGTCATCGCCCGCCTGGGCGAGCGCCCCCCGGAGACGGAGTTCGAGCGCGGTCTACGTCAGTTCGGACTGCTCATCACACGCACCGTCCTGGTGCTCGTGCTGGTTCTGCTCGCGGTCAGCCTGGCGATGCACCGGCCGGCCTTCGAGTCCCTCCTCTTCGCCGTCGCGCTGGCGGTCGGGCTCACTCCGGAATTTCTCCCGATGATCACGACGGTGACGCTGGGGCAGGGCGCATCCCGAATGGCCGACCAGCACGTGATCGTGAAGCACCTCTCCGCCATCCAGAACCTCGGCAGCATGGACGTCCTCTGCAGCGACAAGACCGGAACGCTGACGGTCGGCGAGATGAGCGTCGAGGGCTCCTACGACGTCCACGGCGAGCCGAGCGCGCGTCCCCTCGCACTCGCGCGCGTCAACAGCTTCTTCCAGACCGGCATCCGCAGCCCACTCGACGCGGCCATCCTCGCCGGATCGACGACCGACGACGACGCGGGCTGGCGCAAGCTCGACGAGATCCCCTTCGACTTCGAACGGCGGCGTCTGTCCGTCGTGGTCGAGCGCGGCGGCGAGCGGATCCTCGTCACGAAGGGGGCGCCCGACGGGATCTGCGCGCTCTGCACGGGCACCGCGGAGGAGCACGCCCGCTGGCGGGAGTGGATCGCCCGCCGAGGCGCCCGGGGCATGCGCCTTCTCGCCGTCGCCAGCAGGCCCGTCGGGGCGGAGCCGGCCTGGACGGCCGCCGACGAGCGAGACCTCGTTCTGGAAGGGTTCCTCGCCTTCTCGGATCCGCCGCTAGGGGAAGCCAGGGCGACGGTCCTCGCGATGCGGAGCGACGGGATCGACGTCAAGGTACTGACGGGCGACGACGCGGCGGTGGCGTGTCACGTGGTCACAGCGGTCGGTCTGGATCCGGGCGAAGTGGTGACCGGACCGGAGATCGATCGAATGACCGACGGCGCCCTGGCCCACGTCGCCGAGCGCACGACCGTCTTCGCCCGCACGACTCCCGCCCACAAGACACGCATCCTCCTCGCGCTGAAGCAGCGCGGCCACGTCGTCGGATTCATGGGCGACGGCATCAACGACGCGCCCTCGCTCCACGCCGCGGACGTCGGCATCGCCGCACCGCACGCGGTCGATGTGGCGCGCGAGGCGTCGGACATCCTGCTGACCGAGCAAGGCCTCGCCGTTCTCCACGGGGGGATCCTCGCCGGCCGTCGAGCCTCCGGCAACGTGATGAAGTACCTGCTGATGGGCACGAGCTCGAACTTCGGCAACATGCTGAGCATGGCGGCGGCGTCCCTCTTCCTGCCGTTCCTGCCGATGCTGCCGACCCAGATCCTGCTCAATAACCTCCTCTACGACGTGTCGCAGCTGACCATCCCCACCGACGACGTGGACGGCAGCTGGCTGCGCAAGCCGCATCGCGCCGACATCAGCCTCGTGCGCCGCTTCATGGTCTTCATCGGCCCCATCAGCTCGGTGTTCGACTTCCTGACCTTCGCCGTGCTGCTCTACGTCTTTCACGCCGACGAGGCCTTCTTTCACACGGGATGGTTCGTCGAATCGCTCTGCACGCAGACCCTCGTGCTCTTCGTCATCCGCACCAACGAGCGGCCGTGGCGAAGCCGGCCGAGCAACGCGCTGACGGCGTCCGTCCTCGCCGTCGTCGCGTTCGGAGCGCTGCTGCCCGCCACGCCGCTCGCGCGCCTCCTCGGCTTCGTGCCGCTGTCCGCGGCGTACTTCGGCTTCGTCGCGGCCGCGACGGTCGCCTATCTGGCCGTCGTCGAGGTCGCCAAGCGGGCGCTCGTGCGCCGAGGCACGCTCCGCTCGCAGTGAGCTTCCTTCAACCCGCTGCCGCGGCGCGCAGTGTCTTCGCCAGCTCGATGAACAGGGGCGCGTACGGGGAGCGGGGCCGCCAGATGAGCGCGATGGTCCGGGCAGGCGCCGGCTTCACAAACGGACGCACCTCGAGCTGACCCCGCCGGTTCTCGACAGGCACCGCCATGGCCGGGAGCAGCGTGACCCCGGCTCCGCTCGACACCATCTGCGTGAGCGTGGCCAGGCTCGTGGCGCGGAACGCCGTCTCGGTGGCCCCCGCACGCGAGCACAAAGCCAGGGCCTGCTCTCGGAAGCAGTGGCCCTCGTCGAGCAGGAGCACGTTCTCACCCTCCAGGTCCGAGAGCTCCAGGCGCTTCTTGCGCGTCAGCGGATGTCCCCTCGGCAGCGCCGCGACGAACGGGTCCTTCGTGATCTCGGCGTGCGCGCACTCTCCGATGTCCGCCTCGAGCGCGAGCAGCCCGGCGTCGAGCGCCCCCTCGTCCAGCTCCCGCACGACGTCCGCGGTGCGCTCCTCGCGAAAGACCAGGGTGAGCTTGGGGTATGTCGCCCGGACCTTGGGCATGACGTCCGGCAGCAGGTACGGCGCGACGGTCGGGATGATGCCGATGCGGAGCGTGCCGGCGAACGGCTCACGCAGCCGAGCCGCCGCGGCGACGAGGTCCTCCATCGCGACGAGCACCTGACGCGCACGCTCGACGATCTCGGCGCCGGCGCTCGTCACCAGCACGCCGCGACGGTCGCGCTCGAAGAGGGTCACGCCGAGCACGGACTCCACCTGCTGCACCTGGGCGCTCAGCGTTGGCTGCGACACGTGGCAGCGAGCCGCCGCCTTGTGGAACCCGAGCGTGTCGGCCACGGCGACCACGTACTGGAGCTGTCGAAGGGAGACGTCGCTCAGCTCGGGCACGATAGGGCCACACTACCACCGTGAACGAAACAACGTCTTCGACCAATCAGCGCGACGCCTTATGGTCTCTCCATCGAAGGAGAAACCATGCTGACCGTCGGAGACAAGCTGCCCGAGTTCAAGCTCCAGGCCGTCGTGAGCACCGAGCACGGCAAGGAGTTCGAGGAGATCACCCACGCGACGCACCCCGGCAAGTGGCGCGTCCTCTTCTTCTGGCCGATGGACTTCACGTTCGTCTGCCCGACCGAGATTGCCGAGTTCGGGAACATCAACCAACAGTTCGTCGACCGGAAGCCCAGGTGCTCGGCGCGAGCATCGACACCCAGTACGTCCACCTCGCATGGCGAGAGTCGCACCCGGCTCTGCGGAAGCTGCCCTTCCCGATGCTCGCCGACACCAAGCGCGAGCTTTCGACGGCCCTCGGCGTGCTGCACAAGACCGAGGGAGTCGCCCTCCGCGCCACGTTCATCGTCGACCCCGAGGGGATCATCCGCTGGGCCAGCGTCAACGATCTGAGCGTCGGCCGCAGCGTCCCCGAGGTCCTGCGCGTCCTCGACGCGCTTCAGACCGAAGAGCTCTGCCCGTGCAACTGGCAGAAGGGCGACCCCACGCTGGAGGCTGCGTGATGGACATCGACATCGGAATCGACGCCCGGAGCCGCGAGAAGACCGCATGGATGCTGCGCAGTCTCCTCGAGTAGCCTGGGCCCGGTCCTACCGGCTATCCTCTGCGTCGGCGCGGTTCTCGATCCCCTCGCACACGGCGGCGATCTCGCCGCCCAGCAGGACCAGCAGATCGTCCGCGGTCACGATGCCCACGGCCACGCCGTCGTCCTCCACGATGGGCAGCCGGCGTACGCCGTGCCGCCGCATCCGCGCGACCGCCGTCTCGATTCCCTCATGAACCGAGACGGTGACGGGATCGTACGTCACGATGTCACCCACCTTGGTGGTCCAGGCATCCAGCCCCTCGGCCAGAACCCGCACGACGAGATCACGGTCGGTCACGATGCCGGTGGCCTTTCCCTTTCGCGTCACGACCACGCACCCCACGCGTCGCTCGCGCATCGTCCGCGCCGCCGTGGCCACACTGTCGTCAGCTGCCGCGGTCGCGAGCGGGGCCTTGAATCGGGCGAGGGTCATGGACCGAAGCAGGTGCAGTGGGTATGCCAGCTCCTGGCCATCTCCGCAGCCTCGCCAGCGCTCACCGCGCAGAGCGAGCGGCGCCCCGTGCCGCGCCGAGCTCGAGCCCGATGGCGCGAGCACACTCCGCAAGCTCGCCGTCGGGGTCCACTCGCGACACGCAGCGAATCGCCTCGCCGAGCGGCATGGAATCGATGTGACCGTTCCGGAGCGCCACCATCCGGCCGAACCGTTGCTCGGCGCAAAGGTCGGCGGCGTGCGCCCCGAGCCGGGTCGCCAGCAACCGATCGAACGCCGTCGGCGTACCGCCACGCTGCAGGTGCCCGAGCACCGTGACGCGTACCTCGTGGTCGAGGTCGTGCGCCCGAAGCTCGTCGGCCAGGCGTTCCCCGGCCCCCCCCAGCCGGGCCAGGTGCCCTGGACGCGAAAGCTCGACCTCGCTCGCGGCACCCCCGACGGGCATGGCGCCTTCGCCGACGACGACGATGGAAAAGCGCCGTCCGAGCGACTGCCGTTCCCTGATCTTCCGCGCGACTCGCTCGACATCGTAGGGGATCTCCGGGATCAGCACGGCGTCCGCGCCGCCGGCAATGCCGGCGCGAAGCGCGATCCACCCCGCGTTCCTCCCCATCACTTCCAGCACCATCACGCGCTGGTGAGCCTCCGCAGTCGAGTGAAGCGCGTCGACGGCGCGAGTCGCTGTCTCGACCGCGCTGTCGATGCCGCACGTCACGTCGGTGCCGCCGAGGTCTCCGTCGATGGTCTTCGGAATGCCGATGCATCGCACGCCGAGCTCCTCGAGCCGGCAGGCGATGCTCATGGTCCCGTCGCCGCCGGCCAGAACGAGCGCGTCGATGCTCAGCTCATGCAGCCGGTTGCGCAAGGTCTCATGGTGGTCGCCTATGAGCACGAACGGATTGCTGCGCGTCGAACACCCGAGAATGCTTCCTCCGCGCGGCAGGATCCCTCGCACATCGTCGAGCCGGAGTGGAACGACCTGCTCGGTTCCGAGCAGGCCCTCGAAGCCGAACAGGCTCGCGTCGACCAGGACGTTGCGGCGGGTGGCGACGTGGACGAAGGCGCGCACGGCGGCGTTGAGCCCTGGGGCATCGCCTCCGCCCGTCAATAGACACACACGCAAGGGACGCTCGGCTTCCATGCACGGGGCCTTTCAGGAATCGTGGCTCACGCCTCAGGCGGAGCCCGGAGGGGGCGTGTGGTCGAGCCGGTCTCGAAGGAGCGCGATGAGCCGAGCCCTCGCCGCCTCATCGTTGACCGAAGCCGAACGGAAACGCAGGCCGCGCAGCGCCAGCACGCGCACCAGCGCGGGGGCGTGCGAGACGGAAGACGACGTCATCTCCACCAGGCGAGCGCGGACGCTGGCGCAGGCCTCGACCCACACCACCTCGTCAGGCTCCCCGGCGCTCGCGCGGACCAACTGCAGTACGCCTCCGCCGCCCGGTGCGCGATCCAGGTTCTCGGGCTCCAGCGTCCAGTCGTCCGTCCACGACACCCGCGTAGCCACATCCCAGTGAGGGAATGCGGTCGGGTGACGGGCCGGCATGTCCAGGACCGCGCGCAGCAGATCGAGCGTCGAGAGCATGCCTACGGCCACGCCGCTGCCGTCCACCACGACCAGATGGTGCATGTCCGTCCCCGCGAGCCGTCGTGCGGCGCTCTCCACACCGGTCGAAGCGTCGGCGGTCACGGCGGGTCGTGTCATGCGGTCGCCCGCGGCGCCCGCTCCCTCCAGGACATCGCGCACGGAGATGACACCGAGCGGCCGCCGGCTCGCATCGACCACGGGCGCCGCGCCCACTCCGAAGGACCGCAAGAGGTCGCGCACCTCGGAGAGGGGCAGGTCGGGCTGAACCGCGAGAAGCTCGCGGTTCATGATTTCCTGGATTGTGCGGGCCATGACATCCCATCAGCAAGGCCTGCGCCACGCGGCGCTACGGCTCCCGAGTCACCAGCACCGAGACGCTGGCATGATTGACGACACGCGCCGCCGTGGTCCCCAGCATCGACTCGGCGCTGTCGTAGCCGTGCGCCCCGATGACGATGAGATCAACCTCGAAGCGGCGTGCCGTGTCGCAGATCGCCTTCCAGGGCGGGCCGATGACGACCTCGGCCCGACCAAACAGCTCCGGGGGAACCTCGCGGATCTGCCCATCGAGGTAGGCGCGGGCCCGCTCCTCGAGGCGGTCGATGCGCGGTCCGTCCGTCGCCTCCGAGAAGTCGGCCGCGATGTCTGGCGGGAGCCGTACCGCTCGAAGAAGGAGGAGCCGTCCGCCTTGGGAACGCGCAATCCCAACCGCTTTGGCCAGCACACCCGCAGCACGCGGCGACCCGTCGAGCGCGACCAGAATCTGCTTCATGGGAGACACTCGAAGCATCGGGTGTGCCGCGTCTTCAGCGCGAAGGATCGAGAAGAAGCGAGGCAACCGGGGCGCAAATCCTGCGTGAGCACGCACCTCCTTGTAGGGCGCAACGCTCCGGTCACGGACGGATCGCGACTTTCATCACGCCGTCGCGCTGATGGCCGAAGAGCTCATAGGCCTCCACGATGCGGTCGAGCGGGAACGAGTGGGTGACGAGGTCGTGGAAGGGGAAGCGCTTGGCGCGCACGACGCTCATCAGCCGCCGCATCCGTTCTTTTCCGCCGGGACAGAGCGTCGTCAGAATGGACTGATCGGCGAGCCCCGCCGCGATCGCGTCGATCGGAAGCGTGAGGTGCCCGGAGTAGACGCCCAGGCTGGACAGCGTTCCGCCCGGCCGCAGGCAGCGCAGCGCGTTCTCGAACGTCGCCTGCTGGCCCAGCGCCTCGATGGCGACATCGACGCCGCCGCCGGTGAGCTTCTTGATCTCGGCCACGACGTCCTGCTCCTTGAAGTTGAGCGCGACGTCCGCGCCCATGCGCTTCGCCATCGCGAGCCGCGCCGGCACGCTGTCGACGGCGATGACGAGCGTCGCCCCCGAGAGCCGTGCCCCAGCGGTTGCGCACAGGCCAATGGGCCCCTCGGCGAACACCGCCACCGCGTCCCCGATGCGCACGTGCGCCCGCTCTGCGGCCGAGAAGCCCGTCGACATGATGTCCGGGCACATGAGGACGTCCTCGTCGGTGAGGTCGTCGGGGATCTTCGCGAGGTTGGCCTGCGCGCTCGGGACGACGACGTATTCGCACTGGCAACCGTTGATCGTGTTGCCGAAGCGCCAGCCGCCGATGGCCTCGAAGCCATCGCCGCCGTGGCTGCACTGTGCGCCGTCGCCAGAGAGGCATGCGCGGCACACGCCGCAGGGCGTGATGGCGCCGACGATCACGCGGTCGCCCGGCTTGAACCCCACGACTCCCGCTCCGAGCGACTCGATCCGTCCCACGGGCTCGTGCCCCACGATGAGCCCCGGCTTCACGGGGTACTCGCCCTTGAGGATGTGCACGTCGGTCCCGCAGATGGTCGTCAACGTGACGCGGATGAGCGCTTCCCCCGGTCCAGGCTCGGGGCGCTCGACCTCCCGCAGCTCGATCTTGCCCTTGTCGACGAATACGGCAGCTCGCATCTTGGCCATGACGTTCCTCCGGCGTGCGGCAAAGCATCGTGCATGCCGGCGTCCCTTCCTTCGCCCGGCACGGACCATGCGATGACGGCCGGCCGGAGGCGACCGATGCCCTGGATTCGATGGCTCCGTGACGTGACGCTCGACGACGTGGCTTCCGTCGGCGGAAAGAACGCTTCGCTCGGGGAGATGCTGCGAGAGCTCGTGCCGCTCGGGGTTCGCGTACCCGACGGCTTCGCGGTCACCGCCGACGCATTTCGTGCGCTGATGCGCGAGTCTCGCGCCGACGACTTCGTGAAGGACCAGCTGGCCGGCCTCGGCCCAGGCAACGTGGACGACCTCACGCGCCGCTCCGAGCGCATCCGCGCCGCCATCACGCGGGCCCCCATCCCGCGCGCCATCGAGGAAGAGATCACCCGGGCGTATGCGACGCTGTCGCGCCAGTACGGAGAGGACGCGACCGATGTGGCCGTCCGCTCGTCGGCCACCGCCGAGGACCTGCCGAACGCGAGCTTCGCCGGGCAACAGGAGAGCTACCTCAACGTGCGCGGGGCGCCCTTCGTGCTCGAGGCGGTCCGCAACGCCTTCGCGAGCCTCTTCACCCCTCGCGCGATCCGCTACCGCATCGACATGGGCTTCGACCACGAGGCCATCGCCCTCTCGGTGGGCGTGCAAAAGATGGTGCGATCCGACCGCGCGAGCGCCGGGGTCATCTTCACGCTCGACCCGGACACGGGCCACCGCGGCGTCATCCTCGTCACGTCGAGCTGGGGCCTCGGGGAGAGCGTCGTGCAGGGCCGGGTCGCGCCGGACCAGTTCCTCGTCCACAAGGCGACCCTGCGCGGAGGCTTTGCTCCGCTCGTGTGGAAGAAGCTCGGCACGAAGGAGACGAGGCTCGTGTACGACGAGGAGGGCCACAAGCAGGTCCGCACCGAGCCGGTGCCCGCGGCCGAGCGCGGCCGCTTCTCGCTGTCCGACGAGGACGTGCTCACGCTCGCCGGATGGGCGGCCACGGTGGAGGGACACTACTCGAAGCGAAAGGGCGCCGACGTCCCCATGGACCTCGAGTGGGCCAAGGACGGCGTCAGCGGGCAGCTCTTCGTCGTGCAGGCGCGCCCCGAGACGGTGCATAGCCGGCGCGCCCACCCCAAGCTCCACCTCTACGCGATGAAGGGAAAAGGCGCCCCCCTCGTCCAGGGGCTCGCCATCGGCGACGGCGTCGTCCACGGCCGCGTGCGGATCCTTCGCGATCCGCGCCAGGCCGACCAGCTCCAGGCGGGCGACATCCTCGTCACCGAGATCACGGACCCCGACTGGGAGCCGATCATGAAGACCGCGGCCGGCATCGTGACCGACCGCGGCGGGCGCACGTCCCACGCGGCCATCGTCGCCAGGGAGCTCGGCCTCCCGGCCATCGTCGGCGCTGTCGACGCGACGACGAGGCTCGTGGAGGGCAGCGAAGTGACGCTCTCCTGCGCGGAGGGCGAGACGGGGCGCATCTACGCCGGTGCGGTGCCCTTCGAGGTCCAGGAGATCGACCCGTCGACCCTCGGGACGCCGCGGACGCAGATCCTGCTCAACGTGGGCAACCCGGAGGATGCGCTGAAGCAGTCGATGTTGCCGAGCGGAGGCGTGGGCCTGGCCCGCATGGAGTTCGTGTTCGCGAGCTGGGTCGGGGTACACCCGCTCGCCCTCACGCGGTACGCCTCGCTCGCGCCTGCCGTCCGGCGTCAGGTCGATGCGCTCACGGCGGGCTACCCGGACAAGTCGGCCTACTTCGTCGACCGGCTGGCCCAGGGCATCGGCACGATCGCGGCGGCCTTCCACCCGCGTCCGGTCATCCTCCGCTTCAGCGACTTCAAGACCAACGAGTACGCCAAGCTCGTCGGCGGCGCCGGGTTCGAGCCCACGGAGGAGAATCCGATGCTCGGCTGGCGCGGCGCGAGCCGCTACTACCACCCGGACTACAAGGAGGGGTTCTTGCTCGAGTGCGCGGCCGTGAAGCGGGTGCGCGAGACGTTCGGTCTCACGAACCTCAAGCTCATGATCCCGTTCTGCCGGACGCCCGAGGAGGGCCGCCGGGTGCTCGACGCCATGCGGGACGGCGGCCTCGCGCGCGGCGAGCAGGGGCTCGAGGTCTACGTCATGGCCGAGATCCCGTCGAACATCATCCTCGCGGAGCGCTTTGCGGAGATCTTCGACGGCTTCTCCATCGGCTCGAACGATCTCACCCAGCTCACACTGGGCGTCGACCGGGACTCGACCACGGTGGCGCCGCTCTTCGACGAGCGGAACGAGGCAGTCAAGTGGTCGTGCGCCCGCCTCATCAAGGCTGCGCGGTGGGCAGGAAAGAAGGCCGGCATCTGCGGTCAGGCGCCGAGCGACTTCCCCGATTTCGCGGCGTTCCTCGTGGAGCACGGCATCGACTCGATCAGCCTGAGCGCGGACGCGCTGGTCCGCACGACGCTCCGTGTCCTCGAGGTCGAAAAAACGCTCGCGGCCGAGCGCGCGGCCGAGGAGTAGCGAGATGTTCCAGGTGCGCTTCCACGGACGCGGGGGGCAGGGCGCCGTCACGGCGGCCGAGCTCCTCAGCGTCGCGGCCTTTCTCGAAGGCAAGCACGCGCAGGCGTTTCCGAGCTTCGGTCCCGAGCGCAGCGGGGCGCCCGTCGTCGCGTTCTGCCGCATCGACGACCGGCCCATTCGCCTTCGCGAGCCGGTGGTAGAGGCCGATGCGGTCGTGGTCCAGGACGCGACGCTTCTCCATAGCGTCGACGTCTTCCAGGGGCTCGGGCCTCACGGCTTCGTGCTGCTCAACAGCAGCAAGTCTCTCGACGGGCTCGGGCTGCCGGACCTCGTGTCCCGCCTCGACCCCTCCCACGCGCGCGCCGTCGACGCGAGCGCGGTCGCGCAGCGGTGCCTCGGCCGGCCACTTGCGAACGCCGCGCTCCTCGGTGGGCTCGCGGCGCTGACGAGAGCCGTGGGTCTCGACGCCGTGGTCGAGGCGATCGCGACACGCTTTCACGGGAGCGGCCGGGCGGCCAACGAGGCCGCGGCGCGCGCCGTCTACGACCTTCTCGCAGGAGCCGGGCCGTGCTGAAGCAGATCGAAGGCTCCCGCGCCATCGCCGAGACCGTGGCGCTCTGCCGGCCGGAGGTGATCTGCGCATACCCGATCACACCTCAGACGCACATCGTCGAGGACCTGAGCGAAATCGTGAAGGCCGGGCAGCTCGGCCCGTGCGAGTTCATCAACGTCGAGTCCGAATTCGCGGCGCTCAGCGTCGCCATCGGAGCTTCCGCGGCGGGCGCTCGCGCGTACACGGCCACGTCGAGCCAGGGACTCCTCTACATGGCCGAGGCGCTCTACAACGCCGCCGGCCTCGGCCTCCCGATCGTGATGACGCTCGGGACCCGCGCCGTCGGCGCGCCCATCAACATCTGGAACGACCACTCCGATGCCATGGCGCTGCGCGACGCCGGATGGGTCCAGCTCTTCGCGGAGTCCAACCAGGAGGCCGCCGACCTCCACGTGCTCGCCTTCCGGCTCGCCGAGGAGCTGAGCGTGCCCGTGATGGTGTGCGTCGACGGCTTCGTGCTCACGCACGCCTTCGAGCGAGTGGACGTCCCCGAGCAGGCCGCAGTAGATGCCTTTCTCCCTCCGTTCAAGCCCCGCCAGGTGCTCGATCCCGCCGCCCCGATCACCATCGGCGCCCTCGTCGGTCCGGAGGCGTTCACGGAGGTGAAGTACCTGGCGCATCGCAAGCTGCTGCGCGCCCTCGAGCGCATCCCGGCGCTCTCCGCCGAATGGGCCGAGCGCTTCGGGCGGAGCTCGGGCGGGCTCGTACGGCCGTACCGGACCGAGGACGCCCAGACGGTGGTCGTCTCGCTCGGCTCGGTCAACGGCACGGTCCAGGAGGTCGTCGACGAGCTCCGCGCCGAGAAACGCGCGGTCGGCTCGCTCAGCGTGGGCACGTTCCGGCCCTTCCCCTTCGAGGCGGTGCGAAACGCGCTGCCGCGAGCGCAGAGCATCGTCGTGCTCGAAAAGAACATCTCGCTCGGCATGGGCGGGGTGCTCGCCGCCGACGTTCGCGAGGCTCTGGCAGCCTTGGCGCCTCCCCTGCATACCGTCGTCGCCGGGCTCGGCGGCCGGGCCATCACGCGCGCCTCGATCCGGCGCATGGTCGAGGCAGCCCAGGACGGGATGCTGGAGGATCTCACCTTTCTCGACCTCGACCAGCGCGCCCTGGACGTCGAGTCCGCGAAAGACGCGCAGCCATGAGCGAAGACCAGCGGCTCAAGTTCTACCAGGCGGGCACGTTCACCGTCGGCAACCCCCTCGTCAATCCGGAGAACCGCACCGTCCAGTCCTCGACCGACCGGGGCAACGCGCTGACGAGCGGCCACCGCGCCTGCCAGGGTTGCGGCGAAGCGCTCGGGGCTCGTTACGTCCTCGACGCCGCGATGCGCGCGACGGGCGGCAGGCTCGTCACCGTCAACGCGACCGGCTGCCTGGAGGTCTTCAGCACGCCGTACCCCGAGTCGGCCTGGCAGGTGGCCTGGCTGCACTCGCTCTTCGGCAATGCGGCTGCGGTCGCGAGCGGGGTCGCCGCCGCGTTCCGCGCGAAAGGGAGCGACGTGCGCGTGCTCGCGCAGGGCGGCGATGGCGGGACGATGGACATCGGCTTCGGGTGCCTGTCCGGCATGTTCGAGCGCAACGATGACGTCCTCTACGTCTGCTACGACAACGAGGCCTACATGAACACCGGCGTGCAGCGCTCCAGCGCCACGCCCGCGGGCGCCCGCACCAGCACGACCCCCGCCGTCGGAGCGGCGCCGGGCAACCGCTTCGGCACGGGGAAGAACCTCCCGGCCCTCGCCATGGCGCACGGCATTCCTTACGTGGCCACCGCGTCCGTCGCCGACCTGCGCGATCTCGAGGACAAGGTCACTCACGCGATGAGCCTCCATGGTGCCCGCTACCTCCACGTGCACGTGCCGTGTCCCCTGGGATGGGGCAGCGACGCCGCTCGCACGATCGAGGTCGCCCGTCTCGCCGTCGAGTCCGGGCTCTTCCCTCTCTTCGAGGCCGAGCACGGCGAGATCGTCCGGACGACGCCGCTGCGCCGCCGCGTGAACGTCGACGAATACCTGCGGATGCAGACGCGGTTCGCTCATCTCTTCGACGGCAGCGCGCGGGCCGCGGAGGCGCTCGGGCGCATCCAGGCCATCGCGGACCACCACGTATCGAAATACGGCCTCGACCCCGCTTCGGAGAGGACCACGCCGTGAGCAAGCCGTTTGCCATCACCCTCGACAGTGCGTCGAGCCGCGCGAACCACACCGGAGCGTGGCGCGTGAAGCGGCCCGTCTATGTCGACCGCCTCTCGCCTTGCGATCACGCGTGCCCCGCCGGCGAGCAGCCGCAGGCATGGCTCGCCCTCGCCGAAGAGGGAAACTACCGCGGCGCATGGGGCGCCGTCGTCCGCCACAATCCGATCCCCGCCGTGATGGGGCGCGCCTGCTACCACCCCTGCGAGACCGCCTGCAACCGCGGCAAGCTCGACGCGGCCGTCTCCATCCACGCCGTCGAGCGTTTCCTCGGTGACCTCGCCGTCCGCGAGCGCTGGCCCCTTCCCCCACCCGGGACGCCGACCGGAAAACGCGTGCTCGTCGTCGGCGGTGGCCCGAGCGGCCTCTCCGCCGCATACCACCTCGCCCTTCTCGGCCACTCCGTCACGCTGCGAGAGTCCGCACCCGCGCTCGGCGGGATGATGCGCTACGGCATCCCGCGCTACCGTCTGCCGCGCGACATCCTCGACGCGGAGATCGCCCGCATCGTCGCCCTGGGCGTCGTCGTCGAGACGGGCGCGCGCGTCGAGCACGCCGTTCAGGCCAAGGAGGAGGGCCACTTCGACGCCTGCTTCGTCGCCGTGGGCGCGCATCTTTCGACCCGCGTCGACATCCCAGCGGCGGACGCCTCGCGCATCCTCGACGCCACGGCCTTGCTCCGCGGGATGGAGGAGGGCGAGACGCGCCCGCGCATCGGGCGGCGCGTCGCGGTCTATGGCGGAGGAAACACGGCGCTCGACGTGGCGCGCACCGTCAAGCGGCTCGGCGCCGAGGAGGCATGGGTGGTCTACCGCAGGACGCGCGCGTACATGCCGGCCCACGACTTCGAGGTGCGAGAGGCCCTCGACGAGGGCGTACAGATGCGCTGGCTGCGAACCGTGCAGCGGGTCGAGGCGGGGCGAATCGTCGTCGAGCGGATGGAGATCGACGAGCACGGCAAGGCCCGGCCGACCGGAGAGCTGGAGACGCTCGACGCCGACACCCTGGTGCTCGCCATCGGGCAGAACGCCGAGCTCTCGGCGGTCGAGGGGGCCTCGGGAGTCGAGGTCGTCGATCACGTGGTCCAGGTCGACCAGCACATGATGACCGGGCACGCGGGTCTCTTCGCCGGCGGGGACATGGTGCCCTGCGAGCGCTCGATCGCGGTCGCCGTCGGACACGGCGAGAAGGCGGCGCGCCACATCGACGCGTGGCTGCGCTCGGCCCGGGTGAGCGACTCGCCCGAGCTTCCTCTCGCGGGCTTCGATTCCATCAATCCCTGGTACTACGGCGACGCGGATGCGGCGGTGCAGCCCACCCTCGACGCGCTGCGACGCCGGACGACGTTCGACGAAGTGCACGGAGGGCTCGACGAAGGGCATGCCCTCCTCGAAGCACGGCGGTGCCTGTCGTGCGGGCACTGCTTCGAGTGCGACAACTGCTACGGGATGTGCCCCGACAACGCGATCGTGAAGCTCGGCCCGGGCAAGGGCTTTCGCATCGATCTCGATTACTGCAAAGGCTGTGGGATCTGTTCGAACGAATGCCCGTGCGGAGCGATCGAAATGGTGGAAGAAGAGGCGTGACCAAGAGCGACCCGTACGGATCGACGGCGATCGCCGGCGCCAGCGCACTGTTTGCGATCGCCCGCTCGGGGAGGAGCTCGCGCGGCGCTTGACCAAGCCGGCGGCGAGGGCTGGCCCCCGACATGCAAGGGTTGCCTAGCCACTATGGAGCACGACATCGAGGTCTCTTTTCCGGGCGGCAAGCGCGTGGACGCACGCGTGGGTGACGTCGTGGTGCACACCGACCAGCCCGTCGAGCTCGGGGGTGAGGGAAGCGCCGCCGCGCCGTTCGACCTGTTTCTCTCCTCGCTCGCGACGTGCGCTGGGTTCTACGTGCTCGCCTTCTGCCAGGCGCGCGGCCTCTCGACCGAAGGGATCCGGATGCGCCAGCACGTGGAGCTCGACTCCGCCACCAAGCTGCCGCGCCGGATTTCCATCGACATCGCCCTTCCCGCGTCGTTCCCCGAGCCGTACCGTGCCGCCATCGTCCGAGCCGCGCAGTCGTGCAAGGTGTCGAAGACGCTGGCCAGTTCGCCCCTGATTGAGGTGGTCGCGACGGCGTCCGATGCGGCCCATCGCTCGCAGTCGCCGACGTCATGAAGACGTTTCGCGGCGCGTTGGTCCTCGCAAGCTGCCTGCGGGCCTCCGACGCTCGGCGAGGCCACGTGGCTCCTGCCCGAGGGGCCTTCACCTATTTCCGGGGGCGCGTCGTCGACTTCCGGGTGGACGGCCCGAACGGATAGCCGACGGTCTGCGCGAAGAGAACACGCTGGTCGTCTCGCAGCCGAAGCTTCTCCGTGAGCGATGCGCGGTCGCAGTTGTGAAACCAGCACGCGAGCCCCTGGGAGGCGGCGAAAAGGTAGACGTTGCCCGCGATGAGCCCCGTGTCGACGTAGTAGTACGACTTCTGCACCTCGAAGTCGTGCAGTCCCGGCTCTTCGAAGCCCGAGGTGTGCTCCAGCTTGTCGAGGTCCACGACGAAGATGAGCTGCACCGGCGCATCCGGGGAGATGCGCGGCTGGTGCGGCCCGAGGGCGAGCAAGCGGAGATCCTCGCCGGACACCGGGAGGAGCTCGTGCCGGCCGGCGTCGAAGACGTACGTCCCCTCCTCGAGCGCGACGTAGACGTCGACCTCCTGCGAGTTGCTCGCCGAGGGCGCGGTGATGCCGCGCGCGCCGAAGGGGCCGCGCGCACGGTTCACCCCGCACGCCGCGAAGAGCAGGTTCGAGAGGAGCTGCTTGCCGAGCTTCCGTTCGCCGATCTCGCGCGTCGTCCGGCGCAAATGAAGCGCGGTCGCGAGAGACTTGCCGGACGCGAGCCGGGGCCGGGGGAGCTTCACCGGGGTGACGTCGGCGGACGGCGGGCGGAGGACGGCGGGGGCTTGCATGCGCGGCCCCCAAAGCATTCATCGTGCCCCGAACAGGTGCCCGATCGCCGCCGTCATGCACATCGCGATCGTGCCGCCGATGGCCACGCGTAAGGCCGCGCGGGGCATCGATGCTCCCCCCAGGCGTCCGCCCAGCGCGCCGAGCGCCACGAGGCTGAGCAGCGAGACCGCAGCGACGACCGGGATCCGTGCAACCTCGGGCGCGACGAACAATCCGACGATGGGAACGAGGGCGGCCGCACCGAAGCTCGCGGCGGAGGTCAACGCGGCCTGCATCGGACGGGAGAGGGCGGACTGGTCGATGCCGAGCTCGTCGCGCATGTGGGCGGCCAACCGGTCGTGCGCGCTGAGCTGCTCGGCGACCTTCGTCGCCAGGTCTCGATCCAGGCCGCGCTTCACGTAGATCATGATTAGCTCATTCAGTTCGGCTTGCGGCTCCTGCGCCAGCTCGCGCTTCTCGATCTCGATGTCGGCGAGCTCGGTATCGCGCTGCGAGCTGACCGAGACGTACTCGCCAGCGGCCATGGACATGGCCCCCGCCACGACTCCCGCTACGCCGGCCAGCAGTATCACCTGCTTCGACGCGGCCGACGCGGCGACCCCGATCATGAGGCTCGACGTCGAGACGATGGCGTCGTCGGCGCCGAGGACGGCCGCTCGGAGCCATCCTGTTCGGCCGCTCCGATGGACCTCTCCGTCTGGTCTCGAGTGTCCGCGAGGGGAAAGGGCCGATCGCTCCTCGCCGACCAACCTGCGAGCCACGCGGAGGATCGCGGACATAGCCATCGATGAGTGCAGCAGGCGTACCGTGAGGCATTGCGCGAAGCAGCGCTCAATCGCGCCCGAAATTCGTGCATCGAGGCGCACTTTCTTCGTGGCGGCTACGGCCGAGCCTCGACGCCGAGCACGGGACATCGCGCGAAAAGAGCGCCGGCGCTACCGCCGAGGCGGTGGGCCCGCCAATTGCGAGACGAGTACTGACATGCTCGCGCTCTTCGCCGTTCTCGGCGCCTCGGCCGCAGTGGCCTACACCGTCCTTCTCGTGCGGAACACACGGCTCTGGATGTCCTCCGGTACGCCGTGGAAAGCGCTCATTCTGCACGTGGGTCGGACGATCGGCACCGTCGCGGTGATGGTCGGCTTCGCCCTCGCAGGTACGCGTCCGTTTCTTGCTGCGCTCGTCGGCTTCGCCTGCGTTCACGCCGTGAGCCTCCCCCTCGTGCGGAGGCTGGCATGACCTCACCGCTCGTCGAGACCCCGCTGTTCCGCCTCGGTCCGGTGCCCGTGGCCGGCTCGGTACTCACGAGCTTTGCCATCACGCTGGCGCTCGCCGCCGGCAGCTCCCTTCTGACTCGCCGCCTCGCGCTAAAGCCGAGCCGGCCCCAGGCCGCGCTGGAGCTGCTCGTGTCCACCATCGACGACCAGGTCCGCGACGTCCTCGGCCGAGACCCTGCGGCGTATACGCCTCTCGTGGGCACGCTGTTCATCTACCTGATCGCCGCGAACAGCATCGAGGTCGTCCCGCTGCTCCACTCGCCCACGGCCCGTCTGGAGACGACGATGGCCCTGGCGCTCATCGTCCTTTTCTCCGTCAACTTCTACGGCATCCGCGTGAACGGCGTACGCGGCTACCTCCGGCACTTCATCGAGCCGAGCCCTCTCATCGCGCCCATCCACGTCCTCTCCGAAGTCACCCGGACCTTTGCCCTGATGATGCGCCTGCTCGGCAACATCATGAGCCACGGTCTCGTGCTGGCGATCGTCGTGTCTCTCGCGGGCCTCTTCGTGCCGATCCCCGTCATGGCCTTCGGGCTCTTCGTCGCCTTCGTGCAGGCCTACATCTTCGCGATCCTCGCGACCGTCTACGTCGGCGCTGCCGTCGAGACGGCTCGCCCTTCCTCCGAGGAGGCCACGAAATGACCGTTCAGGGGTGGAGCATTCTGGGAGCCGTCGTTGCCGTGTGCTTCGGCGCCATGGGTCCAGCGTTCGCCGAAGGGCGCGCCATTGCCTCCGCCATGGAGGCCATCGCCCGCCAACCCGAGGCCGGAGGGACCATCTCGAGAACGCTCTTCGTTGGGCTCGCGATGATCGAGGCGATCGCCATTTACTGCCTCGTCATCGCGCTGGTGCTTCTATTCGCCAACCCGTTCGCGCACTAGCCATGCACGTCTCGCTCTGGAACGTAGCGCTGCAGACCATCAATTTCGTCGTCCTCGCCTGGCTGCTGCAGCGGTTTCTCTTCAAGCCCGTACGCGCGGCGCTGACCAAGCGTCAGGAGGCGATCGAGTCGACGTTGCGCGAGGCGGAGTCGAAGAAGGCCGATGCCGTGCGCACCATCGAGGAGTACCGGGCAAAGTCCGAGGGCATCACGGGCGAGGCCGAGCGGGCGCGCGAGGCGGCGCTCGCCACGGTCGAGAAGGATGCACAAAGACTGCGTGACGAGGCGGTACGGCAGGCGCAGGCGGAGCTCGAGCGCGCGAAGGGCGAGGTCCAACGCGAACGCGTGGAGGCGCTTCACGCGCTCGAGAGCCGCGCGGCGGAGCTCGCAACCGTGATCGCTCGTCGGCTGCTCACGGACGCCATCCCCGACTCCGACTCGCCTTTTCTCTGGCGGGTCACTGCCAGCATCGACAGCCTGGACCCGGCTCGCAGGGCGGGCCTTGGCCGCCAGGTCGCGGCGGGAAGCGTCGAGATGACCTCCGCTCGCCCGCTCGAGGCGCCCACGCGCGCGCGCTTCGAAGGCTGGCTGACGGCGCTCGCGGGCACGCCCGTGAGCACGTCCTACGTGCTGGACCAGTCGCTCATCGCAGGGGTGGAGGTCCGCCTGGCGACCGATGTCTGGCGATCGAACTGGCGCGCGTCACTCGAGCACATCCGCACCGACCTGGAGGCGCATGCAACCGCTGCTTGACGCCTTGACGCCATGGTTCGACGAGGCGACGCGGCGCGCCGGCGCCGCCGACCTGAGCCCCGTGCACGAGCCGCGCGGGCGCGTCCTCCGTATTGCCGACGAGGTGGCCACGGTGGAAGGTCTGCCGGATACGCGGCTCAACGAAATCCTGGTGTTCGCCAACGGCACACGCGGCATCGCGGCGCTGCTCGACGAGAGCTCCATCGGCTGCATCCTCCTGGGACCACAGGTCGGGATCCTCGCAGGATCCATCGTGCGCGGCACGGGCACCGTCGCACAGGTTCCGGTCGGCGATGCGCTGCTGGGACGCGTCGTCGACCCGCTGGGCGCGCCTCTCGACGGCCGCGACGCACCTTCCACGACCACGCGCGCCCCGGTCGAGAAGCCGGCGCCCAGCATCGTCGACCGCGCTCCGGTCACCGAACCGCTGTTCACGGGCGTCACCGCGATCGACGCGATGCTTCCACTCGGCCGCGGACAGCGAGAGCTGCTCATCGGCGATCACTCGACGGGCAAGTCCTCGATCGCGGTCGACACCATCATCCGCCAGCGGACCACCGACGTCGTCTGCGTGTACGCGGCCATCGGCCGGCGCTCCTCGTCGGTGGCGGCCTCCATCGAGGCCATCCAGACGCTCGGGTGCAAGGAGCGCTCGATCTGCGTCGTCGCATCCGGAGACGCCGCACCGGGCCTACAGTGGCTTGCTCCCTACGCAGCCTGCTCCATCGCCGAGTACTTCACCGAGCGCGGCGGCCACGCCCTGCTCGTGCTCGACGACCTCACCAAGCACGCGCAGGTCCACCGGCAGATCTCCCTCTTGCTGAGGGAGCCTCCGGGTCGTGAGGCCTACCCGGGCGATGTCTTCTACCTGCATTCACGACTTCTCGAGCGCGCCGCACGCCTCACGCCCGAGCGCGGGGGAGGGTCGCTCACCGTGCTGCCCGTCGCCGAAACGCAAGCGGGGAATTTGAGCGCGTACATCCCTACGAATCTGATCTCGATCACGGACGGCCAGATCTTCTTCGAGCCCCGCCTCTTCAACGAAGGGATCAGGCCGGCCATCGACGTCGGCAAGAGCGTCTCGCGTGTGGGCGGGCATACCCAGTCCCCCGCGATGCGCGCTGTGGCCGAGAAGCTGCGGCTCGACTACGCGCAGTTTCTGGAGCTCGAGCTCTTCACGCGTATCGAAGGTGGTGGGGATGAGGCCACACGCCGGTCGCTCGAGCGCGGCAGGCGCGTCCGCGCAGCGCTGGTGCAACCTGCGCTGGCGCCGCTCTCACAAGGGGAGCAGGTGGCCCTCTTGTGCGCGCTCGATGGCGGCGCCCTCGATGACTCGCCGGTCGAGGCGGTCGCTTCCGTCAGGCGCGACCTCCGCGCGGCGCTCGAGAGCGCGTGCGCCCCCATCCTCGAGCGGCTCGACGCAGGAGAAGCGCCGACCGGCGCGGAGCGCGGGGCGCTGACAGCGGTGGTGCGCGAGCTCGCCCGTGCAACGAGAGAAGGCGCTGACCATGCAACCGGGTGAGCTGGCTGCCCAGGCGCGCACGGTCGCCCAGCTCGGTGACATCGTACAGGCGATGCGAACGCTGGCGGGCGCGCGGCGCCATCAGGCCCAAGAGCGCTTCTGCGGCCTCGAGGGCTACGCCGACGCCACTCGCGCCGTGCTCGGCCAGGCCCTCGCCCTGCTGCCCGCCTCGGAGGCGGCGGCACCGGCACTCTCTGCGACACGCCGGGTCGTGGTGCTGTTCTCGGAGCATGGCTTCGTCGGGCCCCTGAACGACCGGTTGCTCGACAAGGCGCTGGCGCTGTGCCGGAATGGCGACGCCTCGCTGGTGGCGGTCGGGAGTCGGGGCCGACGCCTCTGCCACGAGAGAAACGCCGAGGTGTCGGACGGGGGGGCGATGCCTACCACCATCGCGGCCGTACAGGCGACGAGCCAGCGACTCATCGAGGACCTCTTCGGAGCCGTCTCCGAGGGCGTCGGCGAGTCGTACGTGGTCTTTGCGGAGCATGAGCCGCCGGTGGCCTGGGAGCCGCGCGCACTGCGCCTCTTTCCACCGGACGTGCAGACGGCCGAGAAATCGAACGACGGGGTCGCGCCCATCCACACGCTCGCCCCGCACGTCCTCGTGGCGAAGGCGATCGAGGAGTATGCCTTCGCCCAGATTGGTTGGGCGGTCGGCGAGGCGTTTGCCTGCGAGCAGGCGGCGCGCTTCGTCGCGATGGACGCGGCGCGCCACCACATCGAGGACAAGCTGGGAGAGCTCCGGGCGCTCGAACGCCAGCTGCGTCAGGAGTCGATCACCAGCGAGATCATCGAGATTGCGTCAGGTGCCGAGTCGTCGGAGGTCCCGTCGTGACTCAGTCCGGCACGATCTTTCGCGTGCGCGGATCGGTGGTCGACGTGGAGTTCCCGGAGGGCTCCCTCCCGCGGACGAACGAGGCTCTGCGTGTGAGGACCGACGACGGCCGCTCCCTGATGCTCGAAGTTCAGCAGCACCTCGACCCGTGCCGCGTCCGAGCCGTCGCGCTGGCCTTCACCGAGGGGTTGCGGCGGGGCGCCACGGTCCAGCCCACCGGAGCGCCCATCACGGTCCCCGTGGGCGAAAACGTGCTCGGGCGGCTCGTCGACGTGCTCGGCGAACCCATCGACCGGCTGCCGGTATTCCCTGCCGACACGCCCCGGCGCCCGATTCACCGTCCGGCGCCACCGCTGAACGCTCAAGCGCACGGACGGGAGGTCTTCGAGACCGGCATCAAGGTCATCGACCTGCTCACCCCGCTGGCACGCGGGGGCAAGGCGGGTCTCTTCGGTGGGGCCGGGGTGGGAAAGACCGTCCTGCTCACGGAGCTCATTCGAGCCACGGTCGAGCGGCACCGAGGGATCGCGGTCTTCGCGGGCGTCGGCGAGCGATCCCGTGAAGGAAACGAGCTATGGCTCGAGATGCGCTCGTCGGGCGTGCTCGGCAAGACCGCGCTCGTCTTCGGCCAGATGAACGAGCCGCCGGGCGCCCGCTGGCGCGTCGCGATGACGGCGCTCGCCCACGCCGAGTACTTCCGTGACGAGCGGCACACCGACGTGCTGCTGCTCGTCGACAACGTCTTCCGGTTCGTGCAGGCCGGGGGCGAGGTCTCCGGGATGCTCGGCCGCATGCCGTCGCGCGTGGGCTACCAGCCGACGCTCGCCACCGAGATCGCCGACTTCGAGGAGCGGATCACCTCCGTCGCCGGGGCCGCCGTCACATCCATCCAGGCGGTCTACGTGCCTGCCGACGACATGACGGACCCCGCGGTGGCGCAGCTCTTCACCCACCTCGACGCGGCCGTGGTTCTCTCGCGCGGCCTCGCGGCGCAGGGGCTCTACCCGGCGATCGACCCGCTGGCCTCCGCGTCGAACCTGCTGGACGCGAGCGTCGTCGGGGCGGCGCACGTGGGCACCGCCGAGCGCGTACGAAAAACGCTGGCCCAGTACCGGGAGCTTCAGGACATCATCGGGATGCTCGGCCTCGAGGAGCTTTCGGTCGAGGACCGCCGGACGGTCGCCCGCGCCCGCCGGCTGCAGCGCTTCCTCACGCAGCCGTTCCTGGTGACCGAGGCGTTCACGGGGAGGCCCGGCAAGTCCGTGCCCGTCGCCGAGACGATCGTGGGGTGCGACGCGATCCTGTCGGGCGGTTGCGACGACTGGCCCGAGGCCGCCTTCTACATGACCGGGACGATCGACGACGTACGCGCTCGCAAGGGGGCTGCGTGAGACTCGTCGTCACGACCCCGCAGGCGACGGTAGTCGATGTGGACGTCGTGCACGTGCGCGCCGAGGACGAGTCGGGTGCGTTCGGCGTCATGAGAGGGCACGCCGATCTCATCACGGCGCTCTCGATCTCCGTGCTCGTCCATCGCGGCACCGACCAGCGCGAACACTTCGTCGCCGTGCGGGGTGGGCTCCTGACGGTCAGCGGTGGAACGCTCGTGCAGGCGCTGACACGTGAGGCCGTGGTGAGCAACGATCTCGCGTCGCTCGAAGGCGAAGTGCTCGCGCGCTTTCGCCGCAGCGAAACCGAAGACGAGCGCGCTCGAGCCGGAGCACGACGGCTGGAGGGCGTGCTGCTCGAGCGGGTGGCCGACTACGTCCGCATCGAGCGACGAAGCGTCGAGAAACGGATCCTCTGATGGCCGCCACCGGTCCCAAGCGCGCGCCGCCGCCGGCGGAAGAACGAATGCGCCAGAGCGTCGCCCGGTTCGAGCAGCGACGTCGGCGCTGGCGCGCTGAACGGGGTCGCACCCTGGTGGTCGCCGCGGCCGTCGCGGGAATCGGTTGGGTCATCGTGATGCCCGCTCTGGCGGGGTTCGCGCTCGGTCACTGGCTCGATGCGCGATACCGGGCCGGGGTCGTCTTCAGCGCCGGCCTCGGCATGCTGGGCCTCGCGTTCGGGTGCTGGGCAGCCTGGCGGCACATCGCGCGCCAACGCGAAGACCGTCGGGAAGGGGGCGCGTGATTCAGGGCCGGTGCGGTACGCATGCGGCCTTGGCGGCGGCGGCCATCTCGGCGTTGCGGGGATTGCCGATGCGCCTCCGCGCCACGGAAGGCTTCCACCGCTTCGTCCGTGCGTCCGCTCGCGGTGAGAGCGGCACCCCGGTCGTAGTCCAGCCAGGCGTCGACGCAGCACGCCGCGAGGACTCACCTCGCCGGGAACCCCTCGAGCACCATGTGTACGGCCCGAGTCAGGCGGTCCTCATCGACCCTCCGCGGATCCACTTCCAGGCGCGCTGCACCGTGCCAGAGCATGTCTCCTCGCGACCCATCGAAGGCATCGATCACGAAGGCTCCCTCGACGAAGTCGTCCTCTTCATCCTCGAGGAGCCAGTCCGGTCGCGCGCGCTGGGGCAGCTGGAGTTCTCGCTCGAGCCGACCCGCAGAGACGAGGATGTGGAGGTCCGCGGGACCTTGCGCCGGCACGTAGCCCTTGGCCTCCAAGATGCTCGTCGCGACCTGCTCGATGCGGCTCTCGACGTAGGCCGACTGAGGCGAGCGCGCGTACCGGATGGGCGACCGGGGATCGCTTTCGAACGAGAACGTCCGGTACTGCTCGAAGTGCGCCCCGGGAGACCGGGCCGTATGGACGTCCACGCTGGAGCTGCAGGCGCCGAGCGCCGCGCCGAAGACGAGGGGAGCACAGAGAAGGAGCAGGCTCGCAGGCGATCGCATTGGGACTCGCGAAGCAGAGTCCGGGCCATCGGCGGACGAGGCTCCCGTTCGCCCACAAACATGGTCGACAGCGAAGGCCGAGCGTAATCCTTGCGTGTGGCCGCAGATCACGCGCTCCGGGCCCTGCGGTCGCGAAACTTCGCGATCCTATGGTTCGGGAACCTGCTGTCCAACACGGGAACGTGGATGCAGCAGGTCGCCGAGCCCTGGCTCGTCCTGCGCCTCTCGAACTCGCCGTTCCTGCTCGGCCTCGATTCGTTCATGACGGACGCCCCGGTCTGGGCGCTCATTCTAGCAGGAGGTCTGCTGGCGGACCGCGCCGATCGGCGACGTACCGCGCTCCTCTTCCAGGGCATCCAGTTCGTATGCCCGGTGCTCATCGTCGTGCTCCTCGCGACGGGCCGCATCCAGGTGTGGATGGTCATCGCCCTGTCCCTCGTCGTCGGGGTCACCGACGCGCTCTCGGGCCCCTCGATCAACGCTCTCGTCCCTTCCTCCGTACCCGAAGACGACGTGCCGAGCGCCGTCGCGCTGAACTCCGCGCAGTTCAACCTGTCGCGCGTGCTCGGGCCGTTTTTTGCCGGGACCATCATGGCGACGGTCGGTCCGCTCGTCTGCTTCGCGCTCAACGCGTCCTCGTATGCCCCCTACCTCCTCGCCATCTACCTGCTGCGCATCCCTTCACCTCCGAAACGGCCGCCGCAAGCTGGGTCGCGGAGAGAGCAGGCGCGAGCATCGCTGCTGGAGGGCTTCCGAGCGGTCGCCAGGAAACGACGACTGCGCAGGGCGCTCCTCACGGTCATCCTCACGAGCGTCTTCTGCATGCCGATGGTCACGTTCATGCCCGTCCTCATTCGAGATGCCTTTCACCTCGGGAGCGCCGAGTTCGGGGGGGCGCTCTCCGTCTTCGGCTTCGGGGGGCTCATCGGGGCCGCGGTCGTGCTGCCCCTCAAGACGAACCGACACCGTCAGATCCTGTCGAGCCTTGCGGCCTTGGCGCTGGGCGCGTTCGTCGTCGGGATGGCGGTCGACCGCAACTACGGCTTGCTCCTCGCCCTCGTCTTCGCCGGCGGCGCTGCCATGGTCGCCAGCAACACGGCGGCCAACTCGATCCTCCAGAGCTCCATCGACGGACGCATTCGAGGACGCGTCTCCAGCCTGTACACGCTCGCGCTGCGCGGGGGCGCCCCCATCGGCAACCTCGCCACCGGACTGGTGGCTTCCCACTGGGGTGTGCGGACGGCGCTGCTCGTCAACGGCTCGCTGGCGCTGGCGTCCCAGGCTGCTCTCAGCTTCAGCGTGGCTCGGAGGGCTTCACGCTCGTCGTCCGCTCGAAGATGACCCCGTACTCCTGGATCTTGTACTGAATCTTGCGCACGCTGATGTCGAGCATCTGCGCCGCCTGGGTCGTATGCCCACCGCACGCCTCGAGCGTCGTCAATATGGCGTGACGCTCGATCTCCGCCATGGTCGAGCCGGGGATGCGCACGCCGCCACGGGCCGGGGACCCGACGCCGGCGGGCAGGTACTTCGCCGTCAGCCTCGGGCCGTCGCAGAGGACGACCGCCCGTTCGATGACGTTCTCGAGCTCACGCACGTTGCCCGGCCACCGGTAGGCTGTGATGCGCTCGACGGCGTCGTCCTCGAAGGCCTCGATCCGTTTGCCGTTCTCCTTCGCGAACCGCTGGAGAAAGTACGCGGCGAGCGGCAGGAGGTCGGTCGGTCGAGCGCGAAGCGGCGGCATCTCGATGTTGACGACGTTCAAGCGGTAGTAGAGGTCCTCGCGGAACCTGCCGCTCCCGGCCTCGGAGGCGAGATCCCGGTTCGTGGCGGTGACGATTCGCACGTCGACCTTGATGGTCTCGTTGCCTCCTACCCTCTCGAACGTCCGCTCCTGTAAGAACCGCAGGAGCTTGACCTGGATGGCCGGGGAAATCTCGCCGATCTCGTCGAGAAACAGCGTTCCCCCGTCGGCCTGCTTGAAGCGACCCTCGCGGCGGGTGGCGGCTCCGGTGAACGAGC
Organism: Polyangiaceae bacterium; assembly: GCA_036501935.1. Taxonomy (GTDB): domain Bacteria; phylum Myxococcota_A; class Polyangia; order Polyangiales; family Polyangiaceae; genus Palsa-1150. The sequence goes on along the minus strand of DASXZL010000065.1, from coordinate 13,190 downwards.
CTCGCTCATGGCCAAAGAGCTCGCTCTCGAGAAGGGTCTCCGCCAGCGAAGCGCAGTGCAGCTTCACGAAGGGGGCTGCGGCGCGTGGACTGTTCTCGTGGAGAGCCTGGGCGATGAGCTCCTTGCCCGTACCGCTCTCGCCGGTGATGAGCACACTCGCCTTGGTCGGGGCGACCTGCTCGACGACGTCGAACACCTCCTGCATCGCCGGGCTCGAGCCGATGATGTTGTCGAGGCGGAGGTGATCCTTGAGGCGCGCGCGGAGCTCGGTGGCCTCGTTGCGGAGAGAGCGGCGGTCGAGCGCGCGGCGGAGGACGAGCGCGAGCTCGTCGATCTGGATCGGCTTCGTGAGGTAGTGCTCGGCGCCCTCCTGCATCGCGCGGACGGCCGTCTCGACCTCGGCGAACGCGGTCACCAGGACGACGATGAGGTCCGGATCGCTCTCTCTCGCGCGCCGCTGGAGCTCGAGGCCGTCCATGCCGGGCATCTGAAGATCCGTCACGACGGCGTCCGGCGCCGTTTCCGCGACCCGAGTGAGCGCGGCGGCGCCGTCTTCGCAGAGCTCGACCTCGAAGCCCTCGTCGCGCAACAGCTTGCCGAGGGCGTCTCGAGCGGCCGCATCGTCGTCGACGACGACCACGCGTGTCAGCGCCTTGGTCGGCGCGGGCTGGTCCTTCATGGTGGCCCTTGGGTTCTACCAGAGACGCATTCTTGACGCCCATAGGGCCGACGACCCGCGCCTGAACGGGTCGCCGGGGCTCATCGCCGCCTCACTTCCGGCTCGGCGGCCCGTGCACGGTGAGGACGGGGCATGGGGCCGAGCGCACCACGCTCTCCGCGACGCTTCCGAGGAGAGCCCGCGGAACGCCCCGTCGCCCGTGTGTCCCGATGACGATCAGATCGACCTTGGCCTCCGCGGCAAAGTCGACGATCTCGGTGCGTGGTGAGCCCATGCGAAGCTCGTAGCTCACGTCGACTCCGGTCGCGCGTGCGCGTGCGCGTGCGACGAGCCCTTCCAGCGCCTTTCGTGAGGCCCTCGCGACGTCGTCCAGGAGGGACTGGGTCAACACCATGCTCTCGCCGTACCCGTACATCTCGATCTCGTACGCGTGGACGATCGTGACGCGAGCGCCCAGCTTCTCGGCCAGGCCAAGAGCAAAGTCGAGCGCGCATTCCGCGGTATCGCTGAAGTCGTGAGCCACGAGGATGTGACGCACCGGCGCCTTGTCGTTCATGGCCCGCAGCCGTGCAAGCTCATGGCCAGGTGGATGGCACCCTTCGTGAAGCCATCGCCGCCGATGTCGCCCTATCGTCAGGCTCCCACGCCGGTTCAGGCTGCGAGGTGCACCGACCACGCGCCGGTGGTCGTCCTCGTCGTTCTCGCACTGCTGGTCCTTCTGAGCGTATCCAGGCGCATGAGGCCCCTCGAGCCAGCCGAAACGGCCGGGATCTGGAGCATCTTCGAGGACCGATAGGCGCGCGCGTGCAACCCGTGCGCGGGCGCGCCGACTTTGCACGCCGGTCCCGCTGGTTTCTCTTCCACCCGCGCGTTCCCGTGCGGCACGTTACGTGGATCGGTGCCCCCACATGCGCGCGAGCCACTTCAACATCGGCCCGAGCGCTCCCGAGGTGGACACATGAAGGTGGCAGACTTGCTCGAAGGAGAGCCCGTTACCGCCTCCGCGCCCGAGAGCGCCGCGTCGGTCTGGGAGCGGATGCATGAACGTCGAGTCGACTACGTTGCCGTGGTCGACTCCGCGGGGCGCGTCGTCGGCCTTCTTTCCCGGCAGGATCTCGCCGGCCCTTCGGGAGGAACGCGCCGGCGCATGGGAAGAACCGTCGGCGAGCTGATGCACCTTGACGTGGTCACGGTGACGCCGAAGACGGAGCTCCGGCGCGCGGCCGCCCTCATGAGAAAGCACGCGACAGGGTGCCTCCCCGTCGTCAGCCGCGGAAAGCTGGTCGGTGTCCTCACGGTCAGCCAGCTGCTCGTGGTGCTCGAGCACTCGAAGTTGTGAAGCGCGTTTCCACCAGGGCGACCAGCGATCGCCTCGTCCTGCTCGGCGCGCTGGAACGAGCTACCAGCTCCAGCCGCGCCTCGCCCGCCAGCCGTGAGCTCGATCGAGCCTCCAACCCGCTCGATGGATCGTATGCGCCCGTACGTCCGGCGCAGGAGATCGCAGGTGCCTTCGCCCGGCTCCTGTTTGATTGCGACGCAACCCGCGACACCCCCGTTGACATGGGTTGGCCAGGCACTGGCGTGCTCCATCACCACGAGTACGAACGACTCCATTCGACCCGCTCCTCCGAATGCGGGCGACCCCAGCAACGAGCGCGGCATCTCGGACGGCAGCCGAAAAGAACGTTCGACAGCCAAGGCGCACGCAGGCTGTGCGACGGCCCGAGAGGCGTGCGCAGGCAGGAGACTGAAAGCTACTTCTCGAAAGGCTGCGAACCTCCCTGAAGGACCGAACGACCAGTGCGAATGACGCGACCCAGAGGATGGTCACGTGTCGTATTCGCCGCTGGTCCACGTCGACGCCTCTGGCCATCGCGACCACATGCCAGGACAGTCGCCGATTCCTACGCCCCCGGCGCCTTCTTCAATCGCGCCGCGATCCGATCCGTGACCTCTGGCTCTGACGTGTCGGAAGCGGCGCTCTTCACGACGGGCTGCGCATAGACCTCGGCCCGCACGGCGGCGATACGCGCCTTCAGTCGCGCCGGGTCGTAACCCGCGGCCACCAGCTGCTTCTGGAGGACCTGATTTTTCGCGGCCGCTTCCAGATCCGGCGTCCTCGATCGGAGGGAGATCGGTAGAGGGGAGGGGCGCGGGCGGCCGGAGCGCACTGCCGGCGACGCGCCATCCGCACGCCCCCACTTCCCAAGGAGACCGGCGAGATGGTCCGACCTTCGCGCGATCAGACGGCCGTGGTGTGCCCTGCGACTGGACCCGTTGCCGGCTCCCGTCCGGCCGCCCGCGGCGCGCCGAGCGACCCGAGCGCCGCCCGGCCCTGGCGCTGCCGCGCGTGCGGCGCGCTGCTCGGTGTGGAGCGGAACGGTGAGGTGCACGTCAAGTACAAGGAGGTCCAGCACTGGATTTCCGGCCGCTGCCGCCACCACTGCCGCCGCTGCGGAACGATGAACGTGCTCAGCGTCGGGGCGCCCGACCTGGCGGCCGTGACGGTGGAAGGCCGTCGATGAACCTCGCCGCCGTCCTCCGCAGGCTGCCGGCGACCGCGCGCCGCTACGAGCCCACGTTCCAGTGTGCGCGCGTCGGCACGTCTGCGTTCTTCCCATACGCCACGGTGACAGCCCTCTTCGATGCCTTGTCGATCGATGGGCCAGTGCCGACCGCGGAGAGGCAGGAGCTCGTGCGCGCGATCGTGCGGCTTCACCGAGCTGGGCGAAGTCCCCTCTGGCAGGCGCTCCTCCTGCACGCGTTCGGACAGATGCTGCGCGGGCTTCGCTGGCGCGACGTTGGCCAGGACGAGGACCGCGACCAGCGAGTGCTGCTGGCGTTCATGCAGGGGCTCGAGCGGGTGCGCCTGGATGGGCAGCCCGTGTTCCTGGCGATGCGACGGGCGACCGAGCGGGCGCTCTTTCGCGCCGTGCGGGCGCAGGCCCGGGCCGTCGACACCGTTCCGCTCGGGGCACAGCCGCCGCGCGGCGGGGAGCCGCACGAGGATCCCTGGCCGTTCGTGGCGTGCCTGGCTCACGAGCTCGCCGAGAGAGTCGGCGAGAGGTCCGGCGGTGCCGACGTGAGCCGCGTCCTCGCCGGCGTCGAGACGATCGGCGAACAGGTGCGACGGCTCGCTCGGGAGGGGCGCGGGGCACGCGAGCGGCCCATCACCACCTCGACGCTGCGGCAACGCCGGCACCGCGCCGTGACCGCGCTGCGCCGGGAGCTCGCGAGCGACCCCGCGGAGCCTGCATGAGCGAAGCGCTCGTGGCCTTCGACGGTCGGGTGGGACTGGTGCTTCGCGAGCTGCGGAAGCAGGCGTCCTTTGCCGAGCTTCCTCGGGGTCCCTGGCTCGCCTTCATGGCGATCGCTTGCCACTGGCAGGCCGACACGGAGGGCTGTCCTGGCCAGGCGACCATCGTGAAGTTCAGCGGTTACTCGCTGCGCGCGGTGCGCGACGCCGTCGGCGAGCTCGAGCGACGCCAGCTGGTGCTCGTCCGGCGACGGCGCGACCCGCGCGGCTTCGAGCGGACCGAATACGCGCCGGGACCGGCGACCCTCGCGGCCCTCGGCGCCCTCGACGGATGCCTCCCCGCAAACGGCATGGCAGCGGCAGCGGGTGCCGGTGGGTCGCCGCCCACGGCAGCCATCGCCTCCGGCTCCGCGGCTTCAACGGCAGCTACTTCCCGCAGCCACCGGCAGGAATGGCCGTCCCTCGTGGAGAAGAATAAGAAGAAGAAACTTCTTCTTCTTGAAGGAGTCGAGGGCGAGCCCGCCGGCCAGCCATCCGAGACCCCGAGCATCGCCGAGGCCGATCGCGCCGCCGCCCGCGTCGTCCTGGCAGAATGCTTCCAGCTGCAGCATCCCCACTTCACGCCCCCGCGCCTCCTCGACGAAGCCGACGTGGAACGGGTGGCCTTCTGCGCCGCCGCCATCGACGGGGACCCCCCGAGCAAGCTTCAGGCGCTGCGTGACTCGCTCGCCGGTGCAGCGCGAGCCTCCCGGCGCTCGAACGGCTCGCCACCGACGGTGCGATACATCTGGGGACGGCTCGAGCACTTCTTGCGTCACGCCGAGCGCGGAAGGAGCCTGCGGTCGATGGCCGAGCGGCAGACGTGCCTCCCCATGGCTCCCCAAGCGCCCGGCGTCGCGCCCGCGGCGCCGCACGTGGGACCGTCTCGCTCCCAGATGGAAGCCGACCTGGCGAAGCTCTTCGGGTCGACTTGGCGACAGACGCGCTGACGACGGACGCTCCGCGACGTCGCGGTCACACTTTCCCGGTGCCCGTGTCACTTGTCTCTTTGAAAGCCCCGCTTCATCGAATTCCCCCCTGACGCGCCAGACGCGCTTCGACCGAAAGGAGGCCCACCTTGGCCGACCCTTCCCCGAATGCGCCCGCCGTCCATCTACCCGTTCTGCAGCTGTCCCTCGTCCCGGCTTCCGGCGACGACGGCTCTCCGCCCCCCCGCGGCTACTACAGCCACTCGCACCTCGCGCGCTTCGCGCAGTGCCCGCTGTCCTTCCAGCTGCACTACGTCGACCGGCTCCCCGCGGACATCGCGCCGGAGCGCCACTTCGGCCGCGTCGTGCACGCCGCGCTCGAGCAGATCATCCGCGAGCGCGTGAACGCCGGACGCGAGGGCCCGATCGACCCGGAGCTCGCGGCCGCCGCCTACCGCCACGCATGGACCTGCAGCGAGCTGAGCGACCACGCGCTCTTCGGCGAGGGGCTCGCGCTCGTGAAGCGGTGGTGCGCGCGCGAGGGAGGCCTCCATCCCGCGCGCGTGATCGGGGTCGAGGTCCCCTTCGAGCTCGACGTAGGCCCCGTCCGCCTGCGCGGCGCGCTGGACCGCGTCGACTACCTCGGCGACGACGCCATCCGGGTACGCGACTACAAGATCTCCCGCCTCCCGCCCTGCCTCGCGGACGCCGAGGAGAGCCTGCAACTGGCGATCTACGATCTGGTCGCGCGCGAGCTCTGGCCGTGGGCCAGGCGCGTCGAGCTCGGGCTGGATCTCCTGCGGCACGACGTCGTTCTCTCTTTCGAGCGGACCGACGCTCAGCGCGAAGCAACGCGGCGCTACATCCTCGCGACGGTCGCGCAGATGGAGCGCGGTGACGATGCGCCTCGCCCGACCACGCTGTGCGCGCACTGCGATCACCGGACCCAGTGCCCGGCCTGGGCCGAAGCGCGCGCCGGCAAACGCACGCACGTCGGTGCAATGGCGGACGACCTTCCGGCCGTCGCGCGGGAGCGCGAGGAGGTGGCCGTGCTGCTCAAGGCGCTCGTCGAGCGCAAGGACGCGCTCGACGCCGTCCTGCGCGCCGAGCTCGAGCACGGGGACCCCCTCGAGCTCGAAGGGCGGCGCTACTCCCTCGTGACGGCGATCCGTCGCGATTACCCGCTGCAGCAGACGCTGCTCGCGCTCGACGCGGCCGGCGTCCCCCGGCGGGAGGCCCTCGTGCGCCTCGGCGCCGTGGATGGCGCTGCGCTGAAGGAGGTCCTCGCGGAGCTGGCGAAGAAGCTGCCCCGCGAGGAGGTGGTGGCGCTGAAAGGGGTGCTCGACGGGCAGGCGCGCTGCTCGCCCGTGACGCGCCTGACCGTGCGCGAGCTCCGTCCGTGAGCGCACGCCCGCCTCGTAGGTGTCTGGCCCAATCCGCAGGAGGACCTCGATGAGCAAGAGCCATGGAAGTTGGTCGCGACGCAAGGGCGTGGAGTTCGAGCGCGAGGTGCAGCGCCGCCTCGCCGAGGTATTCGGCAGGGCGCTCGTGCGCCGTGGTGTGAAGGCGCGCGGCCGGCACGCGCCCGCCGACGTGGTCACCCCGGGTTTCTGGATCGAGTGCAAGTCCCAGCGGCGCGCCAACCCCCGCGCGGCGCTGCGCCAGGCCGCGGGGGGCGCGGTCGCCGAAGGCCGGTGGGCGGTCGCCGTCTGCAAGGACGACGGCAAGCCGCCGCAGGTCACGATGAGCTTCGAGGACTTCGTCGCGTTGCTTCGCGACTGGCACGAGCTGCGGCTGCAGCGGCGCTGAGCCGCGAGCCGGCGACGGTCCATGCCGCCGCCACGTCCCTGAATCGAGAGGCGCAAGACGCCCTTTTCCCACCGGAGGAAACGCCTCTCATGACCGTGACCGATCTGACCCAAGGCATCGAAGACACTCCCCGGCGCCGTTTCCGCGACGTAACGCCGAGCGACGCTGCGGAGGCCGAGCTCACCTGGTTCTTCAACGAAGCCGAGTCGGCGATGGATCAGCCGTCGAACTTCGCGGTCCATCTCGCGGGCCTGTCGCCCGTGAGCCTCGATGAAGTCGAGCGGCGAGCAGACGCGAGGCACGCGGCGGAGAAGATTCACGCGCGCCTGAGGCGTCTCCGGGCGACGGACGCCTCGGTCCTTTCCGGGATCTACACGGAGATGTCCTGGTCCGAGGCCGTGCTGGCCGTCCTGCCGCACGGGCTCTCCGGGGCGGCCGCCGCGTCTCCCGCCGTACGCATGCACCACATCCGGGCCCTCGCGACCGCGCGCACGAACAAGAGAACCGTCACCGACTGGATCGAGGAGGTCGTCCGTCGGGGGCGCCCCGATCTGCTCGCCGAGTGGCGCGAGGAGCTCGAGATGACCTGCGCCATCGCCATCACCACCTACGAGCGCGTGCGCGGCGAAGGGCCGAGCGTCGCGCCCGTGGCGGAGGTGGGCTGATGCGCTCGACGAGCCACGATTGCTGCCCGGCAGCCCTCGACGTCAGGGCCTTCTACAAGGTCGCGGAGCTGGCGCGGGTCGCCCGCGTCTCGACGTACCGCTTGCTGCTGCTGCTTCGCCGCAACGACCTGCACTTTCTGCGGGCGGGGCGCGCGTACCTCGTCTCGATGAGCGAGGTCCGCCGGAAGATCCCCCCGCTGTGGGAGAGCCTCCAGCTGGCCGAGGAGCTGCGTGGGCATCGAGTGAAGCCCTGATCGCCAAGAAGCCCAAGAACTCCGGACGGATGCGCGCGCGCCCGGGCCGCCATCCGCAGCCGCGCCGACTTCCCCCCCAAAGGGTAGAGGCCGCGCAGATGAAAAGGTGCCCGCCGGAGGGAGGTCCGCGCAGTGAGCTTCCAAGCAGCGGCTCATTCACGACAAGAAGACGCTTCGAGTCGCGAGAAGGCCTCGTCCCGTCGACAAGAAGCGTCATTCACTCGACGAAGAGCCGCTGCGAGTCCAGAGGAAGGCGCTCGTTGTCGACGAGGAGATGCTCGTTGAAGACACAAAGCGTCTCTCGTCTCGGAGAGGGCGACACCGTCGAACGAGAACGTCGACTGCTGTCGACAGAAGGACGCTCGTTGTGAGCACGAAGCCTCACTCATTCGACGAAAAGCCGCTCTCGTTCGACAGGAAGCCGCTCCTTCGGACGAGAGCGCCGCTTTCCCAAGCCTTCGAGCCGCTCCTTCAGACCACCGGTCGACGACGACTCGACAAGAAGACGACCGACGTGAACCCAGTGACGCTTTCGTCGAACACGAAGGCGCTTTCCATCGACAGGAGGTAGACCGCCATGACGACGACCGCCAAGCCCATTCACCGCACGGTTGCATCGCTCAAGCTCCCGACGAAGGTCCCCGCCCTCATCACGTACGCCCAGGGCATCGTGAAGGCGATGACGGGCAACCCGGCGATCCCGACCACGACGCCGGCGCTGCCGGCCGTGACGGAGGCCATCACCGAGCTGCAGGCCGCGGAGACCGCCGCCCTGGCGCGTACCAAGGGTGCCGTGGCCGTCCGCGACGCGAAGCGCGCCACGCTCGTCCAGATGCTCCAGCAGGTCCGGACGAACGTCCAGACCGCGGCCGACTCCAGCCCGGACAACGCCGCGTCGATCATCCAGAGCGCCGGCATCGCGGTGAAGAAGACCCCCGTGCGGCCGGCGCGCGTCTTCGCCGCCAAGGTCGGCGACGTCTCGGGCTCGGTCAAGCTCGAGACCAACTCGGCCGCGCGCCGCGCGTCCTACGAGTGGCAGTACAGCACCGACGGCGGCAAGACCTGGCTGTCGATGCCCGCGACGCTGCAGGCGAAGACCACGCTCTCGGGGATGACCCCGGGCGCCTCGGTGACCTTCCGGTACCGCGCCGTGACCAAGACGGGCGAGGGCGACTGGAGCCAGCCGACGTCGCTCATCGTGAAGTAGCGGCCAGCGTGAAGTAGCTGCAGCAGGGGGGCGTCGCGCAGGTCCGTGGCGTTACAGACCGCGCGCCGCCCCCACTTCCTTCACATTTCGCTCGCCACGCACCGGAGCCTGAGTACCCTCGCGCGCCATGGTGCGCCGTTGGGTCTCGCTTGTGGGGTGGCCGGCACTGGTCTGGTCGGCGGTCTTCTCTGGTTCGACCGCGAATGCGTCGGCCGCGCCGCGGGACGTCGATGCGGACGATCACGCGCTGGCGGCGACGCCTCCGGTACCGAGCACGACGCGCGTGCGGTTCACGCTCGCGCCCTCGCATGATGGGATCCGCACCCTGGTCCTCGACGAGGACAGCGGGCGGCGCACTCCGCTCGGCGACGTGCCGGCCGATGCCACGTGCGAGACCTACGCGAGCCCGGCTAGCGACTTCCGGCCGTATCTGCGGATCTGGTGCGGCGGCGAGCTCGAGGTGTGGGTGCTCTCGGAGCCCGAGGGGCTCGGGATCCGCGGGCAATACGACTTCCTGCACGAGGGTCCGGTGATCGACGACGACCTGCCGCTGCCGGAAGGGACGAGCGTCGAGTTGGATCCGACGCTCGACGACCCGGAACCGCCGTCGTGCGGGCGGACGCACGAGCGCGAGGTCGCACTCTCCCTCGAGCGGACCGTGCGGCCCGCCGACGGGCGGTACGAGATCGCAGACCTGCAGCTGCGCTCGAACTTCGGTCCGATCGAGGCTCACATGTATACGCCGGGGTGCAAACGAACGTGTGTCGGCAAGGGCGAGGCAACAGGGCATCACTACGAGTACGTGTGCCGGTGCACGAGCGAACCCTACGAGGGGAGCATGACGGTTCGCGTGCGAGGCGGCAGGCTCTACGTCGAGGAGATCGAGCGCATGCCGTGCAGCGGCCGCGGGGAGGTCAAGGGCATCTGGGCTCTCCCCTGCGGAGCACACCTCGAGTACCCGAAGGGGACGCAGATCGTGAGCTATCACGAGGACTACTTCGACGACGCTCCGGAGGAATTGCAGGCGAAGGCCGCGGAGTATGGCGACGAATGGGATGACGGAAGCTGGCGGTGACCCAGGCCAGCGCCGCCAGGGGGCCGTGGCCGCTCGAGCCGGACGTCGTGACCTCGTGTACGGGAGGTGCCGGTCGACGTGCAGCTGCGCACCTACGCGGAGGTCGGCTGGCTGGAGATGGCTGGCTTGCTGCCGGACGACAGCTTCAACGGGCTCCTCTTCGACCCCGGGTGCGAGATGGGACGACCTGAGCTGACCCCCGAGCGCAGCGCCTACCGCTTCTCCGGCGCGTACACCCGCGGCTCCTTCGGCTTCCAGCGGGACCCGGGCTTCAGCGTGGAGCCGACCTGGATGTCGTCGCGCGCGGCGCGCACGCGCGCATCCTCGGCCTCGCCCTGGGGATCCAGCGCCTGGGCCTCGTTCAGGCCCTGCTCGCACGACGGCCAATCGTTCCGCATGCACTGGCCGAACGCCTCCTGCCGCAGCTTCTCGGCTTGCGTCTTGGCGTTGGGCTCGGGATGCTCGGTCGAGTCGGCCGGGCGCACGCTCGGCACGGGGAGCTCGGGCACGACGACCGGCGGCTGCGGCTTGGCGAGCGACCAGACGGCGGCGGCCAGCGCGAGGAGGAAGGTGCCCGCGGCGACGCGCAGGCCGACGGCGTGGACGCGCTTCTCCATCGCCTTCACTCGCTTGACGACGGTGTCGTACTTGAGGCCGGCCTCGCGTGCGATGTCCGCGACGCTCTCGCCGAGGAAGGTCACGCGCGCGTACCAGCGAAGCGTGGTCGTGTGACCGACCTCGCGCGCGACCTTGTCGAGCATGTCGCGGGCCGCGACCGGATCGGTGGCCGCCGCGACCAGGCGGTCCGCTTCGTCGCCGGCCAGCGTCAGTTGCGGCTTGAACTGGGCGGCCTTGTGAAAGTCGATGCCCTTGTTGCGCCCGATGGCGAGGACGTAGTCCGTCCTTTCGTGACCGGGCGGCGGGAGCTTCTTGGCTTCGTAGGCCTCCTGAAGCGTCTCCCAGACGAGGTCCTCCACGTCCGCGTCCGGCACGCGCCCGCCGAGGACTTTCCCGATCGCCGCACGTAGCGCGGCGTCCCGGAGCATCGGCTCACGGTCGCTGCGGTCCGTGGGGCCGCCGGGCGGCGGCGTCGGGGTGCTGGGGTCGCTGGGAGGTCCGGACACGAGGAGGGCTTTTTTCATCAGCCGGGTGGGGGTTGCAAGGGAAAAAGGGGAGGCGTGGACAGGGGACATGGGCGGCTCCGATTCGCTGGTCTCTGATCCCTCCCTCCGCTCGGACCGGCCGAATCTGGAACGGGGCCCGAAAAAAATCGATCGAAGCGGTGCAGTGCCAACGGAACCGAGAAAAAAGTTGGGCGCCCTTTCCAGATTCGGCCTCGCCGAACGGAGGGAGGGATCAGGAGCCCACGAACGTGAAGACCCACCCGCTTCCGCCCTGCCTCTCGGAACCCGACTGCGTCGAGAACACCGCCTTCACCCGCGACGTGCGAGAGCCCGCGGAAGCCGTAACGCACCCGCTCGTGAGCGAGAGCCGCGCTCAACGGGTGCTGAGCGCGGCGATGCGTGGGCTGCCCGCCCGGGCGGGCGCGGCCCTGCGCGCTGGCGAGCCCGCGTGGAGCCGGCTGCACGCCGTGCCCGGGGACGCCCTCGTTCGCGCCTGCGACGACCGCGCCTGGCCCGTGCACTCGGGTCGGCCCGTCGTAGTCCGCGCGGTCCTCATCGGAGCCGCCCTCCTTCTCGCCGGCGTCTTCGCGTCGGCGAGAGCCTTCGCCCGCCAAAGCGAGCGCCTCTTCGGCGCCGCGCTCGTCACCGCCCTCGCGGCCGCCTTCGCGGTCGTCACGCTCGGCGGGCGCCCCCACCCGCGCCTCCAGCCGATCGGACCCGACCCCGATTGCCGACCGTTACCGACTCGCGACGCCACGGTCGAAGCCCTTGCCCAGACCGACAACGACAACGACGCGGGTGCGCTGCTTCGCGCGTGCCGCTGACCGAAGACGCGCTGCTGCCCCTCAAGGAGACCCGCCCATGCCCCACGACAACGTGCTCCCCTTCGAAACCATCCGAGACCAGCTCCGGGAGCACGACTCCGGTCGACTGCTGCCCGCGTCCGCCCGCGCCCGCACGGCGTGGCAGCTCGCCTCCTACCCGGCTGTCCCCCAAGCCGCCCAGCTCCTGCTGGTCCTCCTCCAGGACGACCACCCGATGGTCCGCACCGTGGCGCGAGAATCGCTAGCGACCGTCTTCGAGGCTCGCCCGGCGGCCGTCCTCGAGTGCATGGCCGACGAGGCGAAGTGCGAGGATGCCCGCCGCTGTTTCCAGTCCATCGCCCGCTTCGTGGGCCGCGTCGGAACGACCGAGGCGCTCGACGTCCTGCTCGCGGCCCTCGCGCGCGCCACGGACGCCGACGACCGCACGTGGCTCCTCGAACGCGTGGCCCGCACGGGCTGCTTCCCGACCGAGCTCCTGCGCCTCCGGCTCCGCGAAGAAGCGGCCCGCGACTCCGACCATGCCGAGTACGTTGCGGAGATCCTCGCCCGCCGCGGCGACGACGAAGGGCACCGGCAACTGCTCCGTGGGGGCTCGGACACGGTCGTCGCTCGTCTGCTCGAGTGCGGGGCGGATGGATTCCGCACTCTCTGCCGCGTCGCCCGCGAGCTCGAGCCGGAAGCGCAGGACGAAATCGCCAGGCAGCTCGGCGCCCTGCGCCGAAAGACGGAGCCGACGGTGCGCGAGCTCGCGAGAGACCGCAGCGCGCCCGGAGCGCTCCTCGCCACGATGACCCTGGGCTACTGGGACGAGCCCGAGTACGTCGAGATGCTGCTCGCCATGTGGCGCGATGCCGCGTGCCCGGCCGATCTCCGCAGGGCCGCCCTCGAGTCCCTTTGCAGGCTCGAGGCTCCCGAGGCCATCGACGACATGTGCGAGGCCGTGTTGGACGACCGAATGGCCGACTACACGAAGTGGTGTTGCGCGGAGGCGCTCGGAGAGATCGGCAACCACGCGGCGCTGCCCGCGCTGGAGGCCGTCGTGAGGGCGAAGCCAGAGACTCTGCTCGGTCAATACGCACGCCAGGCGATTGCGGCGATCGGGACGGACGTGGAAGCCGCCGAGGCTCTGCCTGTTCCGAAAGTCGCATGCTAGGCAGAGCACCACGACCGAGCCCCCGGTCGCGCCGATCAGCGCGTCGTACACGGCGCCGCTCCAGACGCGCCGTCGGTGCCTCTAAATGAGCGAGCGCAGCGAGCGCGATTCTCGATGGATCTCGGACGGGCGGCGGAGCCGCCGTCAGCACCGCGAGCGTGAGCGAGCGGTAGATC
>DASXZL010000064.1:0-90532 GCA_036501935.1 Polyangiaceae bacterium | reverse complement strand
ATCTTGTCTTCGCGATGCGCCTTCTCGAGCCCAAGAAGCCGCTTCCGACGACTCGGGAGCGTCATCGTCTCGACAAGACGCCGCATCTCGTCGAGCCGATGCGTCTTCTTGTCTTCGCGATGCGTCGCCGTGAAGACAAGTTGACGCATCTCGAGAACAAGAAGACGCATCGCGTGTCGTCGCCGCGTCTCCCGTCCACTCGGGAGCGCCTTTTGCTCTTCAAGACGACGCACTTGCTCTTCAAGATGACGCACTTGTTCTTCAAGACGACGCGTTCATCGAACGAGGAGCCGCTCTTCCGCGACACAATGACGGTTTCATTGAGCAAAATGGCGCTCTTGCTCGAAAAGGCGCCGCGTTCGTCGACCCGCGAGCCGCACCCGGTTCGACGAACGCGGCGCCGAAAGGTGAACGAGCCTCGGCGAGAACACTCGGACACGAACTTCGTCATCCCGCGTGACCACGATGAGGATCCGATGCTCCATCGCGTCGATCCGAATGGGCGCCTCGTCGTCATCACGAGCGCCTCGGGAGACTTCGCGCGGGCCATGGAAGTCTCGTTCGTGTGTGTGGGAGCCACGGGCAATCGATCGAAACCTCCGTGGCGAGGTACTACTCTCCATCCGATGCTTCGCCTCCTGCTCTCGGGCTGCTTCCCGTGCCTGCTCCTCGCGTCGTGCTCCTCGCCGCCCGAGGTGCCCGTAGTCGACAGCGTGAGCTTCCCCCCCTTCACGAAGGACGCCACGGGCACCTACACGGCGACGGGGACGGTCGCCGCGCACAGCGACCACGGTCCCGTCGTGGCGATCGCCATCGACATGCCGCTCCAGAACGGCGTCGCCTTCGCCGGACAGAGCACGCTCGTCTCGCCGCTGACCTCCCCGTACTCGATCGTCGCGACGCTGACCGCCGTGCCCCCGGGCCCCATCCCGCCCGGAGACTACGAGCTCGACGTGACCGCCGACGGCGACGACGGCGCCGACTCCATCAGCCCGGTCTTCAAGTACACCGTCACGCTGCAGTGAAGCGTTCTCGCCGCCTCGTTCGCGGCTACCCTGGCCTTTTGCGCGAGCCACCCTCCGAGGGACCCAAGACATGCGATGTCCCCAGTGCAGCAAAGAGAACGACCCGTCCCACATGTTTTGCCTCGGATGCGGGGGGCTGCTGCCCTCCGCGCCTGCCGGTGAGCCGGGCGGCGGTTGGCCGGGCGCGAAGCCGTCTCAGGGACCCCGCTGCGGGCGATGCGGGAGCGGCCGGTCGATCCCGGGCGCCGTCGGCCCGTCGATGGGCGTGCGCGTGCAGACCGCCGCGGGCGGCCACGCGGACCTGCCCATCTCGACGGCGTCGGTGTGCATCGACTGCGGGAGCGTGACCCTGGCGTTGCCCGAGGACGCGAGGCGCTACCTCGCCGGGGTCGCGGGAGCGTGAGCGTATTGGCTCACCGAGCCCGCGCGCGCCGCTGGGCGAGGTCCACGAGCGCGGTGAAGCCCACGGCGCACGCCACGCCGTACGACACTTCGATGCAGCGGTAGAGCGCGACGAGGTGCGGCGGCTCCGCCCGCGGGATGATCGTGATGACGGTGACCGCGACGGCGCAGAGGCGCGCGGCGTTCTCGAGCCGCACCGCGTAGCAGAGGCCCACGGCGACGAGGACCGCGAGGCCGTAGAGAAGCAGGTTGCCGTTCCACCACGCGGCCGCGCCCCAGCCGACGAGGCTCCCGAGGAGCGTGCCGAGGAGGCGCTCGCCGCCGGCTTTGCGGGTGGCCTCGCGGTCCGGGTAGAGGACGACGATGGCGGCGATGGGCGCCCAGTACGTTTCCTTCAGAAAAGGGACGAGGCTCGCGGTCCAGTACGTGAAGGCCGCGACGAAGCCGGCGGTGGCTCCCTGAGACAGCGCCGCTCTGGCTGCGGCGCGCCAGCCTCGTGGTGACGACGGGTCGGTCATGGGGGGGCAGCGTAGAGCGCGGCGCTTGCGGATGGGGGGGCCAGGGGAGGGGGCAGGGCGAGGGCGCGGGCGTGAGCGCGGGCGCGGGCGAGGGCGAGGGCGAGGGCGAGGGCGCGAGCGCGGGCGAGGGCGAGGGCGCGAGCGCGGGCGAGGGCGCGAGCGTGAGCGTGAGCGTGAGCGCGGGGCTGCGCCATGACACGGAGGTCGCGGCGGGGCGTCGCAGCGTCGACGTCGCCTGGCTGACTCGGTGTCCCCCGCGCTAAGGGGCACGGCGCGATTGTCGATAAGCATCACCGGTTTCGCCGTCGTCTTCGGCCGAAAGCCCGCCGTCGTCGGGTCGGCGCGCAGCGCTGGCGGGGGGTTCCTCCCGAATTCCCGCGCAAGCTTTGCGAAGCAAAGCGCCGCGCGGGGGAGGTCGGAGGGACCCGCCAGCGCGAGCACCGGCCCGACGACGGCGGGCGTGCGTCAACGCTGCCCGAGGTCCCCTGGCCGATATGGGAGCCGCCTCGCTAGTGCCGCCGTCGAGGCAAGAGCTCGCTCGGTGGCTCCTCGAGCGAGAAGCCTCCGCTGCGCTCGAGGTCGAGGACGGTGCGTACGAGCTCGAAGAGCAGGTCGCGATCGATGGGCTTGTGGAGCACGGCTCTCCCGGAGGGCAAGTCGCGCCGGTCGTCGAACGCGGTGAGCACGACCACGGGAACGAAGGCCAGACGCGGGCTCGCACCCATCGCGGAGAGCACCTCCCACCCGCTCATCCGCGGCATCATGAGGTCGAGGAGCACGAGGTGCGGCGCGCTCGCCCTCATCGCGTCGAGCGCTTCGAGCCCGTTGCTCGCGCTGACGACGTCGTGGCCGGCTTCGAGGAGCGGCTGGGCGATCGCGGCGCGCATCGCCTCGTCGTCATCGACGACGAGCACGCGACAGCGCGCGGATCGCTCCTGGCCCCCCGGTCGCGACAAGACGACCCGGAGCCGAGCAGGGACCGTGCCCGGGCCGGCGGAAACGAAGATCGCCGCGCGCGAAGGCGGGTTGCGGCCATCGGCGCGGGGCACGCGCGTGGCGTCGTGGCGCAGCGCGTGCGCTGCCGCCACAGGGGGACGCGAGCGCCCACACGCTCGCCTGCGCGGGCGAGCCATCGCGTCGGGGGAGGGAGACCCCGCGTGCTGCAGCCTGCCGGAGGCAACGGATGGGGGCGCCATCCACCGAGCCCATGGATTTCAGGGCCCGGAAGGCCCTCGAGCGAAGGCACAGGCGGTGCTTGAAGGCATCCCGTGAGCCGACCTCGTTCGACCGACAGCGACCGCACAGTCCGCAGACGCATCGACATCGCCGCCGCGTTCGAGGCCGAGGAGCGCCCGACGCGCGCCGCGGTGCGCGAGCTCGTCCCGCTCGACGCCGTGCCGGTCCTCGCCGACCGCCGCGCCGAGGATCCTCGGAACGACCTCAGCGCGCTGGCGACCCAGCTCCTCGGGCGCGTCGACGGCCGGGCGCGCGCGATGGAGATCGTGACGGGGAACTCCGGCAGCCCGCGCGAGTGCGCTTCGGAGCTCGCGGCGCTCGCCCGGCGCGGGATCCTGCGGCTCCTGCCGGCGATCCCGGCCGACGAGGCCATTCCGCTCGAGATCGACCTCACGATGCTCTGAAGACACCGTCGGCTCCGGCCGGCAGACGGCTTGCATTGCACCCGGCGGCGAACCCCATGCCCAGCCGGCTAGCTCTGCCTTCTCGCATCGAAGACTACGCGATCATCGGCGACAAGCAGACCGCCGCCCTCGTGTCCCGCTGCGGCTCGATCGACTGGCTGTGCCTGCCACGGTTCGACTCGGGCGCCTGCTTCGCCGCGCTGATCGGGACCTCGCGCAACGGGCGATGGCTCCTCGCACCCGTCCAGGCGCCCCGGAAGATCGAGCGCGCGTATCGCGAGGACACGCTCGTCCTCGACACGACGTTCCACCTCGACGAAGGCAGCGTCATGGTCACCGACTGCATGCCCGTTCGCGACGGGCCGCCGCGACTCGTGCGGCTCGTGCGCGGGCTCCGCGGCCGCGTGAAGATGGCGACGGAGCTCGTCGTGCGGTTCGACTACGGCTCGATCGTGCCCTGGGTCCGCAAGGACGACGACGGCCTCGTCGCCATCGCAGGGCCCGACTCGCTGCACATCCGGAGCGAGATGCCTCTGCGCGGCGAAGGGCTGACGACCGTGGGAGAGCTCGACGTCTCGGAAGGTCAGACCGTCGCCCTGTCGCTGACCTGGCAGCCCTCTCACGTGCCGACGCGTCACGTCGTCGACCCACGCATCCGCATCGCCGAGACCGAGCAGCGCTGGCGCGCGTGGACCGCGCAGTGCACGTACCGAGGCGAGTGGAACGACGCCGTGCGGCGCTCGCTCGTCACGCTGTCGGCGCTGACGCACGCGTCGACCGGCGGGCAGGTCGCCGCGCCCACCACCTCGTTGCCGGAGGCCCCCGGGGGCCAGCGAAATTGGGACTACCGCTACTGCTGGCTTCGTGACGCGACCTTCACGCTCTTCGCGATGGTCCACAACGGCTTCCGGGAGGAGGCGCGCGCGTGGCGCGAATGGCTGCTCCGCGCCGTGGCCGGCGATCCGTCGAAGCTCCAGATCCTCTACGGCGTCGACGGGGAGCGCCGCATCGGCGAGTCGGAGATCCCGTGGCTTCCCGGCTACGGCGGGGCGCGGCCCGTGCGCGTCGGCAACGCGGCCCACCAGCAGCGGCAGCTCGACGTCTACGGGGAGGTGCTCGACTCGACGTACCAGTGTCATCGCGTCGGCATGAAGCCGAACGCCGACGGCTGGGACTTGATGACCAAGCTGCTCGAGTTCCTGGAGAGCAGCTGGGAGGAGCCCGACGACGGGATCTGGGAGGTGCGCGGGCCGCAGAGGCAGTTCACGCATTCCAAGGTGATGGCGTGGCTCGCCTTCGACCGCGGCATTCGCTTGATCGAGGAGCTGGGCGTCCCGGGTCCGCGCGATCGCTGGCGGGCGGTCCGGGAGAAGGTGCACGCCGAGGTCTGCCAGCGAGGCTACGACGAGGAGCTCGGCTCCTTCGTGCAGTATTACGGCTCGAAGCACCTCGACGCGAGCTTGCTGATGGTGCCGCTCATCGGCTTTCTCCCGCCCACGGACGCGCGCGTCCGCGGGACCGTGCGCGCCGTCGAGGAGCGCCTGATGGACCGCGGCCTCGTGCGCCGGTACGAGAGCGATCCGAAGGTCGACGGCCTTCCTCGTGGGGAGGGTGTCTTTCTGCCGTGCAGCTTCTGGCTCGTCGACAACCTGGCCCTCATGGGGCGCAAGGACGACGCGCGACGCCTCTTCGAGCGCCTGCTCGGGCTGCGCAACGACGTGGGCCTCCTCGCCGAGGAGTACGACGTGAGGTCGGGCCGTCAGCTGGGGAATTTCCCGCAGGCCTTCTCGCACGTGTCGCTGGTCAACACGGCGCAGAATCTGTCGCAGCCCGGCGGCCCTGCTCATCGTCGTTCCATGCGCTGATCCGCTTCGAACATCGCTCTAGCTCGAGCGCAAATACGAGCCGCCGCGGGCACTTCGGCACATGTCGGGCGCACGCGGAGCGGGTCTCACGAAAAAAAACTTTGTGAAGCTCAGCCTCGTGATCGAGCGCTGGCGACCCCGTAGAAACGTTCCCCCATGAACCAACGGAACGTGACCCGGCTCGGAGTGACCTCTCTCGCAGTCCTCGCCTCGACGCTCGCCATCGCCTGCGGGCCCGCTTCGACCGGCGGCGCACCGGGTGACCCGACCGACGGCGTCCAGCCTTCCATGCCGGGAGGCGCGTCCGTCTCGGGCGGCGTGACCGCGCAGACCGACGGCGGTCGCGCGTCGAACGACGCCGGTCCCGGCGCGTCGAACGGCGCGGGTCCCGGCGCATCGAGCGGGGGCTCGACGCCGGCCCCGGGCAGCGGCTCGCCGGACGCCGGCGCACCCGGCACGAACGGGGCAGACGCGGGGACCGGCACAACGGGCACGAGCGGAGCGGACGCGGGGACCGGCGGGCCGGTGGTCACCCAGGCGGGCAAGATGCCGATGATCAGCGGCGGCCTTCCGGCGTACTCGAACTACGCCCTCAGCCCCGCGTCGAGCGCCGTCGACGCGGACTACGGCACCTCCTGGCGCACGGGACACAACCCCGCGGCGAGCGATCCGAACTGGCTGGCCCTCGACCTCTCCACGGTGCCGGTCGCGATGCGGACGACGGTCTACTCGGTCTGGTTCAACGAGTACGGCTACAACTACGACACGTCGGACGGGCCGAGCTACACGCTCCCGGGCGACTACACCATCGAGGCGAACGTCGCCCCCGGCGGGGGCGCGGCGCCGGCCGCGGGCTGGACGACGCTCGTCACCATGACGGGGAACCTGCTGAGCTCGGGCGCTAACATGCTCGACCTCAGCGGTTACAACTGGCTTCGTTTCGACTGCACCGCGAGCGCGTCGAACGTCGCGGCAGAGAACACCGACACGTCGTTGCAGTGGAACCTCTACGACGCGCACGCCGGCAACGACGGGTGGAAGTTCGGCGGCGACTCGATCACGGCGAACGCGATGGGTCATCAGGCGACCAACGACAGCTTCGACCAGCTCGTCCATGCCGTCGTGCCGAACGATCCCGCCTTCGAGATGGCCGGCCACGGCGGATGGTCGACGGCCACGGAGCTCGCCAACATCGACGCATTCCTCGCCGACTTCCCCGGCCACTACTACGGCCTCTCGCTCGGCACGAACGACGCCCCGGGCAACGATCCCGCCGGCTTCCTCGCCAACATGACCCAGCTCGTCGACACGGTGCTCGCCGCGGGCAAGGTCCCGGTCATCCCGACGATTCCCTATACGGGCGAGCCGACGCACGGTTCGATTCCCCAGTATAACGACCAGATCCAGTCGCTCTACGCGACCTACGGGGCGAAGCTCGTGAAAGGGCCCGACCTCTATTCGGTCATCTACGCCGGGCGGGCGACCATGTTCACGAATCCGACGGATCTCCATCCCAACGCCGCAGGCAACGCGGCCATCCGACAGGCCTGGGCGACCGCGATGGTGGCGAACGTCTACGGCCAGTAGGCGCGCGTGTTGGTCGGTCGTCGCTACGTCGCCGCGTAGGCCTCGATGGGGGGGCACGTGCACATGAGGTTCCGGTCGCCCTGGGCGTTGTTGATGCGGCCCACCGCCGGCCAGAACTTCCGCGCCCGCGTGGCTCGCGTCGGAAACGCCGCGACCTCGCGCGAGTACGGGTGCTTCCAGTCGCTCGCCGCGATGCTCTCGGCGGTGTGAGGGGCGTGCTTCAGCGGGTTGTCGTCCCTCGGGAGCTTGCCTTCCTCGACGGCGCGGATCTCGTCGCGAATGCCGATCATGGCCTCGCAGAAGCGATCGAGCTCGGCCAGCGCTTCGCTCTCGGTCGGTTCGACCATGAGCGTGCCCGCGATGGGAAAGCTCATCGTGGGCGCGTGGAAGCCGTAGTCCATCAGCCGCTTCGCGATGTCGTCCACCTCGATCCCCGCGGTGCGCTTCACGCCGCGCGTATCGAGGATGCACTCGTGCGCGACGCGGCCCCGCTTGCCGCGAAAGAACACCGGGAAGTGCGGGTGCAGCCGGTCGGCGACGTAGTTGGCGGCGAGGATGGCGACCTCGCTCGCGCGCTTCAGCCCGTCCGGCCCCATCATCGCGATGTAGGCCCACGAGATGAGCAGGATGCTCGCGCTCCCCCACGGCGCCGCGCTGACCGCGCCGATGCCCTGCTCGCCGCCGACGGGGACGACGGGATGGCGCGGCAGGTACTTCGCGAGGTGCTGCGCCACGCCGATGGGCCCCATGCCGGGACCGCCGCCGCCGTGCGGGATGCAGAACGTCTTGTGCAGGTTCACGTGGCAGACGTCGGCGCCCACGTCGGCGGGGCGGCACAGGCCCACCTGCGCGTTGAGGTTCGCGCCGTCGAGGTACACCTGCCCGCCGTGCTCGTGGACGATGGCGCAGATGCGGGCGATCTCCTCCTCGAAGATGCCGTAGGTCGACGGGTAGGTCACCATCAGCGCGGCGAGATCCTTCGCGTGCTGGCGCGACTTCGCCTCGAGGTCGACGAGATCGACGTACCCCTTCTCGTCGCACGCGACGACGACGACGCGCATCCCCGTCATCGCCGCGGAGGCCGGGTTCGTCCCGTGCGCGCTCGCCGGGATGAGGCACACGTCGCGCTGCCCTTCGCCGCGCGACTCGTGGTGCTTGCGGATGACGAGCAGCCCCGCGAGCTCCCCCTGCGCGCCCGAGTTCGGCTGGAGGCTCACGGCGGGAAAGCCGGTGATCTCCCCGAGCATCGCCTCGAGCTGCTTGACGATCACCTGATAGCCCTGCGCCTGCTCGAGCGGCGCGAACGGGTGGATCCGGTTGAACCGCGCCCACGTGATGGGCATCATCTCGGCGGTCGCGTTGAGCTTCATCGTGCACGAGCCCAGCGGGATCATCGAGTGCACGAGCGAGATGTCCCGCTCCTCGAGCGAGCGGATGTAGCGGAGCATCTCCGTCTCGGAGTGGTGCACGTTGAAGACGGGGTGCGAGAGATAGGCGCTCTTTCGCTCGAGGCCCGACAGGGCGGGCGAGGCCTCCCGCGCGAGATCCAGGCAGGCGGGCGGCGGCGTCGTCGACGCCGGGTCGTGAAAGACGCTGAGGAGCGCGTCGACCTCGACGGCCGAGGTCGTCTCGTCGAGCGCGATGCCGAGGGAGCGTTCGTCGATGCGGCGGAGGTTCATGCGGCGCGCGCGCGCGGCGGCCACCCACGCGTCGACCTTCGCCGGCTCTCCCTCGACGCGCAGCGTGTCGAAGAAGCGCTCCTCGGTCACCCGAACGCCCAGCTTCTTCAGCCCCAGCGCGAGCGCCGCGGCGTGGCCGTGCACCCGCTCGGCGATGGCGCGGACGCCATGGGGTCCGTGGTAGACGGCGAAGAAGCTCGCCACGTTGGCCAGCAGCGCCTGCGCCGTGCACACGTTGCTCGTCGCCTTCTCGCGCCGGATGTGCTGCTCGCGCGTCTGCAGCGCCATGCGGAGGGCCGGTCGACCGTGCGCGTCGACGCTGACGCCGATGATGCGCCCGGGGAGCTTTCGCACGAGCTCGTTCTTGCACGCGAAGAACGCCGCGTGCGGGCCGCCGTACCCGAGCGGCACCCCGAAGCGCTGCGCGCTCCCGACGGCGATGTCGGCGCCGAGCTCGCCCGGCGGAACGATGAGCGCCAGAGAGAGCAGGTCGCACGCCATCGCGACGAGGGCTCCCGCCGCGTGTGCGCGCTCGATGAACCCCTTCCAGTCGTCGAGGCCCCCGTCGGTCGCCGGATACTGGAGGACGACGCCGAACACCTTCGGGCCGGCGGCGAAGTCGAACGCCGAGGCGTCGCCGACGAGGACCTCGATGGCGTGCGCGCCGGCGCGCGTCTTGATGACGTCGATGGTCTGCGGGTGGCACTGGTCGGAGACGAGCAGCGCGCGACGGTCGTCCGCGGCCTTGAACGACTCCATCATGTGCATCGCCTCGGCGGCGGCCGTCGCCTCGTCGAGCAGCGAGGCGTTCGCGACCTCGAGCGCCGTGAGGTCGCTCACGACGGTCTGAAAGTTGAGGAGCGCCTCGAGCCGGCCCTGCGAGACCTCGGCCTGGTACGGCGTGTACTGCGTGTACCAGGCGGGGTTCTCGAGCACGTTGCGCAGGATCACCGGCGGCGTGACGCAGTCGTGGTACCCCATGCCGAGAAAGCTCCGCCACACCTCGTTCTTCTGCGAGATGGCGTGCGCCAGCTCGAGGAGCTCGTGCTCGCTCCGGGCCGGCGGCAGGTTCAGCGGACGCCGCAGGCGGATAGCCGGAGGGATGGTCTGGTCGATGAGGTCATCGAGCGACTTGGCGCCGACGAGCCGGAGCATCCCTTCGGTCTCCGCGTCGTCGGGGCCGATGTGACGCTTCGCGAAACGGTCCGGATGAGCGAGCGATACCGACATGGGGAGTGATTCCGCTGTGATAGTGCCGCCGGCTCCGGTTGGCCAGCGTGGACGCCCCGGTGGACGCCGCTACTGGAGGAGCGACATGTCCACCGGCCCCAGCCAGATGCTCGTGAGGTCGAACATCCCGAGCACCCACGGCGGGTCGACCGCGAGATCCCCCGAGTACCAGCTGAGCAGCACGTGCGTGTCGTCGAGCGGCACGACGCCCGCGTAGGACGTGTCGCCGGCGCTGGGGAGCTCACCCCACTCGCCGATGGCCAGGGGTCCGCCGTCGAAGTTGCCGACGATCTCGAAGAGGCTCGTCCTCTTCTTGCCGGTCCCCTGCAGGTGCTTGCGCGCGACGACGAAGAGCCGCCCGTGCCAGAAGAAGGAGACGGGTCCGTCGAGCCGCTCGCCGAGGAACTCCGCGGGGCAGGAGAAGCTCGCGTAGGGCGGATCGCTCCAGCAGATCTTCGTCCGCAGGCGACCCTGATCGCCGAGGAGCTCCGCGTCGGTCCCGTCCATGCGCACGAGCGCGAGGAGCTTGCCGCCCGGCATGAACGTGAGCTCCGTCTCCAGCGGCGTGTCGGCGCTGACGCCGTAGACGAGCGGACCGGCGGTCCAGATCAGGCCGTCGGTCGACGTGTAGAGGACGACCTGGAGATCGCCGTCCTGATACGCCGCCGTGTAGTACGTGCCCGCGTTCTCCTTGATGCGCCAGAAGCTCCACCCGTGCGGGCCGATGGGTTGCTGCGCGCTCCACGTGAAGCCGTCGGGAGACGTCATCGCGATCGCCACGGTGTCGACGCCCGTGTCGCGGCTCGACTCGTCGATGGGCGGCGTCACGCGCGTGAGGGCCTTGAGGTAGAGCCGGCCCCCGACGACGTAGAAGCACGGGTCCCGGATGTCGCGGTCGCTCGGCGCGGGCAAGAGGGCCGTCTGCTGGAACGACGCGCCGCCGTCGGTCGACCGGTACACGTGGAGGGCGCTGTTGGGTCCCAGCGTCTGGCTGATCGCGGAGCGGTGGACGAGCCACAGCGCGCCGTTCCAGGCGATCATGTCGGTGTTCTCGTTGTGCCGGCAATACTCGACGCGGCAGTCGCGCGTGTAGTCGTCGTAGTCGTGCCCGTCGACGAGCACCGTGGCGCTCGGCTCGAAGAAGGAGAGGGGCACGGGTCCGGCCTCACCGTCGTCGCCAGCGTCCGCGCTCGCACCGGCGTCGTCGTGCGAGCATCCCGCGGCCCCCGAGGACGCGAGCAGCAGACACCAGGCCGCGGCCGCCACGATGGAACGGGTCTTCACGGCGTCGCCTCCCAGTCTACACTGGCGGCCATGGGTACGCCGTGGGACCGCGCCGCCGAGGGCTACCTCGAGGAGTGGGTTCCGCGCTTCGTGCCGTACCACCTCGATCTCGTGCGCGAGATGGCCATGCGCCCCGGCGACCGCGTCCTCGTCACGAGCGCGGGGCCCGGGGCCGAGGTGCTCGCGGTGGCTCGCGCGGTGGGCGACGGAGGCGCGGTGCGGGCGACGGACAAGAGCGTCGAGATGGTGCGCATCTGCCGGGAGCAGATCGACCGCGCGCGCCTCGCGACTCCGATCGAGTGCGCGGTCGCCGATGCCAGCGACGCGAGCGGGGGGCCCTGGGACGCGGTGGTCTGCGCGTTCGGGCTCTGGCAGGTCCCTTCGCGCACCGACATGCTGCGCGCGTGGGCCGCGGCGCTGGCGCCGAAGGGCAAGGTGGGGCTCATCACGTGGGGCCCGAGCGATGCCGGCGAGCCCTTTCAGATGCTGACCGCGTGCTTGCACGAGCTCGAACCCCGGTTCGCGGCGCCGGATCCCCACGTCCACGCCGCGCGCGACGCGATGGCGGCGATGTTCGAGGAGGCCGGGCTGGCCATGGTGCGGCACACCCGCGTGCGGCACACGCTCGCCTTCCACAGCGCCGAGGCCTTCGTCCGCGCGATGCGCGAAGCGTGCACGTGGCGACGCATCTGGGAGGAGGTCGGCGACGCGCGCATGCAGCGGGTGGCTGCGCGCTTCTGCGAGCGCGTCGGCGGCCCGAGCGCGCCGCTCTCGTTCGAGCCGACGGCGACGGTGGCGATCGCCGCGTTACCCGGAGCCGAGGTCGAGCTCCAGCATCGCCCCAGCGTGCGAGCTCCGGGCTAAGTCGTCACCACGTCACCGCCGCCGCCGCGCCGCCCCCGCGCGCCAGCATGAGCGGTCCCACCTGGAGCTGCGCCGACTGCGACGACGGGGCCGTGAGGACCAAGTACGCCCCTGCCGCCAGCGCAACCGCGCCCGCGGCGAAGGCGATCGTCGAAATCGTCGCGTCCGTGTGCGCGTCGCTCTCGAGCGAGAGCCCCCGCGCATCGCAGAGCTTCCCCGAGCAGTGCGCGTTACCGCTGTTCTTGTTCGAGATGGCGGTCACCCCGAAGTAGGAGCCGGCGGCCAGGCCCGCGACGCCGACGCCCCCGAGCACGAAGCCCACCGTACGAAGCCCGGACCCCTGCGGTGGAGGCGGGGGTGGTGGAGGCGGTGGAGGGGGCGGCGGTGGAGGAGGCGGCGGCGCGGCAATGGGGTCGAGCGATGCGACGGGCACGGTCTGGACGCCGGGGTTCGCGACCGTGACGTCGACCGAGCGCGGGAGCCGTCCTGGCGCCGTGAAGACGAGCTTGTGCGGTCCGGCATCGAGCGCGACGCGGACGGACCACTGCGAGCGATCGAGCGGCGCGCCGTCGAGGGTCACCGTCTCGAAGACCGCCCCGGGCTCGGGCGCGAGCTGCACGTACGACAGCCGCGGCGCCAGCGTGCTGACCTGATCCCGCGCGAACGCCTCCCGCTCGCGGTCCTTGCGAGCCTGCGCCTGGTGCTCCGCCCGTTCGAACTCGGCGGACGCCGTCGCGATCTTGCCGTCCGCCGCGTGGCAATCCGCGAGGTTTAGCAGCGTGCCGAGCGCGGGGTCGAGCCGCAGGCTCTCGGCGAAGTCCTCGCAGGCCTGCGGCACCTGGCCGGCGTCCCGCAGCTTCTGCGCCTTCTTGAAGAGCGCGTCGGCGCGCTTCACGTCCTCGGGCGACCTCGTCTGCGCGTGCGCCGCGGGGGTCAGGGCGAGCGCGAGGATCGGAGCGGCGATGAGGAGAGCTTTGCGCATGTCCGGCAGGTCGATCCGTGCGCCTTCGACGCGCTCAGTATCGCTGCTGGAGGATACTTCGTTTCTTGGGCGGCACGTGGACTGGTTGGGCCGTCGGCGAGGGTGCGGTCGCGGGGATCTCTTCGGCGGGGGTGGTCGCGGTGACGCTCGGCGGGGGCACGACGAGGACCGTGTCGGTCGGGGCCGGCGGTGCGGCCGATGCGGGCACCGGCGTCGTCTCGGCGGGCAGCTCGGCGCTCGGCGACGGGACCTCCTGCGCCGCCGTCTGCGTCGGCTCGGCCGGCGGTCTGTGGGCGAGCCCCACGCGCTGAACGACGAGGATCCCGGCCAGCGGAATCAGCACGAGCGGCACCACCGCCGCCAGCGCGAGCAGCACCTTGTTGGCGGGCCCCCCGTCGTGCCCCGGCGCCTTCACCGCGCTGCCCGTCATGGCGGCGGGCGGCACGCTGGCGCTCGAGGTCCCCGGCGTCACGCCGGGCCGCCGTACGCCGACGGAGCGACGCATTCGCGCCAGCGACTCGTGGTGCTTGTACCAGGCGTACGGAGCCAGCGCCTCGGCCAGGGCCACGACGTTCTCGAAGCGCTCGTCGACGTTTCTCCTGAGGCAGCGCGCGACGATGTCCGACAGCGCGGCGGGCACCTCCGGACGGAGCTTCGACAGCGGCGTCGCCTGCCCTTCGATGATCTGGACGAAGATCTCGCCCGGCGTCTCCCCGCGGAACGGCAGCACTCCGCTCATCAGCTCGTAGAGGATCACCCCCGTCGACCAGATGTCGGCGCGGTGGTCGGTCTTCCTCACGTTCTGGATCTGCTCGGGAGACATGTACGTGGGCGACCCGATGATCGCGCGGCTCGACGTGATGTTGGCGGGCACGTGACCGGTGCCGAACGCGTCGTCCGACTTCGAGATCCCGAAGTCGAGCACCTTGATGACCGGCGGAGCTCCCGGGAGCTGCGTCAGAAAGAGGTTCGACGGCTTGAGGTCGCGGTGCACGACCCCGCGCGCGTGCGCTTCGGCGACCGCGTCGAGCGTCTGCACGATGTACTCGACCGCCTCGCCCACAGGCAGCGGAGCGCGGCGCTCGTAGAGCAGACGAGCCAGGTCGCACCCCTCGAGCAGCTCCATCGCGATGAACGGGAGGCCGTTCTCGGTCACGCCCGCGTCGAGCACCTGGCACAGGTGGTCGCTCCTCAGACGCGCGGCAAGGCGCGCCTCGTTGAGGAAGCGGGCCACCGCCGTGCTCTGCTGCGCCACATCGGGGGCCAGGATCTTCAGCGCCATGCGCTGATCGAGGATCTCGTGGTGGACGGCGTAGACCACACCCATCCCACCGCGGCCGACGACGCGCTCGATCCGGTATTTCCCTGCGACGCGCGCTCCGGGCCCCGGCAAAGAGCCGGCGGACGCCGGGCCCCCAACCATGCCTATCAGTATAGGTGGCGCCCCTCGCGGGTCGCAAGCGAGGTCCTTTTCGCGGCCCTTTCAAGGCTTTTTCTTCAGGGTCTTCTCGCGGAGCGCCAGGATTTCCCGGGGGAGCTCCTCGCCCCGCGCGAAGATGGCCACGCTGTCGTCGTTGCTCGAGGGCGGATCGGCGCTCGAGGGGGGCTTGGCGGTCGGTGGATTCGCCGTGTCCGCGAGCGTCGCGGGGGCCACGCCGGGCGCGGCGGTGGCGACGGGAACCGGGACCACTGCTGCCGCGCGAACGATCGGATCGGAGAGCGTCGGCGGGGCCGCCTCGCTCATGGGTCCGAGCTCCGAGATGTCGGTTTTTCGGACCATGGCCGTGATGGAGGATCGCGATCCGGCGTCGGGGAACGCCTCGAGCAGCTTGGCCGCGAGCGTCATCGCGTTCGGGATGCGCGCGTTGCGGTCGCGCGTGAGCCCCGCGTCGATGACCTGCGCGAGCTTGTAGGGGACCCAGTCGGCGCGGCTCGCCAGCGGCGCAATGTCCTGGCGCACGATTCGCTGCATCGTCGCGATGTGCCCGCCGTCGTCCGAGATGGCGGGCTCGCCCGCGATCATCTCGTAAAGCACGGCGCAGAGCGACCACACGTCCGTACGGACGTCGAGGGCGAGCTTCCCCTCGCATTGCTCGGGCGACATGTATTGCGGGGTTCCCAGGGTGGTGCCGTGCGCCGTCAGCGTGGGCTCGACGATGCTGAGCGGGCCGCGCTCGGGCTCGAACTTGGAGATGCCGAAGTCGAGGATCTTCGCGAGGCAAGACCCGTCGTCCCGCTTCGTCAGAAAGATGTTCGCCGGCTTGAGGTCGCGGTGGATGACCCCCACGGCGTGTGCCTTGGCGAGCCCGCGCGCGACCTGCAGGCCGATCGTGGCGGAGTCCTGCTCACCGATCCATCGCTCCCGCTGCAGGCGCGCTTCCAGGTCCTCCCCCTCGAGGTACTCGATGACCATGTAGAGGCCGAGCGCCTCGTCCCGCCCGAAGTCGAAGATCTGCCCGATGTAGTCGCTCTCGACGGCGCTCGCCGCGCGCGCCTCGCGACGGAAACGGGCCACCACCTCCGGCGACTCGCCGAACTCGGGGTGGATCAGCTTGATGGCGAGGCGCTTGCCGAGGTCGATGTGCACCCCCTCGTACACCGCGCCCATGGAGCCGGATCCGAGGAGCCGCTTCAGCTCGTACTTGCCGGCGACGCGTTCGCCCAACATGCCCGCACCCACGCGATTGACCCCGGAGCATACGTGAACGCGGCTGGATTTGGCTCGACCTTCGTACTAGAGGCTAGCGCACCACATGCCGTCCATGCCCCGCAACGCCGCCACTCCTCGCCACGCCGCCACCCGCTACCAGTTCACGTCCGAGTCGGTGACCGAAGGCCACCCGGACAAGCTGTGCGACCAGGTGTCCGACGCCATCCTCGACGCCATCCTCACGCAGGACCCGCGGGCGCGCGTCGCGTGCGAGTCGCTCGCGAAGACCGGCATGGTCGTCGTCGCCGGCGAGATCACGACGACGGCGATCGTCGACTTCCCGCAGATCGTCCGGCAGACGGTGAAGGACATCGGGTACGTCGACTCGTCGATGGGCTTCGACGGGAACACGTGCGCCGTGCTCACCGCCGTGGAGCGCCAGAGCCCGGACATCGCGCAGGGCGTGAACGAGGGCGACGGGCTCCACAAGGAGCAGGGGGCGGGCGACCAGGGGCTCATGTTCGGTTACGCGACCGACGAGACGCCCGAGCTCATGCCGGCGCCGATCCACTACGCGCACATGCTCGCGCGCCAGCTGGCCGCGGTCCGCAAGAAGAAGGTCGGCGGCGTCGACTTTCTCCGCCCCGACGGGAAGACTCAGGTGACCCTCGAGTACGAGAACGACGTGCCGGTGCGCATCGACGCCATCGTCGTCAGCACGCAGCACGACGAGCGCGTGAAGTACAAGCAGCTCCGCGAGGCCATCATCGATCTGGTCATCGACAAGTCGCTTCCGAAGAAGCTCGTCGACGCGAAGACGAAGGTGCACGTCAACCCGACGGGCCGCTTCGTCATCGGCGGCCCGCAGGGCGACTGCGGCCTCACGGGGCGCAAGATCATCGTCGACACGTACGGCGGCATGGGCCGCCACGGCGGCGGCGCGTTCAGCGGGAAGGACCCGAGCAAGGTCGACCGGAGCGCCTGCTACTACGCGCGGTACATCGCCAAGAACGTGGTCGCGTCGGGCGTCGCCCGCCGGTGCGAGGTGCAGATCGCCTATGCGATCGGCGTCGCGCAGCCCGTCGGCGTGCGGGTCGACACGTTCGGCACCGGCAAGGTGAGCGACGAGGCGCTGGAGAAGTACATCCTCACGTCGTTCGACATGCGCCCCAAGGCGCTCATCGACACGCTGAAGCTGCTGCGGCCCATCTACTTGCCGACGGCGGCGTACGGTCACTTCGGCCGCAACGACGTGCCCTGGGAGAAGACCGACCGCGCCGCGAAGATCGCGGACGACCTGGTCCGCGCGACGCCGAAGGCCGCGACCACCAACGGCAACGGCCACCGGAAGAGCAACGGGAACGGGTCCGCGCAGAAGAAGGCCGTGCCGGCGAAGAAGCCGGGGAAGCGGGCGTTCGTCGCGGAGGCGTGAGAAAAAACGAGAGCCGACGCAACTTCGCGCGCCGCTGCCCGATAGGGGGGCATGGTAAACGCGATTGACGGTTCTCAGGCTGGTTGGACTCCCCCCCTCGACAGCGACGGCGACGAGGTGCGACGCCGCGCGGCGGCCGCGACCGCGACGAAGGTAGCGACCGCGCCGCCCGAGCTCCCGCAGGGCCCGGATACGAACGGTGCGCTGCTGGTGCGGGCGGCGCAGGCTCAGGCTCAGGCTCAGGTGGGAACGGCGGCGACGCCGAAGCCGCTGCTGGCGCTGGGGATCGAGGCGGCGGCGGTGACGCCGGATCAGGACACGGCGGTGCAAAAGCGCATGGACGCGTTCTTCCAGAGCGCGGTGCCGACCTACCACCTGCCGGCGGAGGGAGGAAAGCCGGCGGTCGACGTGAAGGTGGCGACGCCGTTCCAGATGGTGTCGGAGACGCCGGCGCGACAGGGGGAGACCGACGAGACGACGTTGCGCTTCATCGCGCATGAAGCGAGCGTCAAGGGAACGAACGACGAGCTGAAGGCGATCGCCCGCGAGGCAGGGATGGGGCCCGGCACCGTCGCCACCATCAAGGCCGGACGCGCTACCCCCGAGCAGATTCGCGTGCTCACGCAGGCTCTCCTCAACCACGACAAGCTGCCGCCGGCCACGAAGGACGAACCGAGCGAAGCCCGCGTCCGCCGGATGATGTGCGCCTACGGCATCGGCTTCGATTGCGCCGGCTACACGCAGCAGGCGCTGCTGGCCGCCCATGGGATCACGAGAGCGCAGGCCGGCCTGAACCCGAGCATCATGAACGAAGACCTGACCCGCCTCTCTTCTGCGCACTTCTCGGCGGTAGCCGATGCGGCAGACGCGCGGGCGGGTGACGTCATCGTGCTCGGGGCCAAGGAGCCGGGGGAGGTCGGGCATCGCCTCCTCGTGTTCGATCGCCACGATGCGACTCCGGAGGAGCTCCAGCAGTATTGCGCTTTCGGTGACGGAGCCGCGCTCGACGAGAAACACGTCACCGTGCTCTCCGTCGATTCCTCCTACGGTTCCAGTGGGCGTCCCGAGCAAGGTGGCGTTCAACGGCAAACGTGGCTCTACGACGGCAAGAACTGGGGCACCGTCATCCCTCCGAATGTCGCTGCGGGCAGAGCCTATGCCCAGAGGGTGGCGGTTCAAGACACCCCCTACGACAAGAATCACCGCATGCTGGGCATCTATCGCTATAGCGGGGCTCTGTGATGCGCGCCCCGGTCGCCCTCCTCGCGCTCTTCGCGCTCGCGTGCTCGAAGGCCACGCTCCCCGCCGAAGATGCTCCAGCGCCTTCGGCTTCCGGGAACGAGCTCGGATATCTGAGCTCCGATCCCATCGAGGCGGCGTTGTGCGGTCGCCACTCCGACTGCCGTCTCGCCAGTGAGCTCTGGCAACCCGATGCGCGTGGCGGCAGCCGGGCCGTCGTGGCCGTCGTTCATCAGCCCAGCGGGCCCGCTCGCTCGGATCGGCCGACCTTTCGATACGGGATGGAGACGGTGAAGGCCAAAGAGCCGCCGCCCTGCGCGCCGTGGGAAGCGTGGCTCGTGTCCGTCGCTTCGAATCAGGCCAAGCGCGTTCAGCTCCTCGTCGCGGGCTGTTCATCCGGCGCGGGCGCCCCCGTGCTCGCCGACCTCGGCCCGAACCAGATCCGATACACCGTCGAGCAAGACGGCGGCGCGAGCGACGAATACGACATCGGGCTCGAGCCTCCCCACATCGAGAGCGAGACCCATCGTGGCCAAGGGGACGCCATCTCCTGGAACTACGGGAACTATGGCGGGCAGGAGTGCGACCGGGAGGAGTGCGTGCCCGTGATGCTGGAGGCTTCGGTGAAGGACGACGCCTTCGCGCGAGACGGATGGAAGACCACGGGCCTCGGGCAATGCGCCATGCTGGTCGACGGAGTGACCGGCGACGGGAGCTCCCATGGCCAATGGGTGGCCCACGGCGCGACCTCTTCGGTCCGCCTGCTGCTCTCCAGGGGGACGCTCTACGTGGAGGTGACGGACGACGCGTTCGTGACCAAGGGTTCGGTCGTCGACACGCTGGTCTTCTACTCGACGTCTCCCCAGGCGATGCCAGGCTACCGGAGCGAGACCGCGCGTCTTCGGATGGACGGCCAGCTCACGGACTGGCAGGGCAAGGTTCGCCAGGTCGAGGTCGCCACGGGTCCGTCGATACGTCGATTCGCGCTGACGGACGTGTGGCCCGGTCCCGAGGGGCCGTGGCGGCTGTCGTACGAGGATACGGATGACGGCCGCACGTTCGGACCGGGTCAATCGACGGGAAAGTTCTCCCACGAACCGTGGGTCTTCACGTCGCCGCTGGCGTGCGTTCCGCGTGACGGTGAGCTGCGCCTCGATCGAAGCGTCGTCCCGGATGCCGAGAGGCCGCTCGTTCCCTAATCTCGAGCCCATGCCTCTCGCGCGCACCCCAGAGCCCCCGTACTGGGCTGTCATCTTCACCTCGCTTCGCACGCCCGACGACGACGGCGGCTACACGCAGACCGCGGACGAGATGGAGGCCCTCGCGGGGCAGCAGCCCGGGTACCTCGGGATCGAGAGCGTCCGCGACACGGCCGGCCTCGGGATCACGGTGTCCTACTGGGCGAGCGAGGAGGCCATCCTCGCGTGGCGCCGCAACGCCGATCATCTCGCAGCGCAGCGCGCCGGCCGCGACACCTGGTATCGCGCGTACGAGATACGCGTCGCACGCGTCGAGCGTGCCTACGGCTTCGCGAAGGGCGGGTGAGTCGTCCGGGCCAGCCGCCGCGACTACGTTTCCGGGGTGCCCGATGCTCGGAGCGATGGTGAGCGGAGCCGTGCCCCGGAGCACGGACCGTGCAACAGTCGGCGCAGTCATGCGCAAGCTCGCCGCGCCGGCCATGGTACTGCTGGCCCTGCCTCTCGTCGCGTCGACCGCGGCGGCAGGCGATCCCTTCGAGATCCAGGTCTATGACGGG
Organism: Polyangiaceae bacterium; assembly: GCA_036501935.1. Taxonomy (GTDB): domain Bacteria; phylum Myxococcota_A; class Polyangia; order Polyangiales; family Polyangiaceae; genus Palsa-1150. The sequence continues at coordinate 70,379 of DASXZL010000064.1, read as the reverse complement.
ACTGCCAACGCTCCCGGCGTGCCCGGCATCGAGCTTCACCTGAACGACTGGGCGACGGGCAACCGCACGGCCACGCCGCCCGAAGCACCGCTCCACGGACAGTTCCACCCGACCCTCGAGCCCTCGCTCGGCATCACGCCTTTCTGGGAGCTCGGCGGATACCTGGAGGGCGCCGTCCGTACCGACGAGGGCGTCGTGGACTGGGCAGGGGTCAAGCTCCGGTCGAAATTCGTGACACCGCCGGCGTGGAGCCGCCACTGGCGCCTCGGCGTGAACCTCGAGGTTTCCTACCTGCCGCCGACCTACGACCACGATCGCTGGGGCAGCGAGATCCGCCCCATCGTGACCTACTTCGACGACGCGTGGCTCTTCGTGGTCAACCCCATCCTCGATCAGGCGTTCGCGGGCGCCGACGCCTCGCAGGGACCGTCGTTCCAGCCCGCGCTCAAGGTGGCGCGCACCGTCGGCCCCGTCGCGCTCGGCTTCGAGTACTACGCCACGCTGGGGCCGCTGACGGCGATCCTCCCGTGGCGAGACGAGCAGCACCAGGTCTTCGAGGTGATCGATCTCATCTCGGTCGACCGCCTGGAGGTGAACTTCGGCGTCGGCGAGGGCCTCACGGCGTCGAGCGCGGGCGTCGTCGTGAAGGCCATCGTGGGGTACACGTTCGGACCGGAGGAGGGGCTGCGCGACGAGCCGGTGGAAGGCGTGACTCTGGTACCGGCTCAGGCCCGGAGGTAGCGTCGTCGCGTGGGCGGTGCTCGACGGCTTGTGTGGCTCGCCGCGTTCGCGCTCCTCGGGTGCCACGCGAGCTCCCCACAATCGGGTCCTCCGCCGAGCGGCCCGGCGCTCCCCGTGGGGCCGATAGGCCATCAGGGCCGCTGGCTCACCGACGCCGAAGGTCGCGTGCTGCTCGTCCACGGCGTCAACGTCGTCGAGAAGGCCGCTCCCTATTACCCCGCCGCGGAGGGCTTCTCGGACGCCGACGCCGCCTGGCTCGCCGACAACGGCTTCCGCGTCGTACGGGTCGGGATCCTCGCGACCGGATTGATGCCGACGCCGGGCGTCGTGGACACGGGGTACATCCAGCAGGTCGCGACCACAGTGAATGGCCTCGCGACGCACGACGTGTACTCGCTGCTCGACTTTCACCAGGACGGCTGGGGCCCGGTCGTCGGATCGGACGGCTTTCCGGCGTGGATGACGCTGACCGGCGACGCCGTCAACGACACCGACGCGGGGTTCCCGCTCTACTACCAGCAGAACCCCGCCCTCCAGCAGGCCTTTCAGAGCTTCTGGGACGACGCCGTGGGGCCCGGCGACGCGGGGCTCCAGGACGACTACGCGGCGATGTTCTCGGCGGTGGCCAAGCAGTTCGCCGGCAACCCGCACGTGCTCGGCTACGACCTCTTCAACGAGCCGTGGCCCGGGACCACGTGGAGCGCTTGCTTGAACGATCCTGTCGGTTGCCCGACGCTCGACACGGGAGAGCTCGGCCCGGCTTACGCGAAGGCGGTCGCCGCCATACGCGCCGCGGGCGACCAGCACCTCGTGTTCGGCGAGCCGTTCGTCCTCTTCAACTACGGCGTCTCGGCCACCAGCATCTCCGTGCCCGGAGGCGACCCGAACGCCGGCATGAGCTTTCACGTCTACCCGCTGTCGCCGGGCCAGGCGCCCGACGTCGTTGGCAACGCCGTCGCGTGGTCGGCCTCGACGAACGGCGCGTTGCTCGCCACCGAGTGGGGCGCGACCGTGAGCGCCATCACGCTGACCCCCGAGTCGACGGCCCTCGACTCCGCGCTCGTGCCGTGGATCTTCTGGTCGTTCGACAGCGAGCTCGTACCGTCGCTCCAGCAGGCCCCCGGTGGCAGCAACCTCGTCGCGTCGACGGCGGCCGTTCTCGTGCAGCCCTATCCGCTCGCCGTCGCCGGAACCCCGCAGCAGCTCACGGTCGACCCGGATGCGCAGACCCTGTCGTTCACTTATTCGACTGTGCCGGTCGGCGGACAAGCCTTCGGGATCGGCACCGTGACCACGCTCGAGGCGCCGCGGCTCACCTACCCCAACGGTTACAACGCCACGGTCGACAACGGATGGATCACCTCGGCGCCGTGCGCGCCGCTCATCACGGTGGCCGCGAAACCCGGCGCGGCCACCGTGACGGTCGACGTCATGCCCGGGGGAGGCTGCCCTTAGACGGGCGGTCGTCGAGGTTCCTCGACGCGGCTTACTCAGGGCGGCGCCGCATCCGCCCCGAACGAGCTCTCGGGGAATCCGTTCGGCACCTGGTAGGCGGGCGGGCCGACCGTCGTCTCTGGAAACGACGGAGGAGACGCGCGAGGAGGCGTGGGGGGTGCCGTCAGCGGAGGCATTACGTTGAGGTCGGCGCTCGGGATCGGATAGGGCATTCCGACGTTGCTCAGGCGCGGCGAGTCGGTCTGATGCACGGGAGGTCGCGTGTAGAGGCTCGCGTCCGGCTCGGCCGCCTGCATCGATGTGGCGCCAACCTGGCCGGGCATCGACTCTGGCCCGGGCGTCGGGACGGCCTCGGGCGTTTCGACGGCCGAGGCCTCCGTCCGCGGGCACTCCCTCATGGGAACGACCACGACCGTTGCCTCACGTGGGGAGAGGTCGGCAGCACTCTCCGACCGGCACGCCAGCGCCAGCGACGCGAGCATCGGCAGAAGAACAGCAGCCATTCGCATGGGCATTCCGTGCAGCACCGCCCATGCCGGTGGTCGGGCCTCCCCCGGTATGTCCTTTGCGAAACCGCAGTGGCATGCCCCGCGACTTCGCCCGGAGAACCCTGCGGCGTCGCCAGCGGCCGCTCGTGCGCGCGATGGCCGAGGCCATGTTCGCGCACGACGGCAAACCGCCGGAATCCGGGCTGGATTCGTTCGTCGACGAGGTGGACGCCTTCGTCAGCCACGGAAGCCGAGGGCTCCGCTTCGGGCTGCTCCTCGTCCTCGAAGTCGTCCGCTTCGCGCCGCTTCTCCTGCTGTGGCGCTTCGCGACCTTCGAGTCGCTCGCGTGGCCGGAGCGCGTCCGCGTCCTCGAGCGGATGGAGTCGTCGCGCCTCGTGCCGCTGACGCTGGTCTTCGCGGCCTGCAAGGCCATCCTCTGCATCCTGTACTTCGAGCGCCCCGGCGAGCTCGCCGACCTCGGCTACTCCCCCGAGCGCTGGCGGTGGGTGCGCGCCCTCCCCGTGGCGATGTCCGGGGCCGCCGAGTGATCGACGGCGTTCTCTGCGGTAGGGTGCGCTCGCGCCCTCTGACGACGAGCGCGGACGTCGTCATCGTGGGCTCGGGGGCAGGGGGCGCGGTGGTCGCGCGCGAGCTGGCGAGGGAGGGGCGCAGCGTCGTCGTGGTGGAGGAGGGCGGGTACTACGCGCCCGAAGAGTACTCGGCGATGACGCCGTCGAACACGTTTCGCCGGATGGCGCGCGAGGCCGGCCTCGCTACCGCCGTCGGGCTCGGCGACACGCCCGTCATGGCCGTCATGTCCGGCAAGTGCGTCGGCGGCTCGAGCGTGCTGACCGGGGGCGTCTGCTTCCGGGTCCCCGAGGAGGTGCTCGACGCGTGGGTGACCGATCTGGAGCTGCCCGAGATGGGCGCGGAGGCTCTCGAGCCGCACTTCCGCGCCATCGAAAGGGCGATTCACGTCGAGACGGTGCACGACGGCCTCCGGTCGCGCAGCACGGAGCTCTTCGTCGAGGGCGCGGCGAAGCTCGGCATCGCGATGAAGCCGTTGCGCCGAAACACGCACGGCTGCCGCGGCGAGGGACGCTGCAACTTCGGTTGCCCGAGACGCGCGAAGATGAGCGTCGACATCTCCATGCTGCCCGACGCGACCGCGCACGGCGCCCGCATCCTCTCCGACGCGCTCGTGGAGAGCGTCGTCATCATCGGCGGACGCGCCGCGGGGGTACGAGGGCGCTTCCTCGACGGCAAGACCGGCGAGCCGAACGTCCCCTTCCACGTGTCCGCCAAGACCGTCGTCGTCGCTTGCGGGGCGCTTCACACGCCGCTCCTCCTCCGGCGCAGCGGCCTTCGGTCGAAGCACCTCGGGCGCCACCTGACGCTCCACCCGTCGACACGCGTCTTCGCCCTCTTCGACGAGCGCGTCGAGGGCTGGGACGGCGCCTTCCAGAGCGTCTACAGCGACCAGTTCTTCGCCAGCGACGGCATCACGCTCATCAACGCCTTCGGTCCCGCGAACCTGCTGGCGGCCGGCTTCCCCGGGGTCGCCGCGCGTCACCGGGAGTACGTCCGGCGTCTCCCGCACATGGCCGCGTTCGGCGCGCTCCTCCACGACGAAGGGGGCGGCCGCGTGCATCGCTGGCTGTCGCGCGAGCCGCTCGTGACGTACCGCATGGCGCGGCAGGATGGCGCGCGCCTGCTCCGGGCCATGAGGGTCCTCGTCGAGATGGCCCTCGCGGCCGGGGCTCGCGAGGTGATCTTGCCGCTCTTCGGGGCGCCGACCCTCCGGAGCCGCCAGGAGCTGGAGGCGCTGCTCGCCTCGCCGCCCAGCTTGCGCCGCGCGGAGTGCGTGAGCTTCCACCCGCTCGGATCGGCGCGGATGAGCGCGCGCGAGGGCGACGGCGTCGTGCGCCCGAGCGGAGAGACGTGGGCCGCGAAGAACCTCTTCGTCGCCGACGGCAGCGTCCTGCCGACGAGCATCGGCGTGAACTCGCAGCTGCCCATCATGGCCGTGGCGCGAAGAATCGCGCACGGCATCGCGGACGGATGGACGGCGCGAGGCTGATCGCGCCCGCCCTGGGCGAACTTTTTACGCAACTTCTGTCCTCGGCGGCCGATGGGGCCCTCGAGAGGACAGAACGACCATGCTCCCGCCCCGCTCCGCCCGTGCACTCCTTTTCGTCACCTTGGCCATGCTGCTCGCGACCCTCCAGGCCTGCGGAGGCGCGTCCGCCTCCGGCGGGCTCGAGGCCGCCGACGCGCTCGATGGCGCCGCGCCGTCGGCCGAGGGCTCGACGAGCGACGCGGAAAGCGTCGTCGTCGTTGGCGACGGCGGGACCGGCCACACCGGGATCGACGCCGCGGTGGCCGACGCGGCGGCCGCCGACGCGACCGACAGCTCGGTGCCGACTTCGGCGGACGCGGCACCCGACGAAGGAGCCGATGCCAGCGTGGCGGCGGCGGACGCTTCGCTGCCCGATGCCGACCCGGTGCCAGAGGCTGCTTCTCCCGTGCCGGATGCCGCTCCGGTATCGGATGCCGCCGCGGTACCGGATGCCACGCCCGTGGAAGCGGGACCGGTCTGCACCACCACGCAGCTCCTCTGCGGCGGCGCCTGCGTCGCCATCGACTCGAACAACTGCGGCGCGTGCGGCCATGCGTGCACGGGTCTGACGCCCGTCTGCGGGACCACCGGCGGCACGTACGGCTGCACGAGCGGCTGCGCCGCCGGACAGACCCGGTGCGGCAACCTTTGTGTCGACACTGCGACCGACGGCGACAACTGCGGCGCGTGCAGCCAGGCGTGCGGCGATGGCGAGACCTGCCAGGCAAGCCATTGCGCCTGCCCCGCGGGCGAAACCCTGTGCGGCAGCGCGTGCACGCCGACCGCAACCGACGACGCCAACTGCGGGAGCTGCGGGCACGCATGCGGTGGCGGCCAGACGTGCCAGTCCGGGAGCTGCGTGTGCCCCGCCGGGCAGGCGTTCTGCGGAGGCACGTGCACCGACGAGTCGACCGACGGAGCCAACTGCGGCGTGTGCGGTCACGCTTGCAGCGGAGGCGAGACGTGCCAGTCCGGCACGTGCGCGTGCCCCTCGGGTCAGAGCTTCTGCGGGAGCGCGTGCACCAGCGAGTCGACGGACGAAGCCAACTGCGGCGCCTGCGGCCATGCGTGCGTTGGCGGCGAGACCTGCGAGTCCGGCACGTGCGAGTGCCCGTCGGGTCAGGCCTTTTGCGGCAGCGCATGCACCAACGAGTCCTCCGACGGCAACAACTGCGGCGGCTGCGGCCACGTGTGCACCGGCGGCGAGACCTGCCAGAGCGGCGCGTGCGCCTGCCCGGCAGGCGAGACGCTGTGCGGTACGACCTGCGTCGCCGAGGCGACGGACGCGAACAACTGCGGCGCGTGTGGACACGGGTGCCTGGGTGGCGCGTGCAGCGGCGGCAGTTGCCAGCCGGTCGTCCTCGCAACGCCCGGAGCAATAGTCAACGCCGTCGCAACCGACGGAACGTACGTCTATTGGACTTCCGACTCGACCGTGGCTGCGCCGCAGGGCAGCGTCGCAAAGTGCGAGATCGCGAGCTGCGCGACCACGACGACACAGCTTGCGACGGGCACCAGCCAGGAAATCTGGTCGCTTGCCGTGGATGCCACCGAAGGCCGCGTCCTCTTCGGCGACCAAACGGGCCTTTGGGCTACGACGACCTCGGGCGGCACTCGGACGGCGTGGGGCCCGAGCAGCGGCCCGACCTTTGCGATCTGGGTCGCGCTGCCGGTCTACTACTGGAGCGGCGAGGACCAAGTCGGCCTCTATCTTTCGAACGGCGCAGGCACCTACGTGGGGAGTGCAATCGCGGGCCTCGGGGGCTGCGTCGAGGGGATCGCGACCGACGCAAGCCACGTTTACGCCACCGACTGGTGCAACGGCAGGTTGCTATCGTGCCCCCTCAACACCCTCTGTGGCTCGACCCCGAACGTGGTGGCGACGGCGATCCCGGATGCGAGTGAGCTTTTCTATGACGGTACGGCGCTCTGGATGACCTCCCAGGGCACGGGTGCGGACAATTTCGCCGACGGCGCGATCTACAAGTGCTCCGCGACGTCATGCTCGGTGTTTGCCAGCGCGCAGGCTGGCGCGTCCAACGTCGTCTCGGATGGCACCGACGTGTACTGGACCAACTGGGAGGGCGGCACCGTGATGCGCAGCCCGACGGGCGGTGCGCAGCCAACGAAGATCGCCTCCGATAGCTATCCTCTGGGCATCGCCCAGACGAGCACTGCCATCCTCTGGGGCGACGAAGAGGGCAAGGTCACCCTGCTGGCCAAGTAGCCCAGCCCCCGGGCCCGCGACTACCCGCCGAACGCCTTCCTCGCCACGACTACGCCGAGTAGTCCGGCGAGGAAGCACCCACCCACGGTGAGGCCGAAGTTCGTCGCCGCCGCGGCCCACGCCCGGCTCTGCAGGAGCTGCGTCGTTTGCAGGTTGAAGCTCGAGTAAGTCGTCAGCCCGCCGAGGAAGCCCGTGGTCAGCGCGAGGTTCATCGTCGGCGAGACGTACTCGGTCGTCAGCGCCGTCTGCACCACTCCTGCGATGAGGAAGCAGCCGACGAGGTTCACGATGAGGGTGCCGTACGGAAAGCCCGCGCCGAGGACCCGCATCGCCCCGAGCCCCACGAGGTACCGAGCCCATGTACCGAGCGCCCCCGCAAAGCCGACGAGCAAGAACCGCGTCATCCTCGCTCACCCGTATAGGAGCCGCGTGCCGGCGGACAAAAAACCGAGGGGTGGTCTCCACGTTCGCGGAGCCACCCCTCGACTGGTGTCGCACTCTGTCGTGCTGCTTTTCGTGCTGCTCTTCTGTCGGTGCTGGTGTTGCGCGTTGCCTCGAGAGTGAAGACGCGAGTCACTCGTTTCCGCCGCTCGTTGGATGGATGCGGCTGGGCTTTCGGAGGAAGGCCACCGAATGCGTGATCTCGTCGACTGCAAGCCCGCGAAGCAACCGGACGGAGCCTGGCCGGTTCGTGCGAGGGAAGGGGAGGCGTGACCACCGCCACAGCGGCCCAGTCGAGTGCCTACGCGCTGGCCTGAGCACTTGCGTGCTCATGGGTCGAATCCTGTCCTTGCACGAGAAGACGGCTAGGTGATCCGAGAAAGAGGCGGCCCGATGGCCTGTCATCGACATTGGATCTCGCGCGGCTCTTCGTCAAGAGTCGCCGCGTACGATCCTTCATTCTCGGTCGCGCCGCGTCAGCGCACCGCCTCGTCCCGCCCATCACTCGCTGCGCGGGGTCACTCGTCGGCGGGTTTGGCCCCGCCGGGGGGCGGCGGATTGGCTTCGCGCTCCAGGTAGCGGAAGATGGTCCGCGGATCGACGCCGAGGTCGCGCGCGGTCTGCGTGCGGTTCCCATTGTTTCGCTCGAGGACCTCCAGCACGTACTTCCGCTGGAACTCCTCCTTCGCCTTCTCCAGTGGAAGGATCGGGCTCTCCGCTTCCTTGCCGAGATCGAGATCTTCGGGGCCGAGCAGTGACTTCTCGCAGAGGACGAGCGCCTTCTTGATGCGGTTCTCGAGCTGGCGGATGTTGCCGGGCCACGGGTGCTTCTTGATGGCGGCCAGCGCCTGCGGGGTGAAGCCCTGCACGTGGGCCCCGAGCTCCTCGGTGTGCTTGCTGAGGAGCGCCTTGGCGATGATGTTCACGTCGTCGCCGCGCTCACGGAGGCCCGGCAGGTAGATGTTCACGACGTTGAGCCGGTAATAGAGATCCTCGCGGAAGCGTCCGGCGCGGATCTCCTCCTCGAGCACGCGGTTGGTCGCCGCGACGATGCGGATGTCGACCTTCTCGGGCTTGCTGTCGCCGACCCGGAACACCACGCGCTCCTGCAGCGCGCGGAGGAGCTTCACCTGGAGGTTCAGCGGCAGCTCGCCGATCTCGTCGAGGAACAGCGTGCCGCCGTTGGCCGCTTGGAACTTGCCGGGCCGCGAGGCGATGGCGCCCGTGAAGGCGCCCTTCACGTGCCCGAAGAGCTCACTCTCGATGAGGTTCTCGGGGATGGCGCCGCAGTTGATGACGATGAAGGGCCCATTCACGCGGTTCGAGCGCCGGTGGATCTCGCGGGCGATGAGCTCCTTGCCCGTCCCGGTCTCGCCCGTGATGAGCACCGAGATGTCCGTCGTCGCCACCTTCTGGAGCTTGCGGAACACCTCGAGCATCGACGGGCACGCGCCGATGATCTCGCCGAACCGCTTGTCCTTCAGCTCGTTCGTCAGCTTCGCTTTGTCGGCGAGCAGCGCGTTGAGCAGCATCGCGTTCTGCAGGATGGTCGACGCCTGGGCGGCGAAGATCGAGAGCACGTCGAGCTGATTGCGGTCGAAGAGTCCCTTCACGCGGTCGTTGCCGACGTAGAGCACGCCCTGCACGTGCCCCTGGGACACCAGCGGCGCGCACATCACGCTCGACAGGCGCAGCGCCAGCACGCTCTCGCTCGTCTTGAACTGCGAGTCGCTGAGCGCGTCGCTCACGATGACCGGGCGCCCCGTCTCGATGACCTTCCGCACGATGCTGTCGCTGATCGCCCCGGTCGTCTCGGCCACGGCCTCGCGCTTCACGTTGCGCGAGGCCCGCACCCGCGCCGGCGGCGTGGCGCTGGCCGGCGGCAGGTCGTTCGACGCCGGGACCTCGAGCTCCCGCTCTTTGCGCGGCTGCGCGGTCGTGAACGCGTCGTCGTTGAGGAGGATGAGCCCTTTCTCCGCGCCGGTGACCTCGATGACCGCGTCGAGCATCGACTCGAGCAGCTGGTCGATGTCCTTCATCATCATCAGCTTCTCGCTGAACTCGTAGAGCTTGCGGAGGCCGGCGAGCTGCTGGTTCGTGACGTGGAGCTGCGTCTCGCTGATCGAGGCGGGGTTGCCATTGCCGTCGCCGGCACCGGTGCCCGCGCGCGTCACCTTCTGCGGCTCGTCGAAGATGCTGAACGACACCTCGACGTCGCCGAGGGTGACGCGGTCCCCGTGGACGAGACGCGCCCGCCGCTTCTTCTTGCCGTTGATGAGGATCTCGGCCTGCTTGTCGACCTCCTCGAGGTTGAAGTCTCGCCCGTCGAACAGCACCTGAACGTGCGTCTCGGCCAGCCCGTGGCTGGGGATGGCGACGTCGTTGCCGAGCGCCCGCCCCACCGTCGTCACCGGCTTGTAGAGGACGAAGGTGCGCGGCTGGCCCTGCGGGGGAAACCACTTGAGGAGAGGCACGCTGCGGCAGGTACTCTACCCTGTGCTGGGAGGCGGGCGATGCGAAACCTGGTGGCAATCCTCGTGGCGGCATGGGCAATGACGGCGTGCGGAGGGGGAGGCAAGCCGCCGATGCAGCCGGACAACGATCCCACCCCAGCCGTGGACGGTGGCGCGGATCCGGCGACGCCCGCATCGCCCGCGCCGCATTAGGGGGCCCTTCCAGCCGAGGCGGTGCAAGGACGCTTGCTCTCGAGAGCCGTCCGCCCGGCGGTCTCGAGCCGAGGCGCCGGCGGTCGGGGCAGCCGTGTCTTCCGATGGCTGACGCCTCGTCGCTCGTCCAGTGACGGCCCGCATGTCGTCCGACCATGGGGATCGCCTGGTCCGTCGGCGTCGATCCCCCGGGTGAGCGAGAGCCATCCCGCGGTATGGACAGAGAAGGCTCGACGGCTCTCGTCGGCGATCGCCCCGTCAGCCCTTCACCGTGTTCAACGACCTCGTCGCACCGGCTCCCAGAACCGGCGCCGCCTGGCCATGTCCGCGATGCCCGAGGAGCCCACTCCAATTTGCGCGGCGGCGGCCGGCGTGATCACCTCGAAGGGCCATACGAACAACGCCGTGTTCTGTCCGGGCTCCGTGGCCGTCTGCTGGGAAAGGTCCACCGAGTAGATCGCGCCGACGGCCTGGGCCCAGATCTGCGCGCCTTCGGACGTCTGGCCGAGCACGGGCTCCGCCAAGAGCGTCACCTGGAGGTGAGCCTGGGTGCCGCTGTTCACGCAGGTGAGCGACGACACGCCGTCGGAGCGGACGACGCCGCCGACCCACTCGAACTTCAGGTAGGCGGCGCTGCTGCCGCCCGTGTTTGCCGCGAGCTCCTGAGAGTAGTCGACCGCATCGAGCTGCCAGGACGAGCGAGCCACGTCGCTGAAGGGGGTGACGTCGACCGTGATGGTGTCGCCCACGTTGGCCACGTAGATGGCCTTGTCGGGCGAGGCGTTGAAGTAGGTCTCGCCGGCCGGAGCCGGGACGCACGGATCGTGGCCGCCCGTCGCGGCCGAGTTCGACCAGATCCGCTGCACGACCGTGCCGCCGTCGAGCATGAGCGGCGCATTCTCCGCGCAGTTGTCGGCGATCTCGCCGTAGCCCAGCGACAGCCACGGATCGTTGCGAAACTCGATGGGCGTCGTTCCCGCATCCGGGTATGGCGAGGTGTCGAGGGACCAGCCCGTGTTCGGCGCCGGATCGCTCACCGCTTCGGCGAGCTCGTGGCTCGCGTCGACGGTGACGGCCTCGAGCTCGTAGGGAGAGCCCGCCGCGCAATCCGGCAGGATCGCGTAGTAGATGGGCGTCTTGCCGTCGGCGTACACCTGGTTGAAGTGGTAGCCGCCGTACGCCTGGCAGCTCGGGCCCACGAAGCCGGTGATGGTCGTCGTCGACGGGAAGTAGAACATGTAGACGGTGTTCCCGTCGGGCGCCGGGATGGTCTTGGCGGTTACCGCGTTCGCGATGGCCTGGTTCATGAAGGCGTTGAGGTCGGTGCCGCTACCGGCGCCTGCGCCCCCGTCGAGGCCGACGCCGCCGTTGTCGACGTACGTGGCGTCGGCGTTCGCAGCGATGGCCACGGACAACCCGACCGGGGTCGAGGTGGTGGTCGTGTAGTCGTGGAGCACTTCGGCAAACCAGGGGGTCGACCCGATGGTGGCGCCGAACGCCTGCAGCGCGGCGGCGTTGGCGGTGTCCTGGAACGTGAAGGTGACCACTGTCGGGGAACGCAAGACGGGGCCTCCGAGGTTGGAAACGACCGGGGGGTTGCCGTGGGTGGCCTGGCTGCCCGAGCCGCTCACGACGGGGCACGCGCCGTCATCGTCCACCACCCCCGAGTCGACCACGACGCCGCTGTCTCTCGTGGAGACGCCCGCGTCGACGTTCGACGCATCCACGGCGCCGGAGTCGGCGTCGTGGGGGCTGCTGGCCGTGCTCCCCCCGCACGCCGTGGCGAACGCCGCGGCGGGCCCGATGAAGATACAGAGACCGAGGAAGAGGGCACTGCACGGGGAAAGGCGCATGGGGAGCGCGAGCCTGTACTCCGGTGCTCACCGACCGCCGCGCGGATCGACCTCGACCTTGCGAGGGGGCACGATCCGTTTCACTCGCGCCCTCATTTCACCGCGCCGTTGCGCGCGGGCACCCGTGTCGCCGCTGACCGCGCGGATCGAACATGTCGATGCGGCTCTGGCCGTGGAGGGCTGTAGGATTGGGGCACTGCGGAGGCCTCCCATGATCGTTCGCGGAGCCCGAGGTTGGCGATGAAGGCGATCGTCGTGACCTGTCCGAAGTGCGGAGCCTCCCTGTCCCCGCAGCCCGACGAGCGGGCGGTGACGTGCGGCTACTGTCAGACCCGCGTCCTCGTCGAAACCGGCGACGCATCCCCCCGCGGTGCGCAGCCCGCGGGCAAGAGCAACGCCGCGCTGATCGTCGCCGCCATCGTCGTCTTGGCCTCGCTCGGCGTCGTCGGGCTCTTCGTGCTCACGCGCAGCGGCGCGGCCACGCCGCCGCCGCCGGCGGCCGCGCTGGAGACGGCGAGCGCACCCGAACCATCGAAGACCGCGCCGCCGCCCGCGCCCTCGGCGTCCGCGGCGCCGGACGCCGCCCCGCCTGCGCTCGCGGAGGTCACCCTCGAGTTCGGCGAGAAGGGAACGGGCCCCGGGCAGTTCGAGGACGCCCGGGCGATCACCGTAGACCCGGCCGGGCTCGTCTACGTCGCGGAGTACCAGTCAGGGCGGATCCAGAAGTTCGACTCTTCCGGCAAATACCTGGACGCCATCGCGATCGACGCGGGCAAGGGGGGCAGCATCATCCCGAGCATCGCGGCGACGTACGACGGGCACCTCTGGGTGACGCGCAGCGACGATCTGGTCGAGCTCGCGCTCCCGGAAGGCAAGATCGTGCGCACGGTGCACAGCCAGACGCCGCACCTCGCCTACGGTGCGGTAGCGGTCGACCCGACGAACGCCATCTACGCCCAGAACTTCGGCGCCACCACGTGGATCAGCGTCGACGGCCACGGGCCGCCGCGATCGGATGACGTGCGCAAGCTCGACAAGAACGGCAGCCTCCTCGCGGCCTACAGGGACATCGTGAGCGACTTTTACTTCGGCGGTCACATCGCCGTCGACCGGGAAGGCACCGTGTACCTCGCCGAGCGCCTCCGGCGCATCGACGTCATCGACCCGAAGGGGAAGGTCAAGGCGCGGATCAACGCGCCGGGCGACGGCGGCATCGCGGTCGACGGAAAGGGCCGGATCTTCCTCGGCAGCGGCGGCGGCATCGCGGTCTTCGAAGCGGGCGGCGCCAAGATTGGCAACATTCCGGTACGAGACGTCGCGGACATCGCCATGGGCCAGGATGGCCGTCTCTACGCCTTGGCGTCGAGGAGCCGCGTCCACGTGCTGACGCTTCGCTGAAGGGCTCGTGCCCCGCTCACCACTGTCCCATCGCCGTCAGCGCGGCTCCGCCTTGCATCGGGGCAAGCGCCATCTGGAACGGCGGCGTCCACGCCGTCGTGCTCACGGGATCCTTCCAGTACGCGGTGATGGCGCCGGCGACGGCGAGGCCCGCGACGCCTCCGAGGGCGTTGGCGATGAGGCCGTGGCGAGGGTCGGAGCTGCTGCCGATGTAGAAGAGGTACACGGGTGTCGTGGCGAGGGTCCCGAGGACGTCGCCGATCCACATGTACTTCAGCGTCGTCCAGGACGGGACCCACTGCGTCGCGAGGATGCCCGTGGCGACGATGCCCGCGTTGTAACCGGCGAAGCCCCAGGCGGCGGCGCCGTTGGCGCTGGCGACGCCCGTCCCGAAAAGGACGCCGAAGGCCGTGCCGAAGCCCGCGCCGCTGGCGATGAGGCCGAGGCTGCGCGGATCGGGGTGGTCGTACTCGCCGAAGAAGTAGCCCGCGGCGCCACCGGCCGTCGCGGCGAGGAAGGTCACCGACGTGTCGGTCGAGAACTGCCAGGTATTGGGGCCGCCGTTTCCGCTGAGCTGCCACTGGAGGCCACCGATCGCGACGCCCTCGACGCCGCCGAGGAGAAGGCCGGTCGCCATCGACGCCGGCACGCCGCGGTCGAACTCGGCGTACCGGTCCCAGAAGTAGGCCCCCACGGGAGCGGCGACGCCCAGCACGATGGGCGTGATCACCCAGAGGCCGGGGTCCTTTACGTTCGCGATCGAGTCGAGCCAGACGCCGGTCCCGAAGCCGTACGCGGCGCCGACGCCGTAGAGGTAGGCCATCTCGCCGTAGCTCCGGACCTTTCGCTGCGGCCGGACGGGCGGCGGATAGTAAGGAGGGTAGGGCTGGCCGTACCCGGCCGCGGGCGGCTGTCCGTACGGCGCCGGATACGGCTGCGGCTGCGGGTACGCCTGTCCGGGCGGGGGGTAGGGAGCCGGATACGTCTGGGGCGCCGGGTAGGTGGGCGGAGGGAGAGGCTGCGGCGGAGGGTACGTCTGCGCCGGCGGAGGGTAGGTCTGGGGGTAAGGCTGCGGTTGAGGCGGGGGAACCTGCGCCGACGCGCTGGAGGTCACCCCCACCGCCGCGAGAACAGCCAGCGACCCCGCCCACGCTCTGCCTGCTCGCATGCTCTTCTCCTCGTACGGTCGACGTGCCTGCCCGGGCCGGGATTCAATCGGGGGCGTTGCCCCCTGCCGGTTCAACGCAAAGTGGCGCGCGCGACGGCGCGGGGATCGAATTCCGGTCCGAGCTCGCGGGACATGAGGTCGACGACCGCCTGCTGGACCGGCTTGTCCTCGTAGAGGACGGCGTGAACCTCGCGGGTGATGGGCATGTCGACCCCCAGCTTGCGGGCCAGATCGTACGCGCTCCGGGCCGTCTTGACGCCCTCGGCGACGTGGCCGAGCCCCGCGAGGATGTCGGCGAGCTTGCGCCCCTTGCCAAGCTCGTACCCCACCGTGCGGTTGCGCGAGAGCTCCCCCGTGCACGTGAGGAGGAGGTCGCCCATGCCGGCGAGGCCGGCCAGCGTGAGGGCCGAGCCGCCGCGCGCCATCGCGACGCCGGCAATCTCGGCGAGGCCGCGCGTGATGAGCGCGGCGCGCGTGTTGTGACCGTAGCCCATGCCGTCGACGATGCCGGCCGCGATGGCGATGACGTTCTTCAGCGCGCCGCCGCACTCGACGCCGGGGATGTCCTCGCTGGCGTACGTGCGCATGTACGGCGTGTGGAATTGCCTCATGACGTTCGCGCGGACGTCGGGGTCGCGCGCCGCGATGACGACGGCGGTGGGCATGCGCCCCGCCAGCTCTTTGGCGAAGCTCGGGCCCGACAGGAAGGCGAGCGAGCCGCGGACGTGTGCCGGAAGCTCCTCGGTCAGCACCTCGTCCATGAACATGAGTGAGTCGTTCTCGATCCCCTTCGTGGCGCTCACGATGGGCACGGCCTGCCGGCGAGCGAGTCTCTCGACGTGCGGCGCCGCGGCGCGCGCGACGTCGCGCGTCCCGTGGCTGGGGACGACGAAGACGATCATGTCGGCGCCGTCGATCGCGACGCCGAGATCGTCGGTGCAGACGAGGTTCTTCGGCAGCGCGGCGCCGGGGAGGTAACGCGCGTTCTCGCCCGACGCGTTGACGGCGTCGCACAGCTCTCGCCGGCGAGACCACAGCGCGACGTGCGCCACGCGGGGCCCTTGCGCGGCGTCCGCCGCACCAGGTCCTTTCCCGTCGGCCAGGAGCTTGGCCAGCGCGGTTCCCCACGCGCCGGCGCCCAGCACCGCGACCTTGGAGGTCATCGACGCGACTTTATCACGCTATGCTCCGAGCCGATGCGCGAGAGGGATTCACTGGAAGACGGGCAGTCAGGAAGCCCGGAGCGGGTGCTCCCCCCAAAATCCTTCCCGTCTTCCCGTCTCCCCGTCCTCTCTCTCCTTCTCCTCTGCTTCTTGTCGGGCGCGCTCCTCGATTGCTCCCCCAACTCGGTGTGCAAGCTCGGGGGCCCCATCAACGATCCTTCGAACCGGACGATGCGCCGCAACATCATGGCGTTCGGCCTGAGCCAGTTCTGCCAGCAGATGACGACGCGCAGCGCCCCGCTCAAGCTCGCGCCCGACGCGCCGGTGACGGGTCGCTTCTTCCCGCAGCACTGCCAGCAGCAGGTGCTCGACAACGGCGATCTGTGGGTCCAGTTCGACGGGATGGGGTACGCGTTCACCAACCTGTCCCGCAAGGTGACCTTCTCGTCCGCGGCCAACATCCGCTACGACCAGGACTTTCGCTGCGCGGACGACAACTCCATCTACGCCTACTTCGACACGCGCAACATCTCGCCGCCGGTGTTCCACGTGATGCAGATCGAGATGCCCGGGGCCAACCTCCTGCAGAACTGGATCACACCCTACGCCGACAACTTCGGCCAGCAGATGGTCTCCGGTCAGCTCGGTCAGGGCTTCACCGTCATCCAGTTCGACGACGGGGGCACGGACTTCGACGTGGGCCACCTGCCGCTCGGGCGCAGGCCGATGCACCCCTTCAACATCCACGGCAAGGACCGGATCACCGTCGAGAGCCTGCGCACGCAGGTCAGCGGTGGCGAGCGCGACTTTCTCGGCCCCATCAACGTGCAAGATGGCGGTCGGGCCATCGACATCTCGATGCAGCTCGACGGGCAGCAGGCCGTGGGCGTCACGCTCATGCCGAAAGCGCAGGGCGACGTGGCGCTGCAGGCGTATCTCAACTACGGCCCGGTCGGGCCGCTCCCGGCGCCCGCCTTGATGACCGACGTCGTGCGGTACGGCGTTCAATACCAGCGTGCAGTCCCAGTCCCGCCGGGTATGTACTATGTCGTGATCGACAACACGGCCACGGCCGCCCAGGCTGCCTTGCCCTTTGGGGCTGCGTCCGCTGCGGTGGTGAGCTACGCGATCCAGATCGGTGACGCCCTTTGACCACGGAAGAGTCTTCCAGCGACGACGACCGCAGCAGCAACCCGCCCTCCGAGGACGCGCCTTCCAACGGCGACGGCGGCAAGGAAGCCATCAACGGGACGTCGAGCTCGGGCTCGAAGCCGGGGTCGCACGCGGCGGAGGCGACCGACGCGCTCCCGCTCGACGCCTCGGCCCCGCGGCGGTCGCGCCTGCTCCGGTACACGTACTGGGCCCTCTGGTTCGTGGCGCTGCCCATCGTCCTCGCGTGCCTGATGGTGTGGACGCTGACGCCCCCCAGCGGCGCCGAGGTCAACGGCGTGCTCGGGTGGATTCAAGGGGTCGTGCGCGCCCAGCCGGTGCCGGTGGGCATCGTCCTCTTCACGGCGTTCGAGATCGCTCTCTGGAGCGCCCGTCATCAGCTCCCGCTCGCGAGACACGCGCACGCGCCCCTGCGGGGCGACGTGCCGCAGCACCTGCGTGGCCCGTTCGAGCGCGCCCGCTCGTTGCTCGACGAGGCGGAGATGATCTTCGCCAAGAACGACAAGGCGGTGGTCCGCGATCTGACCGCCAAGGAGCGCGAGCGCGTGCGGGGCGAGCTCGAGGCGCTGCGCGAGCAGATGGAGGTCGTCCCGTTCGATCAGGACGCCTTCATGGCTGCGCTGACGCGCGCCGACGGCGAGGTCGACGTTCGCCTCGGGCGCTGGCGCAAGAGCGAGGTCCGCGAGTACGTCGAGGCCATCCTGATGGCCGTCGCGGTGGCCTTCGCCTTGCGCGCGTTCGTCATCGAGGCGTTCAAGATCCCCAGCGGCTCGATGATCCCGACGCTGATGGTCGGCGATCACATCTTCGTCAACAAGTTCAGCTACGGACCCGCCATCCCCTACACGAACTCGCGCATCTGGACGACGATGCCCCCGCACCGGGCCGACGTCATGGTCTTCGCGTTCCCGGAGCACCCGGAGCAGGACTTCATCAAGCGCGTCATCGCGCTCCCGGGGGACAAGCTCGAGGCGAAGAACGGCCACCCCATCATCAACGGCTGGGAAGTGCCGAGCTGCCGCGTGGGCTCGTGGTCGTACAGCGACTACGACTCGCCCATCTCGCGCCACGAGGGGGATCTCTACGTCGAGTACCTGGGCGACGAGTCCTACCTGACGTTCTACGACCACGCCTCGGGCGCGTTCCCCGAGTACCAGGGCCCCTTCTTCGCCAAGCCGGGGGAGGTTTGGGTGATGGGCGACAACCGGAACAATAGCCACGACTCGCGGATGTGGTTCGGAGGTCAGGGCGGCGGCGTGCCGTTCGCGAACATCCGCGGGAGAGCGCTCTTCGTGTGGCTGAGCGTCAGCGACGCTGGAGTCGACTGGTCGCGCGAGTTCGCGCCCGTGATGGGGCGGCCCCGCATACCACCAGCGGCCCGAGCGCTCGAGCCGCAGCTCGAGCAGTGCCTGAAGAACCGGCCGGCCGTGACGACCCCGCCGCAGGGGTGAGCGATGAAGTACCTGGCGGTGCTCGTGATCGCGGCGCTGTGCTCGGCTTGTGGAAGTGTGGCCGCCGCCCGGGCGCGGGACCCGAGGCGGTGCGAACAAGACCCCGCTTGCGCGAAGGCCCGAGGCGCATACCCGGACTGTACCAAGCAGTGTGTCGACGATCAGGAGTGCGAGGCGCGCTGCGAGGAGGTACAGCATGGGGTGGACGGAGTAGGACACCCATGAGCCGGCTTGCCGGGACGCGGTTCGCCTGGATCCTCCTGGCGCCGCTCTCGGCGGCGGACTGCGTCTCCGGAGGGGCAGGCCCGGTGGCCGCGTGCTCGGGGGATTCGAGCGCCTGCCTGCAGGGCACCGTGACGGTGCAGGGATTCACGGCCACGCCGGCGAAGGTCGAGGCGGCTCTCTTTCGCGAGTTCCCGACCACAGGCGCGGTGGCCCTCGCGACCGTGCCCGTCGCCGCCGACGGGACGTGGGCGTTCGGGAGCCTCGATCCGTGGGGGCACTACTTCGTCGAGCTCGAGGCGGACTTCGGGCAGCCGCAGGTCGTCGTCGGCTTTGCCGGCCCCCTCGGCGTGCCCGTCAGCAGCGGGCCCGTGGCGACGCAGCTCAAGCCGGCGCAGCTCACGGTCCTCGAGGAGGCGGCGGCGGGGGCGGGGCTCCAGGTCCAGTCGGCGCTCGCCTACCTCTTCGATCCAGCGACCGGGGCGCCGCTGCAGGGGGCGACCGTATCGATCCTCGTGGGCGATACGGCCGTGCCGATGCCGTGGACCAGCGTCCCCGGCGGCACCAGCAGCGGGTACTACGCGACCTTCGCCACGCCTCCCGCCGCGCAGGCGACGTACACCATCACCTCGACCGCGCCCGGGGCGAGCGCGCCAGCGACCTGGCAGCTCGTCGCCGACGCGCCCGCGTTCACGCCTTCGTTGTCCGCTCCGGTGGCCAGTGCAACAGTCGCCGTCGATGAGCCGCTCGACGTCGCGTGGCCCGCGCAGCCGCTGGCCGACGAGGAGATCGTCCAGCTCTACACGCAGCTGAACGGCGCGTGGTCGCAAGTCTACGAAGCCCCGGCCCCGCTCGACGACGACGTGACGACCGCGACCATTCCTGGCACCTACGTCGGGCCGGCGGGCCAACCGCTGCTGGTCAACGTCGCCTTCCTGCAGGCGAGCTGTCCGGCCACCGCCGACGGCTGCGTCCTCGGTGAGCTCGTCGCCCCCGCGCAGATAACCCCTCAATAGGCGGACGACGCCGTCTCACCACGCCAGGCGGAAGTGCATCGCCTTGGGGCGCGTGAGCGCCTCGAAGCCCAGGGTGCTCAGCCCCACGCCGCGGCCCGAGTCCTTCCACCCGCTCCAGGGGAGGGCCGGATCGAGGTAATCGCAACGGTTCATGAAGACCGTCCCGTGCTCGAGGACCCGCGCGAAACGGGTCGCCCTCTCGCGGTCGCGCGTCCAGACGCTGGCGGTGAGGCCGAGGCGCGAGTCGTTCATCTTCGCCAGCGCTTCCTCGTCGGACTCGACGGCCATGACGGGCAGGATGGGGCCGAACGACTCCTGCCGGAACAGCTTCATCGTATGGTTGCAGTCGGCCACCAGCGTCGCCTCGAAGAAGCGCCCGCGCCCGCCGACCGACGTCCGCTTGCCGCCCGCGAGGACACGCGCACCGCGGGCCCGGGCATCCTGCACCAGCGCCTCGAGCTCCGGCACGTGGCCAGGCTGAGCGATCGGCCCCAGCGTCGTCCCGTCGCTCAGCGGGTCGCCGAGGACGTAGGCGCGCACGAGGGGCTCGGCCATCTCCAGGAAGCGCCCGTAGACGGACTTGTGCACGTAGACGCGCTCGACCGCGCAGCAGCTCTGCCCGGCGTTGTAGATCGCGCCGTCGACCACGTTCTCGACGGTCTTCGCGAGATCGCAGTCGGGGGCGACGTAGGCGGGATCGTTGCCGCCGAGCTCGAGGCAGGGGTGAAGGAAGCGTTTGGCCGCCGCCTCGACGATGCGGTGTCCGCCGAGGATCGAGCCGGTGAAGACGACGTGATCGACCCGGTCGTCGCCGACGATTCGCTCGCTCGAGGGGTGATCGCAGTCGAGCGCCTGCACGAGGTGAGCTGGCGCTCCGGCCTCGGCGAAGGCGCGGGCGAAGTGCTCTCCACAGAGGGGCGTGCGTGGGCTGTGCTTGAGCAGGACGGCGTTGCCCGCGAGGACCGCCGGGACGACGCAGTTGACGGCGGTGAGCAGCGGATAGTTCCAGGCGGGGAGATCGAAGACGACCCCGAGCGGCTCGCGCACGATGCGCCGCTCGAAGCCCGTCAGCGGCGGGAGGATCACGTCGGAGAGCGCGGCGTCGGCGATGGACATCATGTACCGGGCCCGCGACGCGCAGGTCTTCAGCTCGCCCTGGGCCTGCGACAGCGGCTTGCCCATCATGCGCGTGATGTCTCGCGCGATCGCGTTGGCGTTCTTCTCCATCTGCTCGACCGCGCGCTCGCAGAGGGCGATGCGCTCGTGAAGCTTGCTGGTCTTCCACCCGCGGGCCGCGTCGCGCGCGCGGTCGAGGGTCGTCCCGATGAAGGCCTCGTCGGCCAGGCGAACCTCGCACGCGGGCTCCCCGGTGAAAGGATTGTCGACGACGAGGGTGCGGGGGTCGCTGCTCATGGTCCGGGAGCATAGCTCGACGCGCACGACCCTTCCGCCCGTCTCCCTTCCGGCTCGCCCGGGCGTTTCAGATGAACAATTTGCTGCCATGGCGCATATTCATCGGCGAGGAGGTGTCGTGATGACCAGAGCATCCAGGCTCGCGTGGGGCGTGGCGCTCGCGCTGGGAGTGGCATGCGGCGGTGGAGGCTCGCCCGGCGCAGGGCCGACCGGCGACGCCTCGACCAAGGGGGCGACCGATGGCGGCTCCGGCTCGGGCTCGGGCAGCAGCGGCGGAGGGGACGCGACCACCGGCGGTGACGGCGCAGGCGCGAGCGATGCCGCCGCGGACGCGTGGGCGCCCCTGCCCCCGACGCCCGACCAGCCCCAGCTCTGGTACTGGCACCACAGCTATCTCTCGCCCACGAGCACGACCGAGCCGGCCCACAGCGAGCAGCTCGTCGACCAGGCGGTCGCCGCCGGCTACACCGGCCTCGTCTTCTGGGACTCGAGCCTCACGTTCGCCAATCGCCCCGGATGGGACACGACGAACCTCGCGACCGTGGTGCAGTACGCCAAGGGCAAGGGGATGACCGCGCTCGCCGCGGGGGCCCCCTACGGCTACTCGAACGACATGCTGCAGGCAGACCCCAACCAGGCGGAAGGGGCGAAGGTCGTCGGCGGGCAGTTCGTGGTCACCGCCGGGAGCAGCGGCAACGTGCTCCAGCCCGTGAACACGCTGCCGCCGATCGTCAACGGCGGGTTCGAGAGCGGCATGACGACGTGGTTCGGCACCGGCGACGCGCGCACCAGCGTGGACACCACGGTCGCGCACACCGGCACGAGCTCCGGCAAGATCACGGGCGACCCGAACGCGTCCGACAACGCCCGCTTCACGCAGGCCATCGACGTGACGCCGTGGCGCCTCTACCACGTGCAGCTCTGGTTCCAGACCGCGGGCTTCTCGGGCAACACGTTGAACGCCGAGGTGCTCGACTTCACGACGCAGCAGAACGTCACGCTGACACGCATGGCCGAGAGCCCCACCACCACGGGGTCGACCCAATCGTGGACCGTCTTCGATTACTCGTTCAACAGCCGCGAGAGCACCAAGGTGACGCTCTACCTCGGGATCTGGGGCGGCTTCTCGGGGACTGTGTGGATCGACGACGTCATGGTGGAGGAGACGGCGCTCGTCAACGTGCTCCGCCGAGACGGCACGCCGCTGAAGGTCTACGACACGACGAGCACGACCTACACCGAGGGCACCGACTATGGCCCCGTGGTCGATCCCGCGCTCGCCGCGAGCCCGGGCAACTACGATCCGTGGCACGCGCCGCCGACGGTCGGCGTGCCCGCGGGGAGCAAGCTGCAGGCGGGGCAGAAGGTCTCCATGGACTACTACACCGTGGTGCCGCAGATCGGCTGGGAGGTGAGCTCTTGCCTGAGCGAGCCGGCCGAGCAGACGTGGAACCACGACAACGCGGTCGTGCTTGCGAAGGTGTTCCCGCCGGGCGCCGGCGTCTTCCTCGGCTACGACGAGATGCGGCAAGGCGACTCGTGCGCGCTCTGCCAGTCGAAGAACATGACCGGCGGGCAGCTCCTCGCATGGAACGTCGGGCAGACGGTATCGACGCTGCAGAGCGTGTGGGGGGGCGGCACCACGTTCTACTTCTGGGACGACATGTTCAGCCCGTACCACAACGCCGTCGCGAACTATTACGACGTCGAGGGCGATCTCACCGGCTCGTGGACCGGGCTCCCGCCGGGGTCGATCATCATGAACTGGAACCTCGGCAGCCTCGCCCAGTCGCTGAAGTTCTTCTCGGGGACGGACACCTCGGTCACGCCGCCGCAGCCGCACGGCTTCCAGCAGATCATCGCCGGCTACTACGACTCCGGCGACGGGATGACGGCGGGCACGACGGAGATGACCGCCGCCATGGGGATCAAGGGGCTCATCGGCGTGATGTACACGTCGTGGACCGACGACTACACGCAGCTTCAGCCCTACGCCGACGCCGTGAAGGCAGCGTGGCCCGCGTACAAGGCGAGCGCGCCCTGATCAGCTCGTGGAGCCGTCGGCGGCGAGGACGACGGCGGGAAGCGCCGCCTCGCTCGCGAGGTAGCGGCCCGTCGCCGTCTTCGCGCGCGAGAGCTTCTTCGGCTCGCCCTCGAAGACGATGCGGCCGCCGTCTTCGCCCGCCTCGGGCCCGAGCTCGACCACCCAGTCGGCGCAGGCGATGACGTCGGGATGGTGCTCGATGACGACCAGCGTATCGCCCCGCTCGACGAGCCGCTCGAGCACGCCGAGCAAGCGGCGCACGTCCGAAAGGTGCAGGCCCGTCGTCGGCTCGTCGAGCACGTACACCGTCGGCTCGTGGGCGGCGCCCGCGGTCAGCTCCGCCGCGAGCTTGAGCCGCTGCGCTTCCCCCCCCGACAAGGTGTTCGACCCTTGCCCGATCTGCACGTAGCCGACGCCGAGATCGGTCATCGTGGCCAGCGGGCGGGCGATGCGGCGGTGGTTCACGAAGAGCTGCGCCGCGTCCTCGGCGGGCAGGTGGAGCACGTCGCCGATGGAGAGACCCGCGTAGCGCACCTCGAGCGTCGATGGCTCGAAACGCGACCCGCCGCAGGCCTCGCACGGAGCCACGACGTCGGGCAGGAAGGGCATCTCCGCCACGATGGTCCCCTGTCCATCGCAAGCCGGGCACCGGCCCCCGCCGCTGCCGCTGTTGAACGAGAACCGCGCCGGCGTGTAGCCCCGCGTCTTGGCCTCGGGCAGCGACGCGAAGAGCTTCCGCATCTCGTCCCACACCCCGAGGAACGTGGCCGGCACGCTGCGCGGCGTTCGCCCGATGGGCGACTGGTCGACGGCCAGCGCGCGCTTCACCGCCTTCGTGCCCTTGATGGACGCGTAGGCGCCCGGCTGCGGCGCGACGAGCTTCAGCGCGCGGCGCAGCGCCGGGTAGAACACCTGGCGCACGAGCGTCGACTTGCCCGAGCCGCTCACGCCGGCGACGACGCACAAGCGGCCCACCGGGACCCGGAACGTCACGTCGTGCAGGTTGTGCGCGCGCGCTCCGCCGAGCTCGATCCACGCGTCGGCCATGGGGCGCTTCGGGCGCTCGACGCGGGCGCTCTCCTTCAGCGCGCGCGCGGTCGGCGAGCGGGGATCCGAGAGCACGCGGGCGGCCGGCCCTTCGGCGACGACGTGGCCCCCGTTGCGCCCGCCGGCCGGACCGAGATCGATGACGTGGTCGGCCGCGCGGATGGTCTCCGCGTCGTGCTCGACGACCAGCACCGTCGAGCCCATGTCGGCGAGGCTGCGGAGGTTGCGCAGCAGGCGCTGCGTGTCGCGCGGGTGCAGTCCGATGGTCGGCTCGTCGAGCACGTAGAGGGCGCCCGTGAGGCCGCTGCCGAGCTGCGCGCTGAGGCGCAGGCGCTGCATCTCGCCGCCCGAGAGCGTGGACGCCGGGCGGTCGAGCGCGAGGTAGCCGAGGCCGACCTCCTCGACGAAGGCGAGGCGGCGAACGAGCTCCGCGTGGGGCGCCCTGGCGATCTCGGCGTCGCTCCCCGTGAAGCGCCACCGGCGCGCGAGCTCGAGGGCGCTCGAGACGGAGCGCGACGTCGTATCCGCGTACGTCGACCCGTGCAGCCGTACGCCTCTCGGCAGGGCGGCGAGGCGCGTGCCGTGGCACGTCGAGCAGACGTCGTACGGTCCCTCGTACTCGAGCGCCTCGGGCCCGCCCTCGATGCCCGTCCCCTCGCAGTCGCCGCAGCGACCCTGCTTCGTGTTGAACGAGAACCATCGCGGATCGAGCTCGGGCACGCCCGTGCCGCACGCGGGGCACGCGCGCGCCGTCGACAGGAGCTGCTCGGCGGTGCTGGTCTTCGCGCTCGGCGGACCCTCGGCGACGCGCAGCGCACCGGCTCCCCAGGCGAGCGCGCGGTCGAACGTCGGCCGGTCGAGCGACCCGAGCCTGCCGAAATACGCGATGAGGTCGATCGTGTGCTCCTTCGTCTTGACGAGCTTCGGCGGCGGGTCGACCGAGACGATCTTCCCGTCGACCCGGGCGGCCGTCACCCCGGCGCGCGAGGCCGCGGTGAAGAGATCGAGGTACGTGCCCTTCCGCGCTCGGACGGCCGGCGCGTAAACGGTCGTCGGCGCGGCACTGCGCGACCGCGCGAGGCGCTCGAAGAGGGCGTCGGCGCTCATCGGCGCGACGACCGTGTCGCAGGCGGGGCAGTGAAGCTCGCCGACCTTCGCGTAGAGGAGGCGCAGGTAGTGCGCGACCTCGGTCACCGTGGCTACCGTGGAGTTTGCCCCGCCGCGCGACGTGCGCTGCTCGAGCGCGATGGACGGCGGAACGCCGGTGACCGAGTCGACGTCCGGGCGCGGCAGCGTGGGGAGGAACTGCCGCGCGTACGGGGTGAGGGTCTCCATGAAGCGCCGCTGCCCTTCCGCGAAGACGACGTCGAACGCGAGGGACGACTTTCCCGAGCCGCTCGGCCCCGTGACGACGCACACCTGGCCGTGGGGGATCGCGCAGCTCACCTCCTTGAGGTTGTGCTCGCGTGCGTGCGACACCGCGATGGCCGGGAGGACCGGTGGCCGCTGCGAGACTCTCGCAGGCACGCGGTCGGCCTTTTTCGACGCGAAGTCGCGAAGCGCGATGCCCGTGCGCGTGTCCGTCGCGGCGACGTCCTCCGGCGTCCCCACGGCCACCCGTGCGCCGCCGTGGGGCCCGCCTCCGGGGCCGAGATCGATGACCCAGTCGCACGCGCGGATGACGTCGAGATCGTGCTCGACGACGACGACGCTCGCCCCCTCGTCGACGAGGCTGTGCAGCGCGCGCACGACGTACGCCGCGTCCTCCGCGTGGAGCCCCGCGCTGGGCTCGTCGACGACGAAGAGCGTCCCGTTCGCCTGCTCGCTCAGCGCGCGCGCCAGCTTGAGCCGCTGCGCCTCGCCGCCCGAGAGCGTCGACAGGGGCTGACCCAGCGAGAGGTACCCGAGCCCCACCTTCACGATGGGATCGAGCGAGCGGCGAAGGACGTAGTCCCGGGCGTCGGTGGGGTCGAAGGCGGCGAGGGTCTCCTCGATGCTCATGTCGAGCACGTCGGAAATGCTCTTTCCGCCGTGCTTGACGGCGAGCACCTCCGGCTTGAAGCGCTTGCCCTGGCACACCGGGCAGAGGAGCTGCACGTCCGCGAGGAACTGCATCTCGACCGTCTCGTAGCCCTCGCCCGAGCACTCTTCGCATCGTCCGGCCGGAACGTTGAACGAGAAGTGCGCCGCCGTCAGCCCGCGTCGCGCCGCCTCCGGCTCGGCCGCGAAGCGCGCACGCACGCGGTCCCACGCCTTGACGTACGTGGCCGGGTTGCCGCGCGCGGTGCGTCCGAGGGGGGACTGATCGACGAGCACGGCGCGCGAGAGGGCCGAGATGCCCTCGAGCGTGTCGTGGGCGCCCGCCTTGTCGACCGAGAGATCCCCGAGGGCGCGCGCCGTCGCGCGGTAGAGGACGTCGTGGGCCAGCGTCGACTTGCCCGAGCCGCTCGGCCCCGTCACGGCGCACACGACGCCGAGCGGGACGTCGGCGTCGACGCTCCTCAGGTTGTGCTCGCGCGCCCCGCGCAGCCGCAGCCAGCCCCTCGCCACGCGCCGCGCCCCCGGCGCATCCTGTGACGCCGCCCAGGCCCTGCCCGTGGGCAGATCCTTGCGCTTCGCGAGCTCCCCCGGGGTCCCGTCGAAGAGGATGCGCCCGCCGTGCGGCCCAGCTCCGGGTCCCATCTCGAGCACGCGCTCGCACGCGCGCACGATCGCCGGCTCGTGCTCGACGACCATGACGGT
The DNA here is from genome assembly GCA_036501935.1 of Polyangiaceae bacterium. Lineage (GTDB taxonomy): Bacteria > Myxococcota_A > Polyangia > Polyangiales > Polyangiaceae > Palsa-1150. The sequence continues at coordinate 43,555 of DASXZL010000064.1, read as the reverse complement.
GTTCCCTGCGCGGGCCAGCTCCTTCATCACGTGCGCCAGCGCGGGCACGTCGGTCGCGTGGAGGCCGACCGTGGGCTCGTCGAGCACGAAGAGCGTGCCCGTCAGCGCGGCGCCGAGGGCCGTCGTCAGCCCCGCCCTCTGAGCTTCTCCGCCGGAGAGCGTGCGGGCCTGCCGGTCGAGCGTGAGGTAGCCGAGGCCGACCTCGTCGAGGAACCCGAGCCGCGACGCGAGCTGCTCTTTCACGCGCTTGCCCTGCGGGTTGCGCGTCACCAGCGTCCGGGTCCGCTCGAGCGCGTCGCCGACGGTCAGCGCGTGCCATCCGCCGAGATCGAGCCGCGCGACCCGATAGGCGAGGGCCGTCTTGTTGAGCCGCGATCCCTGGCACGCCGCGCACACGGCGTACTGCCGGTAACGCGAGAGGAGCACGCGGACGTGCATCTTGTAGGTGCGCGTCTCGAGCCACTCGAACCAGGCGCGCACCCCGGGGAACTTGCCCGCGTGCCAGCTGCCTTCTCCCGCCAGGATGGCCTCGCGCTGCGCCCGCTGCAGCTTCTCCCACGGGACCTCGAGCGGGATGCGCGTCTTCTTGCAGAACTTCTCGAGGACGCCGCGCTCCCAGGTCGTGCTCGGGCCGCTCCACGGCTTGATCGCGCCGCCGCCGAGCGTCCGCCGCGGATCCGGGATCACCTTGTCCCAGTCGATGGCGATGATGCGGCCGAAGCCGCGGCACGGCTCGCAGGCGCCGAAGGGCGAGTTGTACGAGAAGAGGCCGGGGCGCGGGGGGTCGAAGGCCCGCGCGCACTTCGGGCACACGAGGCCGCGGGCGACCGTCACGTGCGCGCCGCTCTCGGCGCGAAGCTCGGCGCGGCCGCCACTCCGCGACCACGCCGCCTCGATGGCCTCTTGCAGGCGCCTCGCGTCGCGCGCGCTCACGCCGACCCGGTCGACGACGACCTCGAGGCGCACGCCCGGCCCGGTCGCCTCGCTGGGGCGGACCTCGTCGATCTCTCGCACCGCGCCCGCGACGACGAGCCGCCGGTAGCCGTCTTTCGCGAGCGTCTCGCGGAGCTCGAGGAACTGCTCGGCGTCGTCGACGAGGACGGGGTAGGTCACGAGCGCGCGGCCGCCGTCGAGGGAGTCGGCCAGGCGCGCCGCCGCATCGCGTGGCGTCGTGTCGACCGCCTCGAGGTCGCAGTCCGGGCACCTCGGCGTCGCCTCGCACCCGAAGAGCGCCGCCAGGTACGGCTCGAGGTCGGCCATCGTGGCCAGCGTCGAACGGCTCGACTTGACCGGGGCGCGCCGGTCGACCGCGACGGTGGCGGCGATGGGCGCCAGCTCGTCCATGGGCGGCCGCTCGAGCCGCTCGAGGAACTGCCGGGCGTACGGGCTGAAGCTCTCGACGAAGCGGCGCTGTCCTTCCGCGTAGAGAGTGTCTAGCGCGAGCGAGGACTTGCCCGATCCGCTGGGCCCCGTCACGGCCACGAGCTGCCCGGGAGCAAGCTCGAGGTCGACGTTGCGGAGGTTGTGCGTACGGGCGCCGCGCAGGCGGATCGGCAGCATGGGGGAGGCCACTATGCCTCCGATCGCTCCATCGCGCAGGGGGGGTACCTGACAACGAGCTGTCAGGATCGGCCGAGCTCATGCCGCTCACACGCCCGGCAGATCGAGGCGGAACGTGGCGCCCCCCGGCTCCGGAAGCAGCACGATCGACCCGCCGTGCGCCGCGGCGATGCGCCGGGCCAGCGCGAGGCCGAGGCCCGTCCCGCCCGGACGCGCGGTCACCAACGGCTCGAAGACGCGCTCCGCGATGCCCGGCGGCACCCCGGGGCCGTCGTCCGCCACGTCGATGACCACCCGCCCGTCCCGGGCGCGCGCCCGGGTCGCGATGGTCGGCGCCCTCGGGGCGGAGGCCTTGATGGCGTTGTCGTACAGCGCGTGCAAGAGCCGGACGAGCAGCCCGGGATGCGCCCGGACCCGCAGATCGTGCGGCTGGAGCGCATCGTCCCAGCGCGCCGCGTCGGGCGCGAGGTCATCCCGGGAGGCGACGACCACCTCGGCGAGCAGGACGGGCTCCGAGTGGAGCATCTCGCCGCGCGCGAGGGCCATGAGATCGTCGACGATGTTGTGGGCGATCCGTGCGTTCTTCTCGATCTTGGCGACGTGCGGCAAGGTCGCAGGGGCGTCGCCCCGGGTCGCCTCCTGTCGCGCCACGTACGCGCTCGCGGAGATCACCTGGAGCACGTTGCGGAGCTCGTGGGCGACCTCGGCCGCGATTTCGCCCACCACGGCGAGGCGTTCGCGGGCGTCGTCGTCCTGGCTCACCCATCGAGAGCGTAACAGACGCACGGAGAGGCGGTCGTCCGCACGGGAGGGTGGAGCCTGAAGCCCGAAGCCTGTAAGTTCTTAGCCCGAGGGCTCCGCTCCTTCATTCATGGCCGCCGTCCAACCAGAGACCAAGATAGGCATCGGTACCTTGCTCGTCGGCAAGTACCGGGTCATCTCGGAGCTTGGGCGTGGGGGCATGGCCGCCGTCTACGAGGCGGAGAACCTCACCATCGGCAAGAAGCTCGCCGTCAAGGTCCTGGCCGCAGAGCTCGCGAACTCCGCCATCGTCATCGAGCGGTTCTTCCGCGAGGCGCGGGCTGCGGCCAGCGTGAAGAGCCCTTACATCGTCGAGGTCTACGACTCGGGGCGCCTCGAGGACGGGCGGCCCTTCATCGCGATGGAGCTGCTGGAAGGGGAGTCGCTGTACGACCGCATGGCGCGCGTCCGGCTCATCGACGCGCTGTCCACGGTCCGCATCATCGGGCAGGTGGCCAAGGGCCTCATGAAGGCCCACGGGGCGAACATCGTCCACCGCGACCTCAAGCCCGAGAACATCCACCTCTGCAAGGGGGAGGACGGCGACGAGATCGCGAAGATCCTCGATTTTGGCCTCGCCAAGTTCTACTCGCCGGTGAAGACCGACGAGAAGACCGCGCGGCTCACGCGCGAGGGCGCGGTGTTCGGCACGCCTGCGTACATGTCGCCGGAGCAGGTGCGGGGGCAGGGGAGCGTCGACCACCGCGCCGACCTCTGGGCGCTCGGCTGCATGACGTTCGAGTGCCTCACCGGCCGACCCGTCTGGAACACCGACCAGGGGGTCGCGATGACGTTCGCGGCCATCGCCGCGGCGCAGCTCCCGGTGCCGAGCCGCCTGCGCCTCGACCTTCCGTCGACGTTCGACGTCTGGTTCCGCAAGGCGCTCGACCGCGATCCGGACAAGCGATTCCAGACCGCGAAGGAGCTCGCGGAGGATCTCGCCAAGGCGCTCGGGGCGCACATCTCCCTGGCCAACGCGGGCACGCCCAGCCAGATGGAGCTCGACGCGCTCTCGCAGAGCCCCGAATCCATCGCGAACCTGCAGGAACGGGGCGGCGCCGCGGGCTTCCCGGCGGACGACACGGTGAAGGTCGAGGGGAGCGAGCCGATCGACCTCCTGCTCGCGGGCCGCGACCCCGCCCTCAGCGCGACCGATCTGCCGCCGACGGCCGCCCCCGAGGGCCCGCCGCCTTCGCAGGCGCGAACGGGGGGGCGCGGTTTCGCGCGCGCCGGGGTGTCGGCCCTCGTGCTCGCGGGGGTCGCGGCCGCCGGCTGGTTCGTCTACGCGAAGGTGATCCATCCCGCGGGCGCCGTGCCCGCGCCGACCAGCAGCGTCGCGGTGACGCCCCCGCACCCCTCCGCCTCGACGGCCGACTCCGCGGTGGTCACCCCGCCGCCGCCCGAGCTCCCGAAGTGGATGAGTACCATCGAGGAGGGCCAGCAGCTCCTCACGGGGGGTGACGCCGACGGCGCGCTCCGCAAGTTCAAAGAGGCGTCCGACGCGGGCGCCGGCGCGGTCGCCAAGTCGTTCCTCGATCAGGTCAAGCTCGGCGCGGCGACCACCGGGCCCTGCAAGATGGTCGCGTTCTCGCACCCACGCCTCGGCTACGGCGGCAACCTCGGCCGCCCCGCCGTCGCGGTGACGTCCAAGGGCGCCGTCGTCGCGTGGACCGACGACCACGAGCAGCCCGGGCATGACCACGTCTACTCCGTGCTCCTCGATCCCGCGGGCCGCCCCACCTCGCGCCCGCGTGATCTGACCCCCGAGGCCGACTACGCCATGCGGCCCGAGCTCACCACGGTCGACGACCGCGTCCTCCTCCTCTTCTGGGACAAGGGCGGCCGCGAGCCGGGGGTCCGCGTTCGCTGGCTCGACGGCGACGGACGCATCGGCGGGATGAGCAGCGTCGTCGGCGCGTCGAAGCCCGGTCTCTTCTGGCCGGCGATGGATCGCGCCCCGGACGGGACGTTCTGGCTGGTGTGGCAGCAGAGCCCGGACAAGGAGGGGGACGACATCTTCCTCCGGCACATCGACGCCGACCTCAAGCCGATGGGCGGCGAGCTCCGGGCGACCGACTACGAGGGGGACAAGGGCAAGTCCCCGCGCGTGAGCGCCCCGAGCATCGCGGTGTCGGGGACGAACCTCTTCGTCGCGTACGCGCTCGAGCAGGACAAGCAGCACATCATCGAGCGCATGCGAGTGCCGCTCACGTCGCCCGACCTCACGACCGGGCTTCAGGGGACCGCCAAGACCAGCCGGCAGATCGGCGAGGTCACCGCGTCGAACGAGGACAAGGTCGGGGGCGACTATCCCAACATCGCCTGCACGAAGGACATCTGCCTGCTCGTGTGGCACGAGATCGAGAAGGGCGCGCAGGCGGCGCTCCTCGATCCCGCGAAGGGCACGATGCTCTGGCGCAAGCGCTTCGCCCCTCGCGGCGGCCATCCGGCGGTGGCCGTGTCGGGCGATGGGCTCGCCGAGGTCGCCTACTACGAGTCGGGCCGCGTGCGCATCGCCGCCGTCTCGCGCGACGGCGTCGGCACGACGAGCACCTTCGCGAAGGTCACGGGGGACGAGCCGCGGCCGTGGATCGCGCCGGGGCGCGCGCGGGGTGAGTGGTACGTGACGTGGCTCGACGTCGAAGCCGGGCACACCGAGAGCTTCGTCGCTCGGCTCCAGTGCCGGAACTGATGCAGGCTTCCCCGCTGCGCGAAGCGCTGTGGGTCTCCTCGGACGTGACGCTCGCGGTCGCCGGCATTGCGGTCGCGCTGCCGGAGAAGTGGCACACGACGCTCGTCGGCTTCGTCTTCCTCGCGGTGACCTGGGCGCTGGTCTGGCGGAGGGACGACGAGCACGTGCGACGCTGCGGCCTCGCGCTCGGCGGCCTGGTCATCCCGGGCAAGCTCCACGCGGCCGAGGTCGTGCGCGACGGGGCGGTCGCGTGCGCCTGGGCCTTCGGGCTCATGGCGATCATCGCGGTCCCGTTCTTCTTCGGCTGGCGTGCGTGGTGGCTGCACCTCATGCCGCGCCTGCACTTCTCGCTGTCGATGAAGCCCGCCGACGCAGCGAACGAGGTGCTCGGCCAGCTCTTCGTCATCGCGCTCCCCGAGGAGGCCTTTTACCGCGGCTACTTGCAGTCCCGCCTCGACGACGCGTGGGCGCCGCGCTGGCGGCTCCTCGGCGCCACGCTCGGGCCCGGCTGGCTCGTCACCGCGGCCATCTTCGCCATCGGGCATGTCGCCACGGTCCCACTCGCCACGCGCCTCGCCGTCTTCTTCCCGGCGCTGCTGTTCGGTTGGCTACGGGCGCGCACCGGGGGCATCGGGTCGTCGCTCACCTTTCACATGCTGTGCAACGTGTATTCGCAGGCGCTTGGCCGCGGTTACGGCATGTATTGAGGTCCGAGGACAACCGTGGCCGCCGCGCTCTTCGACATGGACCGCACGCTCGTCCGCAAGGAGACGGCGTCGCTCTACGTGCGCTACGTGCGCTCGCTCGGCGAGGCCACCTGGCGGGACTCGGCGCGCGTCTTCTGGTGGGTCGCGCAGTACACGCTCGGGGTCATCGACGGTCCCGCGGTCGCGGCGCGCGCGCTGCGCGGCTTCGAAGGGATGCCCGAGAGCGCCCTCGAGCTGCGGTGCGCGGAGCTCTTCCGGCGCGACGTCGTGGCGCTCGTGTGCGACGCGGGGCGAAGGGCGGTCGCGGACCACCGCGCGCGAGGCGAGGTCGTGGCGATCGTCACCGGCGCGACGCCGTACATGACCCGCCCGCTCGCCGAGCACCTCGGCATCGAGCACATCGTGACGAGCGAGCTCGAGCTCGGGCCCGACCGCCGCTTCACGGGGCGCCTCGTCGAGCCTCTCTGCTACGGCGACGGCAAGCTGTCGCGCGCGCGTGACTTCGCCGGACGCCTCGGGTTCCGCCTCGACGAGGCCACCTTCTACAGCGACTCGTACACCGATCTGCCGCTGCTCGAGGCCGTCCGCACGCCCGTCGCCGTCAACCCGGACCCGCGCCTCGCCCGGATCGCCCGAAGCCGTGGCTGGCGGACGGAACGCTGGTAGGGCGTCCCTGCTGTCGTCGGGCGTACTGCTGTCACCCCGAGGCAAAGCCGAGGGACCCCACGGGAGTGGGGTCCTTCGCTTCGCTTCAGGATGACAGCAACTTGAGGCCACATCGACCGGGATGCACTACGCTCTGCGGCGTGCACGTCGTCATCACGGGAGCATCCAGCGGCATCGGCGAGGCGCTCGCCCGCGAGTACCTCGGTCGGGGGGCGTCGCTGACGCTGGTGGCTCGCCGCCGCGGCAAGCTCGAGGAGCTCGCCGAAGGGCACGCCGATCGCTGCCGCGTCGTCGAGGCCGATCTCACGCTGCACGAGCGCGCCTGCGACTGGGTCGACGCCGCGGCGAAGGCGCTGGGGGACATCGACGTCTTCGTGAACAACGCGGGCGTGCAGATCGTCGGTCGCACGGTCGACGTGTCGGTCGAGGAGTCCGAGCGGATGCTGCGGCTCAACGTGCTGACGCCGATGCGCCTCGTGAAGCACGTGCTCCCGGGGATGCTGGCGCGCGGGCGCGGGACGCTCGTGAACATCGCGTCGATGGCTGCGATCGCGCCGACGCCGGGCATGTTCTACTACAACGCGTCGAAGGCGGCGCTCGGCGCGGCGTCCGAGTCGCTCCGGGGCGAGCTGCGCGGCACCGGCGTGGGGGTGATGACGGTCTACCCGGGCCCCGTGCGGACGGCGATGGAGGCGACGGGTCGCGCGGCCTACGTGGAGACGGCGATGATGAAGCTCTTCACGCCGGTGGGCGAGGCGGACGTGCTGGCGCGCAAGATCGCGAACGGCGTCGCGTCGGGCCGGGCGCGCATCATCTACCCGGCGACGTACGGCGTGTCCCGCCACTTGCCGAACCTGACGCGGTTCTTCCTCGATCGGTTCACGCCGCCGCTGAAGGCGCTGCCGCCGGCGGACGCGAAGGCGCTGCCGTCGGGGGACGTGAAGGCATGACGCGCTTCGAGCTTCCGCGGGTGGCGATGGATCGCATCATCGCGACGGCGCTCGAGGAGGATCTCGCGTCGGGCGATCTCACGACCGAGGCGTGCGTCGCGGCCGAGGCGCAGGCGGTGGCGCACGCGGTGGCCCGCAAGCCGATGGTCGCGTGCGGAGGGCCGGTCTTCGCGCGGGTCTTCGCGGCGGTCGACGCGTCGCTCGCCGTGGAGACGCACGTGGAGGAGGGCGCGCGCGTCGAGGCCGGGACGCGTCTGTGGACGGTGCGTGGGCGGGCCCGCGCCATCCTGATGGGCGAGCGCGTCGCGATGAACCTGGTGCAGCGGATGTGCGGAGTCGCGACGCAGGCGAGGACGTACGCCGACGCGGTGCCGGCCGGATGCACGACGCGCATCACGGACACGCGGAAGACGACGCCGGGGCTGCGGGCGCTGGAGCGCTACGCGGTGCGCGTGGGGGGCGCGCACAATCACCGCGACGACCTGGGCGCGGCGGTGCTCATCAAGGACAACCACGTGGCCGCGTGCGGGGGCGTGCGTCCGGCGATCGAGCGGGCGCGCGCGGCGGCGCCGCACACGGCGAAGATCGAGTGCGAGGTGGACACGCTGGAGCAGCTCGACGAGGCGCTGGCGGCGGGCGCGGACATCGTGCTGCTCGACAACATGTCGACGGCGACGGTGCTCGAGGCGGTGAAGCGCGCGCGGGCACGGGGCAAGGCGCTGCTGGAGGCTTCGGGCGGGATCACGCTGGCGCGGGTCGCGGAGCTGTCGCGCGCCGGGGTCGACGCGATCAGCGTGGGCGCGCTGACGCACTCGGTGCAGGCGGCCGACGTGGGTCTCGACTTCGAGTGAGGCGAGGGAGGAGCCGTCTCCGATGATGCTCCGTCGCGGGGTGGCACCGGATCTGGAGAAGGCGCCGGAGCGGGTGGCGGAGCGGGGCTCGTCGCTGGGGGTGCCGATGCATCTGCTGGCGTCGACGACGTCGACCAACGACGAGGCGAAGCACGCGGCGAAGGACGGCGCGCCGAGCGGCTCGACCTGGGTGGCGGAGGAGCAGACGGCGGGCCGCGGGCGGCAGGGTCGCGTGTGGGAGTCGCCACGGGGGGAGAACTTGCTCTTCTCGGTGCTGGTCCGGGTGACGTGTCCTCCGTCGCGCCTTCCGCCGATCGCGCTGGCGGCGGGGCTCGCGGTGAGGGACGCGCTGGCGTTGGCGGCACCGGAGGCGGCGCCGAGGATCAAGTGGCCGAACGACGTGCTCATCGACGGGAAGAAGATCGCCGGTGTGCTGGTGGAGGCGATCACGGCGGGCTCGCGGGTGCAGGCGGTGGTCATCGGGGTGGGCATCAACGTGCACGCGCGGGACTTCCCGGAGGAGCTGCGGGAGCGGGCGACTTCTCTTGCGCTGGCTTCGTCGATGGTGCCTGACCGCGCGATGGTTCTCGCGGACGTGCTGGGATGCCTCGACCGGGATCTGCACGTCGTCGTGGCGCGGGGGCTCGGGCTTCTGCGGGCGCGACTGGAGGCGGCGGACGCGCTGCGGGGGCAGCGGGTGGGCAGCGACGCGGGGGACCAGGGGATGGCGAGCGGGATCGACGACGAAGGGCGGCTCCTGGTGCGGCGTGATGACGGCGTGCTGGCACGGTGGAGCGCGGGCGAGGTTCACCTGATTCCAGTTTGACGCACGCCCGCGTCCAAGAGGAGGTCCAGCGCATACCACCGGTCGCAGCCGTGGTGCCCGGTCGCCCCCAGCGGGGCCCCGAGGCGCGTGAACCCGAATCGCTCGTACAGCCGCTGCGCCGCGTCCATGCCCGTCAGCGTCTCCAGGTACATGCGCCGGTATCCCCGCCCCCGCGCCTCCTCGATGCACCGCCCCAGGAGCTCCCGCCCCGCGCCGAGCCCCCGCGCCGCCGGCAGGAAGTACATCTTGCGCAGCTCGCACGTCCCCTCGTCGCCGCCCCACAGCGGGCCCATCCCGCCGCCCCCCACCACCGCCCCGCCCACTTCGAGCACGAAATACGCTGCGCGCGGCCCCGCATACGCCGCCGACATCGCGTCCACCTCGGCGTCCTCGATGGCGAAGCCCGGACCCCGCGCCCCGTACTCCGGCATGACCGCCCGGATGACCCGCGCCACCGCCCCATCGTCCTCCGGTCGAATCGGACGAAGGACGAACCCCATGCGCCTCGTCTACCATGGGGTCCAATGAGACGCTGCCCCACCTGCGGCGCGAGCTATGCCTCGGACGCTCGCCTCTGCGAGGCGGACGGCGCCCTGCTCGTCGACGCCACCTCTCCCGCCGCGTCCTCGCGACCACCGGGCGTCGGCGCGCGCTGCCCCCTGTGCGAACAGGGCAACGTCGAGCCCGACGGCTTCTGCTCCTCGTGCGGCCGCCGCGCCCTCTCCAGCCGTCCCACCCCGCCGCTCGTCCCCGTCGGCGCGCCCCTCGCCGGCGGCGTCGTCGTCTCGTCTCCCGGCGGCGACGAATACCTCGTCCGCTCGGCCGGCGGCGCCACCCTGCGCGTCGTCCTCGGCGAGCCCGGCCTCATCGAGCGCGAGGCCGACCTCCTCGAGCGCATCGGCACCACCGGACCCTTCCCCCGCGTCGCCGAGTGCGGCGTCGACGACATCCACGGCTCCTACCTCGCCATGGCCGCCCCGCCCGCCGATGCCCGCCCCCTGTCCGAAGTCGGCCCCGGCCTCACGCTCGCCACCGCCGTCGGCGTCGTGCGCGCCGTCGTCGACGCCGCGCAGGTCGTCGAAAAGATCGGCTTCGCGTGGGAGCCCCAGCGCGACGACGTCCACGTGCGCCCCGACGGGTCCATCAAGCTCTCCCGCGTGCGCGTTCCCCGGAAGCTCGGACACGGCGAGCGTCTCGACGCCCGCGCCGTCATCGAGGCCGTCGGCCCCACCTTCGTCCCCACCCCCGCCCTCGACGGACCCTCGCGCGCCTTCCGCCTGCTGCTCCCGCACGTCCCCATCCCCGGGGACGCCGGCAACTCCATCAGCGACGTCCGCCGCGAGATCGCCGCCGTCGAGCTCGACCTCGCCCCGCCCACGGACGACGGGCTGCGCGTCGCCGGCGTCTGCGATCCGGGCTTGCGCCGACCCCATAACGAGGACGCCCTCTCCTTCGCGACCGGCACGACCGACGGCGAGCGTTGGTCCGTCCTCGTCGTGTGCGACGGCGTGTCGTCCTCGTCGCACGCCGATCGTGCATCCACCGTCGCCTCGAAGACCGCGTGCGAATCCCTCGCGCAGGCCGCTCGCGCGGGCGACGTCTCATTCGAGGCCGGCAAGGCCGCCGTGGCTCAGGCGATCCGCGCCGCCCACGCCGCCGTGTGCGCCCAGCCCGTCGACCTCGCCACGGAGGGTCCTCCCGGGACCACGATCGTCGTCGCCCTCGTGTGGCGGCAGCGGCTCACCGTGGGCTGGGTCGGCGACAGCCGCGCCTACTGGATCTCGGACGACGGCGCGGAGCAGCTCACGCACGATCACTCGTGGGCCGTCGAAGCGGTCGGGCGCGGCGAGGTGTCCGAGTCCGAGGCGGCGGCGTCGCCCCTCTCGCACGCGCTGACGCGGTGCCTCGGGCCGCTCGAGGCCGCGGATCGCGGCGACGCGGTCCCCGCGGGGACGGCGCGTCGCTTCGCCGAGGTGCAGCCGGGCATCCGCGCGCGGGAGCTCGAGGGCCCGTGCTGGATCGTCCTCTGCTCGGACGGGTTCTGGAACTACTTCTCCAGGCCGGCCGACGTCGCGGCGCTCGTGCGCGTCGGAGCCGGCGCGTCGACGCCGGCGCGCGTGGCCCGCCGTCTCGTCAACCACGCCCTCGCGCGCGGCGGTCAGGACAACGTGACGACGCTCGTCTACCTGCACCGCTGAGCTTCAAGCCGTCGCGAGCGCCGGCTCAGCCCTGTACTTGCGGAGCACCCGCGACAGGTAGAAGGCCGCGATCGTCGCCACCCCCAGATCATCCAGCCAGCCGATGACCGGCGCGAAGTCGGGGATGGCATCGAGTGGCATCACCACGTACACCGCCGCCGCCGCGACGAACATCTTGCCCAGGAGGGGCGCGTCCCGATCACGGAAAAAGCGGAGAAAAGCCCGGGCCCACGGGAGACGACGGCGCAATCGAGGTAGCCCCATGGCCGCCAACCTAAGACCGCTCCGGAGCCGCCGCTCGCCACGCAGCTTGCCAGGCCGCCTCGCTTCCCCTACCGAGAGGCGCGGGCGCGGCGCAGGGGCGGGGTGCGAGGTGCTCGCCGGAGGCGGCTCCTAAAGCGCGCAGATCTTTCGCGAAACAACCCGTTGTCTCGTACGGCCCGATTTCGTATAAGCGCGCGCGTTGCTAGGTCCTCGAATCGCGTGCGCGCAGGGGCCCGATCCCACCAGCCAACAATGCAAATCTTCTCACGATCCCTAAACAAGCTGCCGCAGATCGTGGGCGCGGGCGCCACGCTCGGTCTCATCGGCGTGACGTTCCTCATCTGGTACTACTTCTCGCCCTGGTTCACGCAGGTCGGGTACTCGCCCGCCCAGCCCGTTCCCTACTCTCACCGGCTTCACGCGGGGGAGCTCGGGCTCGACTGCCGGTACTGCCACGTGAACGTCGAGCGCGCGCCGCTCGCGATGGTGCCGCCCACCGAGACGTGCATGAACTGCCACCAGGTCGTGAAGACCGACTCGGCCATGCTCCAGCCCATCCGCGACAGCTGGGCGAGCGGCAAGCCGATGGAGTGGGTGCGCATCCACAAGCTGCCGGACTACGTGTACTTCGACCACAGCGTGCACGTGACGGCGGGTGTCGGCTGCATCGAGTGCCACGGCCGCGTCGACCAGATGGAGCAGGTGCGGATGGAGAAGCCCCTCAGCATGGGCTGGTGCCTCGACTGTCACCGTGACGTGAAGGCCAAGCAGGTCAGCCTCGACGCCAAGGATTCCCCGACGCACCTCCCGTACGAGGGCAACGACAGCGAGCACATTCGCCCGGTCGCGCAGATGACGAACATGGAGTGGAAGCACGAAGGGCGGGTGGAGACTCCCCGCCGCCTGGATCCTCCGGAGAACTGCTGGGGGTGCCACCGATGAAGCGAGCACCGAATCCCGCGCTCCCGCCGGCCATCGACGCCGCGCCGGAGTTCCCGCGCGGACACGTCGACACGCCGCCGAGCGACGAGGCGATGTTCCTGTCGCGCCGCGGCCTGCTGGGCGCGATGGCGGCCACCTTCGCGGTCGTGGGCGCCGAAGGTTGCCGGCGGCCGCTCGAGAAAATCGTCCCCTACGCGCGCATGCCGGAGGATGTGATCCCCGGCGTCCCGTCGCACTACACGACGGTGATGCAGCGCCGGGGCGACGCGCTCGGCCTGGTGGTGGAGTCGCACGAAGGGCGGCCGACGAAGATCGAGGGCAACGACGCCCATCCGTCGAGCTACGGCGGGGCCGATCTCATCGCCCAGGCGAGCATCCTCGAGCTCTACGATCCGGAGCGGTCGACCGGGCCGCGCAAGGCCGGTGCCCCCGCGAGCTGGGACGAGTTCGAGAAGGATCTCGGCGCGCGCCTGGCGACCTACGACAAGGACCAGGGGGCGAAGCTTCGCCTGTTGATGCCGCCGACGATCTCCCCCACGGTGATCCGGATGCGCGCCGCCCTCGCGCAGCGCTTCCCGAAGGCCCGCGTGCACACGTGGACGGCGGTCTCCGACAGCAATGCTCGCGTGGGGTCGAAGCTCGCGTTCGGCGAGGCCCTCAACACGCTCTATTCGTTCGAAAAGGCCAAGGTCATCCTCTCGCTCGACAGCGACTTCCTCCAGACCGAGTCGGGCAACGTCCGGGCGAACAAGCTGTTCGCGGCGGGGCGACGCCTGCGCTCGTCGAGGGACTCGATGAGTCGGCTCTACGTGGTGGAGCCCGCGCGGACCACCACGGGCAACTCGGCGGACCATCGCCTGCGCATGCCGGCCAGCGAGATCGCGACGTACGCGTTCGCCCTCGCCGCCGAGCTGGCGAAGATCGGCGTCCCGCTGGCCGACGTCATGGTCGCGGCCGCCAAGGCCGGCGTGGGCGTCAAGGCGCCGCCGAAGTGGCTGACCGTGCTCGCGAAGGAGCTCGTGCAGAACCGCGGCCGCGCGTGCATCGTCGTCGGCTCTCGGCAGCCGCCCGAGGTTCACGCGCTCGTGCATCAGATCCACGTCGCCATCGGCGCGGTTCCCTCGGTGGTGACCTTCACCGCCCCCGCGGATCCGGACGAGCTCGACGTGGCGACCGACCTCAAGGCCCTCACCGACGCCATCACCGGGGGCAAGGTCGACGGCCTCGTCATCCTCGGGGGCAACCCGGTGTACGACGCGCCGGCCGACCTCGGGTTCCCGGCGCTGCTGGCCAAGGTCCCGTTCACGGCGCACGCGTCGCTCTTCGTCGACGAGACGAGCGACAAGTGCTCGTGGCACGTCCCGCGCGCCCACGAATACGAGTCGTGGGGCGACGCCCAGGCGCTCGAAGGCGTGTACGCCGTGCAGCAGCCGCTCATTGCGCCGCTCTACGCCGGCCGCAGCGACATCGAGCTGCTCGCGTGGATGGCCAACGCCAAGGAGCGGGACGCGCACGCCGCCGTCCGCGCCACCGCGAAGGACGCGCTGCTCGCCTCCAAGAACCTGACCGACTGCACCCCGTTCGACGAGCGAGGCGACGCGGCCTGCAAGGACGCCCAGGGCAACACGACGCGCGCCCAGGAGTTCGAGCTCGACCGCGAGTGGAGCCGTACGCTCGCGATGGGCGTCATCCGCCGGCCTCCGGCCATGAAGACGCCCACCATCTCGACGACGGGCGTCACGGCGGCCATCAACGCCCGCAAGGCGCCGGCCCGCGGCACGGGCACGTTCGAGGCGACGTTCGCCCCGTGCGCCAAGATGGCCGACGGCCGCTACGCGAACAACACGTGGCTGCAAGAGCTGCCGGACGGCGTGACGAAGCTCGTCTGGGACAACGCCGCCATCCTCTCGCCGGCCAGCGCGAAGGAGCTCGGCGTCGAGAACAAGGACGTCGTGAAGATCACGGCGGGCGAGCGGTCCATCACCGCCGCCGTGTGGATCATCCCGGGCCAGGCCGACCACTCGGTCGCGCTGACGCTGGGATGGGGGCGGACGAAGGCCGGGCGCATCGGCAACGGCAAGGGCTTCGACGTGTACCCGCTGCGCACGACCGACACGCTCGGGTTCGCGGCCGGCGTGACGGTGACGAAGACGGGCGACGAGCCGTACTTCTTCGCTCAGACGCAGGAGCACAACTTCATCGAGGGCCGCCCAATCGCGCACGAGGCGACGCTCGCCGAGTACAAGCTGAAGCCTGACTTCGCCGAGCTCGAGGCCCCGCCGCCCCGCGCCCTGCCGCTGTGGACCCAGAACGACTACAGCAAGGGTCACCAGTGGGGGATGACCATCGACTTGAGCTCCTGCACGGGTTGCAACGCCTGTGTCGTCGCGTGCATGTCGGAGAACAACGTCCCCGTCGTGGGCAAGCGCGAGGTGTGGCGCGGCCGCGAGATGCACTGGATCCGTATCGACCGCTACTACGTCGAGCGCGCGGAGATCGGCGCGACCGAAGAGGAGCCGGCGATCATCTTCGAGCCGCTCATGTGCGTCCACTGCGAAGAGGCGCCCTGCGAGAACGTCTGCCCGGTGAACGCCACGACGCACGGCCCCGAGGGGCTGAACGAGATGGCCTACAACCGCTGCATCGGCACGCGGTACTGCGGCAACAACTGCCCCTACAAGGTCCGCCGGTTCAACTACCTCAACTGGCACAACGACTCGGTGTGGAAGGAGACGGGCGGTCTCCCCGAGACGCTGGCGATGCAGCAGAACCCCAACGTCACGGTGCGCTTCCGCGGCGTCATGGAGAAGTGCACCTACTGCGTGCAGCGCATCCAGTCGGCGAAGATCAAGGCCAAGCGCGAGCTCCGCGAGCTGAAGGACGGCGAGATCCGTACGGCCTGCCAGCAGACGTGCCCCGCCGACGCGATCGTCTTCGGTGACCTGAACGACGAGAAGAACCCCACCGCCGTCATGCGCTGGACGAAGACCGACCGTCGCTTCGGCCTGCTGGCCGAGATCGGCACCCGCCCGCGCACGACCTACCTCGGGAAGGTCCGCAACCCGAATCCGGAGATGGTCTGATGGCTTACTGGGAGCCCATTCGCGAGCTCGGCGAGGAGCCGCTCGTCAAGCCCGGCAGCAGACTGCGGGACATCACGAACGACATCGCGGGCGTGAGCGAGAACCGCGCGCCCCGCGGCTGGTGGATCTGCTTCCTCATCGCCCTCAGCTTCACCGGCGTCTTCGCCACGTGCGTCGCGTACCTCTTCTACCGGGGCGTCGGCGTCTGGGGGAACACCTCGCCCGTTTACTGGGCGTGGGACATCACGAACTTCGTCTGGTGGGTCGGCATCGGCCACGCGGGCACCCTCATCAGCGCCATCCTCTTCATCTTCCGGCAGCGGTGGCGCACCGCCATCAACCGCTTCGCCGAGGCGATGACCATCTTCGCGGTCATCTGCGCGCTCATCTTCCCCGGCATCCACGTCGGGCGCCCGTGGGTGCTCTATTACGTGTTCCCCATCCCGAACCAGATGACGCTGTGGCCGAACTTCAAGTCGCCGCTGCTCTGGGACGTGTTCGCGGTGGGCACGTACTTCACGGTGTCGCTCCTCTTCTGGTACACGGGCCTCATCCCCGACCTGGCGACGCTGCGCGACCGGTCCCTCACCAAGTGGCGCCAGCGCATCTACGGGTTCTTCGCCCTCGGGTGGCGCGGCTCGAACCGCCACTGGCAGCACTACGAGCGCGCGTACCTCATCCTCGCCGCCATCTCGACCCCGCTCGTGCTCAGCGTGCATAGCGTCGTGTCGATGGACTTCGCGACGTCGGTCATCCCCGGCTGGCACACGACCATCTTCCCGCCGTACTTCGTCGCGGGCGCCATCTTCAGCGGCTTCGCGATGGTCGAGACGGTGCTGCTCATCGCGCGCTCGGTCTTCAAGCTCCAGCGCGTCGTGATGATGCGGCACCTGGAATTGATGAACAAGTTCCTGCTGCTGACGTCACTCCTCGTCGGTTACGCGTACGCCATGGAGTTCTTCATGGCCTGGTACTCGGGCAACCAGTACGAGATGGCGCACTTCCTCAAGAACCGGCCGATGGGCCCGTACTGGTGGGCGTGGCTCTGGATGGTCATCCCGAACTGCGTCGTCCCCCAGCTTTACTGGTTCAAGCGCTTCCGCACGAGCATCCCGGTGATGTTCGCGGTGTCGATCCTCATCAACATCGGAATGTGGTTCGAGCGCTTCGTCATCATCGTGTCGTCGCTGAACCGCGACTTCTTGCCCAGCTCGTGGGGCCTCTTCCGGCCCACGATCATCGATGTCGGCACGTTCGTGGGGACCATCGGCGTCTTCTTCACGCTGTTCCTCCTCTTCATGCGCTGGCTCCCGATGGTGTCGATGACCGAGGTGAAGGGCACCATGCCGCAAGCCGACGCTCACCGTGCCGGCGCGTCGGAGGCCGACGAGGTGGACCACAACCCCGCCAAGATCATCGACGAAGAGCCATCCGGCGCGGGTGACCTCGTGGCAGAGGGAGCCGAGTGATGGAGAAGCGAACCCGCAAGACGCGCCGCACGCCGTCGGTCATCCTGGCCGAGTTCAAGTCGGCGCACGCGGTGCTGCACGCCGCCGAGAAGGTGCACGACGCCGGCTACGTGCGCTGGGACGCGCACTCGCCCTTCCCCGTGCACGGGATGGACAAGGCCATGGGCCTGAAGGACTCGCGCCTCGGCTGGATCGTGCTGGCGTTCGCGCTGACCGGCCTCACGGGCGCGTTCGTGATGATGCACTGGATGAACGGCATCGATTACCCGACCATCGTCGGCGACAAGCCCGCGGGCGCCCCCGGCACCCTGCCGTCGATGGTGCCCATCATGTTCGAGCTCACCATCTTGCTCTCGGCCTTCGGGGCCGTGCTCGGCATGTTCGGGCTGAACAAGCTCCCCCGGCATCACCACCCGGTCTTCCAGTCCGATCGCTTCCGGCTGGCGAGCGACGACCGCTTCTTCATCTCGATCGAGGCCGACGATCCCAAGTTCGACGTCGAGGCCACACGATCGCTCCTCGAGGGCGCCCACGCCCACCACGTCGAAGTGATCGAGGAGGAGGCGTCGTGAAGCACTTCGCGACGCTCTCCCAGGTCGGACGCCAGGCCGGACGCCTGGTGCTGCCGCTCGCCCTCGTCCTCGGCGCCTTCACCGGCTGCCGCGGGCAGACGAGCGACGATACGCCGATCGTTCCCGAGCGGAACATGTTCGACACCGAGCGCTACAACCCGGAGTCGTACTCGGACTTCTTCCCGGACCACCGGACGATGCGCCTGCCCGTGCCGGGCACCCTGGCGCGCGACCGCTACGAGGACGAGCCGGAGGTCGCGACCGGCCTCTTGCCCGACCGGTCCGGCTACGTGATGACCATCCCGCAGGCCTTCGTGCAGCGCTCGGGGGGGCTCGAGAAGCTGCTTGCCCGCGGTCAGGAGCGGTTCGCCATCTACTGCGCGCCCTGCCACGGCCTCACCGGCGACGGCAAGGGGATGGTCGTGTGCAAGCGCGAGAAGGGCACCGGCCCCTGCACCGACACGCGGGGCTTCCCGCCGCTGCCCTCCTACGAGGATCCCCGGCTGCGGGCGATGCCCGACGGGCAGGTCTTCGCCACCATCACGCACGGCGCGCGCACCATGCCCGCCTACGGCCCGCAGATCCCGATCCAGGATCGCTGGGCCATCGTCTCGTACGTGCGGGCCCTCCAGGTGAGCCAGATGTCCGCGGCCGCCCCTTCCCAACCGGAGCCGAAGAAGTGAGCACGACCGACGACATCCCCGAGACGGCGTATCGCGGCGACGGCCCCGGCGGCGGCAGTGGCCGCGACTACCGCATCTCGCCGCAATCGCGGTGGTTCGGCTCGTGGAAGGTCGCGGCCGCCATCGGCGTCCTCGGCCTCGCAGGCGCGGCCTACGGGTGGAAGGTCGACGCCGATCGGTTCGCCTTCTCGTACCTCTTCGCATTCTTCGTCCCGCTGAGCCTAGCCCTCGGCAGCCTGTTCTTCGTGATGGTGCAGTTCATCACCAAGGCGTCGTGGGGCGTGACCGTGCGGCGGGTGGCCGAGCTCTTCATGCGGCCGATGCCGGTGTTCGCGCTCCTCGTCATCCCGCTGGTGCTGATGCTCCCGCACCTCTTCCCATGGCTGGGCGCGCGGCACCCGGCGGCGGAGCCCCAGCACGAGACGGCGGCGATGCAGGCCGGCGCCTCCTCACACGCGGAGCCGTCGCCTCTCGACGAGGCCCGCGGCGATCCCACGAAGGAGCCGGCCGGGCTCCGCGATCTGCCCGTCCCCAACAACAACCGCATGGAGAGGGCCGAAGAGGGCGCCGAGCACTCCATCGTCGAGCACAAAGCCTTCTACCTGAACAAGAAGTTCTTCCTCGGCCGCCTCATCGCGTACCTGCTCCTCTGGAGCTGGCTGGCGCAGCGCTACTTCGGCTGGTCGACCGATCAGGACAAGACGCGCGCCCTCGAGAACACCGCGGCGGCGCAGAAGTTCGCGCCCGTGGGCCTCATGATCTTCGGGGTGACGCTCACCTTCTTCGCCTTCGACTGGTTCCTGTCGCTCGACGCGACCTGGTACTCGACCATCTTCGGCGTCTGGTTCTTCGCCCAGTCGGCTCTCTTCAACATGGCGTCGCTCATCCTGATGACGCTCATGCTGCGAAAGAGCGGCCTGCTGGGGAACGCCGTGAACGTCGAGCACTACCACGACATGGGCAAGCTCCTCTTCGGGTGGATCGTGTTCTGGTCGTACATTTCGTTCGCCCAGTTCTTCCTCACCTGGTACTCGAACATCCCCGACGAGGTCGCCTTCTTCCACAAGCGCTGGCACGACAATGGCGGCACTTGGAAGGACGTGAGCCTGGCGATCGTCACGTTCCACTTCTTCGTTCCGTTCTGGTTCCTGATGTCGCGCAACATCAAGCGGCGGCTACCGCTGCTGGCCGCCGGCGCGGCATGCATGATCCTCACGCACGTCGTCGAGGTGTACTGGGTCGTCATGCCGAACTTCGGGCCGCTCGCGCCCAGCTGGATCGACCTCGCGTGCCTGTTCGGCGTCTTCGGCATCTACATCGCCGCCGTCCTCCGGGGGATGGAGGACTATCCGCTCGTGGCCGTGGGCGATCCGCGCCTCGCCCGCGCGCTCGAATTCGAAAACGCATAGGCGAAGGAAAGACGATGGCCTCGGACAAGTCGGACCCCCGCGTCGGTCTCATCTTGCAGGTGGGCGTCCTCGCGATCGTCATGCTGCTGGCGACGCGCGCGTTCCTGCAGGCGTACTTCGACCGGATGGATCGCGCCGAGATCGCGCGGAAGATCGGGCCGCACGCGGCGCTCATCGACCTCCGGGCCGAGGAGAAGCAGCAGCTCAGCAGCGGCCCGATGCCCATCGACAAGGCGATGCAGATGATCGCCGCCAAGGGGCGCCTGAACGCGAGCCCGGACATCATGCCGTCCGCCTCGAAGGACCGCGCCCCGCTCGAGGGGTGGACCAAGATGCCCGGCCACGTACCCGGCGCCTTCGCTCTGCCGCCCGTCGAGCCGGCGCCCGCGCCGTCCTCCCTCACGGCGCCGAGCGCGTCGACCGCGCCTTCCGGCGCCCCCTCCGCGGCTCCGCCGCAGCACCCGCAGCCTCAGCAGCCCCACCATCCGTGATGCACTCCACCCGCCCTCATCGTGTCTTGTCCGTCGCCGCGCTGGCGTCGAGCCTCGCGCTCGGCCTCGCCCTCGCTGGCGGGGACGCGCACGCGCAGGCGTGGAAGGACGGCGCGCAAGGCATCCCGAACGAGACGCCCACCGAGCTTCGCGGGGTCGACATCGTCGAGCACCTCAAGGGCCCGCTCCCGCGCGACGCGGCCTTCCGTGACGCCGAGGGCAAGTCCGTGAAGCTGGGCGACTACTTCGACGGCAAGCGGCCGACGCTCTTCGTCTTCGTGTACCACACGTGCCCGATGCTCTGCAGCCTGGTGCTCGACGCGGCGGTGAGGTCGCTGAACGACGTGCAGTGGACCGTCGGCGAGCAGTTCGACGTCGTCGCCGTGAGCATCGATCCGCGGGACACGCCCGAGTCGGCGACGAAGAAGCGCGCCCAGGTCGTCGCGTCGTACACGCGCGCCGGCGGCGACACGAAAGGCTGGCACTTTCTCACGGGCGACGAGGCGAACATCCGCAAGGTGACCGACGCGGTCGGCTTCGAGTACCGGTACGACGCGCGGCAGAAGCAGTACGCCCATCCCGCCGCCATCTACCTGCTGACGCCCGAAGGCCACATCGCGCGGTACCTCTACGGCATCCAGTACGACCCGGGGGACGTGCGCCTCGGCCTCCTCGAGGCGACCGAGGGGCGTTCCATCACGACGACCGAACGAGTTCTTCTCTTCTGTTACCACTACGACCCGCAGGGGAAGAAGTACTCCCTGGTGGCGATGAACGTGATGCGCCTCGGAGGCGCGGTGACGCTCGTCGGCATGGGGGCCTTCTTCACGATCATGTGGGCCCGCGGGCGGCGTAAGCGCAATCGAGAGCGCCTCGCCGCGAGCGCGCCGTCCACGGCCGGAGCACATCCGTCATGACGATGAGCGAGCTGTACGACCCCGCGACCTTCCAGCTCCCGGAGCAGATGTCGACCGTCGCGGCCGACGTCGACTGGCTCTACTATTTCATCTACTGGCTCAGCGTCGTCCTCTTCGTGGGGATCGTCGGCGCGATGGTCTGGTTCGCGTGGAAGTACCGCGAGCGCCCGGGCCACAAGGCCGAGCCGACGGGGCACAACCTGCCGCTCGAGATCGGCTGGACGGTGGCGCCGATCTTCGTGCTCGTCTTCCTCTTCCACAAGGGGTTCGAGGGGTACATGGACATGACGGTCCCCCCCGCGGACGCGATGGAGATCAAGGTCAACGCCAAGCAGTGGGGCTGGGAGTTCGTGTATCCGAACGGCGGGACGGACAACGAGCTGCACGTGCCCGTGCACAAGCCGGTCAAGCTCCTCGTCTCGTCGTCCGACGTCCTCCACTCGCTCTTCGTGCCGGCGCTCCGCGTGAAGCGCGACGTCGTGCCGGGCATGTACACGACGCAGTGGTTCGAGGCGACGCACACGGGGCAGGACGACATCGTGTGCGCCGAGTACTGCGGCGGCCGGAGCAAGGATTCGAGCGGCAACGAGCTCCCCTTCATCCAGCAGACGGGCCACTGGTCGATGCACTCGATGCTCCACGTCGAGACCGAGGAGGACTTCACCAAGTACCTCATCGGCATCGGCGACCCGTGCGCGTCGTTCACGGTGAAGGGGCAGACCTGCCCCAACAGCGTGCTCGTCGCCCAGGGACAGAAGATCTACGAGAAGAAGGCCTGCCAGGGCTGCCACACGACGACGGGCGCGAAGCTCGTCGGCCCGTCGTGGAAGGGCATCTGGGGCAAGACCGAGTCGACCGACCACGGCAGCGTGAAGGTCGACGAGGCCTACGTGCGCGAGTCCGTCCTCCAGCCGCAGGCGAAGATCGTGACCGGCTTCCCGCCGACGATGCCGTCCTTCAGCGGGCAGATCTCCGACCAGGAGATCGACGAGGTCATCGCGTACATCAAGTCGCTGAAGGAATGAGGAAAGAGGAGATCTCGCGCCATGGCAGCAATCGACATCCCGGTCACCGGTAGCCACGCGGGGGAGGGCCACGGCGACCCCCACGCCAACTACCTGAAGGCGACGCACGGGATCCGGTCGTGGCTCCTCACGATCGACCACAAGCGCATCGGGCTGATGTACCTGACGATGGTCAGCCTGGCGTTCCTCGTGGGCGGCATCTTCGCGCTCCTCGTGCGCCTCGAGCTCTTCTCGCGCGGCCAGACCATCATCGACGGGGAGACCTACAACCGGTTCTTCACGCTGCACGGCGCGGTGATGGTGTTTCTCTTCATCATCCCGAGCGTGCCCGCCGCCCTGGGGAACTTCTTCCTCCCCATCATGATCGGCGCGAAGGACGTCGCGTTCCCGAGGATCAACCTCCTCAGCTTCTACATCTACATCGCCGGCGTCATCATCCTCCTCACCAGCATCGTCATGGGGGCGGTCGACACGGGGTGGACCTTCTACACGCCGTACAGCCTGCAGACGTCGAACAGCGTCATCTCGATGACGCTCGGGGTCTTCGTCCTCGGATTCTCGTCGATCCTCACGGGGCTCAACTTCCTCGTGACGGTGCACACGATGCGCGCCCCCGGCGTCACCTGGACGCGGATGCCGCTCTTCGTGTGGGGCATGTACGCGACGTCGCTCATCCAGGTGCTCGCGACGCCGGTGCTCGCCATCACGCTGCTGCTGCTCGCGAGCGAGCGCTTCTTCGGCATCGGCATCTTCGACCCGAAGCTCGGCGGCGACCCGGTGCTCTTCCAGCACTTCTTCTGGTTTTACTCGCACCCCGCCGTCTACATCATGATCGTCCCCGGGATGGCCATCGAGTCCGAGCTCATCGCGACGTTCTCGCGGCGCGCCATCTTCGGGTACTTCGCCATCGCGATGAGCTCCATCGGCCTCGCGATCCTGGGCTTCCTCGTGTGGGGCCACCACCTCTTCGTGGCCGGCATGAGCGAGTTCGCGACGATGCTCTTCTCGGCGCTGACGTTCCTCGTCGCCATCCCCAGCGGCGTGAAGGTCTTCAACTGGACGGCCACGATGTACAAGGGCTCCATCGTGTGGGCGTCGCCGATGCTCTACGCGATGGCGTTCATCTTCCTCTTCTCCATCGGCGGGCTGACGGGCCTCTTCCTCGGGACGCTCAGCGTCGACGTGCACCTGACCGACACGTACTTCGTCGTCGCGCACTTTCACTACGTCATGATGGGCGGCACCGTCATCGCGTTCCTCGGAGGCCTCCTCTACTGGTGGCCGAAGATGACGGGCAAGATGCACGACGAGCGGAAGGCCAAGATTGCCTTCTGGTTCGTGTTCATCGGCTTCAACACCGTGTTCATCCCGCAGTTCATCATGGGCTCGCGCGGGATGCCTCGGCGGTACTACGACTACCTGCCGCAGTTCGAGCCGTTCCACAGGGCGTCGACCATCGGGTCGTGGATCCTGGCGACGGGCCTCTTCTTGACGGCGTACACGCTGCTCGAGGCGCTGTGGAAGGGCAAGAAGGCGCCGCGCAATCCGTGGGGGTCGGCGGGCTACGAGTGGATGACCGACACACCCCCGTGTGTCGCGAACTTCCACTCCACGCCGGTGATCACGCGCGGCCCGTACGACTACCACCTCGCCACGCCCGAAGAGCTTTCGACGGGCTGGGACGAGGTCGAGGCGGGCGCGTCCACGACGAAGAAGAAGAAGGACTGACATGGCAAACGTGAGCGAAACGGCGGAAGCGGTGGAGCACGCGGGGCACGACGCCCACGCGGGCCGCCCCTTCATGCAGCATCACTTCGACACGCCGACGCAGCAGTACAACGCGTCGAAGCTGGGGATGTGGGTCTTCATCGCGACCGAGATCCTCATGTTCGGCGGTCTCTTCTGCGCGTACGCGGTCGAGCGGGGGCTCGAGCCGCAGATCTTCGACCAGGCGCATCACTTCCTCAACAAGATCATGGGCGCGTCGAACACCGTCGTGCTGCTCTTCAGCAGCCTGACGGCGGCGCTCGCGGTGCGGTCCGCGCAGGTCGGCAAGCGCAACCTGACGTCGTTCTATCTCGTCGTCACGATCCTGTGCGCGTGCGCGTTCCTCGTCATCAAGTACTTCGAGTACAGCCACAAGTTCCACCTCGGGCTGCTCCCCGGACATTGCTTCGGGCACCCCGGTCTCAGCCAGACCATCCAGAACGGGCAGGAGGTGGGCACCTGCTTCCACGTCGACGCGAACGCGGCGCAGGTCATGCCCGAGTGGGTCAAGGCCGTCGACGAGGAGGGGCACGTCACGCTGCTTCCGCCGCGCGCCAACATGTTCTTCGGCCTCTACTTTGTGATGACGGGCCTCCACGGCCTCCACGTCATCATCGGGATGAGCGTCCTCACGTGGGTCCTCATCAAGAACATCCGGGGCCAGTTCTCGCCGCAGTACTTCACGCCGGTCGACCTCGGCGCCCTCTACTGGCACCTCGTCGACATCGTGTGGATCTACCTCTTCCCGCTCCTCTACCTCGTCGGAAAGCCGGAGTAGCCATGGCCGCCGAGCACAGCCACGCGCACGTGGGCCACGAGCAGGACCACGATCACGACGACGGCGGGGACGTTCACGTCCACATCGCGCCCACGCGGTTCTACGTGGGCATCTTCGGGGCCCTGGTCTGTCTCACCATCGCGACGGTGAAGGTCTCCTATTACGACTTCGGCTCGGCCAACATCCTCATCGCGCTCCTCATCGCGACCATGAAGGCCTCGCTCGTCGCCGCGTTCTTCATGCATCTGCGGCACGACAAGCTGTTCAACACGGTCGCCTTCCTGGCGGCGTTCCTGTTCCTCGGCATCTTCATCCTGCTGACGAACGACGATGTCGGCGTGCGCGCGAAGGACATCCACGGCTACGCGCAGAAGATGAACCTCGAGTCGGGCAGCCAGGCGCCCGGCGGCGAGCCCGCGACGTCCGCCACGGTGAACGAGGCGGCCGGCGAAGGCCAAGAGGGCCACGAGGGTGCTCCGCCGAGCGGCTCCGCGGGTCACGAGCCGAAGAAGGAGTAGCGACGCGTGTCACGCTGGCGACGAGCGGTCGGCGTCGCCCTGGCGCTCGCTTGCCTGGCGGGGTGCAAGCGCAAGCACGTGCCGGTCGACACGGTGCCCGAGCTGGGGTTTCCGGCGTGCGGCGATGCGGGGGTCGACGAGGCGGGCGTGGTGGTGGGGAAGGGGCATCTGCGCGCAGGGCCCACGGCGGCGGACCAGAACGTCTCCGAGCGGTTCGAGCTCGCGCGGACGTCGTGCGGCTACGTATTTCACTCGCGGCAAGAGTGGCCGCTGGCCATCTCCGACATGGAGGTGCGCTTCGACGCGTCGCTCACGCCCGTCTGGGCCTGGAAGCGCCTGACCATCGCCGGGTCGAAGCGTGCGGATGGCAACGCCGACACGCGCCGCTACGACCTGCGGACCGGCGAGGTGTTCATCAAGCACCGCGACGCCGAAGGCCAGCTCACGCTGGAGAAGCTCCTGCCGGGTGGCCGCATGCCGGTGACAAAGGGCGCGAAGGTGGGCGCCGTCGTGGGACCGGGCCGGGGCGTCATCACGGCGTGGCTGAAGCGCGCGAGGCTCCCCGTCGGCGGCAAGACGAAGGAGCTCGTGCTCGACTTCCGCGACATGATCGAGTCGCTCGAAGAGGGCACCCTCGAGCGCAACCCGGACGTGTACGAGCCGTCGCTCGGCAAGACGGTGCGCGCCTACACCTTCTTCGGCAAGGAGACCGTCTTCGCCGACGAGAACGACGTCGTCATCGGCGACCTCGCCGGCATGCGCCCCAGCGACACGCTGAAGACCCCGGAGCCGCCGCCCTTGCCGATGTACGGAAAGCCGGACCCGGTGAATACGCCGTAGGGGGCGAGACGCGGAGGGGGCGAGGAGCCGCCGCCCTTGCCATGTGTGGGAAGCCGCTTCTCCAAAGAGCGCGCGATGGCCCTCGCGGTCTCTCCCCCTAGCCTCTGTCCCCCCAGCTCCCGCTGGCCCCCCCGTTGCGGTATGAGAAGCGTGCCATGCGCGAGCTCCAGTTCGACGGCCTCGTGGGCCCGACACACAACTACGGCGGCCTCAGCCCCGGCAACGTCGCCAGCACCAGCCATGGCGGCCAGCCCTCCAACCCGCGCGCCGCCGCCCGCCAGGGCCTCGACAAGATGCGCTTCGTCCGCGCCCTCGGCGTCCCCCAGGCCGTGCTGCCCCCCCACGACCGCCCCAGCCTCGCCACCCTTCGCCGCCTCGGCTTCCTCGGCCCCGACGACGCCCACGTCATCGCCTCCGCCGCCGCCGGCGACGCCTTCTTCCTCCGACTCTGCTCCAGCGCCTCCGCCATGTGGACCGCCAACGCCGCCACCGTCGCCCCCTCGTGCGACACCGCCGACGCGCGCGTCCACCTCACCCCCGCGAACCTCCAGCAGATGTTCCACCGCGCCATCGAGGCGCCCACCACCACCCGCGTCCTCCGCGCCATCTTCGCGGACCCCGCCCGCTTCGTCGTCCACGACCCCCTCCCCGGCGGCGGCCAGCTCGGCGACGAAGGCGCCGCCAACCACACCCGCCTCGAGACCGCCCAGGGCGCGGCCCACCTCTTCGCGTGGGGACGCAGCGCCTGGGGCGCCTTCGCCGGACCGCGCCGCTACCCCGCGCGTCAAACCCGCGAAGCGTCCCTCACCCTCGCGCGCCTCCATCGCCTCGACCTCGCCCGCTGCGCCTTCGCCCAGCAGCACCCCGACGGCATCGACGCCGGCGCCTTCCACACCGACGTCCTCGCCGTCGGCAGCGGGCGCTTCTTCATGTTCCACGAGCTCGCCTTCGTCGACGACACGCGCCTGCTCGACGACCTCCAGCGCGCCCTCGGCGACGAGCTCTTCGTCGTGCGCGCCTCGATCGGCGAGCTCCCCCCCGAGAGCGCCGTCGCCGCGTACCCGTTCAACTCGCAGGTCCTCGTGCTCGAGGACGGCACCATGGCCATCGTCGCCCCCGAGGATTCCCGTGAGGACCCGTACGCCAGCGCCTTCCTCGCGCGCGTCGTCGCCAGCGGCGGCCCCGTGCGCACCGTGCACTACATCGACGTGCGCCAGTCGATGCACAACGGCGGCGGCCCCGCGTGCCTGCGCCTGCGCGTCCCCCTCACCGACGAAGAGGCGCGCTCCCTCGGCGCCGGCGTTCTCCTCGACGACGCGCTCTACGACACTCTCTGCGCCTGGGTCGACCGCCACTACCGCGACCGCCTCCTCCCGCAGGACCTCGCCGACCCTGCCCTCGCCCGCGAGTGCATGACCGCGCTCGACGAGCTGACGCGCATCCTCCGGCTCGGCAGCGTCTACGACTTCCAGCGCACTGCAAGCTGACCAGAGGGATTGGCCGCAGAGCCGCGGAGCTCTCTTCTCGATGGCGGTGGACTGGCTACGGCGCGCAGTCGCGGTCCCGCTCACGAGTCGCGGCGAGGTCCCCCTCCAGTGAGCCGCCCACGGCGCGCTTCACGGCGTCGCACGCTTCGGCCCTCCGGCCTTCGCGGCGCAGCACGATGGCAAGGTTATACTCCGCCGTCGCATAGCCCGGGTTCAGCGCGAGCTCGGCCCGAAGCTCGGCTTCGGCGTCGGCCCAGTGGCCGTCCTTCATCGCGATGACCGCGATGTCGTTGTGGACCACCTCGGCCGGCCCGAGCGAGAGCGCCGTGCGGTATTCGACGAGCGCACGATCGTCCTTCCCCGCGCGCTGCTCCACCTGACCGAGACAGAAGTGCGCCAGCGGCGACCTCGGCGAGCCGGCCACCGCCTCGCGCGCAAAGGCCAACGGCTCCCGGAAGGAGCCTTCGAAGCCGACCGTCACCAGCGCGAGCGCCGCCACCCCGACGCCCGCGAAGGCCGCGAGCACCCTCGGCTCCGGCCGGAGAGCCCGCACGATCTCGCCGGCGACCACGAGCACGCCCAGCGCCGGAAGGACGAACCGTTGGTCGAGCACCAGCGTCCCCGGCACGGCGAGCGCGGGTGCCAGGAAGAGCAGGAAGGCCAGGGCGCCGAACGCGAGGACGCGGCGTCTCGCGCGCGGCAAACGCCACGCGGCGACCGCGAGGGCCACGGCCGCGGCCGCGCCGGGCCATACGGACAAGTCCCCCACGACTGCGAGCACCGTCGGCTTCACCGGGAGCACGAGCTTCCCGAGCGCGATGGGGACGACGGGCAGGTTGGCGAGGAGCTCCGCGGCCGTCGCGTGCGGCGCGCCCGGATGGACCAGGAAGCGCGCCGCGACGAGCGCGAGCCACCCCGCGGCCACGAGCCACCGCGCTCGCTCCCTGCGACCTTGCCCACCCACGAGCTCCACGCCCCAGAGCACCGGAAGCGCCAGCGCCGTCTCCTTCGTCATGAGCGCGAGCGCGAAAAAGACGAGGTGCGCCGCCCATCGCCTCTCCCGCAGGAGGACCCACGACGCGAGCGCCATCACCGCGAGCAGCGAGTCGTTGCGCCCCGGGATCCACGCGACCGCCGACGCCAGCGCGGGGTGCACCGCGAAGACCAGCGCCCCCGCGAGCGCCACGCCGCGGCCGAGGCCGAAGCGGCGCAGCAGCGCGAGAACGAGCGCGCTGGCGATGGCGTAGAGGACGACGTTGGTCGCGTGGTACCCCCAGGGCTGCGCGCCGCTCCACTGCGCGTCGAGGACGTACGAGGCCGTGACCAGCGGCCGCCAGTAGGCGTGCGCCGGATCCACGACGTGGAGGTACGACCGCCCGAAGACGCGGAGCAGGTTCGCCGGAGCCGCGAGGAACGCCTGATCGCCGACGATGAGGTCGCGATCGTCGAGACCGGTGAACCCGAAGGCGACCGTGCGCGCGTGCACCGCGAGGGCCACCAGCAGGACGAGCGCGGTGGAGGCCCGCGTGGAGAGCGCCTGGGTCCTCATGGCCTCATGGCCGTGACGGCCCTCATGGCCCTCATGGCCATCATGAGAGGAGCCTCGCACTTCCGCCCGTCGCGGCGCCAGCAGAGTATGCTCGCCGCGATGCCCGCGGCCCGGAGGAAGCGGCGCACCTACCATCACGGCGACCTCGAGCGGGCGCTCGTCGACGCCTCCATCGCGCTCCTCGCGAAGAAGGGCATGGACGCCTTCACGCTGCGCGAGGTCTCCCGCCACGTGGGCGTCAGCCACGCCGCCGTCTACCGCCACTTCGCCGACAAGTCCGCGATGCTCGAGGCCATCGCGGTGCGGGGCTACCAGGAGCTCACCGAGTGCCTGCGTGCCGCCATCGCCGATGTGCCGAGGACACGCGTCGAGAAGCGCCTGCTGGCCATCGGGGTGGCCTACGTGATGTTCGCCCTCGAGCAGGAGCCACGCTTCCGCGTGATGACCCGACCCCGCCGCGAGGAGCTGCGGTCGCCCGAGCTCGACTCGGCCATCGACGCCGCCCTCGGCGTGCTCATCGGCGTGGCGAGGGACGGCGTCGACACGGGGGTCCTCCGCAAGGCGCCCCCCCTGGATCACGCCGTCCGCGTGTACCTCCTCGCCTACGGCTACGCGTCGCTCTTCCTGCTCGGCCGGCTTCGCGTGCGCCCCGAGAAGGTGGAGTCCTACCTGCGGAGCCTGATGGCGCCGCTCGTCGCAGCGCTGCGCACCGAAGTGAACGAGTGATGGGACCGCGGCCTTGACCGATCGGTCGCCTGGCGTCACCGTGAATGTGACCACCGGAGACATCGCCGGTGCGTCGGCACCCACGGAGGCTCACCATGCACGCGCGCGCATTGATCCCCGTCCCCTGTCTCCTCTTCTTCGCGGCCTGCAGCAGCAGCTCGCCCAGCCCGTCGGCGAGTGGGGGAGGAGGCGGCGGCGGAAACAGCGGGCCGACCGTGACCGAGCACGGCATCGTCTACGACTACGGGACGCTGCTCGCGTCAGGGACCCTGGCGACGGTGGAGGGGCTGACCGTCACCGACGGCGACGAGACGACGACGACCGACGCGCAGGGCACGTGGTCGCTCGCCATGCCGCTCGGCGCGACCATGGCGCCCATCGTCACGGGCACCTCGAAGGGCGACGTCTACTCGCTGCTCATGTTCCCGGCCGCCACCGCCGCGGGCGCCGACCTCGACTGGGGGAACATCATCATCCCGGACCAGAGCACCTTCTCGCTCGAGCAGGTCACCCTCGGCAGCACGAGCACCGACGCCATCGTGCACGTCGTCGCCGTCGCCCAGGGCGCATGCACGACGCTCGCGGGCGGCACGCTGACCGTGACGTCGCCGCCCGGGGCGAAGGTCAACTACTTCGACGCGCAGGGGTACCCGAGCGCCACGCAGACGGCGATGGTCGATCCGCCCGTCCCCCAGCGTCCTGTCGCGGACATCTACGACGTCGCCCCGGGCGCGCAGATAAGCTTCACGTTGAAGCATCCGAGCTGCCACCTCGCCCCGTACCCGGTGACCTTCAACGGCGGCACCTTCAGCGGCCAGGTGACGACCAAGGCCGCCGAGCCCGGCGACAACAACTCGGCGATGAACATCATCCTGCAATAGGTGGGGAGGGGAGCCGGGCAGCGGCCCGCGGCTCGCTGTGCTATTCGCGCGCCACAGGTCATGCTCTTTTCCCGCGCGCTCATTCCGACGGTCAAGGAAGCCCCCGCCGACGCGACCAACGCCAGCCACGTCCTTCTCTCCCGCGCCGGCTACATCCGCAAGGTCGGCGCCGGCATCTACGACTACCTGCCGCTCGGCTACCGCGTGCTCCGCAAGGTCGAGGCCATCGTACGGCAGGAGATGGACCGCTCGGGCGCGCTCGAGATCCTCATGCCCGCGCTGCTGCCGGGAGAGCTCTTCAAGGAGACCGGCCGGTGGGACCTCTACGGGCCGACGCTCTTCCGCATCAAGGACCGCAAGGGCGGCGACTACAACCTGGGCCCGACGCACGAGGAGTGCGTGACGGACATCGCGCGCCGCGAGATCCGCAGCTGGCGCGAGCTCCCGAAGAACCTCTACCAGGTGCAGGTGAAGTTCCGCGACGAGCCGAGGCCCCGCGGCGGGCTGCTGCGCGGGCGCGAGTTCCTGATGAAGGACGCGTACTCGTTCGACGCCGACGAGGCCGGGGCGAAGGCGAGCTACGAGACGATGCGGCAGGCCTACGTGCGCATCTTCGACCGCATGGGCCTTCGGTACCGCATGGTGCAGGCCGACTCGGGGGCCATCGGCGGGTCGACGAGCGCCGAGTTCCAGGTGCTGGTCGATTCGGGCGAGGACCAGATCGTCGCGTGCGACAAGTGCGACTACGCGGCGAACGTCGAGGTGGCCACGGTGAAGGCCGTCGACGAGATCGACGAGACGACCATCGGCCCCGAGTCCAAGGTGCACACGCCCGGGCACGGGACGATCGAGGACGTGTCGAAGTTCCTCGGTATCGCGCCGAAGCAAATGCTGAAGTCCCTGGTCTACCTCGCGGCCAAGGAGACCGTCATGGCGGTCGTTCGCGGGGATCACGACGTGAACCCAGTACGGCTCGCGCGCACGCTCGGCGTCGACGAGGTGTTCCTCGCATCCGAGGCCGACGTGGAGAAGGCTACCGGCGCGAAGGTCGGCTTCGCGGGGCCCATCGGGTACAAGGGGCGCGTCCTCGTCGACCGCGCTGCGGCGAGCGTGCGCAACGGCGCGACGGGCGCCAACGAGACGGACTACCACCTGACCGGCGTCAGCATGCCGGATCACGACTGGAAGGAGATCGTCGACATCCGCATGGCGACGACCGGCGACCCTTGCCCGAGCTGCGACGGCGGCAAGCTCACGCAGTACCGCGGCATCGAGGCGGGGCACATCTTCATCCTCGGGACCAAGTACTCGGCGGCCATGGGCGCGACCTTCATCGACGCCGAGCAGCAGACGCGGCCCCTCGTCATGGGCTGCTACGGCATCGGCGTGTCGCGCCTGGTGGCGACGACCATCGAGCAGCACAACGACGACAACGGCATCCGCTGGCCGATGAGCATCGCGCCGTACCAGGTGCACCTCGTGACCATCGGCAAGGAGGAGGACGTACTCGGCAAGGCGCGCGAGCTCTACGCCGCGCTCGAGAAGGCCGGCGTCGAGGTGCTGTGGGACGACCGGGACGAGCGCCCCGGCGTCAAGTTCAAGGACGCGGACCTCATCGGCATCCCGCTGCGCGTGACCATCGGCGCCAAGGCGCTTGCGGGCGGCAACGTCGAGGTGAAGGCGCGGACCGAGGCCGATCCGAAGAAGGCCGAGCTCGTCCCCGTGGCCGACGTGGCGCGTGTGCTGACCGAGCGCGTGCGCGCCGCGCTCACGTAGACGGAGGGTGCGCCCGTGAGCCGCGTCGACCGCCTGCCGCCGCCGCCCGAGAGCCCGGTCCGTTCGCCCCCCGTCGTGGTGAGGGGGGAGGTCGAGGCGTCGATCGCAGGGCTCGATGCGCGGGTGCACGTGCCGTCGTCGCCGCGGCGGGCGGTCGTGATCTGCCATCCGCACCCGCTCTACGGCGGGAGCATGCACAGCCCGGTGCCGCTCTCGATCGCGAAGACGCTCGCGGACCGGGCGAGCGAGTCGGTGGCGTGGGCGCGGTTCGACTTCCGCGGCGTCGGCAAGAGCGCGGGGACCTACGACGACGGGCGAGGGGAGGTGGACGATGCGCGGGCGGTCCTCGACCACTTGCGCGGTCTGGCTCCGGGAGCGCCCATCACGGTGTGCGGGCACTCCTTCGGCTCGTGGGTGGGACTCCGTGCGGCGGCGGCGGACGGCGGCGTCGACCGCGTGCTGCTCATCGCGCCGAGCACCCGCTTCTTCGAGCGGTGGGAGGACGGGCCTCGCTTCACGGGACGGACGACCATCTTCCTCGGCGACGAGGACGAGTTCTGCGACGTCGACGAGGGCCGCGCCCTCGCGGCCAGGCTCGGCGCAGAGCTTCGCGTCTTCGAGGGCTACGAGCACTACTTCAAGAAGTCGCGCCGCGCGATGGCCGAGGCGGCGCTCCCTTTCATTGCGCCGGAGGCCTGACCGATGACCGACCGCAAGACCGTCGACTCGACCGACGCCGTCCACGCCGGCGAGACGCGCGGCAAGCCGTACGACGCCGTGCCGATGCCGCTCGTGCAGACCTCGACGTACACCTTCGAGGACACCGCCGAGATCGCGGCCTTCACGGAGGGCCGTCACCCGCGGGGCGACCGCGAGGAGTACGGGCGCTACGGCAACCCGACGGTGCGCGCCGTCGAGGTGCGTCTCGCGGCGCTCGAGGGGACCGAGGACGCGGTCCTCTTCGCGAGCGGGATGGCCGCGGTGACGACCGGCGTGATGGCGGTCGTGCGCGGCGGGCAGCACGTCGTGCTCTTCCGGGACTGCTACCGCATGACGCTCGAGCTCGTGACCGACGTGCTGACCCGCTACGGCGTCACGCACACGCTGCTCGATGCCGGCGACGTCGCGGCCCTTCCCGGCGCGCTCCGCCCCGAGACGCGCCTCGTCGTCAGCGAGTCGCCGACGAACCCGCACCTCGCCTGCATCGACCTCGCGGCCCTCGCCGCCGCGTGCAAGCCTCTCCGCACGGTGAAGACGATGGTCGACGCCACCTTCGCGACGCCGGTCAACTGCCGCCCGGCCGGGTTCGGGGTCGACCTCGTCGTGCACAGCGCGACGAAGTACCTGGCGGGGCACAACGACGTGCTGGCGGGCGTCGTGTGCGGGCCGAGCGGCCTGTGCTCGATGATCCGCGATCTCCGCGGCGTGCTCGGCGGCGTGTGCGATCCGCACGCGGCGTTCCTCGTCGGCCGGGGCATGAAGACCCTCGGCCTGCGCGTCGCGCGCCAGAACGCGACGGCCCTCGCGCTGGCCCGCCGCCTCGAGGAGCACCCGCGCGTCGAGCGCGTCTACTACCCGGGCCTCGCGTCGCACGCGAGCCATGCCGTGGCGCGCGCCCAGATGACCGGCTTCGGCGGCGTCGTCAGCTTCGTCGTCACGGGCGGCCTCGACGCGGCGAGCCGCGTGGTCGACGCGATGCGCCTCGCCCGCATCGCCCCGAGCTTCGGCGGCGTCGAGACCCTCGTCGAGCAGCCCGCCGTGATGAGCTACTACGGCATGACCACCGAGGAGCGCGCCGCCATCGGCATCGCCGACGGCCTCATTCGCCTGGGCGTCGGCATCGAGGAACCGAAGGACCTCCTCGACGACCTCGAGGCCGCCCTCGGTCGCGCCTAGTCCGGCATATGCCCCCCCCGGTGATTTTGGACGCGGAGGCGCGGACGGGAGGAGGCGCGGAGTGTTTGGGGGAGACCGCGTAGCGCTGGAAGCTCGAGGTGTGCCTCCCCACCCGATTCCGCGGCCTCCTCTCCTTGTCCGCGCCCCGCGTCAAGAATCACCGAGGGTACCTCGGACTGGGACGGCACGTGTCGCTAGCGCGGGCCGAGGAGGGCGAGGATGGCTTCGACGTTGGCGGCGGCTTCGCGCGTCGGCGTGGGGGCTTCTTCCTTCACGTCCTGCTCGTCGAGGAGCTCGGGGGGGACGTCGAGGAGGAAGCGGCTCGGCGTCCGCGGGACCGCCTTGCCGCGGAGGACGCGGGTCTTCGCGCGGGAGAGGACGAGCGTGTCGCGGGCGCGCGTGACGCCGACGTAGAAGAGGCGGCGCTCCTCCTCGAGGTCGGCCGAGCCGGCGCGCTCGAGGTCGTCGGTCGCGCGGGCGTCGAGCGTGCGGGCGTGGGGCAGGTAGCCCTCCTCGCAGCCGATGAGGAACACCACGTCGAACTCGAGGCCCTTGCTCCCGTGGAGCGTCGACAAGGTCACGAGGTCCGACGTGTCCTCCGCCTCGGCCTCGATGTCCATCGTCAGCGTGTGAAGGAAC
This sequence comes from Polyangiaceae bacterium, assembly GCA_036501935.1. Taxonomy (GTDB): domain Bacteria; phylum Myxococcota_A; class Polyangia; order Polyangiales; family Polyangiaceae; genus Palsa-1150. The sequence goes on along the minus strand of DASXZL010000064.1, from coordinate 8,592 downwards.
GCCGACAGCCCGTCGGTCGTCGCGCCCGTCCGCGCCTCGCGCCTCGCCAGCGTCCCGAGGATGCCCTCCACGTTCGCCCAGCGCTTGCCCGCCGCGCCGACGTTCGGCGAGCTGCCGTCGATCTCGCCCTTGAACCCGACGCGCTCGACGATGCCCCGCGCCACCTCGCTCGGCGCCCTCTTCGCCCCGAAGAGCTCTCGCCGCGCGTCCGCCACGATCTTCGCCAGCGTGTTGCACCCGTCGCGCGCCGGGCCGCCCACGTCGTCCAGCGCGTCGACCCGCTCGACCGCCTCCCACAGCGACCATTGCCGCTGCGCCGCGTGGAGCGCCAGCTTCTCGAGCGACGTCTCCCCGATGCCGCGCGCCGGGTAGTTGATGACGCGCCGCAGGCTGATCTCGTCGCTCGGGTTCATGCACAGCTTCATGTACGCGAGGACGTCCTTCACCTCCTTGCGCTCGAAGAACTGCGTCCCCCCCACCACACGATGGCCGACGCCCTGCTCGCGCAGCGCCTCCTCGACGAGCTTCGACTGCCCGTTCGACCTGTAGAGGACCGCGACGTCCGACGCGCGCTTGCCCTCTTCGCGCAGCAAGCGCCGGATCTGCCGGCCCACCCACGTCGCCTCCACCTCGGGGGTCGGCGCGGCCGCCACGCGCACCTTCTCGCCCGCGGCGCTCGCGCGGTCGCTGAAGAGCACCTTGCGCCACTTCGCGTCGGTCCGCTTCGCGATGACCGCGTTGGCCACGGCGAGGATCGACATGCGCGAGCGGTAGTTCTGCTCGAGCTTGATGACGCGCGCTCCTGCGAAGTGCCCCTCGAAATCGAGGATGTTGCGCACGTCGGCCCCGCGCCAGCCGTAGATGGCCTGGTCGTCGTCCCCCACCGCGCAGACGTTCCTCCGCTCGCCGCACAGGAGCCGCAGCATCTCGAGCTGCGCGCGGTTCGTGTCCTGGTACTCGTCGACCAGCACGTAGAGGTACTTCGCCTGCCAGCGCGCGCGCACGCCCGCGTCGTCCTGCCAGAGCCTCGCCACCGCGCAGACCAGATCGTCGAAGTCGAACGCCTTGTACTGCCGCAGCGCCGCCTGGTAGCGCGGGTACACGGCGCGCGTGATCTCGTCGTAGGGGTCGCCCTCCTTGTCGGGCAGGTCCTCGGTCGACTGGAAGGCGTTCTTCGCGTTCGAGATGCGGGCGAGCACGGCCTGCGCGTCGAAGGCGCGGTCCGCCCCGGCCGCGCGCAGGAGCTGCTTCACGAGCGAGGTCTGATCGCCCTGGTCGAAGATGGTGAACGTGCCGCCGACGGAGCTCTTCTCGCGCTGCAGCACGCCGAGGCCGAACGAGTGGAACGTGCTCACCGTGAGGGCGCGCGCCGTGCTCGCCGCGCCCTTGCCCATCATCTTGGCGACGCGCTCGCGCATCTCGTCCGCCGCCTTGTTCGTGAACGTCAGCGCGACGATGGCCGCGGGCGGAACGCCGCGCTCGACCAGGCGCGTGATGCGGTGGGTGATGACCCGCGTCTTTCCCGAGCCCGCTCCAGCGAGCACGAGCACCGGCCCGTCACCGTGCTCGACCGCATCGCGCTGGGCGGGGTTGAGGCGTGCAGCGGCGCTCATGGCGAAGGGCCGCACGAGTACTCCGCTCCGCCACGGGGCACTAGATTGATAAGTCGGCTCGCGTATGCTTGCCCCCGCCCATCATGCAGAGAACGAAGCCGCTCGCCCCGCTCGCCGCGCTCGCCGCGCTCGCCGTCGTCACCACCGCCTTCTCGACGACGGGATGCGGCGGCAACGCTCCGCCGCCGCAGGCCCCGGCCATCGCGAAGCCCGCGCCCGCGCCCCCGCCTGCCGCCGCGGTCGACGTGTCCCCCGTGCCCGAGCCGGCGGCGCTCGTCGTCAGCGCGCGCTTCGCCAAGCTCTCGGCCTCGCTGGCGACCGTGCACGGGTGGACCAAGCTCCCCATGCCGCAGTCCGAGCAGATCACGGAGCTTCTCACGAGCGAAGCGGTCGGCCCCATCGTCGATCTCGACCAGCCCATCGACTTCGCCGTGGCCGTCACCGGCAGCGGCGCGAAGATGAAGGACCTCACGGCGATCTCGGCCGGCGTGAAGGATCCCGAGAGGGTGAAGGCCGCCCTCGGGGAGCGCTACAAGCTCGTGCCGGGGGACAACGGCGTTCTCCTCGTCCAGGGCCTCGGCAAGCCGGCCGCGGGGAACAACGACGAGGACAGCGACGGTCGACCCGACGGGGAGCCGTCGCGCACCTGCGAGCTCGCCCCCGCCTTCGGCGAGGCGCCGGTGCGGCTCGTGTGCGGCCTCACCGCGAGCGCATTGACGGAGCTCGGCCCGTGGCTCACGCGAACGGCGACCCGCGGGCCCTCCACGGGTGACCTCCACGTCGACGTGCGCATGAAGCCCCTCCAGCAGACCATCGTCGAGCAGAAGCGCCTCATCGGCATGATCCTCGGCAGCGTGCTCGGCGGACGCCTCGGCCTCTCGAGCCTGCGTGACCTCGCCGTGGCCTTCGGCAACGACCTCGCCGACTTCGCCGGTGACCTCGACGGCGCCTCCGCCGACGTGTCGCTCGGCGACGCGGGTGTGCAGGTCGCCGCCACGATGAGGTTCTCCGGGAGCACGTCGACGCTGACGCGCATCGCGACGGGCCACCCCGAGCGCAGCGGGCCGGCGCCGGCCGCCTTCTGGCAGCTCCCCGGCGACGCCGACGTCGCCGCGTTCAACCGCGGCATCGACGAGGCGCAGCTCGCGCGCGGGCGGGACCTCGTGCTCGAGGCCGTCGGGGGCGCGCTCGGCGAGTCGGGCGTGAAGGACGCCGATCGCAAGGCCGTCGTCGACGGCCTGGCCAAGCTCGTGTCGCCGGCGGCGATGGTCTACGGCAGCGGCGTCGACGCCGAGGCCGTGCGAAAGGCGCTCGCGGCCGAGAAGGCGCTGACGGTGCAGTCCGAGCAGTCGGAGAAGGACGAGGCGAAGCACCGGACCATCGAGGCGTTCCTCGGGTGGCGCGTCTTCGAGGCCGACGAGCCGTCGACGCGGTTCACCGCGGGCCTGAAGGAGCTGGCGGCGGCGATCGACCGGCCCTCGGTGGCCGTCGCGTACCGCGCGAAGCTGCGGGACGCCGTGCCGCCGTCCCTCCGCGCGCTCCCCGTGCCGAGGAGCGCGGCCCTCCCCGCGGGCGCGCAGCACTACCTCCTCGAGCTTCACACGCTGGAGCGCAAGGCGCCCCCGCCGCGGGCCGGCAAGCCGGGGGCCACGCCGAAGAAGCCCCTCGGCCCGCTGAAGCCCCTGCTCGTGCACCTCTTCGTCGTGCCGGACGGAGCTCGCACCTGGCTCGCCGTGGGCGGCGACGAGGGCGTCACGGCGTCGCGTCTCGCGGCGACGCTCGGCGGCCCGAACGCGACAGGGGGCGGCGACAAGCTCGCGGCCCACGCGGCCCTCGCTCCGCTGAAGGACGCCTCGGTCGGCGCGGGCGGCTTCTTCACCGCGCGCGGTCTTCCCGAGGCGGCCGAGCAGCTGCCGCTCCTCTTCGAAGGCGCGACCTGGGTGGCCAGGGAAACGTTCGAGGAGGCGGCGCAGATGCCCCACCAGGGCCTGACGCCGATCCTCTTCTCGTCGACCGCCCAGGCGAGCGGCGCGACGCCGACCACCGTGACGCGCCTGACCCTGCCGAAGGACGCCATCGAGGACGTCGTCTCGGCCGTCCTCCGGCACGGAGGCTTCTGAGCGGGAGCAAAGTTGGCCTCGTCGACGGGGCCACGTAAGTTTTCGTCGCACATGGCATCGCACACGCTCGCGCGACGAGCCCTCGCCGTGGCGGTCGCCGCGGTGGCCCTGCTCGCCGCGGGGCGCGCCCACGCGTGGCAGGAGGCGCATCAGACCGGCGACGACGTCGTCGTCCGCGTCGACCCCGCGGGCACCGCCGAGATCCAGCACGCGATCCGGTGGCACGTCGTGCGGGGACCCCTGAAGTCCATCGACGTCGTCCACGTCGATCCGGCGGTCACGCTCGAGCCCGACGTCCCCATCCTGACCGAGGACGGCCGCTCGCTCCTGGCCCACGCTTCCCGCCGGGACGACCGGACCGTGCGCATCACCATCGACGAGCCGCGGGCGCTGATGCGCGGCAACTTCACGTTCGACCTGCGCGGGCGCGTCGACCTCGTCTCGTCCCATGCCCTCGCCCGCGACGGCGCGACCTGGCGCCTCGTCTGGTCGTCCCCGGTCGCCAACGACGGCTTCGACGCCGCGCACACCGTCTTCGACCTCCCCGCCGCGCCCGATCCGCCCCAGCCCATCCTCGCCGACACCGGCGCGGTCGACGACGGCGCCGTGAGCGCGCTCCGCCGCGAGCCCGGCCGCGACCGGCTCGAGCTCGTCCGGCCCCACGTGTCCCGCGGCGAGTCGCCCGTGTGGACCGTGCGCGTCGACCCTCGCGCCCTCCCCGACGTGAGCGATCCCCGCCTTCGTCCCCCCGCCGAGGCGGCCGTGGCCCCCGAGCCGGACCGGGTGCGCGAGGCGTCGATGGCCGTGGGGCTCGCCGCGCTGGCGCTGCTCTTCGGGCTCTGCGTCGGGCGCAAGGCGCGGGTCTTCGCGGCGGCCTGCACGGCGCGCGGCGCGACCTCGCGGGCGCTCCTTCCCATCCCCGACGCGGCGCGCGCGGCGCTCGCCGGGATCGCGCTCTCCGGCGGCGTCGCCCTCGAGCTGTCCGCGCGGGCCACGGCGGGAGCCGCGTGCATCGCCGTCGCGACGCTGGCGGCCGCCCTTCGCGCCCCGTCCTTCCGACCCGCCGCGCGCGGTCCCGGGCGATGGCTCGCGTTCCGCCCCGAGGAGGCCTTCGCCCCCGGCCCCTCCACATGGACCGGCGACGCGCTCGCCGCCGTCCTCGCCCTCGCCGGCGTCGTGGCCGTCGCGGTCCTCGGCCGCCGCTTCGACGCCGAGGCCCCGTGGCTCGTCGCCCTCGACGCCAGCGTCCTCGTCCCCCTCTTCGTCACCGGGCGCCCCTCGCAGCTCCCCCCCGACGGCGCGCGGACCGCGGCCCCCTGGCTCGCGCGCGTCCACGCGGCCCTTCGCGCCGTGCCTCAGCTCCGGGTCCGCCCCTGGGCGCGGGTCCCGCTCGAAGGGACTTCGCCGGACGAGCTGCGCCTGCTGGTCTTGCCGCGGGCGGCCCTGCCCGGGCTCCTCGGCATCGAGCTCGGCCTCGCGTGGAGCTGCTCGCCCGTGGGCTGGTCGAGCACGCCCGAGGTCCTCACCCGCGTCGTCGAAGGGAGCCCGGCCGCGGCCCGGCTGGCCCAGGAGCTCCCCGCCATGCGCCTCGTGCCCGGCCGCCGGCCCGACGAGCGCGTCGTCCGCCTGCTCCCCCGCGCCCCCACGCGCGCCGCCGCCGCCGCCCTCGCCCGCACCCTCTCCGAGACCTTCACCGACCGCCGCGTGGCCGTCCCCGCCGGGGGCTGGGCCGCTCCCGAGCGTCGAAAGCCTCGCCCCCGCCCGCCGGTCGCGGCCGCGGAGGCTGCCGCGTAATGCAATCGGGACGCGGAGACGCTAGAACCGTCTTCCCGAATGCAGCCTCGCGCCCGTGTCCACCCGCAGCAGGCCCTCGCCGTCTATGCCGAGCCGCTCGCCGCCGGACGCCGCGTGGTGGTGTTCGCCGAGGCAGCCTCGGGCCTGGCCGAGCGGCTCGACGAGCTCGGCGCCGACACGGTGGTCCTCGTCACCCCGGGCGATGACCTCGAGACCCTGCGCGCCGCCCGCTTCGACCTCGCCATCGTCCCCGACCTCGCCCTCTTCAGGGACCCCGCCGTGCTCCTCGCGTGCGCCCGCCGCGTCCTCGGCGACACGGGGGCGGCCCTCGTCGCCGCCCCGAACCGCGACGCGGCCGAGGCCCCGGACACGGGCGCGCTCGACTACTACGCCCTCTTCGATCTGGTCGCGCGCGAGTTCGCCGACGTGCGCATGATCGCGCAGCTCCCCTTCCACGGCGTGGCGCTCGCCGAGGTGGGCGACGAGGACGAGTCGCCCGCCGTCAGCGTGGACACGCAGCTCGCCGACTCCGACCGCGCGCCCGAGGCCTTCCTCGCCCTCGCGAGCCAGCGGGGGACGAGCCTCGATCCCTACGCGATCGTCGAGCTCCCGGCGCCCACCTTGCCGGTGCTCGACGAGGGCGAGCTCGAGGAAGCCCAGGCCCGGCTGGAGTCGACGAGCGCCCGCCTCGACGAGGCGCGCGCGCAGCTCGAGGGCACGCGGGCCGAGCTGAGGGCCACCCAGCAGCAGGTCGAGGAGCGGCAGCGGCAGCTCGACGAAGAGCGGCTGCGCGTGCAGGGCCTCCTGGCGCTGCGGACGCAGGCCGCGCGGGCGATCGAGCTGGAGCACGAGCTCGGGGCGAGGGCGCGGCAGCTGGCGGATCTTTCGTCCGAGGTCGAGGAGATGCGCTCGGCGGCGGAGGCGGGGCGCATCGCGGCGGCGCAGGTCGAGGAGCTGGCGAAGCGCGCCGAGCGTGCGGAGCGTGCGGAGCGCGCCCGGGCCCACGTCGAGCCGGAGCTCGCGCAGATGATCGACGCCCACGCGGCGGAGCTCCTCGGCTTCGAGGAGACGCTGCGCGAGCGGGCGCAGGCCATCCGCCAGCTCGAGGCCGAGGTGGCGAGGCGCGAGCGGATGGTGCTCGATCTGGTGGGCGCGCTCGAGGAGCAGGCGACCCACGATCCCGGGATCGCGCAGGTCCGCGAGGCGCCGCCCGCGCCGCCGCCACCCCCGCCACCGCCGCCCCTGCCGCCCCTCGCACCCCCGCCGCCGCCCCCGACCGAGAGCGCGACCGAGGCCGCCCTCATCGGCGAAAATGCCCAGCTCCAGAGGCGGCTCGACGCCCTCGCCCTCGAGCTTGCCCGCCAGAAAGGCGAGTCGCAGGCCAGCGCCTGGTCCATCGCAGAGCTGGAGAGGAAGCTCGCGGCCGCTGCTTCCCCGGCCGCCCCGGCCGCCCCGCCCCCCTCGGGCGCGGCCCCGAAGGACGCCACCGCCGCCATGCCCCCCCGCCTGGCCGCCGCCCTCGACGAGCTCGACGCCCTCCGCCACGCGCTCGCCCAGGAGCACGAAGCCCGGACCCGGGCCGAGTCGGGCGAGGAGCTGGCGCTGGCCCGCGCGGAAATCGCCAAGCAGGCGACCCTGCTCGAGCAACTGGGGCAGAAGTTGGCCGTGGCCGCGACGCGGGGCGAAGAACTGCGTTGACAGGCTCTGGTCGAGGCTTAACTTGCGGCCAGCCTGCGCAGGTGTGCGCCACCTTCCCGGACGCGGGGCGGTAAAGGCCCCGGGATTGCCGATACGTCGATGTCTTCCAAACGCGACTACTACGAATCCCTGGGCGTGGCGCGTGACTGCGCGACCGATGAGCTGCGCAAGGCCTACCGCCGCGAGGCGCTGAAGCACCACCCCGACCGCAACCAGGGCGATGCGGCCGCGGAGGCGCGGTTCAAGGAGATCAACGAGGCCTACCAGGTGCTCTCCGACGAGGAGAAGCGCCGTGTCTACGACCAGTTCGGCCACGCCGGGTTGGAGGGCGGCGGCCCCGGAGGCTTCGACGGGATCACGGATGTCTTCTCCCACATGCAGGACCTGTTTTCGGAGATGTTCTCCGGGTCGATGGGCTTCGGCGGGGGCGGGGGGCGTCCACGCCGGGGGGCGGATCTGCGCATCCAGCAGCGGCTGTCGCTGCGCGACGCGGCCTTCGGCTGCAAGCGCGAGGTGTCGGTGCGCGCGCCGGCCCCGTGCACCGACTGCGGGGGCAGCGGGGCAAAGGCGGGGACGAAGGCGGAGACGTGCCCGCAGTGCCGCGGCGCGGGGCAGGTGTCGAACGCGCGCGGCTTCGTGATGTTCACGTCGACGTGCCCGCGCTGCCACGGCGCGGGTCGGGTGGTGCGGCACGCGTGCACGACGTGCGGGGGGCAGGGCGCGGTGGAGCGCGCGCGCAAGGTGAACGTGACGTTCCCGGCGGGGATCGACGCGGGGCAGCGGCTGCGTGTGCCGGGGCAAGGTCAGGCGGGCCCGCAGGGGACGGCGGCGGGGGACCTCTACGTGGAGGTCGACGTGGAGGGCGACGCGCGCTTCGAGCGCGATGGGGCCGATCTGGTGACGCGGGTGCACGTGCCGTTCACGGAGGCGGCGCTGGGCGCCGAGGTGCCGGTGGCGGCGCTGGAACCGGAGGAGGAGAAGTCGACGCTGTCGCTGTTGCTGCCTCCAGGGACGCAGTCGGGTGCCGTCTTCACGATGAAGGGGCACGGGATCCCGCGGCTCGACGGGCGCGGGCGGGGCTCGCTGGTCGTCGTGGTGCAGGTCGAGGTGCCGACGGCTCTCTCGGCTCGCGCGAAGGAGCTGCTTTCGGAGCTCGACGCGGAGCTGCGCGGGACCGAGGCGGCCAGTACCAAGAGGGCGGCGGGGGGCAAGTAGAGGGAGAGGGAGAGGGAGAGGGAGACCGCGGGGCCCACGCCCGCCGTCGCCGGGCCGGTGCTCGCCGCGGCGGGTCCCTCCGACCTCCCCCGCGCGGCGCTTTGCTTCGCATGCTCACGGCGCGCCTTGCGCGGGAATTCGGGAGGAACCCC
>DASXZL010000063.1:0-73491 GCA_036501935.1 Polyangiaceae bacterium | reverse complement strand
AGCGTGAGCGAGCGGTGAGCCGCGCCGCTTGCACACGGCACTCCGCGCCGCGAGCTTGGTCGCTCACCGCTCGCTCACGCTCGCGGTGCTGATGCCGCTGGCGCGGCATCGGGTGGCATCTGATCGACAATCGCGCTCGGTTGCGCTCGGTCATTTAGCAGGGCCCCGGGCCGCACCTACGTCACGTTGGCGAAGAGTTGATGGCTGTCAAACGTCGGATCGCATAGACCGCGAGCGTCACCACCATGGTGATACCACCGCAAAACGCCGCGGCCGAAAGATGATCGTAGGAGTGCCAAAGGACGATGGCGCCCAGCAGAGACAGACCGAGCACGAGCACCTGTGGGACGAGCCCACGACCCGCTCGGGGACGGCTTGCTTGGAAGGCAACGAGCAAGAACGCCAGGCCGCTCGCAGCAAGGATCAGCATCGCCACGGCCGGAGAAAACGCCAGGACGGCCCATGCACACACCACCGCGAGCGCTGCGCCAGCGCGAACCAGCGCTGTGCGGTACCGCGTCTTGTTGCGGTCGTCTTGGGTCATGAGTGCCACTGCGTGCAGAACAAGATGGCTGGGTACGGCGCCAGAAACGCCCAAACGAAGACGTTCAACCGCATCGCGACCGCGATGCTTTGATGAAGGAACATTCCACCCACGAGGAAAGCATACACCACTGGTCGAGGGAGCACCACGACGAGGGGGAAAGCCGCTTCGAACAACATCACCCCCCAGCTCAGCGCAACGCACAGCGCGTATCGCCTGCTCAGGAACCCGTGCAATGAACGCGAGCCGTACGAGGCCGTCCGCATGACGCCCTGGAGTGCCGTCCCATCGCGCCAAGCTCGGGAGATGAGCTTGGCTACGCCGGCAGAGGCGTAGGCGAGGCAGGCCTGAGCGCACAGGAACCATAGGCACCTGGCTGTGAAGTGGTCGTCACCGATCGCACGCGCGAGAAAGATCGCGGCCGAGACCACCGACAACATCTGGTCGCTGCCGTCGCCCCCCGGTAGGCGAACCCATGCGAACAGCACGTTCACCGTTACAATCAGTCCCTCCGCCACGACAGCAATGGGCTGACCGCCGGGCAGGACGAGAATCGCGATGGCGCCGACCAGTCTGATCGCGATCAAGCCGACGACAAATCGGTAACGCATTGCTATCCGGGCAAGGCGCGCGCTGCCCGAAGTCATAAATTCATCGCGGAGGCGCAAGGTCGATAGAGAGAGGATGCCACCGTCCGTGAATGCTCTTCGAGTGGTGAGCAACTCGGCATTGGTCAGTGCGAGTCCGATCGCCGCAATCCGCTCCGACCAGAACAGTGCTTCAGTGGTCGTCACGTGCATCACGCCTACCCAGTCGGTGGACGTTCGACAAGAGAGCGGGTTGGATCTGTCTTGGCCACGCCAAGCCGTTCATTGCAACGGACAGGCAAAATTGTACGTCGGTGGCGCCCTCCGGAGCGGGGCGAGCGGGATCGGGAGGGTCGGAGACTTCCTGCCAGTGCGTAAATTCGCCATTCGCAAGCCGGTGCCGATAGCACAGGTGGTAGTCGACGGTGCCCGGGTTGGGGGCGAAGAACGTCCACCGCGGAAGCAGCGGGCTCACCGCCTGGAGACAGCCGTCGAGAACGCGTAGCGTTGGGCCCGGGGACGTCCGCAGGATGGTCCGCAGTTGTTCGAGAACCGACAAAACAAACCACACGACGAGGACGCCCGTCATGCTCGCGACAACGGGACCGCGGAGTCCGACGGTCATCGCTTCGTACGCGGAGAGACCTTCCGAATAGAGCGTGCGCGCAGCTCCAGCAATTCTTCGGCGGAGGCGTGCGTGTCCGGGTCGTCGAGCAGAGCACCCAGCGCCTTGTGAGCGTTGTGGCGCAGCTCCAGGAAGCGCGCGCCCCCATCATCGTCGTTGTTGCCCGGAGTTCCGCCCGGCGGCGAAGGAGGCGACGGAGGCCCCCCATCCTGGTTAGCGTCCCGCCAGCCGTAGACGACAGCGAGAGCCAAGGCCGCCAGCGCCACGAGAAGGCCGATCGTGTCATCCTTATACAAGAAATCGGCGCTAATCTTGCTCCCCTTGCCAGCCTTGCCAGGAATGAGGAACTCCGTGACGCGCGCCACGTCGGTCGCTTCGGATGCAGCCGGTGTTTTCTTGGCGGTCCGTTTCGATGGCCTGGGTCCCGATGGCCCATCCGTTCTTTTGACGAGGAAGCGGCCGACACGGACGAGGAGTTGGACCAAGCGGAGACGCGCGCGATCCATGGTGACCCGAGCGAATCAGACGACCCGCGGCTTAGCAAGTGACGCTGACGGTACCCGGAGAAATCGGCCCCGCGCTCCCAGCGGCTGGAGGCCGTCGTGCGGGGGCATCCAGAGACCCTGCTCGGTCAATACGCACGGCAGGCGATCACGGCGATCGGTACGGACGTGGAAGCCGCCGAGGCTCTGCCTCTTCCGAAGGCCGCATGCTAGACGCACCGACGGCGATGACCATCGGGGGACCTCGAGCTTTGCGCCGGCGGTGGAGGGTCGCGGCGATCGTCGCCGCCCTGGGCCTGGTCACCGCGTCTTTCGTCTGGTCCGCCCGCGGACCGCTGGCTCACCAGCTCTGCGGCGCTCGGGGCATCTCCTCGATCGAGCTGTCCCGGGCAAAGCTCTGGGCCTGCGATCGCGGCTGTCAGGGTGGATCCGCGCGGGATTGCGTCGTCGCCGACGATTTGCGAAACCCGAGCACCAAAGACTGGCTCCGCGAGGACTACGGGGTCCACGTGCCGATGGACCAGCTCGTCGACGAGGTGGGGGAGTGGGAGCAAGCCTGTGCGCGTGGACGGGGAACTGCCTGCAGGCACCTTGGTAATCGGCTGGTGCCGCTTGCAGGATACGGGCGCTACGAGGAAGGCCTCGCCCGCATGATGGTCGCGGCCTACCGGCGTGGATGCGATCTCGACGACGCGCCCTCGTGCACCGGCCTCGGCGATCACTTGGCGCGCGAAGAGGCAACGCAGTGGTTCTTCATCGGGTGCTCGCTCGGCGACGGGATGGGTTGTCGCAGGGCCGCCATCGCCATCCAGCCTACGTTTCGGGGTCCGGGCGACTCCATCCTGCCCCGGTGGTACTTCGAACGAGCGTGCCAGCTCGGCTGCGCCGAGGGATGCCAGGATGCTAGCGACATCGCGCTGCGCGACGGGGACCCCGAGGCGGCGCGAGCCCTCGATCTGCAGGGGTGCGGCCTCGGGGGCGGCCTCTCCTGCAAGCACGTCGCCGCGGGGTCCGACGGCGGCAAGCTGCCGCCCGAGGTGGTTTCCGCCATGAAGAGCGAGTGCCTCCTCTGGCCGGCCGACATCCTCTGCTACTGGCTCGGCCAACGGCTCCTGGAGGGACGCGGCGTCGCGCCCGATCCGGGGGCCGCTCGCGGGTTGATCGCGAGCTCCGCCAGCCTTGCGATGAGCCGACGCCCCTTCGAGCCCCCCGCCGAGAACCTGTGCGAGGTGGAAGACCCGCACGCCGGCGATTGCTATCTGACGCGGTAAGAGTGTCCGTAGGCGCCCAGCCTGTCGGGGCCGAGCGGTAGAGCCGCGGGCCGCGCCTCTACGCCAACCAGTTCTCGATACGGAGACCCTCGAACGACTCGAAGTGAGCCGCGTTGCCCGTGACGATCGTCGCGTCGTGCACGGCCGCGATGGCGGCGATCTGGGCATCGAGAAAGGGCGGGGGCCGGCCGGCTGCCGCGAGGCGCGCGCGTTCGACGGCGTGCCAGCGCGCGGCGCGCTCGCCGTAAGGGAGCACCTTCACGCCGGCGACGACCTCCGTCATGAAGCGTTCGAGCTCCGCGCGGCGCCGCGAGCGGGGCAAGCGCTCGATGCCAAACCACATCTCGTGCACGACGATGGAGGCGGTTACGAGCTCGCCGACGTGCTTGGCGAAGGCTCGCTCGACGCTCCGATGTGGTCTGGGCTGAGAGAGCGTAGCAAAGACGTTGGTGTCGAGTAGGTACGTCATCCGAAGCGCACCTCGCGGCCCGGCGATGGATCGCGCCAGGAGCGGACCTCTTCGTCCGAGAAGCCCTCGAAGTCCGCCGGAAGCCGCGCCCGCCAGGCTTGCAGCGCTTGATTGAGCGGCGGTCGGACCGCGCGCAGCCGGTCGTACTCATCGGACGAAACGAGCACGGCGACGCGCTTGCCGCGACGGGTGAGCTCGACTTTCTTGCCGCGCTCGACGTCATGGATGAGCACCGTCAGGTGGTTGCGGGCTTCGGCGATGGAAACTCTTCGAGCCATGGACTGAGTATGGCCATTCTGGTGGCTATGTCGAGCGAGGTCGCCATGTATCTGGCCATTGGCTTGACCGGGAAGGTGCGGCTACGAGCCTCGTCTGGCGATTGCTATCTGACGCGGTAGAGAGTCCGCGGATGCGCCTCCTCCCCATCGCGTTCGCCTCGGGCGCGTGCGCGCTCGTCTATCAGGTCGGCTGGACTCGCGACTTCCGGATGATCTTCGGCGCGTCGACCCCCGCCTCCGCAGCCGTCGTGGCGGTCTTCGTCGGAGGTCTCGGCCTCGGAGCGTGGACGCTGAGCCCGCGCGTGGACCGAGCGGCCAACCCGGTGCGCCTGTACGCCCGGCTCGAGCTGGGCGTAGCGCTGTCGGCTGCGGTTTCGCCGCTCCTCCTCCTGCTCGTCACACGGCTCTATCTGCTCCTCGGCGGCACGGTCTCTCTCGGCGCTGCCGGCGCCGCGGTCGCGAGGCTCCTTCTCACGGCGCTCGTCCTCGGGTTACCGACCTTCCTCATGGGGGGCACCCTCCCCGCGCTGGCCCGGGGCGCCCTCTCGCGCGGGGCCGACCCTTCGAGACGGCAAGTGGGACTGCTCTACGGCGCGAACACGCTCGGTGCCGTCCTCGGATGCCTCGTGGCCAACTTCCTGCTGCTCGAGCGCCTCGGAACGCGCGCGACTCTGTGGGCCGCGGCGGCGGCGAACGTGCTCCTCGCGCTGGCGGCACTCGCGATGTCCCGCGGCGCGGGCGTCGATGGTCCCACCGATCCCCTCTCGCCGGTGATCGACCTCGACCCACCCGAGACGGGCGCCCGGCGCGTCAACCGAGTGCGCGTACTGGGCAGTGCAGCGGTCGCGGGCTTCGCCTTCTTCCTGATGGAGCTCGTCTTCTATCGGATGCTCGCGCCGCTCCTCGGTGGGACGATCTACACCTTCGGCCTGGTCCTCGCCGTGGCGCTGCTCGGTATCGGCCTCGGCGGCGCGCTCTACGCGCTCGTCTTCCGTCGCCGCGCTCCGGACCTCGGGAGCCTGGCGGCGATCTGCCTCCTCGAGGCGCTCCTTCTGGCCCTCCCCTATGCCCTCGGGGACCGCGTCGCGCTCCTCACCATCCTGCTTCGCCCGCCGAGTCCAGAGAGCCTGGCGTCGTATCTGCCCGGCTGGCTCGCGGTCACGGCGCTCGTCGTCCTTCCGGGAGCGATCGCTTCGGGTGTGCAGTTCCCGCTGCTCGTCGCGCTCCTCGGACGCGGCCGCCGGCGCGTGGGCCGCGACGTCGGACTCGCGTACGCGTGGAACGCCGCGGGCGCGATCGCGGGCGCGATCGCGGGCGGCTTCGGGCTGATGCCGCTGCTGACCGCGCCCGGTTGCTGGCGGTTTGCCGTCGGTGTGCTGTCGGCCCTCGGGATCGCGGCGGCGGTGCTCCACTGGCGGCAGGCTCGCGCTCTGCGGAGCGCGCTCGTCCAGGGCCTTCAAGTGGCTGCCGTGGCGGTCCTCATGCTCCTCTCCCTCGGCCCTACCGCGGCCTGGCGCCACGCCCCGATCGGCGCCGGGCGAATCGAGCCCTCCCGAATCGACACGACCGCTTCCGCCCTGAGCTTCGTCCGCAATGAGCGCCGCGACATCGCATGGGAGGCCGACGGCATCGAGAGCACCGTCGCACTGGACCGCAACGGGGGATACAGCTTCTCCGTGAACGGCAAGAGCGACGGGCATTGCTCGTACGACGCGGGGACCCAGGTGATGGGCGGTCTCCTCGGCGCCCTTCTTCACCCGGCGCCGAAATCCGCGCTCATCGTCGGCCTCGGGAGCGGTAGCTCCGCGGGGTGGCTCGCTCGCGTGCCCGGCATCGAGCGCGTCGACGTCGTCGAGCTCGAGCCGGCGATGCTCGAGGTGGCCCGCCGGTGCGCTCCCGTCAACGAGCACGCGCTCGACAACCCGCGGTTGCACGTCGTCCTCGGTGATGCACGCGAGGTCCTCTCGGTCACGCGCGCCCGGTACGACGTCATCTTCTCCGAGCCGTCGAACCCCTACCGGGCGGGCGTCGCCAGCTTGTACACACGCGAATACTACGCGCGCGTCCGCGAGCGCCTCGCCGAGGGCGGCATCTTCCTGCAGTGGGTGCAGGGCTACGAGATCGACACGTCGACGATGCGCACCATCTTCGCGACGCTCGCGTCCGAGCTGCCGTACGTGGAGGCCTGGCAGCTCGAGGAGCCCGACCTCGTTCTGGTCGCCTCCCGGTCGCCCATTCCCAAGCAAGTACCGGCGCTGCGAGCCCGCATCGCCAGCGAGCCTTTCGCACGCGCGCTCCACTTGACGTGGCGAGTCGATGACCTCGAAGGCCTTCTCGCGCACTTCGTGGCGCGAGCGGCGATGGCCACGCGCATTGCGGGGGAATGGGGAGAGCCGCTCAATACGGACGACCGCTGCATCGCGGAGTTCGGTTTCGCGCGGGGCATGGCCGAAATCGACCGTCATCCAGCGCGCGTCACCGACGTTCGATCCTGGGCCGCCGAGCACGGCGAGGACGTGCCCGAGCTGACCGCCGGCGAGGTGGACTGGGACCGCGTCGCACTCGAGCGAGCGGAGATCCCCTGCGCCTACAAGGACGACCCCCCCTACGAGACGCCCGCCGGCGCGAGCGATGACACGCGCGAGCGGCTGGACTTCGTTGCAGCCGGGGCCGAGAGTGGCCGCCCGGACGAAAAACACCGCGAGGCGTGGCTCTCACGGCCACGAGACAACCCGACCCCGATCGAGCGCCGCTACGCCGCGGAGGCGTTCCTCGAGGCGGGGGCCGCGACCGCCCCCGCGTGGATCGATGGGCTTGCGACCACCGACCCTCTCGACGCGTCCGTCCTGCGTGCACGCTGGCTCGACGACCAGAAGCGCCCCGCCGAGGCCACCGCCGAGCTGGAGGGCGCGTTGGTTGCCGCCAGGGCCGATCCGTGGATGTCGAACCGCGCCATGAGCCAGGCGCTGCGCCTGGCGATGAAGATCGCGTACAGGGAGCCCAGCCTCGAGCCGCGCATCGCCGCCATGCTTGCACAACCATTCGCCATCGACGCCATGCGCGATCGCCGGCTGAACGACCTGATCAGCATCGCGCAAGGGAGCCGCGACTTCAGGGCGTGCGCGGCCGCCTACCGAGAGATGGAGCCCAACGCGCCCTGGAGTACGTGGCAGCTCGAGGAGCGCATCGAGTGCTATCAGGGCGTCGGCGACTACGCTCGCGCGGCGGACGCGTCGAAGGAGCTGGAGCGCTGGAAGGCGCTGGACGGGAAGTGGTGGGGGAGGTGGGCACTGTGAGGGGCCCGGTTCGCACGCCAAATCGTCGTCGCCATCGACGTCGCCTTCAGGAAGACGCGGATTTGACCTCGCAAACCGCGGCTACATGCGCGCGACACGGGAAAAGCTGCGGAACCGTTCGTCCCGCCGTACCCCGAGGTACCGCGAGGCGACGCCAGATCACGGTGGGTTGGTTACTGGGTGGTACGCCACGGGCGTCTGCTCACGCCACGAAGTATGTCGTGGCGCGCTTCTGACCCTTCGACTTGAGCTTCTTCTTCGCCAGGCCCTCCTTCAGCACGCGCGGGACCTCACGCACGTCGAGCTTCAGCGCCTTGCGGATTTCCTCGGAGCGCAGCCCGGCCTTCTTACCCCTCAGCAGGGAGACGACGGTGCCGAGAGTCCCGGCGATCTCCTCGGGGCCGCGCCGAGCCAGGCGTCCACCCTTCTTCTTACGAAGGGGGTCAGGCTGGCCACCACCGCCACGAGCACGACGGTTGCCCACCTCCTGTCCAGGCGCGACGAGTTCATCGAGCGAGGCGGCCCGTAGCCGGTTCCAGTTTCTTCCCGGCGAGTACGTTCTCGAGGTCTTCGCGTCGACTGTGAACACCCCGAAGCCCACGCTCCTCACGAAGACGAGCCTCCATGTGACCGACGACCACGCGAAGGCCTTGCAGGACCCGGAACAGAGCGTCTACTTCGACTGGTGGCCGGACTCTGCGCGCTACAACGCGCACACGGTCCCGCGTCTTAGCCTGCCGTCGCCCCAGCTCCCGGGTCGGCTGTTGCCTCGGTAGGACCGGACGGAACCGGACACCGCGGCCCCGACTGTCGCGCGACGCCTCCGCCCCGCCCGGCGCTCCCGACCATCATTCGTGAACGGGGCCGGGGGGCCGAGCTGCATGGCATGCGGTCACCGTCCACGCCGCGCTTGGCGCTGGATTCCCTCTGCCTTCGCCTTCGGCGGCGCAGAACCCGCTCTGTTGGTCTTCGTGATGGCGCGCGCGCTCGTGCAGGGACCCGACGACGCCCGTAGACGTGCGGGCGTCCTTCGTGGAAGCTCCACGCGCGTGCGGTACGATCGGACGATCATCGCCTACCACGGCTGCGGCAAGACCACCGCCGACAGGATCCTCGCGGGTGAGCCCTTCGAGGCGAGCGACAACGACTACGACTGGCTCGGTTCGGGCATCTACTTCTGGGAGTTCGGCCACGACCGAGCCTTGAAGTGGGCCGAGTTCCAGGTCACCCGCAACAAGTTCCGGAAGCCCGCCGTCGTAGGCGCGGTGATTCAGCTCGGCAACTGCTTCGACCTGCTCGATACCGGGTCCACTGCGAAACTCAGCGGGGCATACGCAGCCTTCCTGAAGTCCCTCCCCGAAGGCACGGTAACGCCGACAAACAGCGGTGGGGCGCCGGACAGGAAGTTCCGCCGGCTCGACTGCGCCGTGCTGAACTTCTATTTGAAAGCCCTGGAGGAAGCGCGGCATGGCTACGACTCCGTGCGAGGCGCGTTCATCGAGGGGGATGCCGCCTTCGACGGGAGCGACATCAAGAAGGACAACCACATCCAGATCGCGGTTCGGAACCCCGCTTGCGTCCTCGGGGTCTTTCGCCCATGATCAAACTCATGGCGGCGCATGCGAAGAAGACCAAGGCCAAGGGCAGAGCCAAGGCGCCGCTCACGGAAGAGGCGGCGCGGAAGCTCGTGCTCAAAGAGCTCGGCAAGATGAGCCAGGCCAAGCTCTTCAAGCTGGCTCAACGCGCGGGTATCTATACCCGGGCTGGCAAGCTCACGAGGCGCTACCGCGACGACGCCGAACCTGCCGCGTGATCCGAGTGCGCCGCTTTGGCGGAGCGCGTCTCCGCCGAGTGAGGACCGGTCGAGACCGAGGTCGCGCAGGGTTTGAGTGGACGACGCAAAGGACCCCACCGCGTGGGCGGGGTCCTTGGCATCGATATCAGGTCACGACTTGGGAGCCGAGCCCTCGGTCTTCACGGCGATCTTCTTCGGCTGCATCTCCGGCTTCTTCGGTACCGAGATGGTGAGCACGCCCTGGTCGAGCGACGCCCGCAGATGCTCGCCGTCGATCCCGTCGGGCAGCGTGAAGCTGCGGCTGAACGAGCCGTAGCTCCGCTCGTACGCGTAGTACCGGTCCGACTTCTCCTCCTTCTCCTCCTCGCGCTTGCCGCCGATGCTCAGGCGGTTGCCGGTGATGGTCACCTCGAGGTCCTTCTCCCTGATGCCGGGCAGGTCGGCCTTGAAGACGTATGCCTCCTTGCTCTCTTTCACGTCGAACGCGGGACTGAACGAGAGAGTGCGCTCCTCGACCGCCTGGTACGGCGAGATCTCCCGGAACGGATCCCACGACAGCATCGCGCGCATCGTCCGCCACGGGTCCCAGCCCGCGGAGCTCGAAGCGGTCGTGATCGGGCGGTCTCCGTTCTGCTTGCGAACAGTGATGTCACTCATGGTCCATGCCTCCTTGTTGGCGACCGGGGCGGCTTGCGAAGGGCGCGCCACGGAGCCCGCGCGCGTCTCTTCACGGTGTTGCGATTCCGAACGACCCCGAGGAGCGGCACATCTTGCACCGTGCGCGCATCTCCTGCCGAGCGAGCCGCGCCGGAGCGCATCCCCTGTGACGCCGCCCCGGCGCAACGAGTCTCGTCTCGGTCGACGCGGCCCGCGTGGCGCGCTTCATGCTCGGGAGCGCAGCCATGAACGCCGTATGGATCGTGGTTTGCGACGCCGCCAAGGCCAGGCTGTTCGAGTACCGAGAGGGGGATTCGAGGTGGCGCCCCATGGGCCTCGTCCTTCACGACGAGTCGCGGAGCAAGGCGAGTGACCTCACGGGCGACCGGTCCGGCCGGCGCTCCGCCGAGGGGGCGTCCGCACACCACAACGCGCTCGCACCGCGCTCGTCGCCGAGGGAGGTCGAGAAGGAGCGCTTCGCCCACGCGCTCACCGCGATCCTCGACCGGGCGCAACGCAACGCGCGGTTCACGAGCTGGGTGCTGGTTGCGCCGGCCCATTTTGCAGGCCTCGTGAAGAAGGCCCTGACGAGCGAGCTCGAGAAACACCTCACGGCGACGGCGATCGCGGACCTGAACGATCTGGACGAACCGGCTCTGGCCGAGCGACTGCGCGACGTCGTGGCCCCCGCGGCCCACGCTGCGCACGGGGCGCCTCGTTCATGAAGGCCTTCGCCCGAATCGGCTCGTCCTCGCTGCTGCTGCTTGCCGCGCTCCTGTCGGCGGCGGCAGCTCGGGCCGAGGACGCGACCGCGACTGTCCGTTCCGCCTCGACGAACGACGAGGCGAAGCGCATCGACGAAACGTGCCGCGTCGAATGGTTTGCCATGGGCCCCTGCCGCAATCGGGCGTGGACCGGACCGCTGATCACGTTCGGCCTGGACTTCGGAGTCGCCGCGATGACGGAGGCCGGGCCCTTCGGCTTCGGCAAGGGAATCGGCGGCGCGACGTACGCCGGGCCCTCCTGGGGTTTTCGTGCGAGCGTCGAGCTCCTGCCGTGGCTCGGTCTGGAGGGGCGGTACCTGGGCGCCTACAACGGCGGGCAGGGCTCGGTGACACCCTCCGGGAGCGTCGGTTTCCTGAGCACGGGGGGCGAAGCAGTCCTGCGCGTCACCGCGCCGCTTCCCTTCGTTCGCCCGTACGTGCTCGGCGGCGTCGGGTACTACGACATCACGCTGGCCGGTGGATCCGCGGCGCAGGCGGCTTCCGTCCTCCACTCCAGCGCGCAGCCCGGTATTCCCATGGGGGTGGGCGTCGACATTCCGCTGACGTGGTACCTCTCGCTCGGCGTCGAGGCGGCGTATCACTTTCAGCTGGGAGAGAGCTTCGCCAGCGTGACGACCAACGGCATCGACGGCGGCGACATCACCACCTTCGGGGCCGTCCTTCGCGCGCGCCCCTGGTGAGCCGTCCGCCGGCCATTCAGCGGGCCCGGAGAGAACGGTCCGAGATCACGGCGCAGGAACCTGCTCCGAACTTGCCGGCCCTGCGTGGCTTTCGATGATCCCGTCCGGCATGAACGGTGCAGATGGGAGCGCGCCCGCGAGCCAACGGCTCCGCCACGAGGTCATCGTGCTCACGTCCACGTCTCATCTCCCTTCTGTGCGCGTTTGCGCGCCGAAGCCTAGCACTCGAGCTCGCGGCGGAGGGAGCACGGGCCACGCTTCGCGAAAGACCACCAGGAGACCGCTGCCATGTCGAAGACCATGAAAGCTGCGTTCGTCACGGAGTTCGGCAAGCCCCTGACGATCGGGGAGCTGCCCGTGCCCGTCATCAAGGAGGACCAGGTCCTCATCAAGATCGAGGCGTGCGGCGTATGCCACACGGATGTGCATGCCGCCGACGGCGACTGGCCCGTCAAGCCGCGTCCGCCGTTCGTGCCCGGGCACGAGGGCATCGGCCGAGTCGTCCAAGTCGGGAAAGCGGCCAAGGCGATCAAGGAGGGTGACCGAGTGGGCGTCCCATGGCTGTACGAGACCTGCGGCCGATGTGACTACTGCCTCACCGGTCGCGAGACGATGTGCGAATCCGCAACGTACGGCGGGTACACCGCGAACGGCGGGTTCGCCGAGTACTGCGCGGCTCCTGCCGCCTACGTGGGACGCATCCCCGAGGCGCTCGACGCCGCGCAGGCCGGGCCCATCATCTGCGCCGGCGTCACCGTCTACAAGGGCATCAAAGTCGCCGACTGCAAACCTGGGGACTGGTTCGTCGTGAGCGGCGTCGGCGGCCTGGGACACCTCGCGATCCAATACGCCAAGGCGATGGGCCTGCGGGTCGCCGCCGTCGATGTCGGCGACGACAAGCTCGATCTCGCGCGTACTCTGGGGGCGAGCCTCACGGTCAACGCTCGTTCGGTCGACCCGGTCAAGGCGATCCAGGAAGGCATCGGCGGGGCGCAGGGAGTGCTCGTCACCGCAGTATCTAAAGGAGCCTTTGCTCAGGGCACGGGCATGCTCCGCCGTGGAGGAACCTGCGTGCTCAATGGTCTGCCCCCCGGGGACTTCCCACTGTCCATCTTCGACGTCGTGTTCCGCTGCATCACGATTCGCGGATCTCTCGTGGGTACGCGCGCGGACCTCAAGGAAGCCCTCGCGTTTGCTGCCAATGGCCAGGTGAAGGCGCGGATCGAGGTTTCCACGCTCGACAACGTCAACGACGTGCTGCAGCGTCTCCGCGACGGCAAGGTCAACGGGCGCGTCGTCCTGAAGGTGGGAGGCTGATATTCTCGGTCGACTACCCGTACGAGTCGTGTGAGGTCGCCTCCGAATTCATCGAGAGCGCGCCGCTGAGCCAGGCGACCCGGGCAAAAGGTCTGCCATGGGAACGCGGAGCGACTGCTTCTGCGACCTCGCTCGCGGCGATCTGCCCGGTCCCGAGCTTTGGGCATACCTATCACTGAACCGCGCGAGCGCGGCCGAACGCATGGTGTTCGTCGCGTCAGCTCCCCTGCGCCCGGAGACCAAGACCTTCTTGAGGTACATCCCCAATCCGTGCGTCGATCTTCCCCTCGACGCCGGGGCCCTCTATACGCTCGCGGTCCGTCGGGCCGCGCCATGCCCGTCGGCGATTCCGGATCGTGCGCCGGACCGCATTCCATGCGTGCTCGGGGCCACGCGGTATGGTTGTTCGGCGCGCGCCGGCTCTCCGGCCGTGAGCACGGCCGATGCAGAGGCCGGGGCGTGTCTCGACACCCGGTTCTGGCGCTCGTCACGGCCGTCGCGGCGACAGTCGTTCGGCCGCCGGCGCCGAGCGTCGTCGCGCCCGAGCCTCTCGACCACGAATGGCGGCTGATCGACGATGCCCACTGGCAGATTGTTTCTCCGGGTGCCACCGAGGACCCCGAGGTGACCGACGCCCGAGAAGGGACGCGCGGCGACTGCGGCGCGGGCATGGTGGAGGTGCGTGGCGAGATGCTCGACGAGGGCTCCGGCTACTTCGACGTGGTGGAGGCCCTCCAGAGGAACACGTGCGTCGATTGGATCACCCGCACGTTTCCCGAGCGCTGCGCGCGATTCGACCAGGGACGCTGGCGGAGCGTGTCCGCGAACCTCCCGCGCCGCTCCATGCACTTCTGCATCGATCGCTTCGAGTACCCCAATCTTCGCGGCGCCTTCCCCTGGATCATGGTCGACTGGAACGAAGCGCGCGCCATCTGCGGTCGCGAGGGCAAGCGCCTGTGCACAGAGGCCGAGTGGACGTTCGCATGCGAGGGTGAGCAAGCGTCGCCATACCCCTACGGGTACGAGCGGGACGCCCGGGCCTGCGTCATCGACAGGACATGGCGGGCGTACAAGGCCGGGGCGCTCTTCCCTCGCGACACGCAAGCAGCCCGCGCGGAGCTCGACCGCCTCTGGCAGGGTGAAGCCTCCGGCGCACGGGCCCTCTGTCGGAGTCCGTTCGGCGTCTACGACATGACGGGCAACGTCGATGAGTGGACCACGTCGATCGTACCGGGCGAGCGGCCTTCGATCCTCAAGGGCGGGTACTGGGGACCCGTGCGCACGCGCTGCCGGCCATCGACCCGGGCGCATGGCCCCGACTTCAGCTTCTACCAGCAGGGTCTCCGTTGCTGCGCAGATGCGGCGCGTGACTACCTCGAATAGCGTGCACGAAGCTCGCCCTTGAGCGATCCGAAAGGCACGGTTCGAGACTACTGCAACAGCGCGACCTGAACGTTGGGGGGAAACGCGGCTTGCAGGTGCTCCAGAAAGGCAGCCGCTTCCGTGGGCGCCGCGATCTCGCCGTCGAGAATCGAGTGCACGTCCGACGACGCTCCGTACATGGCAGCGAGCGCGTCGGTGTCCTGCTTCACGACCGCAGCACTCAGCTCGGCGCCGGCGAAAAGTCCACGAGAACGAGCGTACGAGAGGATCTCCACCCCGGCGCCATGACGGCCGCCGACGACGAAGCCGGCGCGGACCAGCGACGGAACGACGACGACGCATCTCGCCCGCTGGCGCTGCCGCATCGGGATCTGGGTCATCTGGTCGAGGACCTGCGTCGCATCCGCAAGCTCCTCGGTCACACGGTCGTGGCTCGCTCAGGTGGCTTCGGAGGGCGACTTGGCGTGCTGCGAGCAGCCGCTCAGAGCCAGCATCACCAGCAGAGCGCGTGTGACCGAGAGCATCATGGCCCGTATGCGACGGAACGACTGCACGGAGGCCGGTTGCATTGCGTCATGGGCGCCTCGAAAGCAGGTTGCGCGCCCGGCCGTTCACGAGGGGCTGGTCGACAAGACGCAAAGGGTCGGCGCACGAAGCTCGCGGATTCTCGGTCCGCGCCTCGTTCGACGCGTCAGGGAACGCGCTGGCGCACAAGCGCCTGTGCAGCGGCTGCAGGTTGATGCACTTCGTGCGTCGCGCGCTGGCGTCGAAGTGAGTCGCCCCTTGTTCTCTCGCTGGTCGAGGCCGCGGCACGAGCGATGCTTTGCAGCGCGGCAGAGATTGGAGGTCGACATGAAGTCGCCTGTTCGTCGTCAGAGTCTTTTGGGTTACGTCGCTCCCGCGTTGCTTGCTCTCCTGCTAAGCGCCTGTGGGGCTGAGAAGCAGGTGCAGGCGAAAGCCCCTGCTGCTCCGGCGCCCGAGCCGGTCGGCCAGACCAATGTCCAACCCCCGACACTCCCCAATACGCCCACGGCTGCGACGGTCGTTATCGCGCCGGAGATCTTGCGCGCCTGCAACATCCCCGACGTGGACGCCTACTTCGCGTTCGATTCCTCGAAGCTCGTGTCGTTCGACGTGTCGGCACTCGACGCTGTCACCACCTGCTTCGCGACCGGACCGTTGGCCGGCAGAACGCTGCGGCTCGTCGGCCATGCCGACCCGCGCGGTGCGTCCGAGTACAACATGACGCTCGGACAGTCCCGATCGGACGCGGTTTCGGGATACCTCGTGGGCCACGGCCTCGCGCAGAAACAGGTGACCACGAGCTCGCGCGGCGCGATGGACGCCACCGGTCACGAAGAGACCGGCTGGGCGCATGACCGGAGGGTCGACGTCTATCTCGGCGACTGACCCGCGGCCGAAGGTCAGGGACGGTATCGGCGCGCACTCAGCAGGACGTGACCGGCCGTGCGTTTGGGGGTCGACGCTGAGCGGCGGCCCACGATCTGAAAATTCAATCGCCCGGTTCGGCAGGGGTATCGCCGTCGAAAGGTCGGTCGTACGTTCGCGTCATGCGACGGCTCGGGGCCATCCACGCGCTGGCGCGGTTCGCCAGGCTCGTCTCCGAGAAGGCCGAAGACGACGAAGCCCTGACGCTGCTCGCGGACTTGCTCATGGACCATGCAGGCTGCGATGCGGTCGCGGTCCTCCGGGCGACGGCGGACGAGCTGCAGATCGCGGCCTCGCGCAATCTCCCCGAAGAGCTCCAGTCGTGGACGACGGACGCAGACGCACTCGACAGCTCAATCGGAAAGGCTCTCGTGGGCCTCTGCGGCCAAGAGTTCGTTCAACCGAAGACGTTTCCGCTCGTGAGCCGCGGCGGACTGTTCGGCGCCGTGGTCCTCCTGTGGCGAAAGCCGGACGACGGCTCGGAGCCGTGGCACAACGAGCTTGCGCAAGGGCTCGTGGATCTCGCGGCGGCGGTCCTGGGGGCATCGGCGCAGATGCGGAAGCTGGAGCAAACCAACGACGAGCTGCGAAAATCCCGCGAGGTGCTGGCGCGGACGGAGAAGCTACGCGCGCTCGGCGAGATGGCAGCGGGCGTGTCGCACGACCTGAAGAATATCCTGCACCCCCTCTCGCTCCATCTGCAGATCGCGCAGCGCGCAAACGCGAAGGGCAAGCCCGAGGCCGTCGAGGAGGGCCTTCGAGGAATGAAAGAGGGGCTGGTGCACGGCGTGGAGGTGCTCGAGCGCTTGCGCCACTTCAGCCGGCAAGCGCCGAGCGCAAGCCGAGCGGTGGTCGACCTGAACCTGCTTGCTCGCGAGGCGGTACTGCTCGCCAGGCCGCGTCTCGCGTCCGCAAGCGGCCGCCTCTGCCGGGTGAACGAGCACTACGGGACTCCGCCGCCCAGCCTCGGGGAGTCGGGGGAGATCTTGTCGGCGGTGCTCAATCTTCTGCTGAACGCCTCCGATGCGATGAGCGGAGAAGGCGAGATCAGCGTGAGCACGGGCGAGCGTGACGGTGGCGGTTGGATCGCGGTGAAGGACAACGGGCCCGGCATGTCCGCGGAGGTCCAGGCACGTGTTTTCGAGCCGTTCTTCACGACCAAGGGCGAAAAGGGAACGGGCCTTGGACTCGCGACGGTGTACGCAGCGGTGCTCCGCCACGCGGGGACGGTGCACCTCGACAGTGCCCCGGGTCAGGGCGCGACGTTCACCCTGTGGTTCCCACGGAAGCCCGACGCGCAGGGGAAGCCTGACCCGCAGGGATAGCGCTCCGCTGCGGCCACGCGCTGCTCAAGCGGGTCGCGCGTCGCTGCAGCACCGGAACCCGGTCTGGAAGTCGTTGTAGTACTGGTCGTGCGCGGTCGTGGCTGGTCGGCAGCGATTGCGGGCAGCGAGCCACCAGCCGCCCTTGAGCGCCGACCGCCAGCGACCCCACGTGGCGTCCCGCTCGACCCACTCGTCGACGTTGCCGACGAGGCTCCGCACGCCGAACGGGCTCACACAGCCGGCGACCAGCGCCGCGGGAAGACGCAGGTCCCGCGGCCTGCCGCGCGCATCGTAGAGATCCATCCGGTCGAAGTTGCAGTGAACGTCGTCCCGCTCCAGCCCCGTCGGGTAAGGCAACATGGCCTCCCCTTCGCACGCGAAGTTCCATTCGCTCTCGAGGCACAGGCGCTTGCCGTCCGCCTCGCACGTGACGCGTGCGTGCGACCACGACACGAAGTTCATCGGCAGCGCGTCGCCCGGCGCCGTGTACTCGTCCCGGTCGATGCAGAACCGCGACCGCACCCGATCGCCAGCGCACTCGCTCGGCGCAAACCGTGCGCACCGCCCGTCGCCTCCGAGCGACGGCTTCTCCATCCACTCGAGACAGTGCTCGTGCACGACCGGGCAGTAGTCGCCCTCGACGAGAGCCATCCCCTCGCCGCACGCCGGCGTGGGCGGCGAAACGGGCCCCACAGGGATGGGCTCCTGCCGTCGGGCGGCGAACTGGGCCCAAGCGCTGCTCGACGCGAGCAACACGGCGAGGCACGCAAGGGGGAGTCGTCTCACGCCCCGACGGCAGAGCAAGGGTCGGACCGTGCCGGACCGGCGGTATGCGGTTTGCTGAAGTCCCCGCCATGAACACCTCGGACCTCACGGAGTTCGGTCGACGCGTACGGCTCGTTGGTGATCGGATGGCTGCTGTGCCGTGGGCCCTGCATCCAAGCGACTCGATGACGCAAGCATTCGAGTTGATGCGAGAACACGTGATCCGGCACGTCCCGATCGTCAGCGGCGGCGAGGTGGTCGGCATCGTCTCCGAGAGGCTCCTCAACACCTACGCAAAGCTCCGGGACGTCGACCCCCGAAAGGTGCCGCTTGCCGAGGTGATGATCACCAAGCCCTACACGGTGACTCCCGAGACTCCCCTCGCAGAGGTGGTCCACACGATGGCTTACAACAAGTACGGCTCGGCGATCGTCGTTCGTGGGCGCCAGATCGTCGGCATCTTCACCACCACCGATGCCCTCTGCGAGCTCGAGCGCATCCTCGAAGGCCATAGCTCGGTCACCCCGGAGTGGTGACGCGCGCATCTCTTGCGCGAAGCTGCAGAATCCACGTCCGAAGGAGGAAGGCTCATGGCTCAACACGTCGCCAAGAGTGATTCGCAGATCCAGCGCGAGGTCTGCGACGAACTGAAGTGGAACACGCGCGTGAAGGAAACGGACATCGGCGTGGAGGTCAGCATCGGAGTGGTCACCCTCACCGGCACGGTGGATAGCTGGACTGCCCGAGTGGCGGCTCAGGAGGCCGCGCACCGCGTGTCCGGGGTTCTCGACGTGGCGAACGACATCCAGGTCAAGCTGCCCGGCTCTCACGAACGCAATGACACCGACATTGCGAGAGCCGCCCGCGCTGCTCTCGCGTGGCACGCCCTCGTCCCGCACGAGCGGATCCGGACGACGGTCTCGTACGGGAGTGTCACCCTCGAAGGAACAGTCGATTTCTGGAGTCAGCACGACGACGCGGAGAGCTGCGTGCGCAACCTCACGGGTGTGCGACAGGTGAAGAACCTCATCACGGTGGAACCCGTCGCCCGCCTGGTCTCGCCCCAGGCCGTGCGGGCGACGATCGAGCAGGCGCTCGAGCGCCACGCGGAGCACGCGGCCAAGCACGTCCAGATCGCGATCACGGATGGAAGAGTCATTCTGTCCGGCGATGTTCCGTCGTGGACCGACCGCGATGCCATCGAGGGAGCCGCTCGCGGAACCCCTGGCGTCCGCAACGTCGACAACCAGCTGCGGATCCGCCCGTACCACGCCGCGTAGCCCGTCACTTCCGGGCGAGCGCCGAGACCTCCGCATGCGCCTTCTTGACGGCCGCGTATTGCTCTTGAACGATCTCGCGGAGGCTCGGGGGAAGCTCGGCACGCAAGGCAGTGCGATAGACCCTCAGCGCTGCCTCTTCGCCCCGCTGACACTCGCTGAGCACCGCGCTGGGACTTCCCCCCGTGACGACCGCCTTCGTGTCAATCCAGCCGCGGTGTAGCGCTCCCAGTCTCGAGCCGTCCCGCGTCGGGTGGCCCCCGAGGGCCCCGAGAGCCTCCTCGAGCTTCGCCGCGAACGCCGCCCGCTCGTCCGCGTAGTGGGCGAACATGAGCTGGTATCCCCGCTCGGGAACATCCGACGCCGCGGCACGATAGCCCCGCTCCCCATCCTTGCAGGCCTCCAGCAGCGCGCCCAGCGCCTGCGCAGCCTTGGCCCCATGTTCTTCGGCAGGGTGGAGCTCGCGCAGCACCAGGCGCAAGAGGTCACTATCGGCCTTCTCCTGGGCCCAGGGATAGAGGGTGTCCCTCTCGAGCGCCATGTGTTCGTCCAGCTGCTGACGAAAGGCGGAGACGGTCTCCGCGCGCAACGTGTGGAGGTCGGCTGCCACGCCGAGCTCTCCGAGGGTTCGCCGGATGTCGGCGTGCTCCCGGCGAATTGTGGCGGAGTCCGCCGGCCGGACACGGTCGAAGCTGGGCAGCAGAAACATCTCCTCCGCGTCCATGTGACCCAGAAGATGCGCCTCGAGCGCATCCCACTCCTCACGCAGCAGCGCCTCGTCATCGGCGTTCGCAAAGTCGAGGAGCCTTGCAAGGCTCCGCACGATCTTGCCGTGGTCCTGCTCCAGCCTCGTCGCTGCGTCGGTCCTGTCCATCCTCGGCTCCACGGCGTGTCCGGTCGCAATGGGCGTGCCCTCCGGGCCGACTCGAGCTCAGGCGTGACCCCGCCGAAACGGTCGACCTCTGGCGGGCGCCTCCGCTGGAAGGGCCGAGGCGCAGTGATTAACATTCACGGTGTATCTCCCGAGGGCACCGGACGACTCGACGTAGACCGCGCGGCGCGCTCACGTCACCGTGCCCAGAGGATCCATGTGGCCTCGAGGGGTGCGAGCTCTGGATGGCTGGCCACGACCCGAGGCGTGAAGTGCACCGCAGGGCGGGTTTCGGCAACCTCGACCTCGTACGCGAAGCCGTGTGCGCCCACGAGAGGTGAAGCCCGGCGCATCGCGAGACGGACCGGCCCGGAGCCCTCTTCCGCATCCGCGTAGAGCTCGACGGACACGGAGTCGGGATCGAGACCGTCGAGGTAGAGGGACGTTTCGAAGTGATGTTGCCCACCTTCGGTACGCACGCGTACGTCCCCGAAGCGAAGCAACGGCCAGCGAGCGGAAATCGTTCGTTTCCATTCGGCGATCGCCTCGGCGGGGCGGCCGCCCTCTGCGCTCCGTCGGGCGAACGCTCGCGCCGCCGGCACGTAGAAGCCCTCGACGTACTCACGCAGCGCGCGGTCTGCGGAGTACTTCGGCGTGAGGGAAGCCATGCTCGCGCGCATCCGGGCGACCCAAGCGCGCGGGGTTCCTTTCTCGTCGCGGCTGTAGAACGACGGAACGACCTCGCGCTCGAGCAGCTCGTAGAGCCGCCCGGCGTCCGCTGCGTCGTCGTGCCCGTCTCCGTCGAGGACCCAGCCGACGTCCGGCGTGTAGGCCTCCGCCCACCAGCCATCGCGTGCGGACAGGTTGACGCCCCCGTTGACCAGCACCTTCATCCCGCTCGTCCCGCACGCCTCCCAGGGAGGCCGCGGGGTGTTCACCCAGACGTCGACGCCCTGCACCATGTGCTCGGCGAGCCTCAGGTCGTAGTCCGCGAGAAAGACCACCGCGTGACGCACGTCCTCGCGGCGCGCGAACCGGACCCACTCCTGGACGAGACCCTTGCCGTGCTCGTCGCGTGGATGCGCCTTGCCGGCCACGACGATCTGAACGCGGCGCTGCGGGTCGCGCAGCAGCCGCGCGAGGCGCTCCACGTCGTGGAGAAGGAGCGTGGGTCTCTTGTAGTCCGTGAAGCGGCGCGCCATGCCGATCGTGAGAGCGTCCGGGTCGAAAACGCTCGACGCGACGTCGAGACGGTTGCCCGTCACCCCCGCGGTCGCGAGCTGCCGGGCGAGTCTCTCTCGAACGAAGGTGACGAGCTTCTCTCGGGCGGCGGCGCGGAAGGCCCAGAGGTCGGTGTCGGGGCACGCGGCGATCGCGCGCCCGAGGCCCTCCGTCGTGCCGTGCCAGCGTTCGGTGCCGCAGGCCTTCGTCCAGAGCGCATCGGCTTCGGCGGAGTCCCAGCTCGGCACGTGCACGCCGTTGGTCACGTGTCCGACGGGCACGTCGGCCTCCGGCCATCGGGGGAACAGAACCTGAAAGATGCGGCGGCTCACCTGTCCGTGACGGCGACTGACGGCGTTGGCCGCGCCGCTCAGGCGCGTGGCGAGCCAGGCCATGTTGAGCGGCTCGCCGTCGTTCGCAGGATCCGCTCGACCCAGCGCGAGCAGCGCCTCGAGGGAGACACCGAGCTCTTCGCGGACGTAGCCTCCGAGGTAGGCCTCGACCAGCGCGCGCGGAAAACGGTCGAAGCCGGTCTCCATCGGCGTGTGCGTCGTGAAGACGTTGCCGACCCGCGTGGCGTCGACGGCGACGTCGAACGGACGGCCGGTGTCGCGCATGAACTGGGCCGCGCGCTCGAGCGCGGCGAGCGCCGCGTGCCCTTCGTTGAGGTGGCAGACATCCGGAGCGAGCCCGATGCGATGAAGCAGGCGCCACCCGCCGATGCCGAGCGCCATCTCCTGCAAGAGGCGCACTTCCTCGCCGCCGCCGTAGAGCTGGGCCGTGATGCCGCGATCGGCCGGCGTGTTCGAAGGGTCGTTGCTGTCGAGGAGGTAGAGGGGCACGCGGCCCACCCGTGCCTTCCAGCCGCGTAGCCACACGGGCGAGCCGCCTCTTGGCAGGCGGACGCGCACTTGAGCACCCTCGGCGTCCCGCAGGGGAACGATGGGGAGCTGGCTGACGTCGTTGAATGGCAAGAACTCGCGCTGGGCACCGTCCGCGTCGATTGTCTGGCGGAAGTAGCCCTGCTGGTAGAGGAGACCCACCCCCACCACGGGAACGCCCAGATCGCTCGCCGCCTTGAGGTAGTCGCCCGCGACGTTGCCGAGGCCACCCGAGTAAATCGGTAGCGTCTCGGAGACAGCGTATTCCATGCTGAAAAAGGCGGCCGTGGGAAGCGCGCCGAGGTCGCCCTGCTTCGACGACCACGCCGGGGCCGAAAGCGCGCGACGACGTGCCTCGTGCAGAGCCTCGACGCGACCTCGAAACCGCGAGCTCGCCGCGAGCTCGCGTAGCCTCGAAAGAGGCGCAGACTGAAAGACGACCCAGGGGTTGCCCGTCTCACGCCACATCTCGGGGTCGATCTCTTCCCAGAGCTCGTCCGAGCGGTGATTCCACGACGAGCGCAGGTTGAGGGCGAGCTCTCGAAGAAGCTCGATGCCGCCGTCCGGGGGGTAGCTCGGCGGCGAGGAGCTCGGCGGCGGATCGCTCATTTGCCTGCGAGCGCCGCGACTTCCGCGTGAGCCTTCTTGACGCCCTCGTACTGCTCCTGCACGACCTCGCGAACGCTCGGCGGCAGCCCCGCACGCAGGGCGACGCGATAGGCTTTCAGCGCCGCGTCCTCCCCGCGTAGGCACTCGCCGAGCACGACCTTGGGATCCCCCCCGGTGACCGTCGCCTTCGTGTCGAGCCAGCCGCGGTGGAGCGCGCCGAGCGCCGAGCCTTCCCGCACCGGGATGGCCCCGAGCGCCCTGAGGGCGTCGTCGAGCCTCGCCGCGAACGCGGCGCGCTCGTTCGCGTAGTGCGCGAACATGAGTTGGTAGCCGCCGTCGGGAACATCCGACGCCGCCGCGCGGTAGCCTCGCTCGCCGTCCCGGCAGGCTTGCAGGAGCGCGTACAACGTCGACGCCGTCCTGTCCCGGGGTCGGGCAGCAGGGTGGAGCTGCCGCAGGAGCAAGCGCAGGGAGTCACTGTCGCCCTTGGCGCGCGCCCAAGGGTAGAGAGACGAGCGCTCGGCGTCGATGTGCTCCACGAGGCGCCGGCACAGGTCGGCGATGTTCTCGGCCCGCAGCAGGTGAAGGTCGACGGCCACGCCGGACTCCCCGAGGACTCGCCGGATGGCGTCGTGCGCCTTGCGGATCGCGGCGGCGTCGGCCGGCTGGTCGCGCTCGAAGCCCGGCAAGAGGTACATCTCCTCCGCGTCCATGTGCGCCAGGATGCGCGCCTCCACCGCGTCCCACTCCTCGCGCACCAGCTCCTCATCGCCGGCCTTGGCGAAGTCGAGGAGCCGGGCCAGCGCCTGCGCCACGTCGCGGTGATCCTGTTCGAGCCTGGTCGCTGCTTCGTCTCTGTGCATCCACCGCTCCCGGGATATTGGCCTCGGGGCGAGCGGCGTTGCAATCCGGTGACCACGTCGGTCGGCCCAGCGCGCCCAAGGTCCGGGTGCCGAAGGGCGCACTTCCTGCGCCTACGCGCACGAGCACGGAGATTGCTCGGGAGATCGCCGGAGTGTTGACGACACGCTACGCGCTGATCCTCACGACCGTGCTCACGAGCTCCTTTTGCTCCACCGCGGCCAGTGCCGCCTCACCGCCGCAGGACGAGCTGCAGTGGGACGAGGACCACCCGCGGTTCCGGCCGATCGAGTACGTGGTCACGGGAGTCGTCGGACCCACGGCGATCGCGATGTACTACATGCTCCCGGAGCAACGGGAGCCGCGCTTCATCGGCGGCGTTCTGTTCGACGACGCCGTGCGCAACGCGCTTCGCGTCCGCTCTCCCTCGGCGCTCCAGGCGGTGTGGACGGCCAGTGATGCCGTGGACGTCTCGCTCGTCGTGCTGGCGTTCGGCGTGGACTCGCTCGGCGTGCCCCTGCTGCGCGGCAGCCCCGACGTCGCGCTTCAGCTGGGCCTCATGGACATCGAGGCCTATGCCTTCAGCTCGGCTCTGGCCATCGGCCTCTACGACTCGGTCGGCCGCGCGCGCCCCTCGTACGAAGACTGCCAGCGGGATCCCTCCTTCGTCGGGTGCCGCACCAGCCCGATGGCGTCCTTCCCCAGCGGTCACACGAACGAAGCGTTCACCGCGGCAGGCGTGTCCTGCGCAAATCACGGCTTCGTCCCCCTCTATGGCAGCCGCCTGTGGGACGGGCTCGCGTGCGCCCGCGATGTGGTCCTCGCCACGGCCGACGGTCTGCTGCGCATCATCGGCGACCGCCACTACGCCACCGACGTCCTCGCCGGAGCCGCGATCGGCTGGTCCTTCGGCTACGGGATGCCGACGCTCCTGCATTACGGCGTGTCCGCTGCAGGCAGGCCCTCGCCGACGAGCTGGACCCTGTCGCCGATGCTCGGTCCTCGGGCCGGACTCTCTCTCGCCGGGAGCTTCTGAGCGAGGCGCGCGGGCACGCTACGTGCGAAGGGCCGCGTGTGGAGAACCCACACGGCATGTCCAGGCGCACCCGTTCCTCCTCGAGTGGCTCCCGGGCCTCGACGCTCATCATGGCGTCGCTGTTCCTGTTTTTCGCGCTGGGCAGCGTCCTTGTGACGAGGGCGGAGCCACGGACCGTTCCCTACTCGCAGCTCGTCTCGAGCGTCGAAGCCGGCGACGTTCAGGAGGCACAGATCGAAGCGACCCGGATCGTCGCAAAGCTGCGCGAGGGGGATGGCAAGAAAAGCGAAACCGTCGCCGCCCAGCGCATCCCCAACATGGACGAGCGGCCGCTCCTCGAGGCGATGGAGAACCAGCGCGTCGTCGTCTCCGGACAGGAGGCGCGCGGGGAGTGGTGGAAGCAGCTCGCCTGGCTGCTGCTGCTGCCCCTGCTGGTGCTGCCCTTGATCTTTCCGATGCTGTCGGGGCTGGGCCGCGGACGGGGCCGTCCGATGACCTTCGGCCGCAGCAAGGCGAAGCTCTACGACCGCAGCGCCGAAGAGGGCGCGACCTTCGGGGATGTCGCGGGCGTCGACGAGGCGAAGGCCGAGCTCGTCGAAGTCGTCCGCTTCCTCAAGGAGCCGGCGAAGTACCGCGCCATCGGCGCGCACGTGCCCAAGGGCGTACTCCTCGTCGGCGCGCCCGGCACGGGCAAGACGCTCCTCGCCCGCGCGGTCGCAGGCGAATCGGGCGTTCCGTTCTTTTCGATGAGCGGCTCCGAGTTCGTCGAAATGTTCGTGGGTGTCGGCGCGAGCCGCGTACGCGACCTGTTCGAACAGGCGAAGGAGCGCGCGCCCTGCATCGTGTTCATCGACGAGCTCGACGCGTTGGGGAAAGCTCGCGCGGGCGCAGCGGGATTCGCGGCCAACGAGGAGCGCGAGCAGACGCTCAACCAGCTCCTCGTCGAGATGGATGGCTTCGTGCCGGGCTCGGGCCTCGTCATCATGGGGGCGACCAACAGGCCGGAGATCTTGGACAAGGCCCTGCTGCGCGCCGGGCGTTTCGATCGTCAGGTGGTCGTCGACCGCCCTGACCTCCGGGGTCGCGAGGCCATTCTGGACGTCCATGCGCGAGGGGTGCAGCTCTCCCCGGACGTGGACCTCGTCGTCGTCGCCCGACGCACGCCCGGGATGGTGGGCGCGGACCTCGCGAACGTGGTCAACGAGGCTGCGCTGGCGAGCGTGCGCCGTGACGCCACGGCCGTCACCATGGGCGACTTCGAGGAGGCCATCGACCGCATCCAGCTCGGCCTGAGGAAAGAGGGCCGCGTGATGACCGACGACGAAAAGCGTCGCGTCGCGATCCACGAAGCGGGTCACGCCCTCGTTGCCCTCTCGGTGCCGAACGCCGACCCCGTGCACCGCGTGACCATCATCCCGCGCTCGATCGGCGCTCTGGGGGCGACGCTGCAGCTCCCGACCGACGAGCGCTACGTGCTCACCCGCGAGGAGCTGGAGGACCGTCTGTGCGTCCTGCTCGGAGGGCGATCCGCCGAGGAAGTCGCCTGCGGAAGCATGTCGACAGGCGCGCAGGACGACCTGGAGCGCGCGACCGCCATCGCGCGACAGATGGTGTGCCGCTTGGGGATGAGCGACGAGCTGGGGCCCGCGACGTGGGGCCGTGCCGACGGCCCGCGTTTCCTGCAGTGGCCCGAGACGGCTGACAAGGAATACAGCGAAGAGACCGCGCGCCTGATCGACGCGGAGGTCCGTCGCATCCTCACCGCGAGCCACGAGCGAGCCGCGCGAATTCTGCGCGACCGGCGAGCTTCGCTCGACGCGATAGCCGAACGGCTACTCGTTCGGGAGACGCTGCAGCGGCCAGAGCTCGAGGCGCTGGCGGCTCGCTCGGGTCCGAGGCCGGCTCTGCTGACGGCATGAACCATGCGAGTGGCCACGACCATCCCCAAGGAGGCCATCATGTCCGTACTGCCGGAGCATCTCCCTTCGCTGCGCGCTCTCAGCGCGGGCGACGATCGTATTCTCGCCGACGAGCTGCGGATCCTCGCGGCGCGGCAGCAGCTCGCGATCGTGCGGACGATCTCCGACGAGATGGAGTGGTGCCTCGCGCACCGCGTCGCCACGAACGGCCTTCGGGAGCAGCTCGTCGAGGAGCTGGCGCGTCTCGGTTGCCGGAGCGTTGAGGCAGCGGCGGTGCTGGCGACTCCGGACCCGGTCTACGAGCAGAGCGGAGTCCACGAGCTGATGGGGTCGTGAACGCAGGTGCTGCGCGACGACGCAAACGATGCATCGGTCTTTTTTTCCCTGAGGCGAGGTCCTCGATGATGCGAACTATCCGACATTTCTGGGCGCTGACCGCAGTGGCGAGTCTTGGGTGCACTCCGTCTGCCCACGTCGACCGGTCGGCGGAAGCGCCACCGGCGGCGCCCGTGCAGCCACCGCTCGGCGTGCAGGCGAGCCAGCCAGCGCCGCGACCTATCGGGAAGATGGTGCACGTTCCCGAGGCCACGTTCCGGATGGGGTCCGAGGCAGGTGAGCCCGACGAGATGCCGGTCCACTCCGCTCACGTCGCTGCGTTCGAGCTCGACGCCACCGAGGTCACGGTGGCCGAGTACTCCGAATGCGTGCGCGCCGGGGGCTGCATTCCCGCGGGGAACGTCGTGGGTTGGCCCGGCGTCACGTTCGCGGAGCAGCAGCTCTCCAAGGACATCTGCAACATGGACCGCCCCGATCGACAGGACCACGCCGTGAACTGCGTCGACTGGAGCATGGCGGTAGCTTACTGCCGCTGGGCGGGGAAGCGCCTGCCGAGCGAGGAGGAGTGGGAGTACGCCGCGTGCGGCGGGGACTGCGACGCGACGAAGGCCCAGACAGGGCGTCTCATGGGCGGCGCCGCGCGCTGGCCGTTCACCGCGCCCGTCGCTTCGAGCTGGCCGGGACCTTTCGGGCTCTACGACATGGCCGGCAACGTCTGGGAGTGGACTGCGAGCCCGTACTGCGCGTACGACCACCCCGGCTGCAGCGATCCGCGCCGCGTCGTTCGCGGTGGCAGCTGGTCCCTGGTCGACTACCTCTTCGTGCGCCTCACCGACCGCTCACCGAGCGATGCGTCGACGCGCAACACGAACCTGGGGTTCCGCTGTGCGGAGAGCTCGTCGCCGTGAAAGCGGACGGCCGACCCATGATCGCGGGCGCGTACCTTGCGCTGCTGGGCACATTCTTCGTCGCGACCGATTCGGCGGCAGACCCATCGACCGACGTTGCGCTGTTCGTCATCTCGAAGAGCGAGAACCGTAACCAGATCCAGTACGTCGTTCACGTGGACGCGCAGTGCTCGCCCGTAGCTCCGAGCCCCGTGGATGCCTACTGGCGGATGCTCGAGGAGGGCCCGGGCCGGACCGCGCCGCTCCTGCCCCGAGAGCGCCCGGCCTACGGGCTGTCGAGTCAAAGCATCGTCCCACCGGTCACGGCCGGCGCGACCGGCGCCGTACGCGTCGTTCTGGCGGCGGTGGCGGACCGGGCCGTGCTCGTCGAGACGTGGCGCGCGAACGACGGCCAGTGCCGGGCGTTCGCCACGGCTCGCATCGCGAACGCACCGGCGCGCCTTGTCGACGTCTACGTTCGACTGAAGCTTCCCCTGTGGGTGGACTACGTCCTCCTCCGGGGCTGGTCGATCGACGGGACGCACCGTGTGGAGGAGAAGCTCGTCCGGGGAGCGAGCTGACATCGCCGACCTCGATGGCTATCAGCACGTGGTGAGCCTGTCCGTGAGCACGGTGTTCGCGGATCCCCTGGGCGAGCGGCGGGCTTTTTGGGCCAGAGCTGCTTCGTTTCTCCGGAGGCGCCGGTATCTCCACGTCCGGCATCCCGGATTATCCCATCGAGGCCATCGTCGGCATCGGCTCGGAGACGTTCGACCACGGCGGCCAGATCGACTCGGTCCGCATCAGGCTCTCCGTGGACTACGGCTTCTGAGGACCTCAGAAGACCGCCTGGAGGGACATCGACCCTCCACCAGGCGCCGGAGAGAAGCCGATCCAGACCGGGGGCGGTTCCTGTTTGTGACGGTGCAGGTGCGGCACGAGGACGCCAATGGCGGCACCCGCCATGGACCCCGCGATGACGTCCGTCGGAAAGTGCTCGCCCGCGCGGACGCGTTCGTAGCTGACGAACGCGGTGAGGGCCGTGGCCAGGCCGAGCGTGATCCAGGGCCGGGGCGTGTGCGGCGAGCGCACGAATGCCAGATAGGTCGCCGTGGCGCCGATCGCCGCCACACTGGCCGCGTGTCCGGAGAAGAACGAGAGTCCGAGGTCGGTGGAGTTGCAGCCGGATCCCGTATTCGGGACCGTCCCGGTGCCCGCGGCGTTCTCGACCGGTGGGCAATTGATGTAGTCGATCGGCCTTGGCCGTCGCACGGCGATCTTCGTGACGTCCGTCAGCGCCAGCGCCAGCGAACCCGACTCCGCGTACATGAAGGCGTCGACCACCATGGCGTCGGTTCCGTCCCTGAACGCCGAGAGGACCGGATCCAGAACCGCGAAGCCGATGGCCGTGTAGAGGCCGACGTTCGAGTACGTCGAGGCATGTGGGTCGACCTTCTGCGAGATCGCGCCCCGATCGATGGGCAGCAGGCTGCTTGCGCCGACCGCGGGTGCCGGCGGGCTGATCTCGCCCGTGCTCAGCACCTCTCCCAGCAGGAACGCGAACCCGAACCCGGCGCCGGTCAATACCCCATCCGAGACGGGGTCCAGCGTGAAATGCTGCCCTTCCTCCAGCGCCGGAGTCCACGGCGCGAGAAAATTGCCGG
Source organism: Polyangiaceae bacterium (assembly GCA_036501935.1). Lineage (GTDB taxonomy): Bacteria > Myxococcota_A > Polyangia > Polyangiales > Polyangiaceae > Palsa-1150. The sequence goes on along the minus strand of DASXZL010000063.1, from coordinate 44,200 downwards.
CGGCCGCCGGCGGGGGAGGGTCCGCTTTCGCGGCGGCGGTCGTCAGAACCATCGCTCCGACGAAGCAGGGGGGCAGCAACCACGGTTGCTTCATGGAGCATTGGATGCCCCCCCCATGGCGTCTGTGACGGGACCGCGACCGATGGTTGAACCGGGGCCCCCGCATCTGCTGTTCCCGGTCAAAACAAGCCTGTCAGCGCGACTCCTCCGCCGTGGCTCAGGACGAGCGGCACAGGGGCGACGAGCACCGGCATCGACCCGTCGCGCGGCTCCCGGCGGGACGTGTGTCCGTGAAGATGCATCAACGTGGGCACTCCCCATCCGAACGCGACCCCGAGAGCGGCGCCGCCGAGGATGTCCGTCGCCCAGTGATCGTCGGCCACCATTCTCAGCACGGACACGGCGACGTCGGCCGTCACGGCGCTCGCGCAGGTCACGTCGTCCCATGGGGCTCCGTAGAGGTGCATCGTCAGGTGCTGCACGCAGATCAGCGCCGTGGCGGTCGTCGTCTCCGCGACATGACCGCTCGGGAACGAGCGGGTGACCTCGGGGCCGACCAGGCAATTGGTCCCCCCCTGGGCGAGGCACTCCGTGTTCGCGGGACGAAGCCGCGCAACCGAATCGCGGAGCGCAAAGTCGGCGGCCCCGGAAAGAGACAGCGCCGTGGCGTCTTGCCAGAAGAGATCCCAGGCGACGTCCGGTCCGTAGCGTAGCCAGGCGTGCGGCACGTCGACGACGAGGGGGTAGCCGACCAGCGTGAACCACAGGCCCCAGCTCGCCGTCGCCGCGTCGGCGCGAACGTTCTGCGCGGTCGCGCGAAAAAGGTCGCGGGCCGCCGTGTCGAAGAGGATGGGGCCAATCCAGCGCGGCGACTCCGACCTCTCCTGCAGGAGCACGGTCTCGACGCCGAGCGTCGCAATGCCCCCTCCGGCCAGCCCGTAATCCCACGCGTTCGCGTGAGTCCAAGCGGGGTCCCACCGAAGCGGCGGTCTGCTGGGTGGCTCGTCGGCCCACGCGGTGGCCAGGGGCGTCGAAGCGGAGAGGATCAGGGCGAAGCCTGTCGCGGCTCTCGGGAGGATCCGCGTCACCGGAGCAGCTCCAGGAGCTCGTCCCGGTCGAGAGACAGGGTGCCGAGCGTCGTGCGGACCATGTCGAAGTGCTCCTCCATCAGGTCCAGCCAGTCGGCGATGCGGAAGGTCAGGGCGCGCCCCGGCGTCCGGGCGCATGCCTCCCAGGCGAGCGACGCATCATCGAACGCGGCCGTGCCGCAGACGATGTCGCCTGCCTGGCCCCGCCAGAGCACGTCCGGCGCCTCGCGCCGGGCCTCGACGGTGCCCTCGAGAACAAGGAGAACGCGTCCGACGGACTTGCCGCGCGCGACCAGGACTTCGTCGCGTGCGAACGCGATGACCTCCGAAGCGGCAGCCAGGTCGCTGAGAGTCTGCACGCCGGCGCCTCGCAGGAGCGGCACCGCCGTGAGAACCGCGAGGCGGTCCATCACGTCGTCGCCACGCGGTGTGTACGTCGCAGCCGTTGAACGCTTCCGTGCGCGCCCGACCGCCCAGAGCCGCTGCTCCATCTCGGCGACCGTGCGGACCGACCCGACGACGGCCGCGCGCGCGAGCGAGAAGCTGTCCTCCAGGAGCTCGATCCATGCCTCGGCCTGCACCCTCATCGCCTGGATGTCCGAGACCGCCTTCGCCGTCCGCACGCGAGGCCGCTCGAGGAGCGCGTCGGACAGGCCGAAGACCGACGGGCCCTCGTAGTTCCAGGCCACGCTCCCGTTGCGCGTCAGCTCCACACGCCCTTCGCGGAGGAAGTAGTAAAATTCGGGAGGATCGCCGGCGACGAACAGCGTCTCGCCCGCGCGCGCCACCTGTTCTTCGAGGAGCGACGTGAGCCGGTCGGTCACCCACGAATCGCTCGCCCCGACGTTCGCGCCGAAGGCGGCCAGGAAAAGCTCGCGCTGGATGCGCTCGTGCCTCAGGTCACGCATGGGTCTCCCTCACCGCGGAGCGGGCCTCGACAGACGGCGCCGTCTCCCTCGCACACGCGGCTGCCAGGCGGGACAAGATCGGATCGCGGTCCCTCGCGAGTGCGGCGAGCGCCTCCCCGCGTGCGATCGACGTTGGGCGGCCCACGAGCGGAGCGGCGCGGGCAGCGCGCTCCTCCGGAGGCAGCTCCTCGGTCACCAGCCGCAGGAGCGCGCGCAACGACTCCTGGTCGCGGTGGCGCATCAGAGCGTCGAGAAGCTCGCCGGCGTTCGCGCGGGTGTATGGGTCGTCCGACAGCGTCGCGAGGCGCACCCGGCGGAAGTCTTCCCGCGGATGCGCGATGCCGAGAAGCCGGAAGACGCGCTCGAGCGATTGTCGAAGCTTGTCGTCGAGGAGGCCGAGGAGCAACCGGTCGGCGACGACCGAAGGCCCTCCGCCAGTAGGAGCCTCACCCAGCGCGACCCGCTGTCCGAGCAGCCGGAAGTGACGGACCAGGTCGTCGTGGGCGAGACGCTCGACGCGGGCACGATCGGCGGGGATGCCATGCTGCGCAACGAGAAGCTCGAGCGCCCGGATGGACTTGTACCGCACGAGGCCGTCCTCCTCCGTCTCGATGCTCTCGAGGAGATAGTCGGCGGCGGTCTTGGTGCCGAACCGTCCGATGGTCTTGGGCACGTGGATCCGGAAGCGGCGCGGCCGCTTGGTATCTTGCAGCGCCCACCAGACGGCCTGCAGGCCCTCGTCCCCGAACGACACGAGCGCTGTCCTGACGGCTTCCCGGCCCCCTCGCGCCGCCAAGAGGTCGACGAGGCGTGCCACCAGCCTTGGATCGCGCTGGCGAGCGGCTGCACGGGCGAGAAGCTCGGTGTGCTCGGCCGACGCGTCGACCCCGTCGCTCAGCGCCAGCAGGACCCGCGACAGCACTGCCGTCGGAGGCGCATCGGCAATCGCCGCCAGCATGCCGAGCCGCGCCGACTCGCCGCTCTCACTCCGATCCCGCAGCAGGGGCGCGACGCGGTCGTGCTCGGACACATCCTCCAGGCCGTCCCGCAGCGCGAGGTCGATGGCCGCATAGCCGCGCACGCGCGGGCCGACGTCCTGCGCGAGACGCTCCAGGTCGAGCCCATCGTGCATCGCGAGCGCGCGGGCCGCCGCCATGCGGACGCCCTCGCGACCGTCGGAGAGCAGCCGGCGCGCCAGCGGCATCCAGTCGGTCCGCGTGGACGCTCCGAAGTTCTCGAGGGCCTGCGTGAGGACGAGCTCGTCGGAGTGGTGAAGGACGAGAGCCGGCACGAAGCCCTCGTTCCCGCGCCGCGAGAGGGCGTTCATCGCTCCCACGACCTCGAGCGGATCCTCGCTGGCGAGGCGCTGCACGAGGAGCTGCGCGCTCTCGAGGTCGAGCGGCTCGGGGCTCTCCTGCGCGTGGAGCGCGCCCGTGGAGATCGCCTTGCGGAGCAGGGCGAGGTACGGCCGTCGCATCGACACGGCGACCACGAGCCACGCGCCGGCGAGCACCGTGACGCCGACGGCCAGCGGTCTTGGCGACAGAAGCCACGTCCCGCCGAGCGCGACGAGGGCCGCGCCAGTGACCGTCTGCGAAGCTCGACCCAGGGCGCCGTCGACGAACGGCTTGAAGTGCTGTCGGAGCCGCGCGGGGACGGGGAGGTAAATGAGCTCCGCGGTGATGCGATGAATGGAGAAGCGAAGGCTGCCGTCGACGGCCTTCATGACGAGGACGGCTCCGAGGGCGCCGCCCGCGGCCACGACGCCCCCCGCCCCGAGGGTCAGGAGGAGAGGCGTCAGAACGATCGCCGCCATGACGCCGACGCGGCGAACGATCGCGCTCCCCAGGAAGACCTGGACGACGAGCGAAAGCACGTTGAGGGCGAGGTAGTAGCGAGCGACGAACGGACCGATCTGGTGAGCAGGGAGTGACCGCGCCAGGGTCGACTTGAAGCAGTAGTCGAGGACCAGCAGCGTGGCGGTGGAGACGACGACGCTGAGGGCGATGCGCGCGAGGAGCGGCTGCTGACGAAAGGCATCTCTAGACTCCGCGAGCGTCATCGGCGAAGGCGGAGCCCGCCGGTCCAGGCGCTCCTCGCCGCCGACGCGGAGCAGCGCGGCGCCGGCGAGCGCGAGGAACGCTGCCGAGACGAGCAGAAGCCCCCGGACCGGGACGACGAGCAGCGCCGCCGTCGCGACGCCGGACCCGAGGACCCCGCCCACGACGCCCGCGGCGGCGATGAAGCCGAAGAGACGCCGCCCCTGGGCGACGGTGAGCGCGTTGCCGGCGAGCGTCCAGAACTGAGGAACCACGATGGAGCCGATGAGCCCACTCACGACGTAGACGGTCATGGCCCATGGCCCACTGGCCGGGACGAGAAAGAGCCCCGCGGGCAAGGTCGACGCGACGGCGAGGGTTCCTCCGAGGGAGCGCCGCGCACCGAACCGCTCTGCGGCGCGGGCCGCCACCGCGGCGGCGGGCCAGGCAAAGACGGCGATGAGCATGTAGACGACGCCGAGGGCGCGCGGTCCCGGGTCCACGAGGAGCAGCGCGTCACGGGCCGCCTCGAGCACGGTGTGCCCGGTGATGATGAGCAAGAGCAGGGCGGCGAACCCGAAGAGCGTGCCCCGGCCTTCGCCATCACGCACGTCGAAGAGCCAGCGCATGCCGTTCGACCTCCCGCCTCAGCGCTCGGGCCGCTCGATGCCGACGAGCCGGTAGCCGCGGGTCGGGCCGAGGTCGTAGAGGTGCGCGACCAGCGGGCCGCTCTCGACACGGTCTTCGATGCGAACGCGTACATATCGGGTCGCCGCGTCGTCGGCCGTCAGCCCGTCCGGCGCGAGGTGCGGCAGGTCCACGCACATTCCTCCTCGGGGCCGCCTCGCGACCGCCAGCCATCCGCCGCCGAGGCGCCGCGCGCTGTACCGGAAGTCGGCCGGTGCGCGCAGCCCGCGCCACTCCGCCAGGTCCACGCCACACAGCAGGTGGCCGCCTTCCACGTGCACGTCCGTGAAGGAGGACAGCCGCGTGAGGTAGCGCTCGAGGATCTTGGCCAGCCGTCCCTCGAGGACACTCTCCAGGTAGTCGGTGTTCGCCGGGTCGGCGAGCTGGGCCATCTCCGCGAGCGCCCGGACCATCTCCGGCGTGAACCGCGCCAGGATGCGCGCCATCCAGGCTCCGTCCCGCTCGGTCATGCGCGAGAACGCGGGGTTCGGATACTCGTTCTTCCACTTCTCCGGGTCGAAGTCCCTCACGTTGAAGTAGCCGAACATCTCGTGGCCAGAAGCTCTCTCGGCCGTCTCCCAGACGCGCGTGGCCGCGCCGAGCGTCACGAAGTCGGTGGCCATGTCGCCCCAGTCGAGAATGTACGAATAGCCGAGGCGGCGGGTGACAGGCTCCCAGTCCCACGACGATCCGAGGGCCGCGCTCGTGCCCATCATCAGGTGGACGAGATGACCGGGCGACGCATCGGGCGGTCCACCCTTGACGGCCGTGACCCAGGTCTCGAGCGAGTTCCCTTCGCGTGAATCGAAGTGGTCGATCCACGCCGAGACCAGCCGCGAGCCGCGGAGCTCCCGGCGGTTCTGGTGCGGGACGACGTCGTTCGGATCGTCGCTGCGGGTCCCCTCGTACCGGAACTGCTGCACGACGTACCCAGGCACCCACGCCGAGGCGCTGATCCGCAGCAGGCCGTGGTGCTTGTTGGCCTTCGCGAAGAGCTCGTCGACCGCCTTCTGGTCGAAGTCGTACTCGTCTCCGAAGTTACCGTGGGAGGCCCGCAGCCCGGGCTTCAGCGTGAAGATCGAGGGCCGTACGAGGAGAGCCTGCTCGCAGGTCGCGTTGTACCCGGTCGCGTAATAGACGGCCTCGCCGATGACGCTGGCCGCGACCTGGCGCTCGGGGAGGCCGGTCGCCTCGAGCTTGACCATGAACTTTCCCTTGCCCGGGACGCTGATGCGAAAGCCGGGCGTCGAGCCGCTCGTCTTGCCCTGGTCGATGAGCCACGCGCCGTCCGCCGCGGCATCGGGATCGAGCAGCACCTCCGGCTTGCACTCGTTGCGACGGAGCTCGTCGAGGCTCACCGGGCGCACCCCGAGTCGGTTGGTGAACCACGACGAGTCGGGCACCTCGTCGAGGCTGTTCACGTTCACCGACTCGCCGCTCGTGGCGATGCCGATCGTCTCGGACAGCGGGCGGAAGAGCATGTTGTCGGCGCCGTCCCAGTCGGTGGGCGCGTCGTAGGCCTTCGGAGCGCACGAGATGTGCCGAGGATCCTTCGGCTCCGGGGCGGGACGGCAGCGCGCGTAGACGGGCTCGAGGTCCGCGTCGCGCCAGACCGGATCGCGCAGAGGGAACCGCCGCTCGGCGGGAGAGCACGCCGCGAGCGCGAGAGCGGCGAGCGCTGAACCGGCGAGTTGAATGCGGCGATTTCTCTCCATGGGGTCCTCAAAACGGCTGCGGCACGCCGAGCATCACGCGCACGGAGTCAATCTGCCCGCCGTGCTCGAACGTCTCGCTCCCCAGGCCCACGATCAGCTGGAGGGGGGCGTCCTGAAAGGGCGCATTGCCCGAGGCGGCGTAGGCGAGCCCGAACGCGCCTGAAAAGCGCAGCAGCCGCACGTCGAACCCGTCGAGATGCGCGCCGAACACGTTGCCGATCTCCAGCTGAAGGTCGCCGTCGAGCCAAGCGCCGATGGGCCAGGTGTAGCTGGCCGTCGCCACCGCGGCGCTTCTGTCCCGCAGCCGACCGTCGTAGTAGCCGAGCATCGGATGGTCGCCCCCCAGGTACACGAGCTCCGTGAACGGCACGGGCTGGGAGCCCAGTGGATCGACGAAGAGCGTCGTCGCGCTCAGCCCAAGGACGCGCCCGCGGCCGTTCAGGTCGGCGTAGGCGCCTGCGGTCCCGCGATAGCGGAACCACCCCGTCGCCGGCTTGTCTCGCAGCGAATTGGCCTGCTCGGCGGAGAGCTCGAGCATCGCGCCGGACGAAGGCGCGGCCGAGATGCGGCGGCTATCGATCGAGGCGAGCACATGGTTGTACTCGACCGTGTACTCGCGGCCGAAGCCGAACGGTACCGAGAAGGCGCCGGCGGCGGCCTCCTGGGTCAGCGTGGGATTGCCCGCAAAGTGGCCGTCCTTCGTGATCACGTCCCGCCCGCCCGACGCCGCCTCGATCCGACTCGACCGCCAGAAGCGCCACTCGAGCGCGGCGCTCTCGTCGACGCGCTGGAGCGTGTAGCGACTCTGGGCGGCCTCCAGCGAATTCGAGCCGAGGCCATAGAACACCTTGTCCGGGCGCGTGATCCCGGAGAGACGAAGCTGCACGGTGCGTTCGTCGATCCGGATGCGCTGGGTGAGGGAGCCGTACGCCCAGTCGTCGGGCCACGCCTCGACGTGCGCTCGGAGGTCGTTCCCCTTGAAGCCCGTGTCGTCCGAGAACGCGTAAACGCCGATGCTCGGGTTGAAGTTGAACTCCACGAGGCCTACGGGCGCGAAGCCGGCCTTGTGGTCCGGGCCGAACGTGAAAAAAGCGTAGATCTTCCGTGGCCAGTCGGCGTCCTCGGCGGCCGGGATGGCGATGGAGAGCGGGAGCCGGACGACGTACTCCGTGACGAAATAGAGTGGCGAGAGCGCCGCCCGCGGAACCCACAGCGCCACCTCGCCCGGCGACGTGGGCGCGGGTCCGCGCCCGTCGTAATCGGGCACGGGTCTCTTCGGCGACGCGGCGTGAGACGTGTCCGCGGGAGCCGGCGGAGCGTCGTCGGCGAGAGCGGCTCTCTCCAGCGGTCCTTGGAGCGCCAGGAGCATCAGGGCCACACGACCCTTCAACACGGCTCGGGCTCCTCGCTCGACATGCCAGATTGGATGCCGGCGCGAACGGCTCGTGACCCGGTCACACGCGGCCGGCCACGGCATCGATAGCCCCACGATGGGCGACCTGTCCTGCCAGCGGTTCACCGATCTCCTGGGCGAGCACGTCGAAGGCGCGCTCGGGTCCGACGAGGAAGCCGCGATGGCCGCGCACGCTTTGACGTGCTCGCGTTGCAGCGAGCTTCGCGCCGACTACGAGCGCCTTCCGGGGGTCGTGCGTCGTGCCACGGACGCCGCGATGCCGCCGGGCGCGAAGGCGCGGCTGCGACGCCTCCTGTCTCGGGCCTGGTGGTGGCACCGATGAAGGTCACGACGAGGTTGCGCCGAGGCGCACGAACTGCGCTTCGCCACCGGCATTCTCACGCACCCCCTGGGGCGTCCCGCGGGCGGCGGCATGGTCCCTCCCTTGCACCACGGCGATGACCTCCATGCTTCAGACACGCATCGACGCCGGACCCGATGTCTCCGACGAGGTCCTCGCGGACCGCGCGCGCAACGGCTCACGCAGCGCGTTCATGGACCTCGTCACGCGCTACCAGGACCGCGTATATCGACTGGCCCTGCGGATGTCCCGAAACGAGGCCGACGCCGAGGAGATCGTTCAGGAGACCCTTCTCCTGGCTCACCGCTCCATCGCCACGTTTCACGGCGACTCGCGGTTTGCCACGTGGCTCTACCGCATCGCCATCAACCAGGCGCTGATGCGCCGACGCGCTGCCCGTCGCCGCCCCGTTCAGTCGATCGAGATCTCCCCCTGGCCGGCGGGCGCAGAGCCCTATGCGTCCGCGAGCGACGAACCGCCCGAGGGAACGGACGACCTCGTCCACCAAAAGCTGCTCGCGCAGCAGGTGCGTCTGGCGCTCGTGCAGCTCGAGGAAGGCCAGCGCGCGGCGCTGGTCCTGTGTGACCTGGAGGAACTGTCGTCGGACGAAGCTGCCGAGATCCTCGCCATCACTCCCGCGGCCGTGCGGCAGCGTGCGCACCGCGCCCGACTGCGGCTTCGCGACCTGCTGGGCGGAGTGGCTCGCGTACAGTCGCCACGGCGCCCTGGCTAGTTGCTCATCGCGGCCGCGGGCGGGGCGGGATCGCAATCGGTCGGCCTCCCGAGGCGGCGAACACGTTGGAGAGGAAAGTGCTTAGGCGTCACGACGTGAGCCGGTTCACATTGCGTGCCGCTTCTCCCACGGGACGGGGGGCCGTCGAGCGCGTGGCGGCGCGCACCGTTCACGCGACCGCGCAGGTCTTGCACCCGCCCCCGCGGCGCCCCGACGGGGTCGGGTCGTGAGAGCTGACCCGACCACGTCCTTCGGGCGCCGACTCCGTCAGCATCCCATCGAGCTCGTCCTGAGCCTATTCGGGGACGTCCGACCCGGGGAGGCGGCGACGGTCCTTCTCCTGATGGCGAACGTCTTTCTCGTGCTGACTGCCTACTATTTGCTCAAGGTGGCGCGGGAGCCACTGATCCTGCTCGGGGGCGGCGCAGAGGTGAAGAGCTACGCGGCGGTCGGTCAGGCGCTCCTCCTCGTCCTCGTGACGAACGTCTATGGCTGGCTCGCCGCGCGGGTGGGCCGACTGGTGCTCATCGCGTGCGTCACCGCCTTCTTTGCGTCCAATCTCGCGCTCTTCGCGGCGCTGGGGTCACGTGGCGTGCCGCTGGGAGTGCCGTTCTTCTTGTGGGTCGGGATCTTCAACCTCGTATCGGTCACGCAATTCTGGAGCCTCGCGGCGGACACGTACACCGAGGAGCAAGGCAAACGGCTCTTCCCCATCATCGGGATCGGGAGCTCGGTCGGGGCCGTGGGCGGAGCGGCCATCGCCGACCGCCTCCTTCACAGCGGCACGCCGTTCATCCTGATGCTCGTCGCGGGGGCGGTGCTGCTGTCGACGCTCCCGCTCGTTTATCTCGTGCACCACCGCGAAACGATCGCAAAGGTGGGCTCACCGCCCGCGCGACGCGACGAGCCGGTCGGGCGTGGAAACGCCTTCGCGATGGTCGTCCAAGACCGCTACCTGCTTCTGCTTGCTGCGCTCATCCTCGCGCTGAACATCGTCACCAAGACGGGCGACTACGTGCTCGACAGCATGCTGATCGGTCAGGCCCCGACGCACGCGAAAGCCCTGGGCATTCCCCAGGCCATCTACATCGGCCAGTTCAAGGCGCGTTATTTCGAGTGGATCAACATCCTCGAGGTCGTTTTCCAGTCCCTCCTCGTGTCGCGCGTCATCAAGTACGCGGGCCTACGCGCCGCGCTCGTGATCGTGCCGCTGATGTCCTTGGTCGGCTACGGAGCAACGCTCGCTTGGCCCGTCATCGGCCTTCTCTTCGCGACCCGGGTGACCGAGAGCACGCTCGACTACTCGCTCTCCAACACGGTGAGACAAGCTCTCTGGCTCGTCACTTCGCGGGAGGCGAAGTACAAGGCCAAGCAGGTCGTCGACTCCTTCATGTGGCGCGCAGGGGACACGATCTCCGCAGCGGTCGTATGGACGGGTACTCACTTCGCCATCGGCCTGCACCGGTTCATCGCGATCAACATCGTCGGCGCGGCGGCATGGACGGGCATCGCCTACCTGGCCGGCAGAGAGTACGCGCGGCGCCGGCCAGCACCCCAGCTGGCACAAACGCTGCTGGGGAATGGGCCATGAACATCGACGGCCCGCGATTTATCCGAGCGGCCGGACTGGCCCCGACAGTGCTGTTCGCATCCGTCCTCTGCGGGTGCCCACCGCATACCCCCGAAACCTCGAGCGTGCCCGTGGCACCGCAAGGACCCGCGTCACGTCCCTTGTCCGGGCGGCTGTCGGATCTCCGCGCGTCGGTCCACGTGCCGGATCACGCCGCATACGATGCGCAGTCGGTCGGTGTGGCTCCGCAGCTCGTGTCCATCCGACTCGAAAACTCGGGCACACGGTCCGTGCCGCTGGGAAAGCTCGACGCCAGTTTTGCATCCACCAGAAGGGGCGTGGCCTTTCCTTGCAGCACTCGTGTCGCCGACACGCCGCCGGCCACGGAGCCTACCTTCCTCGCACCGGGCGACTCCTTCACCTTCGCACGCCTGCTCGCCTGCTCGATGCCATTACCCGGCCGCTATGAACTGCAGGTGGCGATTCAGTCCCTCGCTCCTCAGGGGTCCGACGGCGAAGACGCAGACGAGGCGGCGCTCGGCGCCTTCCCGATCGACGTCACGGCCCTGGGCGACGCGCCTCAAGTCATCTCGCGCGACGCTGAGATCTACGCAGTCATGGCGGGAAGATCGATGGACTCTCCGCTGCCATACGATGCCTGGAGAAGCGGAAGCTACAAGGTGGTCTTTGCGCTGATCAACGGGAGTGATGGAGATGTCTCCCTGAGCGCCCTGACCCTGGTCCTCTCGGTGTACGAGGAGGGCCGCGCTTTCTCATGCGAGGAACAGGAGGAGCACTTCAATCCCTGGGAGCTACCACCCGGGGCGGTGCAGATCTTTCAGTTGCCCGTCACGAGCGCTCCGAGCGAGCCGGGTCGCTATCAGGTCGTCGGTCGCCTGGCGGGACCTGGCGTACCCGAAGTCGAGATCGCGCGCTTCGGGCTCACGGTGGAGGCAGACCCCTACTTGTCGTTCTTGCCGGAGTGGCCGCGTCGGCCGGCGCCCAGGTGAGGCTCTTCTCCGCCGCGGTCTGGCTCGTCCTCGCAGCATCGGTGACCGGACCTCCCCATGCCGCGAGCCCCCGGAGCTCCGCGCTCGGCGTGAGTGCCAGCCACGAACGAGGCAGATGCCTCGTCGTCGAGAGTCGCGGCGCCTCGCCCGACCCCGTGTGGGCGGCCGATCTGTGCGACGCTCATCCGGGAACGGCCGTCGGCGAAGCCTACCCGTGGCTCGCGGACTACTTGGACCGTGCCGTGGACGGCGCCGAAGAGAGGACATGCGGCTCCCGAGACTGCGCTCTGCACGAGCGTGCCCTTCGCTTCTACGTCGTATCCGATGACGCGCCCCTGCTGGCCTCGCGCCGAGAGGACGCTGGAATCAGCATTCTGCTGACGACGAAGGTGATCGACGCCATCGAGAGTGCGGTTGCGGCTGCCTCCATCGGTCAGCTCGCGCCGTGGCTCTCGAACGTGGACCACGAAACCGCCGGCTCTTGTCGGGGTCACACCTTGCCGACGGGCCGCTCGGGGAGGGAGGCAGCACTCCCCTTCTACGAACTGCTGGTGGCCGACGAAATCGCCCATCTGCGTCTGGGCTCAGGCTGTGGCGAAGGCGAGCGGGAGGACGATTACGCTCGAGAAGCCGCCTGCATGCGCGCCGCGCGCGGCTTCGTGCGCTCGAGGCCACATTTCGCCGCCGTGGCGGGCAGTCTCGCGCTCGCGCACCTCGAAAGCCTGGATCGCTACGCGCAGGCGACATCGCCGACCGCGGCGTTGCTTCCTCCCGCGCCATTGCTCCCGGGGCCGGCCGAGTGGTCGCAACGAGCGGCGGACGAAGTGAACCTTTGGGACGAGACGTCCACGCGCGCGACCGAGCCGGTCCCGGCAGACGTGCGGGCGGCGCTGGCGCTTCCTCGTCCGCGGGCCTGCGGAGCGCCGCGTCCGGCCACGACGTCCGCGGCGCGAGCTTCGGCCGCCGACGGCGACGCATCCGCCCGAGCGTGCTTCGAGCGCGTCCCGGCGAGCGAGGGTTCCACGTTGCGCTGGGACAGTGAGGGCGATCCAATCCTGGCTCGGATCGAGCTGACCTATCGGAACACGTGCACGCGCACGATCCGCTGCCGGCTGATCACGGTCGTCGACAGCAGCGTCGGCCAGACGCAGTCGGAAGACTGGCTGACGCTCCGTCCGCGCATGGCGGGGACGGTGACGCGCGTGCTCTCCGCGCCGCTGGTGGGAGGCGTGCCGCGCCTGCTCCTCCCCGACGGGGCGGGCGATTCGCATCGGGTGAGCTGCGAATGGCTCTAACGCGGCGCACAGACCGCCGCCAGCGTCTTCACGACGCCTTCCGCGCTGAGACCGCGGCGGTGCGGCCCCTCCTGGGCGTGCCGCGCCAGGTCGTTCATCGAGATGATCCCGACGACGTGGCCAGTCGGGTCGACCACCGGCAACCGGCGAACGCGGCGCTCGCGCATGATCTGCTCGACGGTCGCAACTTCTTCGCCCTCGCCCACCGTCACGACCGGAGCCGACGCCGCGCTACCGACGTTCATGCTGCAGAGCGGCTCGCCCCGGGTGTAGGCCGCCATGCTGATGTCGCGATCGGTGATCATCGCCACCGGCTTGCCGCTGTCGTCGACGACCGGCACGCAACCGCAATCGGCTTCCCACATGATCTGCGCGGCGCGGCTCATCGGGTCGCTCGCGCGGCACGTCTTCGGGTCGCGCGTCATGATCTGTCCGACGTTCATGGTGACGCTCGCAGAGCAAGACGCGAGCCGCATGACTGCGGGCTTGTCCTGGCCCCCGAGTTGCTACTGAGGCCTGCGGAGAGCCCATGAAGATCTCGGAGATCATGACTCACACCGTTTGGTCCTGCCGGGCTACCGACACGCTGCAGCGAGCCGCGCAGCTCATGTGGGAGCACGACCTCGGCGCACTCCCCGTACTCGACGGCCGGGGCGATGCCATCGCGATGGTGACGGACCGGGACCTGTGCATGGCCTCTTACACGCAGGGGAAACCTCTGCGGGACATCCTCGTGAGCGCAGCCGCATCCCACTCTCTGTGCAGCGTGCGGCCCGACGATTCGATTGGGGTCGCCGAGGCCGTCATGAAGATGTACCGCGTGACGCGCGTGCCCGTGGTCGATCGCGGTGGGACCCTCACAGGCATCATCGCGGTCGCCGACTTGGTCCGGCACGCAAGCTTTGCGCGTGGACCCCGGCATGCACTTCACCCCGAGGCGGTCGCGGAGACCCTCGCGGCGGTTTACCGGCCGCACGACCTGCAGCGCCACCCGCTCGAGCCGAGACACACCATGGCCGAGTCATTGCACGGGGCCGATCTTGGAGGCACTCGATGAGACTACGATCGATCTACGTTGTTGCGGCCTGCGCTTCGCTCTTCACCACCTCGTGCGTGACGCGGGGTAAGTACGACGACGAAGTACGAAGCGCCGACGCCGCGCGCGGGGAGCTTGCGCGAACCCGGAAGGCGATGGAGCTGGGTCGAACGTCGATGCAGAAAGAGCTGGACGACGCCACCGCCGTCGACGACCAGCTGTCCAAGGAGCTCGCAAAGCTCGGCCAGGACTCTCAGTCCTTGCTGGCCGCCAATGGCGCCCTGAAGGATGCGCTCGAGGGCTCGCGGCGGCGTCTCGAGGAGCTGCGCCGCTTGCAGGCGGCCGCCGAGTCACGGGCGGCTCTTTACCGCGAGCTCGCCCTGAAGTTCCGCGGAATGGTCGACGCGGGCGATCTGGCGATCACTCTGCGCGACGGGCGGATGGTGCTGCGCCTGCCGAACGACGTCCTCTTCGACTCGGGCCGTTCCGAGCTCGAGCCGAAGGGCAAGCGCGCTCTCTCCCAGGTCGCGGCCATCCTGGCGACGGTCGCAGTGCGCCGCTTTCAGGTGAGCGGCCACACCGACAACGAGCCGATCCGCCTGTCGCCCTACAAGTCGAACTGGGACCTCTCCACCGCGAGGGCGCTCGAGGTGACCTCGTTCCTGATTGGGCGGGGAGTCGATCCGCACGCCCTGTCGGCCGCCGGCTATGGCGAGTTCGATCCCGCGGACACGAACGGCACGCGGGAGGGCAAGGCCCACAACCGGCGGACGGAGATCTCACTGCAGCCGAACATCGACGAGATGGTCACCGTGCCCGAAGCCCCGTGAGCGCCATGCCCTTCGCACCGCAGGCGGCCATGCTGGACAAGGCGCACGCCAGGCTCGTGACGATCATCGTGTACGCGGAGTTCCAGGCCCAGTTCGAGAGAGAGCTGAAGCGCCTCGGCGCGCGCGGGTGGACGGTCTCGGAGGTGGACGGTCGCGGTCTGCACGGGGCGCGCAAAGACAGCCTCTTCGTGGTCGGCAACGTGCGGTTCGAGACCCTCGTCTCCCCGTCCGTCGCCGAGGCGATTCTCGAGTACGTCGACAGGGCCGCCGAGACGCTCGAGGTCGTGGCGTTCGCTCAGGACGTCGAGGCTGTTCCGCGCAAGCACTTCGTGTAGGCGCTGCGCTATCCCCGGGGCGCCGCGCCGGACGCGTTCCACCATCCGCCGCCCAGCGCCACGTAGAGCGCCACCGTGTCCTGCAGTCGCTGGGCGACGGCCTGCACGTACCCGAGCTTCGCTTGCAGGTACAGTCCGTCGGCTACGAGCACCTGAAGGTACGTAGCGATGCCCGACTGGTAGTTGGCCTGCACGAGCCGGAGAGCCTTCTCGGCGGTCTCCACGGCCTCCGTCTCGGCCGCCAACGTGTCGGCATCGTGCGAGAGGCCGCGGAGCGTGTCGGCCACCTGCTGGAATGCGCCGAGCACGGTCTGGCGGTATTCGGCCGCGGCCGCGTCGCGCGCGTCTATGGCGGCCTTGCGCTGATAGTAGAGAGCGCCCCCGTGAAAGACGGGCTGGACCAGACCCGCGCCGGCGCTCCAGAACGGGCTGTTCGACGCGAAGACGTTCCCGAGGGACGTCCCGTTGGCGCCGAGGGCCCCGGTCAAGGTGACGTTCGGCAGCATCGCCGCCGTCGCGACACCGATGTTCGCGTTGGCGCCGTGGAGCTGGGCCTCGGCGACGAGCACGTCGGGGCGCTGCCGGACCAGCTGCGACGGCAGACTGACCGGTAGCTCGTCGGGGAGCCGGAGGTCGGAGAGTGCGAGGGTCGGCTGCTTCCAGCTCGCCGGCGTTCTTCCGGTCAGCATCGCGAGGAGATCAGCCGCCTGATCGATCTTTTCCTCCAGCGGAGGGAGCGTCGCCTCGGTGCTCGCGAGCTGACTCTGCAAAGTGAGCACGGTCGAGTAGGGAGAGGTTCCGCCGGTCGCCTGGGCCCTGGCGATCCGCACCTGTTCCTGGAGAACGGAGATCGTCGCCCTGGTCGCGTCGAGCTCGTCCCCGTAGGCAGCCTGCGCGATGACGGCGTCGACGACGTTCCCCGTCAACATGATGTAGGCCGCTGCGAGCGCGTATCGCTGCACGTCGACCGCGGCGCCGAGTGCCTCGACCTGACGCCGCTGCCCGCCCCACACGTCCAGCGAGTAGCTCACCGTCCCCGAGAGCGAGAACAGGTTGAACGTGCTGCTGGGAAGCGTGCCCGGAGCGGGGTTGTAGAGCTGCCGGGTGGCACCCGCCCGGGCGTCGACCTGCGGGAAGAAGACGCCATAGCCCGCGCGGAGGCTGTCCTGGCTCTCCCGCAAGGTCGCCCGTGACGCCTCGAGGCTCTGGTTGCCCGAGAGCGCCTGGCCGACGATCGAATCCAGCGCCGGACAGCGCAACAACTGCCACCAACGGGCGTCGACGGCCTGCCCCGCGATGAAACGCTGCGCATGGCCCTCGCCAGCGGCCGTCGACTGGGGGGCCTCGGGAGTGTAGCGGACGTCCCCCGGCGCGGCAGGGCGCTGAAAGTCGGGCCCGACGGCGCAGCCTGCGCACACGAGCCCAGCGACGAGAATGGAGAGCGACCGGCCTCGCACGTCACTTTCCCCCGATGTAAACGTCAACCATCTCGCCGGGGTAGACCTGCACGCCCGCCGGCGGCTGAAAGCGGAAGATGACGGGCAAGACGCGCAGGTCGACCTTCTCTTGCCGCTGGTTCGAGAGCTCGATCTTCGGCGACACGTACGGTTGAAGTCGGACGAACTCGAGTGGGATCTTCGTCGTGGTGCCACGGATCGACATCTCTGCCTGGAGCTTCTCGGGCGCCGGAAGGCGGGGGATGAGGATCTCGTCGATGTAGCAGCGCACGTCGAGCGCTCCCTTCGACGTGCTCATGACGACCACCGGGCCGAAGCCCTGCGTGTACGTGTCGTAGGCGCCCTGGGGCGAGACGTAGCTCCCGACCGTCGCGTTGATCGACATGACGATGCCGTCGCTCGGCGCCCGGATGGTGTACTTCGCCAGCAGCGCGCTCGAAGCGGCGTACGCCTTGCCCAGAGCCTCCGCCTGCTTCTCCTGGTTCTTGATGTCGAAGACCCAGGCGCCGGCCCTGGTGAGCTCGTACTGGCGGGTCACGACTGCCAGGTTCGCCTTCGCGACCTTCTCGGCGTTGATCGCGTTGTCGAGCGCGTCCTTGCTGACTGACTCCGGATCGAGCTTGTAGGAGCTCTGCTGCTTCGCCAGCGTGTCCTCCGCCATCTTCAGGCTCGCCTGCGCCATCTCGACCTGGGCCCGCGCGACCTCGAGGCTCTCCTTCCGGGGCTGGGCACGAAGCTCGCCGAGCAGTGCCTCCGCGGCCTCGGCCTGCGACCGCTGCTGCTCGGCCGTCGCCCGCTGGATCGAATCGTCGATCTGCAAGAGCACGGTCCCCTCCGCCACTGCCTGGCCTTCGGTCACGAGTATGTGCACGACCGACCCGGTGACCTCGGAATAGAGGTTCGTGTTCTCGCCGTTCGACTGCGAGCTCTCGATGATGCCGTTGGCGAAGATCCCCTGCGCGTACGGGTCGGCGGCCGGGGTGAACACCGGCGCCAGCGGCTTGCTCGGCACGGCATACACGTACGCGCTCCCGGCGGCCAGAAGCACCCCGACGACGACCAGGGCGAAGATGATCTTGTTACGCATCGGCGCCTCCCTTTCCGTCGAGCAGCCGCCCGTCTTCCATGTGCAGGATGCGATCCGCGTACGGGTAGATGCGATCGTCGTGCGTCACGACCACGATGCAGCGGT
This sequence comes from Polyangiaceae bacterium, assembly GCA_036501935.1. Lineage (GTDB taxonomy): Bacteria > Myxococcota_A > Polyangia > Polyangiales > Polyangiaceae > Palsa-1150. The sequence goes on along the minus strand of DASXZL010000063.1, from coordinate 26,551 downwards.
GCTCGTTGAGGACGTCGTTCTTCACGAACTCGACGATCTTCTTGCCCGTGTCGCCATCGAGAGACGCGGTCGGCTCGTCGAAGATCATGAGGTCGGGGCCGCCCGCGAGCGCGCGCGCAATGGCCACGCGCTGCTGCTCGCCGCCGCTCAGGCGCGTGGGGTTGAGCTTCGCCCGCGCCGTGAGGCCGACCACCTCGAGGAATCTCCCGGCTTCGCGGAGGGCCTCGTCCCAGTCACGGCGCTTGAGCACCATCGGAATGGCCACGTTCTCGGCCACCGTGAGGTTCGGAAACAGATGGAAGTCCTGAAAGACGAACCCAATCTTGTTCAGACGGAAGTCGGCGAGCGCGTTCTCCTTCATCGCCCACACGTCCGTCTCCTCGACGGCGACCTTGCCCGCGTCGGGACGCAGGATGCCGGAGATGATGCTGAGGAGCGTCGTCTTGCCGCTGCCCGAGGGACCGACGATGTAGAGCATCTCGTGAAAGCGAGCGCGGAAGCTCACGTCGTTGACGGCGCAGGTCCGGGCCTCGCCCTGACCGAACCACTTGGTGAGCCCTTCGGCCTGGATGGCGACGGCGTTCATGTCAGCCCCGGAAGATGTCGTAAGGATCGATCCGGAGGACCTTGCGGACGGCGATGTATCCGGAGAAGGCCGAGATGACGAGCACCATGCCCAGCGCGAGCCCGAGGTTGTCGAAGGTGACGATCGACGCGTAGTCCGGCATTCGCAGCTTGGCGACGGCGATGAGCCCCGCGCAGAGGCCGATGCCGAGGCCGTAGCCGGCGAGGCCCGTGATCCCGGCCTGGAAGAAGATCATCGCGACGAGCTCGTGCCCCTTCGCGCCGATCGCCTTGAGCGCGCCGAACTTGCCGAGGTTCTCGAGCACGAACGTGTAGAACGTCTGCCCCGAGATGGAGAGCCCGACCACGAAGCTGATGGCCGTCATCAGGAGGAGATTGATCCCCATCCCGGTGCGGAACATGTACCAGGTGGTGATCTTGTCGATGAACCCCTGCTCGGTCACCGTCTCGTAGCCGAGGCGCCTGATCTCGTCCTGGATGTGCGGGATCGACGCGAGGCTCTGCGGCTCGATCAGGATGAACGAGATCGTGTACCGCATCGACGGGATGTACTGGATGGCCCGGTTGAAGGTCGTGTAGAGCGTGGGGATCCCAAAGAGCCCGCTCGCCGGGACCTTCGCGATGCCCACGATGACGCCGCGGTTGTCGTTCAGCTCGAACTCGGTCCCGATCCCGGGGTTCTCGAGCTTCGGGAACTCCTCGTCCTTGACGACCACGAACCCGTTCTCGGCGTAGATGTCCGCGATGTTCCCCTCGATGAGCTCGGGGCGCCCGAAGAGGCTCGTATCGTCGAGGCCGAGCACTGTGACGGGTTGATAGGTGCCGTCCTTCAAGCGGACGAGCGCCGCCCCGGAGTAGAGCGGGACGGCGTACTTCACGCCGTCGATGCTCCGCACGGCGTCGAGGACGTAGTCCGGCATCGGGATGGCGCTGCTGACGTTCGTCACCGCGCGATCCATCACCCAGACCTTCGCGCCGGTGTTCGTCACCGTCGCCGAGGCCTTCTTCATCATCCCGGCGAACATCGAGGTCATCTGGATCATGAGGAACACGCTGAACGTGAGCCCCATGAGGAGCGCCGCGAACTTCCCCTTGTCGTTGACGAGGAGCTTGTAAGCGATGCGGAGGATCCCGGGCACGAGGCCTGCCCAGTGCAGCGGTCGTGCCCGCGCGCCTCTCCTGCGGTACTCGCCCGTTTCTTCGCGGTTTGTCCAAGCCCCCGCGAAGAAATTGCACCCTCACGCTGTGACTGCGTCGAGCACCTCGCGCACGCGCTGCGCCAGCGACCGCGGGGTGACCGGCTTTTGCAGGTAGGCGACCTGTGACTGCAGGATGCCGTGCCGGACGATGCTGTCGTCCGTGTATCCGGACATGCAGAGGACCTTCATGTCGGGCCTCCCGCTCGCGAGCCGGCGCGCGAGCTCCGGCCCGCTCATCTGCGGCATCACGACGTCGGTGAGAAGCAGATGGATTCGCCCGGTGTGCCTCTCCGAGTGGAGCAGGGCCTCGCCGGCGTTGTGCGCGTCGATCACGGTGTAACCGTTCCTGCGCAGGATCGAGCTTGCCGCGATACGCACCTGGTCGTCGTCGTCGACGACGAGGATGGTCTCCGTGCCTCGCTGGGTCGCCGGCAACGCCCTCGAGGTCGTCGAGTCGAGCTTGTCATCCACGCAGGGCAGGTAAATCTTGAACGTCGTTCCGTTCCCGGGCTCGCTGTACACCCAGATGGTGCCGTTGCTCTGCTGGACGATGCCGAAGACCGTGGATAGCCCAAGCCCCGTTCCTTTGCTCTTGTCCTTGGTCGTGAAGAACGGCTCGAAGATGCGGGCGCACGTGGCCTGATCCATCCCGACGCCGGTGTCGGTCACGGCGAGCATGACGTGCGGGCCGGGCCTCGCGCCTGCGTGCATTCGCGCGTACTCCTCGTCGACGATCACGTTCGTAGTCTCGATCGTCAGCTTGCCACCGGTCGGCATCGCGTCGCGCGCGTTGACGACGAGGTTCATCAGAACCTGCTCGAGGCTCCCCGGGTCGGCCCGGACGCGCCCGAGATCCTTCGACGGCAAGAAGACGAGCTCCACGTCCGCTCCGAGGACGCGTGTCAGCATCCTCTCCAGGTTGCCAACCACCGCGTTGAGGTCCAGTACCTTGGGCTCGAGCACCTGCTGGCGGCTGAACATCAGCAACTGGCGTGTCAGGTCCGCGGCCCGACGTCCGGCCTTGACGATCTCCTCGAGGTCGGCCCGGTGCGGGTCGCCTTCCCCGAGATCCGCGAGCAGCAACTCGGCATACGTCATGACGACCGAAAGGACGTTGTTGAAGTCGTGCGCCACGCCGCCCGCCAGCCGGCCGACCGCCTCCATCTTCTGCGCCTGACGGAGCTGCGCCTCGAGGTGACTACGCTCGGAGACGTCGAGGGTCTCCTCGGCGGTGTGTGCACGGACACTGCTTGTCATGACGGCCCCCTTCGACCTTCCGGTTCGAAGGAAGCGGGTAAAGCAAAGCGCACGCCACGCCGGACTCTCCGGCGCGGCGTTTGCCCTGGGCTCGCGACTCCGCTCGCTGCAGCGCAAAGTCTGCACGAGGCGCGCATTTCCCGAGCACCAAGAGAATGGCTCGCCCGATGCACTCGCCGTCGACCGATCATGACGGTCTGTGCGGAGTGCGGGCGGCGCGACTGCATCCCCCGCTGCCCCGGGATGGCCGCGGACGTCCTCGCCGACATCGGGCGGCGGATCGCCGAGCTGAGGGCCGAGCGAGGGTGGACGCAGGCTCACTTCGCGGAGGTCCTCGGGATCGCCGTGTCCAACGTGCAGCGCATGGAGCACGGGCGGCAGAACTTCACGGTACGATCGCTCGTGACCCTCGCAGGCAAGCTCGGGTGCAGTCCATTCAGCCTCTGGGAGGCGCCCACCACGCGGCGGTCGAGGCCCGGACGACCACGACTCCGTTGACCGAATCGCTCCGGGAGCGGCCGTTCTATCGCGGCGTCTCTCGCTGGACCTCCGCGAGCACCTCCGCCACGGTGTCGCACAAGCACCGGTGGTGGACATCGACCAAGGTGGAAACCGTGGCTCTCCCGTTCGGCATGAACCGGATGGCGTATGCCTGCCCTCGGGACGTCTTGACCTGAATCTCGGTCACGTGCAGGTACGTCAAGAGCTCACTCTCCAGCCCCGCGTCCCTGAGTGCGCTCAACACTTCGTCCGACGAGACCACCATCAACCTCTCGAGGAGGCGGAGCGCTTGCCCGCCGGTGGCCGGCCGGGCTTCGGCCGAGGTGTCATGGGCGCCTCCCAGAGCATGCGGGGATGGCACCCGAGCTTGCGCGCGACCCTCACGAGCGTGCGCACCGTGAGGTTCTGGCGTCCCTGCTCGACGCGCTGGAGGTTCGGGACGGCGATGCCGAGGACCTCCGCGAAGTGAGCCTGGGTCCAGCCCCGGTCGGCCCTCAGCTCTGCGATCCGGCGCCCGATGTCTCGGATGACGCGCGTCGCTGCCGGATACCCCACCGTCTAGGATGTCGCCCGATCCAGCGCGCAAGAAAAGCATTCTGCACGATGGTGTTTGCGGGCCACCGGGGCGGCTCGAAGGCTGCATTCCGTCGCACCCATGTCCTCGATCACGCAAGCTGCGGCCGCGCCCCTCGCCGCGCCTCCGGCAAAGGCTGCAGCGCCACGCAAATTTCGCGTCGGGACGATGCTCCGGTGGATCGCCGGCGCCATCGTGCTCGCGGCGATCGCCATCCTGGCGTGGCGCTATGCCCACGCGCCGTCCGTGCCCGTGGTGCGCTACCAGGGCGCGCCCGTCGACCATGGTCCCCTGGCCGCCAAGGTCACCGCCAGCGGGACCGTCTCGGCCATCATCACCGTCCAGGTGGGCAGCCAGGTGTCGGGCCGCATCCAGAGCTGGTCGGCCGATTTCAGCAGCCCCGTGAAGAAGGGGCAGCTGATCGCGCAGATCGAGCCGTTTCTCTTCAACGCCGCCGTCGAGCAGGCCCAGGCGAACTACGAGGCCGGCAAGGCGGGGTACGACAAGGCCATCGCCAACCGCGCCCTCGCGGAGCGCAATTACGCGCGCGAGCTCGCCCTCTTCGAGGAGAACCTCGCGGCGCGCACCGATCTCGACGCGGCGGAAGCGTCCGCCGCCGCGAGCCGGGCCGACGTCGAGGCAGCGGCCGCCACCATCCAGCAGGCGCGCGCCGCGCTCGATCAGGCGAAGCTCAACCTGTCGTACACGCGCATCCTCTCGCCCATCGACGGCATCGTCATCTCGCGCAACATCGACGTCGGCCAGACCGTCGCCGCGTCGTTCCAGGCGCCGACGCTCTTCACGATCGCGCAGGACCTCACGAAGATGGAGGTCGACACGAACGTCGCCGAGGGGGACGTCGGCAAGATCCGCGAGAAGATGCAGGCGACGTTCACGGTCGACGCCTTCCCGACGCGCACCTTCCGCGGCTCGGTGCGTCAGGTCCGCGACAACGCGACGACCCTCCAGAACGTCGTGACGTACGACGCGGTCATCGACGTGGACAACACCGACCTGGCCCTCCGGCCGACGATGACGGCGAACGTGACCTTCGTCTACGCGACCAAGGCGGACGCGGTCCGCATCCCGAACGCGGCCCTTCGCTTCAGGCCCGATGCGGCCACGGCGGAGGCGATGAGCTTCGGGTCGGTTTCCCCGCCCAGCCGTGACGCACTGGCGGTGGACCAGCGTGTGGTCTGGACCCGCGCCGCGGGACGGGCAACGCCGCACGTCGTACGCATCGGGATCACGGACGGGATGCTGACCGAGCTGCTGGAGGGGGACGTTCACCCGGGCGACGAGGTGGTGAGCGAGGCCACGGTGGTGGGCCCCGCCAGGAAGGGCCCGTGAGACCCGTGGCGGAGCTCGCGAGGGAAGCGCCGCTCGTCGTCGCGACGGACCTCACGAAGGTCTACGTCCTCGGCGACACGGAGCTCCGCGCTCTGGACGGCGTGAGCCTCACGGTGGAGCGCGGCGAGTTCCTCGCCATCATGGGCGCTTCCGGGTCGGGCAAGTCGACGCTCATGAACGTCCTCGGGTGCCTCGATCGGCCGACGAGCGGCAGTTACACGCTCGACGGTCACGAGGTCTCGCGCCTGAGCCGTGGGGAGCTCGCCGAGATGCGAAACCGGACGCTCGGCTTCGTGTTCCAGAGCTTCAACCTCCTGGCGCGGACCAGCGCGCTCGAGAACGTCGAGCTGCCGCTCGTCTACGCGGGGCTCCCGCGGCGCGAGCGGCGGGAACGCTCGCAAATCGCCCTCGAGCGCGTCGGCCTGGGAGAGCGTCTCGATCACACGCCGTCTCAGCTCTCCGGTGGGCAGCAGCAGCGGGTGGCGATCGCCCGCGCCATCGTGAACGAGCCCAAGCTCATGTTCGCCGACGAGCCGACGGGCAATCTGGACACGAAGACGAGCATCGACGTGATGGCGCTCTTCCAGGAGCTCTGGCGCGCCGGATTGACGATCGCCTTCGTGACGCACGAGCCCGACGTGGCTCGCTACGCGTCGCGGATCGTCACGGTTCGCGACGGCAAGATCGTCTCCGACACGAAGCAGGAGCCTCTCGTGGCGAGGAAGGCGGCCTGAGATGAACCTGGCCAACGTGATGCCCATCGCCCTGACCGCCCTGCTACGCAACAAGACGCGCAGCTTCCTCACGGCGCTGGGCGTCATCATCGGTGTGGCGTCGGTCATCTCGATGGTGGCCGTCGGCGAGGGCGCGAAGGCGCGCGTGTCCGGAGTCTTCGCCGCGATGGGGACGAACATGCTCATCGTGCTCTCGGGTTCGACGTCCACCGGTGGCGTCGCTGGCGGCTTCGGCAGCCTCCCGACGCTCACCTGGGAAGATCTCCGGACCATCCGCACGCAGGCGCCGGCGGTTCGCTGGGCGGCGCCGGCGCAGATGACGAAGGCGACCATCATGGGGGCCGAGGACCAGAACTGGACGACCAGCATCACGGGCACGTCGCCGGAGTTCTTCGACATCCGCAACTGGGTCCTCGACAAAGGGTCGCTCTTCGGCGACTCGGACCTCGAGTCCGGCGCCAAGGTGATCGTCATCGGCGGCACGGTCTCGGACAAGCTCTTTGGCCCGGGCGTCGATCCCGTCGGCAAGACGGTGAGGATCCGCGCGGTCCCCTTCCTCGTCGTGGGTCTCCTCGAGCGCAAGGGGCAGTCCCCGATGGGCACCGACTACGACGACGCCGCGTTCATCCCCGTCTCCACGTTCCAGGACCAGATCCAGGGCGGCCTGCAGAAGTACATCTCCGGCATCATCGTGGTGAGCGCGATCACCGAGGACGACACGAAGCGCGCCCAGATCGAGATCACCTCGCTCCTCCGCGACCGCCACCACCTGGGTGCCCAGGACGACGACGACTTCAACATCCGCAACCTGACCGAGATGGCCAACGCGCAGCAGCAGGGGACGCAGGCCCTCACGGCGCTCCTCGCGGCGATCGCCATCGTGTCGCTCGTGGTGGGCGGCATCGGGATCATGAACATCATGCTCGTCAGCGTCACCGAGCGCACCCGCGAAATCGGCGTGCGCATGGCCGTGGGAGCCAAGCCCTGGCACGTGCTCGCCCAGTTTCTGGCCGAGGCGGTGACGCTGTCGATGCTCGGCGGGTTGCTGGGCGTCATCCTAGGGTCGGTCATCGCCCGCGTCGTCGCGGCGCGCCTCGGATGGGCGTACACGCCGCGGGTCGACATGATCCTCCTCTCGTTCGGCTTCAGCGCGCTCGTCGGCGTCGGCTTCGGTCTTTATCCGGCGCGCAAGGCGTCCCGGCTCGATCCCATCGAGGCGCTCCGATACGAGTGATCTCAGCTCCCGTCGGGCAGCGAGAAGGTCAGCGTGAACGCGGCTCCCTTCCCCGGCTCCGTCTCGAGCGACACGCTGCCTCCGAGCCGCTGCATCGTCGCGAAGACGTTCGCCAGGCCCAGCCCCGTCCCTTCGGCTCCCTTGGTCGTGAAGAACGGCTCGAACACGCGGGCCTGCACCTCTGGCGTCATCCCCGGCCCGGTGTCGGCGACCGTGAGGAACGCGCGACCCTCCTTCACGCCCGTGCGCAGCGTGATGTGGCCGCCGTCCGGCATGGCGTCGATCGCGTTGACGACGAGGTTCACGACGGCCCCGATGATCTCGTCGGCGCGGCCGATCACCGGCGGCACCTCGCCGAGGTCCTCGTGGATCCGGCTGAGCGCCGCGACGTGCGAGGACATCCGGGGCCTCGCGATGGCCACCGCCTCGCGGGTCAGCGCGTTGAGGTCGACCTTCTTCGCAAGCGTCTCCGGCGCCTGCCGGCTGAAAGCCCGAAGGCGGTCGATCGTCTCCACACCACGACGGATGACGCCGTTCATCTCGTCGAGGCTCTGATTGGCCTCCTCGGTCTTGCCGCGGGCGATCGCGCGTTTGACGATCTGCGCGTGCAGGGACAGGGGATTGAGGATGTTCTTGAGATCGTGGGACAGACCCGCCGCCAGCTGTCCGAGAGCCCGCATCTTCTCCGCGCGCGCGAGCGCCTCCCGCGAGGCCCGCAGCTCGGCGTTGGCCTGCGAGAGCTTCGCGAGCTGCAGCGCCCTGCCCATCGCGATCGCCGCCATGTCGGCGAGGCCGTGCGCGGTCTTGAGCCGGCGCTCATCGGGCTCCGTGTCCGCCGAGAAGAACAGCACGAGCGCGCCGAAGAGCCCCCCCGTGCTGATGAGCGGGATCGGGTGGGCGCGGGCGAACGCGTCCCCGGCGCTCCCGAGGAGCTGCTCCCCGAAGGCGCTGTCGAGAGCGTCGACGTCGCCCGTCCACCGCGCCACCGCTTCGGGGACGTCCCGCCAGGCGGCGACCCGCGCCGCGCCGCTCTCCGTCAGCTCCACCACGACCGCGCCGTCGGCCTCGACATGATCGATCGCGGCGTCGGCCAGGAGGGGTAGTATCTCGGCCCCGGAGCTCGCCTCGGAGGCGAGCCGGCCGAACCGCACGAGGATCTCGATGGAGCCCGTAGCAGGCACAGTCTGGTCGCGAGTATCGCATGGCCCCACGCGATCGTCCCACCGGAGGGTGCGATGAGCCACCGCCGCTACATGTCCAGCCTCAAGCTGGACGAGGCCGAGCTGCGCTCGAGGCGGGCGTTCTGCGAGCTGACCGACGACGACCTCGCGCGGCTGAAGTCGCTCCGCGGCTTCGCCGAGAAGCACACCTCCGACATCGTGAACGCCTTCTACGACCTGCTCTTGTCGCACGAGGAGACGCGGAAGTTTTTCCCGGACGACGCCACCATCCGGCGCGTGAAGAAGACCCAGAGCGACTACTTCCTCGGCCTCTTCGACGGGCGGTGCGACCTCTCCTACGTCGAGGATCGCCTGCGGGTCGGGGCCGTGCACGAGCGCATCGGTCTCGCGCCCAAGTGGTACCTCGCGGCGTACCGCAAGTACCTCGACCTCCTGCGCGAGAAGCTCTCCGGAGCGCTGTCTCCGGCGGAAGCAGTCGCGGCGTACGGCAGCGTCCAGAAGATCGTCTTCTTCGACGTGACGCTCGCCATCGACACCTACATCGCCGCGAACATCGAGTCCCTCCAGCGCCACCAGGCGGCCCTCCGGGAGCTGTCGACGCCGGTCATCCGCGTGCACGACCGCATCCTGCTCCTGCCGCTCGTCGGCGCGATCGACAGCGTGCGCGCGCAGCAGATCATGGACACCGTGCTCCTCCGCATCGTCGAGGAGAAGGCGAAGTGCATCATCGTCGACATCGCGGGCGTGCCCGTCGTCGACACGAAGGTCGCCGACAACCTCGTGAAGACGACGGCGTCGGTGCGGCTGCTCGGCGCGCAGACGATTCTCACCGGTATCAGCGCGCAGGTCGCGCGGACCATCGTCCAGCTCGGGGTCGACATCTCGGCCATGCACACGCGCAGCCGTCTGCAGGAGGGCATCGAGCTCGCCCTCGACCTCGTGGGCAAGGCGATCACCGAGAAGGCGGGCTGACGTGCGCGGGACGATCCCGATCCTGCGGATGGGCGACGTGCTGCTCACCACCGTACATGTCGAGCTGCGCGACGCGGTGGCCGAGGGCTTCCAGGCGGATGTCCTCGCCGCCATCGAACGAGGCAACATCAAGGGCCTGGTCATCGACATCAGCGGTCTCGACATGGTCGACACGTACGTCGCGCGGATCCTCGCGGAGACCGGGCGGATGGCGCGGCTCATGGGGACCGAGACGGTCCTCTGCGGGATGCGGCCGGAGATCGCCGCGACGCTGGTGCGCATGGGCTACATGATGGAAGGCGTACACGCCGCGCTCGACCTCGACGAGGGGCTGGCGTTGCTCGACGCGCTCCGCAAGCACAAGTAGGGAGCCAGGCTCGTGCCCATCACCAGCACCAGCCGGCGCGAGATGCGCATCGACACGGAGGACGACGTCATCCTCGTGCGGCGCGCGGTGCGTGAGCTCGTCCAGGGCCACAAGTTCGACGTCTTCGCCTCCGCCGCGCTGACGACGGCGACCTCCGAGCTGACGCGCAACGTCTGGGTCCACGCGGGCAAGGGCTTGGCGACCATCGAGGAGGTGGCGGACGGCGAGCGACTCGGCATCCGGGTGACCTTTCGTGACGAAGGCCCGGGCATTGCAGACATCCCACGCGTGATGGCCGGCGGGTACAGCACGGCGCGCTCGATGGGACTGGGCCTGTCGGGCAGCCGCCGCCTGGTCGACGAGTTCGAGCTCCAGTCGACCGTCGGCCGCGGCACGACCGTGGAGATCGTGAAGTGGAAGTCCCCATAGACGTCCCGCTCGACCCGCGCATCACCTGGACGGAGGGCGTCGAAGGCATCCCGGTCATCGACGAGGCCTCGGTGGCCCTCGTCCGCGAACGGGTGCGCGAAGAGGCGGCGCGTGTCGGTCTGGGAGCGGTGCCGGCGGCTGCCCTCGTGAACGTGGCCAGCGAGCTCGCGCAGAACCAGCGGCTCCACGCTCGCGAGGGCGTCGTCGTCGTGCGGACCGCGGTGCGCGGGCAGCAGATGGGACTCGAGGTCGTGGCAGCCGACCGCGGCGAAGGGATTGCCGACGTCGCCAGGGCGCTCGAAGGCCGTCCGTCACGGCCGGGAAGCCTCGGGGTCGGCCTGGCTGCCGTGCTCGAGCTGGCCGACGAGGTCGACATCGATACGCGGATGGGGGAGGGCACCTGCGTCTGCGCGCGCAAGTTCGACGCGCCCGCGCCGCGGCGCCCTCGCGTCGGGGTGTACGGGCGTCCCTTCCCCGGGGAACGCATCAGCGGCGACGACGCGGCGTTCGTCCGGACGGTGGACGCGCTCCTGGTCGCTGTCGCGGATGGCCTCGGACACGGCGAGCCGGCCCGCCAGGCCTCTGTGCGGGCGGCACGGCTCACGGCGGCGCTTCGCGAAGCAGCGCCCGAGCGACTCCTCGCGGAGACCGACCGGCAGCTCGCCCAAACGCGAGGGACGGTGATGGCCGCCGCTCGTCTGGACGAGGGCAGTGCCATGTCCGTCGCAGGAGTGGGTAACGTCAGTGCGCATGTCTACGGCCCCGGCGTCTCGTGGCGGTTCGGGGGCTCGTCGTATTTTCTCGGCTCACCCGGCGGTGCACGGCGTATCGCCCTCGAGCAGCGCCAGGTCCAGACGCGGGAGATCCTCGTCCTCTTCAGCGACGGGATCCGCTCCCGGATGGACCTCACCGGGGAGCTCGATCTGATGCGGGAGCATCCGGCGGTCATCGCGCAACGGATCGTTGAGCGCTTCGGTCGGGACGATGACGATGTGCTGGTCATGGTCGTCGGTTGAGCGCCGGTGAGCGCCGGCGCGTCGGCGTGCGGCGTAACCGTTGCACCTTCGCGCAGCCGATTCGCCCGCGCCCCGCGCGAAACCCCCCGCAAGGGCCGCAACGGCGTGTTTCCGACTCGCGATGACCGCGGCGCGACTCGTGCTTTGACGTCCCTTCGCCATGAGCGAACCCCGAAAGCTGCGCTACTACCAGTACGTCAATCGCCCCTACGAGCAAGTTCACGCGATCTTGCGCCACCAGCCGCTCGCCCTCCTGCAGCAGGCGACGACCTCCGCGGCGGCGCGTGCCGGAGCGCTCGCGGCCAGCCTGCACGTGTCGATCGGCGGGATCGAGGTCGGCGTCGACGTTCGGCCTCACGTGACGCGCGTGCGGGAGGAGAAGGGCGTCGCGGGTCTGTCGCCGGTGCTGGTGCTCGAGATCGGCTGGGAGGCCACCCGCGCGCCCGGCCTGTTTCCGTCGATGCACCTCGAGCTCTCGGCTTGGCCGCTCTCGTCGACCGAGACCCAGTTGGAGCTCGCCGGCGAGTACCGGCCGCCGCTCGGCCTCGTCGGCAACGCGCTGAACGCCGTGGTCGGTCACCGGATTGCCGAGGCGTCGGTCCACAGCTTCCTCGATGACGTGGTCGAGCAGATGAAGCGCGATCTCCCCACGAGCACGTGAAGGCGAGGCCAACCATGAGCAAGATAGAGCAAGCGTCCGCTTTGGCGGAGCACAAGCACCACACGGGCGAGGTCGCGACGATCGCCGGCGAGATCGCGGGCGCGGTGCTCGGCAGCGCCGCCGGGCCCGCGGGCGTGGTGGCGGGAATGGTCATCGGGGCGCTGGCCGGGGCCCTCACCGGCGAGGGCCTCGAGGCCGAAGCGGAGCGCGCCCGAAGGCACGACGAGGACCTCGACGAGGCCCTCGGTATCACCAAGGGCGACGTCGGCGCCGTCCAACCGGGAAATGCCTCCACGGGTCCCGGCTCGGAGCCGGAAGACGAGTCCTCGCCGGACTGGCCGATGAAGCGGCCCGACGAAGAGCCGGCGCCTCGGTCCTGAGCCACGGGGCGCTGATCCGCTCGGTCGGGAAACGACTCCACGTCCCGGGGTTACGCGCTTCCGTGCATCGTCAGGACCGGAACCGCCGACAGGCGTACGACCTTCTCGGCGACGCTGCCGAGCAGCGCATGCCGGACACCCTTGCGGCCGTGCGTGCCGATCACGACGAGGTCCGGGCGAGCTTCGTCGATGACGCCGAGAACTTCGACGGCGGGCGAGCCCTGGCGCAGGATCGCGCGGGCCGTCGGGAGCTTTTGCTGGACCTCTCGCAGGGCCTTGTCGAGGGACTCGCTCGCCGCCTCCCGGATTGGACCCAGCAGGTCCGCGGTGCTGTAGGTCATCCCGCCGTAGACATACGAGGGGATCTCGTAAACGTGGACCAGGGTGAGCTGGCCGTCGAACCGGCGCGCGAGCTCGATCGCGGCCTCGAGCGCGCACTGGGACGGCTCTCCGAAGTCGATGGGTACGAGCAGCTGCTTGAATTGGAGGGTCATGGAGTCCTCCGTGCAAGGCCTTTGCCGAGCCGGCTACCGTTCCATGGAGGCCAGCAGCGCGACCGCCCGCTCGTATGTTGCAGCGGCTCCATCCGGGTCAGCCGCCGCGACGCGGACGTCGAGACCCGACTCGGCGGGGACTACGTGCGCGAGGACGCCCGGCACCGCCAGCGGGCACCACGTCGTCTCCGGCGCCTGATCCAGGAGCGCCGCGTCGCGCGCGATCTGGCAATCCATCAATCGCTGGAGTCGCGCCGCGGTCAGACCCTCGACGCGCCGGAACGTGACGACGGCACCCTCCAGGCGACCCGGGTGTTCTCCGCCGGGCGCGCGCAGGGCCTGCACGTCGACGACGTCCTCGCGGTAGAAGAATGGACTGACGTCGACGTCGTCGCCGGTCATGCCGGCACAGGCGGCGTTCTCGGCTTCGCGCAGCGCGGCCGAAGCGAGCCTCTCGGCGCGCGCCGCTGCGCGCAGAGACTCGAGCGCGGCCGTCCGTTCGTCGGTCGTCGCGATGCGCGCCGACCATGCGATCTTCGGCGGAGGCAACGGAGGGGCAGAATATACGGTGCCCTCCATGACGGGCGGAGCCAGCTCGGGGCCGCCACTCGTCCAGACGCACGCCGTGATGGATACCGTCGAGAGGGCGAGAAACGGAGCAATCCCCCGGAGGGTGAGATATCGGGCCATGCATCGTCACGAAGCACTGGGCGTACCGCCTGTTTGATGCGGTGGTCCTCCGGAAAGCCGCGCATCTCTTGCGCGATGCCGCAATATCGACGCCCGCGCGAACTGCTCCGCGAGGGCGCGCTAATCGCGCGGTGGGCGCGTGCGGCGTGGTGTTGCTGGCTCGTTCGTGCCGGCGCAGCTGTTGCACACAGCCACGCGGGGGAGGACGGCCCGACGACTCCCCTAGAGCGAAAGGCCAGGGTCCCATGATTGAGAGCTTCCCTCCCGAGGCGACGTCACCCTGTGTCGGCCAAGTCCTCCTCGTGGACGATGAGTCGATGGTAGTTCGAGCCCTCGGGCCTCTCATCAGCAAACTCGGTTACCAGACCATCTGTGCCACGGAGACCTCGCAGGCGCTCACGCTCCTCTCCCTTCGGCGGTTCGATGCGATCGTCACCGATCTCTCGCTGCCGATGGCGTCCGGCGGAGTCTTCGCCACGCACGTCGCGGCGCTCGTGCCGGGGGTCCCGCTGATCGTGATCACTGGGCTGACCGACCTGCACGAGGTCGCCGAGTTGCTCGGCGATACGAAGGTCGACGCCATCATCCCGAAGCCTGCGAGGAACGGGAGCATCGCCCGCGCGCTCGCACGGTCGGTGACCACGGGCAAGACGGCGGTCGAAGCTCGCGAGGCACGCCTCGTGGCCGACGGGCTCGTGCGCGCGCTTGCACTTCGCGACGTGGAGACCGAGGGACACTCGCGCCGCGTCGCCGCTTGGACCTTGATGCTCGTGCAGCGAACGGGAATCCCGAAGGAGGAGTGGCTCCGCGCGGAGCTGGGCGGCCTTCTGCACGACGTCGGCAAGATAGGCATTTCGGACGCCATCCTCCGGAAGCCTTCGAAGCTGAGCGAAGAGGAGTGGGTCGAGATGCGCCGCCACCCCGAGCTGGGATGCATCATCCTGTCGGGCATCCCTGCGCTCGCGGGCGCTTGCGACATCGTCCGCTCCCATCACGAGCGGTGGGACGGAGGTGGCTACCCCGGCGGGCTGGCCGGTGAGGCCATTCCGCTCCACGCGCGCATCTTCGCGCTGATCGACACCTATGACGCGATGACCAGCGACCGCCCGTATCGCAAGGGCATGTCCCACGACGCGGCCGTGAGCGCGATACGCGCCGGATCGGGGGTGCAGTTCGATCCGCGCGCGGTGGAGACGTTCCTCGGCGTTCCCGAGGCGGAGTGGCGCGCGGTGGCCCGCATCTTTGCAGATCACGTCGTCGCGGCCGGGGCGAAGAACTGAAAGCATTGCTGCGCGAGGTGCCATAGGGGGAGACTCGATTGGCACCAAGCGGAGTCTCGCGTCGAGGGGGGGCACCGGCCGCCCGCGCTGGTCAGGAGCGTGTCGGCGAGTCCGCGCAACGGCCACGTTTACGAGATCACACGGGAAACCGGGGTCGGGGAGGCGGGATTTGAACCCGCGACGACGAGCACCCAAAGCTCGTGCACTACCGGACTGTGCGACTCCCCGGGTAACGGGGATCCTCTAGCATCCGTCCCCGGCTGCGCCTACGCCCGAGGCGGCCCTCCGCGTTCACTTTTCCATCGGTTGCGCCGGCCTCTGGAACGTGGCTTCGTGGCGTCGTGATGGTTCGCTCCTTCGCGGTTCGTTGCGCGGTCGCCCTCGGTTCCGTGGCGGCCGCTCTCGCGGCGGTCCCTGTGACGGGCTGCGGCACCGCCGGTGGGACGGCGACCGGGTCGAGCGGCTCCGGCGGGAGCAGCACCTCGAGCTCAGGCGGTACTGGATCCACCGGCTCCTCGGGGTCCTCCAGCAGCTCCGGCTCGTCGAGCGGCGCTTCCTCGTCCGGCTCGTCCAGCGGCTCCTCCTCTTCCTCTGGTTCGTCCTCCACCTCTTCCTCCGGCTCCTCTTCTTCCTCTGGTTCCTCCGGTTCCCCCGTCGACGCGGGCGGCACGGCGCCCACGCATCTGCCGACTCCCAACGGCGCTTGCCCCACCTTCGCCACCGGCGTCGTCACCGTATCCGCGGGCACGACGGGCACCATCCAGGCTCAGACCTGGCTCGGCACGCAAACCGGTGGCCCTCTCATCCTCTACTGGCACGCGACGGGGAGCACCGCGACCGCCGAGGTCCCGGTCGTCTTCAACACCGCCGCGGTCACGGCGGCGGGGGGGATGATCGTCGGCTTCGAGTCGACGACGCGCACGGGGACGCCGACGAACACGACGGGCAACGACGTCTGGTACCAGAGCGACGTCGCCTTTGCCGATCAGGTGGTCGCGTGCGCGCTCCAGCAGGGGCGCGTCGACGCGGAGCACATTCACGTGGCGGGCTACAGCGCCGGGGCGCTGCAGACGGTCTACATGTGGTTCGCGCGATCGGGCTACGTGGCGAGCGTCATCAGCTTCTCGGGCGGGGACCTCGTCATCAACCGGGCGCCGTTCCAGGACCCGGCGCACGCGGGGGCGGCGATCGTGGCGCACGGCGGGGCGGGTGTGGACACCTACGGGGGCGCGGACTTCGCCATGGCGAGCGCCACGTGGGAGACGGAGCTCATGCAAGCGGGCGCGCTCGGCATCGACTGCAACGATGGGCAGGCGCACGTCTACGTCCCGCGTCTCGCCAACCTGGCGCCCGTTTCGCTGAGCTTCTTCGAGGCGCACCCCTTCGGCGTGCAGCCGGAGCCGTACGGGACGACGCTGCCGTCGGGCTTTCCGACCTACTGCACGATCAAGTGAGCCCGGGTCGGTCCGGACCCGCGAGCTAGACCCTTCCGCGCAGCGCCGCCAGCGCCCGCGGCAACCCGCGCGGGCTCGCCTTCAGCGCGATGTACACGTGGTCGCGGTCCGTCTCCACGGCGCGCACGTTGACCACCGGGGTCACGATCTGCAGCAAGCGCCGCAGCCGCGAGTTCCCCGCGACGGCCGGCACCTTCATCAGGTCGACGACGATGCGGTCTCCGTCCGCCTCCACGATGGCGCCCGGTCGCTTGGGCAGGAACTTCACCAGGTTGCCCGGCTTCGAGAGATCCAGCGCGCCCGACTTGATGAGGGTCGCCACGGGGGCGTCGCTCTCGCCGAGGAGCGCGAGCTTCACGTCGCTCAGCTTCACGCCGATGCGCATCGAGTCCGGCGAGAAGTCGATCTCGTCGACCTTGATCGCGGCGCTCGCGCGCAGGGGCGTTCCCATCGCGTCCACCGAGAGGCTGATGCGGATCGCGGGCGGCGAGCTGCCGATGTCGATGTCCTTCGGGGCCTTCTTCGGGAGCTTGGCCTGCGCCGTCAGGTACCTGAGCGCCGCGATGGGCACGCCGAAGCGCAGCCCGGCCGCGTTCACGGCCGCCTTCACCAGCTCATCGGGGTTCCTGCGGATGTAGTCGACGGCGGCGTTCAGCAGGTCACGAGCATCGAGCATCGGACCGCGAGGCTAGCATCCTTTTCGGTCGACCTAGCGCCGTCCCCACCCCGGCGGCGGGTACGGGTACGGCGGACCGCCCGGCTGTTGCGGCGGCTGTTGCTGTTGCTGCGGCGCGGCTTGCTGCTGCGGGTACTGACCTTGCTGCGGGTACTGCGCCTGCTGCTGGGGGTACTGCTGCTGCTGCTGCGGATACTGCGCCTGCTGCTGGGGGTACTGCTGTTGCTGCGGATACTGCGCCTGCTGCTGCTGCGGATACTGCGCCTGCTGGGGGTACTGCGCCTGCTGCTGCTGCTGCGGACCCGCGCCGCCCGGCGTCCACGCCTGCGGCATCGGCACCGGTCGACGCAGCGCCCGCGAGATGGCTTGACGCAGCTCGCCGAGCTCCTGACGCAGCGGCACGATCCAGTCGGCGCTCACGGTGCGCTTGCGCCCCTTCATCGCTCGCCCCGCGTGCCACTTGCTGAGGCCGAGCCTCGCCGCCGTCCGCACGAACTTGCGCCCCGCCGCCCCGCCCCAGCTCATCGACGCCCTCATGCCTCCCCAGGGCGACGTGACGAGCGCCAGCTCTTCGCGCGTCATCGTGCCGAGGAGCACCTCGTCCTGCAGGTGCATCCGGATGATGCGGCCCTTGCGGACGACGAGCCAGATGAGGATCCCGATGAACGCCGTCACGAAGAGGAGCCACAGCGGCAGCATGACGAGGAAGAGGTACCCGCTGATGACCGACGCGGTGTTCCACGTCGAGTGGAGGAACATCGCCGCGCAGTAGCCGAAGATGGGCGCCATCCACTTGAGCCACGTGCGGTTCGTCTCCCGCGAGATGCCGAAGCCGATGCCCGTCATCGACGTGTAGAGCGGGTGTCCCCACGGCGCGAGCACGCCGCGGAGGATGAAGGTGACCGCGAGGACGTTGCCGCCCGGGTCGGACTTCACGGCGCTCGCGTAGTAGATGATGTTCTCGGTCGCGGCGAAGCCGAGGGCGACGAAGGTCGCGTAGATGACCCCGTCGACGACGCCGTCGAACTCGCGCCGCAGGAAGTAGAAGACGCCGAAGACGCCGAGGCCCTTCATGCCCTCCTCGACGATGGGCGCCGAGAAGCAGACGCCCGCGATCTGCCCGACGTCCTTGCCGCCGATCTCGGTGAACAGCTCCTCGACCCCGGTGTTCACCGTCGCCGCCACGCCGCACGCCGCGATGGCGCCCCAGCCGAGCACGAGGGCGAGCGCCCACCACGGCTCCGGGTCGAACCGGTCGATGAGCCTCGGGATCCACAGGTAGATGGCGAGGGGCGGGATGGCGCAGAGCGCGCCGATGCCCATCGACTCGTACTGGACCTCGGGATCCGGCGACGCGAGCGGCATCACGAGGAAGAAGAAGACGAGGGCCGCCGCGCCCCCGAGCATCATCAGGATGTAGATGACGGCGCCGACGGTGCGGCGCGTCCGCTCGGGATCGGGACGAGGTAAGGCCATCCGTGGATGGGCAGCCTAGCAAAAGGCCGGCGGCCGGCTCATCGATGCGGGGGCGGGGGAGGGGGCGCCGGGCGGACTCCCGGTCGGACGACGGCCGTCGCGACGGGGGCGGCCGCGGCCGGGGTGGCCGCCATGACGCGCTCGTCGGCGTTGAGATCGTCGTTCTTCCACATCGGTCCGTCGCTTCCGTCCGCGTTGACGAGCGTCACCTTCACGACCTCGGCCTCGATCTGCGCCGTGCCGTCAGGCACGCCCGTCTTCGAGAGCGGGAACGTGATGGTGCGCGTCTCGCCGGCCTTCACGGTGGACCCGAACGCGTCGCCCGGCAGCGCGTACTTCTTCGCGCCGGCCACGTCGAGCCGCTTGCCGGTCCGGTCGTAGAACCAGACCGACACCGAGCCGGTCTTCATCACGGCGCCCGAGATGTTCCGGAGCGTGAGCGTCTGCGCGGTGTCGCCGAGCGCTCCGTTCCACGACAGGCGAGCGACGCGGCCCTGCCCCGTGGCCTTGCAGTTGGTCCCGTCCGACCCCGAGCCGGCGGGGCACCTCACGCCGGCGGGGGCCGCGGCGGTCGAGGCGGTGGAGGTGGCGGCGCCGTCGCTCTTCCTGCTGCAGGCCGTGAGCGCGAGGGGCGCGAGGAGGCCCAGCGCAAGCACGATCGCGGTCGTTCTCATGGGAGCGGACGGTACAGGAGGAGCGGGATTCGGCATAGTCTCGGCGCCCATGGATCGCACCGCTCCCGGACGCCGCCCCGAGGGCTCTCCCGCGGGGCTCCAGAAGTGGCGGAACCTCCTCTTCGTGCACTGGGAGGTCCCGGTGGCCGCGCTCCGCGCCGTCGTTCCGCCGGGGCTCGAGGTCGACACGTTCGAGGGGCGCGCCTACGTCGGCCTGGTGCCGTTCGAGATGCACGACGTGCGGCCGAGCCGGTTTCTCCCGGCGATGCCGACGGCGCGGCGCTTCGAGGAGGCGAACCTCCGCACGTACGTGCATCGCGGCGGGGACCATCCGGGGGTGTGGTTCTTCAGCCTGGACGCCTCGAGCACGCTCGCCGTCCTCGGAGCGCGCGCCTTCTTTCATCTGCCGTACTGGCGCGCGCGGATGCAGACCGAGCGCACGGGGGACCGCGTCGTCTACCGGTCGAAGCGCCACTGGGAGAGCCCCGCCCCCGCGGACCTCGAGCTGGAGTACGACGTCAGCGAGGCGATGGGGCCCGCCGCGGTGGGGACGCTCGAGCACTTCCTCGCGGAGCGGTACTACCTTTACGCGCTCACGGGACGCGACGTGCTGCTGCGCGGGCAGGTGCACCACACGCCGTACCCGCTGCAGCGCGCGACCATCGTGACGCTCCGCGAATCGCTCGTCGCCGCCGCGGGGCTCGAAAGGCCCGAGGAGCGCGCGTCGGTCTTGTGGTCGCCAGGGGTCGACGTGGAGGTGTTCGGATTGAAGCGGGTCTAGGCCTTGACGATGCCGTCCCAGCTTTCGGCGATTTCCTGCGCCGTCCACACGCCGTTCTGGCTCTCCTTGAAGCGGCCCGGCGTCTCCACCACCTTGAAGGCGTAGACGCGCGCGCCCGCGACGGCGAGCACGTGGCCCGTCCGGTCGCCGCACAGATCGCTCGCGAGAAAGAGCGCCGGCGGGGCGATGTGCTCGGGCGTCAGCGTGTCGACGCCCTGGAACATCGGCAGGTCTTCCGTCATCCGCGTCTTCGCGATGGGGGCGAGCGCGTTCACGGTGACGCGGTGCTTCTGGAGCTCGATCGACATGGTGCGCGTCAGGCCGTAGATGCCCGCCTTCGCCGCCGAGTAGTTCGCCTGGCCGAAGTTGCCGAGCATCCCGCTGACGCTCGTCGTGTTCACGATGCGCCCGCCGCCGCCCTGGGTGACGAGCTGCTTGGCGAAGGCCTGCGAGCACAGGAACGTGCCCTTCAGGTGCACCTCGACGACCGCGTCCCACATCGCCTCGTCGAGCTTGAGAAAGCTCTTGTCGCGGAGGATGCCCGCGTTGTTGACGAGCACGTCGACCCGCCCGAAGACGTCGAGCGCGGTCCTCATGATCCCGGCCGCGCCGGCCGCGGTCGTCACCGTGTCGTGGTTGGCCACGGCCGCCCCGCCGCTGGCCATGATCTCGTGCGCCACCTTCTCGGCGGCGCTCGCGTCCGAGCCGCTCCCGTCGCGCGCCCCGCCCACGTCGTTCACCACGACCCGGGCGCCCTCGCTCGCGAAGAGGCGCGCCTCGGCCCGGCCGATGCCCCCACCCGCTCCCGTGACGATGGCCACCTTGCCGTCGAGAAGACCCATGCGCTGTGGCTTCCGCTTGTAGCGGCGGAGCGGCACATCGTCCAGGCAGGATGTAGGATGGCGGGAGATGGTCCGTGTGTGGAAAACGCCGGGCGGCCTCGTCGCCGTCCTCGCGCTCGCCGCGGCGTGCCATGGGTCGTCGCCCGGCGCGGCGCCCGCTCCGTCGGAGGTCGACTTCCCCGCGGGCTTCATGTGGGGCTCGTCGACGGCGGGCTTCCAGGTCGAGGCGGGCGACGTGAACACCGACTGGTCGCACTGGGTCGCCTCCGGCAAGATCCCGAGCGGCGACAGCCCCGACGTCGGTGGCCCCGACGCGCTCGATCACATCGACGACGACGTGGCGGCGCTGACGGCGAGCGGCCAGAACACCTACCGCTTCTCGATCGAGTGGGGCCGCGTCTACCCGACCGAGGCCGACTTCATGGCCGACACGCCCGATCCGACCGCCGTCGCCTCGTACACGACGCTCCTCCAGAAGCTCGCGGCGGCGCACATCACGCCGGTCGTCACGCTGGTGCACTTCTCGCTCCCCGACTGGCTGAGCGACGGCACGCCCGCCACGACCTCCGCTCCGCAGGGCTGGGAGCGCCCGGAGACCGCGGGCGACTTCACGACGTGGTGCACGCGCGCAGCGACCCGCTGGGGCAACCTCGTCGACTGGTGGATCACCATCAACGAGCCGCTGCCCTACGTGCTCGGCGGCTTCGTGCAGGGGAGCTTTCCGCCGGGCGACGTGCTGAACGTGACGCGCGCCATCAACGTCGTGAAGACGGAGGTGCGCGCGCACGCCAGCTGCTTCGACGCCATCCACGCGGCCGACACGATCGACGCGGACGGCGACGGCAAGGCGGCGCAGGTGTCGCTCGCCAAGCACCAGCGCACCTTCCACCCCCTCGATCCGACCGATCCCGACGACGCGGCCGCGGTGCAGCGCGTCGACTACATCTGGAACCAGTGGATCCTCAACGCCATCGTGAAGGGCAACTGGGACGACGAGCTCGACCAGACCTACACCGATCCGAACGACGCGATGGGGGACCCGACGCTCGTCGGCCGCGCCGACTTCATCGGCGTCAACTACTACTCGGACACGCTCATCAGCGCCTCGCACGGGGGGATCAAGATCCCGGCGCCGGTCGACGCCGTCGTCCTCGAGCGCGACATGGGCGACGGCAGGCCCATCACCGATTTCGGCTGGGACATTTACCCCGAGGGCTTCGGAACCGTACTGGACGAGACCGCGCAGTACGGCCTCCCCATGCTCGTGACCGAAAACGGCCTCGCCGACGCGCCCGACCAGAACCGGGCGCGCTTCATCCTCGAGCACCTCTACCAGCTCGGGTGGGCCATGCAGCGCGGCGACCAGGTGCTCGGGTACATCCACTGGGCGCTCGTCGACAACTTCGAGTGGGCCAACGGCTATTGCCCGCACTTCGGCCTCTTCTCGTACGACAAGACGACCGGCGCCCGGACCGCGAAGGGGAGCGTCGCCACCTACAGCTCCATCATCGCCTCGGGGCGCATCACGACCGGGGACGTCGCGGCGGCGGCGCCGTATGCTGCACCTCCGGTCGAGTGCTACCCATGAGCGACGATCTGAACAAGACGCAGAAGCTCGGCGTGATGAAGGACGAGCCCGCGCCGCGGTCGTCGAACCGCCCGAGCCTCGTGCAGTGGGAAGAGGAGGAGTCGAGCACGCGGACGACGGACGCGGCCATCGTGGCGGCCCTCCCGTCGAACCCGGCGCTCCAGGGGACGCGCGGCGTGCTCACGGTCGTCAGCGGTCCGAGCACCGGGCGGGTCTTCACGGTGGCCGAGAGCGGGCAAGAGACGATCGTCGGGCGCGGCAAGGAAGCGCAGGTGCGCATCGACGACGCGGGGGCGAGCCGCGAGCACGCGCGGTTCCTCGAGACGCCCGACGGGTCGTACGTGGTGGAGGACATGGGGTCGACCAACGGGACGTTCGTCGACGGCAAGCGCATCGAGCGCGCCGAGCTGCACAGCGGCGACCGCATCCACATCGGCCCGAACGTCATCATCTCGTTCGCCGTCGTCGCCGCGCAGGCCGAGCACGTCGCCCAGCAGCTCTACGAGTCGTCGGTGCGCGACGCGCTGACGCGCATCTACAACCGCCGCTACCTCGTCGAGCGCCTGGCGAGCGAGTTCGCCTACGCCAAGCGCCACAAGACGCGGCTCGGCGTCATCCTCTTCGATCTCGACCTCTTCAAGCGCGTCAACGACACGCACGGCCACCTGGCGGGCGACGAGGTGCTGCGCGAGGTGGCGGCGCTCGTCCAGCGCATGGTCCGCGCGGAGGACGTGCTGGCTCGCTTCGGGGGCGAGGAGTTCGTGCTGCTCGTGCGGGGCATCGAGCACGTCAACGTCGGGCGCTTCGCCGAGCGGGTCCGCTCCGCCGTCGAGCGGCTCGAGGTCGCTTTCGAGGACCTCGTGCTCCACGTGACGGTGAGCCTCGGGTTCGCGACCATCGACGAGCTCGCCGAGGACCACCGCGACGCCGACGGCCTGCTCGGCCTGGCGGACGAGCGCCTCTACAAGGCGAAAAGCGACGGCCGAAACCGGGTGTGCGGCGCTTGACGACGGCGCTGAATCGCGATTCACTCCGCCGCGCTTCTCGCCCACTCGTATCGTCCTGGTGCTGTCCCGGAGGAATGCCCGATGGCCGTCGACATCAAGCAGCTGTTCAACGACACGCTCCCCGCCGCCCTTTCGAAGAACGCCGAAGAGGCGAAGACGATCGGCGCCAAGTTCCAGATGAACATCACCGGCGAGACCGGCGGTGAGTGGAACATCGACGTGAGCGCGACGGGCCCCGCCTGCAAGGCCGGCACGGGCGACGCCGACTGCACCATCACGATCACCGACGAGGACTTCCAGAAGCTCGTCGAGAATCCCCAGGCCAACGGGATGCAGCTGTTCTTCTCGGGCAAGCTCAAGGTCACGGGCAACCCGATGCTCGCGATGAAGCTGCAGAAGCTCTTCAGCTTCCAGTGATGCCGGAGGGGAGCGTCCGGTGACGTCCGGGCCTCTCGCCGGCGTCCGCGTCCTCGATCTCACGCGTCTCTTGCCGGGGCCCTTCGCCTCGCTGGCGCTGGCCGACCTCGGCGCCAGCGTCGACAAGCTGGAGGACACGGGCGCGGGGGACTATCTGCGTCTGACGCCGCCGCTCACGGCGGGCGACACGTCGGCCACGTTCCTCGCGCTGAACCGCGGCAAGCGGAGCGTGTGTCTCGACCTGAAGAAGGCGAGCGCGCGCGCGGCCGTGCTGAAGATGGTCGCGCGGTACGATGTGTTCTTCGAGCAGTTCCGCCCGGGGGTGCTCGATCGGCTGGGCCTCGGCCACGCGGCGCTCCTGGCGGCCAATCCGCGGCTCGTCGTGTGCGCGCTGACCGGCTACGGGCAGGACGGGCCGATGGCGGCGCGCGCGGGGCACGACATCAACTATCTGGCGCGGGCCGGGGTGCTCGGGATGCAGGGGCCGGCGGGCGGGCCTCCGCAGGTGCCGGGGTTTCAGCTGGCCGACTTCGGCGGCGGGCTCTGGAGCGTCATCGGGATCCTGGCGGCGCTCCACGAGCGGGCCAGTACGGGCAAGGGCCGCGTGGTCGACGTGTCGATGGTGGAAGCGTCGATGGGTTTCGCGCTGGCGAGCCTGGGGCAGCTCTTCGGGGGGCACGTGCCCGCCCGGGGCGACGAGCCGCTCACGGGGGGCCTGGCGCTCTACGGGGCGTACGCGACGAAGGACGGGAAGTACGTGACGCTCGGGGCGCTGGAGCCGAAGTTCTGGATGGCGTTCTGCACGGGCGCGGGCATCGAGGTCGACCCGGCGGCGCTGCTTCCGGGCGCGCATCAGGGGGTCCTTCGGGAGAAGCTGCGCGGGGTCTTCGCGTCGCGCACGCGCGACGAATGGCAGGCCTTCGGCCGCGAGCACGACTGCTGTCTCGAGCCGGTCCTCGAGCCGCAGGAGCTCCAGGGGGACGAGCACCTCCGCGCCCGCGGTGTCTTCTTCGAGATGGACTCGCCGTGGGGCCGCATCGCGCAGCTCCGGACACCCCTCGCCGAGCGCGGCGCCACGTACGCCCCTCCGCCGAAGCAGGGCGAGCACACCGACGTGGTTCTGCGTGAAGCCGGCCTCGACGACGCGGCCATCGCCGCCATGCGCGCCGAGGGCGCCGCGCGCTAGGCAAGCGCTAGGCAGAGAGCGCGGTTCTCGATGAAGCGCATGGGGGCACGGGGGAACCGCGTGACCCACGCCCGCCGCCGACGGGCTCTCGACCCAAGAGACCGGCGAGAGCCGGTCCGCAAGCCGGTCCGCACCGCGAGCGTCAGCGAGTGGTGAGCGTCGAAGCGCGATCCTCCGGTGTCCTCAGGGGGGACTGGGAACCGCGTGACCCACGCCCGCCGACGGCGGGTCGGTGCTCGCCGCGGCGGGTCCCTCCGACCTCCCCCGCGCGGCGCTTTGCTTCGCATGCTCACGGCGCGCCTTGCGCGGGAATTCGGGAGGAACCCCCCGCCGCGGCTCCGCGCCGACCCGCCGACGGCGGGCTTTCGACCCAAGAGACCGGCGAAAGCCGGTCCGCACCGCGAGCGTCAGCGAGTGGTGAGCGTCGAAGCGCGATCCTCCGGTGCCCTCAGGGGGGACTGGGAACCGCTTGACCCACGCCCGCCGACGGCGGGCTTTTGCAACCCGGGAGGAGAGCCAGCTTCTGCTCGGGGGACGAGCGCTTCTCCAGTGGCTCGGCGTCGTGGGCGAAGGGGTCGGCCTTCGACGGCGAGGTCCCGGCGTGCTTCTCGGAACGGCCGGCGTTGGACGCCGGCGTGTCCGAGATCGTCGGCGGGGCGCGGGCGCTCGATGCCAGGGCTTCGGGACTCGACGCCGAAAGGTCGGAGAGCCTCGCCGAGGCCTCTGCATACGACGCCGACACGCCAGCGAGTCTCGCCGACGCCTCTCCATGCGACGCCGACACGTCAGCGTGCTTTTCCGGGGCTCTGGCATTCGATGCCGGGGGGTCGGCGTGTTTCTCCGGGGCCGTGGCATTCAATGCCGACCCGTCGGAGAGCCTCGCCGAGGCCCTGGCATTTGATGCCGAGGCCTCGGCGTTCTTCTCCGGGGCCCTGGCATTTGATGCAGAGGCCTCGGCGTTCTTCTCCGGGGCCCTGGCATTTGATGCCGAGGCCTCGGCGTTCTTCTCCGGGGCCCTGGCATTCGATGCCGAGGCCTCGGCGTTCTTCTCCGGGGCCCTGGCATTTGATGCCGAGGCCTCGGCGTTCTTCTCCGGGGCCCTGGCATTCAATGCCGACCCCTCGGAGAGCCTTGCCGAGGCCCTGGCATTCAATGCCGACCCGTCAGCGGGCTTCTCCGAGGGCTTGGCATTCGATGCGGACACGTCGGAGTGCTTCGCCCCGGCCCCGGCATCCGACGCCGGGCCCGCTGAAACGAAGAAACCCGTCGACGGAGGGCTTCGACACGGGACAGGCGAGGCACGCTTCCATGGAACGTTGAGGCGGGACCAGCTCGCGCCGGAATGGACATGCGGTTCGCCGGCGGCGTGGTAGGCCGCCAGGAATGTTTCACCGCGCACTTGCAGCGACCGCGCTCTCCCTCCTGGCGGCCTGCGGAGGGCGGCTCGAAGGGCCCGCGGCCCCGCCGAGTCGAAGAGCCCGCCGTCGACGGGTCGGCGCGGAGCCGCGGCGGGTCCCTCCGACCTCCCCCGCGCGGCGCTTTGCTT
>DASXZL010000062.1:0-97889 GCA_036501935.1 Polyangiaceae bacterium | reverse complement strand
GCCCAGGAGGAACAGCAGGACGACCATCAGGCCGCACCGGGCACCTTGCCCAAGAGCGGTCGCAAGGCGTAGGAATCAGACCGCCGGGTGGGTCAATTTCCGGCCGACCAAGTGGGTCACTTTCCGGGCGGCGTCAGCACCTCCGCCAGGACATCGCTGACACTTGAGTGCCAGGACATCGCTGACAGGTCCTCCCCAGCGACGCGCCAGGACCCCGCGGCATCCGTCCCGAGCTCCTCGGCGCGCGGCCCGACCTCCTCGGCACGCGGCCGGAGCTCCTCGGCATCCGTCCCGAGCTTCTCGGCACGCGGCCCGAGCTCCTCGGCACGCGGCCCGAGCTCCTCGGCACGCGGCCCGAGCTTCTCGGCATCCGTCCCGAGCTCCTCGGCATCCGTCCCGAGCTCCTCGGCACGCGGCCCGAGCTTCTCGGCACGCGGCCCGACCTCCTCGGCGCGCGGCCCGACCTCCTCGGCGTGCGTCCCGAGCTCCTCGGCATGCGGCCCGAGCTTCTCGCCAAGCGGCCCGAGCTCCTCGGCACGCGGCCCGAGCTCCTCGGCGCGCGGCCCGACTTCCTCGGCGCGCGGCCCGAGCTCCTCGGCGCGCGGCCCGACCTCCTCGGCGCGCGGCCCGAGCTCCTCGGCGCGCGGCCCGACTTCCTCGGCGCGCGATCCGTGGGCATCGACACGTGACCCGTGGCCCCCAGCATCCGTCCAAGTGCAAACGATGTGTTGATCTGCTCCCCCCCGCGCCCGCGCTCGCGCCCGCGCCCGCGCCCGCGCTCGCGCTCGCGCCCGCGCCCGCGCCTGCGCTCCCGCTCGCGCCCGCGCTCCCGCCCGCGCCCGCGCCCGCGCTCGCGCCCGCGCCCGCGCCCGCGCTCCCGCTCGCGCTCACCCCCTTCCCTCCCCTCCCCTCCTCTTCCTCTCCCTACTCCTTCTCCCCCACTCCCGCGACGTGCACCACCAGCTCCCGCCGGTGTGCCCCGCTCCGGTGCTCCCACACGTAGACCGCCTGCCACGTCCCGAGCGCGAGCTTCCCCCGAGTCACGGGGATCCCCTCGCTCGACCGCGTCACGGCGGACCGCAGGTGGCCGGGCATGTCGTCCGGGCCCTCCGCGTCGTGCTCGTAGTCCGCGCTCTCCGGCGCCAGCTTGTCCATCCACCGCGCGAGGTCGCGCAGCACCGCCGGGTCGGCGTTCTCCTGGATGACGAGCGACGCGCTCGTGTGTCGCACGAACACCGTACACAACCCCGTCGTCACGCCCGACTCGGCGACGACGCGCCCGATCTCGCTCGTGACGTCGACGAAGCCTCGACCCGGGGTCGCGACCCGCAGGGTTTCCTGGTGGACCTTCACGCCTACGCGCTTAGCACACGGCTAGAAGCGATAGCTGAGCGCTCCGTCGAAGACGTAGATCTCCGACGAGTACGTCCCGTTGGCCGAGGGCGAGCGCGACGGAGGGGCGTACGTCCCGTAGTCGCTGTCGGTCACGGTCAACGGCACGATGTAGATGTACGTGTAGCTGAGCGACGCGTAGAGGTGCTTCGTGAACGCGTGGCGCACGCCGAGCGTCGGCTCGAGGCGCGTCGAGTCGTAGATGAGCGGGTCCTCGTGGCTCTTGGCCACGGGCGCCGTCTCGAAGGCGAAGCTCGCGAAGAGCTCCGTCTGGGGGACGATCCAGTAGGCGATGCCGGCGCGAAGCTTGATGGTGTCGTTCCAGTCGCGCGGAAGATCGAGCTTCACGTTGGTGTTGTTGGAGCTCGACGCGACGCCGCTCGAGTCCGTGTTGCAGGATCCCCCAGGGCTCGTGATGCACTGGGACTTGAACTGGCTCCAGCGCTGCCAGTCGCCGTCGAGGCGGATCTCGGTGTCGGGCCGGACGCGCCACGCCGCGCCGAAGCGGACGATGTCCGGGTACGCCTGGACGAGGTCTGCCGCCGTCGAGACGCCGGGCGCCGCGGGATAGAGCTGGAAGGTGCCGTTGAGGCGCATCGGCCCGAAGCCAGGCTGGCTGGTGTAGGACGCGCCGAGACGGAGCGCGCCGTCCTTCGTCGCCTCCCAGTAGATGCCCGCCGCGGCGCCGACCTGCCAGCCGCTCACGTCGAGGTACGAGCGCCCCTCCTCGATCGAGCCGTTGGGAAACACGATGTCGTCCGAGCCGTCGGCGTTGCGCGCGCGCACGTCCTGCAACGACGAGTGAATGAGGCTGGCACTGACGCCGATGCCGATGCGCGGCTTCTCGAAGCGGTAGGCGAGGGCGGCGGTCGTGTAGATCGACGACGTGTTCGCGCTGATGCTCGACCAGCGCTGCGGCCCGTCGTATCCGCCCGGGTTGATGGCGCTGCTCGAGTAGGTCGAGTTCTTGCCCCAGCTCACCTCGCCGCCGAACGGGATGTACGCGGCGACGCCGAGGCGCAGCTTCGAGCCCCCGAAGTCGGTCACGAATCCGGCGAACGGCGCCGCCAGCACGTTGAAGAGGTGCGCCTGGCCGGTGTTCGACTGCGAGTAGACGGGGTTGCCCGCATTGTCGATCCCCGAGGTCGACGTGCGGTTGTAGTCGAGCGACCGTGCCGCGAGGACGCCATCGACCGTGATTTCGGTCCCGTACATTCCCGCCATCGCGCCCGGGTTGAAGTACACCGAGTACGCGTTCGCCAGCGCGGGCTGCCCCTGGTCGCTCCCGAACTGGTCGGTGAGAAAGCCCGACGCTCGCGCGCTCCCTTCCGGCATCGCCGCGGTGACGGCGAGGACCGACACCGGGAGGAGCCGGAGGAACTTCATGAAGCCGACCGAGGCGCGTGCTCTTGACATGTTCAGGCAGGACCCATCGAGGGATGGTATGCATGTAAGCATGCCGAGGACAGCCAGGTCCATGTTGCGGTTCGAGGCCGCCGGTACTTTCGCGCTTTTGGCCGCCGTCTCCGTGCAAGCCGCCTGCGTGACGCCGAAGGACGATCTAGACAGCTACGAGACGCGCACGGCCGACTCGAACTTCAACGGTTCGACGGAGGACGACGCTGGTTTCGACGCATCCGGCGCGGGTTTTTCGAACCTGAACCTCGTGATGGCTTGCACGTCCCAGCTGGAGCCCGAGGTGGTCGACGCCACGTACTTCACGATCACGGCGACGTTCCATGCGACGGACACGAGCGGCAACGGCACGTTCGACTTCACCGACACCGCCCTGGTGCTGAACGCTGGACCTACCCCGCCGACGAACAGCTCGGACACGGTCGGGGTGCCGGCGGTCGTCAACGGCTCGGTCGTCACCAACGGCAAGGTCGCCGTCAACTTCGGGGCGACGAACGTTCCCGCGCCGGCGAGCCCCCTGGGCAGCGAGATCGACTTCAGCATGACGACGCTGACGATCCTCATCCAGGGCGGCACGCTTCTCTGCGGAAACCTCGGAGGCGTGGTGACCTCGCCGGACAGCCTCACGCTGAACCCGGCCCAGAACGTGTGCGTCTTCGCGCCACCGGGCACGGGCGGGACGATCCCCACGTTCACGCAGAGCCAGTTCAATCAGTGCCCGCCCGCGGGCATGTGACCCGCCCCGCCGGCATGTGACCGGCGCGTGACCAAAAGAAGCCCGAAACCCGCTTTCCCGCGGGAATACGCCGCGTCATGACACGAACGTGGCATGGCTCCGCTTGCGGCTCCCGGGCCTGCGGCGCAGAGTTAAGTCGTCGTGAATCCTCCTATCTTCGACGAGAGTCTTCTCATTCTCTCCGACGTCCATCTGGGCAACGACCTCAACGACCTGCGGCCAAAGGGCGCCGGCGCCCGCGAGCGGCGCTCTCAGCAAGTCGACGTCGACCTCGCCAACCTCCTCGCGCACTACGCGCGCACGCCGCCCTCGGGAAAGCGCTGGCGGCTCGTCATCGCGGGGGACTTCATCGACTTCATCGGGATGGCCATCCTCCCGGGCGACACCAAGCTCGACACCGAGGCGAGCGACGAGGAGCGCATCCACGGGCTCGGCAACTCGGCGGACCACGGGCGGCTCAAGCTCCGCGCCGTCGTGGCGCGGCATCGCGTGGTCTTCGAGGCGCTCGCGGCCTTCGTGGCCGGCGGGCACGCGCTGACGCTCGTCCACGGCAACCACGACGTCGAGTTTCACTGGGACGGCGTGAAGCAGGACCTGAAGGCGATGCTCGTCGAGATGGCGCTCGCGGGCGCGTCGCTCGACCGCCATGACCGCAGCGAGGTCTTCGCCGAGGAGTTCGCCGCGCGCATCGAGTTCGCCCCCTGGTTTTACTACGCCGAGGGCGTCGCCTACGTCGAGCACGGTCACCAGTACGACACGCTCTGCTCGACCGAGAACATCATGGCGCCGCTCTCGCCGGTCGACCCGCGGCGCATCGTGCGGAGCTTCTCCGACGTGTTTCTCCGTTGGGTCGTTCGCCCCACGAAGGGCGTGCCCGAGTACGGCCACGAGCGGCTCGGCGTCCTCGACTACGTGATGATGGGGGCGCACATGGGCTTCGGCGGCCTCTTTCGCCTGCTCACGCGGTTCATCCACGGCGTCCGCGAGCTCTTCCGGCTGCGGCGCGAGTTCCTCACCGAGGCGGCGCATTCGGTGCGCGAGGAGCACGAGCGGCGGATGGGCGCGCTGGCCCTCAAGATGCGCATCGGCATCGAGAAGCTGCGAGCCCTCGCGGCGCTGCAGGTGCCGCCGGTGACGCGGTCGATCCCGAAGATCATGGCGAGCGTGCTCCTCGACCGCATCGCGCTCGGGTTCACGGCCGGCATCGTGCTGGCCTCGCTCGCGGTCTTCGCGGGCGTCCATTGGCTGAGCTGGACGTGGGGCTGGGGGGCGATGGCGGCGGTCGCGCTGGCGGCGGTCTTCGTGCAGCGGCAGCTGACGGCGCGGCGCAAGGTGTGGTTCGGCGAGAAGCTCGACAACGACGCGACGCTGGTCGAGCGCGCCGGGCACCTGGCGACGCTCTTCCCCGCGGCGTTCGTGGTGATGGGGCACACGCACTCGCCGGCGATGGTCCCCGTCGCGCACGGGACGGCCACCTACGTGAACGTCGGATCGTGGCACGAGGCCGAGGCCGAGCAGGACAAGCCGGCGTCGTTCAAGGCGGCGCGGACGCACCTCGTGATTCACCCGGCGAAGGCCGAGTCGGGGCCCGTGGCGGAGTTTCTCGCGTGGGCCCCGGCAGGCCCGACCAAGTTCCTCAAGTCCTGAACCACTCCCTCACGCGGGTGTGGGTCCGCTCGGGCTCCTCGAACTGCGGCACGTGGCCGCAGTCGGGGAAGACGTCGCACTCGGCCGCGGGCAGCGCGTCGCGCACGTGACGCACGAACGAGCGCGGGACCAGCCAGTCGCGCCCGCCGAAGACGAAGTACGCGGGCGGCGTCAGCGAGGGGAGCCGGTCCCAGAAGCCGGTCGCGCCGTGCGGGTCCTCCAGGTAGATCTCGCGCGCGGCGTGGAAGAAGGCGATGCGGCCGCGAGGCGTCGCGAAGACGCGGACGAACTCGTCGGCGGCGGCGCTCATGGCGGCGACCGGGACGCGCTCCGGGTGCGCGAAGATGGAGCGGAGGCTCCGCAGGACGAGGCGATGCAGGATGGGGAGCGGCAGGGCGCCGAGCTCGGGACGGAGCAGGCGCACGAGCCCCACGGCGGCGCGGTAGCGGCGCCAGGCGAGCGACGGGGCGAGGAGCACGAGCCGGTCGACGCGCCCCGGGGAGCGCAGGCCGACTTCGAGCGCGATGCGGCCGCCCATCGAGTTGCCGATGAGGTGCGCGCGGTCCACGGCGACCGCGTCGAGGAGCGCGACGAGCCACTTCGCGAAGTACGCGGGGTGCAGCGGACGCACGGGCTTGTCCGACTCGCCGAAGCCAGGGAGGTCCACGGCGAAGACGTGGTGGTCGCGCGAGAGGTCCCACAGCGTCGGCAGGAACGAGGCGCCCGTGGCGCCGAGGCCGTGGAGCAGCACCACCGGAGGCGCGCCGCGCTGGCCGGCCTCCAGGTAGAACGACTGCAGCCCGTCGGCGACGATGCGGTGGCACCGCGGAGCGCGTGGATCGCGCGTGGCGGGAGGGAGCAGATCGTCGAGCTCCAGCGCGAGGGCGATGTTCCCCCGCAGAAACAGCCGGCCCTCGAGGAACGCCTGCACCCCGGCGAGCCTGCCCTCGAGCACCGACGTCATCGTGGCGGCGTCGGCGAAGATCGTCGCGGCGGCTCCCCGCGCGCGCCCCTTCGAGAGCCGCGCCTCGCCCCGGCGAAGGTCCACCGTCCAGACGCCGCCGTGTCCCGCGTCGAAGACGAGCCTCTGGCGCCGCAGCGCCGCTCGGTCCGACGTCCTGGCGATGCGCGCTCGCAGCGCCGCCTCGATCGTCACCGCCTATTTCTTCTCTTCGTGGCTCACGGGGACGAACCGCCCCTCCTTGACCCGGTCGGCGTCCTTCGACGGAAGCTTGCCCGGCCACACCTTCACGGTGCACTCGCCGATGGTCTGCCCGCGGCCGGCGACCCACTCGTTGCGCTCGGCGATCCACGCGAGGATCGCGGCGCGCGCGTCGTCCGTGATCGTGCGCGGGTCGTGCGGATCGGTCAGCGCCATGTCGGCGTTGAACCGCCACTTGACCTCCATCAGGCGCTCGGGATCCGCCGCGCGGAGCTCCGCCTGATGCTTGGCCTGCATCTCGGCTTCCTTCTCGCGCGCCACCTTGTCGCGCTCGAGGTCCTCCTTCTCGAGGGCCAGCTCGGTCTCCCGCTCCGCGATGCGCTCTTCGTCGTCGAGCGGGCGCATCGCCGCGCGCAGGCGGTCCTGCACCTCCATCGGCACGCTGACCTGTCCTGCCATGCCGATCACCTCGACGAAGCGGGGGCGGTCCTTCAGCCAGAGGAAGGCCTCGGCGTCGGTCTCGAAGGCGGCGACGCCGGCCTCGCGGGTCTGGAGATTGCGAATACGAAGCTTGATGGGGATCGTCACGGCAGAACGGGAGCGTACCGCTCCTTCACCTGGATTCGTAGACCTTCATCGACGGGAGCTCGATCGCCGTCAGGAAGCCTCCCTTGCCGGCGCCCGTGTCGAGCCCGACGCAGCAGGGGCCTGCCCAGATGTCGAGCGGGTCCTCCGGGGTGTACGTGCTGAGCTCGACCGGGAGGTACGCAGTCGCCGTGTGGCCGAAGACGACGAGCTTGCCCCGGTAGTTGCGGAAGAAGTCCTCGTCGCGAAGCCAGAGGAGCGCCGCGGGGGTCTGCACGGCCGAGGGGTGGAGGAAGCCGCCCGGACCGCGCGGCAAGCCCGCGTGGACGTAGATGGCGTGCTCGTCCTCGTACCAGTGAGGGAGCCGGTGCATCCAGTCGACGACGTCGCGCGGAAAGAACGTGCCCGTCATCATGGCGCGCTCCTCGTCGACGCGCGGCTTCTCGTCGGGCACGGGAGGCGGGCCGCCGGTGAACGAGCGCATGGCCGCGAGGCAGCCGTTGCCGGGAGGAAGCACGAACTCCGGCCAGCCCACGGCGATGACGCGGAGCCACGCGTCCTCGTGGTTGCCGCGAAGCGGGACGATGCGCGCGGGCGTCTCGCGCTCGAGGCTGCGCACGAAGTCGATCACCTGCGCCGACTTGGGTCCGCGATCGAGGTAGTCGCCGACGAAGACGACGGTGTCGGAGGCCTCGAGCGGGGGCAGCCGCCCGAAGACGCGGATGAGCCCTTCGAGGTCTCCGTGGATGTCGCCGATGGCGAAGGTGCGAGACGGCACGATGGACGATGGTCGGGTCAAGGACGCGCGGTCGTCAACTGCCTCACGACGGAGAGGGCTTCCCCTACATGAGCTCCCGCCCGGAGCTGGGAGACGAAGACGTGCCGGACGACGCCCTTGCGGTCGATGACGAAGGTCGCCCGGCCGGGCATGAGGCCGAACGTGGACTTGACCCCGAAGAGCGCGCGGACCTTGCCCCCGGGATCGCTCAGCATGGTCATCGGGAGCTTGTGCTTGCCGATGAAGCGGTCGTGCGATTCGACGGAATCCGAGCTGATGCCGACGACCTCGGCCCCGGCCTCGACGAAGGTCTCGTAGCTGTCGCGGAAGCTGCAGGCCTCGACGGTGCAGCCGGGCGTATCGTCCTTCGGGTAAAAGAAGACCACCACGGTCTTGTCCGCGTAGAGGCTCGACAGCGTGACGGACTTGCCGCCGGAAGTGGGGAGCGTGAAGTCGGGCGCCTGGTCGCCCACGTTCAGGGTCATGGGTCGAATTCATAGCCCACGATCGCGCCGGCGGCCCTACCCTCCCTGGCCTCGGACCATGGGGCCTCGCACGGACCGCCGCGACTTCCTTCGCCTCGTCGCCGCCGGCACGCTCGCCGGATGCTCGCGCGACCGCACGGGCTCGCCCCCGGCGCCTTCCGGCGAGCCCTACCAGGGCAAGATCGCCGACATGGTGCTCCACGCCGAACGGCCGCCCAACCTGGAGATGCCGGAGCGCTTCCTCGCGCAAGATTTCACGCCGAACGACGCGATGTTCGTGCGCTGGCACGAGAGCCTCTTGCCGACGTCGGTCGACTCGGCGACGTATCGGTTGAAGGTGGGGGGCCACGTCGAGCGCCCGCTGGAGCTCTCGCTCGACGACCTCCGCGCGCGTTTTCCCGGCACGTCGCTCGTCGCCGTGAACCAGTGCTCGGGCAACGGGCGGAGCGCGTTCTCGCCGCGCGTGCCGGGCGTGCAGTGGAGCCGCGGCGCGGTGGGCAACGCGAAGTGGACCGGCGTGCGCCTGCGCGAGGTCCTCGCCGCGGCGGGCGCGAAGGCGGGCGCCGTCGAGGTGACCTTCGGCGGCCTGGATCGCGCGCCGCTCGAGAGCGTGCCGCGCTTCGAGAAGTCGCTGGCCATCGCGGCGGCGAACGGGGACGAGCCCTTGCTCGCGTGGGCGATGAACGACGCGCCCCTGCCGATGTTGAACGGCTACCCGCTGCGCCTCGTCGTTCCGGGCTGGTACTCGACGTACTGGGTGAAGGCGCTCGAGGCGATCACGGTGCTCGACCACGCGTTCGAGGGCTTCTGGATGAAGAAGGCCTACCGCATCCCGGCCGGCGACGGCGCGCGCGAGCGGCCGGACGCCTTGAGCAAGGACACGGCGCC
Source organism: Polyangiaceae bacterium (assembly GCA_036501935.1). Classification (GTDB taxonomy): domain Bacteria; phylum Myxococcota_A; class Polyangia; order Polyangiales; family Polyangiaceae; genus Palsa-1150. The sequence continues at coordinate 88,800 of DASXZL010000062.1, read as the reverse complement.
GCTCGGGCGCATGAACGTGCGCTCGCTCTTCGTGCCCCTGCGCGCCGGCGAGACGCCGCGGCGAGGCACCATGGTCGAGCTGCAAGGCGTGGCGTGGGACGGCGGTACGGGCATCGCGCGCGTCGAGGTGTCGTTCGACGGGGGCGGCGCCTGGCACGACGCGCGGCTGGAGAGCGATTTCGGGCCCTTCGCGTGGCGGCGATGGCGCGCCGTGTGGATGCCCGAGGCGGCGGGGCCGGCGACGGTGCTCGTGCGGGCGACGAGCGTGTCCGGCGAGCGGCAGGAGGACGAGCCACGCTGGAATCGCTCCGGGTACATGCGAAATGAGCCGGAGCGGCTCGACGTGGTGGTCGCGTGAGCGGCCGACGCGGCGCCCTCGCCGCATGGGGCATTCTGCTCGCGCCCCTCCTCGCGTGCTCCTCTCCGAGCGCGTCGCCCCCTTCGACGACGCTCCACACGCTCCGGCTGCCCGCCGAAAACGTCACGCTTCCGGACCTTCCGGGGCGGGACAAGGTGACCTCGGCGTGTGCCGTCTGCCACACGCCGCGCTACGTGCTCGACCAACCTCCCCTCCCACGGAAGACCTGGGAGGCCGAGGTCGAGAAGATGCGGAAGACCTACGGCGCCCCGGTTCCGGACGAGGACGTGCCGGACATCGTCGCCTACCTCGTCGCGATCCGCGGCGCCTGACCTTCTTCGCCGTCGCGGTTGAGGCACTGCGTCAAGATTCTCACACAGGGGTGTGGGAAGGCGCACGCGCGCGGCTCTGCCGTGGTCACCTCGGAGCCGCTGTAGGCAGGACATTTCGTGGGGCTCGGTGCGTTGGACCGAGCCTTGCTTGGAGGTGCGTCATGCTCTTTGGTCGACTGCGCGTTCCGTTCGAGCGTCTCGTGGCAGAGCCACGCGAGAGCGCGAGGACGGCTCGTCGCGCGACCCGCGTCCAGGGCCCGCGAGGCGATTCGCCCCGGCGTCCGCTGTCGGTAGCTCCTCCGCCGGTCGACGAGATCGACAACGCCTACCTGGGGTTGGACCGTCTCGACCGCGAGGAGCTCGACGAATAGTCGCTCCGGTTCGGCGCGGAGCGGAGAGCTCTTCAGTCGAGCTCGTCGATGATCTCGTCCGCTTCGGGGAAGCGGTGCTCGGCGTATTTCGAGAACAAGAGTGTCTCGTTTCGATACACGTCGAAAATCCCGTTCGAGCCCTTCACGAGCTGGCAATCGAGGCCCTTGGCCTTCTTGATCTCGGCGGCCAACCTGACCGCGTAGCGCTCGTAGCCTCAGGCCGTGCAGTAGACGATGCGGATGCTCATGGGGCGGTCTCCGTACGAGGAGACCATAGCGTGGCCGCCGCGACCCGACTAGGCTGCGCCCCCCTCCCATGGAGCTCCGCGCCGACGCCCACATTCCGTTCCCTCGTGAGGTCGTCTTCGCCGCCTACCGCGACGACATCACCAAGGTGCTCGCGTACTTGCCCAACGTGCGCCGCATCGACGTCCAGTCGCGGACCGACGACGGCCCCGTCGCCAAGCTCGTCAACATCTGGCACGGCGGGGGCGAGATCCCGGCGGCCGCGCGCGCCGTCCTCAGCGAATCGATGCTCTCGTGGACGGACTATGCGACGTGGGACGCCGGGCGGCTCCGCTGCGAATGGCGCATCGAGACGCATGCGTTCACCGAGGCGGTCCTCTGCCAGGGCTTCAACACGTTCCTGGAGGACGGCCCGGGCAAGACGCTGCTCGAGATCCGCGGCAAGATGGAGATCGACGCGAAGAAGATCCGCGGCATCCCCGGCTTCCTCGCCGCGAAGGTCGGCCGCACCATCGAAGAGTTCCTCGGGAACAAGATCCAGCCGAACCTCGTCGAGACGGCGAAGGGGCTGACCAAGTACCTCGAGGGACTGAGCGCCGGGGCGAACGGGGCGAACGCTTCCTGAGGTTTCCCGGCCCCCTCCTGGCTCGCCGCCCCACGGCGGGCGGAACCTTGCTAGCCTCGTAGAGCTCATGAACGACGACGGGAAGGGCCAGCGCCCGCGACCGCTCGAGGCCACGATGGTGGCCCGGGCCGAGCCCGCGAGCGTCGCCCGCACCTGCGGCGTGCTCACGCTGCTCTCTGGGCCCGAGACGGGGCGCGTGATCTCGGTGACGAACAAGGGGCTGCGGTTCGGCCGGACCGAGGACTGCGACGCGAGCTTCGAAGAGGCGAGCCTGTCGCGCCTGCATGCCCGCGTCTTCCGGCTGCCGGGCGCCCAGTTCGTGCTGAACGACGAGGGGTCGACCAACGGCACGTTCGTCAACGGCACCCGCGCGACCGGGCCGGTGCCGCTCCACGACGGGGATCGCATCCAGCTCGGCAACGCGACGTTCATGCGGTTCGCCGTCGTCGACGAGGCGGAAGAAGCGGCTCTCGTACGCGTCTACCAGGCCGGCCGCATCGACGGGCTCACCGGGATCGCGAACCGGGCGGCGTTCGACGAGCGGCTCGACAAGGAGGCCGCGTTCGCCCTGAGGCACGGCACGCCTCTGTCGCTCGCGCTCCTCGACGTCGACTTCTTCAAGAAGATCAACGACGCCTACGGACACCCGGCGGGCGACCAGGTCCTGAAGAGCGTCGGCGGCACGCTGGGGAGGGCGGTGCGGACGGAGGACTTCGTGGCCCGCTACGGGGGCGAGGAGTTCGTCGTCGTCATGCGCGGCCTGGAGCTCGCGGGTGCGGCCCTCTTCGCAGAGCGCCTACGGGCGGAGATCGCCGCGCGCCCCGTCGAGGCCGCGGGCCAGGCGATCCCCGTGAGGGTGAGCTCGGGCGTGGCCTCGCTCGCGTGCTGCGGACCCGTGGCCGACAAGGCGGCGCTCGTGGCGAAGGCCGACGCCCGCCTCTACCTCGCGAAACAAGGCGGGCGCGACCGCATCGTCAGCGCCGGGTGAATCACCCCGGCGCTCGTCCGTCGAGGCGCGCGATGAGCTTCTTCCCGAAGAGGTACGCGTCGCCCGGCCAGCGCGCAGAGAGGTAGCTCCCGTCCTCGACGACGAACGCCGCCGAGTCGTCTTCCCGCGTCCCCTTCTTCGTCAGCACCCGCGGACCGCGCTCGAACTGCTTCGCCGCGTCGTCGAGGGCGCGCTTCACCTCGTCCTCCACGTACTCGGGGTAGGTCCGGTAGTAGCTCCCGAGCTTCCACCCCGTCAGCATCCACGCCGTCTTCTCCATGTACTTCGGGAGGCACGTGGTCCTCCGCGCCGCGAGGACGCTCTTGCCGGTCGCGTCGTCCTTCGCGCGAGCGAGCACGAGGACGCCGTGGCAGATGGCCCCGAGCGGCTTGCCGCTCTTCGCGAACGCCGCGACGCGCTGGAAGAGCGTCTCCCCTTCCAGGTACTGCCTCATGCCGGGGGCGTGACCTCCGGGCAGCAGCATCGCGCCGTACGCGCCGGGATCGACGTCGGCCCACGCGATGGGCCGCGTGAACGCGGGCGCGGCCTCGAGCTCCCGGTAGAACGCCTTCGGCTCGGCCTCCGCTCCGAGCTGCCCGAACAGCACGCCCTCGAGGAGCCGCGGGTCCGCCGCCGGCTTCGCTCCCTTCTCCGTCGCAAAGACGACCTCGTGGCCCGCCTCGGTCAAGAGCTTCCACGGGACCGCGACCTCGGTGACGTCGAAGTCGCGGTCCGGCAGCGGGACGAGGACGCGAGCCATCCCCGGCCCTAGTTGCTCTTCATCTCGTCGAGCGCGAACGCGTACTCGTCGGCCAGCTTCTCCACGTTCGCCTTGACCATGTCCGCGCCGCCGTGACCCGAGTGCTTCTCGACGCGGAGGAGCACCGGGCCTCCGTTCGACGCCCACTGCAGCTCGGCGGCGAACTTGCGCGCGTGCATCGGGTCGACGCGATCGTCGCTGTCGGCGCTGAGGATGAGCGTCGCCGGGTACTTCGTCCCCTGCTTCACGTGGTGGTACGGCGAGTACGCGTAGAGCGCCTGGAAGTCCGCCGCGTCGTCGGCCGAGCCGTACTCCTCGATCCAGGTCTTGCCGGAGCCGAACAGGTGGTAGCGGACCATGTCGAGCAGCGGCACGGCGCAGAGCGCGACGCGGAAGAGGTCCGGCCGCTGGGTGATGGCGGCGCCGACGAGGAGGCCTCCGTTCGAGCCGCCGAGCGCGGCGAGCTTGCCCGGGCTCGTGAACCCCTGCTTCACGAGCTCCTCGGCGACCGCGAAGTAGTCGTCGAAGACGTTTTGCTTCTCGTGGCGCATCCCGTGGCGGTGCCACTCCTCGCCGTACTCGCTGCCGCCGCGCAGGTTCGCGAGGACCCAGACGCCCCCGTGCTCGAGCCACGGAAAGATCGACGTCGCGAAGTACGGCGGGTTCGCCACCTGGAAGCCGCCGTAGCCGTGGAGGATGGTCGGGCTCTTGCCGTCCTTCACGAGATCCTTCGCGTGGACGACGAAGAAGGGGACGCGCGTCCCGTCCTTGCTGGTCGCGAAGATCTGCTCGACGACGTACTTCGACGCGTCGACGGGCACCTTGAGCTTGTAAAAGGTGCTCGTCTTGCCGGTCCGCACGTTCGTCTCGAAGATCTCGGTCGGGTAGGTGAACGACTGGAACTGGTAGTAGAGGAGGTCGTCGTCCGAGTTGCCGGACGCGCCGCCGAGCGTGCCGAGGGTCGGCGTCTCGATGGCGCGCACGAGCTTGCCGTCCTCGTCGCGGAGCTCGGCCTTGCTGACGACGTCCTTCAGGTACCCGAGCGCGAGGCGGTGCCCGACGACGCCGAACGAGTCGAGCGTCGCGTCCTGGCGCTCCGGCACGACCTCGACCCACTTGTCCCGCGCCGCGTGCAGGGGGTCCACCTTGAAGACGCGGTACTTCGGGGCGCCCTCGTTCGTCTTCACGAAGAACCGGTCCCCGTCGACGTCGACCTCGTAGATCGCGTCCTGCCCGACGGCGAGCGGCTGCCACTCGGGCTTCGGTGCCCGCAGATCCATGAAGTGCATGTCGTAGCGGGTCCAGCCGTGCTGGGTCGTGAGCACGAGCCATCGCCCGTTCTTCGAGAGGGTCGCCTCGAGGAACGTCTTCGGGTCCCCGGTCCGCTCGTGGACGACGCGGTCCTTCTTCGGATCGGCGCCGAGCTTGTGGAAGCGCACCTCCTGGAAGCCCGGGCGGTCGGCCGTGGGCACGGAGTCCTTCGGCGGTATCCACGTGTAGTAGAAGCCGTCGCCCCCCGCCGTCCAAGACGGCGACGCGTAGCGGGTGCCCTCGATGACGTCGACGTCGCTCTTCTTCCCGGTGGCGACGTCCATCACGTAGAGCGTCGACTCGTCGGAGTTGTTGGCCTTGACCGAGTAGGCAACGCGCTTGCCGTCCCACGAGATGGTCCAGCCGCCGAGCGACGAGCTGCCGTCGGTCGACCACTGGTTCGGATCGAGGAGCAGCTTCTCGGCGCCGTTGCGTCCCTCGCGCCAGTAGACGGCGGACTTCTCCTTGCCCGCGTCGCGCCGCGAGTAAAACCATCGATGGCCGTAATGGCGCGGCGTCCCCTGGCTCTCGATGTAGAAGAGCTCCTTGAAGCGCGCGGCGAGCGCGTCGCGCTCCGGCAGCTTGGCGAGCGTCGACCGCGCGAGGGCGTCCTCGGCGTCGACCCACTTCTTCACCTCCTCGCTCTTGCCGTCCTCGAGCCAGCGGTAGGGATCGGCGACCTTCACGCCGTGCAGCTCGTCGACCTGGTCGACGCGACGCGTCTCCGGGTACGGGAGCGCGGGCATCACCGCCGGGGCCGGTGGCGTCGCGGTCGCCACGACCTGCGGCATCACCGTCGGCGGGGGAGGCGGCTGAGGCGGCGGCGTCTCGGCGGCGCAGGCGGACAGGGCGAGGAATGCGAGCGGGACGAGCGCGCGTTTCGAAGTGGGATGTTTCACGGGGCGAGACCATAGTCGCGAGCTAAGCTCCATGCACACCGTGCAGCCGTCCAACGCGAAGCTCGGTCGCGACCGGGCGCCGAGCCTCGATCTCGGGGCCGGGCCGTCGATGCGCCTGACGACGCGCGCGCGCCGGTTTCTGCGCGAGCACGGGCGAAAGCTGTGGTGGCTGCACTCGGCCTATGCGCTGGCGCTCGGCGCCGGGGTCGTCGCCTTCGCCCACAAGGGGTTCGAGCACGCGCGCTGGCTCGCCGTCTCGCTCGGCCTCGCCTGGCTGCTCGTCGTCCTCGTCTTCCGGCTCTACGCGTCGGGCGGGGCGAGCGGCGTGAGGGCCTTCGAGGCCAGCGATCCGCGGACGCGCGTGCGCTTCTACGTGATGACGTACGCGCTGAAGAACCTCTACCAGGGGATGCTCTTTTTTCTCCTGCCGTTCTACTGGAAGTCGACCACCCTCGACGCCCCCGACGCCTGGTTCGTCGGGCTCCTCGGCGTCTGCGCGGTGCTGTCCACGCTCGACATCGTGTTCGACCGCGTGCTCATGCGCTGGCGCTGGATGGCGTCCGTCTTCCACGGCATCACGCTCTTCGGCTGCCTGAACCTCGTCATCCCGGCGCTCTTCCCCGACACGCGCACGTTGTGGTCGCTTCTCGCGGCCGCCGGCGTCGCGACGGTCGGCTTCTGGACGCTGCACGTGACGGCGCGCGTGCTCCGCAAGAAGGTCTACTCGGTCATGTTCGTGCTCAGCGTGGGCGCGGCGGTCAGCCTCGCGTACGCGGCGCGGAGGGTGATCCCGCCGGTCCCCATGTACGTCTCGTCGGCGGCGGTCGGCCCCAAGCAGCTGCCCGACGGGCGCCTCGCGATGGAGGTGAAGACGCTTCACCCCTCGGTCATCCAGGAGCTCATCGCCGTGACCGACGTGGTCGTCCCCGGCGGCAAGGGCGACCGTCTGCGTCACGTGTGGCGCCACGACGGCGTCGAGGTTCATCGCTCGACCGAAGAGACGTCACGCATCGCCGGACCCAAGGGCACGGTGCGCCTCCGCTCGTCGCTGACGGGGAAGGACCTGCCGGGCAACCTCGTCGGCCCCTGGGCCGTCGACGTCGAGACGGAAGACAATCAGCTCGTCGGCCGCGCGGAGTTCGACGTCACGGACTGAAGAGCAGCGCTATTCTTGGACGATGCGCACTCTCCGCGTCGTCGTCAGCCTGGCCAGCGTCACCGCCGCAGCGCTGGCCCTCGCACCTGCCTGCGGAGGTGGCGGCGGACAGTCCTTTTCGGGGGCGGGCAACGACGGCGCGGCGACGGACGTCACGGCGTCCGATGGAAGCGGCAATGGAGGGGACGTGCACCAGTTCGCCGACGGGGGCGGCGGCGGATGCGTCAACGGGGCGGCGTGCGGGGACGGCGGGGTCTGCGCGGGGGGAATGTGCTGCGCGCCGACGTCGGCGTGCGGCAGCGCGTGCTGCGCCACCGGGCAGGTGTGCTCCTTCCAGGCCTGTGTGACCCCGGGTGCGAGCTGTGTCGACTCGACCGACTGCGCCGCCGGGCAGTACTGCGAGTACTCGCTGGGCTCGCCGGGAGACGCCGGCGTCGCCGAGGCCGGTGCCGACGCGTCGGCCTGCGTCGGCGGCGCCCTCCTTCTGACGGGGCGTTGCCTCCCGGCTCCTCCGGTCTGCGCGGCCGACGCAGGTGTGCCGGACTCCGGCGCGCTCAGTTGCCTCGAGCAGTGCGACTACCACCCGCCGACGGGGACCTTCGCGCCGATGCTCGCGTACGCGTGGGGCGGCCAGATCGTCTCCCCCTTCTCCACCGACGTGATGATGGCGCCGATCGTCCTGCCGCTCGAGGACACGAACTGTGACGGCAAGGTCAACGAGCGCGACATCCCGGACATCGTCTTCACGTCGTTCACGGGCGGCACCTACCAGGCCAACGGCACGCTCCACGCCATCTCCGTGCGCGGCGGAAAGCTGGTCGACCGCTGGTCGGTCCCTTCGCTCATCTATCCGCAGGGCCAGCTCGCCGGCGGCGACATCGACGGCCAGGCCGGCAACGAGGTCGTCGCGTGCGCCGCCGACGGGACCGTGCACGCGTATCACGGCGACGGGACCCTCTACTGGGCCAGCCCCGCGATCCAGTGCCAGATGCCGTCCATCGCGGACCTCGACGCCGACGGGAAACCCGAGGTCATCGTCGAGGGCGGAGTCCTCGACGGAGCCACCGGCGCGATCAAGGTGGCCAAGTCGTTCGGGCTGTTCGTCGTCAGCGACATCGACGGCGACGGCATGCTCGACATCGTGTCGTCGAGCCAGGGGTTCCACGCGGACGGGACCCTCTTCGTGGACACGCTCACGCCGGGCAACTGGCCGGCCATCGGCGATTTCGACAAGGACGGTAAGCCCGAGATCGTCGCCGTCCACACGGCCACGCACACCGTGTCCTTCTGGCACTACGACGCGACGCAGGCCGCGAAGTTCTCGTGGGTGCGCCAGGGGGTCGACATCAACGGGACCACGGCGCAGCACTGCCCCGCCGGAAGCGCCGGGTACACGAGCGGCGGCGGCCCGCCGACCGTGGCCGACTTCAACGGGGACGGCACGCCCGACGTCGCGCTCGCCGGCGGAATCGCCTACTGCGTCATCGACGGCAGCAAGGTCGTCACGCCCGCCGTGGCCAACCCGGACACCATCCTGTGGACCGCGACGACGACCGACTGCTCCTCGGCGGCGACGGGAAGCTCCATCTTCGACTTCGACGGCGACGGGGTCGCCGAGGTCCTCTACTCGGACGAGGAGCACCTGCGGGTGTACGAGGGCCCGACCGGCAACGTGGTCTTCACCACGTGCAACACGACGGGGACCCTCATCGAGTACCCGCTCGTCGCCGACGTGGACAACGACGGACACGCCGACATCGTCGTGGTGTCGAACGCGTACGCGAGCGGCACCGCCGAATATCAGTGCAACGACGGGACGAACATCGCTCAGTCGGGCGTGCGCGTCTTCAGCGATCCGAACCTGACCTGGGTCCGCACGCGCTCCATCTGGAACGAGCACCCGTACCACATCACCAACGTGAACGACGACGGCACCATCCCGCAGAAGGAGCTCCCCAACTGGACGCAGCCGGGCCTGAACAACTTTCGCCAGAACAAGCAACCCGGGGGCGAGTTCGCGGCACCCGACGCCGTCGTATCCATCGGGCCGGTGTGCGGCTCGCCGTTCGCGCTCGAGGCCACGGTGCGGAACGTCGGGCAGGCCGCGCTTCCGGCCGGTGTCGTGGTCGGCTTCTACTCCGGCACGGCGCCGGGCGGCACCAAGCTCGGGTCACTCACGACGTTGATCCCCCTCTACCCCGCGGAGTCGGAGACGCTCGTTCTCACCCTCCCCAGCCCGCCGGCGGGTGTCAGCACCGGGGCGACCCCCGTCTACGCCGTCGTGGACGACACGACGACGCCGCACCCGAGCTGGCACGAGTGCCGGACGGACAACGACACTTCGGCGGACGTCGGCGTGACGTGCCAGGGCTCCAACTGACGCCGAGGACGAAAGGGAGCTGACCGCAGAGCCGCTGAGACGCAGAGCAGAGCGGGGCCTATCTCGACGGCCTTGCTCCCCGCCGTTACTTCATCGGAACGAAGAACCGGTAGGGGACGACCGCGGGCTTGCCCGCGAAGGGCGGGACCTTCGCGGCGGAGAGCGCGTCGGAGACGCACTGGCCGGTCGTGGTCCCGGTGAAGGGGACGCTGATGGCGACGTGCGAGACGGTCCCGTCGTTCCCGAACGTGACGTTCGCCGTGGCGATCCCCCAGACCTTGCCGCGCTTGCAGTGGGCGACGTCGTGCGACGCGGCGTCGAGCGCCTGCTTCGCCGTCCCTGCCGGAAAGTGCGCCGTGGGAGGGAGCCCCACGGCCGCCGCCTCCGACGCGGACGCCGAAGCGGTGGCCAACGCGGACGCGGCCGACGCCGACGGCGAGGGCGCAGGAACGTCCCCGGCCGACGCAGACGCGGACGCGGGGGCGCGTGTCTCGGGCGGTGTCTGGGACGGCGCGAGATGCCGCATCACGACGACGACCAGCCCCACCCCGAGGGAAGCCCCGATGGCCGCGGTCAGCAGGGATGCCCGCAGAGCGCCGGAACGCCGACGTCTCACGGGCTGCTCGATGATCGGAAAGGTCGGCGCCTGCGGCGACGGCGGAGGAAGGGGCGCCGAGAGCGGCAGGGGCGAGGGCGGCGAGGGCGGCGCCGGCGGTGCAGGCCGCGGCAGCGGAGAGTCGAGCGCGACGATGACCGGGGGAAGGGCCGGTGTCGCGGCCTGCGGCGGAGGCGGCGTGGCCACGACGTGCACGGGCGGCAGGTCCGGCTCCTCCTGCGGCGGCGATTCGACCACCGGACGCGGAAGGGGGACGTACGTCGGCCCCGAGTGCTCGCCCGGGCGGAACCCCAAGGGGATCGTCTCCATGCTCGGCACGGCGGGCACGACGAGTCGCCGGCCCGGCACGGCTCCGACGACCGAGGGCGACGATGCAGGCGCCGCGGACGGCGTCCCCACGGCCGCCGCGGGCTTCGAGGGCGCACGCGCGGAGCTCATCCCGCGCGAGGTGGTGCCCCGGAGGGACGTCTTCGCGTCGTTCCAGAAGTCGGTCGCGTTCTTCTGCCTTCGCTCGGGGGCCCGGGCGACCGCGCGCGTGAGGACGAGCTCCAGGTTTCGCGGCAGCTCGAGGCCATGGGTGCGCGGCGCAGGCCGGCGCTGCTCGTCGAGGGCGCGCTCCACGAGCGCCCCGGTCTCCTGCCCGTCCATGACGACGCGGTCCGAGAGAAGCTCCATCATCAGGAGCGCCAGGGCGTACACGTCGGTCCAGGGACCGGGCTTGCCCACGGTCGTGTCGAGCTGCTCGGGCGCCGCGTACGCCGGGAAGAGCACGCGGAGCCCCGCCGCCGGCCGCGACTCGGGTGGGATCTCGAGCGCCAGGTCGTTCATCGCCCGCGAGACTCCGAAGTCGAGGACCTTGAGCGAGCGCTTTCCCGCGCGCTCGGCCAGGAACAGATTGCTCGGATTGAGGGAGAGGTGCAGCGCCCCCTGGCCGTGCGCGTAGGCGACGGCGTCGACGGCGGGATCGAGCAGCGCGATCACCTCCTCGGCGCTGCGACCCTTCTTTCCCTCCCGGCGCCTGCGGGCGAGGTCGGCGCCCAGCGACTCGCCGTCGAACCACTCACGGACGAGATAGGGGACGATCATCCCCGTGGCCGGAGCGAGGGTCGAGCCGCTGGCGATGCTCTGCGCGATGTTGAGGTTCCCGCGGGCGAGGCGGTAGTGAAGCCGGCTGGCCTCGCGGAAGCTCTCGACGAGCGGCCGCACGAGCGCGCCGTCGAGGGTCGTCGGCAAGTCGAGGCACTTGATGGCGACGGGCGCGTCGACGCCGATGTGGTGCCCCTTGTAGACGACGCTGAGGTCACCCTCGCCGGCGAACGCGACGACGCGGAACTGCCCGTCCAGCGTGTCCCCGACGAGATCGAACGGGTCTCGGTCCATCCGGTCCCGGCCATTGTCGCGTGAAACGACCCTTGACGGCGAGCGAACGTCTCTCCAAACGTGGGTTCTGCCATGTCCAAGCCCAAGCATCTGCTGGCCATCGACCAGGGGACGACGGGGACGACCGCGCTCGTCCTGTCGGTGGAAGGCGCCACGCTAGGCCGCGCCACCACCGAATTCCCGCAGCACTACCCGCAGCCCGGGTGGGTCTCGCACGACGTCCGGGAGATCTGGGCGAGCGTCGAGGCGAGCGTGACGGGCGCGCTGAAGGCCGCGGGGATCGGCGCGGACGAGGTGGCCGCCATCGGAATCACGAACCAGCGCGAGACGACGGTCCTCTGGGAGCGGGGCAGCCGCAAGCCGATCGACCTGGCCATCGTGTGGCAATGCCGGCGCACCGCCGCGGTTTGCGACGAGCTCAAGAAGGACGCGCGCACCGTCGCACGGGTGCGGGAGAAGACGGGGCTCGTCATCGACGCCTACTTCAGCGCCACGAAGATTGCCTGGCTCCTCGACCACGTGGAAGGCGCGCGCGCCCGGGCGGACAGGGGTGAGCTGGCGTTCGGCACGATCGATTGTTTCCTCGTGAGCGAGCTCACGGCCGGCGCCGTGCACGCCACCGACGTGACGAACGCCTCGCGCACGCTGCTCATGAACCTGGCACGCGGCGAGTGGGATCCGGAGCTCTGCGCCACGTTCCACGTGCCCCAGACGGTCCTGCCGAAGATCGTGGGAAGCGCCGAGGTCGTGGCGCGCACGGCCGGGGTGCGTTTCCTGCCGGACGGCATCCCCGTCGCCGGGATCGCCGGCGACCAGCAGGCGGCCCTCTTCGGGCAGGCGTGCTTTGCCGAGGGGGACGCGAAGTGCACCTACGGGACGGGGGCGTTCGCGCTGATGAACATCGGCGACCGGCCGCTCCTCAGCGAGCACGGCCTCGTGACCACCGCCGCCTGGAGGATCGCCGGGAAGACGACCTACGCCCTCGAGGGGAGCGCGTTCATCGCGGGGGCCGCCGTCCAGTGGCTGCGCGACGGCCTGGGCCTCATCGCCAGCGCGAAGGACATCGAGGCGCTCGCTCGCAAAGTGCCGTCGAGCGACGGCGTCGTGTTCGTGCCCGCCCTCGCCGGCCTCGGCGCGCCTCACTGGGACCAGGACGCCCGCGGCACCATCACCGGCCTGACCCGCGGTACGACTGCCGCCCACCTGGCCCGCGCCACCCTCGAGGGCATCGCCTTCGAGGTGCGCGACCTCCTGGATGCCATGGCGCGGGACGCGAAACGCCCGCTCCGGCGCCTCCGGGTCGACGGCGGGGCAGCGGCGAACGACCTTCTGATGCAGTTCCAGGCCGATGTGGCCGACGTCTCGGTGGAGCGCCCGACCGACGTGGAGTCGACCGGCAGGGGTGCCGCGATGCTGGCCGGCATCGGCGCGGGCCTCTTTCCAGGCCTCGACGGCGTGGCGCGGATGTCCGCGGTCGGCGCGCGGTTCGAGTCGCACATGACCGGCCCCGACCGCGCCGCCCACCTGGCCCGCTGGGAGGACGCCCTCGCTCGCGCGCGCTCCCGCTGAGGCGGGCCTTTCCAAGCCGCGCCTGGGCGTGCGACTCTTGAGAGTGCGTCTTACGTTCGAGGTAGAACCCTCCGCGCGCTGACTCAGCCCAGGCGAGCGGAGGGAGTGGGTTGCAGCGTTTTTCGCAGAAGCCGGTCCCGGGTCGACCGGCTCTTCAGCGAGCTTTGGAGAGGAAGGGAACCATGACGAGCAGCAGCGCGGGGGAGCGTCCGAGCGCGTCGAGCGTGGGCGCCGCGACGGGACCGATCCGTGACGTACCCGTGGATTGGGAGGCGCTGGAGGACGCTTTCGAGAACAATGCCCCGGAGGTTCACAGCTATCTGCACCTGACGACCGGCGAGGTTCTGCGCGTGGTGGACGGCGTGGCCGATCCCCAGATGCACGTGCGCATCGCTTCGGACGGCAACTACCTGCGCATCGATCCGGTGAGCTCGCGAGAGCAGTACCGCTGGATGGAGCGCTTCATCCCGATGGTCGACAACACCGAGCTCCGGGGCAAGCTCACCCAGGCCATCGACGGCAAAGGCGCCTTCCGGCGCTTCAAGGACGTGCTGATGTCCTACGGGCCCGAGCGCGAGCGCTGGTTCGCGTTCCGCAGCGAGCGGCTGAGGACGTTCATGGAGGCGTGGCTGAGCGCGCATGCCATCAAGGCCATCGCGAGGCCGGCCTGGAGCGACGCGCCTCCGGGCCCCGAGAGCGAGGCCATCCCGGACTCGGTCGTGGGGCCGGACGACGCGCCGAAATCGCAGAGCGGACGCCGCACGCGAAACGCCGAGGCGCTGCGCCAGCACCTGAAGGACCTGGCCGAGTCGCTGGGGCCGCGCGATCTCGACATGGTCGCCGGGTTCGCGGAGTTCCTGAAGGCGCGCCGGGCAGCCCGGGGGTTCGCGCACCACCACGAGCACATGCTGCAGGAGCGCGCGGTGGCCGGCGCTCCGCCGTCGTCGAAGAAGGACGAGGACGAAGAGGACGACGGGGCCCCCTGATGTCGCGGCGGCCCGCTGCGCTGCTGCTCGTGCCGCTCGTGGCCCTCGTGGCGGGCGGCGCCTCGGCCGAGACGCCCCCGCACGCCGTGGTCGATCGCGCGGTGGTGCGGTTTCTGTCGCCGGAGACGGGCGGAGCGGCGCACCCGCGCTTCGTGCTCGAGCGGACGCTCGCGCTCGAGGCGCGTCTGGAGGTCATGGCGGAGAGCGGCGGCATCGGGGAGGGCTACCAGGACCGGGACGTGAGGGCCGCGATGGAGCACGACGTGGCCGAGCAGATGCTGGCCGGCCTGGCCGAGAAGCTCATCGCCGAGTCCCCCGCGGAGAAGCGCCCAGGCCTCGGAGAGGTGCCGCGGGTAGAGGCGCAGCTCGGTCCGGCGCTGCTCGAGCGGCTCGGCGGCCGGACTCACGTCGACGAGGCGGCCGAGGCCGAACACCTGGACGGGCAGGAGATCGAGGCGCTGCTGCACCGGGCGGCCCTGGCGGCGTGGTACCTCGACCGCGCCGTGACGCCCATCCTTCACCCGAGCGACGAGCAGCTCCGCGACGTCTACCGGACGTCGGCGCACCCCTACCGCGCGATGCCCTACGAACAGGCGCGAGAAGCGCTGGCACGGTGGTTCGTGGTCGAGCGGGTGCGCGTGGCGGAGAGCGCGTTCCTGCAATCGGCGCGGTCACGCGTGCGGATCATCGTGACCCGCTAGGCGAGACGAAGTCCGCGATCTCCGAGGCCACGCGGGCCATCGTCGCCGCGAGCGCCTCGCCGTGGCTCTTGGGCCGCACGAGGGAGTGGTCGCCCCCGTCGACGGCGAAGAGGCGCGTTCCGGCGGGCAGGCCCTCGAGGAACGGCGCGAGCTCGTCCGGTCCGCCGAAGGGGTCGCGCGTGCCCTGGACGAAGAGCATCGGGACGCGGATCCGCGGCAAATGCTCGGTGCGCAGCTGCTTCGGCTTGCCCGGCGGGTGCAGGGGGTAACCGAGGAGCACGACTCCCGCGACGTCGACGCCCTCCCCGGCCGCCACCAGGGTGGCGACTCGACCGCCCATCGACTTGCCCCCGATGAAAGGCCGCGCCGCGCCGAAGCGCGCCCGGACGGCGCCGATCGCGGCACGCCAGGTCGCGTCGAGGACGGGGGGTCGATCGGGCGCACGCCGCTTCTTCTCCGTGTAGAGGAAGTTGAAGGTGACGACCCGGATGCCCTTCGAGGCGATCGCCTCGGCCATCGCGACCATCCACGGGTGCGTCTGGGGCGCTCCGGCGCCGTGGCCGAGGATGAGCGTGCGCGGCTCCTCGCGCAGCGCGCCATCGGCGTACGCGGTCCCGCTCGTCTCGGCGTCGTCCACCGCGAAGGTGAATCTCTCCTTCTGCATGACCCGATTTGGATTAACAGGAAAGGACGGGAGAGGAGAAGTTTGAACGCCGACAGTCGCAAGGTAGTCCTGGCCGCGCTGGGCGGAAACGTCGCCATCGCCGCCTGCAAGTTCGCGGCGGCGCTCCTCTCGCACTCGACGGCGACGCTCGCGGAGGCCGTGCACTCGCTCGCGGACACGGGCAACCAGGCGTTGCTCCTCGTCGGCATGCGCCTGGCCCTGCAGCCTGCGAACGAGCGTTTTCCGTTCGGGCGGGCCGGCGAGCGGTACTTCTGGCCGTTCGTCGTCGCGCTCCTCCTCTTCAGCGTCGGCGGGGCGTTCGCCATCTTCGAGGGCATCGACCACCTGGCTCACCCGGTCGCCGAGCCTCACGCGCGCACGTGGAGCTACCTGGTGCTCGGCGTGTCACTCGTCCTCGAAGGGATGAGCTTCCGGGTCGCCTTCGTGGAGTTCAGCAAGCTCGCCGGCGGCCGGACGCTGCGTCGCGCCCTGCTCGAGGCGCGTGACCCGACCATTCCGCTGGTCCTGGCGGAGGACATGACCGCGATGGCGGGCCTCGTGCTGGCGCTCCTGGCGGTGGCCACCAGCCAGCTCACAAGCCAGGATTTCTGGGACCCCGTGGGGAGCATCGTGATCGGCGCGCTGCTGTGCGCCGTGGCGCTGGTCGTGGCGTGGATCACGCACGGGTTGCTCATCGGCGAGGGTGCCACGCTGGCCGATCGCACGCGCGTGCTCGAGCTCGTCCGCGGGGTCGACGGCGTCGAGGCGGTGACGCAGCTGCTGACGCTGCATCTCGGGCCGGACGTGGTCCTCCTCGCCTTGAAGGTGGCGTTCCGGCCGACGATGACCGTCGGCGAGGTGGAGGACGTGACGAACCGCATCGAGGCGTCGATCCGCGATGCCATGCCGCAGATGCGAAAGATCTTCATCGAGGCCGATTCGCGCGGAGACATGCGCGGCGTCGCGACCGTCCCTTGAGCCCGGGCCGGGCCACGGCGTGGCTCGCGGCCGCGGCGCTCGCCGCGACCCTCCTCCTGCCGCGACGTCACCCGCCGGCGCCGCCCGTGACCGGGCCGAACGCGCACATCCGCGTCGGACTGGTCTTCGACGTGGGAGGCCGCGGCGACAAGAGCTTCAACGACGCCGCCTACGCGGGCATCCTCCGGGCCGAGAGAGAGCTCGGAGTCACGGTCGAGCTCCTCGAGCCCACCAGCAGCGAGGACCGCGAGGCGGCCATGCGCCTCTTCGCGGCGCGAGGGTTCGACCTCGTCGTGGGGGTCGGCTTCATCTTCTCCAGCGACGTCGACCGCGTCGCCCGTGACTTTCCCCGTGTCCGGTTCGCCTGTGTCGACTATGCGCCCCCTCCCGGCGGGGCTCCGCCCAACGTCGCCGGCCTCGCCTTCCGGGAGGAAGAGGGCTCGTACCTCGTCGGCGGGGTCGCGGGCCTCATGAGCAAGACTCATCAGGTCGGGTTCGTCGGCGGCATGCGTGGCCCGCTCATCCGCAAGTTCGAGGCGGGCTACGAGGCCGGCGTCGAGGCCACGTGCCCGGACTGCGTCGTGCACTCCGCCTACATCGGCACGAGCCCCGACGCATTCAAGGACCCGGCGAAGGCGAAGGCTCTCGCCATCGCGCAGATCGGGGCCGGCGCGGATGTGCTCTACCACGCCTCGGGCGCGAGCGGTCACGGCGTCTTCGAGGCCGCGCACGACGCGGGGCGCCTCGCCATCGGCGTCGACGCCGATCAGTACGCCGAGATGCCCGGCACGGTGGTGACGAGCATGGTCAAGCGCGCCGACGTCTCGGTGCTCGATACCGTGCGCGCCGTCGTCGAGGGGCACTTTCAGAGCGGCATGCAGGTCTTCGGGGTGAAGGACGGCGCGATCGACTACGTGCACGAGGGCCCGCACGGGGCCCTGCTTCCCCGGGACGTGGTCGCCCGGGTGGAAGAGCTGCGCGCGGACATCGCGTCCGGCCGGGTGAAGGTGCCGAGCGAGTGAAGATGCGCGGCGTTGCACGCTGACGCCGCGCCGCCACCTGGGGTAACCTTCGTCATCTCATGCCCGATGCCAGCACGCTCGCTCTTGCCATCCAAGGCATCACCGACGACCTCATGGTCCTTCACTTCGAGGGGCACGAGGGCATGTCCCAGCTCTTCGAGTTCGAGATCACGTTCTCGTGCGCCGACGCGCTCACCTTCGCAGACGTGGTCCGCAAGGCTGCGACCCTCACGATGCACGTCGATCAGGACACACCCCGGGTCGTCCACGGGATCGTGAGCCGCCTCGAGCAGGAGAACCCGCAGGCCAAAACCACCCAGTACAGGCTCACCCTGGTCCCGCGGGCGTGGCAGCTGCTCCACCGGATGAACTGCCGGATCTTCCAGGACATGACCGCGCCGAAGATCGTGGACGCGGTCCTGACGGGAGCCGGGCTGACGACCGGCGACGACTACAAGCTGAACCTCCAGGCGACGTACACCTCGCGGGACTACTGCGTGCAGTACCGCGAGTCGGACTGGGACTTCATTTCGCGCCTCCTCGAGGAGGAGGGCATCTTCTACTCCATCGACAACGGAGGCGAAACGGACGTCATCGTCATCGCGGACGCGGTGAGCGGGTACGCCGCAATCGCCGGCGCGGCCACGCTGAACTTCAGGCCGCGCGCAGGGGCGATGGGCGGCACGCTGGTCCCGGGGGACCACGTGCTGACGTTCCAGTACGCCGAGCAGATCCGGTCCGGGAAGACGACGACGCGCGACTGGAACTTTCTGAAGCCCGCGCTCCTCCTCGAGTCCGCCGGCACCGGCGCGGTGAACGCCGACCTGGAAATCTACGATTTCCCCGGGGAGTACCAGCTGAAGGCGGACGGGGACACGCTCGCCACCGTGCGCATCGGGGAGCAAAGCGCCGGCATCCAGATGGCCGGCGGCGAGAGCAGCTGCTCGCAGCTGGCACCCGCCCACACCTTCACGCTGGCCGAGCACCCGCGGGAGTCGTTCAACCTTCAGTACGTCGTGACGCGCGTGGCCCACCGGGGAACCAACGCCGAGGCGCACCAGCTCGCTGACGACGGGGACGTGCAGCCCCTCTACGAGAACGAGTTCGAGGTCATCCCCGCGTCGACGCTGTTCCGGCCGCCGCGTGTCACTCGCCGTCCCCACATTCACGGGGTCCAGACGGCGACCGTCGTCGGGCCCTCCGGCGATGAGATCTACGTCGACGCGAACTGCCGCGTGAAGGTGCAGTTTCACTGGGATCGTCTCGGCAAGAACGACGACAAGAGCTCGTGCTGGGTGCGCGTCGCGCAGAGCTGGGCGAGCGCGTCCTTCGGCGCGATGTTCATCCCGAGGATCAAGGACGAGGTCGTCGTCACCTTCCTCGAGGGCGACCCGGATCAGCCGCTCATCGTCGGCAGCATCTACCACGGGACGAACGTGCCGCCCTATACGCTGCCGGACAACAAGACCCGCAGCACGATCAAATCGAACACCTCGCCGGGCGGCGGCGGCAGCAACGAGCTCCGCTTCGAGGACAAGAAGGGCTCGGAGGAGGTGTTCCTCCACGCGCAGAAGGACTGGACCATCGGGGTCGAGAACGACAAGAACCAGAACGTGGGGCACGACGAGACCCACCACGTCGTCCACGACCGCACCAAGAACGTCGACAACGACCAGACCGCGACGATCGGCCACGACGACACGCTGACCGTGAAGAACGATCAGACGATGACCGTGCAGCACGACCAGGCGCTGACCGTGCAGAACGACCGGTCCGTCACCGTGCAGAACGACCACACGGAGGCCGTCAGCGGCAACCAGAAGGTCACCATCACCAAGGCGCAGACCGTCGCCATCAGCGACAAGCAAGACATCACCGTCTCGAAGACGCGGTCGCTCACGGTGACGGGCGACGTGTCCGAGACCTTCCAGGCCAAGCTCACGGTATCGGTGACGGGCGACGTGTCGGAGACGATGAGCGCCAAGCGAACCGTGTCGCTGACCGGCGACCACGCCGAGTCGATCGGCGGCAAGGAGAGCATCACCGTCTCCGGCGATTCGGTCGAGACCGTGAGCGGCAAGAAGACCTTCACCGTCACGGGGAACGTGACCATCACGTCCGGCTCGAGCACCGTCACCATCAAGCCGAGCGGGGAAATCAGCATCGCGGGCGTCAAGATGTCGATCGACGCGAGCGGCCCCCTCGAGATCAGCGGCGCGACGGTCGACGTGAAGTCCCAGGGACCGGCGACGTTCAAGGGCGCCGCCGTCACGAGCAGCGCCGACGCTGCCTACACGCTCAAGGGGGCGACTCTGACCCTCGACGGGCAGATGATCAACGTCGGATGACGAGCGGCACGCCCATGACGAGCACAGGTTCGACCGCGGTCTCCCTGGAGCACTTGCCCCTGGCGGACACGGACTCTCTCCTCGACACGCTCCTCGAAGGCGCGCGTCCCATGCTCGACCTGTGGGCTCCCGGCTTCGTCGCGCTGGATCGGAGCGAGCGCCCGTCGCTCGCCGTGGGAGCCGCAGGGCGCGCGGACGAGCTGGCGCGGCTGATGCTCGAGCGGCGCGCGTTCGTCGTCGCCATCGACGTGGAACGCGGCGGGGCGCGCACCATTGGCGCCGCGGCCCACGACGGAGCATCCGGGAGGCTCTTGCCCGCGCTGGGCTACGAAGGGGGCCTCGGCCCCGAGCGGGGACCCCGAGGAGCGCAGGTCGCGCGGTTCGCGATGTGGGATCGGCAAGCGCCCTGGCCCCCCGGGACGTACGCGCTGGTCGCCGTGGCGGCGGACCGCGTGTCCCCTCGCGTGGAGACGGTCCTCGGGCGCGCGACGTCGACCGTCGATCCCGCGGCCGACCTCGTCGGACCCGAATCGCTCCGCGTATGGCCGCCCCCCGACCCGGCCGGGAATCTCCCGCACTACCACCCCCTCGATCAATCGCCGGCGGTGCCGGCGGAGCCGGGCATCGCGCTCGTGGCAGCTCGTGTCGCGAGCGCGGGGACGGCCGTCGTCCACGGCGCGTTCCGCGTACGGCTGCGTCCGAGGTGGATCGTGCCCTACGGGGCGGTGGTGCCCATCACGCTCGTCCTCACCGGAAGCGAGGATCCGGCGCCCTTCGTCCTCCCGCTGCGTCTTCCCAGCTTCGACCGCGTGGACGCGGCGGGCACTCCGTCCACGGTGACGGGACGCTTCGCCCTCGACCTCCTGCAGCTGGCCCCGCTCGCCGCAGCTCGGGCACAGACCTGGTTCCTGCATGCCTTCTCGTCGGAGGCGTCGGCGGGCCCCTTGCCCATCGCCGTCGCCGGACGCGCGCACGGAGCGGAGAGCCCATGAACGAGATGTGCCGGACGATGGTCGAAACGTTGTGGTCGGCGGACGAACGCGTCTACGCGGTCCTCGACGGCGCCCGTGATCCCCTCGTCTTCATGATGGTCCGCGCGTGCGGGCTCCCGCATGCCTGCCTCTACGCAGGGCGCATCCCTCCCGAGCTCGCGAAGGTCGCGCCGTACGTCGTCGAAGTCCGACGCGACCACCCGTTCCTCGAGGCTCTGCTCGAGAGGGGCTGGGGCAAGAGCTGGGGCGTATTCGCCACGGCCCCGTGCGACCTCGAGGCGATGCGTCGCCACCTCCGGCACTTTCTGCGCGTCCAGCGGGAGGACGGCAAGACCATGGTCTTCCGCTACTACGATCCGCGCGTTCTCCGCGTCTACCTCCCCACGTGCACGGAGGCCGAGCTGACCACGTTCTTCGGGCCCGTGTCCCGCTTCGTCCTCGAGGACGGCGGCGACGGATCACGCGCCGTCGTGTTCGCGCGCGGCGGCGGCGCGTGGAGCACGAGCAAGGTCGCCCTGCAGAGTGACGCTCCTCGGGTCGCTGTCGAAGTCTCGCCGGAGATGTGAGACAGCCCCCGCGCGCGCAAGCGCTACGGCACCCAGTTGCCCTCGAAGACGCAGCACGCGTCGCCCAGACCGGCGCATTGCGTCCGCTCCACCACGAGCGCCGTGTATCCCACGGCCCGAAGGAGGCTCTCCAGCATCGCCCGGAGCATGCGGCACACGGCCGGATGGTGCCGCGACCAGCCCCGGACGCGCGCCTCGAACGAGCCCGGCGCGCCGAGGCTCACGTTCATCGTCCCTTCGTCGATGTACGTGTGCCAGACGCGCTGCGCGTTGGCCTCCAGCAGCGGCGGCGACGCCACCAGCCGGAAGAGGGCCCGGTACACGCCGCCGACGTTGTCGCGCGCGATCGCGTCGGCCACCCGCGACTGGAACGCCGGGGGATCGGCCGGCGCCGCCACCCGCTCCACCAGCTCGAGCAGCTCGCCGATGACGAGCGTGTCGTACCAGCCCGACGCGATGAGGCCGAACACCGGATCGCCGGGGCGAAGGAGCGCCCGAAGCTCGGGTGACGCCTGCTCGACCACGCGCTCGAGGGCGCCCTCGCCGTACGTCTCGCCGAACCAGGCGACGCCCGCACGGATCGCCGTGCCCTTGATGCGCCCCCGGGCGACCGCGACGCGCATCGTGCTGGACGGGGGCCGTGCGGGGGGGATGGAAGGGGGGCGTGACGACACCGACGACGCCCGCATCGCAGGAGGCGGGGCGCTCCCCCTCGGCGGCGGCGCGCTCGGACGAACCGACGAGCGCGAGGACGCGCGCATCGCCGCCGAACCCCGCTCTGGGGCAACGGCCAGCGCGGAGCGCGGATCGTCGAGGGCATCGCGCAGAAGGATCAGCAGCTCGCGCGCCGAGGCGATGCGCGCGAAGGAGCTCTTGCGCAGGCACGCCAGGGCGACGTGCACGATGGCGCCCTCGACGTGCGCCGGGAAGACTGCTTCGTCCCGCAAGATGGCTGCCGTCGTCGAGGACCCGCCCCGGCCGAAGGGAGGCGCGCCGACGGCCATCTCGTAGAGCAGACAGCCCAGCGCCCAGACGTCGCTTCGCTCGTCGGCCAGGCCGTGCTCCAGCTGCTCCGGGGAGAGGTAGGCCGGCGTCCCGAGCACTTCGCGCGCGCTGGTGAGCACGTCCCCCCCCTCGCGCGTATCGGTGCGGCGCTTGGCGATCCCGAAGTCCACGAGGACGATGCGGCCGTCCGGGGTCAGAAGCAGGTTCGACGGCTTGAGGTCCCGGTGAATCACGCCCGCGTCGTGGGCGGCCACGAGGGCCTCGGCGGCCTGGATGGCGTACCGCAGGGCGACGTCGACGGGCAGCGCGCCCCGATCGGCGAGCACGCGCTTCAGATCGGTGCCGTGCACGTAGTCCATCGCGATGAAGGGAACGCCGTCGTGCTCGCCCGTCCCGAGGACGCGCACGATGCCCGGGTGGTCGACCGAAGCGAGCGCCCGGGCTTCGCGGGTCAATCGTGCACGCGTCGCGCTGGTCCCGAGGTCCGGGGGCACCATCTTGAGCACCAGCGTCTCGCCGGCCTCGTCCCTGGCGACGTAGAGGACGCTCATCCCCCCCTCGGCCAGGAGGCGCTCCACGACGTACGGTCCCACGACGGTGCCGGGGTCGATGCGGACGGTGGCGGAGGTCACGTGGGCGCCCGGCATTGTGCCCGTGGTGTAGCCTGTCCGCCATGAGCATGGTCCACGGCGGGCGCCTCGTCGCCCAGGCGCTCAAGCGTCACGGAACGTCGCACCTTTTTACCCTCTGCGGGGGGCACGTCCAGGCCATCTACGACGGCTGCCTCGACGAGGGGATCCGCGTCGTCGACGTGCGGCACGAACAGACCGCGGGGCACGCGGCTGACGGCTGGGCGCGCGTCACGGGCAAGCCCGGCGTCTGCGCCGTGACCGCGGGACCCGGCGTCACGGACGTCGTCACCGCGGTGGCGAACGCGCAGCGCGCCGGGGTGCCGATGGTCGTCATCGGCGGCGCTGGCCCGAAGGCCCTCTGCGACATGGGCTCGCTTCAGGACATGGACCACGTCGCCCTCATGCGCCCCATCACCAAGTGGGCCGTGCAGGTGCCCGAGACGCGGCGGCTCGTCGAGTACATCGACGCGGCGTTCCGCGTGGCGCAGGCGAACGTGCCCGGCCCGGTGTTCCTCGAGATGCCGCTCGATCTGCTGATGAACTACGCCGACGACGCGGAGCTCCCGATGACGCGGCCGCTCCCCGAGCCGCCCCGTCCTGCGGGCGATCCACGCGCCGTCGAGCGCGCGGCCGAGCTCCTCCGCGGCGCCGAGCGTCCCGTCTTCCTCGTCGGCTCCCAGGTCCGCTGGTCGCCGAAGCGCGACGCGGTCAAGCGCGCCGCGGACGCCTACGAAGCGCCCTTCTACCTGAACGGCATGGCTCGCGGAGCCCTCCCCTACGAGCACCGGGGCCTCTTCACGCGCTCGCGCAAGTTCGCGCTGGCGCAGGCCGACTGCGTCTTCGTCTTCGGGACTCCCTTCGACTTCCGCGTCGACTACGGGCGCACGCCGACCTGGGCCGCCGACGCGAAGATCGTCCAGGTGGACCTCGACGGCGCGGAGCTCGGTCGCAACCGCAGGGTCGACGTCGGCATCGATGGAGACAGCGGGCTCGTGCTCGAGCAGCTGCTCGCCGCCGTCGGGAGCAAGAAGGCCGCGCCGTGGCTCGCGGCGGTCCGCGCGGACGAGGACAAGCGCCGCGCCAAGATGCTCGCGGAGATCGAGTCGAACGACTCGCCGCCCAATCCGCTGCGCGTCTGCTCGGAGCTCGGCAAGCGACTGAAGCCGAACGACATCGTCGTCGGCGACGGGGGCGACTTCGTGGCGACCGCCGCCTACGTGCTCAAGCTCGAATGGCCCCAGCTCTGGATGGACCCGGGCCCGCTCGGCACGCTCGGGGTCGGACCGGGGTACGCGATGGCGGCTCAGCTGGCGCGCCCGGACGCGCGGGTCGTGCTCGTCTACGGCGACGGGAGCTTCGGCCTGCACGGGATGGAGTTCGAGGCCATGGCCCGGCAGAAGATCCCCGTCGTCGCCGTCATCGGCAACGACGCGGCCTGGACCCAGATCCGCCGGGGTCAGGTCGAGATCTACGGCGAGCAGCGCGCGGTGGCGACGGGCCTCGACTACACGCGCTACGAGAAGGTGGTCGAGGCGTGCGGCGGACGCGGGTTCTGGGTCGAGCGCGTCGAAGAGCTCGGGCGCGCGCTCGACGAGGCCTTCGCTTGCGGCGTCCCCGCGTGCGTCAACGTCAAGATCGCGCGGAGCGAGTTCCGCAAGGGCGCCATCAGCGTCTGAGCGCGGCGGCACGCGAGCACGACGGCGGCGTTGTCGGTTTGACGACACTTCCGCGACCCGGTCGGGTGATTACCGTGGGAAGGACGAGGAGTGCCCGCCGCCCATGTCCGCCCAGCCGACCGCCAATTACGCATCGACGTTTCCCCTGCTGCCCCTGCGGGGCGCAGTCCTTTTCCCCGGCGCGACCGTCCCGTTCGAGATCGGTCGCCCGAAGACGATGGCCCTCGCCGAGCAGCTCATCGCGAAGGAGCTCCCGTACGTGGCCGTCTTTGCGCAGCGCGTCCCGACCGTCGACGATCCCGGCGCCGACGATCTCCACCCCCACGGCACGCTCGCTCGCGTCATCGGCGTCGAGAAGCAGAGAAAGGGAACCTACGCGGTCGTCCTCGAGGGCGTCGCGCGAATCCGGCTCGCTTCGGTCGAGGCGACGACGCCGTTCCTCGAGGCTCGCGTCGAGCCCGTCGAGGCGAGCGCCGTCCCCGGCGACGACGAACTGTCCGCGCTCGGGATGAGCCTCCGCGACGCCGCCCTCGCGCTCATCGAGCTCTTGCCGAGCATCCCGAGGGAGCTCGCCGCGCGCGTCGAGGCCATCTCGTCTCCGATCGAGCTGGCGGACTACATCGCCACCTACCTCGACGCGAGCGTGGACGAGAAGGTCGTCCTCCTCGCCACCGCGGATCCGAAGACCCGCATCCGGGAGCTCCTCAAGCTCGTCGCCCGTCGCGGCGAGGTCCTCAAGATGAGGGACAAGATCAACTCTCAGGTGAAGGACGACCTCGGGAAGACCCAGCGCGAGTACGTGCTCCGCCAGCAGATGAAGGCCATCAAGGAAGAGCTGGGGGGCGAGGCGGACGAAGACTCGAACGAGCTCGACGAGCTCGAGGGACGCATCAACAAGGCGAAGCTGTCCCCCGAGGCGGCCGAGGTCGCGAAGAAGCAGCTGAAGCGTCTCCAGTCGATGACGCCCCAGTCGGCCGAGTACGCGATGGTGCGGACGTACCTCGACTGGATCCTGGAGCTGCCGTGGGTGGCCACGGCGGTCGAGGAGCCCGACATCGCCGCCGTTCGCGCCGTGCTCGACGCGGACCATTATGGCCTCCAGAAGGTCAAGCGGCGCATCCTCGAGTACCTCGCCATCCGCAAGCTCAAGAGCGCCAAGCCGGCCGACGGCGAGACCGGACCCGCGAAGACCAAGGGACCCATCCTCTGCCTCATCGGCCCCCCGGGCGTCGGCAAGACGTCGCTCGGCAAGTCGATCGCCCGCGCGCTCGGCCGCGAGTTCGTCCGGATCTCGCTCGGCGGAGTGCACGACGAGGCGCAGATCCGCGGCCACCGCCGCACGTACATCGGGGCTCTTCCCGGGCAGATCATCCAGGGGATGAAGAAGGCCGGCACGGCGAGCCCCGTCTTCATGCTCGACGAGGTCGACAAGCTGGGCAACGACTTCCGGGGCGACCCGTCGTCGGCGCTGCTCGAGGTGCTCGACCCCGAGCAGAACGGCACGTTCGCCGACCATTACCTCGAGATCCCCTACGATCTCTCGAACGTCGTCTTCGTCGCCACGGCGAACGTGGCCGACACGATCCCGGGGCCGCTGCGCGACCGCATGGAGGTCATCGAGATCGCCGGCTACACGCGCAACGAGAAGCTCTCCATCGCGAAGCGGCACCTCTTGCCGAAGCAGCTCGGGGAGCACGGCGTGACCACCGAGCAGATCGACATCACCGACGAGGCGCTCGAGATCGTCATCGACCGGTACACCCGGGAGGCCGGGGTTCGATCGCTCGAGCGGCAGATCGCCGCCATCGTGCGCGGCGTCGTGGTGAAGGTCGCCGAGGGGACGGCTCCCGAGAAGGTCGTCGTCCGGACGGACGACGAGGTCCGCGCTTACCTCGGGCAGGCGAAGTTCACGAGCGAGGTCGCCGAGCGCACGGAGGATCCGGGCGTGGCGACGGGCCTCGCGTGGACGCCGGTCGGCGGCTCCATCCTCTTCGTCGAGGCGACCAAGATGCCCGGCAAGGGCAAGCTCACGCTCACCGGTCAGCTCGGCGACGTGATGAAGGAGAGCGCGCAGGCCGCGCTCAGCTACGTGCGGGCGAACGCCGATCGCTTCGGCGTCGCGAAGGACTTCCTCGACACGGTCGATCTCCACATCCACGTCCCGGCCGGCGCGATGCCCAAGGACGGGCCGAGCGCGGGTGTGACGCTGCTGACGGCGCTGGTCTCCCTGCTGACGGGGATCCGCGTGCGGCACGACGTGGCCATGACGGGCGAGATCACGCTGCGGGGCCGCGTGCTCCCCATCGGAGGGCTGAAGGAGAAGGTCCTCGCGGCGCACCGCGCGGGCATCAAGCGGATCGTCGTCCCCGAGAGAAACCGCGCGGATCTCGACGAGGTGCCCGACGAGGTGAAGCAGAACCTCGACTTCGTCTTCGTCGGCCGGATGGAGCAGGTCATCGACGCGGCGCTGGAAGAGAAGCCGGCCCCGCGCCCGCAGGCGACGCCCCCCGTCCCGGTCGCCGTCGCCTGAGGCTCACGCGAGCCAGACGACGGTGACTCCGTCCCCGCCCTGGTCGCGCTCGGCCGAACGGAAGCGCGCGACGTAGCGGGTCCGCCCGAGCTCTTCGCGGATCGCTTCGCGCAGCGCGCCGGTTCCGTGCCCATGAAGCAGGAACACGGCGCGCTGGCCCTCGCCGAGCGCGCGATCGAGGAAGGTCGTCGCCATCGCGACCGCGTCGTCGACCCGCAGGCCTCGCAGGTCGCAGGTGTTGTCGCGCGTCTGGATGAGCGGCTCCTCGGGGACGGCCGGCGGCTGCCCCCGGCCACTGAGCGCCCGGAGCGCAGGGCGGGACGGAGCCTCGGCCGGAACCCCCGCGCGGAGATCGCCGACCGCCACCGTGAGCTTCAACGGTCCCGCCGCCACACGCACCTGCTCGCCCCCGAGGAGGACCTCGACCACCTCGGCCTCGGCGCGCAGGCGCTGCACCCAGACGCGCGAGCCGCGGCGCAGGTCCGCCGCGCGCACCGGCGCCCGCTCCGTCTCTCCCACGTTCACGACGAGCGGCTCCAGCGCGCCCCCGATCGCGACCTCGCCCGACACCCTCTCCACCGCCCGCTCGGCCTCGCGCAGCGCCTCGGGATCGATCTTCTTCGCGCGCAGCCTCGCCTGCGCCCCTCGCAGATCCTCGCGCGCCCGGCGAAGCCGGTCCATCAGCTCGCGCGCTTCTTCCCCCAGCGCGCGCTTCTCGCGGCTCCGCGCCATCTCGAGCTCGCCCTCGAGACGGGTCCTCAGCACCCGCGCTTCCTGCTCGCGCTCCTCGGCTGCGGCGCGCGCGAGCTCCAGCGCCGCCCGCTCGTCGTGCAGCCTCTTGACCACGACCTCGAAGTTCTGGTCCTCGCGCGTGAGGAATCGCTCGGCCCGCTCGATGACGGTCGACGGCATCCCGAAGCGGCGCGCCACGGCCAGCGCGCTCGAGCTGCCGGGCACCCCCATCGCGAGCCGGAACGTCGGCGTCATCGTCGCGATGTCGAACCCGACGCTCGCGTTCACGAACCGAGAGTCGGCGAGCGCCAGCGCCTTGAGGCCCTCGTAGTGCGTCGTCGCCGCCACCGCCCCGCCACGCGCGCACAGGCTGTCGAGCACTCCCGCCGCCAGCGCCTCGCCCTCGCGAGGGTCCGTGCCGCCAGCCAGCTCGTCGAGCAGCACGAGCGCGCCGCGGGTCGTCTCCAGCAGGATCTCGGCGAGGTTCGAGATGTGCGCGCTGAACGTCGACAGGTTCTTCTGCAGACTCTGATCGTCGCCCACGTCGGTCAGCACCACGTCGAAGAGACCGATGGTGCTCCCGTCGCCGCACGGCACGGGCATGCCGGCACGCACCATCAGGGCCGCGAGCCCCATCGTCTTCAGGGCGACCGTCTTGCCGCCCGCGTTGGGACCGCTGACGACGATCGCGCGCTCGGCCTGCAGCACGAGATCGCTCGGGACGACGCTCGGCAGATCCAGCGCCAGCAGCAGGTGCCTCGCGCGCTTCAGATCGAGGCGCGGCTCGTCGACGATCTCCGGGAAGACCAGCGACTGGTCGCGCGCCAGCTTCGCCGTCGCCGCGCGCACGTCGGCCAGCGCGAGCGCCTGCGCGGCCGCGTCGACGCTCGGGAGCGCGTCGGACACGAGCGCCGACAGCTTCGCGTAGACCGCTTCTTCCTCGCGCTTGACGTCCGCCTCGAGCACCTTGAGGCGGTTGCCCATCGGGACGACCGCGCGCGGCTCGACGAACAGGGTCGACCCGCTCGAGCTCGTGGCGTGCACGATCCCCGGGAAGCGCTCGTGCGCGTCGCTCCGCACGGGGAGCACCCACCGCCCCTCGCGCTCGGTCACGAAGCGGTCCTGAAGGACGCCCTCGTAGCGCGCCATCATGTCTTCCATGCGCGAGAGCATCCGCTGGCGCGCCGCGTGCCACTCGCCGCGCAGCTCGCGAAGGCGCGGGCTGGCGCGATCGGCCAGAGTCCCGTCGGCATCGAAGCTCCCGGTGATCTCGTCGGCCACCTCGTCGAGGGTCGGATCGGTCGAGCACGCATCGTAGAGCGCGGGCAGCTCCGTCCGCCGCGACGCGAGGAAACGCCGCAGCGCCCGGGCCGCGCCGAGCAAACGGCCGACGGCCCGGAGCTCCGCCGGCGCGAGGACGCCTCCCACGCGGGCTCGCTCGATCGCCTCCCGCACGTCGTCCACGTCCCCCGCGGGCAGCGGTCGCCCGAGCTCCAGCAGACGCGTCGCCTCGGCGGCCTGCGCGAGGAGCGCGCGTGCCTCGTCCCGCGTGGCCGCAAAAGGAAGCGCCAGGGCGAGCTCCCTTCCGAGCGGTCCGGCGCAGCGCTCGGCGAGGGCAGTGAGCACCCGGCCCCACTCGAGATCGGAGCGGGTCTTCGGCGGGCACGGGTCGGCGCGAAGGGGTTCCACGGGGCCGCGTAGGATAGCTCCCAGAACCTTTCGGGCCGATCGGTGTTTAACAGGAGGTCGATGGACTCGGACGAGGCCCTCTACGCCCGCGTGAAGCGCGGCGACATGGTCGCCTTCGACGACCTTTATGCCCGCTACGCCCGACGGCTCTTCGGCTTCTTGCGCCCTCAGCTGCCGACCCGCGCCGACGCGGAGGACGTGTTTCACGAGTCTTTGCTCGCCGCACTGGAAAGCGACGAGGTCGTCTTCGACCGCGGGAGCTTCCGCGCCTGGCTCTTCCGCATCGCCCGCAACCTCGTGCTCAACCGGGTCCGTTCCGACGGCCGCGGGGACGCGGCCATGGCCAAGCTCGCCCCACTCGCCGACGAGCCCCCGCCCGCCGCCGACGAGCGCGCCCACCAGGGCCAGATGCTCCGCGCCCTCGACGGCGCGGTGGCGCGTCTGCCGTCCCCGCTCTCGGAGATCTACCACCTCCGCTCGTCGGGCCTCAGTTACGAGGAGATGGCCGTCGTCCTCAACATCCCTCTCGGCACGCTCAAGTCACGCATGAACCAGATGGTCAACGTACTCCGCGAAGAGCTCAAACCATGGACTGCACGCTGATTCAGGGTCACCTCATCGGATACCACTTCGCCACCGTCTCGGACGAGGAGCGGGCCGAGGTGGAAGGGCACCTCGTCGTCTGCACGACGTGTCTTCGGACGTACCTCGCGCTGAAGGCGCACGTCGACCGCGGCGACGCCGAGGACGAAGTGCCCAGCGAGGCGGCGCGCCTGCGCCTTCGGGCCGCGGTGCAGGCCCGCTTCCGCCCCACGCCCGCGCGCCGCGTCGGCCGCTGGTTCGCGAGGCCCGTCCCGCTCTACCAGACGCTCGCCGTCGCGGCCGCCGTCGTCCTCGCCACCGCGCTCGGGCCGACGCTCGCCCACGCGATTCATCCGGGCCCCGCTGCCCGTACCGCCGAGCGCGTCGACAGCGCCCGTCCCTCCGCCGAGAGCCTCACCATCTACTGATCCGAGAGGACACCCCGCCCATGAACCGCCGCTCGCTCCTGCTCGTACCGTCCGTGCTCCTCGCCTGCTCGCAGCCCCCCTCGCCTTCCGGTCAGACGGGTCCCGCCTCGGGCGCGGCGACGGTGGGCGCCGCCCCGGCCCCTGCGATCGCGCTCGCGGCCGCAGGGGCCGCGCGCCCCGGCTGCGAGGACGACGAGACCTCCGTCCCGGCCGAGAAGTTCACCGAGTCCGCTCGCAACTTCGAGGAGGCGAAGAAGGCGCTCCTCGCGGGCTACTACGACACGGGCATCAGCGAGGACGATCTCTACCGCGCCGCCGTGGCCGGGATGCTCGAGCGCGTCGACCCGAAGATGCGCAAGTGGAACCGCCTGCTCGCGCCCTCCGAGCTCGCCGAGCTGCGCAGCGATCTGCAAGGCGAGATCGTCGGCGTCGGCATCGGGGTCGAGATGGACCCCGCCACCGGCTACATCGACGTCCAGCGCGTGTACCCGGGCTCGCCCGCCGAGCGCGCGGGCGTCGCGCCCCCCGACCGGATCGTCACCGTCAACGGGAGGCTCTATCGCGGCCTCACGCTCCACGACGCGGTGGCCGACATCCGCGGCAAGGCGGGCGAGACGGTGACGCTGAGCATCCTCCGCGGCGACAAGCTCGTGAGCGTCCCGCTCGTCCGCCAGCGCGTGGTCTTCGACCAGGTGAGCCACATGTTGGTCGGCGGGGACGTCGGGTACGTGAGGATCCCCGGCTTCAACATGAAGACGCCGCAGGAGCTCCAGGACGCGCTGACGGATCTGGCCTCGAAGGGGGCGCACGGGCTCGTCGTCGACGTTCGCCACAGCCCGGGGGGTTCGTTCGACGACGCGGTGGCGGCGGTGGGCGAGCTCGTGCCGGCCGGATCGACGGTGGCGAAGCTGAGCAAGCGGGGCACCGTCGAGCCCATCGTGCCGAAGACGACCCCGGTCGCCCTCGAGGGACCGATCGCGGTGCTCGTGGACCACGACACGGCGTCGAGCTCGGAGCTCGTCGCGGCCGCGTTGCACGAGCTGCGGAACGCGACGGTGGTGGGCAGCAAGACGAAGGGCAAGTGGACCGTGCAGCGCGTGGACGACTTGCCGAACGGCTACGCCATCAAGTTCACGATGGCGGTCTTCTCCTCGCCCTCCGGCCGGAGCTTCGACGGCACGGGGATGGCGCCGGACGTCGAGGTGGACCAGGCCGACGACGCGACGCAGAAGGCCCAGATGGAGCCCGACGCGGTGAAGCGCGTGGGAGAGGACGTTCAGATGCGGACGGCGCTGGCGGTGCTCGGCAAGGCGCGATAACCCAAGCCTTCGTCCGCCGGGCGCATCCATACCGGCGACGCCGTGATGCGCCGCGCCCTCTGCCTCCTCATCCTCGCTCTGGTCGCCTGTCACGACGCCGTGGCGCCGAGCGGACCACCCGCTCCCCTCTCGCCTCCGCCGGCGACCCCCGCTCCGGCCGCGACGGCGCTCGAGCCGGTCCGCTGCGAGGACCTGACCCGCCTCCGCCTTCCCCACGTCACGGTCACCGAGACCCGCCTCGTCGAGGCCTCCGACTTCGCCAATCCGGGGCCTTCGGGCGCAGAGCGCCCGCCGCTGCGCCTCCCTCGGCACTGCCGCGTGCTCGGCGTCTCGCGCCCGACCGCCGACTCCGAGATTCGCTTCGAGGTCGCCATCCCGGAGGGCGAAGCCTGGAACGGACGCTACGAGCAGGTCGGCAACGGGGCCTTCGCCGGCAAGATCCACGAGGGCGACGTCTTCGTCCCGCTCGCCGCCGGCTTTGCCGCCGCGGGCACCGACGACGGCCACGAGGCCGGCCCGGCCGACGCGAGCTGGGCGCTCGGGCATCCCGAGAAGGTCATCGACTTCGGCTACCGCGCCGTGAAAGAGACCCACGACGCGGCGCGCGCCATCATCGAGGCCCACACGGGCCGGGCGCCGAGGTTCTCGTACTTCAGCGGGTGCTCCACCGGCGGGCGCGAGGCGCTGATTCAGGCCCAGCGCTATCCCGACGACTTCGACGGCATCGTCGCGGGCGCGCCGACCGTCGCCTTCACGCACGTCCTCCTCGGCTTCGCGTGGAACGTCCAGGCGCTCGAGGCGACGCCCGCGAGCTACATCCCGAGGGCCAAGCTCGAGGCCATCGAAGCAGCGGCGCTCGCCGCGTGCGGGGACGAAGACGGCGTCGTCGAGGACCCGCTCGCCTGCCGCTTCGATCCGGCGAGCTTGCGTTGCAAGGGCGCGGACACGCCGAAGTGCCTCACCGACGCTCAGGTGACGGCGCTCCGGAAGATCTACGCGGGCCCGCGAAACCCGCGGACGGGCGAGCTCCTCGAGCCGGGCTTCGAGCCCGGCGCCGAGGCCGAGCCCCACGGGCCCGAGCCGGACGGCTGGTCCTTCTGGATCGCGGGCGGCGCGCCCGGCGCGGCCGGAAAGACCGGCGAGTACCTCCTCGGCCAGACCTTCTTCGCCTCGATGGTCTTCGGGGACCCCAAGTACGATCTCCGACGCCTCGACTTCGACGGGGACGTCGCGACGACCGACGCCCGGATCTCCGCCATCGTGGACCCCGCCGCGACCGACCTCGGCGCCTTCGCGAGGCACGGCGGCAAGCTGATTCACTACCAGGGCTGGGAGGACGCGGTGCTCGCGCCGCGCGGCTCGGTCGCCTACCACGAGCGCGTCCAGGCGAAGATGGGCGACACGAGCGCGTTCTACCGGCTCTTCATGGCCCCCGGCATGCTCCACTGCGAGGGAGGACGCGGGCCCAACGTGCTCGCGACCCGCGACGCCATCACGGCATGGGTCGAGCACGGCACTCCGCCCGCCAGGCTGCTCGCCACGAAGTTCGTGGACGACAATCCCGGCAACTCGGTCGTCCGGACGCGCCCCCTGTGTCCCTTCCCCCAGCAGGCCACGTGGACGGGGACCGGCGATCGGCAGCGCGCCGAGAGCTACGTCTGCTCCCCCCCGCGGTGACCCTTTTCACCTCGACCGGAGGGTCGCGGGAGACCTCGGTCGGGTGGTGACGAGCCCGGTTTTATCGTAAGGTCCAGCCCGTCAATGGGGGACGCCGAAGCTCAGACCGCCTCGTTGAAGCCGATCCACATCCGCGCGACGGGTGTCGACACGGTCCTCAAGCCGATCCACCGGTGGGTGTGGTCCGACGCGCACCGCTGCGCGCACAAGCTCCTTCGCTTCGCCGAGACCGAGGCCGACGGAGGCCGCGACATCGCGCGCGCCGCGGAGCTCACGGGCGACGGCTTGCTGCGACGGCTCTACCTCCGCCATGCGATGGACGAGCTACGCCACGCCGAGATGTTCCGCACGCGCGGGCGCATCATGCTGGCCGCCCTGCCGCGGCAGGTGGCCGGCGGCGAGGCCAACTGGCTCGCCCCCGGCGAGCGCGGGCTCGATGATCTCGACGTCGACCGCGAGCGGGACGACACGCTGCTCGCGTTCTTGCACCTCAGCGAGCGGGCCGCGGCGATGCGGTTCGCCGTTTACCGTGAGGTGCTCACGAAGGATCGGGAAACGCGCGAGGTGTTCGAGAGCATCCTCCGCGACGAGGCGTTTCACATGAACTACACGCGAAAGCAGCTCGAGCGCGTGTCGCCGCGACGCCATGGCCTCCGCCTGTGGACCGCGCGGCTTCACCGGATCTGGAAGGTTTACCTCCGCTTCGCGGCCGCGTTCGCGAGCGTCATGGGCGCGGTCATCCTCACGGTGCAGTACTTCATCGTCCTCCCCGTCTTCGCGTGGGCCGCCAAGCGCGCGGGCCGCCGTGAGGCGCAGGGGTGGACGAGCTCCGACGGAAAGGCCCACAGGTTGGGGACGCAGTACTGATGCGCATCCTGGGGATCTCGGCGCACTACCACGACTCCGCGGCCGCCTTGCTCGTCGACGGGATGCCCGTCGCCGCGGTCCAGGAAGAGCGCCTCTCGCGCCACAAGAACGACGCGGCGTTCCCGGTCGCGGCCATCGAGCACTGCCTCGAGCGCGGGGGCCTCGAGGCCGAAGAGCTCGACGCGGTGGTCTTCTACGAGAAGCCGATGCTCAAGTTCGAGCGCATCCTCACGATGGCGCTCCGCGAGTGGCCGCGCACCTTCTCGAGCTTCCCTCAGGCGATGAAGAACACCCTCGGCGAGAAGCTCTGGGTGAAGGGCCTCATCAAGAGCTGGCTCGGCGTCCCCGCGAGCAAGATCCTCTTCTCCGAGCACCACCTTTCGCACGCCGCCGCGGCGTTCCTCACCGCGCCCACCAAGGAGGCCGCCATCCTCACGGCGGACGGCGTGGGCGAGTGGGCGACGCTCTCGGTCGGCCGCGGCAAGCGGACGCCGGAGAAGACGACGGTCGACCTCTTGCGGGAGATCCGCTTCCCGCACTCGCTCGGGATGCTCTACTCGACGTTCACCGCGTTCCTCGGCTTCCAGGTGAACGAGGGCGAGTACAAGGTGATGGGGCTCGCGTCGTTCGGCACGCCCCGCTACGCGGACGACGTGCGCAAGGTCATCCAGCGCACGGGCGACGGGGCGTTCCAGCTCGTCATGCGCTTCTTCGAGTACCAGACGACGGCGAAGCGCTCGTACAGCAAGCACTTCATCGAGCTCTTCGGCGAGCCGCGCGCCCCTTGGGAGCCGCTCGATCCGACGACCGACGAGGGGCGCCGCTTCGCCGACATCGCGTCGAGCGTGCAGCACGTGCTCGAAGAGATCCTCGTCGACATGTGCACGCGCCTTCACGACGAGACGAAGCTGCCCGACCTCTGCCTCGGCGGCGGGGTCGCCCTCAACGGCGTGTGCAACGCGCGCATCCTGCGCGAGTGCGGCTTCGAGCGGGTCTTCGTCCCTCCGTCGCCGGGCGACGCGGGGTGCGCCCTCGGCGCGGCGCTCCTCGCCGACCGCGTGCACTTCGGGCAGCCCGACCGCGACTTTCCCGACCACCCGTACTGGGGTCCGGACATCGCGCCCGACGACCTCGCGCGCATCGCCCGCGAGGACGGCCTCACGCTCACCGAGACCGCGACCGACACCGAGCTCTTCGACCACCTCGCCCGGCAGCTCCACGACGGCAAGATCGTCGGCTGGATGGACGGCCGCACCGAATTCGGCCCGCGCGCGCTCGGGAGCCGCAGCATCCTGTCGGCGCCGCACACCGCCGAGCAGCGCGACCGGC
This sequence comes from Polyangiaceae bacterium, assembly GCA_036501935.1. GTDB lineage: Bacteria > Myxococcota_A > Polyangia > Polyangiales > Polyangiaceae > Palsa-1150. The sequence continues at coordinate 53,086 of DASXZL010000062.1, read as the reverse complement.
TCAACAAGAGCATCAAGTTCCGCGAGGAGTTCCGCCCCTTCGCCCCCGCGGTGCCGACCGAGCACGCGAGCACGTACTTCGACCTGCCCCCGGGAGGCGAGCGCATGGCCCGCTTCATGTCGGGGGTCTTCCCGGTCCGCGAAGAGCACCGCGCGAAGCTCGCCGCCGTGACGCACGTCGACGGCACCGCGCGCGTGCAGACGGTGGACAGGGACGGCTCGCCGCGCTTTCACGCGCTGCTCGAGGCGTACGGGCGCGTCTCCGGGGTGCCGGTCATCCTCAACACGTCGTTCAACCTGGCGGGCGAGCCGATCGTCAACCGCGCCGTCGAGGGGTACTCGACCTTCCGGCGCTGCGGCATCGATCTGCTCGTCGCAGGGAGGTACGTCGTGACGAAGGAACGAGCCGCGGGAGAGCGCCCCACGGAGAACGAGTCGAAGGAGGCTGCCGAGTGAGCCTGAAGCGCAAAGGGAAGATCCGCCGCGGCCTGACGGTGGTGGGGAGCGCGGTCCCGTCCATCGCCGACTTCGTGGGCGGGATGTGGAAGAACAAGGACCGGAACCGCTGGCTCGTGCCGCTCGTCGTGTTCCTGTGCATCACGGGCCTCGTGCTCGTGCTCGCGAGCACGGTCGAGGTCCTCGCGCCGTTCATCTACACGATCTTCTAGATGGCGACGCGATCTTCCAAATGGCCGAGCACGACTCTCGATGGATCTCGGACGCGCGGCGTAGCCGCCGTCAGCACCGCGAGCGTCAGCGAGCGGTGAGCCGTCCATCGCTCGACAAGCCGTCTCGGTGCCACGAGCTTCGTCGCTCACCGCTCGCTCACGCTCGCGGTGCTGATGCCGCTGGCGCGGCACCGGTGGCGCATGATCGACCATCGCGCGCGGCCGTCTAAGGGGCTCCTCTTGGTGCGCTCGCTCGAGCTCCTCGTCTGCCCCGCGTGCCGGGGGGATCTCCGCGAGCGCGACGCGCGCCTCGTCTGCGCGAAGTGCGACGCGGGCTACGAGGTGCGTGACGGGATCCCCGATCTGCGCGTCCCGAGCGACGGGGCGACCGAGACCGTGCGCGGCTTCTACACGGTGGCGCCCTTTCCGGGTTACCCGCCGCGCGACAGCCTCGGCTCGCTCCGCGCCCGCGCCGGGCGGAGCGAGTTCGCCAAGCTGCTCGACCGCGCCATCCCCGGCGACGCGAGCGTCGTCGAGGTGGGCTGCGGCACCGGGCAGATGTCGCTCTTTCTCGCGACCGCCGACCGCGTCGTCGTCGGGGCCGACCTGACGCGCGCCTCGCTCTCGCTCGGGGCGGCCGCGGCGCGACGCTTCGGCGTCGACAAGGTGCGCTTCGTCGAGACGGATCTGCGCCGCGCCGGCCTCCGCGAGGGCGCGTTCGACGTCGTCTATTCGTCCGGAGTCCTGCACCACACGCCCGATCCGCGCGCCTCGTTCGCCGCCCTCGCGCGCCTGGCCAAGCCGGGAGGCATCGTGGTGCTCGGCCTCTACAACACCTGGGCGCGCATCCCGCATCGCCTCCGGCGCGCCGTCGGCCGCCTCTCGGGCTTCAAGTGGGTGCCGCTCGATCCCGTATTGCGCGACCGCGCCGGCGAGCCCGAGCGCCGCGAAGCGTGGCTGCGCGACCAGTACATGCACCCCGAGGAGCACCGTCACACGACGCGCGAGGTGCAGCGATGGTTCCGCGAGAGCGGCGTCGAGTACCTGCGCACCTACCCCGACTCGCTCTTCGCCGCCGAGACGCTGGAGGACGACGCCCTCTTCCAGGAAGCCGACGACGACTGGGGCTTCGAAAACTGGATGGCGCAGCTCGCCTGGATGAAGTCCCTCGCCCACGAAGGCGGCCTCTGGGTGACCATCGGGCGCAAAGCGTAGTCCCCCGACACCCGACTATTTTTTGACGCGGAGACGCGGAGAAGAGAAGGAGGGCGCCAACACACTCCGCGGCCTCCGCTCTGCTCCGCGCCTCCGCGTCGATCTCTCAGGGTCGCAGCGGGCGTCTTGCCGGCTTCGGCTCGAGGCCGGCGCGGGTGGCTTCGAGCGAGAGGCCCATCGCCTCGGCGCGACGGAGGAACGCGACGAGGCCGGCGCGCATCCGGCCGGGTGCGAGCTCGACCTGCTCGCAGAGCGCGAGGAACGCGCCGTCGAGCGCGGCGGTCGACGGGGCAGGCGCGGGCGGCGGTTCGACGAGAGGGGCGATGAAGGCGTCATCGAGCTGCAGCGTTCGGACGAGCGCCGCGCGCAGCTCCGGCGGAGCGTCGGGCAGGGACGTCGCGAGGTGCTTTCGCTGCCCGACGGGCGGGAGCTCGTCGTAGATCTCCCAGCGCGTCAGCGTGCGACGCGACACGCCGATCCGTGCGCCGAAGCTCTCCTGCGAGAGCCCGAGCGCCGCCCGCACCCGCGTCAGTGCCAGACCAAATCCCGCCGATCGCTTGCCCACGTGACCTCCAGCCGGGTGGAGTGGACCGGACATCGAGTCTTGGTGCCACTGGATCACCCGCGTGGGTCAGCGTATCACTGACATTCGATCGCGCGCCGAGACCTCGTGCTCCCATGTCTCAGTCATGGGCCACGGGATCCCGACCTGTCGACTCCGCATCGACCTCGAGTGATCCCGTGTCACGAGATGGGGACCGCGTGGGTCTTCCAGACGTCCCGGCGCCGGGCGCGAGGGACGGCACGCCGAGAAGGAGAGGGCGTCACGACGCTCGGAGGACTGCCCCGACGGCCAGGTCGCATCCGGCTGCCACGAGGAGCGCCGCGGGGACGCGACGAGGCGTGTGCCGCTCGGATGCCCTCGCCGCGCCGCGCTGCGAGCGCGACCGTGGGCGACGAGGGCGCGCCCATTCCACAGGGAATCTCGAGAAGGGTACTTGCACGCGTGTGGCGCCCGCGGGGATGATGGACGGCGATGGTATCCGGTCCGACCCCGGCTCGCTCCAGCGCCGCGCGCGTCGCCAAGTGGTTGATGGACAAGGGACGCCCGGATGACGCGGTCGCCTTGCTCGCGGTCTGGGCCACGAACGGCCCGAACGATCCCGAAGGGCAGGAGCTCCTCGCCGAAGCGCTCCGCATCGATCCCTCGGCCAGCGTCGCCCGGCTCGCCTTCGAGCGGATGGAGGGCGTCGCGAGCGAGCAGGGGCCCCTCGACGAGGCCATCCGCCGCTGGACGGCCGAGGAGCTGGCGAAGCTCGAGCAAGAAATGGTGCGCCCCGCGTTCCTGCGGGCCCAGGTCGGGTTCAACAACAACGTCAAGTACAAGGCCCAGACCTTCCACATCCAGACCGAGGACAGCGGCCTCGGCAAGCCGCACATCATCACGCACCTCTTCGCCGACGGCGGGCGCGTCATCAAGAGCCACAAGCGGTCGTACGCCGAGCACGTGAAGCGCGACGACGTGGCCCCCTTCGTGCGCCAGCTGATGAAGAGCCAGCAGCTCGAGATGGCGCTGTCGCTCCGCGATGGGCGCTTCGACGAGATCATCGAGGGGCGGGCCCTCGGCGGCATGGAGGTGCTCGATTTCCCGCCGAAGGTCGACGTCCAGAGGCTCGCGACGCAGAAGAAGTCGCGCGTCATGGCCGACGGCGAGACCGAGCGGACCTCCGCGCCCGACGTGCCGGCGCCCGCGCCGTCGGGACCCGCCGTCGAGAGCCAGCGGGTCTACTTCAAGCTGAGCGTCGTGCGCAGCATGGGCGGCGGTCCGGCCGTGTACCAGCCCAAGGGAACGGAGGCCATCATCGGCTCGGCGGGCGGCATCGTCCTCCCCAACGAGCCGTTCTGCCATCCGCGCGAGGCCGCCGTCCGCTACCGCAACGGCCGCCTGTGGCTGCACGACTTCGAGGCGGGCAACGGCGTCTTTCTGCGCATCAAGTCCGCCGTCGAGCTCGGCCCGGGGGACGAGTTCATCGTCGGCGACCAGCTGCTGCGCGTCGAGCGCAACCCCGTCCCGAAGGACGGCCCGGACCCGGGGCCCACGTACTTCTATTCGTCGCCGAAGTGGCTCTCGTCGTTCCGCGTCGTGCAGATCTTCGTCGGCGGAGGGCTCGGCGCGTGCGTCCTCGCCCGCGGGACGACGCTGCAGATCGGCAGCGCCTACGGCGACTTCGTCTTCCCGAGCGATCCGCTCGTCAGCGAGCAGCACTGCCTCATCGAGGAGCAGGCGGGGACGATCCTCCTCACGGACCTCGGGTCGCGCACGGGCGTCTTCGTCCGCATCAAGGGCGAGCAGGAGCTCGTCGCGGGCGACGAGCTGCTCGTCGGGCGGACGCGGCTGCTCGTGGAGCTGGTGCCGTAGCCGGGCGAGCGGCCGGCGGCCGGCGCGCTCAGGTCGCGGCGTGCGAGCGGTGCAGCTTGACCGCGATGGTGTGATGGCCGCACACGGGGCAAGGCGGCGGGCGGTGGCCCCCGAGCTGCTCGTCCTCGAGCTGCTTCTCCTCGTAGGCGCGCTGGATGTCCTCGAGCTGGGGAGCGAGCGGCTGCGGCTGCACGCGCGTGGCCGCGGCCTCGGCCCAGGTGCCGCGCCAGGTGCAGACGGTGCAGCGAAGCGTCTTGTCCATGGGCGTGATTGTTACGGCGCCGTGGGGTCCAGGGCAACCTGGAAAGCACGGTCGCGCTGCCCCCTCCGGGGCCTTCACCGCGGCGCGGCGTAGCGTTCCGGCGGGTCGGGACGGCGCTCGGGGCGGGGCAGAGCGTCGAGCCAGGACAACATTCTCGCCGTGCCGGATCGACGCAGCCACGGCTGGTCGTGGGGCCCGGGCAGCTCGACGAAGGTACTCCCGACGCCCGCACGCGTGAGCGCGCGCGACAGGGCCTCGTTGCCGGCGCGGAACGGGTCGCCGGTGCTCGTCTCCACGAGGAGCTCGTGGGGTCCGGCCTGCGCGAGGCGCGCCGCGTACCGCTCCCCTGCCCCTTCGCCGATGGCGGTCTGCACGCCCGCCCAGGCGCCGAACGCCCCGGGCCGCCGCAGCAGGACCTCGAGCGAGAAGTGCCCTCCGAGAGAGCACCCGCCGAGGTACGTGTAGGCCGGCGTGTCGAACGCCGCGGGCGCCTCGCGCCGCGCCCGGGGGACGACCGTCTCCACGAGCCAGCGGGCGTACTCGTCGAACGCGCGCGGGTCGGCGACGGGAAGGTCCGGCATGTACGGACACGCGAGGACCAGGCCGCGCATCGAGCCCGCCGCGCGGAGGCGGTCGTACGACGTCCCGAGCCCGTAGCGCTCGAGCCATGCCCAGGCCCCCATGCGCGCGTCGCCCGTCTCGCCGAGCCCGTGAAGGAGCACGGCGAGCGGCACGCGCTCGTAGCTCTCCAGGTGCCGCGGCGTGGCGAGGACGAAGAGCTGGCTGAGAGCGCCCGGCACGCGCACCTCGCGCACGTCGAGGTCCCGCGGTCGCCAGTCGGGCTCCACGTCGGCCCGACCCGGCGCGGACGCGCAGAGGCCCGTCACCGCCGCGGCGCCGGCGAGGAGGGCGCGCCGGGAGAGCACGGGGCTCAGCGGCCGACCCGCTCGGCGAGCACGGTGAGGTAGGTCGTCCGGCAGGTGGCGACGGAGCGGCCCGACCGCTCGCCGCGCACGTCGATCTGCATGAAGGTCACGTTCCGGCCCCGGCGCAGAACGGACCCCGTGCCCACGAGGGCCTCCCCCGCCTCGGCGCCCCGCAGGAACGAGATGTTGAAGTCGGTCGTGAGCCCGGTCGACTCCGACGCGACGACGCGCGGGTCGGTGTTGAACAGGCACCCCGCGACGTGGTCCCCGAGCGCCATGATGGCTCCGCCGTGGAAGATGTCCCCGGCGCGCCGTAGCTCCCGTCGCCAGGGCAGCCGCATCGTGACCGCGTCGCGCGCCACCGAGAGGACCTCGACGCCGAGGTGCCGGCCGAGGTGCCCCTCGCCGCCGAAGACGTGCGACTGAAGCGCGGCGTAGTAGGCCGAGAGCGCAGCGTCGTCGCCCGCGACGGCAGCTCGAGCGAGGTCCACGAGGTCGAGGGGAGGCATCGACCGGAGGATAGGGCCGGCACGTCACGGCAGCGAACGCCGGTTCGCGCCGCGAATGCAGAGGTGCACGCCTGACCGTCCACTGTGGCCAATTCGCTGCGCCCCGAGGGACACGCGCTCGGACCCTTTCCTTCTCCGAGCCCGGCGAGGCCATGGGAGACGCTTCTGATCTCGCGGACTTGGCCGCTTTGCGTGGATTTACGTGCCGATGGCACGTCCAACGCAGTGGCTCGAAGCCACATAGCGATCGAGGTGCACGCGATGGACGGTCACGCGACGGAGCGGTATCGCAAAGCAGGGCGGTCGCTGCTCGCATGGCTGCTGTCTCCGCTGGTGGATGGGCTGGCCGCGGCCGGCGTGCGTGCGAACGAGGTGACGGTGGTCTCGCTGGTCGCCGGGTTCGTGGCGGGCGCAGCGCTCGCGTTCGATCAGTTCGGCTGGGCTACCGCGGCCATCCTCTTCGCGTCGCTCGGCGACGCCGTGGACGGGATGCTCGCCCGGCGGACGGACAGCGCTTCGGTGGGCGGCGCGCTCCTCGACGCCGCCGTCGATCGCTACGGCGAGTTCTTCATCCTCGCGGGCCTCGCCGTCCTCTTTCACGACAGCGCGCCGATGCTCATCCTCGTGCTCTGCGCCCTCGCGGGCTCCTTCATGGTGAGCTACGGCAGCGCGAAGGCCGAGGCCATGCGCGTCGCCGTGCCCGACGGGCTGATGCGCCGGGCCGAACGGGCGACGGTGCTCTGCGTGGGCGTCGCCACGGTGCCCTTCGCCGGCGAGATGGCGTGGCGCTTCGACGTGCCGTGGGTCCACCACGCGCCCATCCTCCTCGCGCTGCTTATCGTCGCGGTCTGCGCCAACGCGTCGGCCGTGCGGAGACTGCGCCTCGTCGCCCTCGCCGCGGCGCCCCCCGCGGTGGTGAAGCCCCTGCCGCTGCAGGCGCCGGAGAGGCCGGGCCACGTGTCGACGAACCGGGGACACGTGTCGGCGAGTCGGTAACCTTCGCTCGAGCACCCGAACGTGGTGCCGGTGCACATGACCGGCTGGGCCGTCGGATTCGCGTCCATCGACGCACGCTCGTGCTCGCATTTCGGGTGACGCCATCGAGCATGCTCGTGCTCGTATTTCGCGTGACAGAACCAGCGAAAGCGCTAGACGAGAAGGCAGCGCGACATAGTCCGGGGGGACCCCGATGGTGGACGAGAAGAAGAGCGCCCCTGGCCAGGGGCGAGCGTCCGAAGCCGCCTTTCGTGCGGCGCGACTGGTAAAGCGAGCCGCCCGCGCCGCCGAGCGCGAGGAGATCGAGGCGCTCCGAACCGGGGCGGTCGCCCGGGTCGCGTCGGCGGTCGTTCACGAGCTCTCGCTTCAGGCCGTCGTCGACGTCATGCTCGACCAGTGCGTCTCCACGCTGGGCGCGTGCTGCGCGACCGTCCATCGCTGGGAAGAGGAGTTGCAAGAGCTTCGCCTGCTCGGTCACCGCAATCTCCCCGACGATCTTGCTTCTGCGATGCGTCGCCTACCCCACGACACGCCTCTCGTCGTATGTCGCGCGACCTCGAGTCGACAGGTGCAAGTCGCCTCGAGAAGCACGGTCCATCACGTGCTCGACTGCGAGACGCTCGATCGCACCGGCTGCAACGCGATCGCGGCCATTCCGCTGCTGGCGCAGGGCCAGCTCGTGGGCGTGATGAGCTTGGCGCGACCCGCCGGCCACGAGCTCGTCCCCCAAGAAGAGCTCGCGTTGAGCACGTGCGCGGAGATCTTCGCGTTCGGCCTCTTCAACGCCGCGCTCTACGAGGAGGAGCGCCGTTTGCACGGCCTCTTCGAGAGCGTCGGAAGGCTCGCTCTGGGAGCAGCCACTCGGTTCGAGCTCGGTCCCGCGCTGCAGTGCATCCTCGACGAGGCGCGCAACCTGGCAAGCGCCCAGTATGCGGCCCTCGGGATTGGTCCCTCGGTGGACGACCCGGTCCAGTCGTGGGTTTACAGCGGGTTGACGAAGGAGCAGGCCGCGTCCCTCGGTTGGCCCCCGCTGAACCATCCTTCCATCAAGAGCTTCCTCGGCATCCCCGTTCGCTATCAGGGGCGCGACGTCGGAAGTCTGTACGTCGCCAACAAGGACAACGGCGCCGACTTCACGCGCGAGGACCGGCAAGCCATCGAGCTCCTCGGCGCGCACGCCGGAGCGGCGGTGTACCAGAGCCACCTGCGCGAGCAGGCGGATCGCGAGCGCCTCAAGTTCATGGCGATCGTCGAGAACGCGCCTCATGGGCTGGTCTTCATCGACGCCGCGACCACGGAGGTCGTCGCGAATCGCCGCGCCATGAAGATTGCCGGCGCGTCCGTCGCCCGTGAAGCCGTGCCCGCACCCGGCTGGCTCGGCACGGCCTGCACGCCAGAGGGCCGTCCGATCTCCGAGGAGCAATGGCCGAGCCGCCGCGCGATGCGCGGTGAGGCTCTGGCCTCGCAGGAAATGCTGCTGCGCACTCCGGACGGACGGGAGGTGCCCGTGCTCATGAGCGCGGCCCGGATCGAGCGAGACAACGGCATCCCCGAAGGCGTGGTCGTCGTCTACGAAGACATCTCGCCGATGAAGCAGCTGCAGCAGCTGCGCGAGGAGTGGGCCGCGGTCGTGACTCACGACTTGCGCCAGCCTCTCAACACCATCGTGGGCTACGTCGACATGCTTCACCAAATGCTGGATAGGCTGGAGCCAGAGCGGTTTCGCAGAGGACTCGAGCAGACGCGCTGCGCCGCCGAGAGGTTGAAACGCATGGTCGGCGACCTCGCGGACGTCTCGCAGCTCGATACCAAGCGTCTCCCGTTGCGGCCCGAGGCCATCGAGCTCGTCGCGCTCGCGAGTCTGGTGGTCGAGCGTCATCAGGCAGCGACCTCCGATCGAACCATCGTCCTGCGGACCGCCGGCGTCGTCCCCCGCGTCTGGGCCGATCCCGTTCGAGTCGAGCAGGTGTTCGACAACCTCTTGTGCAATGCCCTCAAGTACTCGCCACCCGGACCCACGGTGAGGGTGGAGGTGCTTCCGGCGCACGGCGAGGTCGTCGTGACCGTGTCGAACCTCGGACCCGGGATCCGTGCCGCGGACCTACCGAAAATCTTCGACCGCTACTATCGGACTCCGGCCGCGCGGGCGGGCGCGGCCGACGGGCTCGGGCTGGGCCTCTACATCGCCAAGGGCCTCGTCGAGTCGCAGGGCGGCCACATCTCGGCCGAGAGCGTTCCGGGCGAGGTCACCACCTTCCGATTCACCCTGCCGTTCGTTCGCGAAGTGGCCTAGGCGCGTCGTGATTCCGCTCGGCTCCCGGGCCGAGCGGCAGTGATGGCTCCCGACAGCGGCCTCAGCGACGCGCCCTCCGGCGTGACGTCGCGACGAAGAGCGCGAAGAGCACGCCGCCCAGGCCTCCGAACGCGCCGACCGGAGAGCCGGGCGTCGAGCAGCCGCACCCGGAGCTGGCACCGGGGGCGGCGTCGTCGGTCTCGCCGCCTTCACCCGCGCCGGCGTCGGTGTGCGAGCCGCCGCTCCCGCTCCCGCTCGAGCTGGCGCCGCTGCCCGAGCTGGAGCCGCTGCCCGAGCTGGAGCCACTGCCCGAGCTGGAGCCGCTGCCGCTGCTGCTGGAGCCGCTGCCGCTGCTGCTGGAGCCCGAGGCATCCCCGCTCACGGTCGCGTCCCCGCCCGAGCCGTCTCCTCCCAGGGTGGCGTCGCCGGTCGTCGCGTCCGCCGCGACAGCGCCGTCGGAGCCGACGGTCGCGTCCGAGCCGGACGCCGCGTCGCCGGTCCCGGCGGCGTCCGCGACGGATGCCCCATCGCTGCCCGCGTCGGCCGCGGAGGCGACACACTGGCCGGCCGTGCAACTCTCGCCGCCGGGGCAATCCGATGGCTGCGTGCATCCGCAGGTGTCGTCGGGCTGGCAGACGCCCGAGCCCGCGTTGACGCAGTTCTGAGGCTTGCTGGACGTGCACTGCACGCACGCCGACGTCGTCTGATCGCAGACCTGGGGCGCGGGGCAGTCCGTGTCCAACGCGCACGCGCCCCACACCGTCGAGATCTGGTTGCTCTGGGCCGTCTGGGTGCTGAGGCCCACCTTGAAAGAGCTCGAGGCCTGGTTGGTGTACGTGCCCTTCGAGGGCAAGGTCACCGTGAAGCTCACTTGCCCGAACGTGGCCCTCGGCAGGTCGCCCAGCTTCCAGGTCACGGTGCCGGCCGCGAAGGTGCCCCCGTTCGTCGCCGAGACGAAGGTCGAGCCCGTCGGGATCGGATCCGTCAGCACGAAGCCGAGGGCGGGGCCGTTGCCCGAGTTGCCGTAGGCGATCGTGTACGTCACGCTCGACGTCGTGGTCGCCGTGGGCGCGCTCTTCGAAAGATTGACGTTCGGCTGCCCCTCGGAGGTCACGCAGCCCGCCTCGTAGAGCGAATCGAGGAAGAGGCGCGCGCCCTGCGACATCGGGTTCTTCGTGATGGGCGTCTGCGACTGGTACTGGTGGCCGCCGAGGTAGCTGACCTTCCCGACGCCCCCCTGACAGCCCTCCTGGCCGATGTCGCACACCCCCTTGGGGTACCCGGTCATCCACAGGTCCTGCGTGCCGACGCCCGCGTCCCCCGCGCCGCGAATCATCACGATGTCCTGGTTGAAGTAGCTCGAGCCCGGCGCGAGCGCGTAGGCCGGCTCGCTGCCACCCGTCGTCTGGAAGGCGCCGTCCATCTGCGCAAAGGGCAGCGCCGAGTTCGCGAACTGCACGTACGTCGGCTGCATCGGCGCGGGCCACTGGAAGCCTTTCGTGGTGACGAAATCGGCCAGGCCGCCGTCGGGCGGCTCGCCCTCGACGGAGTTGACCGCCTGGCACTCGGCGTTGACGTGTACGGGGTACTGGAGGAACGACCCCATCTCGGCCACGACCGCGGGGATCGTCGAGGTGCCGATGTTCCAGTGCATCGTCATGATCTCGCAGTACTGCGGCTGGCCGCCGGACACGCCGCCGAAGAGCGCCCCGTCGTGGGGATCCGCCGTCGTCCCGGCGACCGCAGTGTCGGCCAAAAGGTCGACGCTCGTGTCGCTCCAGACCTTGCCCTGTTCGTCGGGGATGAGCGCCGCGTTGAGGTAGCCGAAGGCGATCATCTCGTTCATGTCGTCGAGCACCGCGATGCGCGGGGCCACCAGGAGGGTTCGCGAGACCGGCGCCGTGAACCCCGCGGTCGCGACGTGGACGTTCGTGAACGTCATGGCGTTCGTGTTGGACGCCTGCCAGGCCTGGATGATGGGAGTTGCCTGCGCGGCCAGCGTCGAGTCGATGACGAACGGACCGCCGCGGTAACCATGCGCGGTGATCGCGGTGCCCGTCTTGAAGTCCGTTGCGCTCGCGGTCATGTCCACCGGGCTGCACTGGTACGTCGTGACGTTGCCCGTCATCGCGGTCACGGTGCAGGTCTTGGTCGGCTCGATGACCCAGCTCACCGTGACGCCCGCGCGCAGCAGCTTGTCGAGCAGCCCGAACGCCGTGAGCATGCCGGCGTCCTGGTAGTCGGTGTCCATCGGGATGATGAGCGAGCCGGCCGCGAACGCGGTCGCGCCGTCGGCCGCGGCCGGACGCGGAGCCAGGACCAGCGACGCCAAGAGCCCCACCACCACGAACGACCTGCGACCGATGCTCATCGTCGACCCTCCCATGGAGCTCTCGCGCACGAAGCGCACACCGAACCGGCTTTGTGCCGTACCGGGTCAAGTACCGCGAGCCCGTGGATTGGCTCACCCATTGGTGCGACCCGCGCCCACTCCACCGGCATGAACCAATCAATGGGGTCGGAGGTACTCTTCTCGTATGACGCGCGGCCGTAGTCATGGACGCTCCTGACCGGGCGTCTTCGACCGGCGTCCTTTCGGTCGGAGAGGTCGTCTCCGATCGCTACCGCGTCGACGCGGTGCTCGGCGAAGGCGGGATGGGGATCGTCTACCGCGTCGAGCATCTGCACCTTCGCAAGGCCCACGCGCTCAAGGTGCTGTTGCCCGAGTGGTCGTCGATGCCCGAGGTGGTCGCCCGCTTCGAGCGGGAAGCGGTCGCAGCGGGCAACATCCAGAGCCCGCACGTCGCCGCCGCCACGGACTTCGGGCGAATGCCGAACGGCTCTTTCTTCCTCGTCATGGAGTACGTGAACGGCCGCACGCTGCGGAGCGTCTTGGACGCCGGAGCCCTCGAACCAGCCCGTGCGCTTCACGTCCTCGAAGGCATCGTCTCGGGGCTCGGTGCCGCACACGCAGGAGGCATCGTGCACCGCGACCTGAAGCCCGAGAACGTCATGCTGATCGAACGGGATGGCGATCCCGACTTCGTGAAAGTCCTCGACTTCGGCATCGCCAAGCTGGTCGGACTGGAGGGGGTCGATACGGCGGCGAAGGCGCAGCCATTGACCAAGGTGGGCGCCGTCATCGGGACGCCGGACTACATGTCGCCCGAGCAAGCCCTCGGGCAGCACGTCGACGAGCGTTCCGACCTCTACTCCGTCGGCGTCATCCTGTTCGAGATGCTGACGGGTCGCTGTCCGTTTCAAGGAGGGGCCGTGACCCTGCTGCGTCAGCATGTCATGGCGAGCGCGCCCGAGCTTCCGTCGGCCGGTGCAGGGAGCATGGACCCAAGCATCGGAGCCATCGTGAGGCGCCTGCTCGCCAAGTTGCCCGAGGACCGCTTCGCGAGCGCAGCCGAGTTACTGTCGGCCATCGACGGATACGTCAACGAGCGCAAGCATCGCGAGGCGCGCGCAGCCCGGCCGTCGCTCGAATCCCTCCGGGGAATGACGACCCCGGTGGCTCGGCGCATCCGAGAGTCGCTTCTGGCGGGCGTCCAGGCCGTGACAGGGGCGGCCCGACGCACCCTCGCGGATCCCGGGGCCTTCGTGCGGGCCGCGACACGAAGACAGCTCACGATCGCGGTCGCCCTCCTCGCGGTCACGACGACGGTCGTCGCCCTGGTGGCGGGAGCCGGATCGCGCGCGCCCGTTTCGACCGCTGCACCTCCTTCGACGGACTCGGCGAGCCAGGTTTTCCCGAGCACGTCGCCAGCCGCATCCACGCAAGCCACGGGGAGCGCCGTTCCTCTGTCGATCCTGCCACCGCCTCCCGTTCCCTCATCGTCCCGTGCGTCCGCCAGCACACCGTCGGGGCAGCCCGCCTCCTCGCAGGGCCCGTCGAGGCGCACGGGGCCAGGGGGCATCTACATTCCGCCGCCGAGCCAGTGGTTCAATTGACCCGGGTCGGTCGTCACAGGCGCCCCGACAAGGGGCCGGTGGTGAGCCGTCGACTGCCGTGATGCGCTGGAGCGTCAGTGCCTCGAAGACCTGGGCTCGGGATCCAGTGTCCTGGAGGTGGATTTGTCCGTCGAGGAGCTGAAGGGCTTCGGGCACCTGAGGGGGCTGGTCGCGCGGGGCATCGTACGGCGCGTCACTCCCCGGTCGGATGGGTGACGCGGTGAAGGGGCGGCATCGCACTTCTCGGCTGAGGCCCCGCATCGTGACCCACGCGAGCGCGCCGCGGTACCTGCTGCTTCATGAATGCAACGCCGTGCCTGCGTGCTGCCTCTCCGGGAGACCCGACCGGAGCCGGCTCGACCAACTATCCGAATAGGGATACACTGCCAACACGAGGAGCGCCGCGCAGGCGGTTCGGTCGCTCCGCAACGACGGAGGAGGTGTCGATGAGCGCTCTCCAAGCATCCCCGCTCGAACAGCGTCCCTCCGGTCGGTGGCGCGTTGGCTTGCCCGTCGAGTTCACGGCCAGGGACTCATGGCAGAAGCTCCCCGGCGTCGCCCTGGACATCTCGCTCGGCGGAATGTTCGTCGAGACCTCCTGCCCGGCCGCCTTCGGCGCCGCCGTGTGGACCGGCTTCACCCTACCTGGCCATGGCGAACCGCTGCTCGTCCCCGGCACCGTGCGCTGGACGAGCTCACGGGGGATGGGCGTCCAGTTTGGCTTGCTCGGCGCCCGAGAGACCCGGGCCATCACCGAGACCGTTCGACGAGCACCCATGAGGAGAACATGATGCCCCTGTCCAAGCGCGCGACCGCGGAGTTCCTCGGGACCTTCTGGCTCGTGTTCGGAGGCTGCGGAACGGCCGTACTCTCCGCTGGATTTCCGCACGTGGGGGTCGGACTGCTCGGCGTGGCGCTGGCGTTCGGGCTCACGGTCCTGACGATGGCGTACGCGATCGGCCACATCTCCGGCTGTCACCTGAACCCCGCCGTCTCGATTGGGCTCGTCGTCGCCCGACGCTTCTCCGCCAGGGATCTCGTGCCCTACGTGCTCGCGCAGGTGATGGGCGGCCTCGCAGGGGCGGGGACGCTCTACGTCATCGCGAGCGGCAAGACCGGGTTCGACCTCACGGGCGGCTTCGCCTCGAACGGCTACGCCGACCACTCGCCCGGCGGCTACTCGATGACGGCGTGCCTGGTGACCGAGGTCGTCCTCACGTTCACCTTCTTGATGATCATCCTCGGCGCGACCGACAAGCGCGCCCCGGCCGGTTTCGCGCCGATCGCGATCGGCCTCGGCCTGACCCTCATCCACCTGGTCGGTATCCCGGTCACCAACCTCTCGGTGAACCCGGCGCGTTCGACGGGGCCCGCCGTGTTCGTCGGCGGCTGGGCGCTCGCGCAGCTCTGGCTCTTCTGGGTCGCTCCCATCGCCGGAGCGGCCGCCGCGGGGGTCGTGTACCCGATGCTCGCGGGCGAGCCGGTCGAGAAGAGGGTCCCTGTGGCTGCGGCGACTCCCGCGGAATGACGGCTCGCTTGCCGCCGACGGGGACGCGGATCGAAGGCGCGCGCCCCGCACTGTGTAGAGCGTCTTGCACGCGCGGTGCGCCGCGCTCGAAAGGAGAGAGGATGTCCACGAGAACGGCTCTGTTAGCTCCCGTCCTGTTCGCAGTCGCGGCTTGCGCCGCGAGCAGACCCGCCGCGCAACCCGCAACGTCCGCCACGTCTGCGCCGGAGCCCGGCCATGCGCCCGAGCTCGCCGTAGGCGTCAGGGCGCTCGATGCCGGGGACTACGAGGGGGCGAGGGCGAGCTTCGAGGCGGCCGCAAAGGCCGTTCCGCGGGATGCCATGGCACTGTGGGATCTCGGCCAGGCCTGCGAGAAGCTCGGCGATGGCGCCGCCGCCCTCGCAGCCTACCGCGCGGAGCTCGAGGTCGAGCCCGACGCCGACCAGGCCACCGCGGAGATCGCCGACCTATACGTCGTCGACGGCCGTGTGGACGACGCCCTCGCCATCGCAACCCGCGGGCTCGCCAGGCGTCCGGGGAGCGCAGCGCTGCACGCAGCGCTCGGCCACGCGCTCGCGACGCGTGGCGATCGGGACGCAGCGATGAAGCAATTCGAGCAGTCGATCCAGATCGAGCCTACGAGCGCGATGAGGCACTTCACGTTCGCGGTCTGGCTCAACAAGTGGCACGTGCGCGGCGCCGCCTTCTACCTGGATAGGGCGCTCGCGCTGGTCCATGACGACTACCCCATGACGGTGTCCATCGGCCACGAGTATCGCCTCGCCGGAGTGTTCGATTCGTGCGTCAGTACCTTCGACGCCGCGATCAAGAGCAAGGATCGCGGCGAGCCCCGCACCGAGCGCGCCCTATGCAAGCTGGGACTTCGTGACGAGGCCGGTGCGTTCGCCGACTTGAAGGGCGCCGTCGCGGCGGAGCCGACGTACCCCCAGGCCCATTTCTTTCTGGCCGGCCGCCTCGCGGTCGCGAAGCGATACCGTGAAGCGGCCGCCGAGTACCAAGCGTACCTGCAGCTGGCGCCCGATGGCTCCCTGGCGGACCAGGCGACCCGGCGCCTCAGGGCGGCGCAAGACGCAGCAGCCAGCGAGAGGGACGCGGTCGCGGCGAGACCGAGAACCAAGTAGGCGATGAAGGTCGGAGCTTGCGATGGGCGCAGCTCAGCACGAGCGGCAAGTACCGCCACGACACAAATCGGCTGACGCGGTTGTACGAGGGAGTCGCAGAGGGGGGACCATGCAGGTGGACTCGGATCCCGCTGACCTGTTCCCTGCCGCTCGCGGTACGTTCTCTCGTCGCTTCAGGTCCCCCTGCCGCCCGCGCGCGTTCTGCAAGGCATCCTCGACTTTCACATGGCTGCCGTCCGGTTGATGCGCGCTCCGGACAACAGCGGTGCGCCGTGACTCCGGTCGCCTCTCGCGTACCATCCCTTCTTCCTCTCCCGCCCTGGAGCAACGATGAACAAACCCGGCAAGCCGAACGTCGACGAGCAAGCGCTGTCCCCTGTCGCTCCGAACCTGCCGCCGATGCGAGCTCCGTCGGCGAGTCGGCCCGACGACGGTCCCGGCTCGATCGCGCGCGTTCCGCTCGCCAAGGCGGCGCAGCCCGCACCGCTCGCCGCTCCGAGTCCGCAGGCCGGGGCGCGGCCGCAGCCCCCGTCCCAGGCGAAGCCGGAGCGAGCGGTGCGGTCCGGCGCCACGCTCGACCTGTCGCAGTGCGACCTCTCCGGAAACGACCTCACCGGCGCCGGCCTCGCGGGTGCCCGCATGACGGGCGCTTCGCTGCGCGGCACCCAGCTCGCGCAAGCCGATCTCTCCGGGGCCGACATGTCCGGTTGCAACGCGCAGCAGGCGCGCCTCGTCTCGGCCAACCTCGAAGGGACGAACCTCGAGCGCACCTGGTTTCGCTACGCCGACCTCCGCGACGCCCGCATGAAGGGCGCGAACGTGGCCGGCGCCGATTTCTGGCGCGCGACGCTGGCCGGCACGGACGTCAAGGAGGCTCGCGCGCTCGGCACCGCCCGCCTCGAAGGGGCCGATCTGTCAGGTGTCGATCTGGTCGGCGCCGACCTCGCGGGCGGGTCGTTGCGCCACGCGAACCTGCGCGGCGCCACCGCCAACGAGGCGAACCTGGCGCGCGCGAACCTGGAGGCCGTCGACGCGCAGGGCGCTCACTTCGAAGGAGCCAACCTCGCCGAAGCGGTGCTCGACGGAGCGAACCTCGTCGGGGCGAACCTCGAGCACGCGAAGCTGGGGGGCGCGCGCCTCCGAGGGGCGCGGCTGATGCAGGCAAAGCTTCGTGGGTCGCACGCCGAGGGCGCCGACTTCGACGGCGCCGACCTCACCGACGCGAGCCTCTCGGAAGCGGTCTGGGAGAACACGAAGCTCGCGGGCGCCAATCTGCGCGGCGCCGACCTCACCTCCATCAACCTCGCCAGCGCCAACCTCGAAGGCGCCAATCTCTGGCGAGCCACGGCGAAGAGTGCCGTGTTTCAAGGCGCCCACTGCCGCGACGCGAAGCTCACGCGCGCCAACTTCTCCGAGGCCGACCTCACGGATGCAAAGCTCGAAGGAGCGGACTTGCGTCGCGCGAACCTTGCACGTGCGACGCTGGAGAATGCCGACCTCTGGCGGGCAAACCTGGGCGACGCCGACCTGAGCGAGGCGAGGCTGGTCGGCGCGAACGTACGCGGCGCGCTCAACATGCGCACCGCGAACCTCGCGGGCGCGGACCTCAGCAAGGCCGTGCTCGACGGGGCGGAGCTCCAGGCGGCCGTCCTCCGAAATGCGAACCTCGCGGAGGCCAGCCTAGAGAACGCGGACCTCACGGGCGCGGACCTGAGAGGGGCGAACCTGGCGAAGGCGCGCTTGAAGGGCGCCAACCTCCGCCACGCCGACCTCACGGGGGCAAACCTCGAGGGGACCGATCTACGCCACGTGCTCAATCTCAAGGACGCGAAGGTGCGCGGCGTGAAGCTCACCGGCGCGGACCTCTCGGGCGCGCAGCTGGCGAGCGCGGACCTGTCGGGCGCCGATCTCGCCGGGGTTTCGCTTCGGCGGGCGTGGCTGGAGCTCGCCAATCTCACCGGAGCGAAGCTCGCGGGTGCGGACCTGTCGGGCTCGAACCTCCAGGGGACCGTGCTGCACGACGCCGACCTCACGGGGGCCGATCTGCGCGACGCCACCAACCTGACGGACGCCGATCTGCGCGGCTCTCGCCTCACGAAGGCCCAGATGACAGGGGCCAACCTGATGCAGGTCAAGAACCTGACCGACGCGGCCGACCTGTCCGGGGTGGTGCTGCGCGACGCCGACCTGCGAGGGGCGAAGCTCTCGAACGCCCGCCTCGCCGGCGCGGACCTCGCGGGCGCGGACCTCTACGAGGCGGAGCTCGAGAACGCGAACCTCGCGGGAGCCGACCTGACCGACGCGGACCTGTGGCGCGCGAAGCTCGCGGGCGCCAACCTCACGAACGCGAAGCTCGGCGGCGCCGACCTGAAAGAGGCGAGCCTGCGCAACGCCGACCTCACCGGAGCTTCGACCAAGCAGGCCAACTTCACCGGAGCCGACATCGCGGGCGCGAAGGGACTCGCTGCAAGCTAGACCCGGACATGTAGTCACACTCGATGCTTGGATGCGGGGCGTGTCAGGCTCGCAACCACGGCGAGGATCTCCGTCGGCTCGACTGGCTTGCTGACCGTCGTCGAATATCCGGCTGCGAGCATCTCGCGCCGGTCCTCCGCCCGGGCATACGCGGTGAGCGCGACGGCCGGCACGTCGCCGCCCTCGCCCGGAGGGAGGGCGCGCACGGCGCGGATGAGATCGAGACCGTCGCGGTTCGGCATTCCGATGTCGGAGACGAGGAGATCCGGCACCTGGCGGCCGAGCACTTCCAATGCGCCGTCGACGCTTCCGGCGGTGGTCACGAGGCTCCCGCAATCCTGAAGGACGGCCTCCACGAGCTCGCGTGAGTCCACGTCGTCATCGACGACGAGCACGCGCAACCCTTCGAGCTGCGGCGGACATTCGATCGGAGCAGCGTGCTCGCGCCGGCTGGTTTCCTCGGCAGAGGGGCGCTCTGCCCGGGACACTGCGGGGATCGGGAGGGACACGGTGAACGTCGAGCCTTTGCCCTGGCCCTCGCTACGTGCCTCGATCCGGCCGCCGTGGAGCTCGATGAGCTGCCGGGTGATGGCCAGGCCGAGGCCGAGGCCGCCGCGCTTTCGCGTCGTCCCGGCCTCTTGCTGGCGAAACGGGTCGAATACGTGCGGCAGGAAATCCGGCGCGATCCCGTCTCCCGTGTCGGAGACGGAAATCTCCAGCGTCGACTCGGACTGACGGAGCTCGGTCCGCACCGTCCCGCCGCGGGGCGTGAACTTCACCGCGTTGCTGAGGAGGTTCCAAATCACCTGCTGAAGTCGTGCGGGGTCGCCCTTGAGGCGGGGCAACCCCCGGGCGAGCTCCCGGGTGATGTTGATGTCCCTGGCTTCCGACGCGGGGCGCACGGTTTCGAGGGCTGCCTCCATGATGCGGGACACGTCCACGGCCTGCACGTCGAGCCGCATCTTGCCGCTGACGATCCGTGACATGTCGAGCAGGTCTTCGATGAGCTGCGCCATCGCGACGGCGTTCCGCTCGACCGCCTCGGTCGCGTGGATGCGCCGCCTCTCGTCGAAGCTCGGCGAGGCCATCATCTTCGACCACCCCATGATGGAATTCAGGGGCGTGCGCAGCTCGTGGCTGAGCACGGCGAGGAACTCGTCCTTCGCGCGATTGGCAACGTCCGCGTTCTGGCGTGCGGTCTGCTCCGAAGCGAAGAGGCGCGCCCTCTCGATCGCGTGGGCGCAGCGCCGCCCGACCTCCTCGGCGAGCTCCAGGTCGCGCTGGTCGTAGAGTCGGCCGTGGCCCGCCCACGCGAACGTGACGGCGCCCAGGACCCTACCCCGGGCCACCAGCGGGACGATCATGGCCGACCGGAGCCCGAGGCTGCGCGCGATTCGCAGTTGCTCCTCGTCGACGCAGGCCGCGACGAGCATCTCGTCGGTGACCTCGCGAATGAGCTCGGCGCGGCCCGTTCGAAGCACGTTCGGTACACCGGTTTGCGCATCCGGGCGGGGCGGATACTTGGCGTCGAGCTCCAGCGCGAGCGCCACCTTCGTGGGATCCACGTGCGCGACCGCGAGCCGTTTCGGCCGCAGCTCGGCAGCCTCGACGATGTCCACCGCACACCAATCGGCGATGCGGGGCACCGCCAGCGCGGCGATCTTGCGGACCGTCACCTCGTAGTCGAGCGAGTCTCCGAGGGCCGCCGAGGCGTCGGCCAGGAACGACCGGCGCGTCTCTTCGGCTTTTCGATCCCGGACGTCCCGGAACACGAGGATCACGCCCTCGATGGGCCCGTTGCCCGCTCGGATGGGAGCGCCGCTGTCGTCGATCGCGATCTCTTCGCCCCCGCGGGCGAGGAGCACGGTGTGGTTGGCGAGCCCGACGATCACGCCCGACTCGAGCACCTTGTCGACGGGGCTCTCGACGATCGCCCGCGTGTGCTCGTTGACGATGTGGAACACCTCGCCGAGCGGTCTCCCCCGCGCGTCCCCCTCGGACCAGCCGGTGAGCCCCTCGGCCACGTGGTTCATCATCGTGACGAGGCCACGCGGGTCCGTCGCGATGACCGCGTCGCCGATGCTCCGGAGCGTCGTCACGAGCGACACCCGGGCGCGCTCGGTTGCGTCCCGGGCCGCACGCTCGGCCTCGAGGCGCACGCGTTCCTCCTCGGCGCGCCGCCTCTCGGTGAGATCGCGGGTGACCTTCGCGAAGCCGACGAGCTTCCCTCGGGGGTCGTGGAGGGCCGTGATGACGACGTTCGCCCAGAAGCGGCTCCCGTCCTTCCGCAGCCTCCACCCCTCGTCCTCGAAACGGCCCTCGCGCTCCGCGACCGCGAGCTCGTGCTCGCACTTGCCGGAACGAACGTCCTCCGACGGGTAGAAGCGCGAGAAATGCTTACCGATGATGTCTTCCGCCCGGTAGCCCTTGATACGCTCGGCGCCGATGTTCCACGTGGCCACGAAGCCACCCGGGTCGAGCATGAAGATGGCGTAATCGCGGACGCTCTCGACCAGCAGACGAAAGGCGTCATCGCTCGTGCGCGAGAGCTCGTGGGTGCGCGAGGGGACTTGGGGCGGCGAATCGATCGGCAACGCACGGGCACGCTGCAAACGGGGCGCCATCCCAGCAAGGCCTCGCGTCAGCAGGCAAATCCGGGGGCAGGAGCGCGGTGGCGACCGCGCGAGTCTGCGACAGCGTTGTCGCCACAGTGGCGTCTTTGCGTGTTCGCGGCGCGTTCGGGCGGACCCCTCACCCTTGCGCGGCGAGGCCGTACGGCAAGCCGTCGTCCGCGTAGAGCGACACGACGGGCGCCGGCCTGCGTTCCTCCGTCGCGCGCGGCGAGCGGCGCGCCGCCGTCCCCACGTACGACACGCACGTCTCCGGCAGGCGTTGCAGCTCCGGCGAGCGCTGCTGCGCGGCCTCGAAGCAGTTCGCGTCGAAGTCCTGCTGGTGGATCATGGTCCCGAGCGCCCCGGCCTGGGTCGGCGTGCAGCCGAGATCGAGGAGCCCCGCGGCGATTCCGATGCCG
Organism: Polyangiaceae bacterium; assembly: GCA_036501935.1. GTDB lineage: Bacteria > Myxococcota_A > Polyangia > Polyangiales > Polyangiaceae > Palsa-1150. Next base: position 31,687 of record DASXZL010000062.1, on the reverse strand, counting down.
ACGTTGGCGGGAAGCCCCCGGTCGCGGACGAGGAACGCGGAGAGCCCCTCCTGAGCGCGCCAGTAAGGAAGCTGATCGCGACCGGTGTCCTTCATGAAGCGGCGAAGGGCGGTGAGGCGTTCGTCCTCCGGCCGGAACGGCACGCCGAAGCCGGCGAGGCGCTTCGTGGTCGTCACGTGCTCGAGATGGACGCGGTCCATGTCCTCGGCCGCGGCGCCGTCCGACGCTCTATGCAGGGACTGAAGGTGCTCGGCGGCGTAGCCGATGATGCGCGGGCCGATGAACGTGCCCATCATGGCGAGCTGTCCGACGGCGCGACCGGCGAGCATGTCCCCGTAGGAGGCTGCGATGCGCGAGGCCTTGAGCGGCCAGATGCGCGGGTCGGCCGCGGTCACCGCCGTCGACAGCCCGTCGAGCAATCGCGCCTCTTCGGGGCTGATGCGGCGCCCGAGCACGGCGAGGGCGAAGAGTCCCGTGAGGGACTCGTGGCCCAGCAGGTCGCCGAGGACGCGCTGGCCCATGAACATGTGCTCGCCGTTTCCGACGTGCGCAACGTGAGTGACGAGGGTCTTCATGACGGCTCCATGTAGCGAACGGCGGGGAGATCGGCGGGATAGTCGCGGTAGCTGTGCGTCGGGGTGGCGAACGCCTCGGAGACCGCGGCGGGGAGGCGCGCGAGGACGATCGCGGCTTCGATCTGCTCCGCGCGCTCGAGGCCAGCGAACCGCAGGGTCGCGATGAGGGCGGCCGTCCGTCCGAGGTCGTACTCGATGGTCGGGACCAGCACGCCGCGGCTGCGGAGAACGTCGCGAAGGCGCTCGACCGACGCGCGCTCCTCCGGGCTCACCGGTCGCGTCGCCTGTTCGCCCTCCACGGTCGCGCGCGCCTGCTCCCCGAGGGTGATCGCGGCGGTTCCCACGATGGCGCTCGTCAGAACGTTGCAGATGCGCACGATGACGGCCGCGTGAGCGGGAGCCTCGTTGACGGGCGAAGGAGAGAGAAACTGCATGGCGACCTCGAACGCCGAGGACTGCGCCTCGGACGGGAGCTCCCCGGTCAGCGCGAGGAGGACCGTGTCGGTGAACGAGTAGTGCCGCGCGAGGTCGCCTTCGACGTCGTAGCCGTGGACGCGCGGGCGGTGCCCGGGAGCGACCACGTGCGCGGTGATCTTGTCTGGCCAGGCGACGTCGTCGAGCGGGCCACTGCGGCGGGGAATCGTCTCTTCTGCAAAGGTGATGGTCATTTTTCGATGAACCCCGCGAGCGACTTCGCGCGCTCGCCAAGCGGAGGGGATACGTCGCCGTCGACGCGCACCTCGATGAGGCAGGGCCCCCCGATACGGAGGGCTTCACGAACCGCGTCTTGCATCTGGCCCGGGCGCTCGACGACGCGGGTGTGCAACCCCATCGCCCGCGCCATCGCGGCGATCTCGAGGGGCCTGCGCGCGAGGGCCGTCTTCAGGCCCTTGCCGCCGCCGAGGAGCTTGCTGCAGTGCCAGGTGATGCCGTGCATGTTGTTGTTCTCGACGATCCACACCACGGGCACCTCGTGCTCCACCGCCGTGATGAGGTCGAGACCGTTCATGGTGAAACATCCGTCGCCGATGAGCGCGAAGACGGGCCGTCCCGGGTTGGCCATCGCCGCGCCAATCGGCGCCACGGTGCCGTGCCCCATCGAGCCGAAGCCCATGTTGAGGATGAAGCGCTGCCGCTTGCCGATCGACAGGTGGTGGAGGTTGAAGAGCATGTGGCCGCCGATGTCGGAGAAGACGACGGCGTCGTCGGGGAGGACCTCCTGGAGGTCGGCGCGCCAGCGCGGAGGCGTGACCGGGACGCTCTCGCTCGTGCGCGACGGCGCGTCGTCGTACCGCGCGTTCCCGCGCACGAGGTCGGGGCGCTCCTCCCAGCGGGACGCCGCGACGCCGCCGTCTCGGACGAGCCTGTGGATGTGGTAGACGATCTCGACGAGGATGGCCTGGGCATCGCCGACGAGGGCCACGTCGACGGGGTAATTGCGGCCGATGCGGTCCGCGTCGACGTCGAGCTGGATGAGCGTCTTGCTCGGACGAAGCTTCGGTGTCCAATTGAAGGTGCTGGTCTCGCTGAGCGAGGCGCCGACCGTGAAGAGCACGTCCACGTCGTCACCGAGGATGGTGTCGCGGGCCTCGCGGTGGCCGGCGTTGCCGAGGATGCCGAGCGACAGCGGGTGATCCTCGGGGAAGAGCCCCTTGGCCTTGGGCGAGGTCGCCACGCGAGCGGAGAGGAGCTCGGCCAGCGCCCGCAGGTGGTCCTGCGCCCCGGCCGCCGCGACGCCCGATCCCGCGAGGATGACCGGGTACTCCGCGGTGAGCAGGGCCTCGGCCGCGCGCTGCACCGCCTGGCGGTCGAAGCCGCGCGTCTCGGGCCGGTACGTCTTCGGATCGAACCAGTCCTCGTTCGACGCCTTCTCCCAGAGATCGACGGGCACATTGAGGTGCACCGGGCCGGGACGCCCCGTGAGGGCGAGCCGCAGCGCGCGACGGAGATGGTGAGGGAGCGTCTCGGCGCTCGTCACCATCGCCGAGTACTTGGTCACGGGGCGGAACATTTCGACGATGTCGATGTCCTCGCGCGTCGCCTCCTGCGCAGCGCCCTTGCCGAGCGCGTGCGAGGCGGCCTGACCCGTGACGACGAGCATCGGGACGCCATCGGAGAACGCGCAGGCGACGCCCGTCAGCATGTTGGTCGCGCCGGGCCCGGACGTGCCCGCGCAGACCGCGAGCTTCCCGGTCGCCCTCGCGAAGCCGTCGGCCATGAAGGCGGCGCCCTCCTCGTGCTTGACGTGGACCAGCGTGAGGTTCTCCGCGGCCTCGACGGACGCGAAGAGCGGGTAGAGCAGCCCGCCGACGATGCCGAAGACGTGCGACACCCCTTCGGCCTCGAGGTACCGGAGGAATACGTCGACCATGCGCCGCGCCTGCGGCTTGATCGCCGGCACCGGATGCAGCGGGATGACGGGCGGCAGCGGCGCCCGGGCTACGGGCCGGATGGTGGAGTTACGATTTCGCAGCGTCGCGAGCCCGGCCGGGAGCGCTTCCTGCGCGTCCTCGGCGTACCTGGCGTGAAGCGTCATGCAGGGACGTTACGGATCCTCACCACGCGTCTTAAGGCGTCGTCGGTCGATTCTCGCTGGGTGCCCAATTTCTCCCCTGATTCCCGGGAGATGGCGGTCACGGGGAGGTACACCCAGAAGGTCGTCCCGGAGCCCGGCTTGGACATCACCTCCAGGCGTCCGCCGATCTGCTGGAGGAGCTGGACGACGACGGACAGGCCTACCCCGAAGCTGTCCCCGCGACGCGACTCGGGGGCCGAGCCGCCCGCGTGGAAGATCCGGTCGACCGCGTCCGGCTCGATCCCGCGCCCCGTGTCGGAGACCTTGATGACGAGGTGCTCCGGCGTCCCGTCGAGCTCGAGCACGATGCTGCCGCGGTCCGTGTACTTGACGGCGTTGGTGAGGAGGTTGTCGACGATTCGATCGAGCGCGAGCGGATCGATCTCGACGTGGTCCGGCGCCTCGCGCGTCGCGAAGGCCGTCGTGCGGACGTCGCTGCCGTAGGCGAGCGCGCGCAGCCGGCGGCGGAGCGACTCCGTCAGCTCCCCCGTCTCCACGCGCTGGGGTGCCATGGTCACGAACTCGCGCTGCGACTTGGTCACGAGCACCAGGTCCCCGAGCATCCGGCGCATCCTGTTGACCGAAGTGACGATGTCCTGAACCGCGCCGGCGGCGTTGGCGTCGGCCTGAACCGGCCCTGCGGTCTCCAGGTACTGCGCGTTGGTGTGGATGACTTGCAGCGGATTGCGAAGGTCGTGCGAGAAACCGAGGACCTTCGTGGCGCGCGCCTGGTGGAGCTCCTCCACGCCGGAGGTCAACCTCTGGATCGCGGCCGACCGCGACGTCATCTCCTCTTCGACGAGACGGGTCCAGTGCTTCTGCCGCTGGCTGAGCTCGAGCGCCTCGCGCCTCGACTCCGACTCGTCCACCGCGAGCTGCCGGAGCGCGTCGGTCACCTCGGTGCGGGTGCTCTCGTTGGCCCGCTCGGTCCGCCGCCCCTCGACGATGTATCCGAACGCGCCTCCGAGGACGACCAGGCCGACGAGAGAGACGGTCGGCGAGAACGACTGGAAGCCGGCGTAGCGGAGGGCCAGACCCAGCAACGCGAAGACGACCGCGCCGAGCAGCGTGGGCAGGACGGAGCGGGGCGCGTACCAGCGGTAATGTTCCTCGCAGGTCGCGTCGCCGCGCCCCATGCACGAGTCCTCGTGCAAGCTGGCGGCAGGAAGTCCCCAGAGCGTCGGGAGAGCTTGCGACTGGGCCTGGCGCATCAGACACGTCAGCCGGCTGGCGGGCTTCCCGGTGGGCTCGATCCTCACGCGGACGTGGGTTCGCCCCTGCGCGACGATGGAGGGCTTGCCCACCCTCGAGACGAGGCGGAACGTCTTGACCGATTGCGAAAAGACCGCCGACGGCGAGGCGGCCCAGAGCACGTATCGGATGGGGCCGTAGGCCTCCTGGATGCGATGCACGCAGGCCCGCTTGAAGGTGGCGTCGTCGGGCATCGTCGCGCGCGCCTGCTCGATGATCGTCTCGAAGGTGCTCGCGGAGACCCAGCGGGTCTTCCCGTCGAAATCGGCGGGCGTGGCGTCGGTGCCCTCCACCACCGTTGCCAACGTGGCGGTGCCGCCCCCCTTCTCTTCGATCCAGCGCGCGAGCGGCCAGAGGATTCGAAGGTTGTAGTCCGTGCTCGACGGCGGCCGCGACGGCCGGATGGATGCGCTCCGGGCGCGGACCATCCCCGTCTGCGGCCCCGACTCGTCCATGACGCGCATCACGATGATAACGAGTACGGCGCCGTTGCGATCGAAGTTCAGAAGGGACTTGACGTCTCGCGCGGCGTCATCATTTCGGCCCTTTCGTACAGGCGGTCATGCGCCCACGGACGCGCCGCCCGGATGCCGAGGTGGTCCCGCGTGGGACACACGCGGTTGGTGAGGAGCGCGACGACGATGCGCGTGTCCGGATCGATCCACAGGCTGGTCCCCGTGAATCCGAGGTGGCCGAAGGCGCGAGGGCCCATGCGCAACCCTGCGCTGGAGGCTTCGGGCGGGGCGCTCTTGCCGTCGAAACCCGCGCGCAGCGTTCCGCCCGGGCGCTCGCGCACGAGCCACGCGAGGTCCTCCGGGCCGTCGAGCGCGTCGAGCATGGCGCGACCGAAGGTAAGCACCGCTCCGAGGGTGGCGAAGATCCCGGCGTGGCCCGAGCCCCCTTGGCCCGTGAGGGCCCAGGCATTCTCGTCGTGCACCGCGCCCACGATGGGGCCTCCGCGCCAGGCGACCGTCTCGGTCGGCGCGAACGGCCCGGCCACCCCCCGCGCCGCCAGCTCGCGCACCGTGCCGGCCCGTGCTCCGAGCCCGAGCGGCTCGAGAACGAGACGCGCGATCGCCTCCCCGGCGTCCAGCGCCCCGACGGCCCGCGCCAGCGCGACGCCGGCGAGGGCGTATCCGAGGTCACTGTAGAGCGGCGCAAACCCTTCCGCGGGCGGCTCTCCGGGCGCATCGGGGCGCCGCGCTTCGGCCGCCTCGCGCAACGCCACCGCCCCATCCATCGCCGACGGGTCCCCGCCGAGAAGGGGCGCGTAGAGCGTGCGGTGCGCGTCGAGGCCGGCGCGGTGCGCCAGGAAGAGCTCCACCGGCACCCTCTCGCTAGCGGTTCCTCGGGCCTCGACGACGAGCTCCCCGAGGGGGGTCCGCCGGTCGACGCCGGATCGCGCAAAGGCGAGCGCGGTCATGGGCTTGGTCACGCTCGCGAGATCGAAGAAGACGTCCGCCGCGCCACCTTCTTCGCGCGCCCCGTGCCGCTCCCATCCGGCGCCGACGAGCGGCGCGATCCCCTCCGTGCGGACGAGGCGCTCCGAGAGCTCTTCCGGGGACATCATTCTTTGACCCTCGCCCGAAGCGACTTGTACACTTTGCAGTCGAGCATTCAATCGATGGCCGAATTCGCCTGGGAAGCACGCGCACGCGGCGGGGAGCTGCGCAAGGGCTCCATGGAGGCCGAGTCCGAGGACGCGGTCAACACGCGGCTCCGCGCTCAGCAGCTCCAGCCGACCAAGGTCAAGAAGAAGGCCAAGGCGCTCAGCATCCAGATTGGCACGGGCGTCAACAACAAGGACATCGTCACCTTCACGCGCCTCTTCGCGACGATGATCGACGCGGGCCTGCCCATCGTGCAGTGCCTCGACATCCTGCAAGGGCAGACCGACAACAAGTTCTTCGCCGCCATCCTGAAGGACGTGAAATCGAGCGTCGAGCAGGGCGCCACGTTCAGCGACTCGTTGCGCCGCCATCCGAAGGTGTTCGACCACCTCTACGTGAACCTCGTCCAGGCCGGCGAGATCGGCGGCATCCTCGATACGATCCTCAATCGGCTCGCCGTTTACATCGAGAAGGCGATGAAGCTGCGGCGCCAGGTCCGCGGCGCGATGGTCTATCCGAGCATCGTCATCGTCGTCTTCTTCGGCGTGCTCTCGATCCTGCTGCTCTTCGTGATTCCCGGCTTCGAGAACATGTTCAAGGACTTCGGCTCGAAGGACGAGCTGCCGGCGCTGACGCGCGCGGTCATGACGGTATCGCGCGCCTTCACGGGCAACATCCTGTGGATCTTCCTCGGCGTGACGGGCCTCGTCGTCGGCGTCAGCTACGGGCAGCGCACCCCCCGCGGCAAGAAGCTCCTCCACAAGACGCTCCTTCGCCTTCCCGTCATCGGCGACGTCCTGAAGAAGATCGCCGTCGCCCGGTTCACGCGCACGCTCGGCACGCTGCTCTCGTCGGGCGTGCCCATCCTCGACGCGCTCGAGATCGTCGCGAAGACCGCCGGCAACGTCATCGTCGAAGAGGCGATCATGTACGCCCGCGCGCGCATCTCCGAGGGCAAGAACATGGCGCAGCCCCTCATGGAGACGAACGTCTTCCCGCCGATGGTCGTGCAGATGGTCGGCGTCGGTGAGCAGACGGGCGCGCTCGACACGATGCTCAACAAGATCGCCGACTTCTACGAAGAGGAGGTCGACATCGCGGTCTCCGCGCTGACGAGCCTCATCGAGCCGGCGCTCATGGTCGGCATCGGCGGCACCGTCGGCGTCGTGCTCATCGCCATGTACCTGCCGATCTTCAGCATCGCGGGGAAGATCAAGGCCGAGTAGCCGAGGGGCGAGGGAGCGAGGCATGGAGCTCGGCATCCGCTCCGCGAGCGCGCCCGATCACACCCTCGCCTGGCGCATCGCGTGGATCACGGGCCTCCGCCTCGCGTTCCTCGTCCTGCTCCTCGGCGCGACCGCCATCCTCTATCTCCAGGGGGAGCTCGCGCGTTACCCCTTCAGCCTCCGTATCGTCTTCGGCACCATCGCCGGCGGCTTTGCGCTGGCGGGCGTCTACGCCGTCACGCTCCGGTCGGCCCGGCGCCTCCCCGAGCTCGCGTGGGCTCAGATCGTCCTCGACCAGCTCACGTGGACCGCCATCGTCTACGTCTCCGGCGGCGTGACGAGCGGCGCGACCTCGTTCTACGCACTCACGTGCCTCATCGGGGCGGTCCTCGTCGGCGTGCGCGGGGCGCTCGTGGCCGCCGCCCTCGGCATCGGCCTTTACGCCCTCCTCTGCGCCGGCTTTCACTTCGGCTGGGTGCACGCCCCGCCCGACCAGGCCGCGGCGAGCTACGCCGTCAGCGCGCGCCAGCTCACCTATCCGCTCCTCGTCAACACGCTCGGCGTCACTGTGGTCGCGCTCCTCTCGGGGTACCTCGCCGAGCGTCTGCGACTGACGGGCGGCGCGCTCCAGGCCGCGACGGCCCGCGCCTCGGAGGCCGAGCGGCTCGCCGTGCTCGGACGCATCGCCGCCGGCCTCGCGCACGAGATCCGCAACCCGCTCGGGTCCATCACCGGCTCGATCGAGATGCTCCGCGAGTCCCCCGCCCTCTCGGACGAGGACCGCCGCCTGTGCGACATCGTGCAGCGCGAGGCGCGCCGCCTGAACGATCTCGTCGGCGACATGGTCGACCTCTCGAAGCCGAGGACCCCGCGCGCCGAGGCTACCGACGTGGCGGGTCTCGCACGCGAGGTGGTCGCGCTGGCATCGCACGCGACGCGGGGGTCGGACATCGACGTGCGCTACGCCGGGCCGATCGCCGACGCGGTCGCGCGCTGCGACGGCGCGCAGATGCGGCAGGTCGTCTGGAACCTCGTGCGCAACGCGATGCAGGCGAGCCCCGCGGGCTCGACGGTGACCGTACGCGTGACAGCGGACGAGCGGACCGTGCTGCTCGCGGTGGACGACCAGGGCCCCGGCGTGCCGCAGGACGCGCGCATCTTCGAGGACTTCTTCACGACGCGCACGCACGGCGCGGGCATCGGCCTGGCCGTCGTGCGGCGCATCCTCGACGACCACGGCCCGATGGGGGCCCGCCTGAGTGTGGAGCAGCCGACGGGGGGAGGGGCGAGCTTCCGGGTCACACTCAGCCGCGACGTGACGGGCCTGAAGCGGAGCCTGCGGCCGCCGGCGACGTTCGGCTGAGACCCTGCGTGGGGCGCAACCGCCGGGAATGAATACGGGATTGAATGGCGGCGCCCGGCCGCCGTCGATCCTCGCGAGGGGTCACGACGTCCGGTCGACCCGCTGCATCGGAACTTGCAGGAACTGACTTAACGAGGCAGGTAACGCCCTCCATGAGCTTCCGTCACCTCTTCACGCTCTCGTCCTTCGTGGGCCTTCTCGCCGTCGCGCTCCCGGCTCACGCCGAGGACGCGCAGGGGTTCATCCAGCGCGAGCATTCGCAGCTCGAGGGGATCCTGCACAAGCCTGCGTCTGCGGCGCGCGACGCGGAGGTCAACCAGGGCCTCGACACGTTCGTCGATTACGACGAGATGACGCGGCGGACCTTCGGCGTGCCCTGCCCCCCGTCGCTGCCGAACTGCGAGAACCTGTGGTCGCAGCTCGACGACGCGAAGAAGGCCGAGGTGGGCGATCTCCTGAAGCAGCTCGTCCGAAAGACGTACCGGAAGAACCTGCTGAAGACGCTCGACTTCGACATCGCCTACAAGGGCACGCGCGACCAGAACGGCGAGACCAGGGTCATCACCGAGGCGCAGGACAAGAACAAGCCGCACGATCCGCCCGTGCGCGTCGACTACATCGTCAAGCAGACCGACAAGGGGTTCGTCGCGGTCGACTTCGTGACCGAGGGCTCGAGCCTGGTGAAGAACTACTACACGCAGTTCCGGACGAAGATGGACGACCCGAAGCTCGGGTACCCGAACATCGTGCAGAAGCTGAAAGAGAAGATCGCGAAGCCGTGAACGCGGCGGGCGCTCAATCCTTCTGCCACACCGTCCACTTCCCCCCGCGCCACGCCATGTGAAACGTCCCCCTCGGCGGATTGAAGTTTCCTCCGCGGGTCAGCACGTAGTCGTAATACGGATAAAGCTCCGCGATCGGTACCTGCTCCGGGGTCCACTCCCAGCGAAGGCGCGGCACCGTTCCCGGCGGCGGGTATTGCCCGGGTTGATACTGCACCGGCCAGTGCGGGAAGCCCGTGTATGCGAACTGCACGACCCCGCCCTTCTCCACCTGGTAGTACGAAACGAAGTGCAGGAACGGCGCGTAGAGATCGCTCATGACGCTCGAGCCCTTGTCGAAGATGAGCCCCGCGACGCGCTTACGCGGCTGCATCACCTTCAGCGCGTCGTCGAGCTCCCCCACCTCCTCGCGCTCCCACTGGATGAAGTGCTTGCACACGTTGACCGTCGAGCCCACGGCGACCGCGAGGGCCGCGGCGGTGACCAGCACTCCCCGCCCTCCGCGCGGCATCCGTAGAAGCGGCACGCAGGTGAAGAGAGCCGGCACCGCGAACCGCTGACCGAACATCCACACGTCCCCCAGCATGTCGCCGAGCGACAGGTAACCGATGAGGCAGACGACCGGCAGGAGGAACCATCCACGCGCGATGGGCTCGGCGCCATCGCGGTCGCCCGCGGAGAGACCCAGCGCGGCGAGGGCGACGAGCACGAGGGCGACGAACCAGGTCTCGTCGCTGGGATCGCGGAAGACGTTGACCGACCAGCGCGTGAACTGCTGGAGCGCGCCGTCGATGGGCGCGAAGGGGTGCATGTGCTTCAGGTTCTCGAACGCGCCGCCGCCCGCCTTGGAGCCGAGGACCCACCAGGCGACGAGCGCGAGCCCGAGCGCGAGCGGCGCCGCGGCGGGGATCCAGCGACGCGGTCGCCCCCAGGGGAACATCGCGAGGCATCCGACCCCGAAGAGCGCGAAGGGCAGGACGTGCGCGAAGAACGTGAGCACCGTGAGCACGGCGAGCACGGCGCCGCGGCGCCGCGTCGGCTTCTCGAAGTGACGGACCGCCGCGGCGAGCGACAGGAGCATCAGCGGGAAGCCGAAGACGAACGGCAGGAGCCCGAAGCAGAACATCACGTTGACCGACAGCGGCACCACGAAGAGGCAGAGGCGCTCGTCGCGACCGAGCGCCCGGAGGAGCGCCCCCATCGCGAGCGGCATCCCGGCGAGGTAGAGGCAGATCATGCCGACGCTCGCCGCCTTCACGCCCATGACGAACGCGAGCACGTCCCCCACCACGTAATAGAGGAGGTACTCCGTGTGCAGCAGGTTCAGCTTGTAGACGCCGTCGAAGCCGAACACCGGGTTGTGAAAGTCGTGGATGAGGCGGAGCGTGGCGATGTGAAACGGCAGGTCCTGCAGCGGCGGGTGCTCGACGATCCACGCCGGGGCCGTCGCGAGGACAGCGAGGAACAAGTAGAGGAGCGCGCGGAGGGCCGTCTGCGGTCGCACGCGCACCTGCGGCAGCGCCAGTCGCACGCGCGGCACCTTACACGATGCGGCGGCGGTTGCCTTTCAGAACGCGCTCGGCGTCGCCGGGACCTCGCACACCGAGTAGAGCTTGGTCGACACGACGTTCTCGTCGTTCCGGCCGAGGGTCGTGTCGAACGGCGCCGGCGGCATCAGCGACTGGAGGAGGTAGGCGCGCGACGCGTTGCCGCTCGGCTGGTCGTTTCCCCAGGGCGAGGGGTAGGCGTCCGCGCTCGCGTCGTCGTCCCAGATCCACTCGGTGCCGGGGCGCGAGAGGCCGATCCAGATCGAGCCGGGCGTCGTCCCCGAGTGACTGAGCTCGTGCCAGAGCTGCTCCCGCTCGTCGCGCGACTGCAAAACGACGAGCGTGCCACCGAGCGCCGCGCACTGCTGCACGGCGTCGGCCCCGTCGAGCTTCGTGGTCACGTAGACGTAGCGCTTCAGCGCGTGCGTCCACACGAGATCGATGCAGATGCCCCCTTCGCAGTGCTCCGAGAGGACGCCGGTCGGCTCCCGCTCGCAGACGACGTGGAGCTTGCCGGCGTCGTTGCAGGGGTACTGCTGCCAGGACGCGTCGAGCTCGGCGGGCGCCTCGACGCATCCCTGCGCGGCGCCGGGCAAGGGCGCCGCGGCGTCGGCGGTGTGCGCGAAGCACCCCGGGCAAGTCGGTGCCCAGCCGGGCTCGTAGAGCGCGAGCGAGGTGTACTGGTTGGCGCCTCCGACGGGATCCGGGTCGAGACCCACCCAGAACGCGCCGGCTTCGAGCGCCGTGACGACGGCGCTCACCTCGTCCTCGCTCGCAAAGGTGACGACGTGTCCGCCGCTGTTCCCGCAGTACACCGAGGCCTGGTCGTCGAGCGCGGTCGCCTGACGGGTGTCGACCGTGTAGCAGTGGTTGTTCCTCGGCCAGAGAAACCCAGGGCATACGAACTGGCACTTCGAGTTGCATCCCGCGGAGGTGACGTCGGCCGCCGCGTCCGCCGGGAGGTTGCCCCCTGGATCGCACTGCTCCTCGTCGTCGAGCTGGATGATGCCGTCGCCGCACCGGGGCGGGGCGGGCGGGGGCGCGGCCTCGACCTCGGCCTCCGCGCCCGGAGCGTCGACCGACGCCTCGGCCGCGGGCGGCGCAGCGGAGGGAAGATCCGGGATGCACGCGATGGCCTCGAGCAACGTGCCGCCCGCGCACGCCCCCAGAATCGCCGCCGCCGCCGCAGCCGTCCCCGTCAAGCGCAAGCTCTCACCGGTCGCGTAGAGGATAGCCTTTTCACGCCTTTACGCAGCCGCGGGGTGATGGCCGACGGCGCCGCACTGCTAGACTGAGCACCCGATGGCCACGCCCGTGCCGGCGGTCCCGGTCCCCGACCTCGCTCGCCGCTCGATGCGGCCCGGCGGTGTCGAGGATCGCTACCGCTCGCTGTTCGTCATCGGGCGCGGCGGGATGGGGACGGTCGAGGTCGCGCTGGAACGCAGCACGGGAGGCTTCGAGCGCGTGGTCGCGCTGAAGCGGCTCCTGCCCGAGCAGGCGCGCGACCCGCGGCACAAGGAGATGTTCCTTCGCGAGGCGAGGCTCGCCGCGCTGCTGAAGCACCCGAACGTCGTGCACGCGTTCGCGTTCGGGGAGCTCTACGGGGAGCTCTTCCTGGCCATGGAGTACGTGGAAGGCGAGACGCTCTCGCGCGTCCTCGCGACGTCGCGCGAGCGGGCGGCGCCCCGGCTCGAGCCGGCGCTCGTCGCCTTCGTGCTCGCGGGCGTGTGCGACGGCCTTCACGCGGCCCACGAGCTGCGCGACGTCGGGGGCAATCCCTTGAACGTGGTCCACCGCGACGTGAGCCCGCAGAACGTGATGATCGCCTACGAGGGCCACGTGAAGATCCTCGACTTCGGCGTGGCGAAGTTCGAGACGGGTGGACACGAGACGCGGACCGGCGAGGTCAAAGGAAAGATTGCGTACATGTCTCCCGAGCAGGCGCTCGGCGAGAAGCTCGACCGGCGCAGCGATCTGTTCAGCGTGGGCGCGGTGCTGTTCGAATCGCTGACGGGCGCCCGCATGTGGGGGGCTGGCACCGACATGGAGGTGATGCGCCGGCTCGCCCTCGAGCAGCCGCCCCGGCTCGACTCGGCCCTGCCCGACGCGCCGCCGGAGCTCGTCGCCCTCCATGCGCGCCTCGTCGCGCACGATCCCGCGGCCCGACCCGACACGGCGAAGCAGGTGGCCGACGAGCTGAGGGAGTACGCCTCCTCGTGGCCCGCGCCCGACACGACGACGGTCCGTGCGGCGATGAAGGGCCTCTTCGAGGAAGAAGCGCGCCGGCGCCAGGAGCGGCTGAACGAGAGCCTGGTGCACGCCGCCCCGACGAAGGTGGAGTCGCTCCGGAAGACGCTGGATCCGAGGACGACCTTCGAGCGTCCGACGCTGCTCGAGGCGGTGGTCGTGCGAGGCTCGGAGAGGCCGCCCGCCCCGCAAGGGAGCCGAACGAAGGGGAAGCGTGGCTGGGGTGCGCTCATCGGCGTCGGGCTGGTGATGGCGGTGGGCGCCGGCGCGGTGGCGATGACGAGAGGCGCGACCGCCTCCGCGCCCGCGCCCGTGCCCGCAACCTCGACCCCGATCTCGACCTCGACCTCGACCTCGACCTCGACCCCGATCTCGACCTCGACCTCGACCTCGACCTCGACCTCGACCTCGACCTCGACCTCGACCTCGACCCCGACCCCGACCTCGACCCCCACCCCAAAACGCTCCTCTCGCCCCAAGTCCCCTCCCACGAGCAAGCTCCCCGATGTGGATCCGACGCCTTTCTGAGTCGGCTCTCGTCGCATGCGTCGCGCTCACCTCCCTCCAAGCGCGCGCCGTCCCTCCGCCCGCGACGACGATGGACGACCCCATCGCCCAGTACCGCGAGCGCTTCAAGCAAGGCATGGACCGCTACAAGGCCGGCGCGCCCGCCGAGGCCGTCGGCTACTGGGAGCCCATCTACCGCGAGCTCGGCGAGCAGAAGGGCTACCGCCTCGCGTACAACCTCGGCGTCGCCTACGCCGAGCTGGGCGACGCGACCCGCGCCGCCGAGCATCTCGCCTCCTTCCTCGCCGAGGTCGATGCGCGGCGCGCGCGCGGCGAGGCCATCGCGAGCATCGTCGCCCGCGAAGAGGGCGACGCACGGCAGCGGCTCGCCGGCCTCGTGGCGACCAAGGGCCGCATTCACGTCGACGCCGGCTCGCCACCGCGCGCCGCGCAGGTCGACGCCAGCGAGCCGCGGCTCGCCGGGTTCGTCGCATGGGTCACGCCGGGGGATCACACCGTCGTCTTCGCGCCGGAGACGGCCAACCAGGAGACGAAGACCGTGACCGTCCACGCCGGCGAGCTCCTCGACGTCGCCCCGTCTCCGCCTCCCACGGCTCCGCCGCCCGCCGCGCCGACCACCGCCCCGCCGGCAACCTCTTCCCCTCTCGCGCCGCCACCCTCTCCGCCGCCCGCCGTCCGCCAGGAGACGCGGCACCCGTTCTCACCAGCGATCATCGTGCTCGGCAGTGGTCTCGCCGCCGGCGCCGCCATCGCCGCCATCCCGCTCGAGCAGCACGCGTGGTCCCTCTACAACCAAGACGCGGCCGGGCGGACGACGGCCGCGAGCCAGAGCTTCTACACGGCTCGCACCTGGGCATACGTCACGGTGGGAGGCGCGATCGGGCTCGCTGCGGTCACCGCGAGCGTCGCGGCGTGGTATTTTCTCGGGGCCTCCACGCGTGAGATCGTCGTCACGCCGGTGGGCGTCGCGGGAAGATTTTGAGAGTCCTCCTTCTCACGGTCCTGTCTCTGCTCTTCGCGCGCGACGCGCCGTCGCGCGGCGTCGCCCGCCCCGCTTCCGGCGTCGACACGCCCATGACGGCGGCGGCTCGCGAGGTGCGCTCGGCGTCCTGGGCCGATGCGCTCGTCCCCATCGAAGTGACGAGCGTGGCCACCGGTCAGAGCGCCAGCATCCGCCTCTACGGGCTCGACGGCGAGATCGACGAGATGGCGCGCATGCATCTCGAGCACGTGGTCGCGCGCGACGGAGAGCAGCACGAGCTCGCGAGCCGCCTCGAGCAGCTCGTCGTGAAGGCCGCGCACCACTTCGGCGACGCGCCGGTGCTCGTCGTCTCCGGATGGCGCGAGCACGCCGGCCGGCACACGGCGGGCGAGGCGCTCGACTTCAAGCTGCGAGGGGTCCCGGCCGCGCAGCTCGCCGCCTACCTCCGGGGGTTGCCGCGCGTCGGGGTCGGCATCTACACGCACCCGCGAACGCAGTACGTGCACCTCGACGTCCGCGAGCCGAGCTACCACTGGGTCGACGGGTCGCCCCCCGGCGTCACGTGGAGGGAGCGGCAGCTCCGCGATCCGGGCCAGACGAAGCGCGACGCATCGTGGACCCCCGAGAGCGATCTGCCCTGAGCCCGTAGCTCGTCGGCGCTGCCAGGTTGTCAACGCATGCGACGGCGGCCGCTGCGCGTTGACACGTTGACCCGGCCCGCCTCCGGAAATCCTGCGAGAAACCGCGTGCCGCCGAGAGGGCAGCGATGGTACGGGCTATGCTCAGACGTTCTCCCCGATGCCTCGGCTGCGCCTGCTCCTGTTCTTCGCGATTGCGATCGCGGGGACGTGCGCGTCGAGGGCGGCCCGCGCCCAGACGATCAGCAGCTCGACGCCCGATCGACTCTCGGCCCAGGGCACGGACCTCGGGCCGAGCACACGCACGCCCGACCAGAATCCCCTCGGCGTCAGCTACGCGGATTGCGTCGCCAACCAGACGCTCCAGTTCTCCGTGCAGCTCTCCGGGTTCACGGGGAACGCAAGCCTGCAGGTGTGGGCGAGCCTCAGCTCCGACTGCGTGAACCCGGTCGACCGCGGGCTCGACGGCGGGACGGCGGTCTGCTGGCGCGTGGCTCCGAGCATCCTCGATCCGATGGTCCCCACGGCGATGACGACGGCCGTCAAGGTTCGCGTGCAGGATCTGGTCGGCTGGCAGAGCACCTCGCCCCTCCCTGCGCCGACGGTCACCCCGCCGACCAAGGGCGCCGAGGCGTGCACGGCGCAGCCCGACTACCCGGCCGTCCCGATGAACATCAATTTTCTCGCCCTCGACGACGCCGGCAACCCGGTCGGCGTCTCTTACCAGTACGCGATCCAGACGGACCTGGTGGGGCCGCCCCCGCCGGACGTCTGCGAGTCCGTCGGCGACACCGTGTACAACCTCACGTGGACGCCGAACTCGGACAGCGACACGATCGGCTACGGCGTCTACATCGATCCCATTCCGGGCCAGGAGCCGGACGCGGGGCAGCACGACGCCGGGACGATCGTCCTATGCGACGAGGCCGGCGACGAGGCAAGCACGTCTTCGGACGGGGGATGCACGACGCTGGCGAAGGGCTCGATGCCGCCGGACGCGGGCTCCTGCGGCAGTCTCGTCAGCGACATGACGTGCAACGACAGCAACCTGATGGGCGCGGTCACGCCCTCGACGACGACATCGACCGGGACGCCCGACGCCGGAAGTGGCGCCGCGACGGATGCGGCGGGTGACAGCGACGGCGGTACGGAGGCCGGGACCGAGTCGGGCCCCGGAGGGATCTCGACGGTCTCGACGGCGTACCTCTACAAGCCGACGACCAGCACGTCCGGCATCACGTTGCAGGACAAGTCCTCGAGCTCGTACTCGATCAGCGGGCTCGTCGACTACGTCACGTACACGGTCGTCGTCACCGCGGTCGACGGGATGGGGAACGTCGGGCCTCCCTCGTCCGAGGTGTGCGACTTCCCTGCGCCCGTGCAGGACTTCTGGCAAGTCTACGAGGCCGACGGGGGTGGTCACGGGGGCTACTGCGCGCTCGAGACCGTGGGCGTCGGCGGGCCTTCGCTCGCAGGCGTCGCCGGGTTCTTTATCGTGGGCGGGGCCCTGAGACGCCGCCGAAGGCGAGTCAGACCGTCCTGATCCACTCGACGATCGCGCCGTTCACGACCTCGGCGTGCGACAGCGGCCCCATGTGGCCCGCCCCCGGCACCGTGCGGACGCGCGCATCGCGCAGGGCGGCGGCGAGACGCCGGATGACGGCGTGGGCTGCGAGCGTCGAGCGCTCGCCGGTCATCAACAGGACGGGCGCCTCGATCCCCTCGTAGGCCGAGGCGGGTGTCTCGTCCTTCACGAGCGAGACGACCGCCCTATGCATGACCCAGGCGACGCGGCGGAACTCGGCGCGCGCGTCCTCGCGGAGAGCCGTCCACGCCCCGGAGCCGCCCCAGTAGTCCACGAACGACTCGAGCCAGCGCTCGCGCCCCTCCGGCGACGGGTCCCACGTCATGCCGACCGCCTTCAGCTCCTCCGCGGCGTCCACATCCTTCACGGGATCGAGCAGCCCGAACGCGACCGGCTCGTAGAGGACGAGGGACCGGATCCGCGACGGGGCCGCGCGCGCGGCGAGCAACCCGACGAAGGCGCCGTACGAGTGCCCCACGAGATGCACGGGCTCGCCGAGGCTCTCGAGCAGCTCGCTCACGTGCTCCACGTCGACGTCGAACGTGAACGGCGCCGTCTCGGGCCACTCCGGCGAGCGCCCGTGGCCCACGAGATCGGGGACCACGGCGCGGAAGCCCTGGTCGGTGAGGGCGGATGCCAGGCGCCGCCATTGCCGCGCCGACAGCCCGCTGCTGTGGAGCGCCACGACGGGCACGCCCCTGCCCGAGTCCTCGACGTGGAGAGAGTAGGTCGCTGCGGTCATCGTCCTCGCGTGCGGAGGGTCGATACGCTACCAGCACTGGCGGATGGAAGACGCGCGCAAGGCCTGGCAGACGCGAGCAGACGAAGCGTTCCTCGTCGACATGCCGTCGCGCCGGCGGATCGTGCTCGAAGCGCTCCTGCTCCTCGTGCTCGTCTTCGGCGAGGGCTCGCTGGCGTCGCCGATCGCGGCCGCGCTGGTGGTGGCCGCGACGCTGGCGTTCGCCATCGCCCTCGTTCGGCCCTGGTCGCGGGCTCACGGAGGGCTTCTGGGAAGAGCCGCGAGCACCCTCGTCGTCGTGCTCGCGGTCGTGGCGCCGGCGATGGTCGAGCATCCGGGCCTCTCGGGGCCGACGCGCAGGCTGGGCATCGGGATCGAGGCCGCCGCGCGCCTGCCCGGTGACCCTGCGGACACCCGAGGCATCGTCCTCGTGAAGAGCGTCGAGCCGGGCACTCCGGCGGACGGCGTGCTCCACGTCGGAGACCGGATCGTCGCCATCGGCGGCGCGCCGCTCGAGGCGGGCGACCCGGTCGCGGACCTCACGCGCCGCACGCACGGCGCCGAGCTGCCGGAGGACACCACGGTCACCGTCCTCGTCGACGGCGCCCCGCGGGACCTCCCGGTGCGCCTTCCGAAGGTGCACGCGGCCCACCCCGGTTTCGGACGTGGCCTCGTCGCAGTCCGTGATTTCTCGGCGCGCCACCTCGTCGTGGCCGCCGCGGTCCGCGGGGCCCTCATCATCGGCCTGCTCCTGCTCCTGCTCCGGGCGGACGGGCAGCCCCTCGCCGCCGTGGGGATCGTGCGAAAGGGGGCGCTGCGCGAGCTCCTCGCGTCCACGTGGATGACCGCCGGCGCCTTCGGCGTCCAGATGGCCGTCGCCATCCCCGTCGCCATCGTCGGTCAGCTCACCGGGGTCATGAACCGCGAGCTGTCGCAGCGCACCGAGACCCTCGGGGTCATCGCGGGGCAGGGCTCTGTCGCCGAGTTTCTCGTGGCGGTCGTCGTGGCGGCGGCGTTCGAGGAGGTCGCCTTCCGGGGGTTTCTTACCCCGCGGATGCGCACGCTCACCGGCTCGTGGCCGCTCGCGATCGCCGTGGTGAGCGTCGTGTTCGGCCTCGGGCACTTCTACGAGGGGACGCTCGCGGTCGTGCAGACGGCCTTCCTCGGCGTCTACTTCTCCGTCCTTTTCCTCGCACGGCGGCGCCTGCTGGGCCCCACCTTCGCGCACGCGGGCTTCAACGCCGTTGTGTTGATCCTCATCCGCGTCGTCGCGGAGACGGGCTCGTCGACCGGCTGAAGGAGCTGTCACGATGAGGCAGGCGGCACCGCGAGCGTCAGCGCGTGGTGAGGGGCCCTCGTGTGATAAACGCTGGGCATGACTCGACGCGTGCTGGTCACGGGCGCGAGGCTCCTCGACGGGACCGGCGCACCGGCCCGCACCGGCGACCTGCTGCTGGAGGACGATCGGATCGCCGAGGTGGGCGCGACGACGCTCCAGCCCGACGAGGTGCTCGACGCCAAGGGACTCGTCGTCGCCCCGGGCTTCATCGACGTCCACTCCCACGGGGATTTCTCCCTGCCCGTCGACCCCGAGGCCGCAGCGAAGGTCCTCCAGGGCGTCACGACCGAGGTGGTCGGCAACTGCGGGCTCGGCCTCCAGCCCGCGAACGACAAGGTCGACGCCATGTACGGCCGGCTCCTGCCGCTCGTCTTCGGCGAGTCGGGCGGCGACGCGGCGTGCTCTCCGACGCTCGCCCACTACCGGGCGCGCCTCGCCGCGACGCGCATCACCGTGAACGCAGCACCGCTCATCCCTCACGGCAACGTGCGCTGCGCCGTCATGGCCATGGCCGAGCGCGCGCCGACCGAGACCGAGCTCGCCGCGATGTGCGAGCTCGTCGCCCAGGGAATGGATGAAGGCGCCTTCGGCCTGTCCACGGGGCTCGTGTACCCGCCGGGGGCCTTCGCCGAGACCGAGGAGCTCGTGCGGCTCGCGGCGGCCGTCGCCCCGCGGCGCGGTCTCTACGCGACCCACATGCGCAACGAAGGTCCGCGCCTCGTCGAGGCCGTGGCCGAGGCCATCGCCATCGGCGAGCGCGCCGGCGTCGCCGTGCAGCTCTCGCACCACAAGGCCGCCGGGCAGCTCAACTGGGGCAAGGTGAAGACGACGCTCGGCATGGTGGACGCCGCCGCCGCGCGCGGGCTCGACGTCCACAGCGACGTCTACCCGTACACCGCCGGCTCCACGGTCCTCTCCGCGCTCTTCGTGCCCCTCTGGGCCTTCGAGGGCTCGCTCGACCGCCTCGTCGAGCGCCTCGGCGATCCCGCCACGCGCGCGCGTGTCGTCCGCGACGCCGAGGACATGCAGCTCGCCTTCCTCGATCTGCCGCGCTGGCTGGCGTTCTTTCCCAAGCGGTGGCTGCTCCCCGCGATGTCGTTCGTCCTCGGGCGCTCGATCGTCATCAGCTCCGTGAAGCGCCAGCTCCGCTACGAGGGCATGACCATCGGGGCCATCGCGAAGGAGCGCAGGCGCTCGCTGCACGAGGCGATGCTCGACCTCCTCGTCGAGGAGGACCTGGGGGTGACGGCGATCGCGCACGTCATGTCCGAGAAGGACGTGCAGGCCGTCCTCGCGCACCCGCGCACGATGGTCGGCACCGACGGCCTGCCGACGCGCTCCGGCAAGCCGCACCCGCGCACGTACGGGACGTACCCGCGCGTCCTCCAGCACTACGTGGCCGAGCTCGGCCTGCTGACGCTCGAGCAGGCCGTGCACCGGATGACCGGGATGGTGGCGCGCAAGCTCGGGCTGACCGACCGCGGGGTGCTCGCCCCGGGCGCGGCCGCCGACGTGGTGGTCTTCGATCCGCGCGGCGTCCGGGACCACGCGACCTACGCCGACCCGCGCCGTTCGCCCGACGGAATCGCGCACGTCTTCGTCAACGGCGCCTGGACCGTGCGGGACGGCGTGCACACCGGGGCGCGCGCCGGGACCGTGCTGTCGAAGCCGTCCGCGACCGCGTGAGCGCGGGCTCACCACTCGGCTAGCCGCCCCATGGGGCGAATCTGCTTCGGCTGGCGCGGATCTCGAGCAGGGACAACTCGCCGAGATCCTGCGTCGGCGCGGCGCGGCATGACGAGTGCTTGGAAGGCCCCGCCATGAACACCAAAGAAACCGAGAGGAACCGCAAGATGGGCGAGGCCGTGGACCGCGCGAAGGAGGTGGCCGAGAGGGCAGGTCACGCCGTGCAGGAAGGCGCCCGCAAGGCCGGCCACGCCGCGCAGGAGGCTGCGGAGAAGGTCGGCCATCGCGCGCAGGAAGTCGCCCACAAGGCCGGGCACCGGGTCAACCCGGGCGGCGAGAAACCGCCGAAGCCGTAGGCCTGGACGCGGAGCTCGAGCCTAGACGGCGCTCTTGTCGATGCCGTACTTGCGGAGGTAGGCCCGCACGTGGTGGCGCTCCATGCCGCTCTGGCGCGCCATCTCGCTCACGTTGCCCTTGCTCCGCTTGGCGAGGCTCGTGAAGTAGTCGCGCTCGAACGCCGAGATGGCCGCCCTCTTCGCGTCGCTGAAGCCCGAGTCACCCTCGCCGAGCGCCCGCGGGGGGTCGATGCGTGCCTCGTCCCGCGCGAGCGTGAGCACGTCGTCGATCGCCCCCGGCTCGTCGGCGAGGGTCGCCGCGACGCTCGCCACGTTGACGAGCTCGCGCACGTTGCCCGGCCAGTCGTGCGAGGCCATGCGCTGCTCGATCCACGCGAGCACCGTCGGGACGTGCTGCGGCTTGCCGACGCGCTGGCACACGTCCTCCACGAGGAGCGGCAGATCGGACAGGCGCTCGCGGAGGGCGGGAAGCTCGATCCGGACCTGCGCGATGCGGAAAAAGAGATCGCTGCGGAACCGCCCGGCGTTCATCTCGGCGCCGAGGTCGCGACGCGTCGCCGCCACGACGCGCACGTCGATCGGCTCGAACGAGCTGCCTCCGACGCGCTTCACCTGCTTCTCGCTGAGCGCGCGCAAGAGCTTGGGCTGGAGCTCCACCGGCAGCTCCCCCAGCTCGTCGAGAAACAGCGTCCCTCCGTCGGCCTCGGCGAGGGCACCTTTGCGCCGCTCGGTCGCGCCCGTGAACGACCCCTTCTCGTGCCCGAAGAGGATGCTCTCGGCCAGCGTCGGCGGGATGCTGCCGCAGTCGACGACCACGAACGCCCCGGCCTTCTGGCCGCTCGCGTCGTGGATGGCCTGGGCGACGAGCTCCTTGCCCGTGCCCGTCTCGCCGAGGAGCAGCACCGAGAGGGGCGTGCTCGCAACCTTCTCGAGGATGCCGAAGACGCGCCGCATCTTCGGGCTGTTGCCCACGAGGGGTCCGAAGCGATCCGAGTACCCGACCTCGACCCGGCGCTTGGCCTGCGGCTCGAGGTGGACGCGCGACTGGCCGACCGTGAGCTCGCTCGGTGTCGCGACGATGGCCTCTCGCACGCGCACCGGCCCGAGGAACGTCCCGTTGGTGCTGCCGAGGTCCCGGACGAGGATCCCCTCGCTGACGGCGCGGAGCTCGCAGTGGAACGCGCTGACCTCCGGGTCGAGCAGGACGATGCTGGCCCCCGGATCGCGGCCAACGACGAGAGGATCGACGTCGACGGTGAACTGTCCCCCTTCGGACGTCTTCGCGACGCCACCGGACACGAACCAGTGGAGGACTCGCGTGCGGGTCTCGGCCATCGTGGATGCCTGCGGCGGCCCTGGCTAATGCACGCCCGTCGTGTGCGCGCCCTCGGCCGCCGGCTCCGCGTAGATCTGCAGGGCCTCGAGCAGGGCGAGCTGCTCGCGGGTGACGCCCACGCCGCGGTCGGAAAACCACAGGTCGTTCTCGGCGAGCTGCGCCCGAACCTGGCCGATGAAGAGGATGGGGTCCGCGTTGCGCGTGTAGCCGAGCTGCACGAGCGCCGCCTTGGGCCACTCGCCGCCCTCGAACGAGAGCGCCTTGCGCAGCATGTAGAAGCCCTCGGCCGGGAGCTTCACCAGACTGTCGGCCCACGACAGCCCGCGGAACGGGATGCCCGCACCGTGGAAGTGCCAGCGGTTCAGCACGTTGTGCTCGGGCGGGATGACGACCGGCAGGCCCGAGTCCGAATGGTTGTGGAAGTAGACGAGGAGCCCGGCCGACACGGCCGCCTCGTGATCGGGCAGGGGCTTGGTGGTCCGGTAGAGGCCACAGTCGGGGAGGAGGTTCTTCGGGGTCGCCATCGCCCGACCGGATTAGCACGAGCGGGCTCGTTTTAGCGGAACTCGATGCCCGCCACGACGCCGTCCGGCTCCTCCTGGACCCAGACGACCCGGCCGATGAGGGGGGCCGCCGGATCCTCCCCCGTGCTGAGGGTGACCTCGAACTCGCCCCCGAGCTCCACCTTCTCTTCCAGGATGACCCGGACCCCCCCGCGGCTGACGTTGAGGGCCCAGCCCTCGAGCACCACGCCGGACTTGGCCTTCAGGCTGACGCGGGAGCTGACGTCGTGGCGCGCCGCGCCGCGGCGGGTGGCGTGCACGTCGTCGTCCCCCACCGGCAACCCGGTGGAGGGGGTGAGGCTGCGGCGGTTCTTCGCGTCGACCAAAGGAGGGGCTTGACCTCATCATACCGCCAACGCCCCTTGACGTGCACCCTCGCCGCGAAGAAGCTTGATGGGCTCGAATCGCCCCCGATGTCGGAGTCCCCTCCCCAGAACGCCTCGCGCATCAAGAAGGTGCTGCTCGACGCCGGTTTCGAGGTCTTTCGCGCCCGCGGCGAGGAGATCGTGATCGCCGAGCGCCCCCGCGAGAACCTCATCATGGACTCGGGCGTGCGCCTGCGCCTGGGCGAAGCGGGGGAGGCCGCGCTCGAGGTGCGCGTCGTCATGCGGGCGCACAAGACCGATTTCCCGGCCGACGAGGACGCCAACCTGTTCGACCGCGTGCGCAAGCTGGCCGAGGGGGCGGTGTCCGACGGCTTCGCCGAGGTGGGGACGGCCATGACCCGCGTGCCCGACCCCGGGGACGCCGAGCGCACGCTCGATACCCACTACGAGATCACCTACGCCAAGCGCGCCTCGCAGCTCGACGACGCCGTGGTCGAGCTGAAGTACGCCCTGGGCCTCGAAAAGCGCGTGTAGGCCGCCCCCGCTGCCTGTGCCGGGGAGCCCAGGCACGGGGCCTCGCTCGGGATTGCGGCCTGTCGACGAGCCGGAGGGCCCGTGATACAGCGGGCGTCCCTTCCCATGCTCGACGTCTTCCGACAGCGCGGCCTATCGAACGTCATCTACGGCGGCGTCATCGTCGCCACGATCTTCGCGTTCGTCGTCACCTTCCGGCCGCAGGCCCAGAACAAGACGGCCTCGCTCAGCGAGTCGTGCGCCGCGCGCATCCGCGGCCGGTGCATCGACCCGAAGGACCTGTCGGCCGCCTGGCGCATGCTCATGCCGACCGGCAGCCGCGCGACCTCGCGCAAAATGAACCTGAAGAAGGTCGCCCTCGACGGCCTCATCGAGCGCGAGCTGCTGGGCGACGAGGCCAAGCGTCTCGGCATCGGCATCACCGACCGGGAGCTCACCGACCAGCTCTACGCGGGATACGTGCGCGTCAGCGTCCCGGCGGCGGACCCGAAGCTCGCGGTGCAGATCCTCGCGGAGATGTACCAGGGCTACCAGCGCAGTGGCGAGGTGTCGCCCGAGGTGGCCCAGCAGCACTTCAACGATCGGGACACGGCCATCCCGGAGGACTTCCGCGATCAGAAGACGAAGGTCTTCGACATGAAGGTGTACGAGCGCAAGGTCAGAAACCTCAGCAACCGGTCGACCGCCGAGTTCCGCGAGGAGCAGGGGCGGGAGCTTCTGGCGGCCAAGGTGCGCGACGCCATCCGGGAGCCCATCCGCATCAGCGAGAGCGAGGCCTGGGAAGAGTACGAGCGCCAGAAGAGCACGGCGATGGTCACGTACATCCCGGTGAAGCAGAGCTGGGTGATGCGCTGGGCGATCGACGTCACCCAGGCCGACATCGACTCGTTCCTGAAGGACAACGCGAAGGCGCTCGACAAGCCGAACGAGGACCGCCAGAAGGACGACGTCCCCGTCGCGGGCCACATCCGGCACATCCTCGTGAAGCTGCCCTACGGCGCGACGGACGAGGAGAAGGCGGCGGCGCTGGCCAAGCTGTCGTGGGCGGCCGCGCGGATCAAGGCGGGCGAGCCGTTCGCCGAGGTGGCGCGGCAGATGTCCGACGACACGGGCAGCGCGAAGAAGGGCGGCGACGTGGGGGACAAGACCGACGGGTTCGTCCTCCCGTTCAAGGCGGCCGCCGACGCGCTGAAGCCGGGCGAGATCACGCCGGGCGCGGTGGAGACCCAGTTCGGGTACCACTACATCGAGAAGGACGACCCGTCGAAGGCGGCCGAGATCGCCGACAAGGTGAAGCGCTCGGTCTCGCGCGAAATCGTGGCCAAGACCAAGGCCCCGGAGCTCGCCGCGCTCGTCGCGAAGAAGCTCGAGGAGTCGATCCGCGGAGGCAAGCCGGTCGAGGACGCGATGAAGGAGATCATCGCGCCGTACGTCCACCCGCAAAAGGTGGAGACCCTCAAGGTGCTTCCGACGCCGCCCGGCGCGGTGGACGCCGACGGAGGCGCCCTCCCCGCGACCAAGCAGCCGGTGGCGACGGCGACGTTCGACGCGAGCACCGACGGCGACCGACCGCAGACGCAGACGTCGAGCGCGTTCAACCAGACCGGCGACGCGTTCCCCTTCGCTCTGACGCCGGACACCGAGGCGGGGCTGATGTCGTTCGCGTTCACGCACAAGGACGGTGACGTCCTGGATGCCCCGGTCCCGGCACCCGACGGCTTCTACGTCGTCCTCCTCAAGCAGCACAAGCTGGCGACCCACGACGAGTTCGTGAAGGACCACGAGAGCTTCGAGCAGGACCTCCTCCGGGCCAAGCGCGACGAGGCCCTGAGCCTGTACGTGAAGCGCCTGCGCGAAAACGCGAAGGACGACATCAAGGTCGACGAGTCGTACACGACGGAAGCGAAGGTCGACGGCGGCGATAGCGACGACGAGGACGAATACTGAGACGGAGGTCCGGCCCAAGCCAATGTCCTCCGAGTTCGAGATCTCCACGCTGGCCAACGGGCTGCGGGTCGTCGTCGCCCCCCTGCCCAAGCTGCACCGGGCCACGGTCGCCCTCTGGGCGCGCGTCGGCTCGCGGTTCGAGACGCGCGAGGAGAACGGCATCAGCCACTTCCTCGAGCACATGATCTACCGGGGCACGCGGAGCGTCCCCAGCGCGCACGAGGTGAACCTCGCCTTCGAGCAGCTGGGGGGCTCGCTCTACGCGTCGACGCAGGTCGACCACGGGATCTTCTCGGTGTCCTTGCCGGCGGAGTCGCTGGCCGAGTCGAGCGCGCTCTTCGGCGACGTGCTGACGCAGCCGGCGTTCCTCGACATCGACATCGAGCGGGGCATCGTCCTCGAGGAGATCCTGGAGGACGTGGACGACGAGGGCCGTCAGGTAGACGCCGACAATCTGTCGCGCGCGCTCATCTATCGCGACCACCCGCTGGGCTTCACGATCACGGGCGGCGAGTCGCACGTCCGGTCCTTCGACGAGCCGGCGCTGCGCCGGTGGCACGAGGGGCACTACACTTCGGAGAACACGGTGCTCGCCTTCTCGGGCGCCGTCGACGTGGACACGGCGATGCGCCTGGCGGAGCGGCACTTCAGCGGCCTGCGTCGAGGGACCCGCGCGAAGAGCGAGCCGCCGCAGCACGCGCAGAAGAAGCCGAGGCTCCAGATCATCGAGAACGTCTCGAGCCAGACCGATCTCCGTGTGTGCCTCCGCGCCTTCTCCGAGGTGGACCCGCTGCGTCCCGCGCTCGACGTGCTGATGCGCCTCATCGACGACGGGATGTCGACCCGCCTCTACCACCGGCTCTGCGACGCGCGCGGCCTCTGCTACGACGTGTCCGCCGCGTACGACGGCTACGAGGACGACGGGATCGTCGACGTGGCCGCGGGCGTGCAGCATATGCGCGCCGCCGAGGTGACGCGCGAGATCCTGGCGATGTTCGAGGAGCTGGCGCGCGAGGGCCCGACGGCGGCGGAGCTCGACAAGGCGCGGCGTCGCATCGCCTGGGACGCCCGCTCGATGCCCGACTCGGCCGAGGAGACGGGAGCCTTCTTCGCCTCGGGTTTGCTCTTCAATCGCTTCGCGACGCCCGCCGAGCACGTGGCCGAGCTGACCGCCGTCGGGGCCGAACAGGTGCGCGAGGCCGCCCGCGAGCTGGCGCGCCCCGAGCGGCTCAACGTCGTGGCCGTCGGCCTGCTCGAGGACGGGGAGGACCAGCGGCTGGAGGAGACCGTGAAGGGCTGGACCGGAGCGGCGTGATGGCGGCATCGCGGGCGAAAGGCGCGTTCGGGTGGCTCGGCGTGGCAAGCCTGCTGGTCGCCGCGTGCACGAGCAGCGCCGCGGACGACGAGATCGCGCCGGCGTGCGGCGGCGTGTCGCCGGCGAACCTCGAGTCCGAAGAGGCGCCGGACGGCGGGTGCCCGGCGAGCCCGATGACGCTGATCGGGATGGGCGGCGTCGGCGACGCGTGCTCGGATCCGACCGACTGCGCGCCGGCCAAGTGCACGTGCCCCGGCACGACCGGCTGCGCGTGGGTGGCGGAGTGCTCGAACGGCAACTGCCTCGACGGCAACACCGCGTGCTGCCTCTACGGCCTGCAGTGCGCGCAGTAGGCCGGCTCGGCGGGGCCCGTCACGGCGGGCACATGAACGAGCGCCCGTAGGGGCCGCCCAACCGGAGGGCGTCGCACGTGCCCAGGCAGTGCGGTCCCGGCTGCTGGCACGCGTCCCAGAGGTTGGCGCCCTGGGTCGGCGCGGGGCACTGCGGCGGAAGGACCCAGCAGTTGCCCTCCGCCATGGGCGAGCAGTGTCCGGACCCCGTTCCCCCGAGCTGCGCGCAGTACGTGTTCGCCGGGCACGCCGTATTCGAGGGGCCCCCGCAGGTGAAGTCCGGGCAGGCGCCGGGCGTCTCGGACTCGACGCCGTTCGACTGCCGCAGGCAGTGGTTGAAGTAGGTGAGGCCGTCGCAGCCGCACACGGGCATCTCGTCGTCGGGGCACTCGGCCTGGTCGAGGAGGCACGTCCCCGACGGATCGCCGCACGCCGCCTTGTCGCAGTAGGTGCCCACGGGGCAATCGCTGCTGCTCGCGCAGCGGGGCGGCGGAGGCGGGGCGGCGTCGTCCCCCGAGGGGAGCGTCGCCAGCGTCACGTCGGTGCTGGAGCACGACGGCGCCAGGCACGCGATCCACGCCGACACCACCGCAGGCAGAACCGCGCGCCTCACGGACCGGCCCCCCGCGCGAACGTGGGCTGCCCCAGCGCCGTGAAGGTGAACCCCGCGAGGAGCGTCGGGCGCACCCTCCAGGGCGCGAGCACGGGGTCGACCGCCGCGCCATCGTCCACGACGTAGCGCGAGGGCGCCAGGTCCAGATCGCCGAGCGCCATCACGGTGAGCACGACGCTGGGGACGAGCCTCACGTGCGCCGCCGCGAACGCGGTCACCATCGGATCGGCCCTCGTCGTGCCGGAGCCCAGCACCGACGGCGGCAGCACCGCGGAGGTCGGCGAGGCCCACAGCACGTCGGCCCCGCCGCCCGCGCCCCCCACGAGCACGAACCACGACGTCCGGACGACCTCGATCCCGGCGAGCGCGCGAACCGCGAAGGCGCTGGCGTGCCCCGTGACCGCATCCGTGGACCCCCCGAACGGAAGGACCGCGCGCGCCGACAGCGACAGCGACGGTCGCCAGCCTCTGCGACCGGCGACGGTCACGTCCCCCCCGAGCGCCGCCACGGGCCCGCTGCCGCTCGCGAACCAGCCGCCGCCCGCCAGCGTGGAGACATCGAGGCCGACCGCGGCCGGCGTCCTCGACGGAGAGGCAGCCTCCCCCCCGGGTGGCGGAGCGACCGGGACGAGGTCGGGCGGAAGGCCGGGCTGCGGAGCCCGGGGCACGGACGGTAGGGGCAGCACGGACGGCACGGGCAGCGCGGGGGGCGGGGGAGGCGGAGGCGGCACGCCGGCGGGGGCAACGGCCGTCGTGGACGGGGCGGCTGTCGCCGGCTCCTCGATGGACGGCGCGGACGTCCGCCCCTCGGGATCCGTGAAGAGCTGCGCCTCGACGCCGCTCTCGATGACCTGGGCGAGCTCCTCGCGCGCGATCGACGGGGACGGATCCCGCCGGACGGTGCGCTGCCTCGGTGCCTGCCTCCGTCCCTCCGTCACGACGACGGCCTCCGTCAGCGAGCGCAGATCGACCTGCACGTGGGCCACGGCCGAGCCCCGCGCGATCGCGGCCGCCTCGTCGGGCGTCGCCACGGCGTGCGCCTCCAGCACCAGGCCCGCGCGGCCCAGCAGCTCCCTCATCGTGTCGAGCAGCGCGAAGGCCTCGTGCCCGCCCCCGACGATGACCATCTCCACGACCGGAGCAGGCGCCGTCGGAGGAGCAGCATCCGCCGGGCCCGGCGGCGACTGCGCATGCGCGAGCTCCGCGACCGAAGCGAGCAGCGGGACGAGCACGACGACCCACGGCAAGCGGAGCCGCATTCAGTGGCCGCCCGATGCCTCGACGCGCGACCGGGCGTGGGCCCCGTACGCGGTGTTCGGGTACTGGTCGAGGAGCGTCATCCACGCGCGCCGCGCCTCGTCGGTCCGTCCCATTCGCTCGAGGGCGGTCGCCCGTCCCCCCAGCGCATCCTCACGGAGCTCGCCCGTGCCCGCGCGCAGGTAGGCGTCGAAGCCCGAGAGCGCCCCGGCGGCGTCGCCGCGATCGAGCAGCAGGCGGGCGACCATCATGCGAGACACCTGCGCCTCGTGGCTCTGCGGATACCGGGCGACGAGCTCGGCGTGCAGCTCCATCATGCGCGACGTATCCCCGCGGCGACGCGCCTCGGCCTCGGCGCCGAAGAGAGCGCCGGGGCCCTCCGGAGGAGCGGCGATGAGGGTCGCGGGGGGTGCGGGCGGTGTATTGACCGGAATTGCGGGCGCAACGGCCACCGGGGGTTGCGGCGCTTCGGCGAGCGCGGAGGGCCCAGGAAGCGTCGCCAGGGGTACGGACGCCGGCGCGGCCGAGGACTGGAGCGCCGGAGCATGCGGCCCCGCCGTCACCGTGGGCGGCACCGCCTCGCCGTATTGCGTCGTGCTCCCCTCGCGCCCGAAGAAGAAAGGAGCGATGGCCCGGCGGCCCGCCTCCGTCGACGCGAAGGCTCCGACGACCACCGTGAGCGTCGCCGCCGCCGCCAGAAGCACGAGCTTCACCCTTCGCCCCCGCGAGCGAACGACGACGGGGAGCGGGACGGGGACAGGGACCGGCGACCCTCCGCCCTGCTTGGCCAGCGTATCCACGAGGCCCGCGATCTCCGGCGGCACGCTGTCCCGCGACAGCTCGAGCGCGAACCCCGCCCGCAGCTGGCGCTCGAACCGGCACGTCGCGCACTGCGCCAGGTGGGCCTCCAGGCGCTCGCGCTCCGCCGCGTCGAGCTCGCCGCGGATCTCGCGGTCGAGCAGGTTCTCGGGGTGGAGATCGACGACGCTCACGACCGGATCTCCAGCGCCTCGAGGAGCGCGGCGTCCGCCTCGATGCGCCGCCTCATGGCCTCCTTGGCCAGGCGGAGGCGGCTGCGGACCGTGTTCACCGGCACGCGCGTGTGGGCGGCGATCTCTTCGAGCGACCAGCCGAGGACGACGCGCATCGCCAGCGTCTCGCCCTGCTCGGCGGGGATCGCCGCGAGCAGATCGCGCAGGATCTCCTGCTGGCGGCGCGCCTCGGCCTGCTGGCTGGGCGTCGCCGCGGGATCGGCGGCCTCGACGAGCGTGCCCTCCTCGCGGGAGCCGCGCACGCGAGCCCGCTTGCGGGCGGCCACGGCGGTACGGACCGCGATGGTCGCCGCGTAGCCGGCCGGATCACAGTCCCCACGGAACGAAGGGAGAGCCTGGACGAAGCCGATGAGCGTGACCTGAAGGGCGTCGTCCCGGTCCGGGTGAGCGGGGCCCATGATGGCCCGGACGATGCTCCCGAGGCGCGGCGTTAGCATTCGCAGGAGGCGCCCCGTCGCCAGCCCGTTGCCGGCGGCAGCCTCGCGCGCCAGCACCATGGCCTCCGACTCCACCGGGAGCGCCGGAGCGGCCGGAGCGGCCGAGCTGCGGTCCAGGGGATCCGTCATCTCCTGGGTGCAGTGTGCGGGCGGGGCGAGGAGGGATCAACGGGAGGCAAACTATTGCCGGCATACGACACCGCCGCACGTCCAGTCCATTCGTCCCTGCGACGGCGCGCCCCTCGCCAACGCCGCCCGCGGCCGCGGTCGTCGTCGTGGGCGTCACGGCACAAGCCGGACCCGACGTCACGGCCCCGACGGAAGGCGTAAGGCGGCCCCGCGAAGCGCTGGCGCGGTTGCATGCAGCGAAAAGGGACCTCCACGAGGTGGAAGGGGCGACCACGAGGCGCAAGAGCGGGCCCGCGAGACGCAAGCGCGATCGCAGGAAGGAGAAGGGCAGTCCCGCGAGGCGCGAGCGCGTGAGCGTCGAACCTTGGGCCAATCGCACGACGCTGAAGCGCGCTCCCCTGTTGTGGACGTGCGGTTCTACGAGGTGGAGGCGCGGCCCCGTGACACGGTCCTGCGGTTCTACGAGGTGGAGGCGCACTCCCGTGACGTGGTCCTCCGGTTGTACGAGGTGGAGGCGCGGCCCCGTGACACGGTCGTGCGGTTCTACGACGTGGAGGCGCGGCCCCGTGACGTGGTCCTCCGGTTGTACGAGGTGGAGGCGCGCTCCCGTGACACGGTCCTCCGGTTGTACGAGGTGGAGGCGCGCTCCCGTGACACGTGCTGACGCCGCCCGGAAATTGACCCACTTGGTCGGCCGGAAATTGACCCACCCGGCGGTCTGATTCCTACGCCTTGCGACCGCTCTTGGGCAAGGTGCCCGAGGCAGCCTGGTGGTCGTCGTGCTGTTCCTCCTGGGTGA
>DASXZL010000061.1:0-3813 GCA_036501935.1 Polyangiaceae bacterium | reverse complement strand
CCACGCGGCTTCGGTCGGGGTGGCGGTAACAGTGGCCGGATGCGGGCCCATAGCGCATCGGGAACGAGCGGCTTCGCCATGGGCCAGGTCCAGTATCCATCCATCCGGACCTGGGCCAAGTTTTGTTAGGCGTTCTAAGTGGCGGGAGGGCCTCCCGTCGGCTCAGGCGCGAGCGGGAAGCCGCGGTGCGGCGAGCAAAAGGAAAGGGAAGGACCATGCCTCGACAACCGAACGCTTCCGCGGACAGCACGGCGGTACGCGTGGCCCTCTGGCGGGCCATGCACCTTCAGGTCGACCCGCCTCCGCACGTGCTCGAAGACGAGATTGGCCTGAAGCTGGTGGCTCCCGACGAAGGCTGGCGCAGCCGTCCGGACATGAACCCGGACTTCACGCGCGTCTTCCGCGCGTCCATCCTGGCCCGTGCTCGCTTCATCGAGGATCTCGTCACGGAACGCGCGGCCCGCGGCGTCGGCCAGTACGTTCTGCTCGGCGCGGGGCTCGACACCTTTGCCCAGCGGAGACCGGAGCTCGCCTCCGAGCTCATCGTCTTCGAGGTCGACAAGCCGGGTCCTCAGGCGTGGAAGCGCGAGCGCCTGATCGATCTCGGCTTCGGCGTCCCTCCGTTCCTGCGACTCGTCCCGGTCGACTTCGAGGCGGGCGACGCGTGGTGGCGCAAGCTGGCGGAAGCCGGCTTCGACGCGGCTCGGCCGGCGGTCGTGGCTTCCACGGGAGTCAGCATGTACCTGACCCGAGACGCCATCGCGGCCACGCTGCGCCAGGTGGCCGCGCTTGCGCCGGGCTCCACGCTCGCCATGTCGTTCATGCTGCCGTTCGAGCTCGCGGACCCCGAGGTGCGTCCCGGGCTGCAGCGCGCGGCGGAGGGCGCGCGCGCGAGCGGCACGCCTTTCGTCAGCTTCTTCACGCCCGCGGAGATGCTCTCCCTGGCCCGCGAGGCCGGCTTTCGAGGGGTCGAGCACGTGTCGGCGGCCGCGCTGGCCGAGCGCTACTTCGCCGGCAGGACCGACGGTCTTCGTCCGCCGAACAACGCGGAGGAGCTGCTCGTCGCGACGACGTAGTCCCGCCGCGCGCGACCGCTACTTCGCGAGCTTCATCACGTCGCCGTTGTACACGCTGAGGTCCCGCGAGACGCCGGTCGTCCAGTACACGCTCGTGGCGTCCAGCGCGATGCCGTCGGGGTAGAGCTGGTCGCCGGCGACGATGGTCGGCGTGCCTCCCTGCAGGGGAACCTTCATGACAGCGCCCAGCGCGCACGACCCCGCGCCCGCGTAGTTCGTCCAGTAGACGTTCGTGTCGTCGACGGCGATCCCTGTCGGATAGCTCTGCAACAACGCCAGGGTGAGCGCAGGTCCGCCCTGGAGCGACGCCTTCATCACGGTCCCGTCGTTCGAAGCCGTCCAGTAGATGCTCGTCGAGTCCACGGCGATGCGCGCGATCCCGTTCTGTCCGGTGGCCAGCGTCACGACGGGGCCGCCACCGATCGGGACCTTCGAGATCGTGCGGTCGCTCGGGGTCGCCCAGTAGACGCTGGTCTTGTCGATCGCGAGGTCCCCGAGCGCGGCGCCGTCGCCCCCCGGATTGAGCGTCATGACGTCGCCGCCCCCGACGGGCATTTGCGAGAGCATGCCGTCACCGTTCGTCCAATACAAGTTCGCAGCGTCGACGGCGACGCCCGCTGGCGCGAACAAGGAGGACGTGGCAGTCGGGAACATGACGCCCGTGCCACCACCCAGGGGCGCGCGCCAGAGCGTGACGCCGTAGCTCGGTCCAGGGATCTGGCTCGTCGAATAGGAGGCCGTCCAGAAGACGTTCGCGCCGTCGATCGCGAGGTTGGCCGGAGACACTTGCCCGGACGCGAGGATGACGGGCGGGCCCCCGACCGCAGGCACCCGCATGACCGTGCCATCGTGAAGGCTCGTCCAGTAAACGCCTGCGCCGTCGGCGGCAATGACG
Organism: Polyangiaceae bacterium; assembly: GCA_036501935.1. GTDB lineage: Bacteria > Myxococcota_A > Polyangia > Polyangiales > Polyangiaceae > Palsa-1150. The sequence continues at coordinate 1,842 of DASXZL010000061.1, read as the reverse complement.
CCGGAGGCGCTCTGCCCCGCGGCGATCACGATGGGACACGAACCGCCGGCGCAGGAGGTGCCCGTGCCCGAGCCATACGTGCACCCCGAGCTGCTCATGAGCCCCGAGCTGCTCGTGACTCCCGAGCTACTCGAAGACCCGGAGCTACTCGAAGACCCGGAGCTGCTCGAATACCCCGAGCTGCTCGAAGACCCGGAGCTACTCGAAAACCCGGAGCTACTCGAAAACCCGGAGCTACTCGAAGACCCGGAACTACTCGCAGACCCGGAACTACTCGCAGACCCGGAGCTGCTGTCGGATCCCGAGCTGCTTGCCGACCCCGAGCTGCTTGCCGACCCCGAGCTGCTGTCGGATCCCGCGTCGGCCATTCTCGGCGCACCGGAGTTGCCTCCACAACTCCAGAAGGGAATGCCCAGAATCAGCAGTCCCGCAGGGCCTCCCCAGTGGCTCACGCGAGCGACGCCAACACGAGCCCCAAGGCGAATGACGCCGCCGTGCGCCGTGCCCATCGATCGCGTCTTTCGTACGGACATGGTCTGGCGGTCCTCTGCGAAGAGCGTTCCACGCGCGGAAGAGGCCGAAAAACACGGAAAGGGCCGTAAGCCTCCCGGCACAACCCGGCACTCCCGCGACTTTCGAGTCGCTCCTCCTCGTTCACCCGTGCTCAGCTTGCCACATATGGGCGTGCAGAGGGCGCGCGCATGACACAATCTCTCCGGCGACGCGGGCCGCGGCAGCGCGGGCGACGCGAAGGACTCGGGCGGCGACGCCCTCGTGAGCTCGGCGGAGAGGAGAACCCCCATGCGTGTTTTCGTGACCGGCGCCACAGGCTTCATCGGCTCTGCCATCGTTCAAGAGTTGCTCGGCGCGGGCCATCGGGTGCTCGGCCTCGCGCGCTCGGATGCAGGCGCCAAGTCCCTCGCCGCAGCCGGCGCCGAGGTGCATCGAGGCACCCTCGGCGATCTCGACAGCCTGAAGCGGGGCGCGACGGCATCGGATGGCGTCATCCACACCGCCTTCATCCACGACTTCTCGGACTTCGCGGCCAACTGCCAGACGGACAAGCTCGCCATCGAAGCGCTGGGCGACGCGCTCGCGGGATCGGGGCGTCCCCTCATCGTCACCTCGGGGACCCTGGGTCTCCCGCCGGGACGCCCCGGGACCGAAGACGATACTCCGAGCTCCTCGCTACCCCGCAAGTCCGAAGAGACGGGCCTTTCGCTGGTGTCGCGCGGAGTGCGCGCGATGGTGATACGCCTCTCGCCGTCGGTCCACGGCGACGGCGATCACGGCTTCGTTCCGCGCCTCATCGCGGTCGCCCGGGAGAAGGGCTTTTCGTCGTACGTGGGCGACGGGAAGAACCGATGGCCCGCGGTGCACCGGCTCGATGCGGCCCGTCTCTACCGGCTGGCGCTCGAGAAGGGCAACGCGGGAGACAGGTTCCATGGCGTCGCCGACGAGGGCGTGCCCATCCGGGACATCGCCGAGATCATCGGACGCCGCGTGAACGTCCCGGCGGTCTCCAAGTCACCCGAGGAGGCCGCCGCGCTCCTTGGCTTCATCGGGCACGTCCTTGCGATGGACAGCCCGGCTTCGAACGCGCGAACCCAGGAGCTACTGGGATGGCGCCCGAGCCAGCCCGGCCTCGTTCAGGACCTCGAGCAAGGGCGCTATTTCGAGACCTGAAACGAACGGGCGACGGAGAAGGCCCCCCTTCACGGGCTGCCTCCGTATTGCTCGTCGGTGACCTTCTCGAGCCATTCGACGTTTCTTGCCGCCGAGCGCCTCCTGAATAGGGGTCGATGCGCACCGTGCCGGTGAAGTGCTCGGCCGGTGCTCTCT
>DASXZL010000060.1:0-164960 GCA_036501935.1 Polyangiaceae bacterium | reverse complement strand
CCGCCGCCGGCGCGACGATGATCGCGGTCGCGCTCGTCGGCACCGTGGTGAACGCGACGTCCGCGCTGCTCTTCCTCCGCGACAACAAGCGCGACTTGAACGTCGAGAGCGCGTTCCTGCACCTCGCGTCCGACGCGGTGCTCTCGGCGGGCGTCGCCGTCACCGGCGCCGTCATCCTGTTCACGCGGTGGTACTGGCTCGACCCGCTCGTCAGCATCGTCCTGGCCCTGGCGATCCTCGCGGGCACCTGGTCGCTCATGGCCCGCTCGATGAACCTGATGCTCGACGCGGTGCCCGAGGGAATCGATCCGGCGGCCGTCAAAGCGTTCCTCGCCGCGCTCCCCGGCGTCGTCGAGGTGCACGACCTCCACATCTGGGCGATGAGCACGACCGAGACGGCCCTGACGGCGCACCTCGTGATGCCCGGCAACTCGTGCGCGCCGAGTTTCCTCGCCGACGCGTGCCGGACGCTGCAAGAGAAGTTCGCGGTCGCCCACGCGACGCTTCAGATCGATCCCGAAGAGGCGGAGCCCTGCGCGCTCGCTCCCGACGAGATCGTGTAGCCGCCGTTGGTCAGCGCCCGGCGTCCCCCGCTCCCTGCGACACTTCGATCCGCTTCACGCCTTCGACGCGCGGCATCGGGTCCCCGCGGCGCTCCAGCCGGTGTCCCTGCCCGTGGTAGCCCGGGAAAGGTGCGTCGCTCTCGACCATCGCCGCCAGGAGCTGACCCCGACGATTGAGCACGAGCACCGGTATTTCGTCCGCCGCGCTCCGCGGGCGATGAAGGACGATGGCCACGTCCTTGTCGCCGGTGATCGTGAAGGCGGCGCCCGGGCGGCTCGCCGGCTCGCCCAGCAGCGTCTCCATCTTCCACGCGCGGCGATCTCCGTCCGCGAAATCGGCGGGGACCGCGTCGAGCCTCGCCCGGTCGAGCGCGGGAGCCGCCTGCCCGTCGACCACGACGGCCACCGAGAGCTCGGCGGGCGCCTCCACCGCAGGCGGCGGTGGAAGTTTCGGCATCTGCCGGGACTCGTTCGCGTCCCCGGACGGGCGCTTGCACGCCGTGAGAAGGACCGCCAGGACGAAGGCGGTCGACGAGGCCGATCGGAGGGCGTGAATCATAGCAAGCAAGAAGGAGCATACCTGGTCGTGACGTCTGACTTGTCGTGGGAAAATGGCGGAAGGCCTGCGTCTGCTCGAGGTCCCGCCCGTGACGACGCATCACGCCGGCCCCAGCGGCGACGTGCAAGGCGCAGTACGGACGTGCTCCAGGCGAACCGCGCGCTCGCCGCCGAAGAGAGACCGATCCGAATCCTGCGACGGATCCGGATCGACTCCGGGAGGCTCAGCGACTCACGGATGGTGCGGCGGCGGGACCGGGTGCGCGACCCCGTGGTGAATCACGTAGCCGCCGGACGGCAGCCGCGTGGCACCCTGGGCGACGGCCTCGTTGGAGCGGACCACCCAGTTCTCGTGCTCCGTGACGACGGCGGCGGGGAGCGCCACGGGCTTGAGGTGCTCGCCCGGCTTGAGCCCGGGCTCGGGCCGGTAGGCGATCCCGCGTTCCGCCGCCGGGTGATCCCAGCGTCCGGGCTGGAAGTAGTAGTGCCCGCCGATGGCGACGTACGTCGGCCGGACCCAGCCGTACCCCTCGTGCGGGGGACGCTGCCACGAGCCGGTGGTCCACTCGTAGGCTTTGTTCTTCCAGGCGTAGTAGCCGGGCGCCCAGACGTAACCGGCTCCAGGCATGGGAGGCTCCGACTCGACACGCGGCGGCGGCGGCGCGGTCTCGGTGACCTCAGCGACGTAGCCCTTCGGGCCCCAGTATCCCGGGTGCCAGAAGTAGTGGCCCGGCGACCCGAGCGCCCAGGATCCCGGCGTCCAGAGGTGCTCGGGCGGAGGGTTGCGCCAGCCACCGGAGACCCACGCGTAGTGCTTCGACGTGCGGCTCCACCACCAGTAACCGGGCACCCACACGTACGAAGGCTGGGGGGGCGGCGGCTTATCCTCGACGACCGGCGCGGGCGGGGGCGTCTCTGCGGCGTAGTCGGCGGGCAACGGCGTCGTTCCGACGATTCCCTCGTTGACGGGGACGTCCGGATCGCCCGAAACGACGGGCGCCGGCGGCGTGACGGTTTCGTCGGCGGCGGCCGAGGCGCTGGGCGCGGGCGCGGCGGCGGACGCGGTCGGTGCGGCTGCGGAGGCGGGAGCCGGCGGGGCCTCCTTCTCCTTTTCAGGGCAGCCGGCGGTCATGAGCGCGAGAAGCAGGGGTCCTGCGGCAGTGAACAGGCGAAGGGGGATCCTCATTGGGGCTGGATGCTACCAGCTTCAGCCGGAGAGCGAGCGCAAGCCGACTGTGTGAGGGCCACCCCGAGTTCGTCGCCCGGTGAGCGCCGCGAAGCCCCGGCGACCTCGAGAGGTCCACGTAGTCGGCCAGAATCCGCTCGCACTCGGTGAGCTCGATGCTCTCGTCCTCGTCCTGGTCGACCGCCGGTTCGCCGGGGCCCGGCCTCGCGGCGGTCGAGGCGGCGGGAGACGTTTCCTTCCCGTCCTTCGTGAAGGCGACCGGCGCGGGGAGGCCCGGCGACGCCGCGTCCTCGAGCGTGATGTCGTAGGTGCGCGGCTCGCTCGCGTGCAGGGTGAGCTCCTCACGCTCTCGCTCCTCGTGGCTCGCCTTGTCCCGGGCCATCTCCGCGCGCCGCTCGGCCTCGTTCGGCGACACGGACTTCGTCGCCAGGTTGTGCCTCAGCCGGGCGACGTCGTCGGCCACGAAGGCGAAGTCCTGCTCGCCGGCCACGCGCCGCGCGGACCGCTGCCGCAGCTCGCCCACGTAGGGCTGCACGCGATCGAGGCGCTCATAAGGCGCGGGCGGGACGGTGTCCCAGGGCAGCGGGTCCTTCAGGGCGGACTCGCTCACGTCCCGGAAGTCGCTCGGCGAGGGGAGGACGATGTCCGAGGCGACGCCGCGCAGCTGGGTCGACGCGCCGCTCGGGCGGTAGAACTTGCTGATGGTGACCTTGAGGGCGCCGGGATCGTAGGCGTGCGCGAGGCCCATGCGATCCATGACGCGCGCGAGCGGGATGATGTTCTGCACGGTGCCCTTGCCGAACGTGGAGGAGTCGCCGACGACGAGCGCGCGTCCGTAATCCTTCAGCGCGCCGGTCAGGATCTCCGACGCCGACGCGCTGAACCGGCTGGTGAGCACCACCAGCGGTCCGTCGTAGGCCACCGCGGGATCCGGGTCCGCGCCGACCTCGACGTCCCCGGCCTGGTCGCGCGTCTGCACGACGGGGCCTTTGCGGATGAAGAGGCCCGTCAGGGTGATGGCCTCGTCCAGCGAGCCGCCGCCGTTGCGTCGCAGGTCGAGCACGACGCCGCGGACGTGCTCGTCCTTCAGCTTCGCGAGCAACCGTGCGACGTCCGCAGTGGCGCTTCGACGGCGAGCCCCATTGTGCCCGCTCATGTCGGCGTAGAACGACGGTAGGTCGATGACTCCGAGCCGGACGGTGTCTCCGTGGCCCGTCGGGAGGTCCACGATGCGGGCCTTGGCTGCCTGGTCCTCGAGCTTCACCTCGTCGCGCATGATCGACACGGTCCGCGGCGGCGATCCGTCGGCGGCGCCGGACGGGATGACCTCGAGCGTCACGGGCGATCCCTTGGGACCGCGGATCAGCTCCACGGCGCGAGACAGAGGCATGTTCACGACGTCGATCGGCTCCTGCCCGGGCTGCGCAACGGCCACGATGCGGTCGCCCGCCTTCAGGAGACCGCTGCGAGCGGCAGGCCCCCCGGGGACCAGGCTGAGGATCTTGCAGTAACCCTCCGAGGCCTCGAGAGTCGCGCCGATGCCGACCAGCGACAGGTTCATGGCGATGGAGAGACTGTCCATCTGCTCGTGGCCCAGGTAGTCGGAGTGCGGGTCATAGACGTGGGTGAGTGCGTCCAGGTAGATCTCCAGCACTTCTTCGGGATGCAGGCTCCGCGCGGTCTTCAGCTGCTGCGCGTAGCGCTTCGTCAGCGTGCTCACGACGACCGACGGGCGCTTGCCGCCGAGCTTCTCCTGCAGGTACTCCGCCCGGAGCTGCTGGCGCCACAGCGCCTCGGCCGCCGTCAGGTCGCCCGGCCGGGGCGCGTGCTCGCGATCGAACGAATAGACGTCGTGGCCCGTGAAGTCGAAGCTCCCCGTCCGCAGCTCGCCGGTGACGTACGCAACCTGCTGCCCGAGCCGCTCGAGGTACCGCTCGAAGATGGCCTGGGCCACGTGCGTGTCGCCGGCGCCGCGCGTGTCCTGCGCGAGAACGCTCCGGTAGCCGGCGAATTTGTCGACGTCCGACTGCAGAAAGAGCGAGCGCGATCCGTCGAGGGCGTCGAGGTAGCGGTCGAGGAGGGCGCCGGCCAGCTCGCGGTCGAAGGGATGATGCGCGAACTGCGAGTGCTCGAGGAGGCCGGTCGTGAGCCGTGTGATGCTGGCCTCTTCCGCGCCGCGTGGATCCTGGGGTGCGGCGGCCGACCGGCGGACGAACCCCGTCGCGCCGAGGCTGATGACGAGCCCCAAGGCGACCCCCGGGGCAGCGAATCTTCGAAGGTTCATGGAGGCTCCAGGGGGCTCGACGTCGACCACCTGCGCCACAGCCTGCACGCCGCCGATGACCCCCGGCCTTCACCCGCATTACAACGGCGAAAGGGAGCGCCCCAGCGGGCGCGGACCTGCGCGACCCCTCCGGTGAAGTGGCACGCCATATGCCCCCTCGAAGGTCATGCACGCGTTCCGACTCGGCAAGCTCATGGGCATCGAGATCCGAGTCGACTGGAGCTGGCTCTTCATCTTCGTGCTCCTCTCCTGGAACCTGACGCTCGTGTTCTCCGGGTGGCACCCCGACTGGTCGTCGCCGGAGCGACTCGCGGTCGCGCTGGCCGCGTCGCTCATCTTCTTCGGCTGCATCCTGCTCCACGAGCTCGCTCACTCGCTCGTCGCCGGGCGAAGCGGTCTGCGCGTGCGCAGCATCACGCTGTTTCTCTTCGGCGGTGTGTCGAACATCGAGCACGAACCGCCCTCCGCGCGGGCGGAGTTCTTCATCGCCATCGTCGGGCCCATCACGAGCATCGTCCTCGGCGCCGCCTTCCTCGCTCTCACGTTCGCGACGACGAACCTTTCGCCCGCGACCATCGGGCCCGACGGGGGCGGGTACGCTTCGCTCGGTCCCATCGAGACGCTCCTGGCCTGGCTCGGTCCCATCAACCTCGTCATCGGTGTCTTCAACCTCATTCCTGCGTTCCCGCTCGACGGCGGGCGCGTCCTCCGGGCCATCCTCTGGGGCAGCAGCGGGGACCTGAGAGCTTCGACGCGCCGCGTGTCGGCCATCGGCCAGATCTTCGGCTGGATGTTCATCCTCATGGGCATCGCGATGACGTTCGGCGTCCACGTCGTGTTTTTCGGCACGGGCCTCGCGAGCGGGCTCTGGCTCGCGTTCATCGGTTGGTTCCTGCACAGCGCCGCGGCGCAGTCCTACAAGCGCATCGCCATGGACGACGCCTTCGCGGGCCACACGGTCGGCGAGATCATGCGCCGCGGCGGCCCGGCGGTCTCGCCCGAGTTGTCGCTCGAGGCGCTGGTGCACGACTACCTGGTCCGGTCCGACGAGCGCGCCCTGCCCGTCGTGCGCGACGGCAAGCTCGTGGGGCTCGTCTCCATCGCGGAGGTCCGGGCAGTCTCTCCGGCGGACTGGAAGACGACGACGGTGGAGAAGGTGATGCGCGCGGATCCGGGCTTCGCCGTGGCCACGCCGGACGAGCCCCTGGCGACGGCGCTCGATCAGCTGGCGCAGCAGAACGTCGAGCAGCTGCCGGTGCTCGACCACGGCCAGCTCGTCGGCATGTTGCAGAGCCGCGACGTCGCGCGCTGGCTCGAGCTGGGGGCGAGATGAGCGGGTCGTCCGCGAGCAGGGCCCAGGTCTCGGACGCATTCGTTTTCTTCGGGGCCACGGGCGACCTCGCATACAAGATGGTCTTCCCGGCCCTGCAGGCGATGATCCGTCGCGGCCACCTCGACGTCCCCGTCATCGGCGTGGCGAACGACGGCAAGGACGTCGAGCACCTGAGAGCGCGCGCGAAGGACAGCCTCGTGCATCACGGCGGGCTCGACGAGGCCGCCTTCGCCAAGCTGAGCTCCTTGCTGCGCTACGTCGACGGCGACTACCGGGACGCAGGCACCTTCGCCCGCCTGCGCGCGGCCCTCGGGAGCGCCGCGCACCCGCTGCACTACCTCGCGATTCCGCCGAGCATGTTCGCCACCGTGGCCGCCGGACTGGCCAAGTCGAAGAGCGCGGCCGGCGCGCGGGTAATCGTCGAGAAGCCCTTCGGGCGCGATCTGGCCTCGGCGCGGGAGCTCAACCGGACACTGCACGAGCATTTCGACGAGAGGGCCATCTTTCGCATCGACCATTACCTCGGCAAGGAGCCGGTCCAGAACCTCCTCTATTTCCGCGGCGCCAATCCTCTGGTCGAGGCTAGCTGGAGCAACCGATACGTGGAGCGCGTCGAGATCACCATGGCCGAGGCCTTCGGCGTCGCGGGCCGGGGCCGGCTCTACGAGGAAACAGGTGCCATCCGCGACGTCGTCCAGAATCACATGCTCGAGCTGGTCGCGAGCGTGGCCATGGAGACGTCCGTGGACCACGATCGCGAGGCCAGGCGTGATGCCCGCGCCGCGCTCCTGAAGTGCGTGCGCACGCTCGATGCCTCGAGCGTCGTGCGAGGGCAGTTCCGCGGCTATCGTCGAGAGCCCGGCGTCGCCGCCGACTCGCAGGTGGAGACCTTCGCCGCCGTTCGCTTCGACGTCGACGACGACCGCTGGCGCGGAGTGCCTTTCTACGTGCGCGCCGGCAAGTCGCTGCCAGTGACGGCGACGGAGGTGAGGGTGCAGCTCAAGCCCGCCCCGGCGCGCGACCGGGATGACAATGGGTCGAACTACTACCGGTTCCAGATCAGCCCGGACGTCGTGATCGCGCTCGGGGTGAGGGTCAAGCGGCCGGGACTCGCGACTGTGGGTGACGAGATCGAGCTTCTCGCGCATCACCAGCCGCCCGACGAGATGAGCCCGTACGAGCGGTTGCTCGGCGACGCCGCGCTGGGCGACCCGTCGCTCTTCGCGCGCGAGGACGCCGTGGAGGAGTCCTGGCGCGTCGTGGATCCGATCCTCGGAAACCGCGTTCCCGTCCACGAATACGATCCTGGCACCTGGGGGCCGTCCGAGGCCGACGGGCGATTCGCCCCGCCGGGGGGCTGGCAGGTCCCCGGTCTCGGTGCTCGTGGCTCGTGAGGCTCTCGATATTCCGGCGACGATGCGTTCGATTCGGTGGCGCATACGTGCTCGCGGAGGAGATCGAGCGTTCCCGATCCAACCTGCCCACGGCGCTCGCACGTTACGACATCGGCGGGTGGATCCTGTAGCGGCATGCGCTCGGGGAGCGATCGTCGACGATCCAGGCTTCGCGAGGCACGCCGCCGGATCTCGCCCACGGACACGCGAACTTTCCGCGGGTGTCATGGGCATGTGACAACCGCCTCTCGCACGGCCCGTGCACACGCCCAATCACCGTATGCGGGGCGCGAGCGAGGCGCTCGATCTCCCGCATCTCTCTGTAACAACCGATTCCGAACATGTCACACGCGCGAGGCGACGTGTAACCGCGGCTCCTCGCGAGTTGGGACATCCTCGCGCGCGTTACCAAAGCAGTACCGCGACCCGGAGGGAACCGATGATTCATCGTACGCGAGCTTTCTGTCTTCTCGGCGGCGCGCTGCTCACGACAGCGGCGGTCTACGCCTGCTCGAGCAGCAGCAGCAACACCACGCCTCCTCCCGTCAACAATGACGCTTCGGCGTCGAGCGGCAGCGGCAGCAGCAGTGGCAGCAGCAGTGGCAGCAGCAGCGGGAGTAGCAGCGGGAGCAGCAGCGGCAGCAGCAGCAGCGGGAGTAGCAGCGGAAGCAGCAGCGGAAGCAGCAGCGGCGGCACGATGTGCAATCCGGACGCCGGCCCGCCCCCCGCGTGCAGCAGCTTGCCGGGCACGGTCGTCTACATCGAGTCGGGCGACACGCAGGAGCCGCTCCTCAAGTCGCTCGGGCGCCAGCTCCGTGACACCGCCAACATCACGCTCGCCTTCCAGCTCACGGGCTCCTGCACGCTCTCGCCGAACCTCTATTCGGCCACGCCGATTCCGCAGGCCACGAACATGCTCTACATCCCGTCCACCGCCGAGTGCGGAGCGTGGACGACGTCGGACGCGGAGTTCACCTGCACGACGAACGCCACCGCCGGCACGCCGCCGGATCTCGGGATCTCGGCGCTCTTCCCGAGCAGCTGCGCGGGCATCGCGAACCCGCCGGCCGGGATCGGGAGCTTCATCGGACCGATCCAGGCCTACACGTTCATCGTACCGACGGCCGAGTTCGCGACGCAGACGGCCATCACCGCCGCCGAAGGGTATTACGCCTTCGGTGACGGCGTGAACAACCCGGTCACGTTCAACGGCGCCGCCGAGTGGAACGATCCGACGCAGTTCTTCCTCCGCCCGGCCACGAAGAGCACGCTGGTCGCGACGGCGCTCAACCTCCAGCTGACGGCGAAGGAGATGACGCTGGTGGGCGCCGACGGCGGCACCACCGACGGACGCAACCTCGAGGCGACCTCCGACGAGGTCCTTGCCGGCGTCAAGGCGTCGGTCAGCTCGAAGGCGATTGGCATCCTCGGCGACGAGATCTACGACGCGAACCGGGGCATGGGGGTCAACGTCCTGGCCTTCCAGGGCTTCGGGTTGACCTCCGCGTACTACCCGGACTCCACGACGACGTCGTTCGACAAGCAGAACATCCGCGACGGTCACTACACGCTCTGGTCTCCCACGGTGTACATCGCGCCGGTCGACAATACCGGTGCGCCGAGCAACCCTGCGGTGAAGTACATCACCGACCTCGTGCTGGGTAACGTCGCGACGCCGCCTGACGGCGGGACCTCGCCCATCGACGGCATCGGTACGATCGTCGGCGTGGGGCTCACCCCCAACTGCGCGATGCAGGTGCAGCGCACCGCGGACGGCGCGCCCGTCACGCCGTATACGCCGACCGCGCCGTGCACCTGCGACTTCCTGAGCAAGGTCACCAACCCCGCGCCCCTGCCGGCCAGCTGCGTGAAATGCACCGGTACGTGCGCCACCGGGACGTGCTCCAACGGCTACTGCGAAGTGGCCAACACGGCGGGGGTCACGGCCACGGCGGTCAACAAGACCGGGCTCGTCTTCCCGACGACGGACGGCGGGCTCGCGCCTCTCAATCCCTGACGGATGCGACGACTCACGTGGCTCGGCGCGCTCGCGGTGGCGACTCTCGCCGCGAGCGCCCGCGCCGAGGACGTTCCGCCGGCCCCTGCGCTGGTTCCGCCGCCCGCGTCCCCTCCTCCCGCCGACGCGCTGCGCGCGGAGGTGGCCCGGCAAGGCGCGGCGATCGACGCCCTGACCGCGTCGCTCGAGAAGGAGCAGCACGAGCGAGAGAACCCGGCGGTCCACGTGTCCGGGTTTCTCCAGGTCGACTGGGTCATCCACAACCAGCAATCGCAGGACGAGATCAACGGCTCCACCGGTCAGCCGCTGAACCAGGATCGCTTCACCCTGCGTCGCGGGCACGTGCGCGTCGACGCGGGTACCGGGCTCGTCTCGGGCGTGCTGGAGATGGACGCCAACACGACGAACGGTCCGCAGGTGAGGCCCATCGAGGCGAACGTCTCGTTCCGGTGGCCCGAGAAGCCGAAGAACCGGCTCCCGGCGATCATGGCGACCTTCGGCCTCATGCGCATCCCGTTCGGCTTCGAGGTGCAAGAGGTCGACTTCGTGCGCCCGTTCCTCGAACGGGCGAACATGCTGCAGGCGCTCTTCCCGGGGGAGTTCGACCTCGGGATGAAGCTCGCGGTGAAGTACAGCTTCCTCGACTGGTCGATCGCGGTCATGAACGGGAGCCCCATCGGGGCGAAGGTCTTTCCGGATCTCGACCCGGTGCTGGCGAAGGAGCTCGTCGGCCGTCTCGGCGTCGACGTCGAGATTGCGCCCGGGGTGCGGTTCCAGGGGGGAGTCTCGGGCGATACGGGCACGGGCTTTCACGCGGGGACGCCCGCGACGAAGAACGTGCTCGTCTGGCAGGACCAGAACGGCGACGGGCTGGTCGAGCCGAACGAGATCACGGCCATCGGCGGCACGGCGGCCACGCCTTCCCAGATCTTCCACCGCTTCGCGCTGGGGGGGGACGCCCGCCTCATCGTGCGCGTCGCGCCGCTCGGCAATCTCACCTTTCGCGCGGAGGCCGTGAACGCGCAGAACCTCGACCGCGGTCTCGAGGTGGCCGATCCGGTGGGCGCCGGTCACAACCTGCGGGAGGTCGGCTACTCCGGCGCAGTCACGCAGGAGCTCACCCGTTGGGCCATGGTCGGCGCCCGCTACGATCTCTACAACCCCAACGGCGACGCGAGCGAGCAGCGCGCGGTGGGACTCGTCCCGGTCGATCGTGCCTATTCGACGCTCGCGCTGATGGGGATGGCCCGGTACAAGCAGGCGAGGCTCCTCCTCGAGTACGACATCAACCGGAACCCGCTCGGCACCGCACCGAACGGAAACCCGACGACGCTGGCGGACAACGCCCTGACCCTGCGCGGTCAGCTGGTCTTCTGAGATGCGCGCGCTCGTCGTTCTCGTCTTCGCGTGCGTCCTGGCCGGCTCGGGCCTCGCGTCGTGCTCCTCCGGCGTGCGCGCCGACGCGGGCACCGACGCGTACCTGCAGATCCCCGGAGCCCAGTTCTTTCGCGGGCCGATGCCCCAGGGATCGGCCAACGGCCCGAACGTGGATCAGGCGCTGCTCGTCAACGACAACATCTGGGCGGGCCTTTCGAACGACCCGATCGGCGGCGCGCTCGACCCTGCGGCCACCGCGGCCGCCATCGGCCTGCAGGGCGACGTCGGATACTGGGTGGTCGTGGCGGGGCCCCCCGCCGTGGCGACGCCCACCGACCCGAGCTTCGCGGCGAACCTGGTCTTCTCGCAGGGCATCATCCTCGGGAGCTACACGCTCGTCGTGCACGCCGTGGACGGCAACGGAGACTTCGGTCCTGCGAATACGCAGATCCTCGTCGCGGAGGAGAGCCCTCTCAACCCTCCGGCCAAGGGCGACCTCGTCGTCACCCTCACGTGGGACACCGAGTCCAACCTGAGCCTGCACGTGGTCGACCCGAACGGGGCGGACATCTACTGGGGCAGCCAGTCGTCGCAGCCGCCGTTCATGTTCAATCAGGGCGACGGCGGCAGCTACGGCTACATCGATTACGACTCGAACGCGAACTGCGTCATCGACGGGCTCCGGCGGGAGGACGTCCTCTGGCCGGATCCTCCGCCGAGCGGGCAATACACGGTGCGCGTCGACGCGCCGTCGCTGTGCGGACAGCCGATCGCGAACTGGAAGGTGCAGGTCGTCCTCGAGGGGAATGAGGTCGCCCAGGCGACGGGCGTCGCCGTGGACGCGGACACGATGGGGCCGCACGGCGTCGGCTCGGGTGTCCTCGCGCTCCAGTTCTCCGTGCCGTGATGGTCCGTCCGCGCGTCTCGCGGCTGATCGTGGCGGCGGCGATGCTTGCAGCGAGCGAAGCGCACGCCCAGGAAGGCGTGCCCTCGGGCGCGACGCCGGTGAGCGAGGGGCGAGGCACGGTCCGCATGACGAAGCCCCCGAAGCTCGTGCGCTTCGTCGCCGCTGAGTTTCCCCCCGGCGAAACCCGCGCCGCCGAGGTCGTCCTGGCCATCACCATCGCCGCCGACGGAACGGTACGCGACGTCGCCGTTCTCCAATCCGGCGGCCCCCCCTTCGACGCCGCCGCGACGGCCGCCGCCCGACGCTTCCTCTTCGAGCCGGCCGAGGTCAACGGCCGCCCCGCCGCCGTCAAGATCCGCTACGCGTACTCCTTCTCTCCCCCCGCGCCCACGCCCACGCCCACGCCCCCGCCTCCGCCCGCGCCCACGCCCACGCCCACGCTCACGCCCCCGCCCGCGCTCCCGCCCTCTCCCCCCAACGACATCCTCGTCCGCGGCTCCCCCCGCCACCGCGACACCACCGACGTCACCATCTCCGCCGCCCAGGCCAGCAAGGTCGCCGGCACCCAGGGCGACCCCATCAAGGTCCTCGAGAATCTCCCCGGCCTCGCGCGCCCCTCCTTCGGCTCGGGCCAGCTCATCGTCTGGGGCTCTTCTCCGAACGAGACGCGCACCTACGTCGATGGCGTCGAGGTCCCGGCGCTCTTTCACGGCAGCGCCCTCCGCTCGACCGTCAACGGCGACCTCGTGCGCGACGTCACCCTCACCCCGGGCGCCTACGGGGCCGACTACGGCCGCGCCATCGGCGGCATGGTGCGCGTCGAGACGAAGGACCTCCCCGACAGCGGCGTCCACGGATACGTCGGCGCCGACACGCTCGACGGCTCCGGCATGGTGACCGCGGCGCTCGGCGACCGCGTTCGCGTGGCGGTCGCCGGCCGCTACGGGTGGCTCGACAGCGTGCTCCAGGCCGTCGACGCCCCCAACGTGGACCAGTACTTCGCCATCCCGCGCTACGGCGACTACCAGGCCAAGGTGCAGATCGCACTCCGCCCGCGCGAGTCGCTCGACGCGGTCTTCCTCGGCTCGCACGACGACCTCACGGAGACCATCCCGGACTCCGATCCCGCGCACCAGCGAAGCGAGGCGACCACCACCGACTTTCAGCGCTTCTACCTCCGCTACCGGCGTCTCCTCGACGACGGCGCAAGCGTCGAGGTGGTCCCGTTCGTCGGGCACGACACGAGCAACCTATACGCCGCCTTCGGGGCCAACCCTGCCACGCTCGACGAGTCGACCCTTCGCTGGGGTCTCCGCGCGTCGTATCGCGAGCGCGTCGTCGAGCCGCTCACCCTCCAGCTCGGGATCGAGCTCGACGGCTCGAGCGCCCAGGTCTTCCGGGACGGCTCGCTGCTCATTCCGCCGCGCGAGGGCGACATCTCGGTGTTCGGGCAGCCCCCCGGAGGCGACACCAACACCGACACGTGGACCGCCGGCGTCGTCGACGTCGCGCCGTACCTCGTCACGAGCCTCGAGCTCGGGGCGCTCTCGCTGTCGCCCGCGGTGCGCGTCGACGGCTTTCTCCTTCAGACGAGCCGGCAGACGCCGCGCGTCGGGGAGACGCCCTCCATCGGCTACGAGCAGATCCAGGGCGAGATCGAGCCGCGCATCTCCGGCCGGCTCCGGGTGACGCCGCGGCTCTCGGTCCTCGGGGCCGCCGGCGTTTACTCGCAGGCGCCGGATCCGGCGGATCTCAGCGCCGTCTTCGGCAACCCGAAGCTCGGCATCGAGACCGCCGACCACGCCTCGCTCGGCCAGTCCGTCCTTCTGACCTCGACGCTGTCGCTCGAGACGCTCGCCTTCTACAAGTGGATGGCGGGCCTCGCCGTCCGCAACCCGTCGCCCGCCCCGATGCTCGCAGAGGCGCTGCTTCAGGAGGGCGTCGGGCGCGCGTACGGCGTCCAAATGCTCCTCCGGCAGCAGCCGTGGCACGGCTTCTTCGGCTGGGTGGCGTACACCATCTCGCGGAGCGAACGCCGCGACACGCCGGGCTCGAGCTGGCGGCTCTTCGACTACGACCAGCCGCAGGTCGTCACGGTGGTCGCGAGCAAGGAGCTCGAGGCCTGGACGGTGGGTCTCCGGTTCCGGTACGCGGCGGGCCTGCCGCGCACGCCCGTGGTGGGCGCCTTCTACGACGCGAAGGACGACGTCTATCAGCCCATCTTCGGCGCCCAGAACTCGATCCGCCTGCCTGCCTTCTGGCAGCTCGACCTGCGCGTCGACCGGAGCTTTCTCCTGGGTCAGACGGCGCGGCTCCTCGTGTACGTCGAGGGGCTCAACGTCACGAACCGCGCGAATGGCGAGGAGTACATCTACAACACGGACTACACGCGACGGGGGGTCATCACGGGGTTGCCCGTCATCGCGGTGGTCGGGGCGAGGGTGGATCTGTGACGCGCCCCCTGCGCGCGTTCGCGTTCGCGTTCGCGTTCGCGCTCGCGCTCGCATGCGCGACGGCGACGTGCGTGCCGTCCCTCGGTCCGGGGGATTCGCTCATTACGACGACGCGCATCCTCGCCGTTCGCGCCGATCCGGCGGAGGCCGCCCCGGGCGCGATGGTCACCTTCACGTCGTTCGTCGCGAGCCCGGGCGGGACCGTCACCGACGCGGCGATCGACTGGAGCTTCTGCACCGCGCCCAAGCCGCTCACCGAGGACAACGTCGTCTCGAACGCGTGCCTCGACTCCTCGTCGCTCGTCGCCGCCGGCGCGGGGCCGACGACGATGGCCGCGACCCCGGGCAATGGATGCTCCATCTTCGGCCCCGACGTCGGCTCAGCCGGGCTGCGTCCGCGCGATCCCGACGGGACGGGCGGCTACTACCAGCCGCTCCGCGCCGACCTCACCGGCACGGGCAGCGTCTTCGAGCTCGCCCGCATCCACTGCGACCTCGCCGCCGCCGACGCCACCGCCGCCGCCGCGTTCGCCGCGGCGTACACGCTGAACCTGAACCCGCAGCTCCTTCCGCTCACGGCCTCGCTCGGCGGCGCGTCCACGGCGCTGACGGGCATTCCCGCAGGGGCCCACGTCACGCTCGAGGCGAGCTGGCCCGACGCGTCCGCCGAGACCTTCGCGTACTTCGATCCGGTGGCTCAGGCCGTCACCAGCCAGCGCGAGTCGATGCAGGTCGCCTGGTACTCGAGCGGCGGCGCGCTCGACACCGAGTCCACGGGGCGCGCCTCGGACGACACGGCGACGACGTCCGACGACGGGTGGACCGCTCCTTCCACCGGCGGCACCGTGCACGTGTGGATCGTGCTCCGCGACAGCCGTGGCGGGGTCGACTTTGCCGGGTACGACCTCGTCGTCGGCCCTTGAGCGTGGCAGACTGCCGCCGTGCCCGATCCCACGCCGCCCTTCGCCGACGAGTCGTACATCAGCCTGGAGACCTTCAAGAAGGACGGCAACGGCGTGAAGACGCCGGTGTGGGCGGCGCCGCTCGACGGGAAGCTCGTCGTCATGAGCGCCGGCAACGCCTTCAAGGTGAAGCGCCTTCGCCGCGACCCGCACGCGCGCGTCGCGGCGTGCGACCTCCGCGGCAACGTCCGGGGCGCGTGGCGCGAGGCCACGGGGCGCATCCTCGAGGACGCGGCGGAGGTCACGCGCGCCCACACGGCGCTGCGCAAGAAGTACGGCTGGCAGATGGCGATGGGGGACTTTTTCGCCCGCATCGCGGGGCGCATCAACAAACGCGCCTGGCTCGAGATCAGCTTTCCTTCCGCCTGACGCCCGCAGCCCGGCCTGGCTCAGTGGACGATCGTCCCGCGGACGATCGTCATCTCCACCGTCTCGCCCGTCTCGGGCCGCTGCGCCGCGACGCCGACCGTCGTCCCCGGCTCGCCGCGGAGCCGCTGGAGCACGTCGGCCATCGACATGCCCTGCGTCGTCTCGCCGTCGATGCGGACGATGCGGTCTCCCGTGCGCAACCCCGCGCGTCCCGCGGGGTCGCCCGGGAAGACGTCTCGCAGCGCGATCCCGCCGCTCGTTTGCTCGAGCTGCGCGCCGATGCCGCCGAGCTCGAGGCCGGGGCCGCCGTGCGTGGCCGTCAGCGTGACGTCCTCGCGCAGCGTCGCGCCCGAGTCGACGCGCAGACCGGACACGAGCTTCATGCGGAAGCCGTCCTTGTGGATGCGCAAGGTCAGGGGCCCGGCCGGCGCGCCTTCGATGCGGTAGAGGCCCGTCTCGTCGGTCACCGCGTCGGAGCTGCTGCCGACGACGCTGCTCACCGCGTCGAAGCGCAGGTCGACCCCCGCCAGCGGGGCGTGATGCTCGTCGAAGACGTGCCCCGTCAGGATGCCGCCGCGAAGGAGCGTGATGAGCACGCCGCCGGTCACGGCGCCCCCGCGCACGTCGAGCGGCTCCGAGCGCGCCGGCGGAAGGCCCGCCGCCGACGCCGTGAGCACGTAAGTCCCCGGCGCGAGGTGCTCCATCCGGAAGGCGCCGCGCAGATCTTCGACGCGTTGCGGACCGGTGCGGTCGAAGGGGCGGCCGCGGGAAGGCGTGAACGACTCGACGCCCACCGTGAACGCCTGGAGGCCGGCGCCGCGCTCGTCGACGACGGTTCCCTCGATGGCCCCGCCGGCCTTCAGCCGCAGCGTCATGCGTCGCCCCTCCACGATGGACGCGGCGTCGCTGGGGGCGGACTCGGACTGCTCGGCCACCGCCTCGCAGCCGATGGTCGACGCGGGGAGCTGGAAGACGCCGTCGTCGCCGCTCTCGGTGCGCGCCTCGGCCGGCTGCTCTTCGCAGGCGACCACGCGCGCCCGCGCCGGCTTTCCGTCGGCGTCCAGCACGACGCCGTCGATGGGCGCCGCGGCGAGGAGCCGCACGCGGACGACGAGCTCCGTCTGATCGTCGCGAGGACCGAGCACCGCCCGCGCCGTCCGGTACCCGCGCGCCACCGCGACGAGCGAGGTCGCCTCGTCCGGCACGGTGGGGATCCGGAACGCGCCGGCCTCGTCGCTCGTCGCCGCCGGGACGATCCACGGCACGCCCTCGACCGAGAGCACGGCCCCCGCGACCGGGTGATCGTCGGCGTCCACCACGGTGCCGCGGACCGCGCCCGCCGCGGAGAGGACGAGCGTGATCTCGGTCGTCCCGCCGTCGGGGCTCTGCAGCGCCGCGCTCGTGACGACGCCGTCCGGATCGTGATCCGCGACGACGCGAACGCGCCAGGGCGCGACGTGCGGGAAAGAGAAAGCCCCACCCCGGTCGGTCTTCGTGTCGCGGTAGACCGTGTAGGGCGGGCTCGGAGAGACGAGGCGCACCGTCGCGCCGTTCACGGGGTTTCCGTCCGCGTCGAGGATGTGACCGAGGATCTCCGGCGTCCGATCCTCGACGGGCGCCGAGGCCGACGTCGCGGCCGTCGCCGAGGGAGCGGGCGGCGGGGGAGGCGGCGCGGCGGGCTTCCACACGTAGACGGCGACGACCGCGGCGAGCGGCACGAGGAGCATCGCCGCGAGCGCGAGCAGCCGCGGGGTCGAGCGGGCCGGCGCCTTCACCGTCGCGGCTTTCTCCGCTGGCCGAGCTCGTCGCGGAGCTTCTGCCAGCTCTCGAACCGGGGCGCGTCGAGGGCGCCGCTCGCCAGCGCCGCCCGCACCGCGCATCCCGGCTCCTCGGTGTGCTGGCAGTCGCGAAAGCGGCACTGCACGGTCAACGCCGTGACCTCCGGGAACGCTTCCCCGAGGCCCTGCTCGGCATCGATGAGCCCGAGCTCGCGCATCCCCGGCATGTCGAGGAGCATCCCTCCTCCCGGGAGCGGCACAATCTCCCGGCGCGTCGTCGTGTGGCGTCCCTTGCCGTCGTCGCGCAGGTCGCCCACCTTCTGCCGCGCTTGCCCGAGGAGCCGGTTCACGAGGGTCGACTTGCCCACGCCGCTCGATCCGAGCAGCGTCGCGAGCGTGCCGGGGGAGATGCGCCGCGCGACCTCGTCGACCCCCTGGCCCGTCCGGGCGCTCACCGCCACGACGTCCACCTCGGCCGCGACGCTCCGCACGCGCGCCCGCTCGGCCTCGAGGTCGGCGCACGCGTCGGCCTTCATGAGGAGGACCACGGGCGCGACGCCGCCGTCGTGCACCAGCGCGAGGTAGCGCTCGAGGCGCCGCTCGTTCACGTCGCCGTCCGCTCCGGCCGCGACGAAGGCCAGGTCGACGTTGGCGGCGATGACCTGCTCGACGTCGTGAAGGCCGGCGGCCTTGCGCGCCAGCTGGGTGCGCCTGGGTCTCAGCGCCACGATCAGCCCATCGGAGGAGATCTCGACCCAGTCGCCGACCACGGGCCTCGGCGCGCCCCGCGTCCGCACTTCGCGCAGCATCTTGCCGTCGAGGCGCACCGAGCGCTCTCCGCCGCCGCCCTCGGTCCAGGCCACGTAGGCCACGCCGTCGTCGATGGCGATGCGCGCGAGCTCGTTCACGGAGACACCTTAGCGCGGTACGCTCCGGCGGCGATGCCCGAGCCCATCGATCAACCGACGCCGGTGCGGGCGGGGCAGGGATTCGACGCCGCGGCGCTCGCCGCCTGGCTCCGTCCGCGCGTCGAGGGGCTCGAGGGCGAGCCGGAGCTCCTCCAGTTCGGCCGCGGCTACTCGAACCTCACGTACCTCGTCCGGTTCGGGGGCCGCGAGCTCGTCGTCCGCCGGTCGCCGCCGGGGGTCCACATCAAGAGCGCGCACGACATGGGGCGCGAGTACCGCATCCTGTCGGCGCTGGCGCCGGCGTGGCCGAAGGCGCCGCGGCCGCTGGCGCACTGCGAAGACGCGTCGGTCATCGGGACGCCGTTCTACGTGATGGAGCGCGTCGAGGGCGTCATCCTCCGCGCGAAGACCCCGGAGGGGCTGACGCTCGACGCGCCCACGATGCGCACCGTCTCCGAGGCGACGTGCGACACGCTCGCCGAGATCCACCAGCTCGACTGGAGGGCCATCGGCCTCGGCGATCTGGGGAAGCCCGAAGGCTACGTCGAGCGGCAGGTGCGCGGGTGGGCCGAGCGCTACACGAAGGCGCGCACCGACGACGTGCCGCAGGTCGAGAAGCTCGGCGCCTGGCTCGAGGAGCATCGCCCGCGCGGGGCGGGCGAGAGCGGCGCGACGCTCGTCCACAACGACTTCAAGTACGACAACGTCGTCCTCTCGGGGGACCTCGCGCGCGTGCTCGCGGTGCTCGACTGGGAGATGGCCACCATCGGCGACCCGCTGATGGACCTCGGCACGGCGCTCGGCTACTGGATCGAGCCCGACGATCCGCCGGTCTTCCAGATCACCGTGTTCGGGCCGACGAACCGACCGGGCAACCTCACGCGCGTCGAGTTTGCCGAGCGCTGGTCGCGGGCGACGGGGCGGGACGCGTCGAACGTGCTCTTTTACTACGCGTTCGCGCTCTTCAAGCTCGCGGTCGTCGCGCAGCAGCTCTACAAGCGCTACGTCGACGGGCACACGAAGGAAGAGCGCTACGCGATGATGATCGAGGGCGTCCGCGCCGTGGCGAGCAGCGCGCTCGTCGCCGTGGCGAAGGGGCGAATCGATCGGCTGGGGGACTGATTCGTCGAGGGGCGTAGCCGCCGTCAGCACCGCGAGCGTGAGCGAGCGGTGAGCCGGGCCCCTTGCACACGGCACGCGGCGTCCCGAGCTTGGTCGCTCACCGCTCGCTCACGCTCGCGGTGCTGATGCCGCTGGCGCGGCATCGGTGGCGCATGATCGACAATCGCGCTCAGTCATTGAGAGCCATCGCCCTAAGGCCGGAGAACGAGCCATCAGTCCTCGCCCCTTCTCCGTCGGCCGCTCCCCTCCATCCACAGAGACGCTCGAGTCGCCTTTTGCCCAAACGGTTCCATGTCGATCTTCTTCGCCGACAAAACCTTTCTCTCCTCCGCGTCTCTGCGCCTCCGCGGCCAATCTCCCGCTCTGACTCAGAAGGACCAGCCGAGCTGAAAGAGGAAGCGCGGGAACACGGCGGCGACCGACGCCATCTCGACGAACCCGAGCCCGACGCCGGCCCCCATCGTGAAGCCGCCGGGGAGCACGCCCTGTCCGCCCGCGTCGAAGGCGCCGCCCCAGTAGCCTTGGGCGCTCGCCGTCGGCCCGACCGACGCGTTGGTCACGCTGCCGAGCAGCAGCGACGGGCCGAAGTACGGGCCCACCAGCGAACGCCGCCAGTGCCACCAGTAGTGGTAGCCGAGCTCCGCGCCGAAGCCGCTCGATCGCTGCGTCGCGAAGCCGAGCCCCTCGCTGGCGAGATCGTAGCGGCCGCCGTGGCCCTCCTGGAAGACGAGCAGGTTCGGCGACAGCACGAGCGAGTGGTGCGGCGCGAGCAAGACCTCGACGTTGGCGCTGAGGCGCCCCAGCACGAGGGCCGCCGGGTTGAGCGTGACCGCGACCGGGCGCGCCACCGGTTCTTCGTAGACGTAAATCGTCTCCCGGCGTCGGCGCGGGTGACCGTAAGGCGGCGGCGGCGCCACCGGCTCGTAGCGAGGAGGCGGCGGCGGTGCGGGACGAGCCGGCGTCGCAGGGGGAAGCTCCGTCGGTTGACCGATGGGCGGCGGAGGAGGCGGCGGAAGGTCTTGCCCCTCCGCCGCCGGCGCGGCGAGCACGACGGCGGCGATGAGGGCGGCCGTCGTTCGCGTGCGCATCGGCGCCTCAGTCTAGCCGAGTCGAGAGCCGCTCGCAGACGGCGGCCCCGAGCCCTCCGCGCGTCGCTACTTCGTCGCGCCCTTCTTGTCTTCCTTCTTGTCCGGCGCCTTGACGAACTTCAGCGTCATCCGGTCGCTCTCGCCGATGGCCATGTACTTCTCGCGGTCCTTCGCGCCGAGCTCCAGCGACGGGGGCAGCGTCCACACGCCCTCGGGGTAGTCCTTCGTGTCCTTCGGGTTCGCGTTGATCTCGGACTTGCCGGCCAGCTTGAAGCCCGCGGCCTGGATGTGGTCGATGAGCCACTTCTCCGGCACGTAGCCCTTCTTCGCGCTCGCGACGGGGTCCGCGTCGGGCAGGCCGCGGTGCTCCTCGATGCCGAGGACGCCGTTCGGCTTCAGGGCCTTGCGGATCTCGCCGAGCCACGCGTCGAGCGTGTTGCTCGCGACCATCCCGTGCACCTCGCGCATGAGCAGGACCGCGTCGACGTTGGACACGCCGTCGAGCTTCGGCGCCTTGCCGTCCACGACCACGGTCTGCACGTTCCCGAAGAGCTCCGGCGCCTTGTCGAGGAACGCCTTGAAGCGCTGCCCGTAGAACGTGCCGCGCGAGTCCTCGGGCCCGTTGGGGTCGTTGTTCGTGTCGATGAGCTTCCCCTTCGCCGCGAGCACCGGCGCCAGGATCTCCGTGTACCAGCCCTCGCCCGGCCCGACCTCGAGCACGGTCATGTTCGGCCGGATCCCGAAGAAGGCGAGCGTCTCCAGCGGGTGGCGCTGCGAATCACGATCCGCGTCTCCCGGATGGCGCTGCGGACCGGCCAGCGCGGCCTTCACCGCGGCGCGCAGGTTCGGATAGCTCTTGCTCGCCAGCACCTTGGCCGCCGCGTGCATTTCCGGCGTCCAGCGCGCCATCTCGGCCTTGTTCTCGTCCTGCCACTTGGCCCGGTCCTCCTGCAGCTTCTTCTGGGCCTCGGCCTTCTTCTTCTCCTCGGGCGTCGGCTCGGGGGGCGGAGGAGGCGTGGTCGCCGTGGGAGGGGGCTCGACCACCGCGACCGGAGGCGGCGGGGGCGGGGGAGGGGCCACGGGCGCGGGGTCGGAGCCGCCGCACGCGAGGAGGAGGGAGGACGAAACGACGAGGAAGCCGAGGAGATGTCCGCGCATGGGAGCCTCCTTTATCCTCTCGCGACGCGGCGCACAACCTCGTCACGAGGGAAGATCGCGGGGCACCCCCCAGTATCCTGACGATGGAGAGGGAGGAGCCCATGACTGCCTA
Source organism: Polyangiaceae bacterium (assembly GCA_036501935.1). Classification (GTDB taxonomy): domain Bacteria; phylum Myxococcota_A; class Polyangia; order Polyangiales; family Polyangiaceae; genus Palsa-1150. Next base: position 143,391 of record DASXZL010000060.1, on the reverse strand, counting down.
CAACCCGTACCTGGCCCCGCAAGTCCCGCAGAACCCGCAGGCTTACGCGCCCGCATGGGCCCAGGAGCAGTATGTCCCGCTCGGTTGGCGCACCATGCTGGCGACGCTCGCCATCGCCGCCGCGGCCTTCTTCGGCGTGGTCCTCGACGTGGTCCAGCTCGCTTTTGCCGACCAGATGAAGGGCGAGTCGCCGGACATGGGCTCGGCGCTCGTAGTGTTCTTCGTGGCCATGGCGTTTCTCGGCGCGCTCGTCGCCGCGGCGGTGTTCTTCGGCATCTGGGTGCACCGCGCCTCCAAGAACCTGCGGGGGCTCGGCCGCCAGGGGATGCAGTACACGCCGGGATGGTGCGTAGGGTGGTTCTACGTCCCGTTCGCCAACCTCGTGCGGCCCTTCAAGGCGCTCTCCGAGATCTGGCGCGCCAGCGAGAGCGACGCGGAGAGCGACGGCAGCGGCTGGTCGATGATGGGCTCGTCCACCGCTCTCCTCGGCATGTGGTGGGGGACGTGGCTGGCCGGGAACATTTTCTCGAACATCTCGGGACGCGTCGACGACCCTTCGGTGTCGGGCGGCATCGGCCTCCTCGGCAGCGGCCTGCTCCTCGTCGCGGCCGTCACCTGCGTGCTCCTCATGCGCGGCATCTCGTCACGGCAAGCCGCGACGGCCGAACGGCTCGGAGCCGGCGCGTCTACCGCGCAGGTTTGAGCGTCACCGCCCGAGCAGCCAGCGGAGCTCGCGCATGGGAGGCGCGCCGAACGCGAGGAGGCGGTCGTGGTACGGGCGCTCGCGGAACTCGGGGGACTTCTCCGCCGCTTCGCGGAGCCGCCGGAACTCGCGGTACCCGTAGAAGTACGTCGACAGCTGCCCGCTGCTGATGCGTGCGCGCGTCCACTTGCCGGCGGCCTCGGCGTCCTCCTGGAAGGCCTGCTCGGTCATCAGCTCGAGGGCCTCCTTCTCCTCCATCTGGCCGGCGTGGATGCCGTGATCGAGGATGGTGTTCGCGCAGGCGCGGAGCAGCATCTTGAGGCGCTGCATCCGCGTGCGCGGTCCTCCGAAGCCGTGCTTGGCCATCAGCCACTCGCCGTAGACCGCCCAGCCTTCGACGAACGCTCCGTCCTGGAACACCGTCCGGACCGGCGAGTGAAAGGTGTTCGCGTGCATCGCCTGGAGGTAGTGCCCCGGCATCGCCTCGTGGACGGTGAGGTCCGCGAGCATGCTCTTGTTGTACTCGCGGTAGAACGAGGCGACGCGCTTGGGGGACCAGGAGCTCGGCGCCGGCGCGATGGCGAACACGGTCTCCTGCGTCTTCTCGAGCGGGCCGGTCGAGTCGCAGTACGCGATGGAGATGCCGCGCTTGTACTCGGGCATCTCGATGACGCGGCAAGGCTCGGCGGGGACGCCGACCAGATCGTGATCCTGGACGAAGCGCGTCGCGTCGCCGAGTAGCTTCGTCGCGTCGGCGACGATGGTCTTCGGATCGGTCGCGTCGTCGCCCAGGCGCTTCAAGACCCGTCGGACGAGGGCGCGCTGCTCCAGGAGGGTCCGCGATGGGAGGATCGGGCCGTGCTCGAGCGAAGGCCACAGCTCCTTCGCGGTCTCCACCATCTCGGCGAACGTGTGCTCCATCTCGCTCCGCGCGTCGGCGACGAGCGCGTCGGCGTCGACGTCGTCTTCCAGGGCGTAGCGGAGGATCTTCTTGAAGCGCTCCGGACCCCTGCGGAACGAGCCCGTGCTGCGCGCGAGGAGGTCCTTCTCGAGGAAGGACTCAAAGTCCCGCAGCGAGACCGCGGCCGTGTTCGCGGCGGCGTCGAGCGCCGCCCGCTGGTCGGGCACGTGGGCCGTCGCGTCCGCGAGCCCGTGCTCGCAGAGATCGACGAGGCCTTTGGCCTGCTTGATGGCCGTCTCGGTGTGGATGCGCGACGGGGCACGCAGGCGGGCCTTCGCGACGGAGACGATCATCGGGATCGCGGCCAGCCGGGACTGGAGGTTCCGCATGCGCTCGGGCCACGGAGCAAAGGTGCGCGTGAGGAGCGGATCGAGCCCGTCCCCGACGAGGCCCGTATAATAGAGGGGGTTCTCCTCGCCGTCCTTGAGCTCGTCGATGCCGAAGAGAAGGCCCCCGATCTGGTCGAGCAAGATGCGGGCGTCGACCTGGTTCTGATCGGAGAGGGACGCGGCGGGGATCGTGGCGAGCCGCGTGCGGATCGCGATGAGAAAGGCGCGGGCCTTGTCGTCGCCTGCGACGCTGGGATCGGGCCACTGCGCGTCGAAGCGGTGATCGCCGAGGTTCGTCGCGAGGACCGGCTCGAGCGCGAGGAACCCCTCGAGGAACTCCGATGCGAGCGCGTCGAACGCGGCGTCGGCCGACGGCGGCGTCACCGGCGGCGGCGTGGGGGCGGCGATCGCGGACGGCGGAGGGGCGGGGGGAGGCATCGGCGCAGGGGGAGGCTCGGAGCCGCAGGCGGCCACGACGAGGAACGAGAGAGCGCTGAGGTTGGCACGGACGCTGCGGAGCCGCATGGCCAGAGGTCGTAACACTTCCGGCGCCGACCGCGCTTTCTCAGTTGGGCTTCTCGTCGGGCGGCGCGTTGGCGTCCTCCGCGTCGAGCAGCGGCACGAGATGCGGCCAGGCGCGCAGCACGGCCTGGGCGTCGCTCGGCGAGAGCTCGGCGATGGCGTTTCGGACGAGGCGCCGCTCGTTGGCGATGATCAACTCGGGTGCGTCGAGCTCGAGCAGGCGCCCCAGCCGCGTGAGCCGCTCGGCCAGCTTGGCCCTCCAGGTGACCGCGTGCGGGATGGTGCCGGGCCTTCGCCCGCGCGTGCCGGAACGGCGTCGCGCCTCTCGGGCGAGGATCGCGGCGTGGCGAGCGTCGACGTACCGCCGCCGGCACGCCACCACCAGCGCGACCGAGGCGGGCAGGAGAAGCAGCGCCGCGAGCGGCACCACGAGCTCACGCACCTCATCGGCCAGCGGTCCGACCGTGACCGCGAGAAAGCACTCCCCACCGAACAGCAGGCACACGAGCGCCCCGAGACCCAGGAGCCACACCGCCTTGACGTCCTTCCACGGCAGGGCGACGGGCGCGACGCGCAGAGCACGAGGCGCCTTCGCCGCCCCGCGCGGCCGAGGGGCGGCCGCCGGTTTGGCGGGGCGCGTCTCCACGACGCCGGGGGGCAACGCGACATCGCGCCCGGGCACGACAGGCAGCCAGCGGAGGCCGAGGACGTCGTCCCTCGGCTCGACGAGCACCGCGTAGAACCCGGGCATCGGCTTCAGCGCCGCCCGGTGGATGCCCGGGTACCCTTTGGTCCAACGCGCGACGTTGTCCAGCCCGACGGCCCGGATCGTGTCCCCGCCGAGCCCACTGTCGACGAGGCCCATCGTCGCGCGGCCCGTTTCGCGGGCGTCTTCCTCGAGCTCGCGGCGGAGGCTCGGCTCGTAGAGGTGCACGAGGGCGTCGACGACGTCGCCCGTCGACTGCGGCGGCCGGACGACGCGCGACGCGACCAGCTCGCCCGCGGGCGTACGCCACCAGGTGACGACGGCGTCCTCCGTACGCCGGTGCCACTGATCCCACGGCTCGACGACGATGTCCCGCTCGCACACTTCGAGCCGCTCCGCGTCGCCCGCCCTCTTCGGCTCGACGCACCGCAGCCGATGAAGGGAGGCCACCCCCTTCGCGACCACCACCACGTACGTCAGACTGAAGTCTGAAACCTCGATGAGCCTGCGGACGATGCCCCGGCAGCGCTGCACGACGTACGACACTCCGGCGGCGCACCACTTGTGATGCTCGACGGTGCCGCCGTCGCTCGCGAGGAGCGTGCACGTCTGGTGGATGGCGTCGAGCCTCCGGAAGGCGTCACCGTCGTCGCCCTCGTGCTCGGGCTCTTCTTCCAGCGGCGCCGAAAGGATCGCCTCGAGGTGAGCCTCGAGCAAGCGCGCGTGCTCGACGAGGACGTCGGCGAAGAGCTCGCGCGGAAAGTCGATCGGCGAAGCAAGGGCGAAGCTTCGCTCGTGAAACGCGCGCCGCCACCCGGGCGCGTTCGGGGGCAGCTCGCCGGCGAGGACGTACGGAGGAATGTCGGCGAAGGCCAAGCCGCCTGGATCCTAGCGCGCCTCGAACCAGCAAGCTCCAGCCCGCTGGGGTTTCGGCGCCGACTCGCGGAACAACGTGCGACCATGCGCGGCATGACTGGATTCGCCCATACCCCCGAGACGATCCGCATCGCCGATCTCGAGGTCTGCCGCCTGGGTTTCGGCGCCATGCAGCTGCCTGGACCGATGGTCTGGGGCGAGCCGAAGAACCCCGACGAGGCGCGCGCCGTCCTGCGCCGCGTCGTCGACCTCGGCATGAACCTCATCGACACGTCCTGGTACTACGGCCCCCACGTCTCCAACCGGCTCATCGCCGAGGTGCTTCACCCCTACGCGAAGGGGCTCGTCCTCGCGACGAAGCTCGGGGGAAAGCGCACGCCGGACAAGATGTGGCACCACGCGCTCCGTCCCGAGGAGCTTCGCCAGGGCAACGAGGAGGATCGCCGCGGCCTCAAGCTCGAGCGGATCGACATCTGCCATCTGCGCGTCATCCCCGACGCCGATGTCCCGTTCCTCGAGTCGCTCGACGCCATGATCGCGATGAAGGCCGAGGGGAAGATCCGTCACATCGGCCTCAGCAACGTCACGCTGGCCCAGCTCGATCAGGCGCTCGAGCGAACCCCCATCGCGACGCTCCAGAACCTCTACAACGTGGCCGCCGGCGAGAAGCGGCTCGCGGCCTCGCCCATCGGCATCACCGCCAACCAGGAGGCGGTCGTCGCGCGCTGCGAGGCGCGTGGGATCGCGTACCTGCCGTTCTTCCCGCTTCGCGTCCCCGGGCCGCCCATCCCCTCGGAGACGGTGGCCCGCATCGCGAAGAGCCGCGGCGTCACGGAGTCGCAGGTCGCCCTCGCGTGGCTGCTCGCGCGCTCGCCGGTGATGCTGCCCATCCCGGGCACGAGCTCCCTCGCCCACCTCGAGGAGAACTGGAACGCGCGGACGCTGGCGCTCACCACGGGCGAAATCGCGGAGATCACGCGCGCGCGCGGCTGACGTATCATTCATCTCATGCGTGGACGCTCCGTCCTCGGATGGCGCCCGGCCCTCGTCGTCGTCATCACCGTCGCCGCCGCCAGCTGCGGCCATGGCTCCTCGGGAGCGGGCGCGGGTGCCGACGCAGGGCCCGGCGACGCCGGGACCGACGGGGTCGCGGTCACGACGGATGCGGCACACGACGGCGCTCCCTCCTCCGGCACGACGAGCTACGGCCCGGCCACGCTGCCCGCCGGCTACCCGAACCTCGATCTCCCTGCCGTCGGCGCCGCCGAGCTTCGCATCGTCACTCCGACGCTGCTCGAGGTCTCCCTCGTCACGACGAAGGCCGTCGATCCGGCCCCGCTCGGCGCGTGGGACTTCGTCGGCGAGAACGGCCAGCCGAGCACCCTGCCGCCCGCGAGCAACTTCGTCGTCCACGCCGGCTCGTCCACGGTCCCGGTGGCGTCCGTCGGCTTCAAGCGGCGGCCGCTCTACGCGCCGCTCGCCCGCTACGATCTGCGCATCGGCAACTGGCTCTACCTCGTCCTCGCGTCGCCGGTCGCCGATGGAACCAGCGTCTCGGTCGACGACACGAGCGGCGCGCTGTGGACCGCGCCTTCGCCCTACGCGACGACGTCCGATCCGATGCGGTTCGGGCCTGCGCTCCACGTCAACCAGACCGGGTACGTCCCCTCGCTCCCGAAGCACGCCTTCGTCGGCTACTACCTCGGCACGCTCGGGGAGCTGACCGTACCGGCCACGAGCTTCACGCTCGTCGACCGTGCCACCGGCGCGACCGCTTTCCAGGGGACGCTCGCGCCGCGGCTCGACACGGGCTTTCCCTTCCAGCCGGCGCAGTACCAGCAGGTGCTCGACGCCGATTTCTCGAGCTTCCAGACGCCCGGCGAGTACCAGCTCGTCGTGCCCGGCATGGGCGCGTCGTACCCGTTCCTCGTCGACGACGGCACCGCGATGGCGTTCGCCCGGACGTACGCCGAGGGCATGTACAACCAGCGATGCGGGATGGCCAAGGCGCTCCCGTACACGCGCTTCGTCGACGGGATCTGCCACGCCGCGCCCGTGTCCGTACCGACCGCGGACGCGACGTACGCGACGGCGCAGTCGCTCCTCGCGAGCAACGCGCAGGTCCCCCAGGGGCAGACCGCGCCCGAGCTGACGACCTTCACCAACGGACTCTATCCCTACGTCGACACCGGGACGCTCCCCGAGACCGGCGGACACCACGATGCGGGCGACTACAGCAAGTACCTGATGGACAGCTCGTTCCTCGTGCACACCCTCGTCCTCGCCGCGGACGACTTCCCCGGCGCGGGCGCGCTCGACAACCTCGGCTTGCCCGAGAGCGGGGACGGCAAGAGCGACGTCCTCCAGGAAGCCAAATGGGAGGCGGACTTCATCGCCGAGATGCAGGACGCCGACGGCCTCTTCTTCTACCTCGTTTACCCGCAGGATCGCGCCTACGAGAACGACGTGCTCCCGAGCCACGGCGATCCGCAGATCGTCTGGCCGAAGAACACGTACGCATCGGCGGCGGCGGTGGCCGCGCTGGCCGAAATCGGCTCGTCACCCCTCTTCGCGACGCAGTTCCCCGCGGACGCGCCGCGCTACCTGCAGGCCGCCGAGAAGGGCTGGACCGCGCTCGAGGCGGCGGTCGCGAAGAACGGCGCGGAGGGCGCCTACCAGTTCATCTACCAGGACGACGAATACCTCCACGACGACATGATGGCCTGGGCCGCGTCGTCGCTCTTCGCGGCCACGGGCCAGGCCTCGTACGGGCAGGCGCTCGAGCAGTGGTATCCCGACCCCTCGGACAAGACCGACTACCACTGGGGATGGTGGGGCATGTGGCGGGGCTGGGGCTGCGCCGTGCGCGATTACGCGTTTGCGGTGCGCTCGGGGCGGCGAAAGGCGGGCGACCTCGACGCCGCGTACTTGCAAAAGTGCGAAGGCGAGATCACCGACGTCGGGCAGGACCAGCTCGCGTGGGCCACGGCGAGCGCCTACGGGACGAGCTTCCCGCCGGCGACGAAGGCCACGGGCACGGCGGGCTGGTACTACTCGGGGACGCAGGCCTTCGACCTCGCGGTGGCGCAGCAGATCGCGCCCGATCCCGGCTACCCGGGCGCGATCATGACGAACCTCGGATACGAGGGCGGCGCGAACCCGGTGAACGTCTCGTACCTGTCGGGCCTCGGCTGGCGGCGCCCGCGCGAGATGGTGAGCCAGTTCTTCCAGAACGACCGGCACCGGCTGCCGCCGACGGGGATCGACTACGGCAACCTCGTCACCGGGTACATGTACCTCCAGCAGTACGGCAGCGAGCTCGAGGAGGTGACGTACCCCGAGGACGGAGCCTCGAGCGCGCCTTACGCCTTCTACGATCGGTACGCCGACCAGTTCAACACGGCGACCGAGGCCGACACGGTCAACGAGGGCTGGGGCTTCGCGGCCGTCGTGTCGCTCGCGGGGCAGACCGCGTCGGCGAAGGTCGCGTGGAGCGCGCCGCAGGCGACCATCACGGTGCCCGCGAGCGCCATGGCCGGGCAGCCGGTCACCGTCACGCTCGCGCCTCCGGCGGGCGTCGATCTGACGAACGCACGCGTCACGTGGGAGGCCGCGAACCAGGAGCCCTGGCAGGGGGGGACGTCGTTCACGTTCACGCCGGCCGCCTCGGGCCCGGTGTGGATCGACTGCGAGGCGATGCTCCCCGACGGCCGCCGCGTCATCGCGGCGAACGACACCGGCCTCGAGGTGCAGTGAGCTTCGTGGGCCCGGACGACACGAGGGCGCCCGTCCGTGCAGGGGACATCGTCTCGGGCAAGTACCGCGTCGAGCGGACGATCGGCTCCGGGGGGATGGGCGTCGTCGTGGCCGCGCGGCACCTCGCGCTCGACGAGCCGGTCGCGCTCAAGTTCCTGCTCTCGCACCAGTCCGGCAACCGGGAGGTCGTCGAGCGCCTCATGCGCGAAGCGCGCGCGACGTTCCGGCTGCGCAGCCCTCACTCGGTGCGCGTGCACGACGTCGGCGAGCTGCCGGAGGGACACCTCTACATCGTGATGGAGCTCCTCGAAGGGCGTGACCTGCGCGCCGAGCTCGACGCGCGCGGGCCGCTCCCCCCCGCCGAGGTCGTGTCGCACGCGCTCGATGCCTGCGAAGCGCTGAGCGAGGCGCACGCGCTCGGGATCGTCCACCGCGATCTGAAGCCCGGGAACCTCTTTCTCACCAGGGGCCTTCAGGGCCGCCCCATCGTGAAGGTCCTCGATTTCGGCATGTCGAAGCTCGATCCGCTGTTCGGCGAGAGCGGCCCGCTGACGGTGCCCGAGACCGCGCTCGGCACGCCTCGCTACATGGCGCCAGAGCAGTGGAAGTCGGCGTCGAACGTCGATCTGACGGCCGACATCTGGGCGCTCGGCGTCGTCCTGTACGAGCTTCTCACGGGCAAGACGCCGCTCCACCGGATGCAGCTCGCCGAGCGCCAGACGCGCCTCCTCGCCGGCGCCATCCCTTCGCCGCGCGAGGCGCGGCCGGAGGTCCCCGAGGACCTCGCGCGCGTCGTCCTGCGCTGCCTTCGCGCCGATCCGCGGGCCCGCTGGGGCTCCGCCTCGCACCTGTCGCGCGTCCTTCGGGGGATGTTCCCGCGGCCCGGCGACGCCGTCGACAGCGCGCGGACCGACGTGACGGCCGTGGTCCCGGCGGAAGAGCAGGCGCGTCGTGCGGCGCAGGCCTTCGAGACGGCCCCGCACAGCGTCCCGCCCCCGTCGTCGCGGCCGGACGCGGAGGACTTCGACTCCCACACCGAGGTGCGCCCGCCCATGTTCACGCCGGCCGACTACGTCGCGCAGAGCGGCGAGCCTCCCGTGGCGAAGCCCTCGAAGGCGATGGGCGCGACGCTGCGGTCGTTCGAGGGCCCCGCCGCCCTCGCGCCGGACCCTCAGGAGGAGACGCTGCGAATCCCGGGCGCGCCGCCGCACCCGGTCCCACGCATCGCCGCGCGGCTTCCTTCCGTGCCGGCGCCGCCGCCTACGGGCATGCTCACGGCGGCGGCGATGCTGCCCCCCTGGAAGCCCCCGCCTCCGCCTTCGCCGGGGCCTTCGCCGCGCTCGAACCTCGCCCTCACAGTGACGCTCATCGGGGTCGCGGCGGTCCTCGTGTCGGGCCTCCTCGCGTGGCTCATGATGAGGGCCCATTGACCGACGACGTCGCGTGGACGGCCCGGCTTCGGGCGTGGCTCGTACCTCCCCTGCCGCCGGACCTCGAGGACGCGTTCGGGTCCGAGATCGCGGAGCGAAACCGCCTCCGCCTCCTCGTCGTGGCGCCCTTCGTTCTCGTCGGTCACGCCATCCACGTCGCGATCTATCGGACCTCCGCGGTCGAGCGGGCCTCTCTCTCTCCCTTGGTCGCCGAGTGGCGCGACGCCGTCGCGGTCGTCCACGCGGCCACGTTCGTCGTCACCCTCACGCTGGCGTTGCTGCTGGTCCGCTCCGGACGGGGCCGGGCGGCCCGCCTGATTCCGCCCGCGGCCGTCCTCGTCTACCTGCTCCACGGAGCCGTGACGGCGGGCGTCGATCAGCTGTCGACCACCGTCACGGGAGTGGCGCCCTTCATCGCGTACTGCCTCTTCTTTGCCGTCTTCATCACGCTCCGCCCGCCACTCGCGCTCGTTCTCTACGGTGTGGCCGCGGCGGCGTTCTACGTCGCGTTGACCACCATGCAATCGTCGCCGAGCGTGCGGCTCGCGCTGATGCCCAACGGCGCCTCCATCGTGGTCGTCAGCGTGATCCTGTCGTGGGTCCTCTACACGGCGAGGCGCCGCGACTTCGGGCAGCGGGTCACCATCGACCGGCAGCGCGAGTCGCTGAGCGCCCTCAACACGAGCCTCGAAGGGCGCGTGCGCGATCAGGTCTCCGAGATCGTCAAGCGCGCGGAGGAGGTCGACCACCTGAACGCGCAGCTCCGCGCCCAGGTCCGCGAGCGCTCGATGGAGCTCTCGATCGCCCTCGCCAAGCTCGCCCAGGATCGCGAGCTCGACGGCTCGCTGCGGCCGGGGGCGCTGCTGGGGGACCGCTTCGAGATCGGGCACCTCCTCGGCAAGGGGGGCATGGGCGTCGTCTACGAGGGAGTCGACCGGACGACCGGCGCACGCGTCGCCATCAAGGTCATCCAGGCGGGGTCGAGCCAGCAGCTCGCCGCCCTGCGCCGCTTCCTTCGCGAGGCGAAGGCCGGCGCCATGGTGGCGCACCCGGCCATCGTGCGCGTCCTCCACGTCGACGTGTCCGACGACGGGCTCTTTTATCAGGTGCTGGAGCTCGTCGAGGGCGACCCTCTGCATAGCGGCCAGCACCCGTGGGACCCCGGCGCGGTGGCCCGGCTCGGCTCCGTCCTCTGCTCCGCCCTGGCGGCCGCTCACGAGCACGGCGTCGTCCACTGCGACGTGAAGCCCTCCAACATCCTCCTCACGAAGACCTCGCCCGGGATGAAGCTCCTCGATTTCGGCATCGCAAGGCTCTACGAAGAGGGCCACGCTCCCGACGACGGCGCCGGGACGGCCACGGGTGTCATCCTCGGCACACCCGGGTTCATGTCTCCCGAGCAGGTGGAGGGCATGCAGGGGCTCACGGCGGCGGCGGACGTTTACTCCGTGGGCATCCTTCTCTTCTTGCTGCTGACCGGCGCTCATCCCTTCGCGCGCGGGCGAACCATGCATGGCCTGGTCTTCGGCCACCTCTGCGTCCCGGCCCCCGACGTGCGGACCTTCGTGTCGACCGTGCCGGAGCTGCTCGCCGAGCTCGTCGCCTACTGTCTCGAGAAGGACCCCCAGCGACGCCCGACGGCGCTGCGGCTCGGCAGCGAGCTCGCCGCGCTGGCCGACGAGCGGGAGGTCGGGCCCCTCGAGGAGCTCGCGCGGCGGGGTGCTCAGGAAACGGTGATGAAGTGATCAGGTGTGCCCGGCCGGGCTCGTGGCCACGATGCGAGGCGATGTTGCCCTCCCTCCTCGGCACCGGCGGGCTGCTCCTCGTCGGAATTCTCCTCTTCGGCAGCAACTCCTCCGGCACGGAGATCGGGCTCAGCGCGACCGCGACCGCGCTCGCCGTCGCAGGTCTCGTCCTCGTGCACCGCCGCGAGGACGACTTCGAGCCCCGCCCGTGAGCCCGCGCCCTCAGGTGGTCTCGACCAGGGAGACGACGACCGCGCGGTCGAACGGCTTGTCGATCCGCTCGTTGCCGATGCTCGCCAGAAACTCCTCGACGCCGGAGCCGAACGTGCCGCCCGTCATGAACACGACCCGGTCGGTCACCTCGGGCATCTCGCGCAGCAGCCGGCGGAAGAGATCCATCCCGGTCATCTCCGGCATCATCAGGTCGCAGAACACGACATCGAACGCGCTCGCGCGGAGGTGCTGCAGCGCCTGCGCCCCGCTCGTCACGACGACCACGTCGTGCGCGGCGCCGAGGAGCCGCTGGAAGGCGTCGCCGACCTCCGGCTCGTCGTCCACGACGAGGACGCGGCGACGGGTCGACGCGCGCGCCGAGGACGGGAGACTCCGCTTGCGGACCACCGGCTCGGCGACCTGCGAGGTCGAGGGCGGCAGCGCCACGCGGAACGTCGAGCCGCAGCCGACCTCCGTCTCCACCTCGATGCGCCCGCCGAAGCTCGTCACGATCTTCTGGCAGATGGCGAGGCCGAGCCCCGTCCCCACCCCCACGGCCTTGGTCGTGAAGAACGCGTCGAAGATGTAAGGCAAGTGCTCGTCGGCGATGCCCGTCCCGGTGTCGTGCACCTCGACGATCGCCTCGCCCTCGTCGGAGGTCCGCGTGACCAGCCGGATCTCGTTCTTCCCCGCGTCGCCCGCGTGGATGGCGTGCGCCGCGTTCTGGATCAAATTCAGGAGGACCTGGACGAGGCGCGGCTCGTTCGCGTCGACGAAGGGCACGGGGCCGTAGTCCCTCGTCAGCTGGGCGTGGTGCCGCACCTCGTTCCGGATCATGTTCGCCGCGGAGTCGAGCAGCTTTCGGAGATCGAGCCGGGCGGTGGTCTCGTGCTCGACGCGCGAGAACGCGCGGAGATCCCGCACGATGAGCCGCACGCGCTCGGCGCCGCCCTGAGAGGCGCGCAGCGCCTTCATCATGTCGTCGTACTGGTCGCGCTCGAGCGGGCCGCCCGCCGATTGCTCGAGCGCGTCGCTGACGTAGTCGATGTTGCTCGTGACGAAGGCGAGCGGGTTGTTGATCTCGTGCGCGACGCCGGCCGCCAGGGTCCCCATCGTCGCCAGGCGGTCGGCGAGCTGGAGCTGCGCCTGCGTCTTCTTGAGCTGCCGCTCGTCTCGCACGATGACGACGACGCCCTCCAGGGGACCTCCCGCGCCGCGGACGGGCGAAGCGTTCACGGTGAGGGCGATCGACGCGCCCGACTTCATCGAGAACAGGATGTCGCGGGCGCGCACCGAGCCCTCGCCGATGCGCGCGAGCTCCGTCGCCAGGGCCGAGTCCCTCGGGGCGAGGAGCTCGTGGATCGACAAGCCGACCATGTCCGCCGGCTGGCTCCAGCCGAGGAGCCCGGCCACCGTCCGGTTCGCGCGTCGCACCCTCCCCTCGACGTCGAGCGAGAGCACCCCGTCGACCATGGAGTCGAGGATGGCCTCGACCATGGCCCGCTGGCTCGCGACCTCCGTGAACGCTGCGCCGACTTCCGCCGTCGTCTTGTTGAGCAGCCCGGCCAGGACGTCGAGGGGGTCGCCCTTGCCCGACCGGGGCGCGCGCGCCGCGAAGTCCCCCGCCGCGAAGGCGACGAACGCCTCGGTCAGCCTCTCGACCCCGCGCTGAAGCTCCTGCTGCTCGCGCTGGCGCGCCTTCCACAGGCGATCGAGCTCCTCGGCGATGACGTTGACGAACATCGCCACGATGTCCGCGTTGTCCTTCTTGTACGAGCGCGGCAGGCGCACCGAGAAGTCGGCGCGCGCGAGGCGCGCAAAGGCGGAGATCACCTCGTCGGCGAGCCCCTGCGGCGAGTCGGGCGGAATCGTGTCGCTCACATCCGCCCGCTCGGATGGTTCTGCTCCTCGATCCACGGCTGCGCGTCGGTCAGCGACCGGAAGACGCTCGTCGGTCGCCCCGGCTTCGAGAGCCCCGTGAACACCTGCGACGCCGCGAAGCCGTAGAAGCTCTCGCCGACGAGCGCGTAGCAGGTCGTCGGGCTCGCGTGGACCTCCTCCGCGTAGACCGTCCGCGCCGCCGCGTCCTGCTCCACCACCGTGTCCATGAAGACGACCACCGCGCCGCCGTGACCGACCGAGCGCCAGTACTTCTCCTGGAACCCGATGCTCTCGCGCGCGGTCTTCTGATTGTCGACCGTGTCGGGGTAGGGGACGATGCCGAGGATGTCCTCCCGGATCAGGTAAAACTCCGCGTTGCTCGTGCTGCCGAGCTTCTTCCAGCTCGGATCCGGGATGTTCATGCGCGACTCCGCCTCCGTCCACCTGCGTCGATGCTCATCGGACTTTCCCCCTCTTGGTCGTCGAAGCTTCGTCCCAGATCGAGCCGCTCGCGGCCGAGCGCGTCTGTAGCGCGTCGAAGGCCGGTATGGCGAGCTTCGTCAGCAAGAGCCGGAGCTGCGGGATGTCGATCTCGTGGATGCCGTCGGGCGACCGGACGACGCTGATCCCCGGATGCTCCCGCTCGAGCCCCGCCAGCAAGCGCTCGCGCTTCTCGACCACCAGCTCCGCGTCGGCCCGGCGCTGGATCTCGACGCGCCGGGCGAGCGCTTCGCGAATGCTCTGCCGCAGCATCTCGTTTCGCCACGGCTTCGTGAAGTAGCGATGCACCTCGCCGCGGTTGATGGCCTCCACCGCGGATTCGAGCGACGCGTCGCCCGTGAGCAGGATGCGGACCACCTCGGGTCGCGTCCGCCGCACGTGCGCGGTGAGCTCGATGCCGTTCATCTCCGGCATGTCGATGTCGGCGATGAGGAGATCGACGTCGCCGCCGTCGACCAGGTCGCGGGCCTCGTGCGGCGAGGTCGTCCCCACGAAGCGGTAGGCCTCGCCACGGAGCGTGCGGCGCAGGCTCTCGATGATCTCGGCCTCGTCGTCGACGGCGAGGACGGTGCACTCGCCTATTCGAGCCATCGCGTCCACCCGTGCCGTGTGTGCCCGCGCGCGAACTCGCGCAACGCGAGGAGCAGCTCCTCGACCGTCTCGTAACGCTCGGCCGCGCGGCTCGCCATCGCGCGCTCGAGGATCCGCTGGAGTCCCTCGGGCACGGGGCCGTCGGCGCCGAGCGCCCGCGGCACGCGGTCGGTCTGCTGGCGGACGAGGAGCTCGAGCGGGTCCTTGCTCGGAAACGGCATGTGCCCCGTCAGCATGCGAAAGAGGATGACGCCGACGGAGTAGATGTCGCTCCGCGTGTCCGCCGCCTCGCCCGCCCATTGCTCGGGCGACATGAAGCCGGCCGTCCCACCGAGGCCGCCCGACCCCGGGCGCGGCGTCGAGACGGCACCCGCGATGCGGGCCAGGCCGAAGTCGCCGATCTTCGTCGCGTCGTTCTCACCGACGAAGACGTTCGACGGCGTGAGATCGCGGTGCACGACGCCGTGGGCCGCCGCCGCCGCGAGGGCATCGGCGATGTTCCGGATGATCGTGACCGCGCGGGCGACCGGAAAGGGACCGGGGGATGCCTCGAGCGCGCGCCCCAGCGTGGGCCACGAGATGAGCTCCATCACCAGGTACGAGCGCCCGTCGCCGAGCGTGCCGAAGTCGGTCACGTCGACGATGCCCGGGTGGCGCGCGCGGCACGCGGCCCGGGCCTCGACGAGGAACTGCGCCGAGAACCGGCTGTCGTGCGCGGCCTCGGCGTGGAGCACCTTCAGCGCCACGGTCTTCTGCAGCGCGATGTGCTCGGCGAGGTAGACGATGCCCATGCCGCCGTGGCCGAGCATCCCCTTCACGCGATACATGCCGATGCGGCCGCGGCCCGCGGCGAGGCTCTCGGGGGACGCCGCTTCGTCGCGCTGCGCGGTGCCCATGGCCATCCGGTGGGCCTCCGCTTCGAGGCCCGAGGGGGTCGTCCGGACGGCGACGAGCATCTCGCTCACGGTCGACTCGGCGGAAGGCATCCCCAGACGGACCCGCAACCGCCCGAACTGCGTGCCGGGGAGGCCGACGGCGAGACCGCTGACGATGGCGAGCCTCGCCGCCACCGCGTCGCCGAAGCTCGAAGCGACCGTCGCCAGCTCGGCCGTCGTCCCGGCCCGCTCGTAGCGGACGACGTGCGTCCCCGCGTCGGCCTGCGGGACGATCGCGATGACGCCGGAGAGCTCCACGAGCGTCCAGAGAAGCAGATCCACGACGTCCATGGGCGTGGCGTCCCCGAACGATGCCCCCGGGCCGTGCGACACGACGAGGGGCTCGGCGCTTCGCAGCGTCATCGCGCCGGGCCCTTCGAGAGCGCCGTCGCGACGCGCGCCTTCAGCCCCGACGCCTTCGCGTCCGCGGGCTCGTCGAGCGCGGCCAGCGCTTGCTCGAGGAGGCTCCGCCGCTGCGCGACATCGCTCGCGAGCCCCGCGTAGGCGAGCGCGGCCTCGGCGAGGTCCCCCGCGCGGGCGAAGGTGCGCGCCAGGATCGCCGCGTCGAGGAACGAGTCCCTCGCGTCGTCGCGCTGGTCCGCGGCGAGGCGCGCTCGCGCGAGCCCGAGCTGCACGGCGACCCGGCGCGCGTCGTTGTGCGGCAGGAGCGCGAACGCGTGCGCGGCCTGCTGCCAGTGCTTCGCCGCCTCGCGATGCCGGCCGAGCCCGCCCGCCTGCTCGGCGGCGCGCGTGGCGAGATCGATGGCGCGCTCGAGATCGCCCCCCGGCAGCGCGCGGGCGAAGTGATCGGCGAGCTCGCCGACGTGCGGCTCGATCGCGTCGCCGTAGTGCGCGAGCAGCGCCTCGCCGACGACGCGGTGGCGCTGTGCTCGCTCGGCGCTCGAGAGCCTCTTGTAGAGAACGTCGCGGACGAGGACGTGCGCGAAGCGAAAGAGGCCTTCCTTCGGTTGCAGCACGAAGTTGGCGCGCACCGCCTCGTCGAGCCGGTCGAGGAGCGCCTCGGACGCGAGGCCGCTCACGACCCCCAGCTTGCCGAGCGGAAACTCGCGCCCGAGCACGGCGGCGAGGGTCAGCACCTCGCGTCCGGCCTCGGTCATCGTCTCCAGGTGGCGGCAGATGGTCTCGATGAGGCCCTGCTGGAGGTCCATCGTGCTCGTCATCTCGTGCGCGGCGGCGAGCATCGCGCGCTCGGCCCAGTCGGTCTTCAGGAGCTGCTCGGCGTAGAGAGGGTTGCCTCCCGAGCGCTCGAAGACGGCCTTCGTGAACGCGGTCGACGGCGGCGTCCCGCCGGAGAGCTCGACGAGGCGCGCGATCTCGTCGAGAGAGAAGCTCCTCAGCGGCACCGAGAGGCTGTTGGCCTGGCCGATGAGGCCTCCGATCGCGTGCCCGTTGGGCTCGCGCTGCAGGCCGGAGTCGCGGTACGTCCCGATGAGGAGGATGGCGCCCTTGCGGATCTCGCGCGCGAAGAACTCGAGGAGCCGGAGCGACGGCTCGTCGGCCCAGTGGAGGTCGTCGAGCACGACGACCAGGGGCCGCGCCTGGGACGCCTCGCGGAAGGAGCGGGTCACCGCGTCGAAGAGCGCGAACTGCGCGGCCTCGGAGGGGTCGGCCACTCCCGCCAGCAGCGGGGCCACCTTCGCGAGCAGCGCCTCGTCGCCGCGGTCCTTCGCCAGCGCGCGAACGAGCTCGGCCCACATCCAGAAGGCGGGCGCTCCGGGCGTCTCGTGGGCGTGCGCCGCGAGGACGGTGGCGCCGCGGGCCTGCGCGCGACGCGCGACCTCCTCCGCCGTGCGTGTCTTGCCGATGCCGGCCTCGCCCGAGAGCCACACGAGGCTCCCTCGACCCGCGATCGCCTCCTCGAGCCTTGCTGCCACGGCGGCGAGGCACGCGTCGCGGCCGACGAAGATCCCGTCCGCGGCGGCGCCCGTCGCGTCCCCCGGAGGCGTCGGCGCCGACTCCTTCTCGACGATCGTCGCTGCGAACCGGAAGCCGCGACCGCGGACCGTGACGATGATCTGCTGCAGCTCGTCGCCGATGGCGCGGCGCGCCTCGAGGATGACGCGCGAGATCGACGCCTCGCTCACGGTCACGTCCGGCCAGATGGCATCGAGGAGCTCGCGCTTGAGGACGACGCCTTCCCGCGCTCGTACGACGAGAAACAGGAGATCGAGCACCTTGGGCTGGACGCGCACCTTGCGGCCCGCCTGCCGGAGCTCGAAGCGACGCTCGTCGAGCTCGTACTCGCCGAAGGCGTAGATCATCCTCCCTCTTTACTTACAGAGGCCGGGGTCGCATTGCCATGCCGGACGCCGCGAGAAAGGGCCGGATCACGGGCTGATCATGAAATGATCACTTTTCTTTCCACGAACGAGCGCTCACGCCGCCCGCTTCGACGACACCCTCTCCATCGCGTGCCGGTAAGCCGCGTGGAACCGGAGGTGCCGCGGGAGCAGGCGGATGCTCCGCCGCGTCGCCTCGACGACCACCTTGAAGAGCGCCGCGTCCGACGCGCTCCAGCCGAGACCGTAGCCTTCGCGGAGCCGTGGCGGCAGCGTCCCCGCGGCGAGCAGCCGCGCGAAGGCGGGGCCGAGAAGCCGCACGGGCGAGCCGTCGATGAGGAGGTTGAGCGCGCGCCGGTTCGGGAGCATGAGCGCGCCGACGAGCGCCCCCGAGGGCGGCTGCCGAAGGAGTAGATCCCACTCGTCGCGCGCCGCCTGGGGGACGTCGAGCACCGGGCCGTCGAGCATGCGCTGCACGTAGGCGTCGAAATCCTGCGGCGTCGGCGGGATGTCCTGCTCGGGGATGCCGAAGGCGAGCTGGAGGACCTTGCCCTCGTCGTGGAGGCGCGTGCGCTCGGCGGCCGACAACGGGCGGATGAACGTCTCGAACATCCGCACCGACGTATCGTGCAAGGTCGCCCACACCCAGAGCATCAGCTTCGGATCGGTCGCGTGGTACCTCGCCCCCGCCTCGGAGGAGCGCGTCTCCTGGAGGACGTGGCCCCGGACGACCTGATGCCGCCTCCACACCATGCGGACGACGCGAAGGGCGCTCTCGAGATCGCCCAGCGCGAGCGTGTACATCGCCTCGAACGTGCGGAGGCTCCGGCCCAGCGGATCGGAGGCGACCTGGCTGTGCTGCAGGATGCCCGAGAGCACGGCGGGGTGCGCGAGCTGGAGCAGCAGCGCGCGCGGGGCGCCCGCGAAGAGCACGTTCTCGCGGGTCATCCGCCACACCATGCTCTCGGGACCAAAGAGGCCCTCGCGGGGGCCGCGCGCGAGGGCGGCGACGCGCTCGACGATCGCCTGCGCCGCGTCGACGGGAGGGCGGGAAGGGGGCATCCCTGCAAAGTGTACCGCGCGGACGAGCGCGACGCCGTCCCCTGGTGCGGGAGAGGCCGGCAGCGTCAGCGCACGTCGGGCTGCTTCACGTCGATGGTCACCGCCCCGCGGTTGCACGCGTGCGGAGGCGGCGGGGGGCCGGGGGTTCCGTCCGGCTTCTGGCAGGTGCCCTCGGTGTCGCCGGTGGTCCCTTCGAGGTGCAGCGCGAGGAGCGCGCCGTCGCGGGCCCGCAGGTGCAGCTCCCCCTTCAGGTCGGCGCGGCTCGTCCAGGTGTGGCACATGCCGCTGTCGGACTCCGTCGCCTGGAGGGTGACGTCGAACACGAGCTCCGTGTCGCGCGCCGCCCGGAAGCGCACGACGGTCTTCTGTTGCGCCTCCGGCATGAAGGAGCCGTGAAGGGGCACGGCGGCGATGGCAGCGACCGGGGCTTCGAGGACCTTCGCTTCGGCTCCCCGTGCAAGCGGGTGCCCGACGACGCTCTGCCCCGGCCATCCGAGGGACGCCGTCGCCAGCGCACGCACGCGGGCGGCCTCCTCCGGCGGCGCAGCGACGTCGCTCGCGTCGCGGACCTCCAGGGTGTGCGCGGCCGTCGTCGTCACCCGGTACGCCTTCCCGAGGAGGCTGGGAAGAGCGTCGACCTCGGTCGCGCGCTCCTCGTCCTCGTCGAAGCGAACATCGGTCCGGCCCTCGCGCGGCTGAAAAGACGCGACGATCAACGAGGCGACCGAGAACGGCACGATCTGGCAGTCCGTCACGCGCTTCGTGCTTTCGCGTCGCTCGACGCGCTCGATCCACGGCTGCTCCGCGGGGGGCGGGGGAAGTGGCGACGACACCCTGGGAGCGCGCGGCGGCGCCGGCGCCGGGATCGCGCGGGCGTGCGCGGCCGGGGGAATGGGAATGGCCGCGACCGGCGGAATCGCCGGCGAGGGCGACGCGGCGCAGCCCGCGAGGAGGACGGCGAGGGCGAGGGCTACCGAGCGCATTCCGCGAAGATAGCCCGGCCCGAGCCTGGCGATTCGGGTCCCTTGCCCACCGAGCTCCGCGCCACAAGCTTGGTGGTTCACCGCTCCCTCATCCGCCCCTGAGTCGCTGCGCTACGGGGCGGCCGGTCGGACCGGTACGAGGTTCCACTGCGTCGTGGCGGCGGGCGTGTGCTTGCCCCGCTGAAAGAACTGCAGGACGAGGCCTCCGACGAGCGCGACGCCGCCGATGGCGAGGAGGCCGAGCCCGGCATTCTTCAGGCCCGGTCCCGAGGTCGAACCTCGGGCGTTCTCGGTTACCTGGCCGAGGAGGGCGAGCATGCCTCCGGCAAATGCCGCCGAGCCGCCCATCCCCGCGAGGATGCTGCCTCCTGCGCTGCGTCCCTCGGTTCGTTCGAGGACGTGACGGACCACGAGCGGCGCGTCCTCGACGACGATGTCGAGGTGATCGGTCCGGGAGGCATCGTCCGTCGTGAAGAGGAGCGTGTGCGGGCCCGGCCGCAGGTCGACGACGCAGGGCGTGGTGCACAGGTTGTGCGTCGCCTCCCCGGCGATCTCGTAGCCTCTCGGCGTCGTCCCCGTGACCTGGGAGACCGAGGAGACCTGCGCCGAGTCGTCGGGCGTGTCGAGCACGACCCACTGCCGGCCCGCGGGGGTGGGCCCCAGCTTCGCGGCGACATCGGGAACCTCGTGCGCGGGAGCCGCGGGAGGCGGCATCTCCCGGGGGCCGCACGCGGTGAGCGACGTCACCAACGCGAGGGCAGAGTGCACGTGCGTCTTCATTCCGGGCATCGTGCACCTGCGAATGCAACGGCGAGGCCAGTTCTACCGCGCTCCCTATTGTCGCATGGATACGCGGCTCGCGGGGGCGACCCACGGCGTCGTCGACGTACACCTGTCTCGGATCGCGACGCCGCCCCGTCTCTCGGATCGCGACGCCCCCCCGTCGCGTTTCACCCACACGGAGGGAGGACAGGCGAGCGTTGCCCGCGGTCACCGCGCCGGTGTAGACCGCGAGGATGATCCACGGCTCGCACGTCATCGTTTACAGCAAGGACTCCGAGGCCGACCGCAACTTCTTCCGCGACGTCCTCGGTTACTCGTACGCCGACGCCGGGCACGGCTGGCTCATCTTCGCGCTGCCGCCCGCCGAGATCGCCTTTCACCCGACCGAGGGCGCAAGCTCGCACGAGCTTTATCTCATGTGCGACGACATGAAGCGCTTCCTCGGTGAGATGCGCGCGCAGGGTGTCCCGGTCGCCGAGCCGAGCGAAGAGCGGTGGGGGGTCCTCACGCAGATCACCCTTCCGAGCGGCGGCAAGCTCGGTGTCTACGAGCCGAGGCACGCCTCGCCGCTGAAGAAGCGCGCCGCCGGAGCCGCGCAGAAGACGGGCCCGAAGGCGTCGAAGAAGGCCGCCAAGAAGAAAGCGAGCAAGAAGGCCGGCCGCCGCTGACCGCGCTCCCGCTCCCCCTGCTCGAAGGGCCGTTCAGCCGCTCGCGTACTTCACGCCGCAGCCGTAGGCCTTCGTCTCCGGCACCTTCACCGGCTGATGCGCCTTCAGCGCGCCGAGGGCCTCGTCCACGTAGTTGACGAGCTTCGGGTCCGTCGGCGATTGCCCCTCGCCGTCGGGCGAGTTGTCGATGGCTCCGCGGTAGACGAGCGTGCCCTGCGGATCGATGACGAACATGTTCGGCGTGTTGGTCGCGCCGTACGCGCGCCCCACGTTGCCGCTCTCGTCGAGGAGCATGGGGTAGCCCATCGCGAACTCGCTCATCCCCTTCCGGTTGGCCTCCGCCCCGAAGCCTTGCTTGCCTGACGCCGCCGAGTTCACGCCGAGCCAGACCACGCCTTGTGCCAGCGCGCGGGCGGGCGTGTCCTTCAACGAGCCGACCGTGTGCGATTTCCGCACGAACGGGCAGCCCGGGTTGAACCACTCGAGGACGACGGTCTTCCCCTTGAAGGCCGACAGCGTGACCGCATGCCCATCGAGGTCGGTGAGCGTGAAATCCGGCGCCGGCGCGCCGACGGCCGCCTTGGCCATCGCGGGCGTCGCGGTCGTGGCCGCCGGCGTCGCGCTCGACGCGTCCGCCGAGAGGGCAGCGCCGCGGTCGCAAGCCGTCGCGGCGAGGAGAAGCGTGGCCAGCAGAAGACGCGTCATCGGCGTCAGTGTAGCCATGGTGTCGACGGCGGCCATGCCCGTGACCTGCAGCGTCCGCTCCTCCCGGCGCCTCGTCAGATCTCCACGATCACGGGGTGGTCGCTCAGGGTCAACGGAACGCTGCTCACGGCGTTCAGCGTCTGCACGGCGGCCGTGCCCATCGTCGGATCGTAGACGGTCACCGTGGGGCGCGACGTCGTGAGATCGACGGTCACGTTGTCGGTGCCGCCGCTCAGCTTCTCGTCCCACACGACGAGGTCGAAGTGGCCGTTGCCCTTGCGGAGCAGCAGATCGTGCACGGTCGTGGGCTCGGCGGCGATGGCGTAGTCGAGCTTGCCCGGCGCGGCGGCGGCCGTGTCGGCGAGGATCGTCGTCAGGTTGTGCACGTACGTCCCGGACGTCTTCGGGTTGTAGCCCGTATCGAAGAGGCCCCAGTAACCCTGCACGGGATCGTCCCGCAGCATGTAGATGAACGTGTAGGCGAACCCGCGTTTGTAGGCGGACAGGTAGAGATCGAGGAACAGCCGCCCCTGCTGCTCGAGCGTGATGGCGCCGGTGCCCGACGTCACCCACCCGGTCTCGGTCGTGACCTTCGGCAGCGTCGTGAGGTCCGCGTTCGAGTAACCGGCAAAGCCGGCATGCCACGTATGCCCGTATTCGACGTAGGGTCCGTCCCAGTCGCCGTTCAACGTGGGATCCGAAGCGTTCCACGCGGCGTTGTCGGCGTAGTCGCTGCTGTGGCCGCACACGTAGTTGTGGGTGTTCGCGTAGTCGGCATACGCGGTCCCGTCGGGCATGGCGATGCCCGCGCCCGCCGGGATGGCGAGAAACTGCAGGCCGACGTTGTCCGGCTCCGAGCCTCCGGCCTCGCTCGAATGAAAGACCGGGACGCCCTTCAGCGCGGGATCGGCCTTCACGGCCGCATAGAGATCCCGCTGGAGCTCGGCGACCGGCACGAAGGTCGTCGTGTAGTCCGACGTCTGGCCCATGTAGGTCACGGGAAAGTTGTTCGGCTCGTTGGGTCCTTCGACGGCCAGCAGGGCTCCGGCCGCGTTCAGCTGCTCGGCCATGCCGACGGTGCCCGCGACATCCTGGTTGGTGAGGAGCGAAAGGCGCATGCCCGAGGCCTGGTGCATCGCGATCCACGAGGTCACGGTCGCCGGATTGCCGTCGTCGCGCATCTCGCGGATCCCGGCGTAGACGAGGGCCGCCGCGCTCATCGTCGGATCGTCGACCCCTTGCGCCACGTGCGCGCAGACGCCGAGGGACTCGAGGAACACGGATGCGGCGACGGCGTCGACGCCCGTCGGATCTCCGGAGCCCGGGCCGGCCTCGCTCGCGCCGCCCTCCACGGCGTCGAAAGGCGCGTCCGTGCCGCCGCCGCTGCCTTCCACCGGGCCGTCTGCGCGGGCATCGAGCCCCGTTCCGCTGCCTCCGTCGCCCGACGGCGAGCCCGCGTCGCCGCCCCCGGCTCCGCTCGACCCGCAGGCGACGGCGAAGCAAGTCGCCGAGAGAACGAGGGTGAGCCCGAGCGTCCTCACGAACGGCAGCATACCTCCTCGAGGGGACCAAAACACTCGGCCCCGCGAAGCCTTCACCGCTCGCTGTCGAGGTGCGCCATCATCGCCTCGACGTAGCGGCTCCCCTTGAAGGCGTTCTTCGGGACGAGGCGCTCGAGCTCGCCCATTTGGTCGGCGGTGAGCGGCCGGTCCGCGACGTCGAGCACGTCGAGCTGCGACGGCGTGCGCGCGCCGATCGTGGGCACGAACGCGGGCTCCTTCGCCAGCGCCCACGCGACGCAGACCTGCGCCGGCGTGAGCCCGATCTTGCCGGCGAACGCGCGGAGCTTCTCGACGAACCCCTCGTTCTCCTGGCCGGCCGGGCCGGAGAAGCGCGGCAGGTGCGCGCGGAAGTCCCTCGGCCCCGCGGGCTTGCTGCCGCTGAGAAGCCCGCGCGAGAGCACGCCGTAGAGCGTCGCGCTGATGCCGAGCTCGTGGAGGACGGGGAAGATCTTGTCCTCCGGCGCACGGCTCGCGAGCGAGTACTCGATCTGGAGGTCCACGACGGCGTGCACCGCGTGCGCGCGGCGGATCGTGTCGGCGCCCACCTCGGAGAGGCCGACGTGCCTCACGTACCCCGCCTTGATCAGGTCGGCGACGGCGCCGACCGTCTCCTCGATGGGCACCTGCGGATCGAGCCGCGCAGGACGGTAGACGTCGATGACGTCGATGCCGAGCCGCTTCAGGCTGTACGCCGCGAAGTTCTTCACGGCGGCGGGCCGCGTGTCGATCCCGATGAACTGCCCGGCCGGATCGCGCATCCCGCCGAACTTGACCGAGACCTGCACCTTGTCGCGCCGCCCGCCGGCGAGCGCGCGACCGACGAGCATCTCGTTGTCGCCCATCCCGTAGAAGTCCCCGGTGTCGATGAGCGTCACGCCGCGGTCGATCGCCTCGTGGATCGTGCGGATCCCTTCGTCGTCCGTCGACGCGCCGTAAAAGCCCGACTTGCCCATGCTCATGCAGCCGAGACCGATCGCCGAAACCGTGGGTCCGCTCTTGCCGAGCTTCGTCGTCTTCATGATGTCTACCTCGCCCGTGAAACGTAGGCGCGCCCGACCATGAAGATTAGTGAATAGTATAGATAGGGCTCATGAAGCCAGCTTATGCGAGGGACCTCGACCTCAACCTCCTCCGCGTGCTCGTCACTGTGGCGGACGTGGGTTCGGTGACCCAGGCAGCGGCGACCCTCTACCTCACGCAGCCCGCGGTGAGCGCCGCGCTCGGCCGCCTCGCCGCTGCAATCGGGTCCCCGCTCTTTGCGCGCCGCGGCCGCGGTCTCGTCCTCACCGACCGCGGCGCACGCCTCGTCGCCGACGTTCGTCCGCACCTCCAGGCGATGACCGACGCGGCGCTCGCCCCGGCGCGCTTCGATCCGATGACCAGCGATCGCATCCTGCGTCTCGGCCTCGCCGACTCGGCGGAGTCCTGGCTCCTGCCGCCGCTCCTCCGTACCCTCGCGCGCGAGGCGCCGAGCATGCGCATCGTCGCCGTCCCGATCCAGTTCCGGACCGTGGGCGACGCGCTCCTGACGCGCCGGATCGACTGCGCGGTCACCGTCGCCGACGAGCTCCCGCGCTCGATCGCGCGCCGCACCATCCTGCACGGCGGCTTCGTGTGCCTCTTCGACCCACGCCACACGCGGCTCGGCCGCCGCCCGACCGAGGCCGCCTACCTCGCGCAGGCGCACGTCATCGTCTCGTACAACGGCGACCTGCGCGGCGTCATCGAGGATGCTTTCGGCAAGCAGCGGCGCGTCCGGTGCTCGGTCGCGAGCTTCGGCGCCATCGGCGCGCTCGTCGACGGCAGCGCCCTCGTCGCCACCGTGCCGGCCATCGTCGCGTGGCACATCCTGCGCTTTCATCCGCGGCTCGCGACCGCCGTGCTCCCGTTCGCGATGCCCGAGAACGGAATGGACCTCCTCTGGCCGGCCGGCCTCGAGAGCGACGACGCGCTCCGGTTCGTCCGCGACGCGATCGAGCGGCTCGCCGGGGAGGCCAGCAGGGCCTTTACCGCGAAGCGGCGCTAGGCTTGCGCTAGGCCCGGGCCTCGGACTCTGCTTCGTCTTCGACCTTCAGAGCAGACCTCTCTCGAGAGCCTTGAGAACGGCGCGCGTCCGATCGCGGACGCCCAGCTTGCCGAGGACGCTCGAGACGTGGTTTTTCACGGTGCGCTCCGCCACGTCCAGAAGGTCGGCGATCTCCCGGTTGGCGTAGCCGCCCGCCATCAGGCGCAGCACGGCGAGCTCGCGCTCGGTGAGCCGTTCGACCTGCGGCGGTGCATCGATGCGGGCGCCGAAGGCCGCGAATCCGCGGACGAGACCCTCCGTCAGCGCTGGCTGCAGGTACGTTCCACCTGCCGCGAGTCGACGGATCGCCTCGCCCACCTGCTCGTACGGAGCATCCTTGAGCAGATATCCGGTCGCTCCGGCACGGACGGCGCGCAGCAGCAGGTCGGGGTCGTCGAAGGTCGTCAGCACGAGGCACGGAACGTGAGGACCGTCGCGCTGGAGCACCTCGAGAACGCCGATGCCGTCGCGTCTCGGCATGCGCAGGTCGAGCAGGATGACGTCGAGCGACAGGCGTCCGATCAGCGAGAGGGCCTCGTCGCCGTCACGAGCTTCGCCGCTCACCGTGACGAGCTCGTCGAGCTCGAGCAGCCGACGCAGCCCTTGGCGGACGATGGCTTCGTTCTCGACGATGAGGACGCGGAGCTTCGAGCTCACGAGCGCCTGTCCGGGAGGACGGCGTGAAGCTCGAATCCGCGGCCTCGCGCCGTCGAGACGCTCAAGCGACCGCCGGCGGCCTCGATGCGCTCTCGCATGCCACGGAGGCCGTTGCCGAAGCGGAGGGAGTCTGCGCCGACGCCGTCGTCCCGAGCCGACACCTCGAGAGCGCTCCCGGAGACCGCGACGTCGAGCCAGAGGTTTTCCGCGCGCGAGTGGCGGCGCGCGTTCGTGACGATCTCCTGGGTGCAACGAAGGATCGCGAGCGCGCGCTGCGGGTCGTCGCGGCAGAGATCATGGGGCGCGCGGACGTGCACCCTCGGGGCGATCGTCTCGTCGGCGAGCGTCCGGAGAGCCGAGAGGACGTCGACCCGCTCGTCGTCGCGGAGGCGGTCGACGACGTCGCGAATGTCGGCAAGCGAAGTGCGCGCGAGCTCCCGCGCCACCGCGACCTCGCTCGCCGCGTCGCCGGGGGCGAGCTTGCCGGCGACCTCCAGGTGCATGCTGAGGGCGGTCAGCTGGTGTCCGACCGCGTCATGCAGCTCGCGCGCAATCCTGACGCGCTCCGCGAGGCGGGTGTGCTCCGCGACGACGCCCTGCGTGGCGGACAGCTCCGCGTTCGCGCGTGCCAGCTCGCAGCGTGCAGCCGTCGCCGTAGTCACGAGATCCGCCATGAAGAGCGCGAGAAGCTGGAACCCGCAGTACGGCGGAGTGAGGAGCAGCGCCGAGCGTGCATTCCAGTGCCATCCGATCGCCAGGCCCACCAGGATGGACTGAAGGGCCACCCAGACGACGCCCCACCGCCGAGGAATGAGGCCTCCCAGCTGCAAGGCGATGAGGACGAGCAGCGCTCCCTCGAAGCCGTCGCAGGCGAGTGCGACCGTGCCCACGATCGCCCCGGTGCCCACGGCGAGAAGCCCGAGCCTCGTGGCTCTGCGTGTCGCCCGCAGGCTCGCCAGCGCTGCTGCGAGAAAGGTGACCGCGAGGAGGCCCCACCCGGCGATGACGGTGCTGCGCGCGCCGGAGATCTGCGCGACCACCGGCGCCGTCACGGCGGCCCAGACGAGCGCCGTCGCGAGGGTCAGGGGACGCCGAAGCTCGGCGGGGGCAGAAGCACGGGTGAGCACGCGGAGACGACCAGCGTAGCGCGCGCGCCTCGCCCCCGTATGGGCCGAAAGGACCAGACGCGGGACGTGACTTCCGAGCGATGACGCCTGCAAGGCGCTCGAGCCAGAGTGGCGTCGTGAGCTACACGCCGCGCCTCCCCGCTCTCGCGCTCGCCCTCGCGGCGTGCCGTGGACCCGCACCAGCCGCCGCGGCTCGACCGCCGGATCCGCAAACCGTCGACCGCTTCTTCGCGGCGATCGAGAAGGGGAACGCCCCGCCGGTCGAGGCCATGCTCGAGGCGGCCCCGGGACTCGCCTCGGCCTCGAACGAGAAAGGGCACTCCGCCTTCCTCGTGGCGCTCTTTCAGGAGGCGGGAGAGAGCTTCGTGCGCCCCCAGGACAACGCCGTCCTCGGAGCGATCCTCGCGCGGCACCCCGTGCTCGATCCGATCGAGGCCGCCGCGACGGACGACCGAGCGCGCATCGACGCCGAGCTCGCGAACGATCCGGGCTACGTCCGGCGGGTCCATGCCGTCGGATGGGCCCCGCTCCACTTCGCGGCGTTCGGAGGCCAGAGCGTGACGGTGACTGCGCTCCTCGCCCACGGCGCGGACATCGACGCCCGGGCAAGGAACAAGATCGCCAACACGCCTCTTCAAGTCGCGCTGCTGACGGCGCAGGGCGACGTCGTTCGCATTCTGCTTTCACACGGCGCCGACGTGAACGCGAAGCAGGGCGAGGGATTCACCGCGCTTCACGAGGCGGCCCTGAACGGCGACGTGGAAATCGTGAAGCTCCTCCTCGACGCAGGGGCGGACCTGACCGTGCGAGGCGGAACGAAGCACGAGTCCGCGCTCGACATGGCGGTGAGCAGCGGCCACGCCGATGCGGCCGCGCTCCTGCGCACGAGGGACGCGAATCTGCGACACTGACCGGACTTGCTCTCCCATCACGAGCTCGTCAAGCAGCTGCGCGTCGCTCTCAGTCAGGTGGTGCGCGGGAAGGGAGCGGTCATCGATCTCGCGCTCATCGGGATCTTCGCGGGCGGGCACGTGCTCCTCGAGGACGTGCCGGGCGTGGGGAAGACGACGCTCGCCAAGGCGCTGGCCAAGGTGTTCGGCGTACGGTTCATGCGCGTCCAGTTCACGCCGGATCTGCTCCCGGGCGACATCACCGGTTCGCTGGTCCTCAATCCGGAGAACGGCACCTTCTCCTTTCACCGCGGGCCCATCTTCACGAACATCCTCCTCGCCGACGAGATCAACCGCGCCTCGCCGCGCACGCAGGCCGCGCTCCTCGAGGCGATGAACGAGTCGCAGGTCACCGTCGAGGGCGCCACGCACGCGCTCGAGGCGCCCTTCTTCGTCGTCGCCACCCAGAACCCCGCGGACTACCAGGGCACCTACCCGCTGCCCGAGGCCCAGCTCGATCGCTTCCTCGTGCGCATCTCCATCGGGTACCCGAGCCCGGACGACGAGCTCGCGATGCTCTTCGCGCGCCAGACGGGAGACCCGCTCGACGAGCTCGCGCCGCTTTGCACGAAGGAGAGCCTCGTCGCCATCCAGGGCGCCGTCCGCGCCGTCGAGGTGAAGCCGCTCGTCGCGCGCTACCTGCTGGCGATCGTCGAGGCCACGCGCACCGACCCGGAGCTCAGCCTCGGCGTGAGCCCGCGCGGCTCCCTGTCGCTCTTCCGCGCGGCCCAGGCCCACGCGTTCCTCTCCGAGCGGGACTACGTGAGCCCCGAGGACGTGAAGGCGATCGCCGTCGCCACGCTCTCGCATCGCGTCGCCCTCCGCGACGACGTCCGCTACGCGGGCAGCGACGGCGCCGACGTCGTGACGAAGATCGTCTCCACCGTGCGCGTGCCCACGTGAGCGGCGGGCCCTCGTGGCTGGAGCGCGTGCGGGCGGTCGACTGGCAGCGCCTGAACTACATCCTCATCCCGTCGGCGCGTTCGCGAAAGCCCATCGCGCAGCCGTTCGGCGAGCCGTCGACGCGAGCGGGCGGCTGGCTGCTGGCCGTGTACCGCGCGTTCACGCGCGAGGGGCGCTGGCTCTTCATGGCCACGCTGGGGACGGCCGCGTTCGCGGTCGACGTCACGCACACCCAGGTCTACCTGCTCTTCTCGGTGCTCGCGTCGGTGATGCTCGCGTCGCTCGTCGTCAGCCGGTGGCTCCGCCTGCCGGAGCTCTCCTTGCGCGTACATGCCCCGTCGCGCGTCTTCGTGGGCGCGGAGGCGTCGTTCGTCGTCGAGTGCGCGCCCACCGATCCGGCGACGAAGACGGGGCCAATCCGCGTCGAGGGGCCGTTCCTGCCCTATTTCGGTCGCTGGCTGACGCGCCCCGCGCCTCTCGGCGACGTCGGGCTCGGCGCGAGCTCGGGCGCGGTCCTCAAGGCGCGCTTCACCGAGCGCGGCGACCTGACGCTCGGGCGCTTTCGCGTGAGCGCCCTCGTCCCGCTCGGCCTCGCCTCGGGCCCGTCGCGGCACAGCGCGCCCGTGAGACTTCGCGTCGTGCCGCGGCCGGCCAACGTGCTGCGCCTCGACCTCGCGCACGCGACGCGGCATCAGCCCGGCGGCGTCGCGCTCGCGTCGAAGACCGGCGAGTCGATGGATCTCCGCGGCGTGCGGCCCTACCGCAAAGGGGATCGCATCCGCGATCTGTCGGCCCGCACCTGGGCGCGCACGGGAAAGCCCGCCGTGCGCGAATACCAGGAGGAGTACTTCACGCGCGTGGGCGTCGTGCTCGACTGCGTCGCGCCCCGGAAGCGCGCCCGGCGGACGAAGGACGCGTTCGAGGCCGCCGTCTCGCTCACGGCCGGGGTGGTCGCGAACCTCGGGCGCGGAGACGCGCTCGTGGACCTGCTCGTGACGGGGGGACAGCTCCACGCGCTGACGCTGGGCCGGAGCCTCGGCTTCCTGGAGCAGGCGCTCGATCACCTCGCGGTGGCCGAGGTCGACGTGCGCGTCGATCGAGGGCGGCTCCTCGAGCTCCTCACGCCCTCCCTGGCTCGCCTGTCGGCGGTGGTGCTGATCGTCGACGGCTGGGACGAGTCCCGCGAAGAGTTCGTCCGCGCCGTCGAGAAGCGAGGCGTCCGCGTGCACTGCATCGCCGTCGGAGAGGCCTCCGGCGCGCGCGCCCGCGTCCGCACCGTCTCGGTCGCCTCGATTCTCGCTGGGCAGGGGCTCCTCCTGTGAGCAAGCGGCTGCTCGTGGCGCTCCCTCTCTTGTGCGCGACGCTGCTGCTCGCGGCAGCGGGTGCTCCGTTCTTCTGGCCGCTGGGCCTCTCGCTCGTCGCCGCGGCGTCGGTCGTCGTGCCCTGGCGCGGCACGGCCACCACGTTCGGCGCGCTGCTGTGGATGATCGCCGGCGCGACGGGGCCGATCCTCTGGGTGCGAAACACCGCGACCGAGCCGCGGCTCGGCCTGTCCGCGGCGCTCCTTCTCCTCTGTATCGCCGCCGTGAGGCTCTTCTTCGACAGGCCGCTCTTCGGGCGCAACTTCGACCGCGCGCTCGTCGTCTTCGCGTGCGTCGCCGAGGGCACCGGCGCGCACAGCTCCGTGTACCCGTACGGCGCCGTCGCGCTCGTCGCCTCCCTCCTCGTCGAGCTCGGGGGCGGCTTCGCCGCGCTGCGCAGCTGGGCGCGCACCCCGCGCTCCGCCACGAGCGTCGTCCTCCTCTCCACGCTGCTGGCCACGCTCGTGGCGCTCTCGCTGCCCGCCCTCGACCGCGCGACCAACCGCCGCTTCGAGTCCCTCTTCGCCGGCAGGATGACGCGCATGCGCTTCACGCCGCACGTGCGCCTCGACGAGTCGGGGTTCATCCGCACGAGCGAGGACATCGTGCTCCGGCTGCACGGCGCCGAGACGGACTACCTTCGCGGCGCCGTCTTCGACTCCTTCGACGGCGTCTACTGGAGCACGTCGACACGCCCCGCGACGACCACGATCGGTGCCACCGTGGCGGGCGCGCGCACCGAGGTCGAAGCGACGCAGGCGACGCAGTGGCTCTTCGCGCCGGCAGGCGCCCGGATCGTGAGCGACACGCCGTGGGAGGCGGACACGTTCGGCGTCCTCCATCCCGCCGAGCGCGGGGTGACGCAATGGACGTTCGCGCCCACGACGGACTCGATCGATCCCCCCGCCCCCGCCGACCTCACCGTGCCGCCGCACCTCGCGCCGAAGCTCCGCGAGCTTGCCCTCGCGTGGACCGCGGGCGCCGCGGACGATCACGCGCGCGCGGTCGCGCTCGTCCAGCACCTGCGGGGCGACTTCACCTACACGCTCGACCGCCCGCCGCCGCCGCACGGCCGCTCCGTGCTCCTCGATTTCCTGCTCGTGCATCGCGAGGGGCACTGCGAGCTCTTCGCCTCCGCCTTCGTCGTCCTGGCGCGTGTCCTCGGCATCCCGGCGCGCCTCGTGGCGGGCTACCGCGTCGTCGAGCACAACGGCTTCGGCGGCTATGCCGTCGTCCGCGCCAAGCACGCCCACGCGTGGGCCGAAGCGTACGTACCCCTCGCCGACGGGTCTGCCCGCTCGGCCTTCGAAGTGTTCGACGCCACGCCCGCCGTCGAGCCCGCGATGCTCGAGACGCGCACCCGCACCGTGGCGGCGTTCTTCGACTACCTTTGGACCTCCATCGGCACGCTCTACGCCGCGGCCGTCGCCTCCCCCGAGCGATCCCTCCCCGCGCTCGGAGGCGTCGTGCTGTTCGCCTTCGTCGTCCGCGCCCTGCGAAACCGGCGCCGCCGCGGCGCCGCCGTCGACGACGATACCGATGCGCCGCCCGCTGCCTTCCGCCAGTTCGAGTCTCGCCTGGCCAGCGAAGGCTTCGTGCGGGACCGCGCCGAGACCCTCGAATCGCTCGCGGAGCGCCTCGAAGAGGCCGGGCGCGCGCCCCTCTCGCGCGCGCTTCGCCGTTACGTCAAGGCGCGCTACGGCGCCGGCGACGCTTCCGAACGGGACCTCGCGCGCGCGCTGGAGATCGCGGGCGAGTAGGCCAGCGAACCCCGAGTGGCAGGCCTCGCTCACGGTCGCGTCGACGTTCTGTACACAACGATGCGCATGGCTGCGCAACGGCAGCGCGTGCAGAGACACGACGTACCCGCACAATGCTTCGCCGGGCGTCGAAGCGTCCCGCTCGTCGGACGCGTAAGCTCTCAGCGTGCACCCTTCGAGTCCAAACCTGCGTTTCACGATCGCGGGCTTCGGCGAGCTCGTGGCCGATCCTTCGCGCGTCGCCATACTGCTTTCGTTGATGGACGGTCTCGCCCGTCCGGCGAGCGAGCTCGCGCAAATCGCCGGTGTCGCTCCTTCGACGGCAAGCGCGCACCTCCAGCGATTGAGGAGCGGTGGCCTCGTCCGTTCCGAGCAGGAAGGACGCCATCGCTACTTTCGTCTCGCCGGGGAGCACGTCGCGGACGCACTCGAGGCGATCGGCATGCAGATGACGCCCGCGCAGCGTTGCTTGCCCGCGAGCGCCGTTCGCGACTCGCTCACGGAGGCCCGCACCTGCTACCGCCACCTCGCTGGGCGCCTCGGTGTCGCGTGGATGGTCGCCCTCGAGAGGCGCGGCTTCATCATGACGCGAGACGGAGCGACCGCGCTCACCCCGGAGGGGGCGCGCGCGCTGGGAGAGCTCGGGCTCACGCTTCCGGCCAGCGCGACCGGGAGGTCGTGCCTCGACTGGACGGAGCGTCGGTATCACCTGGGCGGCAAATTGGGCGCGCAGCTCACCGAGCACATGTTCTCGGGCAGGTGGATCGTCCGACGCGGCAAGACGCGCGGCGTGCGCGTCACGACGGGGGGGCGTCATGCGTTCGCCAAGCTGGGCATCGCGCTCGATGTGATCGAGTCGGCGACGTAGCGCCCCCGGCGTCACGGCTTGCTTCGCTTGTCGGTCTCCTTCTCAGTAGTCGGACGGACCGCGCGGCGCCATGAACTGCGCCATCGCGTACCCGTCGTAGTCGAGGATGCCCTCCATGAACGGGAAGGTCTCGCCCTGCGTGACCGCGACCTGGCCGGCCATCGTCACACACTCCGGTGAGCTCTGGAGCGGGTCACCGGGGAACAGGTACTGCTCCACGTAGATGACGTTGCTGGCGCTGTCGGTGGCCTGGAATCCCGAGTACGTCGGAGGCGCGCAGCCGGTGCACTGACCCATTCCGCCGTCCGTGCTGCACTGGGTGTCGTAGAGCGCCGTCGGCGTGAGGTTGGTCACGTTCAAGGTCTCCGACAGCTTGACCAGCACGCCGCGGTACTGGGCCGACGTGCCTGCCGCCGCGACGTCGCTGCCCTGCACGGTGACCGGCGCCGGCAGTGCATTGCCGGACGAGAGCAGCTCGTAGGCCGTCGGCTCGATCTGCGCCTGGCCTTTGTACGTCGAGATGGCGCCCGTGATGAGCACGAGGTCGCCGACGCTCGGGTTTCCCGCGCGGGGACCGGCGGGGCAGGTCGTCAACAGGGGATCGCAATAGACGACGATGCCCGAATACGGGCCGCCGGCGGGATCTTCGATGTAGTAGTTGACCTCGTCGCCCGACGGGCCCTGGACGGCGGTGACGACGGCGGCGACCGCGATGCTCGTCGTGACGTTGCCCATGCGCGCGGCCGCGATGGTGGTCGTCGCCCCGGACGCGTCGCCTCCGCCCCCGGAGTCGCTCGCCCCTCCGCTCGAGCTGCCGGAGCTGCCGGACGAGCTGCCCGATCCGCTGGAGCTGCCCGATCCGCCGGAGCTGCCCGAGGACGGGCCGGAGTCGGGCTGATTCGACGACGAGCTGCTGCTGCAGGCGAACACGAAAGAGGACGCGATCGACGCGACCGCGAGGGTGATGCAGGCGAGGGAGGAGGACTTCATGGCGCGCGCCAACGTAGCGCTGGCTCGCCCGCGGTCGAGCCAGCAACGAGCCGGGGAGGGCCCTTCGTGTGCTCTCACTGGATCGTTCCGCTCGCAGACTCGCCTTTCGGTCACTCAGGTGGCCACCGACGCATCCGATGTCGCGATGAGGAGGGGCCACATCGCAGCGAAGCCTCGCACGCAGGCTCGCCACGTAGGCCGGCCACGACCAGCGCCCAAGCCTCCGTCCACCCCGCGGGTTCCCTTCCTCATGACCCCCTACCGCGTCCCCTCGTGGCCGCGCCGCAAGCCGTGGCCCAGGCCGCGCCGCCACCACCCCGAGAGGCGCCGGGGCTACTCGTCGTCCCCCTCGCCCATTCGCTTCGTCGCGTTCCAGATCTCCACGTACTTGCCTCGCACCATCGGATCGAGCGCGTCAGCGAGGTCGAGCGGTAGCGCAGCGTGGCGGATCAGCTCCTGCACGTCGGCGAGGTCCTTGAGACGATCGGGGTTCGTGAGGCCCGAAGCGAGCTTGAGCTCGACCAGGTGGCGCAGCGACAGGACGCGGAAGCCGTCGCCCTGCACCCCAACGGACGGGTCGGGGAAGCGCACCGACTTCGGCTTCCCGTCACCGGGGTAGTCGCCCGCGATGAGTACGTCGATGTTCACGCCAGACTCCGTGTCGCGCATCCCCTTGGAGCCGGGGAAGCGCTCCACCCAGCCTCGGCCGAGGTGTGCGCGCCGGAACCGCTCGAGCCCCTCTCGGGTGAGCAGGACGTCCACGTCGGTTGTCACGCGCCGGTACCCGTGCGCATTCATCGCCATCGCGCCGGCAATGGCGTAGTCGACGCCGTCGGCCTCGAGCGCGGAAGCTAGGCGCCGCAGCGCTTGGTGGACCTCGTCGAGCCCCATGAAGAACCTCTCCGCGAAGGAAGCCCCCTCCCAGAAGGCGCGCGAGGCGCCCGCGGCCAGACTGTCGTGCTCGACGCGCGGCGTGGAGGACACACAAGAAGAACTAGCACGGCTCCGGGCAGCCTTCCGGGCGGAGAGGCCAGCTCGACTACCGCGGCTTCGCGTTCATCGAGGCCGTGTACTCGTCGTCGCAGTGGTCCGACTCGTTCTGGGCTTCGGGGGCGAGCGGCTCGAGCTTGTTCGCGTCGTAGTAGCCCTCCATGCACGCCTTCCAATTCTTCTGGACCAGCGCGGCGTGAGCGCTCGCGCGGAGATCGGCCGCCCTCAGCCGGTCTTCCGGTGTCGGACCCTGCACCGCGACGGGCACCTCCGGCGGCGGCGCGGGGGGCGCCGTGGTCGCCGAGGGCAGCGGCTGCGGCCTGGCCTCTTCGCGCGGACCGTAGTGGTCGCGGAAGAGCACCGTCAGGAGCACCAGGACCCCCGCGAGGCCTGTGTACCCGGCGGCCCGCAGCAGCGTGCGATGCCTCGACCGGAACGACCCCGTCTCCTTGCGCAGCTGGTCGTGCGAGAGCTTCAGCTCCTCGGCCATCTGCTTCTGCGAGACGCCCGCGCCGAGCCCCGCGAGGAGCGCGCCTTCGGTGTCCCGCGCGTTCTCCTTCATCGTCTCCAGCGCGCGGCGCATGTCGATGCGCTCGTCGTGGGACGGCGCCGGCGCGACGTGCGTGTCCGCCTCGTCCGTCGGCCCCGCGATGGCCTTGGCCTTCGTCTGCCTCGCGCGCCGAGCGTCGATCCCGCGACAATAGCTCGGGCCGCGCGCGATGGCCTTCATACGGTCCGGCGTCTCGACCGCCTCCTTCGCCGTCTCGAGGTACTCGAAGAGCTCCGCCACCACGTCGCGCACGCCATCGTCGATCTCCTCCTTCGGGTAGCCGCCTCGCAGCAGCTCGAAGCGGATGGTCTTGAGGACGTCGGGATGATTGAGAAGCTCGTGGGACATGGGTTCCTCGGGGCTGGCCTTTTGCCTCCCCATCGACCGAGCTTGGACGGAAGTTGCGTCGTTTCTCTTCAAGGAGAAGTGAGCACCCATCGCGCCCAGCGCTCCTGCACGTCGGCCGGCTTCGCGTGGACGACGCGCTCGAAGGCGGCCACTCCCTTGGGATCGCTCGCGAAATGGTCGTGCCAGTCCTCGTAGAACGGCGTCAGCATCCCCTGATCGTCGAGCCACACGCACGCGTATCTGGCAGATGCCTCGCGAAGCGCGCCGCGCGCCCTCGCCGCTGCCCGGAGAGCCGGATCCCGGCTCGTCGCGACGGACCCCACGGCGGGATCGATGCCTCGGAAGGCTTGATTCGACATCCCGAAGAGGGCGTCGAAGTGGGCCGAGGGCGCCCGGGCCGGGGAAGCCAGCGTGTCCGAGAGGAGCTTGTAACGCCGGCTCCACTTCGCGCCATAGATGTCCTCCCCGACCCAGCGGGGCGATTCGAAGACCGTCGCGACGCACTCGTTGAACCAGAGCGGCACGCCTTCCCACTCGTCGCCGATGATCGCGTGCGCGACCTCGTGCGAAATTGTCGGCAGCGAGTGCTCCCCGTTCGAGAGATCCACGATGATCTCCCGACGGTCCCGCTGGTACGCGCCGAGGTTGTCCTTGCCGGGGACCCCGTAGTGGTCGCTCGAGTAGTGGTCGAACCCTTCGAACCTCGGGAAGAGGACGATGTACACCGGCAGGACCGGGATCTTCGCGAATCGCAGGGAGAAGTACGACCGCAGGACGCGCCGCAGAAAGCGGGTGGCCTGGTCGAAGAGCGGCGTGTCCTCGAGCGAGAGCACGACGAAGGCCTCCCCTTCGACGGCGACGCGCCTCGCCGTGGGATAGAGCTCGCGGGCCCGCGCGACGAGCGGCGCCGCGTCGACGGGGCCGACGAACGCCTCGACGGGAGCGGGCATCGCCGGGACGCCGTCGATGCTCGCGTCCGGCGGGACGGGCGTCGCAGCGACCGGGGAGGGCGCCTGGGCCGAGGGAACCGTGGACGTGTCCGTCGGAGAAGGCCGGCGGCCGCACGCCGGGATGCACGCGACGAAGATGAGCGCTGAGATCAGCGACCGCAAGGCGGCAACGTAGCGGAATCCGCGTAGTTGCGCGTCTTCCCGCCCGTCCCGCCGACCATCGCCGCTCCCCCGGGCACCCGCCCTTTGCAGAAATCGACATCGGGCCATTCACTTTGTCCGCACAAAGTTCTCCGGCATCCGACTTAGCTCGGTGAGGAGGGCAGGAAGGCCCGGCAAAGCATCGCCGGGGCGCCGCCCCCTCCCGTAGTCGCCCGCGCGCGTCGCCCATTCCGGGCCCGCTCGCGACGCCCGCGGTTCACCCGCACGACCCGACGGGGCGCGAGACGCCCCGCCTCAGGAGAGATCCGCCATGAGCCCGAACCTCAAGAAGCTTCGCATCCGCCTCGAGTACCGCTGCATCGGCTCCGACGACTACGTCACCTGCATCCGGGAGATCGCCCGGATGCGCGATCCCGACGCCATCCGCGTCCTCGCGCGGATGCTCGACAGCAGCGGCCCCATCGCCGTCGCCGCGATGGATGCGCTCGTCCGCTTCGGCGAGGCCGCCGTCCCCGCCATGGAGCGGTGCACGCGCTCGTACGACGGCGAGATGACCCGCCACGCCGAGCAGGTGCTCGCGCGCGTCGCCCGCCAGACCGCGCGCCGCGCCGCCGCCGCCGCCAAGAACGCCGTCCCCACCGTCACCGCCGCCGGCTGAACCAGGAGAATCCACATGAACCGCAAGACCATCGTCCACCCGTCCGTCATCCGCATCATCCACGCCGTCCTCGTCGATCACGGCTTCCCGCGGCGCGAGCTCCTCGAGCACACCTCCGTGGTCGCTGCCCGCGCCCTCGAGACCATCGAGGGCGGCCGCGCCCCGCAGCGCCTCCGCGAATGGCAGAACCTCGCCGCGGCCACCGCCGCCGCCTACGCCGTCGAAGCGGGCGGCACCCCACCGGCCGGCCCGGCGAGGGACCCGGGCATCTGCGACGACCCCGACGAGCAGGCGCCGTGGCTTCGCCGCGACCCGCGCGATCCCAACCGGACGCGCTTCCAGATCGCCGTCATGAACGACCTCTTCGACCACGGCGAGATGCCCGATATGGCCCGCGAGATCCTCGCGCGCATCGCCGACGGCGTGAAGGTCGACGACATCGCGGAGGAGCTCACGCTCCCCGTCGACGACGTGCGCCGGCGGCTTCGCCGGATCCGGGCGCTGTTCTTCATGCGGCTCGCCTTCGTCGAGACCCTGGCGGCCCAGCTGCAGGTCGACGTCGTGGCGGGCGACCAGGTGGAGGAGCTCCTGGCATGGCTGCGCTGAAGCGCGCCGCCGGGAAGAGGACACGGAACGAGGAGCCAAGGGAAAGAGGAGAGACGACCATGAACGACCATCGAAATGTGTTTCACCCGAGCGTCATCCACGTCATCACCGGGGTGCTCGCGAACCACGGATACCGGAACGGCGATCTGCAGGACGCCATCGTCGACGTGCAGGTGCGCGCCGTCGAAGGCCTCGAACGCCGGAAGACGCCGGCGACGATCCGGAGCTGGGAGGCGTACTGCGCCAAGATCGCCGTCGATTACGCCATCGACGAATGCCGGAAAGGACAGGTGCGAGACAAGTACGACGCGGGGCTCTGCGACACGCCGGACGACTTCGCCCCGTTCGCGCCCTCGGGAGAGGCGCGGGACCCGGTAGACGCCAAGCGGCAGCTCGCCGTCCTGCTCGAGATGTTCGACAAGGGCGAGATGCCCGAGAAGGGGAAGGAGATCCTCCTCGGCGTCGCGGATCGGGTGAAGCCGTCGATCCTCGGACAGGAGCTGGGCCTGCCCGTGAAGGAGGTGAGAAGCCGGCTGCAGAAGATGCGGAGGCTCTTCTTCAAACGGCTCGCGGTCCTCGGGTTGATGGTGATGATGATGGCGCTGACGGCCGTCCTCGGGGGAGGAGTGGCGGGCATCGCGACGAGGGAGGGGGAGGGGACCGGAGCGGCGCCGGCGACTTCGGTGGCCAGGATGCCGCCCAGGGCTCGCGTCGAGACGCAGCGAGCGTGCGATGCGGACCATCGGGACGAGTGCGACGCTCCGGACGCGTCGAACGGCAGCGAGCTGGAGCTCGAGGCGAAGCCGCGGTGAACGGGCGTGCCCACACCATCTGACAAATCGTGTGGGACGCGTGCCCAAAAACGGGGGGGTTCACGGCTTACTAAGTGAGGGGGGACGAGATGGTCCGGCGGGAGTGCGGGGCCGACGAGAATGAATCGTCGGCCCCGCCGCAGTCTTCTCGAGTCGTGAAGGATTCCTCACGAAAGCCGCGCCGCGACGCCGAGGCGCGACACGGATTGATACG
Organism: Polyangiaceae bacterium; assembly: GCA_036501935.1. GTDB lineage: Bacteria > Myxococcota_A > Polyangia > Polyangiales > Polyangiaceae > Palsa-1150. The sequence continues at coordinate 104,208 of DASXZL010000060.1, read as the reverse complement.
AGCCTGTCTTCGAGATTCGCGAGCCCCACACGAGGATTGGCTCGAGCCGCTTTCGGTCCCGGGAATGCCGCTTTCCTTCACGCAAGAGCATCGCCCGGGTGAGCTTCCCTCGCTTCGTCGTGTCGAAGCCCCTCGCGCGCCCAGACGAAGCCGACACTTCCTTCGAGAAGAGACGGCCCCGTCCTACCGAATGTCGCCTTTTCGTCGATCCGTGACCGGATCGTGGAAGCCCAAGCCGCTTGCGTTCGGACAAGAGACACGGCGCGGCAGCCGAACGCCGCTCCCCGCGAACCAGGAGACACAATCGCCGGAGCGAAAGCCCGCTTCGCCAGACCCTTTGACGGCTTCACGAACCACGACGTCGCTTTCGTCCTTCTCCGCGTCGCCTTCCTCCACGAGGACGGCGTGCCCCACGAATCCAGAGACCAAGGAGGTGTTCCCGAAGACCCAATCGACCATGCCAGCGACACGCTCTCGCCTCCGAAAGGACCGTTCCCAATGACCACGATGACCAAGATCGTTCGCAGCGCGCTCGTTGCTCTCATGCTGCCGACCAAGGTGGCCGACTTCATCACGTACGCCACGCGCGTCGTGACGCAGATGACCGGCAACGTCTCGTTCCCGACGCCCACACCGCCGCTCGCCACCATCTCGGCGGCGATCGCCGAGCTCCAGACGGCCGAGACGGCCGCGCTGGCGCGGACCAAGGGAGCCACCACCACGCGCAACGAGAAGCGCGCCGCGCTCGCCATGCTGCTCAAGCAGCTGGCCGGCTACGTCCAGTCGATCGCCAACGCGACGCCGGAGAACGGCCCGTCGCTCATCCAGAGCGCCGGAATCGCCGTCCGCAAGACGCCGACCCACGCCGCCCGCGCCTTCCTCGCCAAGCCCGGCCCGGTGTCGGGCTCCGCGAAGATCACCGCCGTCGTCGCGGCCCGCCGGTCGTCCTACGAGTGGCAGTCCAGCGTGGACGGCGGAAAGACCTGGGTCGCCGCGCCGACCACGCTGAAGGCGTCGACGACGATCACGGGCCTGCCCGTGGGAACCGCGGTGCAGTTCCGGTACCGCGCGATCACGAAGGCGGGGGAAGGGGACTGGAGCCAGGCGATTGTCCTCGTCGTGAAGTAGGCGGGCGGGTGAAGTAGGCGGGAACCCCGGAGGCGGCGGAAGTGGGGCTGCCTCCGGGGGGGACCTAAAGAAGCGAACCTATCGCCGCGACTGCGGCGTCTTCCTCGCCGCGATGTCCTCGATCGCGCGCCGGTGCGCCTCCTCCGGGGCGGCGTCCGGGGCGACCGCGATGTCCGGCTTTACGCCGACACCCTCCCAGTTGGTCTTCGCAATGGGGTTGATGGCGCGCCCGTCCGGCACCATGACGGTGAACCAATCGTCAAGAGGTCGTGCTCGGACGTCGGATTCGCACGTCCCCCGGTTGCCTCGGCGACCACCTTGCCAAGGTGGACGTCGAGGGTTCAAATCCCTTCTCCCGCTCTAGGTTTTCGCTGTCGCCCACGCCCCGTGTACCCTTTGTGCGCCCTTCGCGCGCGTGATCGGACACCGATCGCGCGGTGCGATTGAGCCCGACGTCTGTCCGCCTGTCCAGGGCTGTGTTCAGTTGTGCGATCACAGGCGCTTCTTCGCACGTCGCCGTCGGATCTGGCGCGCCGTTGCGATCGAGATGACCTTGGCGGAGATCACTTTGCCGACGGCCGCGCGCATCTCCTCGCGCTGCGCTGTCGAGTAGTGCCGCTGCATCCGCTCCGTCTGGTGGCCGGAGATCGCGCGCAGCACGATGTCATGGACCTGGGCTTGGCGGGCGAGATCGTTGAACGTGCGCCGCATGCCCTTCGGGGTGAAGTGCAGGAGCCACCCGAGCGCCTCGAGCACGTCCGCGAACGGTTTGTCGAGCACCGAGCGCGAACGCAGCCCACCGGTGATCGAGGGAAACAAGTAGCTCGAGGAGCGCATTGGTCCCGTCGGCAACGCTGCGACGTGCTGACGGAGCGCCCGCATCACGGTCGCCGGTAGCGGATCTCTTGGTCGACCTTCGTCTTTGTGCGCTCGACGATCTCGTCGCCGGCGGGGTTCGAGCGCCGCAAGAGGACGACCTGCTCGTCCCACAGTACGTCAACCGCGCGGAGGGCACGTACTACGAGGACGTGCGCGCCATCATAGCGTTCCTGTGGGCCGCGGCGCGCGACGGCCGCGCCGGCGCGTTCACGGAGGTCAGCCGGATGCAGACGCTCTTCCGCGCCGGCGAGCCCTGGTCGCCCAAGACGCTCGAGGACTTCGCGCTCGCGGCGTGGCAGTACGTCGGCTTCCAGAGCTGAGCGCGCCTACCCCTCGAAGAGCTTGTGCACGTGGTCGTAGAGGTCCTCGGGCGTCTGCGCGGCCTCGCCCTTCCCGAGCGCCTCCAGCCTGTCCGCGACGAGGCGATAGACCCTCGCCGATCGCGCGCGATCTTTCGCGTCCGCGATCAGGTTCGCGCTCGGGTCGTACGGGTCCGCGATGCAGCCGCCCTCGATCGCGTTCGCCACGCTCCGCATGGCCCACCGCAGCTCGAGCCCGACAAAGTCGGTCCAGTTGGTCGCGCGCGCGTAGGCGACGACGGACGTCTCGAGTGCGAACGAAGAGACGGCCACCCCGTAGACGTCCTTCACGCGCTTTATGATCCGGACGACGTTGCGGAAGTTCGCCTTGCCCTCGGCGACCTCCTCGAGCTGCTCGATGTCGACGCGCGGCGACGTCAGCGTCCACTCGTCCCCCGCGTCGCCCTTGGCGATGTTGTAGAAGGTGGAGCCGTCGCGCGCCCGGGTGAAGACCCCGGCCGGCACCAGATCGATCGCCAGGTCCTTCGACGCGATGCGCACGATAATCGCCTGGCCATCCCGGACCGGCGCCTCGCCGCCGTACGACTCGGCGACGTCGGCGGCGACGCCGCGCAGCCAGCCCAGCACCTTCGCGGGGCTCACACCCGAGCCGTCGCCCTTCTTGAACCTGGCGTCGTACTTGTGGTTGGGCGCAGCGTCGCCTTCGCCGTGACCAACGACCTCGCCGCTCGAGGAGAAGACCCCCGTGTTCGAGTCCACGACCACGAGGACGTCGAACTCGTCGACGTCGCGGACCTTCGTCCCTTTGAAGTAGCTGCCGAAGTTCACAAACGGCTCGCCCGCGAGCAGCTGCGGGCCGTCCTCGTCGCTTGCGATCTCGTTCTGCAGGCGCGTCAGGAACCACTCCCGACTCGCCGCACACGCGCTGATGTCCTTCGCGCTCAGCGCGATGTCGGTGGCGATGTAGCGCTCGATCGCCGCGTCCAGGCTGGCCATCCTCAGTGGCTGTCCCGGTAGTCCGCGTTGAGCTCGTCCATGTTGCGCCTGTGCAGCCAGCTCGGGATCGGCGGCGCCTGGATCCGGGCGGACTCGTAGTCCTGCAGCAGCGGGAGGACCTGGGCGAGGTCGGCGCCGACGTCGTCGCGAAGCTCGGACGCGGCGCGAAATGCGGCGCTGGCGGAGAGTTTCAGCCTGATGAAGCGCCAGGCCAGGACGCTGCAGTCGCCGAAGACGAAGAAGGCGATCACGCTCACCGCCCCCTTGATCAGCGACGGCAGCACCGTCGCCGCTGACGGGGCGGACGCCGCCGCCGCTGCTGCTCCCGCTGGAGCCGCTGCTCCCTCCGCAGCGGCCGCCGCGACGTAGATACCCACGGCCAGCATGGCGAGCGTAAGCACTGCCGCGGCCGCAAAGGCCGTCGCCAGTTTCTCGGCGAGGTGTTCGGTGAAGTACGCCGTCTCGGCGAGGTTGTCCGCCAGCCGCCGAGGGCCGGCCGGGAGCTTCGAGGCATAGTACGGGGCGACGTACGGGGCCGGAGCGAGCTCTGTCTGTGGGACCCATCTCCTCACCTTCGCCTGGTCTGCTGGGGGAATCGGAGTCCCGAGGCTGTCGGAGAGCAGGACGAGCTGCCGGATCGCATCGCCCCGGTCATTCGGCAAGGCCGCGAGCTCCCGAAGGACGATGCGATGGCCGGGCAGGCCATCGCCGCGACCGCTGCCGCGACGCCCGCGGACCCCTCCGGCGCAACCACGAGCGAGGTCAGCGCCGCTGCGAGCGCCGCGCCGTTGGAGACCACGCTCGACGTCCAAAGGCGCTCCGCGCGCAGGTAGAGGGCGTTTCTCAGCTCAAGGAAGTCCTTCGGTTTCTGTGGCATCTGCCGCGCGACCCTCTCCCGCGCATCGCAACCTAAGCACTGCGGACCCAGCCGCAACAAAGTGCGTGCCGCTCGATGCCTCGGTCATCGCGCGCGCCGAGACCGCGGTGCTCCGCCATCTCCCTCCGAAGGAGTGCGCGGACCTCGCTCTTGCGCGACGGTCGGCATCGCCGGCGCCGACGTCGCCGCCGGCTCCTCGGTCAGCTCGCCACCTCCAGAAGCACGAGGGCTTCCTCGAGCGACGACCCCGGCGTCGAGGCCACGTTCTGCGACCCGGCGAAGAGTCGGCGCGTTCGGGTCCACCCGCCGTGTGCTTGCGCCGCGGGGACCCCGAGGAGCTCTTTGCTCCAGCTCGAACGAGATCGAGGTGCTCACCTTGATCCCGTCGCGCGCGACCGCTTCGTCCGGTAGCCCAACTCGCCGGCCCCATCGGTCAGTGGTACGCTTGGGATGTAGGAACACCCACATGGAATTTCAGCGCGTCACGCTTGCCGACCTCCGAGCGACGGTGATCTTCGAGTCGTATAGCGGCGGCTCGAACCTCGGTTCCCAGGATGAGCTGGAGCGCTACATCCTGCGGAGGGACATCGACGGGGGCCCGGCCCGTGATGTTTTCGAGTTTTGCGCCTTCACACGCGTCAAGAACGCGCGCTCGGTGGAAGACGACTTGCTGGAAACGCCGACGATGTGGAACCAGCACGGCAGCAGCAACGTTCGCCCCGAGCCCGGGTACGTGTACGTTCTGCGGTACAAGCGGCCGATGGACTTCGGAACGAAAGTCGTGATCGGCACCGGCATCGCGGCTGTTTTGGTCCTCGGTGGGATGGCGCTGAACGAGATCTTCAAGACGCCGCCTGCGCCCCCGCTCCCGCCGACTCCTCCGGTTTGCCCATGATGGCCACCGACCGTATCGCAAGGTGCAACGCTTTCCTGTCCCCCTGGGGACCCGGCTACGTGACCATCACGGTCCTGTTCGAGACGAGGACCGGCGAGGTACTGGGAACCGCGCAGTACGGGGTGTACCCAGCGCATATGGAGCAGGTGGCCCGGGATGTTGCGTACTGGACGTGCCAGTTCCTCAACGACGCCGCCAGGGCGCAGGGCTTCATCGGCCAAGCGGACGCGCACCACGCCCACGCGAACGCGCATGCTCACGTCACGCGCCAGCTCGGGGACGAATCAGTGGTCCGTGGGCGGGGATGCGCGGACTTTGGGGTTGAATAGAGGGGGGTGCAACCAGATGGCCAACGACAAGAAGCAACCGGCTCCCGCCAAGCAGGCGCCGAAGGGTAAGGCTCCCGAGAGGCCAGTCGCCAAAGGGGGCGAGGCCGGCAAGACCGAAGAGAAGGACCAGCTTATCACTCGCGGTCGAGGTCGTCCCATCCTCGGTACGGACAAGCCTCTGAAGCCGATCCAGCGAGGGCGTGGTGCTTTCGGTCTCGGCGGCCCCCCGCCCGAGGATGGCGGCAACGAGGATTGATCAGCCCCGCTGTGGAGCAAGCTGCTGACGCGGAGCACATGAAGTTGGTGACGGCGCTGATCTCGGCGACCGTCTCCATCCTCGTCGTCTTCGTGAAGATCGGCTGGGACTTCTTCTCGAAGCGAGACGAGAGGGTGTTCAAGCGCGCCCTTGAAGCAGGTAAAATCTCGCTTGAGGGACAGGTCAAGCTGTTCGTCGATGTCCAACTGAAGGGGCACGACGCCCGGCTGCGCATCGCGGCCGACTGGCGCATCAAGATGCTCGACAAGATGCTGGAGGCGGGGGGCGATCTGCGCGTCCGCCTGAATGGGATCTTTGCGGCCATCAACGAGCTGTCCAGGGAGGCGAGCCTCCGAGGTCGAGGCGACCGAACGCAGGCGCTAGTGGACAAGTGCGACGACGCTATCCGTAAAATCTCGACGGTCGGCGGTTTCCTTCCACCCCTTCTCATCGAGGAGGCACGCACGCTTCTGAAGCGATTCGATGGCATCGTCTTTGACATCGTCACGTGGTCGAACCTCCCGAGCAAGGTTGAGCGAGACGCCGCGTGCGATGCGACCGACAAGAAAATCGAGGCGCTCGCGAAGGACATGACGAGCACCTTCGGGTGCTGGCACGAGATGATGTGGAAGTTGCAAGAACAACAACTGAGCGTGTTGGCTTCGGCGGACCCCCAGCGGATGGAGAAGGTCTTTACCAGCGGCACCGCTCTTCTCTTCGGCGCGACCACCCGCAAGGATGACCCATGAACCGCGAACCACCCCGTCCATTCGCAAAGAAGCTGGGCTCAGTGAACGCTTCGGCGCGCACAACCCAGATGAAGCTCACCAAGTCGGCCGTCACGGCTAGCGATACGCACGCGGACCGCGCAATCGCCGCGTTGTTGCAGCAAGGGTTCACTGTCCAGGAGCTACTGACTGCGCTCCGGAAGCGCCTTCCACGGAAGGCGGCATCCGGTGCTGTTCTGGAGGCGGCGCCGACCCAACGTGGCAAAGGCACCATTCTCCTCAGCAAGAAAAGAAGGACATCGTAACGCGTTCACGAGTGGAAGAGTCGCTCCGGCGTGTACCGCGACACAGCGCAAGTCTCGCCGTACCCGTAGGGCTGCCCTCACGTTCGGCTCGGGGCGCTCCGACGTCTGCGCTTGCGGGGTGGCTCCTCGGTTGGCAGGGACGCCAGGTCTCCCCGTGCAAACCTGCTGGCGGCGATCTCGCCGCACTCGAGGCAGTCGTGATCGTGCCGCGGCTCCTCGATGCGCGAGGAGCCCGTCCGGGGTTCGTAGTACACGAACTCTTCCTTGAGTCGGGCATCGCGAAGTCCGGTCAAGCGGAAGAGGTAGTCGTTCACGCCATGCGCCGCAGCAACCGCGTTCAACGTGATCACGCTCGGCGCCGGGATGTCCGGCTCGTCGACGTAGCGCTGCGCGCGTCGTTCCTCCGGCGTGAGGGCCTCCTCCTGGAGCTTGCTGGCGCTGATCAGCCCGTTGCACGAGAGGCAGGTCTCGCCCGGCATGATGGGCCGCACGACGCTGAAGACGCGGCCGACCTCGCCGGTCTTGAGGTCGACGGGCACCTTCGCCCCGAGCTGCGTTCCGGGGATGAGAAACTGATGGACAAGTGCGTTGAATACGAGGCGCGCCTGCATGCTGTCGGCCGCGAGGAACAGGTAGTCGCACGCCGCAAGGTCCCTGGCGACGTCGTCGCCGGTGACGCTTTTAGGATGGCGAACGATCTCGATGTCGCAGCGGCTACGGCGAGCTTCGCGGTTCGCGATGTCCACCTTCAGCTTCGCTACTCGCGCAGCGCGCTTGCGAACGCCGGCCGGGACGCCCGGACCCGTGAGCGGCAGCATCGCATCGCGCCGCGAGCTTCCAACCACGCGCGGTAGGTTAGAGGGCTCGAGGCGATCCGGGTCCACTAGCACTAGAACGCCTACGCCGAGACGCGAGAGGTACTCCGCGACGAGCGAGCCGACCCCGCCGAGGCCGATGATGCCTACGCGCTGACGAGCGAGAAGCGCTTGGCCGCGATCGCCGAAAAGGCGAGCTTGGCGGTCGTGCTCGACGCCTGCGCCGTTTGGCCGTGCCGGCACGCGCGGGTACATCTCGACGACGTTCGCCCCGAGCGCCCTTACGACCTTCAGGGGCGCGCGCCCGGAGTCGAGCCAGAGGTCGCCCGCAGCCGCGTTCTTCGCGAAGACGACGGCGCCGACGATCTGGCCACGCGTGACGTCTCGAAGCGCGGGGTAGCCTCGCTCGTGCGACTGAAGATCGTCGCTCGAGAAGGACACCGAGTCGGCGCCGAAGTGGTTGTGGATCGCGAGGTACGCAAGCTTCTCGTCGCGGCAAAACAGCGCCTGATCGCGCACGAACTCGGCGGTGAGCATCCGATAGCCGCGCTTCCCCGGGACGTAGCTGACGCCGTCCTCGGCGAGGAACACGTGCCGACCGAGGAGCCGCACCCGGTCGCCGACGCGGGCGACGCCGGCGGCGATGACCGCGCCGTGCTCGTCATGATCGTCCCGGAAGAGATGCGCCTCGAGCGGCGTCCAGACGCGCGACGGCAGGACGAGCTCGTACGTCAGGGATGGGTCGAAAGCCAATGGAGCACCTTCACGAGCTTGAGCAGCGCCGTGTCCGTTGCGGGGTTCAGTCGATTCGACTTTCGGGAGAGCTGGATCGCGGGGCGGCCCATGAAGTTCTGCCCGCCTTGCGTAGCCTCGCCGAGCGCGCGCTTGTCTTTTCGAAGGAGATCGCTGCGGACGAAGTGCGGGTACACGTCGGCGTTCGGGTACTGGAACGTGATCCGGAAACCGATCCAGCTCTTCGGCGCCTCGTACAGCTCGCCGACATCGGCGTCCTCGACGATGACCCAGGCGCCTCCCTGGTCGTCCTCCTTCACAACGACGCGATCCTTGGGGAACGCGTCGTTGTTCGGGAACGCTGCCTTGATCTCCTCCACGGCGCGCGCGACTGCTTCCTTCATGGTGCCCTCAGGAGTTGTCGTCCGGCGTGACCGCGATGAACTTCTGTCCCTCGTAGAGCTCAATCGTGTCGGTGTCACCGACCGCGCGCGTGCGCCGCTCGCCGAGCTCCACGGAGAGCACGAAGTCCGTCTTGATGTTCACGCCCTGAGCGATGGCGGCCTCCTTGATCTGGAGGCCGTTGGCCTTGTGGCGGTGCATCGTGACCGGCTTCTCGTTGACGCTGATCTTGATGTCCAGCGCGTCAGCGAAGAATTTCTGGCCGTCGTGCAGAGCGATCTTCTCGTCGTCACCGACGACGCGCGTGCGGCCGCCTTCGAGCTCCTCGGAGAGCGCGAAGTCGCGCTTGATGTCCACACCCTGCGCGATGGCGGCCTCCTTGATCTGGAGACCGTTCGCCTCGTGGTGCGGCATCTCGACGTGCTTCTCGTTGACCTTGATCTTGATGGGAAGGCTCATGAACGCGTTCCTTTTGTAAGCTAACATAGCTAACAAAGAGAACGTGTCAAGGCCGCCTTCGAGCGGAAGCTCGAGGCGGCGATTAACCGCGGCGACGAAGGGTCGAGCGAAGCGCCTCGAGCGGCACGGGTCGCCCGGAGCTCTGCATGTCCTTTAGGAGAGCCACGAGCTTTGGGTTCGCGGCAAGCCAGTCCTTCAGGTCCGGCGATAGACGACTGTCGAGCTGGCGTAGCTCGTCGACAGGCACGTTCAGCGCGGCTGCAAGCTTCTCGTGGCGATCGGTCTGGCGTCGACCGTGCTCGAGATCGCTCAGGAAGGGCGCGGTCACGCCAACCTTCTCTGCCAGTGCCCGGAGGGTGAGTCCCTGATCCTCTCGCAGAATCCGCACCGCCTCGCCGAGGGACTTCACGTCGGGCGGCACATGTCGGGCTGCCATTCGACCGGTGATGTTAACCATGTTAGCGTACAATGCAACGTTTTTCGCGATCTTTCAGGCCGTTGGCACTCTTAGTGCGGCGCCGATCGTGGTGACGTTTCGGGCGTAGCGCTTGTCGAGGCAGACCACGCCGCGGAGGAGCTCCCGAGCTTGAACGCGGACGTCACGGACGACATCGGTCGTGTCGTAGACGAACTCGATGAGCTCGTCGTCGCCCAAGTACCAGCGCATCAACGCACACCACCGCGAGAGGGCCACCTCGCGAACAAACGTGGCGGCCCGTTTCGGATCGGTAGCGCGACCTGCCAGTCGCGTGAGGTAGTCGCCTGCCCTCTCGTAGCGGAAGTCGACGCGTAGGGTGGGCGCCTTCTTCAGCCCCACCATCTTCTCCACGAGCTTCGCTTTGAACTCGGCCAGCATGATAAGCGAGGCCACCGAGAGGCGGAGCTTGGGGTAGACGGGCGCAATCGCCGTGTCGATGAGCCAGCTCTCCGCGCCGACACCATCGAACTCGATCTCGAACCGAAGGCCTTCAAAGGAGACGTCCTCCTCCTTGTTGCTGTACGAGTACGGCTCGATCTTCGCCCGAGCGTAGGGGCCGAGGCGATCATCGTGGACGTAGAGCTTGGTCAGCCCGGCGCTTCGCACGGGAACGGTCGTCTGGAGCGCGGGATGCTCGCTTGCAGACATCTGGAATCCCACCGCCGTGACGGCATGACCGCCGCCGTCTCCGCGAAGCGCCAGCACCATCGGAATCCCGGAGAGAAGGTACGTGTGGAGCATCACGACGAAGATCTCCGGTCGGGAGAAGGCGTACGCGACCTCGGGCGTGAACCCAAACGCGCGCGTGGCTTCGCACAGCTGTTGCACCGTCAGTCCCGTGTTCGCCGGCAACAAGGGGCGGACGCGAGGCGAGCGCAGGGCAGCGTCCGAGATCTCCGCCGGCGTCGGCGCGCGCATCCCGTCCTGACGGGCGACCCGCACAAGCGCGCTCCATAGGGCTGCCGTCGCGCACGCGCCGACAGCAGCGTCCTGCTGTTGGAAGGCTAGGCCTTCGACGCGCAGGCGAAGGTTCGCAAGGTGGACGACGTGCTCGTTGGTCGCCCAGATGTGACGAGGATTCCCGCCGTCGCTATCCGGCAACCTGGAGAGCACGGTGCGTCCGACGGGTACCGAGGACAGGGGCCGGATCGAAGAGAACCCCAGGTAGCCACCGATGCTCGAGCCAGCAACGGGGTCGGTCAGCTGCTTCTCCACCTTCCTCCTTGCGACCTCGCTCCGGAGGCTCTCCTCGAGCATCCCGGCGAAGGCCGCCTCCGCGAACTCGTGCCCGAAGAAGTGGATGCGCCGTACGACGTTGGGCGGCGGCGAGAGCATGCGGCTGTAGTAGAAGGCGTACTCGTCAATATAGTGGCGATCAACGTAGTGGGCTTCGACGACGTAGGTGCGCGCCCCAAGGCGTTCGGCGTACCGGGCAAGGTACTTCACCTGCTCGGGGACCTCTTCGCCTCGATCGATCGACTCTCGGCAGACTGTGTCGATGAGAGCGTCGGGCGCGAACTGGTGGACGGTGATGACGTTCTGCGGCATCGGGCCTATCGAAGACGGAGGGTTGCGCTTGCATCGGTCAGCGCGAAGACTTCTTTCAGCTTCTTGTTTAGTTCGTTCGCGCCGGCGGCGGACTGCCGGAGCGCGTCTCTCACGTCAGCCTCGGTGAGCTCCGGGGGGGAAGAGTCGCGAGACTCGTCCTCCGGCTTCTTCCCTGGCTCGTTGTTCATGGTTACCTCCTCAGTGCCCGAGCGTATCAGCTCATCGCACTGCCGAGGCCTCGACGATTCCAGGCACATCCCGACGTGAGCGTTTACTCAAAGGAGTAGCGCGTCATGGTGCTCGAGACGCTCGGAGCGCACGTGGCGAGCCGGAAGTCTCGTGCCACGCCGAGTCACACAGCGTCCGTGACCTCCCCCCCCTCCTGAGGCTTTCCCAGCGCTGCGTAGACCTCGCGCTTCACCGCCTGGTTGACGAGAACCCGAGGCATGACGGCCATCGTGAGCGCACGCTCGTTGAGGCACTGCTCGATCACCTCCGCCGACCAGTGCTCGGATTGCAGCGCCTTCGCGCCGATGATGACCTCACACAGGGTCAGCTTGACCCACTTCTCGACGATCTCCTGGACCTTCTGACGAACCCCGGCGGCGTGGGGGTATTGCTTCGTGTAGCGGTCGATGATCGCCTGGAACACGCGGAAGTCCCCGTTCACGTAGAGCGTCTTGTCCGCCTTCGTCTCGACGTAGTTGGCCGCCATGTCCTCCATCTCGCCATCCGCCCGGCTCCCGTCCTCCCGGTACTTGAAGATGATGCGGGGGAGGTCGTTGACGGTGACCTTCTTCGCCGTGGGACCGTTGAGCCTCGGCCCCGAGAAAAAAGGTCGAGGATTCTTCTTGCCCCCGCCGTTTGCGCCCCTGCCGCCACCGTTTCCGGGCGGCACCGGGGGCTGCGTGAAATCCTTGTCGTCGATCGTGTCGTCGCCGGTCTTCGAGCGGCGGTACTTGGGGACCTGGAAGAGGTCCATGACCGAGGCGATCTTCTCGCGGATCGCCTCGTCGTCGTTCTTGCGCTCGAACTTCAGGTCGATGTTGTCGATGAACTCGCGGAGTTCCTGCGGCATGTTCGCCTTGAACTCATCGGCCCAATCCAGCCACGGGGGCTTCGCCTCGTCGACGATCAATTCGGTGCGCGCGGTGTTGGTGGTCACCGCCCCGAGGGTCGGCTCAAGGTAGAGCACGACGCGATCGACGCCGAGGAAGATGCCGAACTGCTGAAGGCGGTGGTAGCCGGCGTTTCCGGTCTGGACGTCGAACAGCTCGCTCTTCCAGAGCAAGCTGGTGTGGCCACGATGGAGGTACGCCGTACTGAACGTCTCCATCGAGTTGATGTCCTTGCCGCCCTCGACCGCGATGGGCTTGTCGAACTTGTGCTTCGCGTCCGGGAGGATCCACCAGTGGGCGACGGCCGTCTGGAGCTCGACCTTCCCCTTGTCGATGGCGGCGGCGTCGAGCATCCACTTCTGCCCGTAGACCGGGCGCAGGCCCGTGTCAGTCTTCCCGACAGTCCGACACTGGATGGTGATGTTCTTCGGGATGACGAAGTACCTGGTGTTCAGATACTTGCGGATCCACTGCGCCGTGGGGCCGACCGCTGTGTCCTCGTTGGCCTCGCTCCCGAGCAGGATCACGCAGGTGCCGCTCTCGTCGATGATGCTGGTCTCGGGCAGGAGCTCCTTCTCCGCGTCGAAGACGTGGCGGAAGTCCGGGAATTGAAGGAGCCCGTACTGACCACTGCCATCCTTGACGAGCTGGATGCCAGCACCAACGTCGTCCTGCCACGACAGGTACACGAGCCCCTCGGGATTCCGCGTCGCAGCGGCGATCTTCGCCCCCACGCCGTAGTTAGCGTCCATGCCCTGCACGGAGCCCGACGACGACAGACTGTTGATGTACCGAACGAGCTCGTCGCCGGCCATCCCGACGCCGTTGTCGCAGATGCAGAGCTTTCGCACGCCGCTCTGCTCGACGAAATCCCAGATGATCCGCCCGTCAGGTCGACCGGTGCGGATGATCGCCTCGATCGAGTTTTGCGTTAGCTCTCGAAGGTACTGGTCGGCGGCGCAGTCACGTCCGAGGCGGTCGATGAGAAAGCCGATATTTTCGACTTTCATGCCGAGCGTTTTCATTTGTCGTCTCCTTGCGAAGGACCTTGCGGTCGTTCACGTCGGCCCGACTCGGTGAGTGAGAGGAAATTCTCGGTGACCTTGCCGTGCGGGTGGATCGTTAGCTCAACGAGGTGCGCCACGCAACGGGCACTCGGGGAGCGCTGTCAGAACGGCACCTCGGCGAGCTGCTCGGGGGTGTAGCGCGGCGGACGCGGCGGCCCACGGAGCAGCGTGCGCGCGGCCTCGCGCTCCTTCCGCTCGAGCTCGCGGATCAGCGCGTCGGTCTTGTCGTCGATGGCGACGAGCACCTCGTCGGGGTGCTCCTCGGCGTACTGCAGGACTATGTGCCGCGGCACATAGGTCCTCGTTCTGTTGCCGGCTCGGTTATGTGGTCGTTCGCGTGGAACCTGGGCGGGTGGCCCGTGTAGAGGGCAGGGCGGGAGGAACATAATTTCCTATCGTCAGCGAAGCGCCTCACCTGCCGGCCCTGCTGCGCCAGGCGCCGCCCGTTGTGCGCGAGAGGGCGAGCGTGCAGCGAGGTGCAAGGGTCCCGGACACGGCACGCGCGTGAGGGTGGCTCGTCGCGCGGCGAGAACTGAGAGGGAAGTCGCTCGACAAGATGTAGGCTAGCCGCGTGGCCCAGCGGCAGACGAAGGCGGCGACGCCGAAGGAGGCGCTGGCGACGCGAGCCGCGCTCACATCGCTCCTGCTCCCAGTGAGCTTCCATCAGTTTGCGCTCGAGGACTCCGCGAACCCCGGGCAGCGTTACCGGTTCAACGACGCGATCCGCGACGGGCTCGAGGCGCAGCGTCACGGCGTGGTGGTCCACCTCCGGCGTGCGGCGGGAACCATTCCGGTGATGATCGAGCTGCGCGCGTCCGCGCCGGACGACGACTTCGAAGCATTTCATCTCGTAGCCGAGGGGAGCTTCGAGGCGCCGAGCGGAAAGCTCGAGGTGAGCTCGCCGGAGGGAGCGTGGAGCGGGGGCATCATGGTTCCCCCTGGCTGGCTGCGCGCGCAGGTGCGGCAGGCGGACCTCGACACGAGCCACTACGACGGCGTAGAGGGGGCGGATCACTACCGAGTCATCCTCTGGCCCGCGCCGCGGGCGAAGTCGCGCGTTCTCCGGCGGCGCGAGGTCGAGGACGACGTGGTGTTCGATCCACGCTCGAAGCCCGCGCAGGTGGCGTCGGACCTGGCGGCACCGGACGAGACGGTACGATGCCTGGCCGTCGTCGAGGCGCTGCGGCACCTGCGCAGGGGCGCAAAGAGCGCGATGCGCCTGCTCGAACGCGCGGCGCGGGACGAGGCGGCCACTGTGCGAGCGGTGCTCGTGTCGGCGCTCGGAGCGGCCGGCAACAGCGTAGGCGCGGGCGGCAGCGGAGTCGGTGCTGCCTGCGGAAGCGAGCGGAGAGCCGTTTTCGCGCTGCTCGATGCGTCGAGCCGAGACGCGGCGCCGCAGGTGCGCGCGCTCGTTCCCTCGACGTGCGCGCGACTGGGCGGAACCGATGGCGCAGCGGCGCTGATGTCGCTCGTCGAGGCGGGGGATGCGTCGGCGGCCCGGTGGCTCGCGGGCGTCGCTGAGCAGGTGGACGTGGCTCGGTTGCTGCCGCTGCTGGCCAGCAAGAAACCGGGTGTGAAGTTTGCGGCGCTGACGGCAGTGAAGGTGCTGGGCGAGTCGCGGGGCTGGGGCGCGGTGGGATCGGCGAACGCGGCGATCCGCCTCCTCGTGAAAGACGGGGAGCGCGACGTGAAGCAACTCGCGGCGTCGCTCGTCGAGAAGCTGGGCGCGCCGGTCGAGGAACTCCTGCGGCTGGCTAGGTCGCGAAACAGCGAGCAGCGCGAGAGCGCGGCGCGGGCGCTCGGCAAGACGCGCTCGCCGGAGGCGTTCGGGCCGCTGGTCACCCTGCTTCACGAAGACCGCGACGAAGGCGTCCAGCGCGCCGCCGCCGAGGGGCTCGGCCTGCTCGGTGAGCCTCGCGCCGTGGCGCAACTCGCGCAGCAGCTGGAGAACGGTGTGTTCAACATCAACTGGGAGGCCGCGCGTGCAATCGCGCGGCTGGGCGGCGCCGATGCCACGCGCCGGCTCTGGAAGTACGTCCGCATGGCCGACGCCGACGAGCGCTTCGCCTACATCGGCCGCGAGGCCACCGACCGGCTCGCCGACATGCTCGACGCGCGGCGCCGGGTGAACGTGGGGGAGGATCTGGCGACGGACGCATCGCCCGACGTCGACACCTCGGTCCTGGACGTCGCGGCGCTCGAGAAGAGCGTCGACCCACGCCTCCGCGAGCGCGCGCAGCGACTTCGTCGGGCTATCGGGGCGGAGCCATCGCGCCATTGCGCTCGAACGAAGAGTTGAGCCGGCAGGGAGAGCGGGAGGGACATGACCTCACAGGGACGCCAGCCAGGTCATCAAGGTGTCGTCATTCCGCCAGACGGGCTTTCGTGGGAAGGCGCTGTCAGCGCCAAGGGGGTCGCAGGCCCGGAGGGCCTCCTCCTTCGCCCTCGTGTTGATCTCGGCGTAGTGGTTTGCGCGCACGGCTTCACTGCGATGTTGCGCTTCTCATCGTCACTTCGGACGCATCTGTCGCGACATGGGCGGGAACGCCGATTGCCACCGGTCATCCTGGCTGGGTCCTGGCTCCGCTCGTGCTCGGGCCTCAGGCCATTCCGGTGGTGCGGGATGCGACGGTCGCGGCTCTCTCGCCCGAGCTGGCCGTGCTCTCGGTCATGCTTCACGGCCGTGGACGCGACGCGCTCGCCGTCGCCGAGGTGGCGCTCGCGGCGTCGCGCAGTCTCGAAGACGAGCGAGCCAACCTCTACGCGGATCTGGTCTTCGCGTCGGTCGACGAGGCCGCGCGTGCTATTCTGGAGGCACTCATGGCGAGCGGAACCTACGAATATCAGAGCGACTTTGCCCGGCGCTACGTGGCGCAGGGCAAGGCCGAGGGCAAGGCGGAAGGGCGCGCCGAGGGCGAAGCGTCGAGGGCCGTTCGCGCCATTTTCACCGTGCTCGCTGCGCGCGGTCTCGCCGTACCCGACGAAATCCGGGCTCGGATCACCGGGTCGACGGACCTCGACCAGCTCGACGCGTGGCTTGCTCGCGCCGTGACGGCTGCGTCCGCGGCCGACATCGTCCGCGACTGAGCCCGCGAGGGCGCTTCCGTGGCCACCCGGTGCTGCATCGCCTCCGCGGGGGCACTCATGGCGAGCGGAAACTGGACCTGGCCGTCGTGTCGGTCGATGCGGCGGCGCGTGCCAAATGACGAGCGCGATTGTCGATCAGATGCCATCCGATGCCGCGCCAGCGGCATCAGCACCGCGAGCGTGAGCGAGTGGTGAGCGACCAAGCTCGCGGCGCGGAGTGCCGTGTGCAAGCGGCGCGGCTCACCGCTCGCTCACGCTCGCGGTGCTGACGGCGGCTCCGCCGCCCGTGCGAGATCCATCGAAAATCGCGCTCGCCCATTTAGAGCGCCTTCCCGTCGATGATCTGGATATCCAGGGAGAGCACATCGAGGTCATGAACGCAGCCGAGGTTGAGCCGATAGTCCCCCGGCCTGGCGGGTCCTCGATAGTCGGGTGGCACGGAGGCGATCGTGCTGAACGGAGAGATCCCGCACGTGGGGCAGAAGTAGTGGTTCATGTCCTTGTCCCCGAACTGGTAGACGGCCAGGCGCTCTTGGCCTTCCACCTCGAGCTCCGATGGGCGGAAGTAGCTCGAGGACATGACGGTCCCTTTCCGGATGCAGATGGAGCAGTTGCATCGTCGGCCGCTCGTGATCTCTTCGCACGTGAAGGCGAAACGGACGGCGCCACAATGGCAACTGGCGCTGTAGGCTTTCACAGCGCTCCCGGGCGCGGGCTGCCGCTGGTGCTCGGACCGTGGTAGTCGATTCGTATCTGCAGGTGGGAGGGGTCGGCGGGGTCCCTTCCGACATCGAGCTCGACCGTCTCTCCCGTCTGCCAGCGCCACAGCGTCTCCGCGCTGAGGCGCCCGGAGAGCAGGCAGTCCCTCAGCGCGTTTCCTTCGCACGAGGCCTCGTTCTCGCCCGGGGGCTCGGTCCACCGCCTCTCTCCGTACTTCTGGGCGAGCACCGTTCGGAGCTCGGCGTACTGGTGCAACCAAGCGGCGGTCTCGGGCGACACCACCGAGATGTCGCAGATCTGCTTGTCGCACAGTCCCAGGAAGACCTTCGCGTCGAAGCCGACGTCGATGGCGGGCCCGCTGCACGCGAAGCCCCCGGTGCGAACGGCCCACGTCTTGCCGCTGTCGACGCAGCGCTTCTGTGCGGCATCGGGGCCGGCGCCGAGCTCGAAGCCCGCGGCCCCGCGAGGGGGCACGGTGACGGCGTACTGCGACGAGGGCGAAGGCGCGACCGACGAGGGCAAAGGCGCGACGGCGGGCGCCCAGGGACTCGGAGCGCAGGAGGAAGGTACCAACCCGCCGCACGTGCCGCCCTTGTACTCGCACGGGTGGAACTCCCAGTGCGACTCCGTGCAGGTGTAGATCTCTTCGGTATCGCAGCCGGAGACCTCGTACGCGTGGCCGTTTGCATTCGTAGACCGGAGCTTGGACGAGAGGTCGGTCCGTTCTCGCACCGTCGTCGCGTCGCATTCCGGGTGGCGCGCGCTGAAGGAGCTCTCTGCCTGCCCGGCCATCGTCGCGCAGCCGGCGAGCCCCGCGCTCGCGGCGGCCAGCGTCAGCAAGGTGACCGACCGTGTCATCCTCGAGCCGCGCTCGGGGTGGTCACGGAAGGTCATCATCCCACCCGAGGCCTTTCAAAATACGCGGAATGCATTTGTCGATTCGCGATTCTCTCGTCTTGGACTGCTTCGCTTGAGAAAAATAGTAGATGTATCCCCGTTGCCGTCCCGGAGTCAGCGCGGCGAACGCGTCCCTCAAGGCGCCGTCCTCGTCGAGCCTCTTCTCGAGCTCCGGGGGCCGCTTGAAGTCCTCGGTGCGCTTGAAGGGCACCTTCGAGCCGGATTTCTCCACCTTGATGGCCTCGCGAACGTAGGCCTTCAGCGTCTTCTCGAGCTTCACGATTTGCTGGACGCTCGTGAACCGGATCTGGCGCCCGGCCTGAACGTTCTCGGTCTGCTGGATGAGGATGCCCTTCGGATCAGGGAGCAAGACCCCCTTCATGAACAGCATCGCGCAGTACTCTTTGAACCCGTGAATGAGGACGATGTTCTTGCCGTCGAGGCTGTAGCAGGGCTGTCCCCATTTCAGATCCTCGGTCAGGCCGCAATCGAGGATGGCCTTCCTCAGCTTCTTGAACTCGGCTTGCCACTTGTCCGTCCTCCGAAGGAATGCGTCCACCTTGGGGCTGCTCGCCTTCGTGCTCATCCGCCGTCCCTCCTTCGCTGAAGCCTCGGAAGCCCAGTCCCCGCACGCGACGGGCGCCCTGTTACGGCGCGCTCCACTTGCCGCCGTTCTTGTCGCAAGTCGGCCAGAGGAGATCCGCGTTGGACTGGTAGCGATACGTCGTGACCCCGGTGGCGGGCTCCTCGCAGCGGCCCGTCAGGCCCGCCGATGGGCAATGGTCGGCGACCTTGCCCTGCATCATGGTGCACAGCCGCTTCTGTTCATCGAGCTTCTTCGGGTCCATGTCGGGCCGGAAGGTCTGGCACTGCAGCGTGTTCTGGTTGTCGCACGCGAACGCGATGGGCCCGTTCGATGCCGGCGGCTTGGCGACGGGCTCGGGCGGGACCACCCACGTCCAGACGCCGCGGAAGATGGGGAGCGCGCAGTAAACCTTCTGCGCCACGTGGAGATCGCCCGGGGTCTTGCCCTTGTAATAGAAGGTCATCATCTGTCGCGACCGCCGGTGATCGCACGTCGCGATGACGTTCTCGGTCGGGCAGCGGTCGACGAAGTGACCGCGCCAGGCGTGGTTCTTGGGGTCGAACTCTTCTTTCGCCGCCGGGAACGGATTCGGATCGGAGGGCTGGGTCGGATCGTACGTGATGCACTGGTGGTCCTGGTCGTGGGTCACGGGCTCGTCCCACATGAAGCTGAATCCGACGGGCGTGAACGGCACGCCGGCGACGCGAGGCGGCTCGCCTCCGCCGCGGTCGGAGCTCGGGCCCCCGGCGCCCGGACCCTTCGGAGGGCCGCCGCCTCCTCCCCCGGGCCCGCCGGACATGGGACCTCCTGGTCCGGGCGCCCCGGGCTCCGAGGGTTTGCCCGAGCCGGGGTCCTTCTTGCCAGGTCGGCTGCCCGCCGCTGCTCCGTCTCCTCCCCCATCGCCGTCCCCGGCGCCGCCCCCTCCGCCACCGCCCGAGTTCAGCGGGCTCGCGGGGCCGTACGCGATCGTGCACCCCTTCGTGTAGATGCCGAGAATGCTGAGGCCTCCGAACTCGACGGACTGCACGTCCGCGATCCCGCCGGCCTTCTTCGCCGCGGCCAGGCTCGCGTCCCCGAAGGCGACCATCCCCAGGATTCCCGTCGCGCAGGCCTCGCCCCTCGCCGTACCTCCCTTGCCCGCGCCGGACCCTTCGAGCCGCATCGCCCCGTGCGGCACCTTCGTTCCGGTATAGATGGATCCCGTGGGATATCCGAGCACGGTGCATCCGACGGTGCCGGCGGCGACGGCGACGACGACGAGCGACGACAGAACGAGAGGAAGAGCGGTTCGCATGCGTCCGCGACGGTAAACGACCATGTGGTCGAGCTGCAAGTCAGGGCTCTCCTCGTGCCCGACTGCGAGCGGTCGTGTAGAAAGCATCCTGATACGCTGGGTCGCTCGACGATGATCTCGTCCTCTCTGGACCCGGCGCTCGTCACGATTGTTTTTCTCGGCGTCGCCGCGGTGGCCGGGGCCGTCCTCTTCGCCCAGATCTTGCTGGGCGCTTCCGGGGCGCTCCCCGTCGACGAGTTCGTTCAGCAGGTGACCAAGCTGCTCCGGGCGGACAACGCCGAACGAGCGCTGACGCTGTGCGACGCGGCGGGGAAACGGCCGGTGGCGCGGCTGGTCCGCGTGGGCCTGCTGGCGTGCGAGGAGCCGGGCGTCCCGTTCGGTGGCCGCGTGGAGCGCGCGAAGATGGCGATGACCCAGCGGCTGCCGGCGATGCAGGCCGCCGCGGGGCGCGAGGTCGTCGTCGCCGTGATGCTCGGCGCGCTCGTGACCGTCGCGGGCGGCGTCGCCGTGCTCCTGACGTTCGACTCGCGGCCGTGGGCGGCGCCGGTCGTCGCCATGGCCGTCGTCGACGGCCTGGCGCTGGTGCGCGTGTCGGGCCGCATGCGGCTGCGGCGCGATCTGGCGCGGGCGGTAGCCGAATTCGGGAAGTAGGGCAGAGAGGCCCCGGCGAGCTACCCCGCGTTGAACGCCGCTGATGCGAAGTACCTGCTCGTCGGCGGCCACGCCGTCGGGTTCCACGGCGTGCCGCGCGCCACGAAGGACGTCGATCTCTGGATCGAGGCCTCTGCCGAGAACGCGGCACGCGTGCTGCGCGCCCTGCGTGCGTTCGGTGCGAGGCCATGCGCTGCGCCCGCCATGCTGCCACCTCTTCGCCGGCGACGCCCGGGGTTGCGGTACCGTAAGGGCCGTGGAGGACGGGATGCCCTTCGGAAGAAGCGTCGTGCGCTCCATGAGCGTCGACGGAAACCACCTCTCGAACGCGGTCGTGTGCCGGCCCGCGAGCTCGGCGGTTCACTAGGGAATGCGTCGAGCGTCGGTTCTCGTCGGGATGGTTCTCGCGTGCGCATGCGACCGGGAGATCGAGCTCGCTGCGTACCCCTCCGCCGCTCCGGGCGCGCCCGTCTCGTCGACGGCCAGTCCCTCCTCGACGCCGGGCCCTCTTCAGCCTGCGGCCCTCGCGGCGCGGCCGGAGGAGCTCCTGGAGCACCCGGAGAAGTACGTGGGGCACGTGGTGGACCTCACCGTCGTCGAGCCGCTCCGCGGTCCCGAGACGGAGGAGACGCGGCTCACCGGCGAATACGGCTTTTATGCCGTCGACGTGCCGGAAGGTCACGACGTCTCGCTCGATCTGGTCCCACCGGGCTTTCAGCTCGCGGACGACGCACGCTACAAGGCGCGCTTCGACCACGTGATGACACCGCCTCTCCGCGTGCGAGGAGAGGTACTGCGCGACCCACGGATGCCGACGCCGACGCTGGTCGTCCGGGTCGCGAGCGCCGTGCCCGTCGACCTCGGGGCTCCGGTGCACATCGCCGACGTCGCCGCCCTCGGGGAAGGCGGTCGGTTCGATCGCAAGTCCGTGGAGATCGAGGGCGAGATCCGTCACGGCTTCGAGGTGTCGGCGATCGGCGCGGAGATCTGGGTCTCCTCGGCGCGCTACCGCCCCGGCGCCTTCCCGGTACCGGTCTCGCCGACGGCGCACGCCGGCATCCTCTTCGCGAAGAAAGGCGCGCGCTACGGGCATCTCGGCGGGTACCGCTACGAGCTCGTCATGCCCGCTGCGCCGTGAAGGGCTTCGGAGCTCGCGCCCTCGCGCTGGCGTGTGCCCTCGCGGCGAGTCGCATCGTCACGCCTCTCTGGTGCGGCGCCGACGCTTCCCGGTGGTTCGACGGGGACCGGGCCCTCACGCGCGCGCTGGCCGACGAGGCCATCGCCTTCGAGCAGCACGACGACGTT
Source organism: Polyangiaceae bacterium (assembly GCA_036501935.1). Lineage (GTDB taxonomy): Bacteria > Myxococcota_A > Polyangia > Polyangiales > Polyangiaceae > Palsa-1150. The sequence continues at coordinate 82,336 of DASXZL010000060.1, read as the reverse complement.
GCGCGCGCGTCGCCGTCGACCAACCGGTTTGCCGGCGAATGGGCGCTCGTCACGCACCAGATGACGGCGCTCGGCCTCGCCCAGCTCGCCCTCGCCCATCCCGAGGACCGCGAGAGGCTGGCCCCCGAGGTGACGCGCGCGGCGCTCAAGAGCTTCCGCAAGGAGATGCGTCGGTTCGGCACGGACGCCTGGGGCGGGGAGGACGCCATGGCGAGCCTCGGCGGACCGCATGGGCACGCGTACCTGGCGTACGCCGCGCTGGCGATCGGGATGGCGCGCCTGCTCGATCCCGCGTTTCCGCCCGACGTCGCCCGGCAGCACGACGCACTCATCGCCGCCTACGAGCGCCGCCTCCTCGCGTCTCCGACGGGGCTCGTCGAGACGTACCCCGGCGAGGCCTACCCGACCGACACCGCCGCCGTGGCCGGCGCCATCGCCGTCCACGGGCGCGCGACGTCGAAGGACCACACGCGCGCGCTCGCGTACTGGGCCCGGATGGTGCGGCAGGTGCAGATCGATGCGCCGAGCGGGCTGGTGCACCAGCGCATGGACGCGACGACGGGCAAAGCGCACGACGCGCCGCGCGGCTCGGGGACGGCGATGGCGGCGTACTTCGCGGGCTTCGCCGATCGGGACGTGGCGCGTCTGCTGACCGAGGGCCTCCTCCGGCACGAGTCGACGTTCTGGGGATTCGGCGCCGTGCGGGAGTACGCGGACGGCTCGCCGGGAATGGGAGACGTCGACAGCGGTCCCGTGGTCCTCGGCGTCTCGGTGACGGCGACGGGGTTCGCGCTCGCATCGGCGAGGGCCTACGGGGACCGCGCGTCGTTCGAGCGGCTCTACCGGACGACGGACCTCTTCGGCGCGCCCGAGGCGCACGGGGGACGCCTTCGATTCCGCAGCGGCGGCCCCTTCGGGGACGCGGCGCTGCTCGCCGTGCTGACCTCCGGACCGGAGCTCGCGCCTTGATCGACGTAGTCGCGCTGCGCGGGAGGGCGCGCGACGTGGCCCGAGCGGCGTGGCGATCGCGGGCGCTCCGGGGAGCCGTCGTCATCCTCGCCATCTATCTCCTCATGGACCTCGTGATGTCCTGCGAGATGAGCGAACGCGGCCTCCTCTCTCCCGACGGGTCGATCCACGTCGACGCGATCGTCCTCGGCGCGGCGTGCCTCGTGACCCGCGTGACCGTCCGCTTCGTGCTGCCGGCGCTCGTGGCCATCGCGGTCGTTCGCCTCGGGATCGATGCGGCCTCGCGGAGGGTCCGGTAGCGGAGGCTCGAAGACGACCCCTCGGCCGTCGCGCCGGTCGGCTATCGCGCCTTGCAGGCCATCGACTCGGCCATGCAGTTGGCCGCGAAGCAGCGGAGGCAGGTGGCGCCGTTGACGGGCGGCTTGCGACACGCCTCCCCGCAGCGCACGAGGCTGCACTCGTTGTTTGCCGCGAGCTCGTTCGCACGGTCCGGAGCCATCTGGCGCATGCACGCGCAATCGCACGCGGTCGGATCCCCGCCGCGCACCAGGCACTGGCCCTCGCAGTCGGCGGTGGCCCGGCAGCTCATCGTGCCCTGCGGTCCTTTGCTGGAACAGTAGGCGCCGAGGAAGCAGCCCGCGATCGCCGGGCAGCCCTCGCGCGCCGCGCAGGAGGCATAGGCCGGAGTGCGCTTGCAGGTGGCCTCGCACTCCGGGTTCGCGATGCCCGTGCACTCGGCGAGCTTGGCGCAGCCTGTCTGACACGCGTCCTTCGTTGCCGGGACCCCCACCGGCGGCGTGCTCACGGCGGGGGAGGACGCGGAGGGGCGGGACGCGAACGGGTTGGCGAAGAGGACCACGGCGCCCACGAGCGCCGCGAAGCCGAGCAGGAGCACGCCGGCCACGAGGAGCACCGCGTTGCGCGTGCCGTCGGGCTTGCCCGGAGCGGGCGTGTGCGGGGACGTGGAGGCGAGGGCGGGAGGCGGCGTGACGGCGGGCGCGAGCGCGGTCGCCGCGTACGCCGTCGTCGACGGTGCGGCGGCGACGCCCACGCGGAGCGCCGATGCCAGCGCCGCCACCGCCTCGCCCACCGTACCGAAGCGCTGCTCGACCGGGCGCGCGCAGCACCGGAGAAACCACGCGTCGAACGTCGGCCCGAGCGACGCGTCGAGCGTGCTCGGGGGAGGCATGGGCTGACTCGTGACCATCATCGCCAGCTGCGGGAGCGACTGGCTGATCCAGTAGTGCCGCCCCGTGAGCAGCCGGAACGCGATGATCCCGATGGCCCAGACGTCGGTGCGCGGGCCGACGAGGGCGTTCTGGCCGTTCACTTGCTCGGGCGCCATGTAGAGCGGCGTGCCGAGCATCTGCCCGGTCACGGTCTGCGCGCTGGCGGCGCCGAGCTTGGCGATGCCGAAGTCGACGATCTTGAGCGTCGCGCTGCCGTCGTCGCGCTCGGACAGGAAGAGGTTCTCGGGCTTGAGGTCGCGGTGGACGATCCCCATCGCGTGCGCCTTGTCGAGGGCGCGCGCCGCCTGCCCGAGGTAGTCGACGACCTCGGCAGGCGTCATCCGGCCGCGCCCGGCGAGCTGCTGCCCGAGGTCGCGGCCCCGCAGGAACTCCATGACGAGGAACGGCGCCCCGCCGAGCTCGGGGGCCACGTCGGCGTCCACCACGCGCGCCACGTGGTCGCTGTCGATCCGAGCCGGGGCCTGCGCCTCGCGACGGAAGCGCTCGAGCGCCTGGCTGTCGCCGGCGACGGACGCGTGCAGCAGCTTGAGCGCGAGCCGCTCTTCGGTGCGCACGTGCCGCACGAGGTACACCGCCCCCATTCCTCCCTGCCCGAGCTGCCGCTCGACGCGGTAGCGCCCGCCGAGGACGGTCCCCTCGCGCAGGCCCGCGGTCGCTTCCATGGGATCGCTCAAGGGACCTGGCTTCCGAGACTACCGCGGCTTCGCTCGCGCCCGAACGGGGACCACGCGCGGCCCCGTTGATGCACCGCCTCCGGGGCCTCAGCCGGAGGAGCGCGCTTGACCACGGGCGTTGTCACGGAACAGCCTGGCGCCGCCGCAGGGGCGGCACCCGAAGAAGAGCACGGCGAGCCGGTCGCGAAGGCCCGCGTGTGGAGCTCGAAGCGCAAGCGCCTCGCCATCGTGGTCGCCGCCGCGGTCCTCGTCTGCGCGGCGCTCGTGTACTGGCTCTACGAGCGCCGGTTCGAGGACACGGACGACGCCGAGATCGACGCGAACATCAGCAATGTCTCGCCGCGCGTGAGCGGCACGGTCACGGTGGTTCACGTCGTCGAGAATCAGCACGTCCTCGTGGGGCAGCTGCTGGCCGAGCTCGATCCGGCCGACCTCGAGGTGGCCGTCGAGGTGGCCCAGGCCCAGCTCGCCCAGGCGGAAGCGCAGCTCGAGGCCGAGCATCCGACCGTCCCCATCACCGAGGAGACCAACAAGACGACCGTCTCGACCGCCGGCTCGGACATCGTCTCGGCCGAGGCCGCCCTCGATCAGGCACGCAAGAACGTGGACCAGCTCGTCGCGCAGCTCGTCCAGGCGATGGCTGGTGACCGAGAAGCGCAGATCGAGGCGCGCCGGGCCGAGCGGCTCCTCGCGGACGAGGCGATCCCCCGGCAAGAGTACGACCAGAAGGAGGCAGCGGCGACGTCGTCGGCGGCGAACGTCGTCGCCGTGCGCGAGGCGCTGGAAGCGGCACGCGCCAGCCTGACGGGCAGGGGCGCCGCCGTCGCCACGACGCAAAGCCGCCTCGCCGAGGCGCGCGCCAACGCCCCGAAGCAGCTCGAGGCGCGCAAGGCGTCGGTCGACTGGCGGCGCGCGAGCATCGACGCCGCCAGGGCCCAGCTGGCGCAGGCGGAGCTCAACCTGTCCTACGCGCAGATCCGCTCGCCGGTGGCGGGCATCGTCGGCAAGAAGAGCATCGACGTCGGCGACCACGTCGCGCCGGGGCAGCAGGTCCTCGCGATCACGCAGACGCAGGAGATGTGGGTCACGGCGAACTTCCGCGAGACGCAGCTCGAGAAGATCCACCCGGGTCAGTCGGTCGGCGTTCACGTCGACGCCCTCGGCGTCACGCTCCGCGGCAGCGTCGAAAGCATCGGCGGGGCGACGGGGTCGCGGTACAGCGTGCTGCCGCCGGAGAACGCGACGGGCAACTACGTGAAGGTCGTCCAGCGCGTGCCGGTGCGGATCGCGCTCGACCCCGGGCAAGCGGGGCTCGATCGGCTGCGGCCCGGGATGTCGGTCGAGCCCAAGGTGAGACTGTAGTGGTCGCGGCCGCGTCGTCGCCGGCTCGCTCCGCGGCCTCGCGGCGACCGCCTCCGGCCGAGGCTCAGGGCTGGACCGGCGGGCACAATCCCTGGGCCATCGCGCTCGTCGTCACGATGGCGACCTTCATGGAGGTCCTCGACACGAGCATCGCCAACGTCTCGCTCCCGCACATCGCCGGCGCCCTGTCGGTGACCCAGGACGAGAGCACGTGGGTGCTGACCTCGTATCTGGTCGCGAACGCGATCATCCTGCCGATCAGCGGGTGGATCGCCTCGAAGGTCGGGCGCAAGCGCTTCTACATGACGTGCGTCGCCCTCTTCACGATGAGCTCTTTCCTCTGCGGGCTGGCCCCCTCGCTGGGGGCCCTCGTCTTCTTCCGGGTCTTGCAGGGCGTGGGCGGCGGTGGCCTCGGTCCGAGCGAGCAGTCGATCCTCGCCGACACGTTCCCGCCGGCGAAACGAGGGATGGCCTTCGCCGTGTACGGGATGGCCGTGGTGCTGGCGCCGGCGGTCGGCCCCACCCTCGGTGGCTACATCACCGACCACTTCAGCTGGCGGTGGGTCTTCTTCATCAACGTCCCCGTGGGCGTGTGCTCGCTCTTTCTATCGAGCCATTTCGTCACCGACCCGCCGTATCTCGCGCGGATGAAGGAGAGGGCGGGCGGCATCGACTACGTGGGCCTGTCGCTCATCGCGCTCGGGCTCGGCACGCTCGAAGTCGTGCTGGACAAGGGGCAGGAAGACGACTGGTTCAACTCGGCCTTCATCGTCGCGTTCGCCGTCATCGCGGCCGTGTCGCTCTGCGCGTTCGTCGTCTGGGAATGGAGAGAGGCGCACCCGGTCGTCGACGTGAGGATGTTCAAGTCGCGGACGTTCGCCATGTCGAACCTGATGATGCTGACCCTCGGCGTGTCGCTCTACGGGACCACGGTCCTCTTGCCGCAGTTCATGCAGGTGCTGATGGGCTACAGCGCCCAGGACTCCGGGGAGGCGCTGTCGCCAGGCGGGTTCGTCATCATCCTCCTGCTCCCGATCGTGGGTCAGCTCGTCTCCAGGGTCGACGCGCGCAAGCTCATCGGCTTCGGCTTCGTCCTCCTCTCGGCGTCGCTCTTCTACATGGCGAAGCACATTCACCAGGGAATCGACTTTCGCACGGCCGTCATGCTCCGGGTCTACCAGTCCATGGGTCTCGCCTTCCTCTTCGTGCCGATCAACACGCTGGTCTACGCCGACGTGAGGCCGGAGCAGACCAACTCCGTGTCCGGCATCGTCAACCTGTCCCGGAACATGGGTGGCGACATCGGGATCGCCTTCGTCACGGCGTTCATCGCCCGGAGGTCGCAGTTCCACCAGGCGAACCTCGCCTCTTACACGACTCCGTACAATCCTTCCTACGAGGCCCGGCTGGGCGCGATCGCCGCGGCCCTCCAGCACACAGGGGCGTCCGCGGTAGCCTCCACGCATCAGGCCACGGCGGCGATCTACCGGCAGCTCGTCGAGAACGCGACGACGCTGTCGTACATCGACACGTTCCACGTCATGGGCATTCTCACCATGTTCATGGTGCCGCTCCTCTTCTTCGCGAAGAAGCCGAAGCCGGGAGCGGCGCCTGCCGGTCACTGAAGCTTCATCGCCGAGGATAGTAGAACGCCCCTCTGCGGGTGCTAAGACGCGGGCCATGGATCCTGAGGCGCGCCTCGGCGGGGGACGGTACGTCGTGAAACGCCTGCTCGGTGAGGGAGCGCAGGGCGAGACGTACGAGGCGACGGACGGCGAGAGCGGCCGAGCGGTGGCGATCAAGCGCTTCGACGTGCGCGCCGCCCGCAGCTGGAAGGACGTGGAGCTCGCCGAGCGGGAGACCCGCGTCCTCGCGTCGCTGGATCATCCGCTCGTGCCGCGGTACCTCGGCCACTTCGAGGAAGGGGGCGCGCTCTACCTCGTCATGGAGAAGGTCGAAGGCGAGACGCTCGAGGCCATCCGCAAGCGAGAGGGCCGCCTCCCGGAGGCCGAGGTCCGCCGCTTTCTCGCCTCCGCCGACCGGGCGCTCACGTACCTCCACGGCCGGGGCGCGCCCGTCGTCCATCGCGACATCAAGCCGGGCAACGTCGTGCGGCGTCCCGACGGGAGCTACGTCTTCGTCGACTTCGGCGCGGTGAGCGAGTTTCTCTTCCGGCGTGGCTCGAGCACCATCGTCGGCACGATGGGCTACATGGCGCCCGAGCAGCTCCAGGGACGCGTGCTGGCGGCGTCGGACGTGTACGCCGTCGGCGCGACCGCCCTCGCCGCGCTGACGGGCGTCGAGCCGGAGACGCTCCCGCACAAGGGCCTCCGCGTCGACGTCCGCGCGGCGCTGGAGGGGCGGGCGAGCCCCGAGCTCGTCACGTCGCTCGAGCGAATGCTGGAGCCCGACCCCGACCTGCGCGCGCCGAGCGTCGGCGCCGCGCTCGACGTCCCGTCCGTCCGTGTCGTGTCGGTCGCGCCGCCCGCGCGGGCCTCGGGAACTACGCGCGTCGAGCGCACGGGCGAGGACGCGGCCGTGAGGAGCATGCGGGGCCTGCTCTGGGCGCTGTGGGGCATCGGCTGGATCCTCGTCCCGATGATCCTCGGCAAGGTGCTCGACGTGCCGGAGGGCATCCCCATCGTCATGTTCGGCTGGCTGGCGCTCAACCTGATCGTCACCTGGCACAAGGGGGCTCTCATCCGCGCCGGGCTGCGCGCGTGGAACGGCGAGAAGGCCCAGCCCGCGGCCCTCCGCCAGCGCGTGGAGACGGACGACGAGATCCGGCACCAGGTGCGCGTGCGCACGACGGAGCTGCGCCCCGAGGAGGTCGTCGCGGGCACCGAGGTGCAGAGCAGGGACGAGAGAGTCAGACGGCGCTGATGGTCTTCGTCACTGCGGCGTAGGCTCCGAGCACACGTGCGCGATGCACGTGACGCCCGACGCGGCGTCGCAGCAGTCGCTGCTCACGTTGCACTTGTCGCCGTTCTGCGCGCATCCGTTCGGCGTCGACCGGCACGTCGGCGCGCCGCCGTCCGCGCCGTTCGCGCAGTAGCCGCCGCAGCAGTCGGTCCCCGACGTGCAGCTCTGGCCGTCCGCCGCGCACGGCGGCAGCGACATGAACCCGCGCATGGCGAGGTTGGTCTCGTCCTGCCCCTCGAGGTGGAACGCCGCGTGGCTCGGGTCGACGCCCGGCTTCGGGTTCTGGTCGATGGCCACGATCCAGAGCTGTTTCACCTCGGTCGTGGTCGTGCAGGCGCAGATCGAGGCGCAGTCCGCCGCGCAGTTGGCGTCCGCCGCACAGTTGACCGAAGCGGCTCCCCACGCGGCGGTGCCGCAAGGCTCGGCCTGCCCCGTCAGCGTGTTGCCGTACGTGCGGCGGCTCGTGAAGACCGCCCAGAAGTACCCGCCCGCCGCGACGGGCGCGAAGCTCGGCTCGAAGTTCCACGAGAGGTCGCGCGCGCCCGCGGCAAAGGGGTAACCGTCCCCGTCGGCCTTGGCGAGCCGCACCTCCTCGTCGGGGGTCACGGCGCTCGCGAGGTAGAGATCGCCGTTGCCGTTGCGCGTGTCGAAGCTTCCGGCGCGCGCGTACATGATCCACTGGCCGTCGGGCGACACGGTCGGCCAGGTGATGGCGTTGCCCGTCCCCGTGGCCACCAGCATCTGCTGGCCGAAGAACATCGGGTTCTTCGTCTCGTCGAACTGGATGACGTCGAGCGAGCCGGGGGGCGGGTTCTGCCAGTTGTATCCCGCGGCGGTCCAGCCCGTGGGGTCGCCCGAGTCGACGAACGCCACCTTCGTCCCGTCCGGCGACCACGCCGGCGCCGCGAACGGGCTGCCTGCGACGCCGCTCGTCGCCACCGGCAGCCCGTCGGCGCTGGTGTAGAGGTCCATGAGGGTGGCGGGGCCGTTGTAATCGGCGACGCCGTTCTGGGCCATCGAGTCGACCAGGATGTACTTGCCGGTCGGCGACACGGCGGGGACCTCCCACTGGATGTTGTTCCAGACCGGCACGCCGGCCGTGTTGGGGTCGTAGCCCCACGTGCCGCCGAGCGAGTGCATCGGCTGACCGGTCTTGAGGTCGAAGCTCCCGCCGTAGGTGCCGCCGCCGCTCACGATGGTGGAGCCGTCGGCGCTCACCGTGTGGCAGGTCATCAGGCAGCTGTCTTGCTGGTACTGCGCCGGATCGCTGAGGGGAGGCTGGTTGGCGAAGTCGTCCGGCTGGGCGGCGCCGGGCTGGATGCGCAGCACGCGCCCGAGGTTGTTCGACCAGTAGTAGATGGTGCTGCGGATCGACGCGGGCGCGACGGTCCACGTGTGGTGGGCGATGAGCGTGTCGGTCGTTCCGTCCCAGCGGGCGACGGTCACCTGCGTCGGGCCGGAGGTCGAGTCCGTGAGCTTGCCCCAGGTCGTGGCGTCGAGGAGCAGCTGCGAGCTGGGAGCGCCCGTGGCCGTGCTGAACTGCTGCAGCTCGAAGGTCGGGCTGACGACGTGCACGTAGTAATCGTCGGTCGCCGCGCCGCCGTTCCACTGCAGCGTCGGCGGGAGCAGGCCACGCGCCCACACGGTCCCGTCGTACGGATAGGCCCACACGACGCTCGCGTCGGGCGCGGTCGCTCCCTGCAGCCCCGCCTGGAGCCCAGCGGGGACGTTGCCGGGGTTCTGCTGCAAGAGCAGCTTCACGGTGAGCGGCGCCGTCGCGCTCTGGCCCATGTACGAGGCGGACACCTGCACGACGCCGCCGAGCGAGCCGTTCGCCGTGTAGACGCCGGTCGAGCCGATCGCGCCGATGACGGGGGAGTCGGTCGTCCACGTCACGTTCGCCGACACGGCCGCGGTCGTGCCGTTCGCGTACTCGACGTTCAACGTGTAGGGCTGCGTGACGGGCGCGCCGTTGGTGCTGGTGATCGTCGCCGTGGCGGGCGAGATCGACATCGACTTGATGGTCCCGCTGCCGATGAGGCTCCCGTCGCCGAAGCCACCCCCGTCCGAGCCCGAGCTGCCCGCGTCGCCCCCGGGCGCGGTGCCCGGCGCCTTGCTTCCGCCACCTCCGCATCCCGCGGCGACCGCCGCGACCACCACCGACAGGACGCCGAGCAGCTGCACGCCCCGGGACACCATGGTCGTCATGTGGATCCTCGCTTCGCGCCTACGAGTGTGGACGGCGCGGGGCGAGCCAGCAACAGCGGATCGCGCGCGTGATCCCCCTCCTTGGGCACGAGAGACGCGGATAGGACGGATCGCGCGTGCCGCCCCAACGTGATCGTCGTCGACTCGCGCGAAGCCTAGAGAGGCGTGTCGACGGCGGTTGGAGTCGCCGCAGGCGCGGCGACCGGGGGCGCCGACGTCGGTGGAAGCGCGGGCGAGCCCACCCGGACCGGCGGCGATCCGCCGGCGAGCGGCTGCTGAAGGCACGATCCCTCGGCGGCGTACGTCGGCGGGCGGGGACAGCAGAGCATGACCCGCTGGCCACAGCCCGACACCTCGTAGGCGTCGTACGAGGGGAGCGCCGCGCCGCACGGCGTCTCCTCGTTCACTCGCCGGGCCGTCGCGCTGCGCCGCTGCCACTCGGTCAGGCGCGCCGGATCGGCCGCGACCTCCGGCGGAGGCGGGATCTGCGGGGGCAGGGGGATCCTGTAGTCGGGCCGAGGCACGATCGTCGTCTCGTCGGGCGGGCAGCTCGTCAGGGTCGCGAACGACTGACGCGCCCCTCCATCCGACGGCTCGCACGACGGCAGCACGCCGAGCCCCGCGGCCAGCACGCCGGCGATGGCCCACGTTCGTGACTTCTGCTCGTGCCTCCGACCCATGACGCGCCCTCCCCGCTGAAAGGTAGGACGCCGGCGGAGACCTGCAACAGCGCGCGGGCTCACGGCCTCGACAGGAGCGAGCGCCCGGGCCGCTTCGGTGGCATCACCGCGGCCCGCGGGCCCGCTGTTCAACGGGCCAGCCACGCCTTGCGCTCGCTCGCGGGGAACCGCTCGATGGCGTAGCGGAGCGCGGTCCGAGGCAGCACGGTGGCGTGCTCCTCGAGAAAGGCCCGCAGCTCGACCTCGCTCACGCGTTTGCCCACCTCACGCAGCATCCAGCCCGCCGCCTTGTGAATCAGATCGTGCTCGTCGTCGAGGACGAGGCGCACGATCTCGAAGGTCGGCCCCGCGTCCCCGGCGAGGATGAAGGCGAACGTCGCGACGACGGCGACGCGCCGCTCCCACAGAATGCGGGACCGCGCGAGGCGGTGGAGCCGCTTGCGGTCGCGCGTGAGGAGGTGCGCGCCGAGGATCTGGTACGCCGAGCTGTCGACGAGGTCCCAGTTGTTCACCCAGGCCAGGTTTTCGACGTAGAACCGGCAGAGCGCCGTCTTCGTCCCCGCGTCGGCGCGCCCGTACTGGTCGGCGAGGATGAGCAGGGCGGTCAGCCGCTCCTCGTGGAGGCGCGAGTGGAGCAGGCGCTCGATCTCGGGGACAGGCAGATCCCGGTACGTCCGCGCCACGGCGCGCTGGTCGGGGACGCGAATGCCGAGGAACACGTCACCCGCGGCGTACTCGTTCGGGCCGGTCTTGAAGAAGCCGGCGTGGTGCTTCGCGCGCGCCGGGTCGGCGAGGCGCGCGAGCTCGGCGCGAACGTCGGCCGCGCGCGGGACCCGAGGGGATGCGGGCTTCATCGGCGCTGCACGCCGCGCATCCAGCGCGTGACCTGGCTGTCGAGCCCCGGCTGCTCGTCGGGCTCGTCGAAGCTCCAGCTCTCCGTCAACCTCTGCTCCATCATCGTGGCGCCCGTCCCGCAGGCGAGCGGCCATGCGCGCGGGGTGTACGTGTAGGGCGTGTAGTCGGGCGTCGACGTGAAGAGGTCGAAGGGCAGCGGCGCCGCGGCGACGATCGCGTTCCGGTACGGCTTGCCGAGGAGGTGCGCGAAGAGCTTGTGCAGGGAGGCCATGTCGATGTGCGTGTGCGACACATACCCGCGCTTGACCCAGGGGGACACGAGCGTGACCGGCGTGCGGTGGCTGTCGACGTGCTCTCCGCCCTGCGACGGGTCGTCCTCCGTGATGACGATGAGCGACGACTGCCAGAGCGGAGAATGGGTCACGGCGTCGACCATCATGCCCGTCGCCTCGTCGTTGACCGCGCAAAAGGTCTCCGGCGTGGGGTTGGTCGGCGACACGCCGAAGGTGTGGTCGTTCGGCAGCGTCATGTAGACGAACGTGCCGAGGTCGCAGAGCACTCGCGCGCGCCCGGCCGTGTAGCAGGCCTTGTCGAGGTCGTTGTAGCCGATGTTCTGGAAGGGCCCGCCCGGGTACTTGCCGTCGACCGCGGGCGGCATCTGCGTGTCGGTCGCAGGGCTGCCGACGATCTCGCCGAGGAGGTCGTACTGGACCTGGTTTTGCGCGAGCCAGTCGAAGAGCGAGCCCTCGACGGGCTTGCCGACGGTGATGACGCCGCCGCCCGGGATGACGCGCGCGTTTCGCCCGCTGCCGCTGACGGCCCACGTTCGCTCGTTGAAGTCGTTGGTGCGGCCATAGGTGGCCCACACGTGCCCCTGCGTCGAGTAGATCGCGTCCGTGTAGTAGTTGTCGCTGATGGCGAACGTGCGCGCGAGGGCGCGGAGGTTGTGCCAGATGTCGTCCATGTCCGACGTGCTGGTCTTCAGCAGGTAGTCGGTGTCGCCGTTGACCCCGGGCAGGTCGGCGAAGAGGCCGTCGAAGCCCTTGTTCTCGCGCACGATGAAGACGATGTGCTGGATGACGGCCGAGGGCCCGGCGGTGTTCGTCGCGGGGACGGGGAAGTCGCTCGCCCCGGGCGGGCACGAGATGGTCGGCACACCGGCGAAGGCGCCGGGCGCGTCCGCCGCGGTCACCGTCGCTTGCCCCGCCGAAAGATCGGCGGCGCTGGGGGCCGGGATGCGCTGGATGCCCCCTCGCATGCGCGCGTCGATGTCGCTGTTCCCGATGGGGAAGTAGAGCGGGCGAGGTCCCGTACCGTGGCCGCGCGTCTCGCTGACGACGAGCGAGCCGTCGCTCTCGACGACGACGCCCGACGGCCACCACCCCGTGGGCAGCATGCCGGCCGGCGTCACGGCCGGCGGCGTCTGCGTCGTGTCCACGTCGTACGCGGCGAGGGCGTTGCGGCCGCTCCAGGTCACGTAGAGGCGCTTGCTCGCGGCGTCGTACGCGACGGTCGACGGCTCGGTCCCGTGGAGCGGCTCGCTCGCGTCGACGGGAATCGACGTCACCGTCCCCGAGGTGCGGTCGACCATCGTCATCGTATCGCCGAGGTCGTTCGCGACGACCATCCAGCGCGCGTCGAGGAAGGCCACGCCCTCGGGGTCCGCGTCCGTCGCGTAGGTGTGGCTCACCGCGGGGGCGCTCGGCGTGCTGACGTCGACGGCGAGCACCTTCTTGTCGGCCCACATCGAGACGTAGGCGTACTGCCCGGTGGGATCGTTCGGATCGAAGGACACCTGGAACGTCTCGCCGTCGCCGAGATCGGTCTGCCCGAGGAGCTGGCGGAACGTCGGCGACGAGGGGCTGACGTCGTAGAGGAGGAGCGTGTGGTCGAAGACGCTCGTGACGGCGAGCTTCGTTCCGTCGGGCGACGCGGCGACGCCGGCGACGTACCAGTTGGCCTGGTTGCCGGCCTCGTCGTGGCCGGACGGAAGGGTGATCGACTGCGCGTCGGTGCGCGTCACGGCGCCGGTCGTGGTGTCGACGGAGAGGGCCTGGAGGACGCCGTCGTTCGTGGCCACGTAGAGCGTTCCCGGGGGGACGAACGCGGCCGCCGAGTTCAGTGTCTCGGGGTTCGCGAACTTCGCGTACCCGGTGACCGGCGAGCCCGCGCCGCCGATGTTCGTCGCGTCGATGATCCTGACCGCGTGGTCGACGGGCCCGTCGTCCACCGTGACGACGAGGTTGCCCGCGACCGGGCCGAGGTAGGTCGTCAGCCCGCCCTCGAGGTCGTCCTCGTCGAAGACCCAGTCGCTGCCCGCCGGGATCATGTGGCGCCCGTCGGGGAGGACGATGACGCCGGCGTCGTCGGGCTCGATGTTCGCGTAGCGGGCGGCCTCGCCGGTCGCGGCGCTCGCCGTGCACTGCCCCTGTTGCGGCGTCGGATAGCCGCCGTCCCAGGCGTCGCACGACGCGGCGTGCGGGATGGCCGGCCAGGCGCCGGTGTTCTGGCAGGCGTAGGGCGTCGTCGTCTCCGAGCAGGTGCCGAGCTGGGAGCAGTTGTAGGCGCACGACGCGTTGATGGTGGCGAAGTCCTCGGGGTCGACCGAGTCGTCGCCCGCGTCGACCGGGGCGGTGCCGGCGCTCTTCGACGATCCGCACGCGCCCGAGAGCAGCGCGACGGAAAGGACGCCAAGACGCCAGGAGAACATCGCGAGGCAGTGTACAGTCCGTAACGTGCGTGCGCGTCTCGGGTGCGTCCTTCTCGCGTCGATATTGCCTGCGTGCAGCCGGAGCGAGGCGAGCCCCCCTCCGACCCCGGCGCCGACCGCGAGCGCGGCCTCGCTCACGACCGCGACCGCGACCTCGACCGCGACGGACACCTGTCCTCCCCTGCACCTCGAGCTCCCCGCGGACGCCGTCATCGCCGACCTCGATCCCCCGCTCGTCGACGTCGACGACGCCCACGGCTCGCTCGAGCGCTTCTTCGAGAAGACCGCGCTGCTGCTCCGCGGCCGCGCGAAGGACCCCGTGCGCATCGGCGTCTACGCGGACTCCAACGGCACGCTCGACTTCATGACCGGCGAGATGCGCCGCATGCTCCAGGTGTCGCACGGCGACTCGGGGCACGGCTTCGTCGCGCTGGCCCGACCGTGGGCCTGGTACCGCCATCAATACGTCGTCACCGACTACGACGAGAAGGCGTGGAGCGCCTTCACGGTGACGACGCACCCGACGCCGACCATGGATCCCTGGTACGGCCAGGGGCTCATCGCCGCGCAGAGCAAGCAAAACGGCGCGCGCACCTGGGTGCTGACCGCCCCCGAGGGCTCTCCCATCGGGACGCGCGCGAGCCGCTTCGAGGTCTGGTACCTCGCGTGGCCGACGGGGGGCTCGTTCGAGGTGAAGGTCGACGGCGAGGTGAAGGCGAGCGCCGACACGCACGCCGAGGGGGAGCCGCACTTCGGCTTCGTGCGCGTCGACGTGCCGGACGGGCCCCACAAGATGGTCGCGGTGACGACGAGCGCGCGACCGGTGCGCCTCCTCGGGGCGGTCGTCGAGCGCGACACACCCGGTTTTCAGGTGGACGGCCTCGGCGTGGGCTCGCTCAACTGTTTGTGCGTGCTGCGAGAGAGCGAGGCGCTCGACCACGAGATCTTCGACCACCGCCCGTACGACCTCGTCATCTTCCACATCGGCTCGAACACGTGGAACCCGGCGGTGATGGATCCGGTCGCGTGCATGAAGGAGTCGATCGCGCGCCTCCGCCGCGCCGTCCCCGACGTGAGCGTGATGGTGATGACGCCGCCCGACTGGGGCGAGCACGGCACGAAGTACACGCCGGGATGGCTGAAGAAGGTCGAGGCGCAGCTGCGTCAATCGGCCGACGAGGCGCCCGCGGCGTTCTACGACTTCCGCAGCGCGATGGGCGGAGAGGGCTCGATGGCGAAGTTCCTCGGGATGGGGCTGACGCAGGGGGACGGGATCCACTTCAACGGCAAGGGCGGGGCGTTCGTGGCGGACCGGCTCGTGACGTCGCTGGGGAGAGCGTTCGCGAAGTGGACGGAGACGCACCCGCGCGCAGGCTGCGAGTAGCGGGTGGGGAGCGCTCGCGAGCCCTCGCGGGCCCTCGCGACCCACCGCGAACCGTTCTCGCGAGGCGACCTTCGCGCACCCGTGAAACTAGCGGGGAATCGGCGGCTCACCGGTGGCACGTTCCGGGCAATGCGCGAGAAGCATGCTCGCCCGTGCCGCCGTCCTCGTGCCTCTGGGCTTGGCCCTGACCGTGCCCCTGGGTTGCGCCGCCGCGCCGCAGACGACCGGTCACCACGAAGGCGAGGGCCCCGCCGGCGAGCGCACGGCGACGACCTCCGCGGCCATCACCAGTGACGACGCCATCTCGCGCGGCATGCAGTGGGTGACGGCGAAGCTCCTCTATTGCCAGAGCGCCAACGGGCAGCACGACGACGACACGTCCTGCTCGCCGACCTGCACGCGCGAGAGCAACCCGCAGTGGGATCCATACCGCTCGGATTGCTCGGGCTTCGTGTCGTGGGCGTGGGACCTGCCTGCGCCGGGACGCGTGACGGGCGAGTTCGCGCCCTTCGAGACCGACATCACGAAGGCCATCCAGGCGAGCGACCTTCAGCCCGGCGATGCGTGCAACCTGACGGCGGGCGGTCACATCGTGCTCTTCGAGAAGTGGGTCACGCCCGGCAAGACGGCGCT
Source organism: Polyangiaceae bacterium (assembly GCA_036501935.1). GTDB lineage: Bacteria > Myxococcota_A > Polyangia > Polyangiales > Polyangiaceae > Palsa-1150. Next base: position 66,689 of record DASXZL010000060.1, on the reverse strand, counting down.
CTTCATGGAGGAGCCGGGGTGCAGCGCGAACCCGCCCTACGCGCACGAGTTCCAGAGCGACGTCACCATCAACGGCGTCAACATCGACATCGCGTACGAGGGCGAGTCGTTCACGGCCATCCGCTACAGCCAGCTCACGCAGTCGCCGGACGACGCGGGCGCGCCAGCCGAGGCGGGCTCGCCGGACACGGGGACGCCGAACGACGACGCGGGGAGCGGCAGCGGCAGCAGCAGCGGCGGCGGCGAGGACGCCGGCGGCGGAGGCACGAGCAGCAGCGGCGGGAGCTCCAGCGGATCCGGGGGATCGAGCGGAAGCAGCAGCGGCGGCGCGAGCGGTAGCAGCAGCGGCGGCGGCAGCGGCTCAGGGAGCGGCAGCGGCAGCGGAAGCGGGGGCTCGAGCGGGGCCTCGACCATCACGCACGACGCCGGGACCGCGTCTTCCGACAACGGCGCCGCCGCAACCATGGACGACGCGAACGGCAGCTCCGGCTGCGACGTCGGCGGCGTGCCCGCGCGCGACCGCGGCGCCGTGGGCGGCCTCTTGCTCCTCGGCCTCGCGCTCCTCCGGCGCCGCCGCCCCTCGCCGTCATTCTGAGCGCAGCGAAGGACCCCGCTGGGATCCGTGGGGTCCTTCGGCCTTCGGCCTCAGGATGACAGCAGAGCGCAGGGCCTTCGGACTTCTGGAGGGCGCTGCTCTAGACCTCGGGCGGCTTCGGCGGCTCTTCGTCCTTCGGCGTCTCGTCCTTCGCCTCGGGCGTGGATGCGCCGCCGTCCTTCTGGCCGACGCTCTTGTCCTTGCCGAAGACCTCGCGCTCGATCGTCTTCCCCACGTTCTCGAGCGCGCGGCCGACCTCCCGGGCGCTCGTCACCACGACCTCTTCGAGGTCCTTCGTGGGGAGCTTCTCGACGGTGGTCTTCGCCGCGCGGAAGAGCAGGCCCAGGCCCTTGCGGACGTCCTCGAATGCGTTCGGCTTGTCGTCAGGCATCGCACTCCGAAGCATGCGCACGGCGGCGCGTTCTGTCGAGGTTTCCCGTGTACGCTCAATGAAACCGAGCCTTCGGGGCCCATGGAACGCAAATCGCGCCGCATCACGAACCGCGCCTCCGGCGTCGCCGCCGTCGTCAGCTTCTTCACCCAACCGATCCCGGCCGCGGACGAGCTGCTGGTCGTCGGCATCCACTACTACCTCGTCGTGCGACTCGCCCGCTCGCGCGGCGTCTCCGTGCTCAAGCTCCCCTGGCGGTCTCTCCAGCGCATCGTCTGGTACGGGGCGGGGGCGCGCCTCGTCGCGAACTTCTCGATCGGGCTGGTGCCCATCGTGGGCATGTTCTCCAACGCGATCACCGCCGTCGCCCTCACCGAGTTCCTCGCCCGGTGGCTCGACGAGTACATCCTGCACCCGGAGACGCCGCCTCCCGAGGTGACGATGGCGGGCCTCAAGGACCTCTTCGCGAGCCGCAAGGCACGGCACCGCGACCATCAGCGAGCGGCGAGCGACGACGGAGCCACCGCCGACAGGGAGCGGGCCTCATGACCGACGACGCCCCCGCCGCGCCGACGACGCCCAGCGCCGAAGAGGAGCGCGGCCACGAGGAGGAGCTCGCGCGCATCCGCGACGCCGCGAAGCAGCTCGGGGTCGACTCGCTCCGCGACGGGAGCTGGTTCCGCAAGGTCATCGCCTCGCACGTGAAGAAGCACGCCGCCGAGGTCCACGCCGACCACTGGGACAAGGTCTACCCCGGGCTCGACGTCGAGCAGCGCGCGCAGCGGCAAATCAAGCGCGTCGCAGCGAAGACGGTGACGACCGCCGTCGCCGCCGCCACCCTCTCGAGCGCCGGCGAGCTCGCGTCGCTCTTCAGCGAGGGCCTGGCCGCGCCGATCGGCATCCCGGCCACGCTCCTCGCGATGACCCTCGAGGGCACGTACACGTCGCTCCTCCAGATCGATCTCGCGTGCGACCTCGCGTCGATCTACGGCGTCCCGTTCGATCCGGACGACGTCGGCGAGGTGGCCACGCTGTTCGCGCTCGCGCTCGAGGTCGACGTGAAGAAGAAGGCCACCGACGCGGAGGAGGGCGACGAGCCCGAGCACCCGCGCGGGCTCACCTCGAAGCTGATGGAGCTGGAGGACGGGGACCTCGCCAAGAAGATCGGGCGCAAGTTGCTCGAGGACGCGGTCATCAAGAACGTGCTGCCGGTCGTGGGCATCGCCGTGGCGGCGCGGTGGAACTACCTCGGCACGCGCCGGCTCGCCGCGGCGGTCCGCAAGTACGTGCGCTACCGGCGGGCTCTCCGCAACACGCTCGACCGGCTCGATCTCACCGGCGTGACCGAGCCCGGCGTCCTCGTCGAGGGGGCGTGGCTGCTGGCGACGGTCGACGGCGACGCCGCGCACGAGGAGGTGATGGCCGTCGCGCTCATCATGGAGCACCTGTCGCCCGAGGCCCGGCGCGTGCTGGCGCTCGACAAGGCGCTGGGCGAGGACGAAGAGGAGTGGTTCGAGGCGCTTCCGCGCCTGCCGCCGGCGATGCACGGCCCGCTGCTCGACGTGCTCTACCTCATCGCGGCGACCGACCGGACGCTCTGCCCGAGCGAGCGCCGGTTCCTGCGGCGCGTGGCGAAGGGGCTCGGCCGGGAGGTCGACCTCGCGCGCGTCGATCGCATCTGCCGGCACCTCGCGAGCGGCGAGGAACTGCCCCCCGGCGTCCTCGTCTCGATGGCGAACGGCTCAGCGCGCGCGACGGCGGAGTAGCGGCGCGAGGGCGTGGCCGGCGGCGGCGATGGTCGAGCCGTTGTTGACGACGGCGGCGAGGACCGGGTTGATGAGCCCGAAGGCGCCCGCGGCGATGGCCACCACGTTCGGCAAGAGCACGATCCCCAGCACCTGCTTCACGCGCGCCATCGCCTGATCGGCGACCTCGAAGACCGCGGGAAGCCGCGCGAGACCCCCCTCGAGCAAGACCACGTCCGCCGTCTCGAGCGCCACGTCGGTGCCCCCGTGAAGCGAGATGCCGACGTCGGCCTCGGCGAGGGCAGGGGCGTCGTTGATCCCGTCGCCCACCATCGCGACCTTGCGTCCCTCGCTCTTGAGGCGCCGCACGACCTCCGCCTTGTTCGTCGGGAGCACCTCCGCCACCGCCTCGTCGATCCCGACGATGCGCGCGATGGCCTGCACGGGCGCGCGCGCGTCCCCCGAGAGCAGGAGCACGCGCCGCCGGCCTCCCGCCTTGAGCAGGCTCACGACCTCGGCGCTCTCGGGTCGCGGGGCGTCGGCGTAGCCGAGGACGGCGGCGAGCTTTCCGTCGATCGCGAGGAGCACGCAGGAGGCGCCCGACGTCCCCAGCTCGTCGCAGACGGGGAGGGCTCTGGCCGGATCGACGCCGTTCTCGCGCATCATCCGCGCGTTGCCGACGAGCACGTGATGGCCCTGAACGAGCGCGTGCAGGCCCAGGCCGATGCGGTACGACTCGGTGCCGTTCTCGGCGTCGCGCCGCGGCGCCCCGATGCGCTCGGCGTGGCGACGGATGGCGTCGGCGATGGGGTGCGACTGGTTGCTCTCCGCGGCCGCCGCGAAGCTGGCGATCTCCACGTCGTCCCAGCGGCCCAGAGCGACGATGCGCGTCACCTCCGGCACGCCGAGGGTGAGCGTGCCCGTCTTGTCGAAGACGACGGTGTCCGCCTCGGCGAGGCGCTCGAGGAACGTCGCCCCCTTCACGAGGACGCCGGCGCGCGCGGCGAGCGTCATCGCCGCCAGGGCCGAGGTGGGAACGGCGACGCGGACGCCGGTCCCGAAGTCCGTGATGAGGACGCTGGTCAGGCGATCGACCATGCCGCTGAGCGCCCACGCCGCACCCGCCGCGCCGAACGTCGGCAGGACGAGCCTGTCGGCCACGCGCTCGGCGTTCCGCTGGAGCGTCATCGGCTTGCTGCCGGCGCCCTCGAGGATCTGCACGATGCGCGCGGCCACCGTGTCGCCCCCCGCGCGCTCGACCTCGACCACCGCTTGCCCGTGCACCGCGACGCTCGCCGCCATCACGCGGTCGCCCGCGACGCGCTCGCGCGGGACGCTCTCGCCCGTCAGCGCTTTCTCGTCGACCGCGAGGCTGCCCTCGACGAGGACACCGTCCGCCGGCACGCGGGCGCCCGGGTAGACGACGATGCGCATGCCGGGCCCGAGCTCGCGCGGGTGGACGCGCTTCGGCGGCGCGTCGGGCGACACGAGGACGAACGCCTCGCCGTCGTCGAGCTGCATGAGGCGCGAAATGGCCGTGCGCGCGCGGGCGTGCGTCCGGTCGAGCACGAGGTCCCCCAGGGCGAGCAGCGCCGTGACGATGCTCGCGGTGATGGGCTCGGCGCGCACGAGGCAGACGGTGATGGCCGTCGCGTCCATGACGTCGACGTTCACGTGCCCGCTGGCGAGGCTCTTGATGGCCCGGCGAAACGGGGGAATCGCGGTGAGCGCGACGGCCCCCAGCATGACGGGCGCGGGCACGACGCCGGTGACGGCGGCCGCGAGCACCGCCGTGCTGAACCCCGTCTTCAGCCACTCGACGTGCGGCCGCCGCGCCGCCGTGGGGGCCGCCGGCCAGAGCGTCGGAGGGGCCTCCTCGATGCGATCGAGGAGCGTGCGCGCGCTCGTGACCCCCGGGTCGAAGAGGACGAGGATGGACTCGCTGCCCGGCGACGCGCGGGCGCGCGCGACGCCGTCGAGGCGGTCGATGAAGGCCGCGAGGCGAGCGATGCCCTCGGGCGGGGCGTCGGCGACGCGGAGGCGTACGCGCCCGGGGAGCTCGTGCGCGATCGACACGGCGAGCCGGCGCGGCTCGAGCGGGGCCTTCGCGCGCGCCGCGCGTGCCCGGTCGAGCAGCGCGCCGCGGAAGAACCGACCGGCCGCGCGCTTCTCGTCGTACCGGACGACGATGGTCCCGCTCGGCGAGTCGTGCACGACGGAGAGGACGCCATCGTGGCGACGGATCCACTCGGCCAGCGCGCCCACGTCCGCGACCGGCTCCCCCGGCAGGCGTACGCGGACGGCGACCTCCGAGAGCTCAGGGCGCGTCGTCGCCGCCACGGCCGTCCCGGTCGTATCCATCGTCGCGCGCGGATCGTCGCGGCGCGTGCGGGTTCATGTTGTGGAAGGTGCTGTACGCCCAGAACGTGAGGTCCCACCAGTTGGGGACGATGGGGGCGCGGAAGAGGAGCGCCAGCCCGCCCACGAGCAGCGCGCCCGGCACGGCGACGCGCCCGTCGAGGCGGCCGCCGGTGGCCTCGCGCATGCGCTGGTTCAGCTGGCCGATCCCGACGCGGAGGCGCTCGCCCGGCGGCTCGCGCTTCGTCCAGTCCTCGGAGGCGTCCACCTCGAGCCCGGAGAGCCGGCCGGTCCGCACGATGAGCTGCACGAGCCGTGGCAGCTGGAGTGCGCCGGGATCGTAGAGCACGAGGATGCTCCCGGTGACGGCGGACGTCTCCGTCCCCGTGACGGCCGGCTCGAGGCGCAGGCGCGTGACGACCTCGTCGGCCACCTCGGGCATGACGCGGAACATCTCCGCCCGCACCCGCAGCCGACCGGGGAAGTGCGACACCAGGCGGAGGCGGTCGCGGACGGGGGCGTCGCTCACGCAGCGCGCTCCCTCTTCTTCATCTCGAGCACCTGGGGCGGAACCTCGTCGTCGATGGGCGCTCCCTCGCGAAGGAGATCGTAGCGAGCGCGGCCCTCGGCCAGGAGATCCTCGGCCCACTCGACCTGCTCGGCCACGATGCGCCGCGCTCCGTTGCGGAGCTTGTGTGCGGCGACGAGCGTCTGAACGAGCGCCTCGCGTGACGAGCCTGTGACGCTGCGTCCAACCCATCCCGTCGCAAAACCCGCCACGAAGGCGGCAACCTGTGACAATGCCATCGGTTCTCCCCGAAAGGGCCATAGTATGGCCCGGAAGAGGCATCCGTCGATGGAAGGCTTTCGGGCCAGGATTTCGCGCGCCCTCGGCTGGCCTACGGCTCAGCTGCGGAAGGTCGCCGCGGAGGTCAAAGGGAGGCTCGACGCGAGCCGCGAGGAGGCGAGGGTGAAGTACGAGAAGGCGCGCGCCGAGAACGCCGGCAAGGTCGTCGAAGTCTCGCCGCCGTCATCGAAGGGACCGCCGAGTACCCCGCCGTCTCGCTGACGCCCTGGCTGTCATCCCCCTGGCTGTCGTCCCCTGGCGCTGTCATCCCCCTGGCTGTCATCCCCCTGGCGCTGTCATCCCCCTGGCTGTCGTCCCCCTGGCGCTGTCATCCCGAGGCCGCGAAGCGGCCGAGGGACCCCACCGTCTCAGCGCCCGCCGACGACCAGCCTTCGCACCGAGGGCGCCCGCCACGCGGTGCACTTGTTCCGCCCGGACCTCTTCGACACGTAGAGCGCCTCGTCGGCCGCCTTGAAGAGACCCTCCCAGCCGGGCCCTGCCTCCGGGAACGTGCTGAGCCCGATCGAGCACGTCACCGACACCGCGCCGCCGGGCGTGCGAAAGCTCGTCTTCTCGAGCTCCTCGCGGATCCGCTCGGCGAGCAGCATCGCGCCGTTCTCGTCCGTCTGCTCGCAGAGCACGACGAACTCCTCGCCGCCGAAGCGCGCGACGACGTCGGTGTTGCGCTTCTGCCGCTCGAGCACCTGGCCGAGCCCCTTGATGACGAGGTCGCCCACGTCGTGCCCGTGGGTGTCGTTCACCTTCTTGAAGAAGTCGATGTCCACGACGAGCACGGCGAGCTTGCGGTGGAAGCGCGCGGCGGCGGCGATCTTCTGCTCGGCCGAGTCGAGCATCGCGCGCTTGTTGAAGAGGCCCGTCAGGCCGTCGGTCGTCGCCATCGTCTCCAGCTTGTGGACCATGCGCGCGTTCGAGAGGCTCACCGCGAGGTGGCTCGCGAGGACCTCCAGCGTCGGGCGCGCCGCGTCCGAGAAGGCGTGGCGGCGCTTGGCGCCGAGGATGAGCGTCCCGAGCGCGCGCTCGTGCATCAGCAGCGGCAAGACGAGGAGGCTCGGGTGCGTCGGCCAGGGCAGGCGCTTGCTCAGCACGACCTGCCGGCCCGCCTCGTACTCGCCGCGGTAGGGGAGCGCGCAGCGGTTCTGCACCACCATCGAGACGAGCCCCGAGTTCTGCGAGAAGCGCACGCCGACCAGATCGTCGATCTTGCCGTCGGCGCTCTTGGCGGCCACCACTTCGTGCGTCCGCGTCGACTCCTCGTAGACCGTCACCGCGGCGAGATCGAAGCTCGCGATCTCGCGCGCCGCCCGCACCCCCGCCTCGACGACGTCCTTCTCGCTCAGCGCCGCGCCGAGGGCCTGCGCCGCCCGGTAGAGCTTCCCCTGCTCGACCTTCGCGCGCTCGAGCTGGAGGAAGACGCGCTCGTTCTGGATGGCGCGCAGGCAGAACCGGGCCGCCTGCGACGCGATCTCCACCTCGTGCGGCGAGAGCTCCCGGTCGTCCAGGCGATCGACGGCGAGGACGCCGCGCAGCGTCTCGCCCTCGAGCACCGGGATGGCCGCGAGCGCGCGCACCGGGCACGGCCCGGCATAATAGGGGACCTTGTACGAGGGCTTGAGGCCCCGCAGCGAGACGCGCGCCCTGTGCGCGAGCACCGCGCCGAGGACGCCGTCGCCGGCCGGAAAGGGCGCGTCGTGGATGTCGTCGGATCCCGTCGAGAGCTCGCTGATGCGAAGGTGCGTGCCGGCGTCGTTCAGCCAGAGAAGGACCGCGGTGTGCAGATCGAGCGACCGCCGGAGCAGCTCCAGCGCGTAGTGCACCGACTGGTGGATCTCCTCCACGCTGGCCCTCGCGCTGCGGTCGCTCCGGACCGTGGCGTCGCGGTCGGTGGTCTCGCGGGCCTCGCCCGTCTCGCCGGCGCCGAGGAGGCGGTAGCTCCGCGCGTCCTCCTTGATGCGCACGAGCTGCTCCTCGACCCGGGCGCTCGCCGTGGCCCGCACGCGCGCCACCTCGGCGCGGAGCAGCGCCAGGTTGAGCAGCGCGAAGGCGCCGACGAAGCAGGCGTGCGTCGTGAAGCCGCTCGTGTCGAGCTCGTCCAGCGTGAGAAAGCGGAGCGCCGCCTCGAGGCAGAGGAGAAACCCCACGACGACGATCCCCGCGCCGGGGCGCGCGAACGCCGCGACCAGCGCGACGAGGACGTAGAGCGCCGGCGAGAACCGTCCACTCAGCCCGCCGTCGAACCGGACGAGCGCCGCCTCGAGCGCCACCGCGAGCAGCACGCCGAGCTCCACGTCGAGCACCGTGGGCGCGTCCCCGGTGACGCGCATCTTGCGACGCACGCGCGACACGAGGAGCAGCCCCCACACGAGCACGGCCGCGACCTGCCCCGGCCCCACCTCGCCTGCCGCGCCGCCGTACACCACGTAGGCCGCGAGCCCACACGCGATGAGCACGCCGTGCCCCCGTCGAAGCAGCGTGCGCAGGAGCAGCGACGCGCGGACCAGGGGTTCCATCCCAGGATTCTCGTATCGGAGCGCCGGGGCGGAGGCCAAGAAATGGGCGGGATTAGCAGGGCCACGGCGCGTGTCCTATACCCCGGGTCCACCCCTCGTGAGCTCCTCGCCTCCGTCCCCGCCGCGCCCCGTCTACGCGGGCCCGCCGGAGGAGGACGCCCGCCTCGTCCCTCGGGGATGGCTCGATCAGGCGCCCGTCACGCGCGCGCTCCTCGCCGTCAACGTCGCGGTGTGGCTCGTCCAGCTCGTGCTGAGCGGCGGCAAGTCGCTCATGCACCTGCCCATCCACGAGGAGCTCGCCTTCGGGGGCAGCTACTCGCTCGCCACCATCGGCGAGAACCGCTGGGAGACGCTCGTCACCGCGTGCTTCTTGCACGACGGCATCTTGCACCTCGCCTTCAACATGGTCGCGCTCTGGCAGGCCGGGCCCATCGTGGAGAAGAACGTCGGCTCGGCGCGGATGGCGCCGATGTACTTGCTGGCGGGCATCGTCGGCAACCTGCTGAGCATCGGCGCGACCACGATGGAGCGCATCGCCCAGGTGACCGTCGGCGCGTCGGGCGCCATCTCCGGCGTGCTCGCGGCGGCGCTCGTGCTCGGCTGGCGCGTGCAGGGCTGGCGCGGTCCGCTCACGCAGGCGATGGTCCGGTGGCTCGGCTTCGTCATCGTCTTCGGCATCCTGTCTCGGCTGAGCGGCGGGCACATCGACAACGCGGCGCACATGGGCGGCGCCTTCGCCGGCGGAGCCATCGCCGCGATGTGGCGTCGCGGCTACCGGTACTCGGAGCAGACGACGCGCGTCATCCTCGGCGTCTGCTGCGGCGTGCTGGCCGTGTCCATCGGCGTCGTCGGGTGGCACGATCAGACGGATCACTTCGCGGCGATGACCCTGCAGGAGCGCGACGACGCCACGAACCGCGCGCTCGACGACGGGCGCTGCCGCGAGGCCCACGATGGGCTGCTCGCGGTGGAGCGCGAGAGAAGACGGCTCGCGCCCGTCTCGCGTCTCCGCGAAAAGGTCGAGGCCGAGTGCGGCCACGTCGGCGACCGCTGAGCTGCGTCCTCGGGACGCGCTGCCCCTGGCGGCCCGTGGCGTGGGGCGGCTCGTCCCGGACGTGGCGCGCGTCTTGCCAACAGAATGGGTGATGGGCATGGCGCGGTCGTTTCGCGCGCTTAACTTCTCGAATGGAGGTGCTGCCATGAAGGCAATGGTCGCGCTGCTCGGTAGCTTGTCGTTGGTCCCGATGTTGGCCGGAAGCGCGCTGGCGCAATCGGCGGAAGAGAACGTCCAAGTCGAGCCGCCCGCGGCTCAGGCGCAACCGCAGGCCGCGCCACCGCAGTCGGGCGCTCCTCAGTACGCGGCCCCGCCGCAGTACGTTCCTCCCCCGCCCGAGAACGCGACGCCTCCGCCGCAGCAGGTACCCGTACAAGGGACCGGGGAGTGGCAATACATCGATGGTGAAGGCTGGGTCTGGGTGCCTTCCGGCACGACGGCTTACGACGTCGGCAGCCAGCCGTACGTGTACCTGTACACGCCGTCCTACGGCTGGACCTGGTACGTCTCGCCCTGGGGCTGGGGTCCTTACTACCGTGGCGCGTGGATCCATTCGCCCTTCTGGGGCCGCGGCGCCTGGGGTCATTACTACGGGGGTCGCTTCGTCTACGGTCGCGGCTTCGGCGGCCACTATGGCTACGGCGGTCACTACGGGTACGGCGGCCATTACGGCGGCGGTCACTACGGCGGCGCGCACTTCGGTGGCGCGCGCGGTGGGGGTGGCCACGGCGGCGGTGGTCACGGCGGCGGCGGCCACGGCGGCGGCCATCGCTGACGCGGGCGAGCTGCGGAGCTTCTACGGCTGACACGCCGGCATGCCCGAGGACGAGCAGGTCGGCAGTGTCCCGCCGTAGAGCTTCGCCTCGCTCCACTGGAGGGCGAAGGCCACGTTCCGCGGGACGACCGTGGTGTGCTCCGCCGGCGTATCGACGCAGACCTGGACGTCGACGCCGGCGGCCTGCAGCTGGTCGATGTTGCAGGCGGCCTCCTGGTCGGGGGGCATGACGGTGTCGGCGAGGCCCTGCACGTAGAGGACGGGCGCGCCGGCCGGATCCGGCGGCACGAGGTCGTTCTGCATCCACGTGTAGAACTGGCTCGCCACGCCGGAGCACGTCGCGACGCCGCCGTCGTCGGTGCCCGCATCGGCGGCGGCCGGGCTGCCGAGGCAGGCGAGCAGCGAGGCACGGAACTCCGCGTCGAACAGATCGCCGACGGTGGGCGCGACGCCCTGGATGTAGCCGCCGAAGGGCACCTCGCAGATCGACATGAGCGAGCTCGGGACGCCCGATTGCAGCGACGCCGGGAAGGTCACCGCCGCGTTGGCGGGGCCGAGCACGTTGTACGCGAACGCGTAGTCGCGCGTCGTGGCGACGACGGGGCGCGTGACGCCGGTGACGATGGTCAGCTCGGACGGATCCTCGAGCAGCTGCTCGTACCCGAACGCGTCGTTCCTCCCGAAGTACTCCGCGGCGAAGACCACCGCCGCCACGATGTTGCCCGCGGCGCCGTAGCTCCCCGCGAGCCCCTGCGCGGCGAGCACCGCGCCGCCTCCCTGGCTGTAGCCGACGAGCAGCACGCGCTGGTCGAAGACGCTCGGGTCGAACATCGCCCGCAGCGCGCGCACCGAGTCGAGCAGCGAGTGCGCCTGGTCGTGGTTGTCCGTGTACCCCTGCACGCCGGCGTTGCCGAGGCCCGCGTAGTCGGTCGCGATGACGGCGAACCCGTGGGCGACCCAGGGCAGGGCGAGGTCGTCGAGGCTCGTGGCGGTCATCGAGGGCGCGCAGCTCGGGGCGAGGCCCTCGGTCGGATGCGCGACGGCGACGACGGGCAGCGGCAGCGCTCTCGGCACGGTGGGCAGGTAGACGCCCGCGGTCGACACGCCGGGCACGCCGTCGTCGCGGTACGTCCGGTACGCGATGCGGTAGAAGTTGGCGCCGCTCGAGGCGGTGACGCCGGTGACGCTCTTGGCGGCGAGCTTCGCCGCGACGTCGCTGACCGTGTAGGAGACGTCCTGCGCGCAGGTCAGAACGGCGCCGCGGAGGGCCATCGTCATCGCCGGCATCCCGGTGGGCGTCGCGTAAACGGCGCCCACGGTGTCGGGGCAGGCGATGGCGGGGATGTCCGCGCGCGGGGGCCCGGCGTCGGCTGCGTCGCCGTCGAGCCCTCCCTCATCGCCGGCGTCGCCGTGGCCCTCCGAGCCCTCGTTCGCGCCGCCCGAGCTCGAGCCGCTGCCCCCGCCGGACGAAGAACCGGACGAAGAAGAGGAGGAGCTCGCCGCGTCCGCGGCCCCGGCCCCCGGCGGAGGAGCCCCGTTCGAGGCGCTCGACGCCCCGCAAGCGCCCACCGCGAGCATCGCCGCCGCCGTGACCGAGAGGAGGAGCCATCGCCCGCCGAGCATGCGCGGAACCTTGACTCAACAATTTGCGCCTGTCATGCAAATTATCGGTCACGAGACCCGTCGAGACGCACTTGCGCCTCACTGCACCCGCAGGGTGCCCCCCTGGATGCGGTTGCACCCGTCGCTCGCCCCGCTCTTCACGCGCAGCCGCTCGGTGCACTTGTCGCCCACCGCCAGCCCGAACCAGATGGTGTAGTTGCCCGAGCCGAAGTTCGGCTCCAGCTTGAGCTCGTGGTCGTCGGCGACGACGTCGCCCGGCAGCCAGAGGGCCATCGCGTACTTGCCGTTGAGGGGCTTGTGGTCGCCGTCGTTGTGGCGTCGCCCGTTGCCGTCGATGTGGAGGAAGGCTTGCCACTCGGTCGTGACCCGCCCGAGGACGCGGTAGTACGTGACGAGGTGGTAGGTGCGTCCCGGGCTGACGGCCTCGACGAGTCGGCCGTGCTCGTCGAACGTGTCGATCCCGAGCACCTGGAGCTGGTCGTCGAGGTTCACGTCGAGCGGGCGCTGCGGATGCGGCGCGGACGCCAGCACGACCGGCCCCAGCGGGTTCTCGTTGCGCTCGTCCGCGCCGAGGGTCGACGACGCGAGGAGGATCTGGCTCGATCGCGCGTCGAGGACCGGCAGGTTCTCCGCGGGTCGCCCCGCGCTGCCGGTGTGCTCGCGCCACAGCTCGTTGAGCTTGGGGAGCTCGTCGGCCTTCATGGCCAGGCAGCGCCGCTCGCCGCCGCCCGCCGCGAGCCAGCGGTACGCGCTCGCCGGATCGTTCATCGCCTGCGGCCGACCCCCCGAGTAGTACGCCGCCGTGCGCCCTCCGACGCCGAGGAGAGCGAGCGGCGCGCCGGCGCAGTCGCGGCGGTAGCTCTCGAAGACCTCCTTCGGCGACAGCTGGTTGGCGAGCGCCGGGTAGTAGAAGAAGCAGAGCACGAAGCCGACGACCGCGCCTCCGAGCGCCAGCGCGGGCGCGCGGTGACGGAGCAGGTCCCCCACGAGGCCCATCACGAGGAGCAGCGGCGTCGCCAGGAGCATCATCGGCACGAGGACGATCCAGGCGACCCAGGTCGCGTACGGATCGTCGTCCTCGTCGGCCGGCGCCCGCAGGCGCGCCAAAAGGGCCATGGGCGGCTCGAGGCCGCGCGTCATCGACGCGAGCGACGCCGGCTGCGAGCGCCCGAACGCCCAGAGCCAGAGGTCGCACGCGAAGAGCAGCCCGAACACGGCGCCGAGCGGCGCGAACGCCACGACCCACCACGCGTTGAGCGCGAGATCGCGCATCGTCGCGGAGACGCCCGGCAGCCAGTGCGCATGCAAACGCAGCCCGAAGAAGACGACGGCGCCCGCCAGCGCGGCGCCGACCACCGTGGCGAGGTAGAGGAGCGCGAGGAGACCGTCGTACGCCTCGCGCAGCGTGCGCAGGACCTTGCCGTACGTGGCCGGATCGAACGGCGTGCGCCGGGCGTCGCGCTCCACCCAGGTGAAGAACGCGCACGACGCGAAGCCCCCCAGCACCACCCACCAGAGCGTGAGCGCCGTCGCCTTGAAGCTCTCGGGGAACGTGGCGCCGGAGATCCCGAAGGCGAGCGTGGCCTTCTCGGGGAGCTCGTGGAAATCGTGGTGGAGGATGGCCGCGAGGAGCAGCGTCCCGAGGCCGACGGCGATCGACGCGTGCGCGCCGCGCTCGAAGTCGCGGATGGCCACCGCGCACGCCACGGCGCAGAGCGCGGGCCCCGTGAAGGCCACCGCCTCCGTGCGCGACGCGAGGAAGCCGTGACCCACGAGCGCCACGGCGGAGCCGACCACGACGGCGACGCGCGACAGGCTCTCCCGCTCGCCCACCGCCCCGATGCGCCCCGTCGGCACGAGCAACAGCCGGCCGAACGCGAAGGGGAGGAACGCGCTCCACGGCGCGAGCGCGTGTCCGATCGCGCCGATGTACGCGTCGTAGGTGGGCGCCTTCGCGGGCGCGTGCACCATCGCCCCGATCCAGAGGCTCAGGTCCTTGCTCGCCTCGGGCGAGCCGAGCGCGCGCACGGCGAAGGCCACGACGCCGAGCCCCGCGAAGAGCGCGACGGCCCCGACGACGTCCCCGATCACGTCCCTCCCCCGAGCGCGCGCGCCGACGCGGGAGACTCCCCACGAGAGCCCCACGCCGAGCAGCGGGACCCCCATGCCGAGCAGCGCGCCGTGGCTCTCGAGGCCGACGAAGAGGCCCGCGGCGGCCATCGCCAGCCACGGCGCACGCCGGAGCAGCGTCGTGGGACCGTCCTCGTCCCGGTCGAACGCCGCCACCGCGAGGCCGCCGAACGCCATCGCGAGCCCGGCCATCGTGCACACGTCGCCGAGCATCGTGCGGGCCTGCACGAAGTAGACGGGCATCGTCGAGAGCGCGATCGCCGCGTAGACGCCCGTCCGCCGATCGAAGAGGCGCGCGACGAAGGCGTACGTCGCGAGCACGCCGGCCAGCCCCCACAGCGCGAGCGGCAGCCGCCCCGCCCACTCGTGCAACCCGAAGAGCCGGAACCCGAGCGCGATCGACGTGAACGGGAGCTCGGGGCGTCCCAGATCGTTGAGGTGAGGCAGGGAGTTGTCGGCTCCCTGGAGCGCCAGATCGCTCGCGTGGAAGAGCTGCAGCGCGATCCGTCGCGCGAAGTCGGCGACGTTCAGCTCGTAGGGATCCCAGAGACCGCTCCGCGAGAGCGGCGGGAGCACGAAGAAGAGGAGCGCCGGGACGGCCGCGGCGATCGCCAGCGGTGCCCAGCGGACGGCTTTCTGGGAGGAGGCAGGCACGGGCCCCCCTTCAACGGGGTCCCCGTCCCGGACATATCCCGCCTCGGGGAACGGCGGCCGCGGCGCCTCAGGGAACGGCGGCCACGGCGACCCACTGCATGCCCGTCGCGCCCGCGATGGGTTGCGGCGTCGCCCACGTCCCGCCGCTGGTCGTCACGACGGTGACGGCGCCGCCGGTCTTCACGTAGGCCATCACCGCATCCGCGCCGCATACGCCCGGCGCGACCGAGGGCGGCGACAGCAGCGTGTCGCTCGAGACCGCGACGGGCGCGGTCCAACCTGCCGCGCTGTACGTCGAGACGTACGGGTACGCCGGGCTCGAGCCTTGCCACGCGAGGATCGCCCCGCCGCTGGGAAGCGCGGCGAGCGCCGGCGTCGTCCCCGCGTAGGCGATGGTCGTGCCCTGGGCGTAGACGTTCGCGGGCGCCGACCACGTGCCGGCCGTGCGCGTCGCGTACTCCAGGTAGTAGCTCCCCGCGTCGCCGGCGTGGACGAACACCTGCAGGAGCTCGGCCGCGCCTCCGTTCATCGCGACGACCGCGGGCGAGAGGTCGCTCACGACCGACGATCCGGCGAGCGCGGTCGCCGCCTGCCAGCTCCCGGTCCACGACTCGTCGTAGACGAGCCCGTTCGACCCCGACTGCACGGCGAGCAGCGTCGTCCCCGTGGACGCCGCCGCGGGCGCGCTCGGGCCGAAGCTCTGCGACGCGCCGCTCCCGCCGACGGGATCGCTCGCCGCGTCCCACGCCGAGCCCGAGTACGTGCCGTGGTAAAACTTGCTGTCGCTGCCCCAGTAGACGACGTGCCCCGTCGTCCCGATGACGGCGAGCGCCGGCGTGCCCTGGCCGAGCGCGGCGCCGATGGCCGCGGGCGCCGTCCACGACGAGCCGGCGTAGGCCGTCCACTTCAGCGGCAGGTCGCCGGTCGCGCCCGCGCCGACGAACGACGCGAGGTACCCGCTCCCGAGCGGCACCAGCGTGGGCGCCGCCGCGGCTCCGCCCGTCACCGTGGTCGCCGTCGACCACAGGCCATGCCCGTACACCGCCTCGCCCAGCGACGACGCGCTCGCCGCCAGGAGGGCCATCGACGACGTGCAGGTCGCCCCCGTCTCCGGCGCCCCCGTGTCCTCCGGGACGCCCGTCTCCGGCGTCCCCGTATCGCCGCCCGTCTCGGACGCGCCGTCCCCCGGGCCGCCGCCCTCCGCCGCCGCGCTCTCCACGGGGCCGTCCACCGCCGCGACGTCTCCGCCCGCGTCCCCGCCCGCGGCGCCGCCGGTGCTCGTCTCCGCCGCCGCATCCGCGCCGCCCTCCTGCGCGGGCCCCGCCTCGTTCTCGTAGACCGGGCCGTGCAGGTTGTCCGCGCCCGACGTCGCGCACGCGGCCAGGGCGCCCGCCACGGCGAAACTCACTGTGGAGTGACGGAAACGCATCGCGCGAGTCTACCCCGCGACCGGCGCGCGTCGAGGAGGCCCTTCCGTTCACGCGCTGCGTCGTGTGAAGCTGCCGTTTCCCATGCCCCTCGAGCATCGCCTGCACGCGCGGTGCGGCTGCGCGTCCATCGGGTCCGCCGAGCACCAGGCCTCTTCGGCCGCCGCCGGCCGCCCCTTCCCGCTGCCCACCAGCACCCGACACTTCGAGCGCGATCGACCCTTCGCGATCGACCACCTCGCTCTCGACGTGGCCCTCGACGTCGCCACCCGCAGCCTCCGCGGCAAGGCGACCCTCGACGTCCGCCGCGTCGACCCCGTCGCCGACGAGCTGCTCCTCGACGCCGTCGGCTTCGAGCTTCGCGAGGTCACCGTCGACGGCAAGGCCGCCCCCTGGCACTACGACGGCCGCGCGCTCCGCGTCACCCTCGAGCCGGGACGCGAGAAGGCCCGCGTCTTCGTCGCCTACCACGCGACGCCCCGCCGCGGCCTCTACTTCCTCGAGCCCGACGAGCACTACCCGGCCCGCCCGCGCCAGGTGTGGTCGCAGTGCCAGGAGGAGGACGCGCGTCAGTGGTTCCCCTGCCACGACAGCCCCCACCTCAAGATGACGACCGAGCTCGTCGCCCACGTGCCCGCCGGCTGGTACGCGCTGTCGAACGGCGCCCTCGTGTCGAGCTCCAAGCCGAAGGACGGCGACTGGACCTACCACTGGAAGATGAGCGAGCCGCACTCGAGCTACCTCGTCACGCTCGCCGCCGGCGAGTTCGCGGAGCTCACCGACAAGGCCAAGGCGGGCGACCGCGAGGTGCCGCTCGCGTACCTCGTCCCGAAAGGGCGCGAGGAGGACGGGCGGCGGACCTTCGCGCGCACGCCGCAGATGATCGAGCACTTCAGCGAGGTGACGGGCGTCCCCTACCCGTGGAACCGGTACGCGCAGATCGTCGTCGCGGACTTCATCTTCGGCGGCATGGAGAACACGACGGCGACGACGATGTACGAGCACATCCTGCTCGACGAGCGCGCCGTCCTCGACGTCTCGTCGGACGATCTCATCGCCCACGAGCTCGCGCACCAGTGGTTCGGCGACTACGTCACGTGCCGCGCCTGGTACGAGGGCTGGCTGAACGAGGGCTTCGCCACGTACTTCGAGCACGTCTGGCGCGAGAAGCACCTCGGCCACGACGAGTACGAGTACGGCCTCAAGGTGGACCTCGACGCGTACGTCGGCGAGGCGCACGGCCGCTACCGCCGCCCCATCGTGTGCCAGGACTACGACGCGCCGCTCGATCTCTTCGACCGGCACCTCTACGAAAAGGGGGCGCTCGTCCTCCACGCGCTCCGGACCGAGGTGGGGAGCCCGCTCTTCTGGCGCGGCGTGCGCTCGTACCTGGCGAGCCACGCGCGCGGCGTCGTCGAGACGCGCGATCTGCAGCGCGCGATGGAGGACGTCAGCGGCCGAAGCCTCGGGCGCGCCTTCGAGCAGTGGACGCTCAAGCCCGGCCACCCCGAGATGGACGTCGAGGTCGGCTGGGACAAGGGCGTGCTCACGGTCGCGACGCGGCAGACGCAGGCGACGACCGACGGCGTTCCGGCGTGCTTCGAGCTGCAGCTCGAGCTCGATCTCGGTGACACCGCCGGGCAGGTGACGCGCCGCTCGCTCCGCGTGACCGAGAAGCAGCAGTCCTTCGCGCTGCCCGCGCCGGTGAGGCCCGCCTTCGTCGTCCTCGATCCCGAGATGCGCATCGTCGGCGAGGTGCGGCCGAAGGTCCCCGGGGACATGCTGCGCGCGCAGCTCGCGAAGGCGCCGACGGCGCGAGGCCGCTGGCTCGCCGCCCAGGCGCTCGCGAGGGCCGACGACCCGCCCAGCATCGAGGCGCTCGCGCGAGGGCTCTCCGACGAGCGCGAGTTCTGGGGCACGCGCGCCGAGTGCGCGGCGGCGCTCGGGAAGCTGAAGGCGCGCGAGGGCTTCGAGGCGCTGAAGCTCGCGCGGGCGACCGGGCACCCCCGGGTGCGGCGCGCGGTGATGGATGCCCTCGGGAACTACCGCACCGTCGAGGCGCTCGAGGCGCTCAAGCCCTACGCGATGCGCGACGCGAGCTACCTCGTCGAGGGCGAGGCGGCGCGGGCCATGGGGCGCACGCGGCAGGTGTCCGCGTTCGAGATGCTGGTGGACCTCCTGGAGAGGCCGAGCTGGTTCGACGTCGTGCGCGCGGGGGCCATCGACGGGCTCGCCGCCCTGCGCGACGACCGCGCCGTGCCGCACATCGCGGCGCGCGTCCGGTACGGGTATCCCCAGCGGGCGCGGCGGGCGGCCATCATGGCGCTGCCCAAGCTGGCGAGCGATCGGAAGACGCGCGAGACCATCGAGCTGCTGCTCGACGACAGCGACCCCATCCTCCGCATCGACGCCGTGCGCGCGCTCGGCGAGCTCGGCGACACGAAGGCCCGCGGCGCGCTCCGCGAGCGGCTCGACAGCGATCTCGACGCGCGCGTGCGGCGGCGCATCCGCGAGGTGGTGCGGGATCTCGGCGAGCCCAAGCGTCCGGCCGACTCGCTCCGCGAGGAGCTGGACAAGCTGCAGGGAGAGCACCAGGAACTGAAGACGCGCCTCGCGAAGCTCGAGGCCGGGCAGGGTGGCGGCGGCAGCGGCGGCGGCAGCGCAGGGACGGGAGGGGGAGGGGGAACGGGCACGGGGACGGGCGCGGGGAAGAAGAAGAAAAAGAAAGGATCGAAGAAGTGAGCGACGACTTTCCCATCCGCGTCGAGCAGCGTGGCGGCATCGCCGTCTGGACCATCGACCGGGCCGACCGCGCCAACGCGCTCTCCCGCGCGACGCTGCTCGCCTTCGGCCGGCTCGCGCGCGAGGCCGTCACGAACGCGTCCATCCAGGCCATCGTCATCACGGGCGATGGGGACAAGGCGTTCTGCGGGGGCGCCGACCTGAAGGAGCGGCAAGGGATGACCGAGAACGACGTGCGCGTGCAGGTCGATCTCTACCGAAGCGAGCTCGGGCCGCTCGACCACTCGCCGAAGCCCGTCGTCGCCGCCATCAACGGCGCCGCGCTCGGCGGCGGGCTCGAGCTCGCCCTTTGCTGCGACCTCCGCGTCGCCGCCGCGCACGCCCAGCTCGGCCTCCCCGAGACGTCGCTGGGCATCATCCCCGGCGCCGGCGGCACGCAGCGGCTCCCGCGCGTCGTCGGCGAGGCGCGCGCCAAGGAGATGATCCTCCTGGCCCGGCGGCTCACGGCCGACGAGGCGCTCGCCTGGGGCCTCGTCAACCGCGTCACGCCGACGGGCAAGAGCGTCGTCGACGACGCCATCGAGTGGATGCGCCCCATCGCCGAAGGAGCCCCCATCGCGCAGGCCGCGGCGCTCCAGGCCATCGACCGCGCCCTCGACGTCACGCTGGAGCAGGGCCTCGAGCTCGAGAAGGTGAGCTACGACAAGACGCTCGTCAGCCAGGACCGTCGCGAGGCTCTCGCCGCCTTCGCCGAGAAGAGGAAGCCGCGGTTTCTGGGGAAGTGAAGCGCGGGGGCTCGAGCAGCTTCCGAGAGAGTAGAACGCCCCCGATCCCCCCCTCCACCGCCGGCTGCGGCGGAGGGAGGATCCGAGGCGGTGTCGCAAACACTACCGTCAGCGTTGACAGGGTCGACGGGTGAGTCAAACGGCATATCGGGGTATGCTGTCGTGCGTTTCGCGAAAGCCAAGGATCCAGGGAGCACGTTGTACGCCGGCCTTTCCATGCAAAGTGACTCCATGGAGGCGCCTCAACTGCCGTTGTTGTACGTTCCGTGAGTCGCTTCGGCCACGCTGTTTGGTCCGCTATCGACTGGGGCCCGTTGTTTCCGGACTGGGGAGGCACAATTCTAACAATACCGGCGCACTTGGTAAGCATGTGCGCAGACGGGGTTGGAAACGTATTCGTTGCCGGCGATGGAAACGACCCAGCTCTGCTTGATAGCCGGCTTGGAAGGGCTGTGCCGGCTGTTGTGCAAATTGGCTCTGGACTCATCAAAGTGGCACACGGCGGTCTGCCAGCCGAAGTGCGTTGTTCGGATATCCAATATGATGCCACCGACCAGTCGATTGTTCTGGTCACGTGCGGCCGCTCGTTGTGGAAGTTCGATGATGTAAAATGACACAAATGCGGCAGAATGCATGTGGTCGCGGCCGAGCACCGTCTTGGCTGCCGTCTAATGGCGGACGGTGGAGCGTGACGATGGCGGCGGGAGAAGGTATGGTCATCGCCCCTACGAGAATGCGCGCACCGGTCCTCATAGCAGCGATCACGTTCGTCTTGGGATGCTCGCCTGGAGCAAACTCTCGTGACGGAAGCGACGGAGGCGGTTCGATGAACTCGGGGCTCGGCTCCTCATGTTACGCTGCGACTCTGAACGGGTGGTACACGGCAGACTGCCGTGCGTGCTCGGAGTCGGCGTGTGGTCCGCAGTTGACTGAAATCCAGGGTCCCTGCATGGAGTTTTTTGAGTGTGCGTGCCCCGGTGGAACTTATGCCGATGGGAGCTTCGACTCGTGCCAGATGTATGCGGACGAGGAGAGCTGTTACATGGTGCTCACTGCGCTCAATGCCTGTTCTGCTGCGAATTGTACGGACTGCCACATAGCTGGTAATAGCAGTAGCGGTGGATAGTGGACCCGAGCAGAGTATACCTTGCAACCCGCGATCTTGTCCTCGCTCTTGCCATGCGAATGTGTGGACGCTCTTCGCAGGCGACGCCACAAACCGGAGACGGCAAGGGTGCAGGAAACGACGGCTCGGCGGAGAGTGATGGCGGGATTGCGGTGCCCTGTTACAGCCAGAGTCTGAATGGTTGGGGCGTCGCAGGCTGTCGCACATGCGCGGAAGCCGCGTGTGTCTCGCAGGTCAGTGGGGAGTGGCTCCGATCCTGGTCACGCGGCGACGCGGATGCGGGTCCGCGCCGGCTGCAGCGTAGCGTTCATGGCGTCGGCCCAGCGGTCGCTGAGGACGAGGGCGCGCAGGTGCAGGACGTGTTCGCCGGTGTCGGTTCAGCGTCGCGGTGGCTTGCCGGCGTGGCCCAACTGTTCGGATATCCGATTTGTTCGAGACCCGGCGACGCAAGCCTTGAGCCCCGAGCGTTCCCCGTACGCCCTACACGGACGCTGTCACAATAAACGGCGGACGACGCAATCGGGGCTCACTGCCCGAAGACGCCGCCCGCCTCTTTCCTCTCTCCGCTCAGTGCCCGCTGTTCACCAGCGGGCTCGCCGGTGAAGCCGCAGGCGTCACCGGCGCCGTCGGAGAAGCCCCGTTCGTCGGCGCCGTCACCGGCGGTGCCCCGATTGGCGCCGCGGCCTGGGGCGGCGCGCTTGCAGCCTGCGCTCCCCCGTTCTGCGGTTGCGCCGGCGCGTCGCCCGGCGTGACGACGAGCGCCACGTTCACGTTCCCCTTGATGTCCTTTTTCTGGACGGACCCGAGAGTGCCGCGCTCTTTCCTCGTCGCAGCGGACTTTGCGACGGCGACGGCCTTCGTCTCCGCGCTCTTCGTCCGGGGCTTCGGGAGGTTGAAGCCGAACTGGAGGTTCTGTGCGCCGGCCGCGCCGAACCGCGCCGTGGTGATGCCGCGCACGCCGGTGCGAAGCTCGCGCACGTGAAGCTCCAGACCGCGCTCGGTCTGGATGTTCGCGCGCCACTGTTGATTGCTCGTCTTCGTGCTCTGAGCGGCCGTGACGAAGGTCTGGAACTCCGCGATCAGCTCGTCGCGCGTGAACGTCCCCGCCGCCATCTGGAAGACGTCGGTGGCCTGATAGAATGTGAGAAGACCGTAGATGACGGCCTGGTAGACGGCCTGAAGGTCGACCTTCGTGCCATGGTTGCTCCCGTTCGCGGTGCTGGTGATCAGCGATGCCGCGTTGGGAGTGGGGGGCGCCGGCGGAGAGGCCGGCGCGGCGGGCGCCGGCGTCGCCGGGGCCGCGGCGACCGGCGCTGCCGGAGCTGCGACCGGGGACGCCGGCGGTTGGACTGCGGGTGCGTTCTTCGTGGACAAGACTCTGTTCTCCTTGTTCGGGCTGCGGGCTTCGCGGTCCGTGCGAGGCCCTATCGCAATGGTCGGGCCAGCCGTCCCGCGGGGGCGTGACCGCCGCAACTACGCGAAACGCCGTCGCGCCCGCAGTGTTTCCGCCTCCGATCGCCCAGATTGGGCGCCTATCTTGGGCGCCCAGATTGGGCGCTAGCCCTTCGGGCGCTCGATTCCGAACTTCTTCATCCGGCGTTTGAGCTGATCACGGCTCATGTGCAGCCCGTCCGCCGTCCGCCCCAGATGCCAGCCGTGCTTGTCCAGAGCGGAGAGCATGTCCCCCTTGGTCGGGCCGAAGCCGTCGAGCAGCTCCTCGGCCCCCGGCACCTCCTCTTGTGCAGGCGGCTGTGCGGCCGGCGGCGGAATCGTCGGGAGCACCCACTGGCTCATGTCCGCCGGCGGCATCAACGGTGGCTCGGACCCCTCGGCCATCGCCACGCCCAGGATGTTGCGGATGTCCCGCACGTTGCCGTCGAGCGGCGCCTTCAGCATCGCAAGGATGAGCGCCGGCGCCATGTGGACCTCGGCACGTCCGGTCGCACCCTCGTACACGAAGGGAAGCGCCGCCTCGCGCATCTTGCCGTTGGTGGCTTGCAGGACGAGCGAGCGCGCCAGCAGCGGCACGTCCTCGAGCCGCGCCGACAGCGGTGGCATCTCGAGGACGTAGCCGAAGCGTTTCCGGAGATCGTGCTTCACCCGGGAGAGACCGCGGTTCGTCGCGCCGACGAGCAGGATGTCGCTGCGGCGCACCTTCGATTCGCCCAGGCGCATGTACTCGCCCTCGACGGCCCGCAGCAGGCGCGCCTGGAGCTCCTCGGGCAGCTCGCCAATCTCGTCGAGGAAGAGCGTTCCGCCCTGGGCCTCGCCGATGAGGCCCAGTCGTTCCGGAGTGCCCGGGTTGGGGTAGTTCGCGGCATTTCCGAAGAGCGCCGAATCGGCCAGGCTGGGCGTGATCGCCGCCGCGTTCGCCGCCACGAAGGCCCCACGTCTTCCCGAGCGCCTGTGGATCGCGTGGGCGACGAGCTCCTTGCCTGTGCCGCTGGGGCCGCGCAAGAGTACATGGGAAAAGGTCCGCACGGCCGCGGCGAGGTTCTCTCGGAGCTCCCAGGTGGGCGGGGCCTCTCCGACGAGGTCGTCCGCGTCCGGCTCGCCGAAGTCGTGGAAGCTCACCGGCCTGCGGGGAACGGGAAGCGCGAGCGGCCGCATGACGTGAAGGAACACCGAGTGCCCGCGCAACATGATGACGCCGCCGGGCTTCAAAGGGCGCCATCCCGCCTCCACGAGCTTGCCGTCGAGGAGAACGACGCCCTTGCCGATGTTCTCGAGCTCGAGGCCTGCGGCCGAGCGGCGGAGCCGAAGCTGGCTGCGCGAGATCTTCTCACCGGTCAGCGGCCCGGCGTCGACGGAGGACCCAGGACGCTGGCGGAAGAAACGCACCCGCGCCGCCGCGTCGGCGTAGCCTTCGTCGTCACGGCCAAGGGTCCAGGTGGAGCCGTTCCCGCCGTCCAGCAGGGCGACCTCGCCGACGCGCTCCGGCTGCTGTTTGCTCCACGCGATCGCCAGCGACGGGACGAGGCGCGGCGCCGACGCGAGGCCCGCAAGGTCGTCGGTCGAGGAGGGAACCGTGGTGTTGCCAGAACCGGACACGGCCGTTGAAGGTAGCACCGCTGCGGGAGAGAGCCGGACATCTCGCGGAGAAAAGCCACTTCGCACGCGCCGGAAGCGCCTTCGCTCGGCTGTGAAGATGTTGGCGAGGAGAGCGAACGGACTTCGCACGACGGCGGAGCGCTTCCTCGGCGGAGTGAGGCGCTCGGCGCACAGAGAGGAATGGACGATCGAGGGCTGTGAGGCGTCCGGGCGCGGAGAGGAGCGGATCTTCGTCGGAGAGAAGGCGTTCGGGAGCGGAGAGAGCCGGGTCTCTCCGTGAATGAGGCGCTCTGCGCCGAGAGAGAACCAGTCCTCCGTCAGAGTGGGACGGGTTGCTGTCGGAGAGAAGCGGTCCAGAGCGCGAAGGATCCGCTTCACAGCTGTGCGACGTCGTTCCCCGGGCGCGCGAAGATGCTTCACTCCGTGAGATGGGCAGGTCTCACGCGCGCGAAGTCGCTCCGTGGCCGGAGAGGTCGAGTCCATAGCGACGATGGAGCACGTCACGGCCGGAGCTGACCGGATCGCTGACGGAGGGGAGCGGGTCGCTCACGGAGAGGAGCGGATCACAGCCGGAGCCGAGCGGATCCCAGACGGAGAGAAGTGAGTCTCCCAAGGAGAGGAGCGCGTCGCAGCGGTGGCGGAGGGCTTCTCAGCGGAGAGGAAGACGGTCCCACCGGAAGACGAGCGCTTCACAGACGATGGGACGCGGGTCCTAGCGCTGGAGGAGAGGCTCCCAGCGCCGGCGGGGCGGCTTGCAAACGAAGCGAGACTTAAATATATGCGCCGCATTCGCACGAGAGGCGCACGGGCCGACGTTGACGGAGGTAACGCTCAGTCCGAATCAGGTCCGAATCGACTATACAGACACGCCGTGGCAAAAAATCAATAGTGCCATTGGTCACTTGGGTGTCCACCTCATCACGGTATCTCCGCTCGTCCAATAAATGCTCGTAGAGTCCACGGCGATGGCGGAGAAACCCTGGAACGACCAACCCGACGTTAACGTCACTGGCGCTCCCCCACCGAGGGCCATCTTCTTGAGCGCTCCCGTGCAGGGCTGTCCCTGGTCGTACTGGCCGCAAAGGCTGACGGTCCAGTAAACGTTGATGCCGTCGGCTGCGATTCCCATGGCCGGATCGGATGAGAGGATCGTAGGCGTACCCCCGGTGACAGGTACGCTCATGATGCCGGATGGATTGCTGCCCTCGTAGCTCCTGGACGTCCAGTACACGTAGCCGCCCGAAACGGCGAGGTCCGTCACACCGTCCTTCGAGGCGGCAAGCAGAGCCGTGTCGCCGCCGCCGAGCGGTAACCGCTCGATGCCCAACGTGCTCGCCCAGAAGTACAAGCCGGTGGGGTCGACCACGAGGCTCTGTGGGATGGCGTCGCCTCCCAGGGACTCACTCAGCGGAACGGGTGTTCCGCCGGCGAGAGGTAGCTTCATCAGGGTCTTTGCCTGCCCGTCCGCCCAATAGAGATTCGTGCTGTCGAGTCCCACGCTCATGGGTACGTATCCCGATACGAGAATCGAGGACGGACCGCCGCCGAGCGGCACCCGCAACAATGGTTGGGTCAGATCGTCGCCGGGGCCGTAGGCCACAAAGTAGAGAGCGTCGTTACTGACAGCCATGGTGTTCTGAAAGAAGTTCGTCGAAGCTTCGGAAAAGAGCGCATTCGTGCCCCGTCCGCACAGAGACGTCCTCATGATCGCGCCGGCCGGTCGCCCTTGTGGGTTTGAAGCGGCGACCGTCATCCAATAAACGTTCGACGAGTCGACAATTAGCGATGTGGCGTTGGGCCATTCGTCTTCAATTACAAGTGGTGTTGGCTCCGAATAAAGGAGCTGAAACCCCGCCTCGCCCGGCCCCGCGTCCTCGGGGCACGGAAGGAGAGGAGCGCTGTCAGCGATTGGCGACGAGTCCAGCGAGGCGCGAGAACATCCCAGGGTCGCCGCTAGCAATGATGCCCACGCGATCCCCCCACGAGTCACGCGCCATAGTCTAGCGCCGATCAACACGGCTTGGTAGGTAAGTAAGCTCGGGGCTCCTACGGAGGTATCGATGAGGAAGGGCTACCCCACCGTGGGCGCGGAGACCGGCGGTCATAGGACGCGCGCGCTGAGTTCGCTATCGATCGTCGCGCGGGGAGCCCATCTCGGCGCGCCTCCGCTCAAGGCGCGCTCGATGGCACGCGTCCGAAGACAAAGCCGGTCGGTCGAAAGGATCTCCGCGATCGTCAACGCGAGCGCTTCCCTGGCGTGCCCGATGGCAAACAGAGCGCATGCGCGAGCCTTGGATAGGAAGAGCTTCTCCGCCTTCGCGTCCGTCGGCGGCGCCGCATCGAGGGCAGCGAGCGCGGCTCCGGCATTCCCGCGCGCGAGGGCCTCGGCGAGCGTGGTCCACCCTTGGCCATACCCCGGCCGCGCCGCTACTACTGCCCGCGCGTGCGGCTCGGCAAGGTCCGCCCGCGAAACGCGGGCGACCAGAACGCCGCCGCGGTGCTACCTACCGCCATCGCCCAACGGACGTTCATGGGGTCTGGGCGAGGCATCAGTGTTATGAGATCCAGTATTCGCGAGGTGGGTTGCCTTTTTCAATACCGGCGTAGTGAACGAAGGTGGTGGCGGTGGGTGCGCGTACTACTACTCGCCGACCCCCTGGGGGCCTTGGTCCACGCTCGATGGGTCGGACGACGCTGGGCCTATTTTGATTTCGCGCGATCTTTCGTCTGAGCCCGACTTCGAAGCGTACGGACCGTACCGAGTGCTACGTTACGGGTATGGGAGCTTTGGAAGGGGCAGCGGACAATGTTCTACACACTGCCTCAGCTAAACAAGTCTCGCCCGTACGCGGCTTATCTGTGCAGTACGGTCTTCGGACCTGGCTCGTGAGCTGCTCCTGCGCTGGCGCGACCGGCCTCACCGGAGTCTCCTGTGGCGGCCACGTCGCCGTTGAGGCATCGGTGGCCATCGCACCGGTGGACATCACGGGCAATGTACAATCCGTGGTCGTCGGAGCTTCGGACGGGAACTTTGCTTGCGCCCTCGTTTCGGGAGGTACGGTTCAGTGCTGGGGGGACGACGACTTTGAGCAACTAGGTTCCACCACGGCCTCATGCGTCGATAGCGTGTCTGACGCTCGTACGTGCTCGTTGGCGCCCCTCATGGTTCCAGGACTCAGCGCCGCGACTGTGATAGCCACGGGTGAGCGGTTCGCCTGCGCGTTGTCGGCGGCTGAAGAGCTTAGCTGTTGGGGCGCGAACGATATGGGCGCCCTGGGCACAAGCGTGCCCTTGGGAGGTATAAGTGGCCCAGTACGGGTAACCACCAGCGCTGCGGCGATCGCGGTCGGAGACGAAACGGCTTGCGCCCAAATGACGGACCTAGGTTGGAAGTGTTGGGGCGCCGATGTTTCAAAGCTCGACGCGAGCGGGGCTCCTTCTGCCTCCCCCCAAGGCTGGGACCCGGAGGTCGACGGCGCTGTCACGATCGGTTTCGGACCGGGGCAGCCATTCTTTGGGTGCGCTCTCTGGCCGGACGGAACGGTGCGGTGCTTTGGTGTCCTGCCTTGGAGCACAGATGCGACTGTCGTCTTTCCTCCAGCGGTCGTCGCCGCGCTCCCGCCGATTGAACAACTGGCGGTTGGCGTGGACTTCGCGTGCGGCGCGACGGAGGACAGGCGGGTCGTGTGCTGGGGCGGTAATGGGTACGGTCAGATTGGGATTCCTTCTACGACAGTCCCCGCTCCACCGACGCTAGTGCCAGGTGTCGTCGGTGCCATCCAGGTTGCGGTAGGTGGTATCATGGGAAGCTTCGCTTGTGCCCTGCTGAGCAATGGGACCCTGCAGTGCTGGGGTAGGGACTTCACTGGGATACCAGGCGGGGGTGGCCTAAGGCCTGCGTTCGGGACGAGCTACGCCTGCAACGAGAGCGACTGGGAGGCTGACCCGTGTTCGGCCCCTGTGCCTATCGGCGGCGTCCTCGGCGTGACCCAGATCGCTGCGGGAGGGGGGACGTGTGTGCTGACCGCCGACGGCACGGTCGAGTGTTGGGGGCTCGCGATCTGAGTTCCGCATTTGCTCTGGTCCTTCCACCGTCTACACCGTCGCATTGGGACTCGCGACTGTATCCGTTGTTTCTGAACGATGACTATTCAGCGCGACGCCATGTTTGGCTGACTTCAATGCGTCCGGTGGTCGACGACGCCGGCGTCACTACTACCGAGCCCGTACCTTCAGGCGCGGTTCCACATGGTCGTAACCGTCCGGCCGGGGACGTCGTGACCAGTTGAGCCGTGGCCCGCCATCGTGCAGCGGGAGCTGAGAGCCGATGGCGCACGGTCAGTGGACAGAGGTCGAGGCGCGCGGCGTCCTCGAAGCTTGGAAGAGGAGTGGTCTGAGCGTCGAAAAGTACGCTCGGAGCCGCGGGCTGGTGCCGCAGCGGCTGCACTGGTGGAAGCAGAAGCTCCGCTTCGATGCCGACAAGACCCGCGCGATGAGCCGGCGCGCCGGTTTTGATGCGCGGCATCTTCGACTTCTCGCTGCGAGAGCCGACCGGCTCGCCGCGACGGCCGTCGATGCGAACTTCCGCAACACGGACCGGCAGCAGCGACACCCGAGGAGCACCAGAAGACGCGGCGCGAGCGCAGGGCGGCCAAAGCCCAAGCTCCAACTGTGAGGGTCGACCACATCCGCCCAAGAGCCCGATCGCCTCCGACATCCGGTACGCCGACAACCAGTGGGACGAGCTGGGCGTCTTCCTCGACGATGAGCGCGTGCCCCTCGACAACAACGGCTCGGAGCGCGCACTCCGGCGCATCGCGCTTCCTTTCTCCCCAAAGGGGCGAGAGGAAGGCGCCCAGATTACGCGGGGCACTTCAACCCGCCGCGGGGCGATTCCTGCGGTGGGAACACACACCTGCGCATAATCCGGGGCTCCGCATAATTCCTGTTATGCGGAGCTCCGCATAGCAGGAAGAACTACCTCTTCGTGCACGACGGCGACAGCGGCGCCAGCATTGCAGGACTCTACTCGCTCGTCGCAACGTGCGAGGCACGCCAGATCAATCCCTTCGATTACCTCGCCGACGTACTTGCACGGGTGCAGGATCACCCCACGAGCGCCATCGACGAGCTACTGCCGGGAACGTGGGCCGCAGAGCGCGACAACGTCTGACCTTCCGTCACGACGTCGCTGGCCGGACGGTTACCTTCGTCCAGCGGACCCATCGGATACAAATTCTTGGCCGTGTCGCCTACGGTGATCACAAATTCTGATTATCCTCTCGAGACGGCCACTGCGCCCGCGACGCCAGTCTGATTTTCTCGATTCAGCGCGACGTTCCGTCGGAACCCGCCTTCAATGCGTACGGACCCTACCGGGTGCTACGGTACGGGGCATGGAACCCGTGGAAGCGGAGGCGCACCATGTTCTACACACTGTCGCAGCTAAACAAGCCTCGTCCATACTCAGCCTACCTTTGCAGCACCGTCTTCGCACCTGGCTCGTAGCCTGCTCAGGCGTCGGCGGGGGAGCCCTTACGGGTGCCGGGTGCGGGGGCCACGTTGCTGTGGAGGCCTCGGTGGCTGCCACCCAGGTGGCTCTCGCCGGGAATGCCCGGTCAGTGGCTGTCGGAGCGTCCAACGGGGATTTCGCCTGCGCTCTTCTCGCTGGAGGCACCGTCCAATGTTGGGGCGACGACGACTTCGAACAGTTGGGCTCTCCTGCGGGTCCCTGCATCAACAGCGCGTCCGGTGCTCGTACATGTTCGCTGGTGCCCGTCATGGTCCCCGGGATCAATGACGCAACCTCAGTCGCCCTGGGGCAGCGGTTCGCGTGTGCGCTGTCCGTCGATGGTGAGATCACCTGCTGGGGCGCAAACGATGCGGGTGTGCTCGGTATGACCGTGCCTTTGGGCAGTATGAGTGCTCCAGTTCCGGTCGCTACAGGGGCCGTGACGATGGCCGCCGGAGGCGAGACGGTATGCGCGCAGATGTCAGACCTGAGCTGGAGGTGTTGGGGTGCCGATATCTCGGAAGTCGATGCCAGCGGCAATCCAGCTGCCGCCCCTCAGGGGTGGAATCCGCAGACCGATGGCGCCGTCGCGCTTGGCTTTGGGCCCGGAGCGCCATTTTTCGGGTGCGCTCTATGGGCAGACGGAACGGTCCGGTGCTTTGGTGCCGTTCCCTGGAGCACGGATACGGGCGCCGTCGTCTCGCCCGTCGTAGTCGCAAGCGTCCCCCCCATCGTGCGAATGGCCGTTGGCGCTGACTACGTATGCGGCATCACGGGTGACGGGGAGGTCGTGTGCTGGGGAGACAATAGGTTCAGTCAGATCGGGACCCCTTCCTCAACGGCTCCAGTCCCCCCCACAATGGTGCCCGGGGTCGCCGCTGCCGTTCAGGTTGTGGTGGGCGACGTCTCGGGCGGATTTGCGTGCGCTCTGCTGAACAATGGGACGGTGACGTGCTGGGGCAGCGACTTCACCGGGACACTAGGCGGGGCAGGCTTACGGCCCGTGATGGGGACGAGCTATGCATGCAATGAGAGCGACTGGCAGGAGGACCCGTGTTCGGCCCCTGTGCCCATCGGTGGCGTCCTCAATGTGACTCAGGTCGCCGCGGGGGCAGGCACGTGTGCACTCACGGCCGAAGGTGCGGTCGAGTGCTGGGGGCTTGCGTTCTGAGTCGCCCGCACTTGCTCATGCTCCTTCCGCCGCCAACCCCTTTGTATGGGGACTCACAACGGCTGTATTCGTCCGGCAGGGCCTCGTGGAAGTAGCGGCGCAGGTGACCGCCGACGGCACGGTGGAGTGCTGGGGGCTCGCGATCCGCGTTCCTTATTTGCTCTGTCATTCCGCCGTCTACATGTCGCATTGGGACTAGCGACTACTGTATCATTCGTTTCTACACAACGATTCAGCGCGACCTCATATTCGGCCGACTTCAATGCGTCCGGTGGTCGACGACGCCGGCGTCACTACTACCGAGCCCGTACCTTCAGGCGCGGTTCCACATGGTCGGTGCCGACGACGGACGCGGATTTCAGCTCGGAACCTCGGCCACGTACAAGTTCGTCGGCTTCGAGGGAGACCCTGGCGAGATCGAGATCGCGCTCTCGGCCCAGTACCGGCAGCGGCGGTACGAGCTCGGTCTCCAGGGCGTCATCGGCAAGGACTTCGCCACTACGGACGCCGATGGCGAGGTCCACGCATACGTCTTGTACCGGCCGATCCCCCAGCTGCGATCGTGTCGCAACCGGGGGAAGCCGCGATGATGTGTCGCGAGTGTACCTGTATCGTGTCGGCAGGACGAATTCAGGGAACAATTCCGCAGTGTTTTCCGACGGCGCACTGATCCTGGTAGGTAGTTCAGATGGTCACATTGGGCGGTTCGACCGTGGGGGGTCGCAGCCGTACCACGACGTCGTGCCGCCCACGAGTTGTACTGCAGGTGGGTGTGGGCGGTGTAGCGTCGGCCAGCAATGGACTTCCGCGTGGTGTACGATGTGGTGACATCCAGTTCAGCGGAGTGGACCAAAATGTTTACTTGGCAACATGTGGACGGTCGCTCTGGCGCCTACAGCGATGAAACAAGAAATAATGAGCACATTGAACAGCGTGCCGCTCGAAGCGTTTGTGCCGAGACTCGCTCTTGCTGCCCCGGGTGGCGGCCTGACGATTGGACGCAAGAGTGTATGACGTAATTGCCGTCGCGTGCCTGATGGTGATTGGGCCGGCATGCTCGTCGACCCCTGAGACGCCGCAAGCGGACGGAGTCGACTCGGGCGGGGGCGATTCCGCGCTCATCGCGTCCTGCTACACGTCTACCTTGAACGGGTGGGGTGGGACGACCTGCCGGTCGTGCTCGGAAGCCAACTGCGGTTCACCGATACGAGCGGTCGAGAGCGGTTGTTCCGACTACTTCGCGTTCATCTGTCCCGGTGGCACCTTCGATCCGAACAGCCAGGCGTGCGAAGGGGCAGGACAGATTGGCACCAGCAGCAGCGGCGGCTGACGGAATGGCGGTCGCTTCGAGTCGGTCGGCGCGCCCCCCTTCACATCTTCGTGTTCTTCGGATTCGCAAAGTCTGTATTCATCGCCGTCTGGACGATCCCGAGCTGCGTCGCGTCGGTGAAGACGACCCCCAGCTCCCGGTTGTACTCGAGCGACCCCGTCGTCATGTTCTCCGACCCGACGAAGCCCCGCGTGCACGTGCCCGTGGCGCAGTCGACGAGGATCGCCTTGGCGTGGATGTACGGATCCGACGCCGAGCCGCTGCCGCTCGAGACGTCCGACACGTAGACCGTGCCCCCCGCGCTCTTCACGTCGCCGAGCGCCGTCGTTTGCGTCGCGTCGGTGCTGCCGCCCGCCACGATGAGCCGCACGGTGACGCCTCGCTTGGCGGCGCTCACGACCGCGTCGGTGATGCCCTTGGAGTCGTTGTCGCTGAACTCCTCGTCCTCGACGTCGAGCGACTTCTCGGCCGAGTTGATGAGACTGACCAGATCGGTGCGCGCGTTGGTGTTCGCCACGACCAGATCGCCCGACGGGATGATGGCCAGCGAGGCGTGATCCGCCGTGAAGATCGCCTCCGCCTCGGTGACGTCCGCCTGCTCGTTGTCGGTGACCAGGAACTCGCGGTTGGCCTCGGGGACCGACGACTCCGCGTTCGCCGTCATGATCCACGCCTGCTTGTGGTCGATCATCACGCACTTCTCGTGCGTGTACGTGTAGGCCGAGCTCGACCAGACGACCGGGATCTTCGCCGACGTGAACGTGCCGTAGGCGCCCGTGTTGTTCGACCGCGTCGTCGTGGACCCGTCGAGGATCACCTGCACGTCGAGCCCCGCGCTCTTGCGCGACACCAGGGCGTCGATGATGCCGCTGTCGTCGATCTCGTACATCGTCATGTAGACCGAGGTCTTCGCGCCGTTGATGGCCGCGATGAGCTCCGACGCGTGATTGCCGTTCGGGTAGACGAGGATCGACAGATCGACGGACGTCCCTCCCGTGAAGCCGCCCGAGCTCGAGCCGCTGCTCGAGCCGGAGCTCGAGCCCGAGCCGCTGCCCGAGCCCGAGCTCGAGCCGCTGCCGGAGCCCGACCCTCCGCCGCTGCTGCCGCCGCTCCCGCTGCCGCTCCCCCCGGAGCCCGAGCTCGACCCGCTTCCCCCGTCGTCGCCTCCCGTGTCGCCGGGATCGCCTTGCGAGCTACTGCACCCCATCGCAACGGCCACGGCCAGGGTCGCCCAGTACAGCGTTTTCATTGTGCTCTGTGGTGACGGTCGAGGACGTGACCGTCAACCTCGCCCACAGTACCAAGGCGCGTCTCGTCCGCTTTTGCCGGAAAGATCCGACGCGCGCGGGGCGCCTTTCACCGCCGCATCAGCCCCGCGCTCTCCCCGCTCTCTCCCTCGGTGTGCCGCGCCGGCGCCCCCTTCCGCACGACCGTGTCCCCCGGCTCGATCGTCCCGTCCCCCGCTTCCACGAAGAATCGCTTGGTCAGCGAGGCGTCGCGCCCGTCGAACACGGGGACCGTGGCGCTCTGGATCTGCTCGGCGACGCAGTCGAGCGCTTCGTCGGGCGGCGCGACGGGGCCCTCGACGACGGCGTGGGCGATGCGGCCGTTGCGGTGAAAGGTGACGCGCATCGCCAGGTAGCCCGACGGCAGGCCCTTGGCGCGGCACGGCTCGAGGTCGATGGTGCCGAGCGCGCCGTGGCCCGCGCCGATGCGGAAGGGAATGGGATCGGGCACGACGCGGTCGCGCGGGGACGCGGCGAGGAGCGGGGCCGGGGGCGGCGCCTCGTCGTCGGCGTGTTGCCACTTGAGCGTGACCTCGCGCTGCACCACGGTCTCGGCCGGCGGCTCCCAGTCGGGCGTGTAGGCCTCGAGGTCCGGCTCGCGGAGGCACCCGGTCGCGAGCAAGGCCGGGAGCACGGTCACGGCAGAGAACGCACGGATTCGCATGGCTGACCCCCGGAGCAAATTTCAGGCACCTCAGTCGTAGCAGCCGACCGATGGCCGGTCACACGCGAATCCGTCGCGTCGGGAGCCGCCTGAGGCCGAGGCGACCGTGCGAGCGATGCGCAGAGTTGCCCCACCGCCGGGACGGCCGGTCCCGCTCCGGAGGCGCACCCAGCGCAGGGAACGCGCCGTGCAGATGCGTGGTCCGACGACGTGCGGGCCCCCCAGACACAGCCCGGCTCCCCGGAGCCTCTCGGCGCGACCTGGGACGGGCGCGGCACCAACTTCGCCCTCTACTCGGAGGGGGCGACGGGCGTCGAGCTTTGCCTCGTCGACGAGGGCGGCGTGGAGAGCCGCGTCCGCCTCCGCAATCGCACCGAGTTCGTCTGGCACGCGTACGTCGAGGGCGTCGGGCCCGGCCACCTCTACGGTTACCGCGTCCACGGCCCGTGGGACCCGGACAAGGGGCTGCGCTTCAACCCGGCCAATCTCCTGCTCGATCCGTACGCGCGGGCGCTGAGCGGGGTCGAGGACTTCAGCAAGGGAGCGAGCAGCTACGACGTCTCCCATCCGGACCGGGACCGCGTGCGGGCCGAGACCGATCAGCGCGGCGCGCCTCTCGGCGCCATCCTCGATCCCTCCTTCGACTGGGGCGCGGACGCGCCGCCGAACACGCCCCTCCGGCGCTCGGTCATCTACGAGGCGCACGTCAAGGGCCTCACCGTTCGCCACCCGCACGTGCCCGAAGAGCTGCGCGGCACCTACCTCGGCCTCGCGAGCGAGCCCGTCATCCGGTATCTGCGCGAGCTCG
This sequence comes from Polyangiaceae bacterium, assembly GCA_036501935.1. Classification (GTDB taxonomy): domain Bacteria; phylum Myxococcota_A; class Polyangia; order Polyangiales; family Polyangiaceae; genus Palsa-1150. The sequence goes on along the minus strand of DASXZL010000060.1, from coordinate 32,087 downwards.
GCGTCACCGCCATCGAGCTTCTCCCGATTCACGGGTTCGTCGACGATCAGATCCTCCGCGACAAGCAGCTCCGCAATTACTGGGGATACAACTCGATCGCGTTCTTCGCCCCCGACGTGCGGTATCGGTCGGGGCGCGTCCTCGGCTCCGAGGTCGTGCAGATGAAGCGCATGGTCAAGGCGCTCCACGCGGCCGGCATCGAGGTCATCCTCGACGTCGTCTACAACCATACCGCCGAGGGTAACCACCTCGGCCCGACCTTCAGCTTCCGGGGAATCGACAACGCGACGTATTACCGGCTCGTCGCCGAGTCGCCGCGGTTCTATTTCGATTACACCGGCACGGGCAATACCCTCAACGTGCGGCACCCGCAGACGCTGCGTCTTCTCATGGATTCGCTGCGGTACTGGGTGCGCGAGATGCACGTCGACGGCTTTCGCTTCGACCTCGCGTCGACGCTGGCGCGCGGGCTCTACGAGGTCGACCGGCTCTCGAGCTTCTTCACGGTGATCCACCAGGATCCGGTCATCAGCCGGGTGAAGCTCATCGCCGAGCCGTGGGACGTCGGGCAGGGGGGCTACCAGGTGGGGCGCTTTCCCGTGCGCTGGGCGGAGTGGAACGGCCGCTACCGCGACACGATGCGCGCGTTCTGGCGGGGCGACGGCGGGCGCGCGGCCGACCTCGGGTACCGGCTGACGGGGAGCTCGGACCTCTACCAGCAGGGTGGGCGGAGCCCCGCGTCGAGCATCAACTTCGTCACGGTGCACGACGGCTTCACGCTGCGCGACCTCGTCTCGTACGACCACAAGCACAACGAGGCGAACGGCGAAGGCGACCGCGACGGAGAGAGCAACAACCTCTCCTGGAACTGCGGGGCCGAGGGGCCGACCGACGACGAGGGGGTGCGCGAGCTCCGCCGGCGTCAGATCCGCAACTTCCTCGCGACGCTGCTGCTCTCGCAGGGGACGCCCATGATCTGCGCCGGCGACGAGCAGGGGCGCACGCAGGGAGGGAACAACAACGCCTATTGCCAGGACAACGAGACCACCTGGCACGACTGGGACCTCGACGCCGAGCGCCGGGCGCTCCTGGCCTTCACGCGGAGCCTGATTCGCCTCCGCAGGGAGCACCCGCTGATCCAGCGGGCGACCTTCTTCGCGGGGCGCGAGATCCGCGGCGTGGGCGTCAAGGACGCCGTGTGGTTCCGGCACGACGGCGCCGCGATGAGCGACGAGGACTGGGCCAACCCCTCGACCTCGAGCCTCGCGGTGTTCATGTCCGGGTCGGGGCTCGATCCGCTCGACGAAGAAGGGCGCCCCCAGAACGACGACGATCTCGTCCTCATTCTCAACGCGAGCGGCATCGATCTGCCCTTCGTCCTCCCCACGTTCGTCGAGCGGGGCCGGGCGCTCGCGTGGGACCTGCTCCTCGACACGGCGAACGACGCGGCCACCGAGCAGGTCGAGGCGGGCGAAGCGACGACGATGAAGGCGCGCTCGCTGAAGATGTTCTCGCGGAGGGCGGTCGGCCCCGGCGGGCTCCAGGCGGCCTACGGCGCGCCGGTGTCGACGTACCGGATCCAGCTCCGCAACGGGAACGGCTTCCGCGAGGCCCGCGCGCTGCTCGACTACCTCGAGGAGCTCGGCGTCGGCGCGGTGTACACGTCGCCGTACTTCCGGGCCCAGCGCGGGAGCACGCACGGCTACGACGTGGTGGATCACGGGGCCATCGACCCCACGCTGGGGACGATCGAGGACTACCGCGCCTTCACCGACGAGGTGCGAAAGCGCGGGATGCGTCACGTCGTCGACTTCGTGCCCAACCACATCGGCATCGGCTCGAACGAGAGCGCGTGGTGGAACGATCTCCTCGAGAACGGGGCGTGCTCGAAGTACGCCGAGTTCTTCGACGTCGAGTGGAGACCGCCGGCCACGGCCCTCCAGGACAAGATCCTGCTCCCGGTGCTCGGACGGCAGTTCGGTCAGGAGGTCGACGAGCACCGCGTGTCGGTGAGGCGCGAGGGCGGCGCGCTCTGGGTCGCCTACTACGAGAAGAAGTTCCCGGCGTCGCCGCGCAGCTACGTGCTGGCCCTCGAGGCGGCGCTCCCGCTCGTGCACGGCGCGGACGAGGAGCACGTGCAGGAGCTCGAGAGCGTGCTCGGCGCGGTCCGCCATCTCCCCGGCTCGTCGGACACCCACGCCGAGGCGCGGGCCGAGCGGGCGCGCGAGAAGGAGGTCATCAAGCGTCGCCTCGCGGCGCTCTTCGAGGCGAGCCCCGCGTGCGCGCGCGCCATGGACGAAGCCCTCGACCTGGTCTCCCGGAGCCCGGACCGGCTGGAGGCCTTCCTCAACGAGCAGAACTACCGTCTCAGCTACTGGCGCGTCGCCACCGAAGAGATCAACTACCGCCGCTTCTTCGACGTGAACGAGCTCGCGGCCATCCGGATGGAGGAGCCGGCGGTCTTCGAGGCGGCGCACGCGCTCGTCCTCGACCTCGTGCGGGAGGGGCGGGTCACGGGGCTGCGCCTCGACCACACCGACGGTCTCTACGATCCCGAGGGGTACTTCCAGGCGCTGCAGGCGGCCCTGCGTCAGGCCCTCCGCGACGGACAGCTGTCGACCGGCGCGCCGATGTACGTCGTGGCGGAGAAGATCCTCGCCGAGGGCGAGCAGCTCCGGCGCGGATGGGCCATCTCGGGGACGAGCGGCTACGACTTTCTCGCCGCGGTCGGCGGGGTGTTCGTCGACCGCGACGCCGAAGAGGCGATGACGCGGCTCTACGACGAGCTCACCGGCGGGCGTCAGGACTTCCAGGCGATCGTCTACCAGGCCAAGCGCGACGTGATGGAGGGGAGCTTCTCGAGCGAGATTCACGTGCTGGCGCACGCGCTCAAGCGCGTGGCCGACGCGAGCCGGCGCGGGCGGGACTTCACGTTGCCGAGCCTCGTCCGCGTCCTCAAGGAGACGGTCGCCGCCTTCGCCGTGTACCGGACGTACGTGCGGCCGAACGGCGTGCGTCAGCCGAAGGACGAGGCGCGCATCCGCGAGGCCATCGACCTCGCCCGCTGGAAGAACCCGCTCATCGACGGCTCGACGTTCGACTTCCTGATGGACGTGCTGCTGCTCCGCGAGGACAGCCCCGACGCCGTGAGCTTTGCGATGCGCTTCCAGCAGCTGTCGGGGCCCATCATGGCCAAGGGCGTCGAGGACACGGCGAGCTACCGCTTCAACCGCCTCGTGGCGCTGAACGAGGTCGGCTGCGACGCCGGCCGATTCGGCGGGACGGTGCAGGCGTTCCACGCGCACAACGAGGCGGTGTCCGCGCGCTGGCCGCTGTCGATGACGGCCACCACGACGCACGACGCGAAGCGAAGCGAGGACGTGCGCGCCCGCCTGGCCGTGCTGACCGAGATCCCCGAGCAGTGGCGCGACGGCGTGCGGCGGCTGAGCGAGCTCGCGCGCGCCGCGTCCCCGGCTGCCGCGGCCGTCGTGTCGCCGGCGGACCAGTACCTGCTCCACCAGACGGTGGTCGCCCTGCTCCCCGTCCGGCTCGCGGGAGAGGTGCCGGCGGAGCTCGTCGACCGCGTGGCGGCCGCCATGCTGAAGTCCGCGCGCGAGGCGAAGGTCCAGACATCGTGGACGCTGCCGAACCCTCGCTACGATGGGGCCGTCGAGCGGTTCGCGCGCGACAGCCTGCATTCGCCGGCGTTCGTCGCCGCGGCCTCCGAGCTCGTGCGCCTCGTCGAGCCGTACGGCGCCGTGAACAGCCTGGCGCAGCGCGCCGTGCATCTGGCGTCGCCCGGCGTTCCCGACATCTACCAGGGCTGCGAGAGCTGGAGCTTCTCGCTCGTCGATCCGGACAACCGGCGCCCCGTCGACTACGCCACGCGTCGCGCGCAGCTCGGCGCCCTGAAGGCGCGCGGCGAGCCCACCCCCGAGCTGTGCCGCGAGCTCCTCGAGTCGTACGACGACGGGCGCATGAAGATGCAGGTGACGCGGCTCGGGCTGCGCCTGCGCCGCGAGATGCCGGAGCTCTTTCTGGAGGGAAGGTACTTGCCTCTCGAGGCGGTGGCGGCCGGCACGCCGCACCTCATCGCGTTCGAGCGCAGTCTCGGGGCAAAGAGGTTGCTGTGCCTGGCTCCCCGATTGAGCCGGCGCCTGACGCGGGGAGAGCGACCCTGGCCGCTCGGCGACGTGTGGGGGGAAGCGAGCGTCCCCGCCGAGGGCCGGTTCCGCAACGTGTTCTCCGGCGAGGTGCTGGAGGGCGGTCCCCTGCCGCTCAGGGAGGTGTTCGCCACGTTTCCGGTCGCATGGCTATTGCAGATGTGACGCAATCGATCATGAGGGAGGGGGCGCGCTCGCGACGCATGCCGGTCGGCGCCGAGTGCGTCGGCGCGGCGGTCGACTTCCGCGTATGGGCTCCGAAGCGGCGTCGTGTGGAGGTCGTGCTCGAGGGCGGTCCGGGCGCGGGGACGGCGCACGCTTGCGTGGCGCAGCCGGACGGGTACTTCCGCCAGCTCGTCTCGTCGGCGCGCGCGGGCACCCTCTATCGCTTCCGGCTCGACGACGGCCCCGAGCTCTTCCCCGATCCGGCGTCGCGCGCGCAGCCGTCGGGACCGGATGGGCCCTCGGAGGTCGTCGATCCTTCCGCGTATGTCTGGTCCGACGCGGGCTGGGAGGGCGTGCCGCCGACCTTGCGCGTGATCTACGAGATGCACGTCGGGACCTTCACCCCCGAGGGGACGTGGGCCGCGGCCATGGCGCAGCTCCCGGAGCTCGCGAGCCTGGGCATCTCGCTGGTGGAGATGATGCCCGTCGCGGACTTCCCGGGGCGCTTCGGCTGGGGATACGACGGCGTGAACCTCTTCGCCCCGACGCGCCTCTACGGAAGGCCCGACAACCTTCGTCGCTTCGTCGACCGCGCGCACGATCTCGGGATGGGGGTCGTCCTCGACGTCGTCTACAACCACTTTGGGCCGCACGGGAATCACCTCGCGCAGTTCTCGGACACGTACTTCAACGAGAAGTGTCCGACCGCGTGGGGGCCCGCCATCAACTACGACGCCGAGGGCTCCGCCGGGGCACGAGAGCTCATCATCGCCAACGCCCGTTACTGGATCGACGAGTACCACTTCGACGGGCTGAGGCTCGACGCGACGCAGGACATCCACGATGCGTCCGCCGATCACGTCGTCGCGGCGCTCGTCCGCTCGGCGCGCGCCGCCGCCCCGCGACGGTTCACGTTCTTCGTGGCGGAGAACGAGCCGCAGCGGGCCACGCTCGTGCGACCTCCCGAGCGCGCGGGGTACGCGCTCGACGCGCTCTGGAACGACGACCTGCACCACGCCGCGCACGTCGCCCTCACCGGCCGCGCCGAGGCGTACTACCTGGACTACGCGGGCTCCCCGCAGGAGCTCGTCTCGGCGATCAAACGGGGCTTCCTCTTCCAGGGGCAGCGCTCGCAGTGGCAGGCGGCCGGTCGCGGGAGCCCCGCGCTCGACCTCGAGCCGCATCGTTTCGTGTCGTATCTGGAGAATCACGACCAGGTCGCCAATTCGGCCTTCGGCACGAGGCTTCACCAGCTCGCGAGCCCGGGCCGGCATCGCGCGCTCACCACGCTGGTGCTCCTGGCGCCGTCGACGCCGATGCTCTTCCAGGGCGAGGAGCTCGCCTCGTCGGCGCCGTTCGTCTTCTTCGCCGACCACGAGCCGGAGCTGGCCGCGAAGGTGCGCGAGGGGCGGGGCGAATACCTCTCGCAGTTTCCCTCCATCGCGGACCCGGACGTGCTCGCGCGGCTCGATCCCCCCGACGATCCGGCGACCTTCCGCCGCTGCAAGCTGGACCTCGACGAGCGGACGCGGCACGCCGGCACTTACGCCTTCTACAAGGACCTCATCGCTCTCCGCCGCCGGGACGCGGTCTTCCGCGAGCCCGCACGGGTCGACGGCGCCGTGCTCTCGCCTTCGGCGTTCGTCGTCCGCCTGTTCGGCCCCTCGCCCGGAGACGACCGCTTGATCGTGGTGAACCTCGGCGGCGACGCGCGCATGGCCCGCATCCCCGAGCCGCTCGTCGCCCCGCCGGAAGGGCGGCGGTGGGAGACCCTCTTCTCGTCCGAGGACCCGCGCTACGACGGGGCCGGGACCCCGCCGCACGAGGTGGACGGCGCGTGGCACCTGCTCGGCGAGGCGTCCCTCGTGCTGGGCGCGTCGCCCTCGGAGTCGTCATGAGCGCGCGACGGCGGATGGCCATCGACCCGGACGCCGATCCTCCCAGCGTCTCGGATCCGGAGAGCCCCCTCCTCTCGCGCGAATGGCTGGTGACCAACGGCATCGGCGGATACGCCAGCGGCACCATCTCGGGCAACATCACGCGTCGGTTCCACGGCCTCCTCATCGCGTCGCTGCCGGCGCCCCTCGGGCGGACGATGATGCTCAATCACCTCGCCGAGCTGGCGCGCCTCGACGACGGGACGCCGTACGTCCTCGATGCCCAGCGACGCGCCACGGAAGAGGGAGTCGGCGCGGCGCGCGCGCGGCTCGCCGATTTCTCGATGGACGAAGGGATCCCCACCTGGCGGTACGAGCTCGGGCCGAAGCACGTGCTCGAGCGAGCGGTCGTCATGCCGCACTGGCAGAACACGGTCGCGGTGCGGTATCGCCTCCTCGAGGGGTCGTCGGGGGTGCAGCTCGAGCTCTTCCCGTGGGTCAACTTCCGGCCGCACGAGACCCTGAACGCTCCGCTCCGCCCGTACGCGTTCACCGCGACCGAGGACCGCTACGAGATCGCCACCGCCGGCGACTATCCCCCGCTGCGCCTCCGGATGACGGCCGCGAAGTGCGCATTCTTCCTCGAGAGCGCGCCGATCCGCGACGTCCACTACGGCGTCGAGCAGAGCCGCGGCTACGATTCGACGAGCGACCAGTATTCGCCGGGCTTCTTCCGCGTCGGGCTGAGCGTCGGCTCGGGCGCGACGCTGATGGCCTCGACCGAGCCCTGGAGCGTGGCCACGGCCCTCACGGACGACGAGGTCTTCGAGTTCGAGGCGACGCGTCGCGCGCGGCTCGTCGCGGCGGCGGCGCCCGCGGTGAGCGAGGGGTTCGCGGCGGAGCTCGTCCTCGCCGCGGACCAGTTCGTCATCAACGCGAAGGGCCGGGCCGCCAACGCCGCGCGCTCGCACGCGCACGGTGACGAGCTTCGCACCGTCGTCGCCGGCTACCACTGGTTCACCGACTGGGGGCGCGACACGATGATCAGCCTGGAGGGGCTGACGCTCGTCACGGGGCGCCACGACGAGGCGCGGTACATCCTGCGAACCTTCTCGCACTACGTGAAGGACGGGCTCATCCCGAACATGTTTCCGGAGGGGACGAACTCCGGCGTCTACTACACGGCCGACGCGACGCTGTGGTTCTTCCACGCGATCGACCGGTACCTCGCGTACACCGACGACCGGACGCTCCTCGGGCACGTGCTGCCTCTCCTCGTCGCGATCCTCGAGCATCACATCGCGGGCACGCGCTTCGGCATCGTCGTCGATCCGGAGGATGGCCTCTTGCGGCAGGGCTCGCCCGATCACCCGCTCACGTGGATGGACGCCAAGGTCGGGGACCTCATCGTCACGCCGCGGCGCGGGAAGGCCGTCGAGATCAACGCGCTCTACTACAACGCGCTCCGGCTCGTCGCCGGCTGGCTCCGGGAGACCTCGGGCGACGAGGCCGCCACCCGCTTCGAGGAGCGCGCCGCCGCGACGCGGGCCTCGTTCAACCGCCGCTTCTGGTACGAGGCCGGGGGATATCTCTACGACGTGGTCGATGGCGAGAGCGGCGACGACACGTCGTTTCGCCCGAACCAGCTCCTGGCCTTGTCGCTCCCCCACGAGGTCCTCGATCGGGACCGCTGGGAGAGCGTCGTCTGCAAGGTCGAGGAGCGCCTCCTCACGCCGATGGGTCTGCGCTCCCTCGCTCCGGGGCATCCGGACTACAAGCCACGCTACTTCGGGGATCTCCGCGCTCGCGACCTCGCCTACCACCAGGGCACCGTGTGGGCGTGGCTCATCGGGCCGTTCGTCGACGCGTGGCTCAAGGTGTATCCGCGGAGGGCCGCCGAGGCCCTGCGCTTCCTCGACGCGTTCCCCATGCACCTCGGCGAGGCGTGCGTCGGCTCCATCAGCGAGATCTTCGACGCCGAGGCGCCTTACACACCGCGAGGGTGCATCGCGCAGGCCTGGAGCGTCGCCGAGGTGCTGCGTCTGCTCGCGAAGCTTTGACTCTCAGGAGGGACTGCGTCGCGTCCGTCGCGTCATCGCCCACGCGACTCCGAGGAGACCGAGGCAGGGAAGGGCGCTGCCCGGCTCGCCCGGCGCGGCGACCGCACACGCGACGCCGGGGGCGTCGGCCTCGACGGTGCCCACGGAGTCGCACGCGGGTGACGTCGCGGAGCCGACGTTGCCCAGCCCGTCGACGGCCTCCACGACGACCGACGCCTGCGTGTCGCTGTGCGCGGCGCCGAGATCGTACGAACCCACGGTCGGGTCCGAGACCGTCAGACCCGCACCGCCCGCGCCGCCGTCGCCGCCGCCGCCGGTCCCCAGCGGGCTCGCGAGCGAGGGCGCCGCGCAGCCAGCCTGCCCGTCGGGCGCAGGCGCCGACGCGAAGAAGACGTCGTAGCCGATGGTGTCCTCGTCACTGTTGGGGGTCCAGCTCGCGAGAAGGTCCGCGCCGGTCGTCGACACCTGGAGCCCTGCGGGCGCCGGAGGGCCGACGAGGTCCGTCGTGATCGAGTACTGGTACGGCGTCCCTTGCACGTTGCCGCTCGAGTCGACGGCGAGGAAGTTGAGCTTCATCGGGACGGCCGCGAACGTCGGCTGCGCGCTGCACGCTTCCTTTCCCTTGGTCGGCGGAAGCGCCGCCTCCGTGACCAGGGGCGGCGTTTGCTGCCACCCCACGAGGTCCTGCACGCGGACGTTGAACGAGTAGGTCTGGGGCGTGTTGATGATCGGATCGACGACGTTTCCGGCGAGCCCCCAACACTTGCTCGTCGTCGCGCCGATCCCGCGGTCGGTCAACGCCGTGCAGTCGGAGCCCGTGCTGCCCCACACCTGGACGGTGTCGTTTCCGGTGAAGCCCGAGAGGGTGACGGAGAATTGCAGCGTCATGTCCTGGAGGCAATCCTGGGCGCTGACGCCGAGCGGCGTGAGGTTCTCGGGGCGGGTCGAGAACCCGAGGTTCATGCCGTTGACGAGGCGATTCGGATAAGGCTGCCCGCTTGCCGCGATGTTCTGCGCCGAGGCGTTGCCACCCGAAAGGATGACGAGCAGCGCGGTGACGAAGGGAGGGATGAATCGATGGGAAGTCATGCCCACACGGCTCAGCAGGACGCGTGCCGCGCGGAGTTTCTCGTGCTCCTCGATTCGTCAGCTCGCGTGGTGCGAACTTCTGTCATCGCGCGAGCGCGCTCGACCGGGCGGGCGTGCCAAGTTGACAGCCGTGTCGATGTCCCCGCGCATCTTTCCGAGCACCGCCTCCCAGAGGCGAGCGCTCAGCGCCGGCGAAGCGCGCTCGAGATACCAGAGCGCCTTCCACCATCGCGGGATGACGATGATGGCCTCGTTGCGCGCCACGGCCCGAGCGGCCTTGCGGGCGAAGACTTCGACGTCCATCGGCTGCAGCCGGGCCCACATCGCGAGCACGGCGTCCTCGGTCAGCCCCGGGACGTTGACCCGGCCGAACTTGCCGCCCGTCAGGATGGGCGTCCGGATGACGCCGGGACAGAGCACGGAGACACGAACGCCGTGCCGCTTGGCCTCGATCCGCAGCGCCTTCGAGAGCCCGACGACGGCGTGCTTGGTCGCCGTGTACGAGCCGTCGGCCGGCGCGGCCACGAGGCCCGCGACCGAGGCCGTGTTCACGATGTGCCCCGAGCCCTGCGCGATCATGCGCGGGTACACGGCCTGGATGCCGTAGGCCACGCCGCGGAGGTTCACGTCGAAGACGTCGTCCCAGTCGCGGGCGTCGTAAGCATCCATTTCTCCGCCCACGCCGATGCCGGCGTTGTTGAAGAAGTAGTCGACCCTGCCGAGCTGCGCGACGGTCGCGTCGACGACGGCGGTCATGGCGGGCAGGCTTCGGACGTCGAGCTCGACCGCCGTCGCGCGTCCGCCTTCGGCGCGTATCGAGGAGCCCACCTTCTCGGCCAGCTCCACCTGCCGATCGGCGAGGACGACCTGGGCGCCCGCGCGGGCCATCTCTTTCGCGAGCGCCGCGCCGATGCCCGACGCACCACCCGTGACGATGACGACCTTCCCCGCGTAGTCGCTGGTGTCCATGCCCCACCATGAGAGCCCGGGGAGCAGGCGCGTTGCAAGGGACGCTGCCGGGCGCGACCGACGCGACGGCGGTGCTAGACTCCGCCTCGAGATGAGCGCGATTCGCGTTTCTGCCCTCGTCGTCCTCGCCGTCGTCGCGTACACCGGACCCGCGCGTGCGCAGACGGACTCGGAGCAAGCGGTGCCCGTCCCTCCGGGCGACGAGTACGCCGACACCGATCCGAGCGCGCTCACCGACTTCCGGCCGGCCCTGGATCCCTACGGGACGTGGACGGACGATCCGTCCTACGGAACGGTGTGGACGCCCGATCCGGCGCAGGTCGGGCCGACCTTTCAGCCGTACGACACCGCGGGGAGCTGGGACTGGGCCGACGGCGATTACGTCTGGCTGAGCGACTATGCCTGGGGCTGGGTGTGCTTTCACTACGGCCGGTGGGCGTGGAGCGCAGGTCGCTGGCTGTGGATCCCGGGCCGGGATTACGCGGGAGCCTGGGTGTCGTGGCGCGTGGGCGACGACGACTTCGGGCTCGTGGGCTGGGCGCCGATGGGTCCGGACTGGATCTGGGTGGGCGGGGTCGCGATGACGCTCGGCTTCCCGTCGCAGGAGCCGTGGACGTTCGCGCCCTCCGGTCAGCTGTTCACGCCCGGCATCGGCGCGCATGCGGCGACGGGCAACCGCGCTGCGCCCGTTCTCGCTCATACGCGCCCGTACGTCTCCGCGCAGCCGACGGTCGCGGGGGCACCAGCGCCCCACGGCCCGCCGCCCAGCGTCCTCGGCATCGACGTCGCGCGCCTCGCCCTGCCGGCGCTCTCCGCGCACGAGGTGCGCGCTCGACAGCTTTCCCGCCCGTCGACCGCCGAGCCGCTCGGCGCGCGCGCGCCTGCCGCGCACGTCACCCGCCCTTCGTCCCGCGCGGCCGCGGCGTCGCGAGGATGGGCGGCTCCGTCGCGAGGGGCCCCCGCACGCGGACGCCGCTGACTCTCCGGAGCGCCTAGGAAGGCCGCTTGACCAGGTGGACGACGGGAATGACCCGCGTCGTCTTCTTCTGATACTCGCCGAAGTTGGGCATGAGGGCCGTGATGCCCTTCCACAGGCGATCGCGCTCGGGGCCTTCCGGAACGACCTCGGCGCGGGCTCGCCAGGTCTCGGCGCCGCGCTGCACGCCGACGTCGGGATCGGCCGAGAGGTTGTGAAACCACGCGGGGTGCTGGGGGGCGCCCGCCATCGACGCGATGACGTACATCTCGTCGCCGTCGAGGTAGGGGACGACGGGCACGGTGCGCTGCTCGCCGGACTTGCGGCCCTTCGTGGTGAGGAGAATGATCTTCATCCCCTGCATCGTCGAGCCGCGGCGCCCGCCGGAGCTCCTGTAGAGCCACACGTGGCCTTTCACGAACAGCTTGAAGAACGGGTTCACGGCGCGGATGTTCGCACGAAACGCGGCAAGCTCGGTACGCTCCGGTCATGAGGTGCGCGTTCCTCCGTCTCGCGGTCGCGGCCGCCATCGTGTCCTGCGGCTCGTCGACACCACCCCCCGCTTCGTCGCCCGCGGCCACCGGGTCCGAGCCCACGCCTTCGGCCGCCTCCGGCTCCGCGCCCGCACCCGCGCTCGCGACGCCCGCGCCGGCCCCCGTGCCCACGGGCGGCTCCGTCCTCATCGGCGAGATCAACGCCCCCAAGAGCTTCAACCCGCGCCCCTCGATCGAGGCGCTCTCCAGCCAGCTGGTCGACTGTTACAACAAGGCCCGCGCCGCGGATCCCGATCTCCGCGGCAAGGTGACGCTGCAGATCAACGTGAACGAGGCCGGCGCCGTTCTCTCGGTCGACGCGGCGCCGGGCGGTCACGCCAACAGCCCGTCGCTCGTCATGTGCATAAGCGACATGATGAAGGCGAGCGCGCACTTTCCCAAACCCGGCGGAATGGCCACCGTCAACACACCGCTCGTCTTCCGTCCGTAACCGGTTTCGCGGTAGGGGTAGCGGCCCCATGTCCGATCAGAAGCTGAAGGAAACGCTCGCCCGCGTCGAAAAGGGGGGCGCGGCCAGGTACCACCAGAAGAACGCCGAGCAGGGAAAGCTCTTCGCCCGCGAGCGGATCGCCCGCCTGCTCGATCCGGGGACGTTCGCGGAGGACGCGGCGCTCGCGAACAACCTCGATCCGGAGCTCCCCGCCGACGGGGTCATCACCGGCACGGGGTTCGTCGCGGGGCGGACGGTCGCGGTGATGGCGAACGATTCGACGGTGAAGGCGGGATCGTGGGGGCGGCGAACGGTCGAGAAGATCCTCCGCATCCAGGAGACGGCGCAGCGCCTTCGCGTGCCGATGCTCTACCTGGTCGACAGCGCGGGGGCGCGCATCACCGACCAGATCGAAATGTTCCCCGGGCGGCGCGGCGCGGGACGCATCTTCTACAACCAGGTGCAGATGAGCGGGCAGGTGCCGCAGGTGTGCCTGCTGTTCGGGCCCAGCGCGGCCGGCGGCGCGTACATCCCGGCCTTCTGCGACGTCGTCGTGATGGTCGAAGGCAACGCCAGCATGTACCTCGGCAGCCCGCGGATGGCCGAGATGGTCATCGGCGAGAAGGTGACGCTCGAGGAGATGGGCGGCGCCAAGATGCACTGCACGACGAGCGGCTGCGGCGACGTCCTCTGCAAGACGGAGGACGAGGCCATCGCGTTCTGCAAGCGCTACCTCGCCGTCATGCCCGGCAGCTTCGAGGACGCCCCGCCGCGCGTAGGCGAGCGCGCTCCGAAGGCGAGCGGCAAGCGCATCGAGGACATCATCCCCGCCGACGAGAACAAGTCGTTCGACATGATGGCCGTCATCCGGGAGATCGTCGACGAGGACTCCTGGGTCGAGATCAAGGCGCTCTTCGCGCGCGAGATCCTGACCGGCTTCGCGCGCATCGAGGGACGCGTGGTCGGCATCGTCGCCAATCAGCCCAAGTGGCTCGGCGGCGTGCTCTTCGTCGACAGCGCCGACAAGGCCGCGCGCTTCATCTGGCTGTGCGACGCGTTCAACATCCCGCTCGTCTACCTGGCCGATGTGCCCGGCTTCATGATCGGCACGAAGGTCGAGCGTCAGGGCATCATCCGGGCGGGGGCGAAGATGATCGCCGCCGTCAGCGAGGCCACGGTTCCGAAGATCAGCGTCATCGTCCGGAAGGCCTACGGAGCCGGGCTCTACGCGATGTGCGGTCCCGCCTTCGAGCCGGACGCGTGCATCGCCCTGCCGACCGCCTCCATCGCCGTGATGGGCCCGCAGGCGGCCGTCAACGCGGTCTACTACAACAAGATCCAGGAGATCGCGGCGGGGCCCGAGCGCGACGCGTACGTCGCCAAGCTCCGCGACGAGTACCGCGCCGACATCGACATCCTCAAGCTCGCCAGCGAGCTCGTCGTCGATGCCGTCGTCCCGGGCGACCGGCTGCGCGCCGAGCTCGTGTCGCGGCTCGAGCGAAGCATGCAGAAGCCCGCGGTGGCCCGCTCCCCCAAGAAGCACCTCGTCTCCCCCGTGTAGCGAGCCTCTGGTAGCCTCTTTCCCGTGGAGAGTGCCCTGGGACAGCGGATCGTCGGCGCCACCGTGGCCGGCAAGTACCGCATCCGGCGCATCATCGGCTCGGGCTCCATGGGCATCGTCTGCGAGGCCGAGCACCTCGAGATCGGCAAGCGCCTCGCCATCAAGGTGATCGACGCGTCGCTGGCGGGCATGAGCGACATCGCGATGCGGTTCCGGCAGGAGGCGCGCGCCGCCAGCCTGGTGGAGAGCCAGCACATCGTCCAGGTGTTCGACGTCGGGGCCGACGAAAAACTGGGTCTTTACCTGGTGATGGAATACCTGACCGGCGAGGACCTCTCGGCGCGCATCGCGCGCGAGAAGCGGTTGCCGGCGGACACGGCCGTTCGCTTCGCCGTGCAGGTCGCGCGCGGCCTGGCCAAGGCGCACGAGGCGGGGGTCATCCACCGCGACCTGAAGCCGGCGAACATCTTCCTCACCGAGCGCGAGGACGACGAGCCGCTCGTGAAGATCCTCGACTTCGGCATTTCCAAGGTGATCGACGCGTCGCGCGCCGAGTCCAAGCTCAAGCTGACCCGCGCCGGAACGGTCGTGGGGACGCCCCAGTACATGTCGCCGGAGCAGGCGCAGGGCTTCGCCGTCGACGAGAAGACCGACGTGTGGGCGCTGGGTCTGGTCCTCTACGAGATGCTCGCGGGGCGACCCGCGTACCCGGAGCTGCCGACCTACGAGGCCTTCATCATCCACCTCGTGTCGCACCCGCCCGATGCGCTGCGCAAGGTCGCTCCGTGGGTTCCGGGAGCCCTGGCCGACGTGGTGCACGAGGCCATCGAGCACGACATGGCGGCGCGCGTCCCGAGCTGCATCGACCTGGCGAGGCGCCTTCTCGAGGTGCACCCGATCCCCGGCTTCCGGCAAGCGCCGGCCGGCAACGTCGACATGGCCGACACCTGGGCCGATGCCTCCGCGCGGTCCCCTTACGCGGACGACGAGCCGCCGCATTCGAGCGAGCCCATGCCCGCGTCGCACACCGTCGTCGCGGTCGATCCTCCGCCGGAAGACTCGCTGACGATCGACGTGGACATCCCGCTGGAGCCGACGCCGGCTCCACGCGCGACGGCTTCCCCGCAGCGCCCGAAGGAGAGTCCGATCACGCGGTCCGGCGTCCGCGCGCCGGCCGATGATTCGGGGGACCAGTCGCCGGACGACGCGCCGCAGTTCTTCGATCGCAAGTCGCTGGAGAAGGCGGGGACGCCGTCGTCGGGCCCGGTCAGCGTCGACCTGCCGGCCGACAGCCGACAGGCCACGACGCTCCGCACGATGAAGAAGGACCTCATCGCGCCGACGAGCAGCGAGGTCGCGCGGCGCTTCCCGCTCGCGTGGATGGCCCTGGCGTTCATCGCGCTCGGGCTGGTGGTGGTCGTCGCCCTCGCGTTTCGCTGAGCCACCGGGATGCACGAGCGACGTCACCGGCTCGCCTTTCTCGCGCTCGGCGTCGCGCTGACCGCGCTGTCACACGATGCACGCGCGCAGCACCCCGACGGGGCCGCGCTCGTCCGCATCCTCGGCCCGCGGGCGCAGAAGGTCTTCGCGCCGCCCGGGTCGCCGGGCATCGGTGCGCTGGTGACGCTCCCGCGCGGCATGACGGCGAGCGACGTCGGCCTGACGCAGGCGGCCCCGGGGTTCGCGCGCCTGTGGGGTTCTCCGGCGACGATCGTCGCGTTCGCGGACGCGCATCCCGGGATGCCCGTCGAGGTCGTGCCGCCGCAGCACATGCTGCTCGACACCGCCCGCGTCTACGTCACGGCGAGCCTCGCCAACGACAGCGGCCTGGACGGGACGGGCGTGCTCATCGGAGTGGCTGACACGGGCCTCGACGTCACGCATCCGGACTTCATCGACGAGGAGGGGAACACGCGGGTAGCCTGGCTGCTCGATCTCTCGTCGCCGCCGCTGGGCAAGCACCCCGCTCTCGAGCAGATGTACGGCTCGACCGACTCGAACGGGAACCTCGTCGCCGGCGCGGTCTGGGACCAAGATGACATCGACGCGCTGCTCTCGACGGGACAGCCGTCGCAGCTCGCGCAGCTTCCGCAGGACGAGATCGGGCACGGGACCCTCGTGACCGCGTGCGCGGCCGGCAATGGTCAGCAGGGGCGGTCCGCGTACATCGGCGTGGCGCCGAAGGCGACGCTGCTCATCGCGCGCATCTACCCCAAGGGGGCCGGCCTGGTCCTCAACGACCAGCTCCTCAACGGCGTGAAGTTTCTCTTCGACATGGCCGACATGATGAACAAGCCGGTCGTCGTCAACCTGTCGAGCGGCACCGACTTCGGACCGCACGACGGGACGATGTCCTGGGAGCAGGTGCTGGCCAGCCACGTCGGAGCGCAGAGCCCGGGCCATGCGCTCGTCGTCTCCGCGGGGAACAGCGGAGACATCGTCGATACGCCGGTGCACGAGAACGTGTTCGTCCAGTCCGGGACCGAGGTGCGCGTGCCGCTGACGGTATCGTCGGCCTCGCAAGACGGGAGCGTGCAGGTCTGGGTGGCCGTGCACGCCGGTGGGGCCGTGAGCGTCGGGCTCGACGGGCCGGACGGCACGTGGATCTCGCCCGTCGGGGCAAACCAGTCTGCGGGGAAAACCGCCAGCGGGTACACGGCCGGCATCTACAACGGGAGCGCGGCGTCCGGCAGCCAGGTGCCCGCGACCTCGAACGGCGCGGTCGTGGTGTGGCAGGGCGCTTTTCCCGCGGGGATCTACGACGTGACGCTCTCCGGAACGGGCAGCGCGGATCTCTACGTCGAGGGCACGGGCGACGCTCAGAGCACGGTGGGATGGGTGAACGGCGTGCGCGAGGGCACCATCACCTTGCCCGCGACCAACGCGTCGATCATCGCGGTCGGCTGCACCATCAACAAGAGCGCCTGGCGCAACATCGACGGCTACTCGCTCGGGCTCTCGGTTCCGCTGTTCGATCCCTCCGGCGGAACGGCGGATCCGAGCGGCGCCACCCGCGACCCGATCGAGGGCGAGCCGTGCTCGTTCTCGAGCGCGGGGCCGACGCTCACGGGCATCCAGAAGCCGGAGATCATGGCGCCGGGGGCCGTCATCGTCGGGGCGCTGTCTCAGCAGGCCGTGCCTCCCGGCGCGGCCAGCATCTTCACCAACCCGTCATGCCCGGACAAGACGGGGACCGGGATCAACCCCGACTGCCAGCAGGTCGACGCTCTGCACGCGGCCTCGTTCGGCACCTCTTTCTCGGCGCCCCTCGCCTCGGGGGCGGTCGCCATTCTCTTTCAGCGCGATCCCACGCTGACGCAGAGCGATGTCCTCGCCGCGCTCCAGGGCGGCGCGCACCCCTTGCGGGCCCCCGCGGAGTTCGAGGATCAGGGAAGCGTCGGGGAGGTGGACGTCGTCGGCGCCGTCGCGGCGGCGGAGCGTCTGCGGAACCCGATGCTCGCCCTTCCGGTGGCCTCCCAGAGCTGGCTCACTCTCGGAGCCGACGTGTACCTCGCCGACGGGTCGACTCCCTTGCAGGCGATCCTCGAGCTGCGAACCGCCGGCACGGGGACGGGTGCGGCGCCGCCGGCGGATGGATTCGCCGACGGCCGATTGGCCGCTTACGTGCTCATCGACGGGCTTCCTCACGCGGGCGGCGTCGCGTCGCTCGTGCGTCGTGGGCCAGGGGTCTGGCTCGCGACCATCCAGCTTCCCGGCGGCCTCGGCGGGAGCAACCTCACCGTGGGGGCGACCTTCGACGGGAGCTCGATCGTTCCGGAGCAGTCGATCCCCATCGCCACCGACACCTGGAACGCGGACTACCCGCCGAGCATCGCCGGCGGATGCGTCGCCGCGGGCGGCGAGGGGACAGCGTGGGGCGCGGCCGGGGCTCTGCTGCTGGGGGGGATCGTGGGATGGGGACGCCGACGGCAGCGCCCTGTGATTACATGGCCGCGCTGATCCGTCTCACTGATTGAGAGCCTGCCGAAAGGTCCGAAGATGCACACGCCCAAGTCCATGCTCAGCATTCGAAGCCTTTTCCTCGCGGTCGTGGTGGCTGGGTTGGTTCCGCTGGCCTCTGGTTGCTACGCGGAGGTCGATGGGCCGCCGGAGTACGCCGAGGGCTACCAGCCGCAGTTCTACGACGGGTACGTCGTGTATTACGACGACGGCGGACGCCCCTACTACTACGTGAACGGCGGAGTGGCGTGGGTTCCCCAGAGCTCGCCGCTGTACATCGGCTACGTGAACCACTGGCGCACCCACGGCGTGGCGTACAGGGGCTGGTACGCGCACCGCGGGTACAGGTACCGGGCGTATCGCGGCTATCGCCGGTAGGCCCGATCGGAGCGTCAGGATCCTCACACGGGGCGCCGCGCAGGCCTCCGAGGTCCGAGGGAGAGCGCTCATACCTGCGTTTCGGAGGGGGCATGTGGCTTGCTTGCGGCTCGCCACCCCCGTGACCCACTCAGGCCGCCACCGCGCTCGTTCACTTCCTATCCTCTTCGCTCTCCTCGCGTCCTCGGCATGCGGGGGGTCGACCGCGGGGGATACGTCGACCGACGGGGGCCCGGGCTCGACGAGCGACGGCCCGGTCGCCGAGTCGGACGCCGCGCCGGACGTGGAGGACCAGCCCGAAGCGAGCCCCGGATTGCTCTCGGTGCCTCTCTACTCGTGCGACGGGACCGGCTACACGGTCGGGACCACCATCGGCGGCTCGCAGCAGTTCCAGCTGCTCCTCGACACGGGCTCGACGACGCTCGGCGTGGCGGCGAGCACCTGCACGTCGTGTGGCGTCTCGCCCGAGTACACGCCCGGTGCGACGGCGGTCGATCAGAAGAACATGGCGCAGTCGACGTACGACCTCGGCAGCTGGTCCGGCGAGATCTACAAGGACGCCGTGGTCCTGGGCGCCGCCACGTCGGCGGAGGTCGACCTCGTCGGCATCGAGACGCAGTCGATGTTCTTCAACCCCATCGAGTGCGACTCGAAGTCGGGCGGCGTGCAGGGCGTCCTCGGGTTCGGACCCAAGCTGGCCGCCGTGCCCGGAACGAACGGCTACTTCGACCAGCTGGTGGGCACCGGTACGGTGCCGGACGTCTTCGCGACCGAGCTGTGCAACACCGGAGGGACCCTCTGGCTGGGCGGGTACGATCCGTCGCACACGACGGGGGCTCCGCAGTACGTCCCGCTTCTGACGGACAGCTTCTCGCAGCTTTACTACGCCGTCGATCTGACCTCGATCACGGTGAACGGGACGACCGTCCCGATCGCGTCGGCGCAGTTCGAGGACTCCGTGGTCGACACCGGAACGTCCATCTTTCTCCTGGGAACGACGGCCTTCGATGCGCTCGGCGCGGCGATCGCCAAGAGCTCCGCGTTTCAGTCGATGGTCGGCGGCGCGACGTTCTTCGCCGACGGATGCCAGCAGTCGACGGCCTTCTCCGCCACGAAGGCGTCCCTCGACGCGGCGCTGCCCGCGCTCACGTTGACCTTCTCCTCCGGCGCCACCGTCCAGGCCTTGCCGACGGAGTCCTACCTCGTCGCGGTGGCGTCGGACGTGTGGTGCCCGGCCCTCGCCCAGCAGGCCCAGAGCGACCAGACCTTCCCCTTCGCGTCCGTCATGGGCGCCGCGGTCCTGCGCTCGAGCGTCGTCGTCTTCGACCGCGAGAAAAAGCGCATCGGGTTCGCGCCGCACACGGCCTGCCCGTAAGCGCCTCCTACCGCAGGCACATGGGATCCTTGCTGCCCGGCGCGCAGCTCGTGAACCCATCGAGCTTGGGAACGTCCCCTCGCGGCGCCGATACTGGAAGACGCGGGGCCGGCCCGTGGGGTCCTGCCTGCTTGCGAGCGGCATCCAGGTCGGCGCGGAGGCGATCGTTCTCGGCTCTCGCGGCGATTCCCTCGTCCTCCAGCGCTCGAACCCGCGCGTCCGACCCACCGGCGCGCGCGCGCAGGTCGGCGATGGCCACGTCGCGCGACGCGAGCGCCGACTCGGTCTCCGTGGCCCGGGCATGCTCGCGTGGGGCGACGACGCCGTAGTGGACGGCCATGGCTACACCTGACGCGACCACTGCGCCGAAGACGGCCGCCACCACCGTCCCTCGCGCCTTCGCCCCACCCGACGCGATGCGCGCACGCTCCAGCTCGAGCTCGTGCCTGCGTTCGGCTTCGCGCGCATCGGCGCGAGCCCTGCTCTCCACCTCGAGGCGCGCCGCTTCCGTTGCGGCCTGGTGGATTGCCTCGATGCGAGCCGCCTCCTCGCGGGCGCTCCTCTCCACCTCGCGTCGCGCGGCGCCCTCGGCCTGCTCGCGGGCGCGCTGCTCGATGCGCTCGCGCTCCTGCTCGTCGCGGTGCGCACGTTCGCGGAGGACGCGCTCCCGCTGCGCCGCGTCGGCCAGGGAGCGCACACGCTCCTCCTCCATGCGCTCGAGCTCTTGCAGCGAGAACATGACCGAGCTCGATTGCGTCATGTCCCGTTGGACGTCTGAACCTCGGGCGGATTGGGTCGAGCATCAGGCCGCCGAGCTCGCGAGCAGCAGCGCGTGCTTCGCGTGCCGAACCCCGGGCGGTGGGCGACGTCGACGGCGGCACTCATGCCGGAGCTCTCTGCGATGTCGGGGCGGCGGCACCCCCCTCGTTCATCTCCCCGGCCCTCTTCAAGGCAACTCGCAGGCGCGCGGGGCCCACGAATTCGCCGACCGTGGCCGAGAGCGTCGCCACGACGAGCACCGTGTCACCGAGCATTCCCGGAAAGCGAAGCGCGAAGGCCAGGCCGATGCTCATGGCCAGCGCGCCCGACGACATGAGCGCGAGGCCGACCAGACCTCCGGCCTTGCGCGCCGCCGGCGAGACCGCCGCCAGGAGCCACCCGAAGACGATCCTGACGACGAAGCGCACGGCGATGGCGGTGACGGCGATCCAGGGGAGCCTTGGATTGTCGTGGAAGGAGAGGTGTGCTCCCGCGAGGAGGAGCGCCGGCAGAAGGACCGGGCGCTCGGTCGGCGCGACCATCGCGCGCAGATCCTTGCCGTGCTTCGACAGAAGGGACACGGCGAGCCCGGCGAAGAAGCTGGCGGTCAGCGTCGAGAGCCCGAGCCGGGCGGTCGTGCCGATGGCAATGAGCGAGACGCCGAAGAGGACGGCCCACGTCTCGTCGAGCTTCAGCTCGCTGCGCACGAGGAGCGCTGCCCCCGCGCCGAGCAGCAGGCCGAGGCCCACGGTGATCGCCGGCCACTCGAGCAGCGGCATTCTCATCGGGATGTGCGTTGCGGGCGAGAGCGCGAACAGCACCGCGATGGCGAGGAGCGGCAAGAGATCGTCGGTGTGCGCGATCTCGTTCAGCTGCTCGGAGAGGGGGCCTCGCGCACCGTGGCGGTCGACGACCCAGCGCACCGCCTGACGGGTGGTCTCCGAGCACGCCACGCCGACGCCGCCGGCGAGGAGGATCTGTTCGGTCACGTTCGCGCCGACGTGAAACCGTCGAACGACCAGCCACGTAGCTCCTGCCACGGCGCCGCCCGTGATCAAGGCGCCGAACGTGGCCAGGACGACGTTGCCGGCGCGCGCGCGCCCGTCGCCCGCATAGCCGAAATCGAGGCCCACCGCGAAGGCCAGCCATCCGAGCGCGACCTGCACCACGGGCTCGAAAGCGGCGAGCATGTCCCCGCCCACGAGATCGAGCGCCTGCGGGCCGAGGACGAACCCGAGCGCCACGTACTCGATCCCCGAAGGGAGACCGGCCCCTCGCACCGTGCGTCCGCCGACGAGGAAGCTGCCGAGGTACGACAGAACCAGCAGCCCCATGAGGAGCAGGACCGCGTTCACGGGCGGGTCCCTGTCCTCGTGCCTCGCCCGAGGCTGATTCCCTGTTCGGCGATGGCCTGCGCGACGGCGTCGGCCAGGCTCGCCGCGCCCTTTCCGTGTTTGGGCACGCCCGAGACGCGCCATCGGGCCCCGTCCGCGTCGAGGGATACGAGGTCGACTCGCGCGCGCTCGCACGTGGCCATCGCGGCGCCGACGAGCGTCTCCTCGACCTTCGCGGGCCGCTCGTGCGGATCGACCGCTACTTCGATCGTCGCCATCGCGGCGCTGCCCAGCACGCGCGTCGGGTGCCACAAGCCGAGCAGCTGGGGGATGCGGACCTCGCACCCGATGGCGTCCTCCAGCACCAGCTCGAGCAGCGTCACGTCGCGCACCACCCCTGCGCGGCCGCCCGCCTCGACGAAGTCCCCGGGGCGGAGCCGTCGCAGGAAGACCGCCGGGACGCCCGCCGCTGCGCACGCGAGCACCGGGGTGCACGCGAGCCCGATGGCGACGAGAGCCACGACTCCGGCCCGCGACAGCGCTCCGTCGTCGGTCCCCGTGATCAGGGGCGCGGCGAGGACGATGGACACGAGCACCATGCCGGCCCGTACGAGCACGCTCGTGGGACCGGCCAGCTCGCGCGGGATCCAGTTGATCGTCGTCTCCCCTCGCGCGACCCCCCCGAAGAAGAGACCCACGAAGCGCACCGCGACGCCCAGCGCGAGCGCGGCGATGGTGGCGACGACGATGAGCGGCAGCGCAGCCCCCACTCGCCCGATGAGCGCGGAGAGGGGCACGAGCACGAAGCCGGCGAGGCGATCGGTGTAGTCGCGCGTCGCGTCGAAGCGCGAGAGCGCGAAGATGAGCCAGGAATAGAGGATGGCAAACTGCGCGAGGCGGTGCGCGAGCGCGAGGGCGATGGAGACCGCGCCGCGGACGGCCACTGGACGTACGACTTCGATTCGCCCGAGCTTGAGCGCGGGAATGCGGTCCGGATGCTCGCGCACCCAGGTGCGGGCGCGCCCCGAGAGGTCCCCCACCCGCTGGAACAAGAGGAACGCGAGCAGCCCCGAGAAGACGAGGAGCGACAGCGAGAACACGCTGGTCGCGATGGCGCTCCGCTTGCGCTCGGCCCGCAGCGCGTCGTCCACCTTCGAGGCGATCCCGCCGGCGTACACGTGCAGCGTGACGCCACCTCCGGCGGCGGCGGCGTCGTCGTCGCTCAGCGTGACGACGGGCGTCTTGCCGACGAAGACGTCGGCGCTTCCTGCCTGTTCCTCCACGCGCGCCATCGGCTGCTCGGGGTCGTCGAGGACGCTTTCGAGCGCGTGGCTCGCTGCCCGTGCGCGGTCCTGCGGGCTTTGCCCTGCCCGGGGGGCATGAAGCGAGAAGACGACCTTCTCGTGCAGGCGCACGTCGAACGAAGGCGCCGGCACTCGAGCGCTGCCCGACGGCGCTGCGGCCGAGGCGCGGGGGGCGCTGGTCGGGCCGGGCGCCGGCGCGGACTGGGTCGGGGGAGCCGTACGGAGCGCGCTGCCGGCCTGCGCGAACGCGGACGTCGCCCAGAGGGCGCATGCAAGCGCGAGCCAGGCGACCGGCAGCAGGAGTCGCAGACCTGCCGGCGGTGCGTGGCGCACGACCGCTAGCCTACTCGCCCTCGATTGTGAGAAGCCAGCCGTGTGGCTCCCACGACCCCTGATTCGGCTCGAACGGATGCTCGGTGCTGCCCACGTTGGCTCCGACCACGACGACGCGGGCGACGCCATCGAGTGGCTCGATGGTCATCGAAGCCCCGGTGCCCAGCGGGAGCGACGTCACGGGAATGTCGGCGAGATCGCGTCCCTGGGCGTCGAGCTTCGCGATCTGCCACCTCATGCGGCCGAAGTCCTCCCAGGTCGCCTCCACGCGCAGCTTGGCGCCTGCCGGAGCCCCGGTGAGGTCGACCATGACGACGCTCGAGCCGGTCGGTGCATCCGGTATGGGCGACGCGAACCGGCGCGCCTTGGTGGGCCACGGGACGTGCCACGCCACGCGCGCGGCGGGCGTCGCGAGCGCACGGTGCACGGCGAACCGGGCGAGCACGTCGTCGAGGGTGGAATCGGTGCCGAGCGCGTTCTTGAGCGAGACCCGCAGGACGTCGAACCCGGTGGGTGCGCCGCTCCACCGCCATGCATGGCCGTCGGTCCGCGTCGGGGCCAGGGACCACAGGCCTGCCACGAGCGCGCCGGGATAGGTCGCGAAATTGGCGTCGAGCCACTCGAAAAAGAGAGAGGCTCCGCGGTCGAAGGCGGCGGACGCCGGATCCACGACGGCCCTCTCGGGCTCGTCCTCGAACATGCGCTCCTCGTCGACCCCCACGTCGCCCACGTAACAAGGCGTCGCCAGGCGGGCGAGCATCTGCGTCTCTGCCCGCGCGCTGCCGACGTCCGTAGCGGGTGCCATGCGCCACATCGACGCCTGGGCCACTGCCCGGGCGAGGGCGAAATCGAGCGGGCACCCCGGGGGAACGGCGCGATCGACGAGCGCGAAGCTCGAGGCGCGATCGAAGTGAGCGAGGGGATCGCGCGAGGCGAGGAGAGCCGTCGACCCTCCTTCGACCCCGTCGACGAGGTAGACGTGCCAGGCGCCGTCCGCATCGACGTCGGGCGGCGCCAGGGCCAGCGCTCCGGTGAGGACGTCCCAGGCTCGTTCGGACGCGTCGAGGGCGGCCACGATGAACGAGGTGCGTGTCCGCGGGGCCGCATGAACGCAGACGGGGCGCCGGACCGAGCACGCCTGCACCCACCCGGCGGCCGCGTCCGGGGGTACGCCGAGCTCGATGGGCGGCCCACCGCCATCCGATGCCCGCGCCGGCCGTGCGACGGCCAAAAGGCCGAGGACCCCGAGCGCGACGGTGAGGGTGCGGATGGGCTTCACGGGGACCGCGGGAGTCGAGATGGACAGGATGACCGATTTGACACTTTCTTTGTGCCGCCCGTATAAGCTGAAAAAGAGCGCAATGGCCGTCCCTTCGTTCGATCCGACGCACGCGGTTCGCTTCGATCTCCCCAACGGCAGCGTTCGTACGGGGGGTGACGGCGGCGAACGGGTCCTTCTCGTGCCGACCAGCGCGCTGGACGATCTCGTCCTCTCCGCGCCCCCGGAGGCCGTCGAGGCGCTCGGCCGTGCCCTCGGGGCGGCCATCGGCCGTCGCGCCGCCGCCCGGACGGATCTGAAGAGCGCGCCCATCGACGCGTTCGTGGCACAGCTGGCCGGCGAGGCCGCCATCGCCGGAGTCGGCGCATTGAGCATCGAACGCTGGGGTCGCGCGCTCGTGGTCGTCGTCGAGGATTCGCCGCTCACCGGAACGCTTCTGGCGCCTCTGGTGGCGGCCGCCGTGGAGGCTGCGTCCGGCAAGCACGTCGCGTGCGCGCTTCTCTCACGCGACGAGCGAACGGCCCGGGTCCTGCTCGGAAGCGAGGGCGGCATCGCCCGCGCCCGAGAATGGATCGCGTCGGGGGTCCCCTGGGGCGAGGCGCTGGTGAAGCTGCACGGAGGCGGGGTGTGAGCAACTCCCAGAAGATCGCCCGGCTCGAAGCGTTGCTCGCGCGGGTCGTCTCTCGCGCCGCGGAGCCGCGCCGAAGGGCTCCGGCGGTGGCCGCAGCGCACCCCCCCGTGCAGGCGCAGGCTCCCGCCGAGGTCACCGAGATCCTGGACGTCGAGGTGGACGAGGCCACGATCCCCCCGCCGCCGATCGTGCCGGTCCGCGCCACCGCGGCGACCGAAGCCGAGGTCGTCATGGAGGTCGAGGTCGTGCAGGAGGCCGCGGCCGATACGGTCATCGGGGTCCCTGCCGAAGAGGTCACGATCGCCGAATCGCTCGGTAGCCGCGAGCGGCTCGTCGCGGCCGCGCCAGTCCCTCTCGCGCCGGCGGCCGCCGCCGAGCCCTCGCCGCCCGAGGCGCTCGAGGTGCTCGAGGAGTCCCCCCCGGAGATCCTGGCCGCCGTCGAGGAGGTCGAAGAGGCGCCTCTCTCCTCCCGCCGTCCCGTCGCGCCCGAGCCCGAAGAACGCCTCGCCGACATGGCCTTCGGCGCGGAGGAGCCGAGCCCCCCCCGGCACACGCCGCCCCCCGAGTCCGGTCGACTGCCCGCGGCTCCCGCGGTCGAGTTCGACGCGGATGTGACGGGCGTGCGCGAGGCCACGCCCCTCGCTCCCCCGCGTCCCCGCGAGCTCGTGCCCGAGGCGACGCGCGCTGCGCTCGAATCGAGCGACGCGGTCGCGGACCTCGTCGGTGAGGCCCAACGGTTTGCACCGGCGACCTTCGCAGCGCTGCTCGACGCGAGCCTGGCGCTCTGAGGGCAGGGGGCGGGGCGGCCGACGATGAACGGGCCCGAACATCTCGAAATCCTCGAGCCGCTCGGCGCCGATCAAGGCACGTTCGTCGCCCGCGACACGGCCACCGGATCCCCCCAGCTCGTCGTGGTCGAGCGGGTGACGCGTGCTTCGCCGGTTCCGGCCGCGCGAACGGAGCTTCTGCGTCGCGGCAGAGCGTTGAAGGCGCTCGAGCACCCCAAGGTGGTCCGTGTGCGGGACGTCTTCGAACGCGACGCCGAGGTGCTCGTGGTCTCGGACTACGTGGACGGAGAGTGGCTGTCGTCGCTCATGATGATGCAGCCGCGCCCGCCGCTGGGGGTGATGCTGCGCATCGTGATCGACGTGCTGGAGGGGCTCGGCGCTCTGCACGGGCTGCGGGACGAGCGGGAGCAGCCGATCGGGTTCGTCCACGGCGCGCTGGGGCCGGACACCGTGCTGGTCGCCGCGGACGGCGTGGCGGAGATCGCGCGCTCCTGCCGGTTGCCCCGTCCGGGCACGAACGACCGCTATGTCGCGCCGGAGCTCCGGCGAGGAGATGGTCCCGCCGACGTCGGTTGCGATGTCTACGCCGCCGGCGCCATCCTCCGCGACATCGTGGCCGACGCGCCGAGCGACGCCACATGGGCCGAGCCGTTGACCGACATCGCATGGCGGGCGTGCGCGGTCGACCCCGAGACGCGCTGGCCATCGGCTCTGGCGATGGCCACGACCGTGCGTCGTGTCGCCGGTTCGCGGCTCGCGACCGCTGCTGCCCTGGCCGAGCTGATGCGGCGACGATTCGGGGAAAAGATGCACGCGCGCCGGGCTGCGCTCGAGGCACTCGACGAGCCGGGGGCGCCGTCCTCCGAGCCGGTGTCGCTCAAGCCGTCGGACCTCGAGCTGCTCGATCCCGCGTCGTTGCCGACGCTGGTGGAGAAGCTGCCCGCGATCGTGCCGACGCTCAAGCCGCCCCCGGTGCAGCCTGCTGCGCCTCCACTGGTCCGAGCGATCATCGTGCCGCGCGGCGCGCCGGCGAAGAAGCCGTCCCTGATCCTCGAGCAGCAGGAGCTGCAGGACCCGCCGGAGCTTCCCGATCCGGCGACGAGGCGGAGGCCTTCCGTCGGCCCATCGGCCGCGGTCTCCGTCACCCCACCGGCGGCGTCACCGCAGGAAGCGCAGCCCCAGAGGTCCCTCCCACCGCCGACGATCGTGCCGGAGAACGCGGCGCCGATGCTCGAGGCCTACCGCCGGCAGATGCCGACGTTTCCGACGTTCGACGAGGCAGTCCTCCCGAAGCGCCGCGGAGCCTTGCAGGGCATGGTGATCGCCGGCGCCATCACGGTGACGTTCGCCGCGGGTTGGTGGCTGGGAAGGGCGTATGCGCCGGTGACGGAGCCGTCGACGTGCCCAAGCACGACGATCGTGGCCGCGACGCAGGGGCCCCCGGCTCCGTCCCTGCCGTCGTCGGTGCCGACCACTGTCGCCACGGTCCCGGCTCCAAGCGCGACGGCCGGGACGACCGAGCCCGCCGTGTCGACGTCTCCCGCCGTCAGCGCCGCCGCTCCCACCACCCCTGCATGGTCGACGCCCACCGCGACGCCGCACTCGACGGCCGCCTCCGTGCCGGCGCCCAGCGCCGCGGCGCCGAAGCCAGCTCCCACGGCGACACCGAAGCCGAGCGCCACACACGGCGGCTTCGTCCCCGAAGAGCTCTGATCACGCTGGCCCGCCGCCGAGCCACCGGACGTCCGCGTGGTTGAGCCACGTCCGCTGTCTGCGGGCGAACACGCGGGTCGCGCGGACGATGGCGGTCTCCAGCTCGTCGCGCGGTAGGGTTCCCGCCAGCATCGAACGGACCTGCGCATACCCCACGCTGCCCATCGCCCGCGCCTCGCCGTATCCTTGGACGACGAGGGCCTCGACCTCGTCAATCCACCCGTCCGCGAGCCAGCCGCGGACGCGCGCCCGTATCCGCTCCGTCAGCTCGGTGCCGCCGCAAGAAATGGCCACGAGGCTGGCCCGATGGCGCGCCTGCGCGAACCCGTGCTCGCGCTGCCATGCGCTGAGGGGGCGCCCCGTCAGCTCGAAGACCTCCAGGGCCCGGCTGACGCGGACCAGGTCGTTCGGGTGCAGCCTGGCGGCGCTGTCCGGGTCGACGGCCCGCAATCGGTCGTGGACCACCGGTCGCCCTTCGGCCTCCGCGAGGGCCCGGTGCCTGGCGCGCACCTCCGGGCTGGCGGACGGCGCCTCGGCCAGTCCGAAGAGCAACGACTTGACCCACAGGAACGTCCCCCCGCAGACGATGGGCACCCTTCCGCGCGCGCGGACGGCGTCGATGGTGCTGGACGCACGCTCGGCCCAGGAGGACGCGTCGACGTGCTCCAGGGGATCGATCGCCGACACCAGGTGATGCGGCGCGCGCTCCAGCTCGTCCGCCGTGGGTTTGCCGGAGCCCAGGTCGAAGCCGCGGTAGATCTGTACGCTGTCCGCGCTCACCACCTCGCCGCCGAGCTGCTCTGCCAGCGCGACCGCGAGCGCCGTTTTCCCGCTCGCGGTCGGCCCGACGATCGCCATGAGCTCGTCCGGGTGCTCGCGCGCGAGGATCAGCGCCTGCCGGACCGACTCGAGGCTCTCACCGGCCGACACGCCGCTCCAGCTCGTCGTAGCCGATGCGCGTCACCACGGGGCGCCCGTGCGGGCAATGGCCGGCGAAGTCGATGTGATCGAGGGCGCGCAGGAGGGCGACGGCCTCCTCCCGCGAGAGGGCGTCGCCCGCACGGACGCTTCCGTGGCAGGCCATCGTGGCCAGCACCATGTCCGCGGCGTCGCCGAACGGCCGGGTCGCCGCGCGACCCAGCTCCGCCACCAGATCGCGCACGATGCGCTCCGGTCGGCCCCGCATGAGCAGCGTGGGGACGGCATGGACCGCCACGGCGTTGGTGCCCACGGCGCGGAGCTCGACGCCCAGGGCGGCCACCTCCGATGCGTGCTCCTCGAGCGTCGTCACCTCGGCCGGAAGGAGCTCGACGACCTCGGCGATGAGGAGTCGCTGCGTCGACATGGAACGCGCCTCGAACGCGCGCCTGAGCCGATCGAAGGTCACTCGCTCGGCGGCCGCGTGCTGGTCGAGGACGTAAAGGCCGTCGCTGCCGCTGCAGACGAGGAACGTGCCGCGGACCTGCGCGAGGAACTCGAGCGAAGCGTAGAAGCCCGCCCCTTCGAAGAGGGCTTTCGATGTCTGAGCGTCGGTTGAACCAGGCTGGAGGATGTCCGCGAGCGAGGTGAGCGTCGTGCGTTCCGCGAGCGACTTCTGCGTCGCCGGATCGTCGCTCGCGGGCGCGAGCTCCCACGGGTCGCCGCCCGGGGACGGCGGCTCCTTCTCGCCGGCGACGAACCTCGTCGTCGACGGTTCGTCCTGCGCGACGCTGCCCGCCGAGGGCCGCCCGAACGACCACGGCCGCCCCGTCCCCAGCGCCGGCACGTTGAACGCGCGCGCGAGCGCGGGATGGAGCTCGCGCGTCACCGCGTCGAAGAGCGCGCGTCCATCGGCGAACCGCACCTCGGCCTTCTGCGGATGAACGTTGACGTCGACCTGCTCGTGCGGAAGATCGATGTAGACGACGCCAACCGGATAGCGACCCGGCTCCAGCACGGAGCCGTAGGCCTGCGCCACGGCACGCGCCAGAGGTCGATCGCGGACAGGTCGGCCATTGACCAGCAGATGCAGCCCGACGGCGCCGGCCCGCGCGCGCTCCGGCGCCGAGAGGTGCGCCTCGATCTTCATCGGCCCGCGTTCGCCCAGGCAGGTCTCGAGGCGCTCGCCGTCGATGCTCTGCGCGGCCCGCTCGCGACGCGTGGGGACGCGCAGCCACTCGCGCGCCGCACGTCCGTCGCGGACGAGAAAGAAGCTCACGTCCGGCCGCGCCAGCGCCGCCAGCATCATGGCCTCGCCCACGTGCGCGGACTCCGTCCCCGTCGACTTGAGGAACTTGCGCCGCGCCGGCACGTTGAAGAAGAGATCGCGCACCTCGACGCTCGTCCCCTCGGCCGCTCCGGCGGGCTTCGATCGAGGAGCACCCCCGCCGTCCACGACGACCTCCGTGCCCTCCGCGGCCGCCCGCGCGCGCGTCAGCAGGCGAAGGCGCGACACGGAGGCGATGCTCGGCAGCGCCTCGCCGCGGAAGCCGAAGGTGCGCAGGGCAAAGAGGTCTTCCTTGCGGTCGATCTTGCTCGTCGCATGGCGCTCCAGCGCCAGCACCGCGTCGTCCGAGGGCATCCCGCCGCCGTCGTCGCTGACTCGCACGAGCGCGACGCCCCCTTGCTCGAGCTCGACCTTCACCCGCGTCGCCCCCGAGTCGAGCGCGTTCTCCACGAGCTCCTTCACCACGCTGGCCGGGCGTTCGACCACCTCGCCGGCGGCGATCTGATTCGCGAGATCGTCCGGCAGCCGGTGGATGCGGCCCATCGTCCTTCAGCGCTCCTCGATCGCTGCCGCGGCAGCGTCGAAGAACTCGCGCGATCGCCGCCGCGTGAGCGCCACGACGACCAGCACGCTGCCCAGCGTGCTCAGCACGAGGCCGATGGGGTTGCGAGCGCGAACCAGTCCCATCGTCGCCCCGAGCATCTCGTCCGCCCTCGAGCGGTCGGGGACGCGCTCGTGCACGTCGGCCACCTGGCTCGCCTCCCGCCAGCGCGTGTCCGCGTCCATCACGTCGCGCAGCAGCCAGTAGCTTGCCCCGTTGAGGGCCGCCTGGACCACGGCGAGCTGCACCAGCACGGCCCGGGCGCCGCGGATGCCGCCCAGCGCGCGCATCGAGAACATCACCATCGCTCCGCCCAGCAGCAGACCCGCCACGGCGATGGGCCACCCCCGGGACTTCGCCCCGTCGAGCGTCCGCACGTACGCGTCGACGCGTGCCTCGACGGCGGCCCGATCGGCCGGATCGGAGATCCCCTGTCCGGACAGGCTGACGTCGATCGGCTCGCGGTAGAGCGTCACCGCAGCCCAGCCGTTGCATGCGCCGGTCGTGCCCAAGGCCAGAGCGCCGAGCAGGGCGAGGACCAGGTACCACGGGCGCTTGCGCTCGGCAGGCATACGGCTTCGAAACGGGCTTAGCACGACGGGTCGCCCGACGGCAGGGACCCGATCTTCACTTCCAGGGCGTCGTGGTCGTGCTGGCGGGGCAGTAAGCGCTGATGCCCCCCGCCTCGACGAGCAAGTACCCGGCGCACGCGCCCGTGTAGCACCACGAGGCGTAGCACTTGGTGCCCGCAGCGTTGCAGATGTCGACCGCGGTCTCTCCGCCGTTGCAGGTCACCGTGTAGTAGGTCGGGTTGCTGTATCCGTAGGCGACGGCCGCCTCCTCGGCCATCGCGGCCGTGTAGGTGCTCGCCGTGCCGGGTGTACCGAGCGGGTCGCAGTCGTCGTAGTTCTCTCCGGCCCCGTTCGGGTGGGGATCCGCGCACTCGCCCGCCGAGCAGCAGGGCGTCCCGTAGCACGTCGTCAGGTTCGACTCGCATCCGTCGTCGGCGGCGGGCGCCAGGGGCGTCGAGCAGTTGCCCCAGCCCGACGCGCACGTCGAGCTGCACTCTCCGTTGGAGCAGGAGAGGGTCGCCGTGTGCGAGCTCGAGCACGCGCGGCTGCATCCCCCGCAGTCGGCGGTGTTGGTGCCCGTATTCGTCTCGCACCCCTTCGAAGGGTCCCCCGTGCAGTGTGCGAAGCCGGCGCTGCACGAGAGCGAGCAGTCGTTATTGCACGTGCCGTCGACCGGGTTGCAGCAGGTCGTCCCGCCGCAGACGACCGAGCCGGCGTTCTGGGCATAGCTGCACGTCGCGCCCTCGGAGGCGCACACCCCGGTCGCCGGGTAGCAGGCGGTCGGCGTCGGTGGGGTCGAGCAGTCGGACGCGGAGCAGCACGTCCCGTTCGGCACGCACGTACCGCCGGCGCACGCCTTCTCGTTGGCTGTCGTGAGGTTGGTCTCGCAGCCGTCGCCGTCGGGAGCCGAGGAGCTGCAGTCGCCCCAGCCGGCCGCGCAGCCGGTGTACGTGCAGCCGCCGGGTCCGCACGCCGCGCCCTGACTGTTGCCGGACGTGGTGTCGCACGCG
>DASXZL010000059.1:0-55759 GCA_036501935.1 Polyangiaceae bacterium | reverse complement strand
CGAGCGTGAGCGAGCGGTGAGCGACCAAGCTCGCGGCGCGGAGTGCCGTGTGCAAGCGGCGCGGCTCACCGCTCGCTCACGCTCGCGGTGCTGACGGCGGCTCCGCCGCCCGTCCGAGATCCATCGAGAATCGCGCTCGCTGGCGCTCGCTCATTTAGTGCAGGCCGATGACGACCCACCAGTTGCCGCTCGCGTCCTGACCGAAGCCGCAGCCGACCTCGGAGAACTGATCGTCCAGCAGGTTGGCCGCGGCGCCGCCGTTGGCGCTCTCGTCGTTCTGCAGCCCCTGCTCCATGGTCTGCTGCGCCGAGCCTCCGGGATCGACCTTCGCGCCGTCGAGCTCGTCCTCCGTGGCGGCCACGCCGTCGTCTCCGTTGGTCGCGTAGAAGTACGAGTGGAGCTGCCCGTTGTGGGCGTCGCTCGCGGACGCCGCGGCGGCGTACGACTCGAGCTTCGTCGACTCCTCGAGGGGGCTCTGCCCGTTCTGGTTGCGGAACTCGTTGATCTGGCTGACGCACAGGGGGAGCAGCGCCGCGACGTCGCCTCCATCCCCGGCGGCCCCCGCGTCGATCTCGCCGCCGCCCTCGTAGGTCCCCGCGTCGAATCCCGTGGAGCCCGTGCCGCCGCTGCTCGTGCTGCCGCCGCTGCTGGCTCCGCCGCTGCCGCCGCCACTGCTGCCGCCGCCACCGCTGCTCGTGCTTCCACTGCTACCGCCGCCACTGCTGCTGCCACTGCCGCTGCCCGCGGGCGGCTGCTGCGACGGCGGAGACGACGTACCTCCGCTGCTGCCGGAAGAGCCGCCGGACGATGGCTCGCCGCCACCGGCCGGCCCGTAGCCGTCGGACGTGGGCACGGGCGTGAGGACACGCTCGGAGCAACCGACGCCGAGCGCGAACGTCGCGAGGACCGAGGCGAGAAGGAGAGGGGGAGCGCGCATCTTGAGGGCCTCCTGCTCGCTGTAGCTACGATCGGGCCAGCATGTTTTGCATGGGCGGGCTGGAAAACGCGCATCGCGCGCGGATGGAACCGCGTCTCGCCGGCTTCACGTGAGGACGGAGGCCATCAGCCGCAGGGCGACACTCCCTGCCGTGCGAGCTCGGTGGCCCACGCCTCGTAGGCCGCCGTGGAGGGATGCAGCCCGTCCCCCGCGAGCATGCCGGCGCGAGCCTGCGTCTCCATCAGCGGGAAGAGGTCCACGAAGGTGCCGCCCGCCGCGAGCGTCTCGTCGCGGAGGATGGCGTTGGCGTCGACGATGCGGGCATGGATCGCCGAGGGCTCACCGAAGGCCCGCGCCGCGGGCGACAGCGACCAGTCCGGCTGAGGCAGCGAGACGACGCGCTTCGCGCCCGAAGCCCTCGCGGCGGCGAGGATGTGCCGGACGTGCTCGCGGTACTCGTCGCGAGTGCGCCCCTGGACGATGTCGTTCGCGCCGATGGCGAGGCTGACGAACGTGGGCGCGAAGCGGCCGAGCTCGGGCAGCTCCTCGTCGATGACGTCCTCCGTCGTGTACCCGTTCACGCCGACGTTGCGGAGCTCGACCGCGCACGAGGCCAGGGCCGTGAGGCGTGCCGGATAGGACTGCGCGGGCGTCGAGCCGGTGCCGATGGTGAAGGAGTCACCGAGGGCGAGGTAGCGCGAGGCCGCCACCGGCTCGGAAGCGAGAGGAGCCGTCCGGGCGCTGGTGCAGGCGACCGCGCACAGGGCGAGGCTCGCCATCGAGAGGACGCGCACGATCGATCTACGCCCCGGAGGGCGGCGCGGTTTCTCACTGCGCGGGGGCGCGCAACGCCAGTGTGGTCTGAAAGAGGATGTTCGAACCGGTGACGTGCCGTTCGGCCGAGAAGAAGTCGAGCGGGTACTGCTGCCCGACGGTCAGCCCGAGGGTGTCGACGTCGACCGTGGCGGGCTCGGGGCCGTGCACGCCGCCGAGGTTGATGACCAGCTTGCCGTCGATGAAGACGTAGACGTCGTCGTCGCCGCGGAAGTTGAAGTACTCGCCGCCGCGGTACGTGAAGACCGTGTGGATCTCCATCGTGAACGAATAGTTGTGGAGGTCGCCCTGGTCGCCGAAGGCGGTCGCGTACGCCGTTCCGTCGTCGATGGGGAAGAAGCCGCGCCCCTGCGTAGGGTCGGTCGGATCGTAGAGGGCGCCCTGCTGCTGGCTGTCGTACTCGTACGAGCCGTCGCTGTTCTCCACGATGGGCAGCGGGTACTCGACGTGGAGGTTCTGGCCGGTCGTGTCGTGGTACCAGCTCTGGAACTCGGTCGCCGCGCTGCCGGGCTGGCCGTTGCCGTGGGTCGTCAGCGTGCCGTTCGTGGGGTCGCCCGCATACACGGGGGTGCCGTCGCTGCCGAGCTGGTCGGACACGATGGCGTGGTCGTCCCACGGCCCGACGTACCCGGAGGACGCGTTGCCGTTGTCGTCGATGTCGTAGGGAGGGTTCTCGAAGTCCGGGTCCGTGGTGGGGTCGCCGGCGTCGTAGAGGCGGAAGTCGCGGATGACGGCGACGATGTTCCCCGGGGGACCGGCCGAGCCGTCGTCGCCGCTGCTGCCCGCACCGGCTTCGCCGACCAGCGAGCCGACCTCGCCGAGGAGCGCCGCGTCCCGGTCCGTGCTCGCAGCGCCTCCGGCGTCCACACCCGCCTTGCTGCTCCCGTCCCCGTCCCCGGCGCTCGCGGCGCCGCATCCCGTCAGTGAGCCCACGAGGATCCACCCACACCACGCCACCATCCAGCTTCGCATCGTGGGTCCTGCCTCTCGCACGCCTCGCGCCAGCCCATTTCTGCCGAGGTTCCTGCAGCCGCCCGTGGTCCGCCCACCACGCGGGCGCGGCTTCGTCGTGGTGTCGACGCCTCACGGTCGGGACCGGCGGCGGCTGCGTCCTGCCGAGCCGCGCCCATGAAACACGTTCTACCAGGGGCCGACGTGAGGTACATCCGGGGGGGAGCGCATGAGAACCCGCGTCTGCGACCTGCTCGGCATCGAGCTGCCCATCGTCGGCTTCACGCCGTCCCCCGAGGTCGCCGCGGCCTTGAGCCGTGCCGGTGGCCTCGGGGTCCTCGGCGCCATCCGGTACACCGCCGTCGAGGAGCTGGAGGCGGCGCTCGCCTGGATGGACGCCCACGTCGACGGCAAGCCGTACGGGCTCGACATCGTCATGCCCGCCAAGCACGTCGGCGGCGACGATCTCGGCGCGCTCGCGGCGATGGTCGACGACCGGCACAAGCAGTTCGTCGAGGAGCTGCTCACGCGCTTCGGCGTCCCTCCGCTGCCGCCGGGGGCCCCCGCTCCGGAGGGGATCAACGCGTGGGTGCACGCGAAGGCGCGCGCGCAGATCGAGGCCGCCCTGCGCCATCCCATCAAGCTGCTCGCCAACGCCCTCGGCCCCCCGCCGGTCGACGTCATCCAGGAGGCGCACGCGCACGGGGTCCTCGTCGCGGCGCTCGCGGGCAAGGCCGAGCACGCGCGCGCGCACGAGGCTGCGGGGGTCGACATCGTGGTCGCGCAGGGCCACGAGGCGGGCGGTCACACGGGCGAGGTGACGACGATGGTGCTCGTCCCCGAGGTGGTGAAGGCCGTCGATGGGCTGCCCGTGCTGGCGGCCGGCGGAATCGGGACGGGTCAGCAGGTGGCGGCGGCGCTGGCTCTCGGCGCCGACGGAGTGTGGATGGGCTCCGTGTGGCTGACGAGCGCCGAGTACCAGCTCGAGCCCGCGGGCGCGACCGGGTACAGCGTCGTGAAGGAGAAGCTGCTCGCGGCGACGTCGTCCGACACGGTGCGGTCGCGGGTCATCAGCGGCAAGCCGGCGCGCATGCTGCGGACCCCTTGGACGGAAGCGTGGGAAGCGCCGGGCTCACCGGGCACGCTGCCGATGCCGCTGCAAGGGCTCCTCGTGGCCGAGGCCGAGGCGCGGATCCGGCTTCACCAGAGCCGCCCGCTCCTCGGCACGCCGGTGGGGCAGATCGTGGGGCAGATGAACGCGGTCGAGCCGGTGAGCGCCATCGTGGACCGGCTCGTACGGGAATTCCGCGAAGCGGCGTCGCGTCTCGGCGCCTGCCGGGGCTAGGGCACGACGCTACGCGTGAGCGTTCGGAGCGGCGGCGGGAGCCGTCTGGGTGGCCGTGGACGTCAGCGAGCCGTCCGCCAGGGACGCCTTGGTCAGGTCCTCGCCGCCGATGAGCGACCCGCGGACGAACACCTGGGGGAAGGTCGGCCAGCCGCTCCACAGCTTGATGGCGAGGCGCTCGCGCCACTTCGACAGGTAGCTGCCGTACTCCAGGTAG
Source organism: Polyangiaceae bacterium (assembly GCA_036501935.1). Taxonomy (GTDB): domain Bacteria; phylum Myxococcota_A; class Polyangia; order Polyangiales; family Polyangiaceae; genus Palsa-1150. Next base: position 51,475 of record DASXZL010000059.1, on the reverse strand, counting down.
GTGTACGTGACGCCGGCCTCGTCGAGCGCGCGGCGGACGTTTCGCACGTGGGGGTTCTGGGCCATGCCGACCACGACCACCGGATCGCGCCGCACCGCCTCGTCGACCTCGCGCACGATCTCGGCGCGGAACGCGACCATGGCGGTGAGCGCCGCAGGGGCAATCGATTGTTCGGCGAGACGCGGGCGGTCGACCATGGCGAGCTCCTCCAGTGTGGCTGTCCGATGCCGCTGGGCCAAACCCTGTTGCGGCCTCGTTTCTTCCCTGCCCCCCGTATCCATTGCGGCCCCCGCCGGAAGGGGGGAGGATGGGCCGGGCGGAGGTGAACGTGGCGTGGTGGGTTGCTGAGAAAGGTGCTCCGACGGAGTTGCTCGGTCCGACCGAGATCAGTCAGGAAGCCGCGAAGCGTTCGGCGCTCGCCAAGTCGAAGGCCAGGCCCGGGACGGTGTTCCAGGTCCGCTACCACGTGAACGCGAACGGCGCGACCGAGGTGCGCTGGGAAGTCGTGGACGGCAACGTGACCGAGGTCACGGGGGACGCGCAGAAACGCCCCTGACGCTTCGAGCATCGTCTCCCCGATGAGAGGGCCAGCCATGACGATGTCCGAAGCGCGTTCGACCGACCGGGCTCGCTCCACCGGAGCGCAGCTTCCACCGCGCATTCCGGGGACGCCGCTGCTCGGGCACCTGCTGGCGTTTCGTTCGGATCGAGCCGCGGTGCAGCTTCGCACGGCTCGCTCGCATCCCGACGTGGCGCTCATGCGCATGGGCGTCTTCGACGTGCTGCTCGTCAGCTCCCCGCACCTCGCCCACGACATCCTTCAGACCCAGGAAGACGTCTTCTCCAAGTCGCTCGGGCTGTCGCTCTTCCTGCGGCCGCTCCTGGGCGACGGGCTGCTCACGAGCGAGCGGGAGCTTCACGCGCGGCAGCGCCGGCTCATCGCGCCCGCGTTCACGCTCAAACGCATCGCCGGCTACGCGGACACGATGGCCGAGCGCGCATCGCAGGCGGTGGCCTCGTGGCGCGAGGGCGAGACGTTCGACGCCGCCGAGGTCATGATGCGGCTGACGCTCGAGATCGTCGGCAAGACGCTCTTCGACGCGGAGGTCGGCTCCGACGCGGAGGCGGTGGGCGAGGCGCTGACGAAGGTCATGTCGAACATGGTCGCGTCGCTGAGCTCCATCCTGCCGATGCCCCCGGCCGTCCCGACCCGGCGAAACCTCGACAGCCGGCGCGCGACGGCCCAGCTCGACGCGATCATCTACCGGCTCATCGCGGAGCGGCGGATGGCGCCCGCGGACCGCGGCGACGTCCTCAGCATGCTGCTCGCCGCGCAGGACGAGGACGGCACGGTGATGACCGACCGGCAGATCCGCGACGAGTCGATGACCCTCTTTCTGGCGGGCCACGAGACGACCGCCAACGCGCTGTCGTGGGCGCTCTATCTCCTCGGGCGAAACCCCGACGTCCGTGCCCGCGCGGAGCAAGAGGCCCGGAGCCTCCCGGAGCGCGATGCCCCGCTGCGCTTCGAGGACCTCAAGCAGCTGCCGTTCACGCTCGCCGTCCTCAAGGAGGCGATGCGCCTCTATCCGCCGGCCTACGTCATCGGTCGCCGGTCCCTGCGCGACGTCGTGCTCGCGGGCGGCGACGGCGGGCGCCGCTTCCACGTGAAGAAGCACACCAATGTGCTCGTCAACGTCCTCGGCATCCACCGGCGCGCCGACGCGTTCGCCGATCCCGAGCGCTTCGACCCGGCGCGCTTCCTCGGAGACCGGGAGAAGGAGCTGCCGCGGTGCGCGTACATGCCGTTCGGCGCCGGCCCGCGCGTGTGCATCGGCAATCACTTCGCCCTCATGGAGGGACACCTGCTCCTCGCCACGATCCTGCGAAGCGCCCGGCTCGACCTCGTCGCAGGAGCCCGGGACATCGGGACCGAGCCGCTCGTCACCCTCCGTCCGCGAGGAGGCGTGCCCGTCCGCGTGTCGAAGGGCGTCTCCTGAGCGTCAGTGGGCCGTCGAATCGAGCGGCTTCTGATCGCACGCGTCGCCGAAGCCGTCGCCGTCGAGGTCGGACTGGGCGTTGTCGTCCATCGAGCGCGGCGGGTTGAACACGGTCGGGCAGTCGTCGCTCGCGTCGAGCACGCCGTCGCCGTCCTGATCGGTCGCAGAGCTCCCGTTGGGGTACGTGTCGCGGTACGGGGTGCAGGTCGGCTCGTTCGTCGGGATCTGGCCGCGGCAGAAGAAGAGCGGGTACGTCGAGGTCGCCGCGGTCTGCACGTCCGACAGGGTGATCCCCGGCACGTCGAGGCACGCGGCCTTGTTTATCCCGCACACCTCCATGGTCTCGCAGGCGGAACCGTTCACGGCCTGCACGACGAGCTGGTCGCCGTAGAGCGCCGTCCCCCCGCGAAGGACGAGCGCGACGTCCTCCGAGGCTGCCTCGATGACGGTGCGCCACCCCTTCTGGGTCGTGTTGGCGAACACGACGAGGTCGGCCTGCATCCCCACGGCGAGCGTGCCGATCTGATCGCCGAAGCCCATCGACGTCGCGGCCGTCGACGTCGCCATCGCGACGAGCCCCGGGTCGTCGAACGCTCCGCCGAAGTACTTCGAGTTCATCTCGTCCGCGCAGGAGAGCTCGCGCAGCATGTTCATCGAGCCGGTGGGCATCCAGTCGGTCCCGAGGGAGATGGGCACGCCCGCGTACTTCATCTCGGTGATGGGCATCGTGTTGCCGTAAAGGCTGATGTTCGAGCGCGGGGCCCAGACGACCTTCGCCCCGGCCGTCGCGATCGCCTGCACGTCCTTCGCGTTCGTCCCCACCGCGTGGAGGACCGCGGTGTTCGACGTCAGGAGGCCCATGCTGGCGGTCGCCGCGCACACCATCTCGTTCTCTGCCCCGGGGTTGATGCCCTCGGCGAAGTGCGGCGCGAAGACACCGTCCTCGAACGCGGTGCTCTTCGAGACGACCGACGGGTACGCGCAGCCGCTCGTGAGGATGGTGCCGTTCTCGTCACCCAGCGGGAACGTGTCGAAGTACACGGTCTTGCCCGTCAGCCCCTGGAGCCAAGAGGGATCCGAGTACGCGGCGAGGTTGCGCGCGAGCCCGGGGCTGCCACCCGAGCCCACCAGCGAGGTGACGCCGCTCATCACGAAGCGAAGCTCGATCGACGCGAGGATCTTCGCGTCGCTCGTGCTGGGCGAGTCGGGCAGCGCCATCGCGCCGTCGGCGCCGGTGCGCCACTCGTTGCGATGCTGGTAGCGCGTGGTCCCGTGGTCGTAGGGCGGCGTGAAGTCGTAGGTCGTGTGGTCGTGCGCGTTGACGAAGCCCGGCGAGACGACCGCGTTGGCGCACACGAGCTGCGTCGCCGCGCCATAGCCGGGCGAGCTCGCGCAGCTCGCCGCGACGCAGGTGATCTTGCCCGTCGAATCGATGAGGATCTCGCCGTCCATCGGACCGTTCGGTACGAGGAGCGTCGCCTTCAGCGCGAGCCCCGAGGTGCCCTGCGACACGAGGCCGCACTCCGCCGCGTCGTTCAGCGAGGTCCCCGCCGGCGCGATTCCTCCGCCGCCTCCGCCGCCTCCGTCGGCACCTCCGTCGGTACCCACGTCGTCCCCTCCAGGTGGCGTCCCTCCCCCGCTGTCCTTCGAAGCGCCGCCGCAGGCAACGAGCAACCCGACCACTCCCCACGCGAGCGCGATGCGTTTCATGGCGTCCGACACATACCGCGCGCTCGAGGCCGAGGAAGCTGGCCCAGAAAAACGTCACGCCCCGGGTGGAAGCGTCCGTCCGGGCTTCAGCCGTCATCGCTCCCGGTCAATCGGCCGCGGCGTCGGTCTCCGGGCAACAACAGACGTCGGTAGCGGGCGGCACGTTGTCGTACGTGCAGATCGAGACCCCGAAGCAGCCCTGCCCGCACGACGTCGTCAGCGAGGGAGTCTGCGTCATTCCCGCCGGGCACCCCGTCGCCAGCACCCAGCCGCCTTGCGAGCAGTAGTAGTCGGCGCAGTAGCCTTCCGGGCTGTAACCCTGGCAAGTGGCGCCGGCCTCGCACGCACCGTTGCACGTGGGGAATTCGTCGCTCGCGTCTGCCGGGCCGCCGGAGCCGGCTGAGCCCGTGGAGCAGGCCGAGGCGATGCACGCGAACAGCACCACGACCGAGGCGACCGCGACCAGGGAGCGCACGCGGGGGGCATGCCACACGGGCCGCCCGGAACAAGCAGCCACAGCACGCCCCGGCCCGTTCACTGCGGCGCGCACGTGGAGACCCCTGCGCCGACGATGGTCTCCGGGAGCGACGCGATCTGCACCTGGGACCCGTCGGCCGGATTGAAGCGCGTGACGATGGAGCTCTGCGGATCGCTCGTGCTCGTCGTGAAGAGATAGAACTGGTCCCCCCAGAAGCCGAAGGCCCAGCCGCCGCCCACCCCCGGCGCGATCTGCGGGAGGTTGGTGAGGTCGTCGTTGGCGACGAGGGCCCCGGTCGCCGGATCGAGCTCTCCCACGGCCGAGGAGCTCCCCTGGTCGATCGCGTAGAAGGCGAAGAGCCGGCCGTCGCCGGTGCCCGAGAGCTCGGCGCTCTGCACGGTGCTCGGCGAGATGCTGCCCACGTCGTGGACGACGAAGGTGGAGAGGTCGAGCGTGCCGAGCTGGGAGGATCCGCCGGAGGGGTCGTACGAGGCGATGGAGAGCGTGTCGGTCAGACCGTCCGCGTTGCCGATGAAGCCCATCCCGAACGTGCCGAACGCGCCCGAGCCCGTGAAGGGCAGGGATGTGCAGGACAGGGTCGCCGGGTCCACCTGATAGAGCTGCCCGAACGGGTCGTTGTCGGGTTGATCGGCGAAGAGGACATACGCGGTCCCCTTGTGATCGACGGCCATCGAGAACGGACCCCACTCGGGACCCGGCACCGGGCAGGCGAGGGCGCCGAGGCTCGTGAAGGCCGCCGTCGGCGGATAGAAGCTGTAGAGGTTCCCCTGTCCGGTGGCGACGTAAACGAGGGTGGAGCCTGCGTCCGGGCAATCGGTCGGCTGCGGCCCCGCGTGAGCGCCGGCGTCGATGGCGGGGATCCCGGCGGGAGCGGGGGCGTCGAGCCCGGTACGCGCGCCGCACGCAGCGATGGCCGCGAGTCCGATCAGGCCTCCGAGGACGATGGCGCCGACCCGCTGCATGGGGCTTGGACCATCTACGCCTTTCACGGAGCTCCACACAACGCCTATGCTCCTCGACCCTCGAAGACCGGGCACGGGCGGAGAAGACCTCACCATGAACTGGGACACCATCGTCATCGGCTCGGGGCCCGGTGGCCTGACGGCCGCGGTCGCGCTGGCGCGCGCTGGACAGAAGGTGCTCGTCCTCGAGCAGCACTACCTTCCGGGAGGCTGGACCCACAGCTTCACGCTCGGAGGCTACCGCTTCAGCCCCGGCGTCCACTACATCGGGGATCTCCACCGCGGCGGGGGCGTGCGACGCCTCTACGAGGGGCTCGGGCTGACGCGCGACCTCGAGTTCCTCGAGCTCAACCCCGACGGCTTCGACCACCTCATCATCGCCGGAGAGCGCTTCGACCAGCCGAGGGGCGCCGAGCGGTGGAAGCAGCGCCTCATCGCGCGGTTCCCGCACGAGCGCGCCGGCATCGAGCGGTACATGACGACGCTCCACGAGGTCGTGCGGGATCTGCAGAAGTGCGACACCCTGCTGACCTTCCCGAAGGTGCTCACGGTGCCGTTCCGGGCGCCGTCGCTCATCCGGTGGGGCTTCCGCACGCTGGCCGCGCTCCTCGACGCGTGCGTGACGGACCCGATGCTGAAGGCCGTGCTCTCCGCGCAGTCGGGCAACCATGGCCTGCCGCCCTCGCGCGTCTCGCTGCCGGCCCACGCCGCGATGTCGGCGCACTACGACGAGGGAGGCTTCTACCCTCGCGGCGGGGCCAAGAGCATTCCACGCGCGTACATCCGCGAGCTCCGCCGCCGCGGCGGCTCGATCCGGATGCGGACGCGGGTGAAGCAAATCGTGGTCGAGGGCAAACGCGCCGTGGGCGTGGAGCTCGAGGGCGGCGAGACGCTCCGCGCCGCGCACATCGTCTGCAACGCGGACCCCGCCGTCACGTACGGCAAGCTGCTCGCGCGCGAGCACTGCAAGAGGCAGCTCTGGAACGTGAAGCGGATGGAGTACTCGGTCGGCCTCGTCTCGATTTTCTGCGCGGTGGACATGGATCTGAAGGCCCTGGGCTACGACTCGGGCAACTACTGGTGGTACCGCGGGACCGACGTGGACGGCCTCTACGCCCGCATGGAAAAGGAGATGCCCGGCCCCACGGTCGACGGCATGTTCCTCACCATCACGACGCTGAAGGACCCGGGGCACCCGAGCCACGGGCATCACACGCTCGAGATGTTCACGTTCGTGCCGTACGGCCCGTTCGAGAGATGGGCGGCGTCGGCGCCGGACGCGCGGAGCCTCGGTTACGCGTCGCTCAAGCGGACGCTGGGAGAGAAGATCCTCGAGGCGGCCGAGAACGTCATCCCGGGTCTTCGCGATCACGTGAAGTTCCTCGAGGTGGGCACGCCGCTCACCAACGACTTCTACTGCGAGACGTACCGCGGGGCGTCGTACGGCACGGCGAAGACGCCGTGGCAGCTCGGGCCGTTCTCGTTCGACCAGCACGGACCCGTGAAGGGCCTCCACTTCTGCGGGGCGAGCACGCTCAGTCACGGCGTCGGTGGGGCCTCGCTCTCGGGCCTCTTCGCGGCGCAGCACGTACTCGAGCGCGATCGCGCCGATGACCTCCTCGCCCCGCCCGACGACTCGCTGCGCATCTACCCGGCGGACCGGCCGCAGGAGTGGCTGGTCCGCTCAGCCGAAGAGGGCGAAGAGGAGATCCCCGACGATCGACGCCCCGACGAGGGCCTCTTCGTGCGAAGCGTCGTGTGACGACGCGAGGTGCCCCGCGCCGGCCGCCTGGCTGATGCGATCGCGCGTCGCCCGCTCCCGCTCCTCGTTCTTGCGCTGACGCACGCGCGCCAGCCCGCCCGACTCGACGAACGACAGCACGCGCGGCAGCTCGCCGGGATCGAACCAGGTCCCGTGCTTCGAGCACGTGTCGACGATGACCCCGCTGCCCGCGCCGAAGCTGCGGCGGTTCATCATCGAATGGCACACGGGGCAGGCGACGTATCGGACGCGCGTGTCGACGGGAGCGAGGGCCGGCTTCGCGCGCGCGCCGACGTCGAAGCGATCGTGACGCTCGACGACGTACCTCAGCGCGTCGTGCTCGACGAACTGCCCGCCGCAGCGGCCGCAGTCGTGCAGCGCGCTCGGGCCACACTCCATGACCGCCATCGGCGCGTGGCAGTCCGGGCACGGGAGCGTGCCGTCGCGCGCGATGGGCTCGAGGCCGAGCTCGCGGCCGCAACCCGCGCAGTGCAGCGCATCCGGGGCGCTCATGTGGAAGCAGTCCGCGCACCGGACGGTGGCCACGGGCACGTCGCAGTGCGGGCAGCGGCGGGCTCCCTCGGCGACCGGCCCACCGCACGAAGGACAATGCAGGACGGTTGCCGCGGTCATGACTCCTCCAGTGTACGCCGAGATCGTCGCGTGTTTCGGGTAGCCTCGCCGCCATGGGTCTTCGCGAGCGTGCTCTTTTCGGCGCATCCTTTCTCCTTCTCGGCGGCTGCCGGGCCGCGAACGTTCCCCCGGCGAGCGAGCCAGCGAAGCCTCCCGTGGGCGTCGCGGCCCCCGCGGCGCCGGTCCCGCCGATGCCGGTGCCGTATCCCACCGCGGCTCTCCACGGCGTGCCGGACGACTTTCCCCTCGAGCCGACGGGCACAGAGCCGTTCTCCCCCGAGGTGTACCGCGAGCGCCGGGCCCGGCTCCTCGCGCGCCTGAAGCCCGGGGTGGCCGTGGTCTTCGCCGCGCGCACCATCGACGAGGACGAGGACAAGCGCCAGGACGCGTACTTCGCGTACCTGACCGGTCTCGCGCGAGAGGACGGCGCCGTGCTCCTGCTCACTCCGGGCGCCACGGAGCGCGAGATGCTCTTCCTCAAGCCGAAGCGCGACGAGTCGGACCGGTGGGAGAGCTACCGTGGGGGTCTCCCCAGCCGCGCGATCGAGGTGCGAACGGGCTTCGACGAGGTGAAGCGCCTCGACAGGCTGCCGTCGTACGCGCTGAGCTACGCGCGTCAGTCGCACGAGCGGGCGCTGTCGCTCCTCGTGGGCGCGTCGACGCTCGACGGGCCCGAGCCGCAGGATCTCGAGCTCCTCCACAAGCTGTCCGCCAGACTGCCGAGCGCGCAGATCGTCGACGCCACCGGCGAGCTGCGAGCGATGCGCATGGCGAAGGAGCCTCGCGAGCTCGAGAAGATCGCGCGTGCCTCCGACATCACCGTCGCCGCGCACCTCGAGGGGTGGCGCGTCGGCAAACCGGGCATGCGCGAGTGGGACGTGAAGCGCACGATCGAGGACGCGTTCCGGAGGGGCGGCGCCCGCCACTTCGCGTACGGGTCCATCGTGGGCTCGGGACCCGACGGCTGCGTGCTGCACTACCCGAGCGACGATCGCATGATCGCCGACGGAGACCTGGTCCTCGTCGACGCGGGCGCGGAGGTCGATCACTACGCGACCGACGTGACGCGCACCTTCCCCGCGAACGGCAAGTTCACGCCCGAGCAGCGCGCGGTCTACGACGTGGTCCTCCGCGCTCAAAAGGCCGCGATGGCTGCGGTCCACGCGGGCGTCACCTGGCGCGAGCTGGAGGCCGTCGCCAAGAAGGTGATCGGCGAGGCGGGGTACTACGACTTCTTCATCCACGGCCTGGGCCACCACGTGGGCCTCGAGGTGCACGACATCGGCGGCGCGACCTACCTCGAGCCCATCCCGGAGAACGCGGTCATCACCATCGAGCCCGGCATCTACATTCCGCAGAAGCACCTCGGCATCCGCATCGAGGACACCATCGTCGTGACGAAGACGGGGTACCGGAACCTCAGCGAGAAGCTCCCCCGCGAGGCGGACGAGATCGAGCGCTGGATCGCCGCCGCACGAAAGTAGCGACGAGCTGCGCGGCGCTTGGCGTGTGCCATGAACGCCACGCTGTGGCCGACGTGCACGTCAGGGCGCGTAGCGGCCGATGTACCTCGGCCGTATCAGGGCGTGGGCGATGGCCACGAGGACGATGCCTCCGATGATCGACCAGACGATGGGGAACGGATGGCCCCCGATGTCGACCAGCAGAAGCTCCGGCAAGTGCGTGAGCCTGGCGATCCACGCACCCAGGAAGGCCCCGAGGAACCCGAGCAGCACGGAGACGATGAACCCGCCTCCGGTGCCGCCGGCGATCGCGCGCGCCACGGCTCCGCAAATGCCCGCGATGACGAGATAAACGATGAGCTCGACGACGGTCATGCCCAGCTGGCTACGCAAGGACGGTGCCCGTCACGACGCCGATGCGACCGGCCAACGGCCGCGTTAGGCTGGCCGCGTGGAAGAGAATGCCGCGCCGCTCCGTTTCGTCGTCGTGCCGACGTCACACGCGGATGCGCGAAGGATGCTCGCCGAGTACTACGGCGAGATTCGCCAGCGATTCGGTTTCAACGTCTCGGGGCAAGCCGCCGCCGAGGACATGGACGCGCCGGGCGGCCGCTTCGTCATCGCGTACGACGGCGGCGTCGCCGTGGCGAGCGGCGGGATCCGCACGTGGGAGCCCGGCGTCTGCGAGATCAAGCGCATGTTCGTCACGCCTGCGGCGCGGCGCCATGGGCACGGGCGGAAGCTCCTTCAGGCTCTCGAGCGCATCGCGGTCGAGCTCGGGTTCCGGCGCATCGTGCTCGACACGCTCGACTCGCACGTGGACGCGATGAAGTTCTACGACACGACGGGCTACGAGCGCGTCCCCGCGTACAACGAGAACCCCTACGCCAGCGCGTGGTTCGCGAAGGACCTCTGAACGTGACCAGCCCGCCGCCGGCCCGGGGGCGCCGCGCGAGGTGGGGGCGCGGCTCGCTGCGAGTGCTCGCCGTGGCGTACCCGGTGTCGCTCGTCGCGGCGACGCTGGTGCTCCGGTACGTCGGGGAGGCGTGGTGGGTCAGCACCGTCGGGCTCTACCTGCCCCGCATCGGATTCGCGCTTCCCCTGCCCTTCCTCGCCCTCGCGCTCCATCTATGCCGCATGCGGCGGCTCCTGGCGCTCCAGGGCATCAGCGGCCTCGTCCTCTTGTTTCCGCTGATGGGCTTCGTTCTTCCGTGGCCCACCGGGCACGGCGACGGGCCGACGCTTCGCGTGCTCAGCTTCAACGTGAACTCGGGGCTCTCGGGCCCCCAGCTCGTGATGGATCAGATCCAGCATTACTCGCCGGACGTGGTCGTCCTCCAGGAGACAGGCGAGAACCCGGCGTTCCCCCCGCTGTTGAAGGCGGTGTACCCCACGGTGGTCGTCTCGGGGCAGTACATCCTGGCGAGCCGGTACCCACTCGCCGCGAGCGACGGGCCGGCCATCGAGCCGCCTGCCGAGGAAGACAGGCACGACGGCTTTCAGCGGCAGGTGCTCGACACCCCTCTCGGCAGGATCGTCCTCTACAACGTCCACACCTTCTCGCCGCGGCATGCCCTGTTCGACCTGCGGGGTTCATCCGGGCTCTCCCGTGAGATCACCTCGGGACGGCTCTTCGAGGGCGCCGGCGCTCCGAAGATCGAAAAGAACGCGCACCGTCGCGCCTCTCAGGTGGAGACGTTCTCGCAGGCGGCCTCGACGGAGACCGACCCCGTCATTCTCGCAGGCGACACGAATCTGCCGGGTCTCAGCCCCGTGCTACATCGATTCCTGTCGACGTACGACGACGGCTTCACGCGGGCGAGTTGGGGCTTCGGGTACACGTTCCCGACCAACAAGTGGAGGCCATGGATGCGGATCGACCGGATCATGACGAACGCTCCTCTTCGGTTCGTCCGGTTCGAGGTCGGCGACATGCTCGCCGCTTCCGACCACCGGTGCGTCGTGGCGGACCTCCAGAGCTCGGCGCGGTGACGCGTGAAGGAGAAGACCTTCCACATCCCGTCGCTCGACGGCATTCGCGCGCTCGCGTTCCTGACCGTCTTCGTGGGCCACGCCGGGCTCGCGAACCTCGTGCCCGGCGGCTTCGGGGTCACCGCCTTCTTCTTCCTCAGCGGCTACCTCATCACGACGCTGATGCGCATGGAGCAGGAGAAGAACGGCACGGTCAGCCTGAAGCAGTTTTACCTTCGCCGCGCGCTGCGGATCCTGCCGCCGTTCTATCTGGTGCTGCTGGTGGCCACGGTGGCTGCGGCGACGGGCGTTCTCCCCGGTGGGGTGAGCTACGGCGCGGTGACCGGGCTGATGCTGCACGCGGGCAACTACTGGGTCATCCTCAACGGGTACAGCGGTCCCCCGTCGGGTACCGGGGTCTACTGGTCGCTCGCCGTCGAGGAGCACTTCTACCTCGTCTTTCCGTTGCTCTTCATCGTGCTCGGCCGGTACGTGCCGTCCCGAGCGCGGCAGGCCTCCGTGCTCTACGGGCTCTGCGTCGTCGTGCTCTTGTGGCGAACGTTCCTCGTCTACGCCCTCCACGTGACGACCGACCGCACGTACATGGGCTCCGACACGCGCATCGACTCCATCCTCTTCGGCTGCGCGCTGGCCCTTCACGGCAATCCCGTCCTCGACGGACCGTCGCGCATCTCCGAGGCGACGTGGAAGTGGGTGCTCGTCCCCCTCGGGTTGGCCGGGCTGCTCTTCGCGCTCCTTCACCGGACACCGGCGTTCCGCGAGACGCTCCGTTACAGCATCCAGGGCGTGGCGCTCACGCCGCTCTTCATCGCCGCGGTCCGCTTTCCGAACTGGCGGCTCTTCCGTCCCTTGAACACGCGGGCGGCGAGCTTCCTCGGGGTGCTTTCGTATTCGCTCTACCTCGTGCACTACTCGCTGCTCGACTTCGTGAAGGCTCACGTGAACGTCCACCCGGTCGTCCAGGGCGGGATCGCGCTGGTCGCCTCCATCGGCGTCGCGTGGACCATCTACCGGTACGTCGAGAAGCCCTGCGCCGCGATTCGAAGGCGCCTGTCGGCGGTGAAGACCACCTAAATGAGCGAGCGCCAGCGAGCGCGATTCTCGAGGATCTCGGACGGGCGGCGGAGCCGCCGTCAGCACCGCGAGCGTGAGCGAGCGGTGAGCGACCAAGGTGCGCCGCGGAGTGCCGTGTGCAAGCGGCGCGGCATCGGGTGGCGCCTGATCGACCATCGCGCTCGGTCATTTAGTTGCCTGTGCGCTCGGGCGGGCGGGTGGGGGCGGTTCGCGTCGTGGCCCAGGCGAGCAGCAGGGCGCCGGCCAGCGGGGCCGTCGTGGCGATCGTGCGCAGCGACGCCTGGAGGGCCGTCGACCCGAAGCCGACCCAGACGAGGTGACCCAGCGACAGGGCGGCGTCGACGAAGGCGAGCGAGGTGGCGACGAGGAGGCGGGAACGCCGAGGCCGCATCGCGACGCGGACGAGGACGAGCAGGAGGAGAACGTCGAAGGCCACCCAGAGCGAGAGCTCGCTCCGGGGGAAGCCGAGCAGCGACGCGCGGTGGATGGCCACGAGCCACGCGAGGCACGCGGTCCAGATCGGCAGCGGCAACGCGAGCGCCCACGGCAGCCCGCTCGGGTGCCGGACGAACGAGCGCGCCGCGAATCCGACGAGCGAGCCGCGAGCGAACGCGCGGAGCGAGTCGACCAGCGAGAAGACCGGTGACCCGCGGGACGGATACACGAGCCACACGGGCTGCCACTGCTGCGGGCGAAGCCGCTCGCGGAAGGCGCGCAGGCCCTGGAAGTCGAAGAGGGGACGCGAGACCCACCGCGCGAAGCGCAGCGGCCACGCCACGGCGCCGGCGAGCGGCGTCAGCCCGAGCGTGACGTACTCGCTCTCCTCCACGTCGCGCATCATCGCGACGAGGAGCGATTCGGTCGTCCCGTTCGGGGCGCGGCGGCTGCGGACCATGTCCTCGACCAGCCACGCGCGGCGCTGACCGATGGGGACGGCGGAGAGGAAGCCCACCGCGCGCCCGGCGAGCTCGGCGACGTAATACCGGTGCCGCGACGGGCACTGGAACGGCTCGAGGGCGACGAGAAACCCCATGGGCTCGATGTGGCGCGCGTGCAGCCAGTCGCGAGCGAGGCGCTCGACCTCGAGGCGCAAGGGCGACCCGTCCGCGACCTCCGCCTGGGGGACCACGCGCACGACGAGCCCCTTGGCGCGGGCCCGACGAAGCTGCTCGCGGAGACGGCGCGAGAGACCGCGCAGCCATTCGCGCGGGTGAAAGAGCGGCTGCTGACCGATGAGCACGCGCGACAGCCCCTCGACCGCCGGACCCTCGCAACCGAAGAAGCACGCCCGCCGCCCTCGTTCGCGCGCAGCCGCCACGAAGCGCAGCGCGGCGCGCGGCAGCTCCGTGAGATAGGAGTCCGGCGACGCGTCGATGAGCGGGCTGCACGCGGCGACCCACGCGCCCGACGTGTCGACGTAAGCGACGCAGGCGCCGGTGCCCTGGGGCGGCGGCGCGTCGAACCAGTGCTGCATGCCCGACTCGACGGCCAGAAAGGAGAGCGCGTCGCGGCCGCGTTCGACCGCGAGGTCTTCGACGGACCGAGGGGGCTCGGGCGGAGTCATGGGCGGGACGTGGAGACACTAGCGCGTGCGCGCGGAGACGGAGCGGCCGGCTAGGGCTTGTCACGATGCGGCTTGTCCGAGCCTTTGATCTGGGCGCGTGCGCGGACGACGCGGGGGTCGGTCTCGCCGGATGGGTCGAGCCTGCGCGCATCGTCGAGCTTGCGGCCGCACTCCGCGAAGTCGCCGATGTCACAGGCGGCGTAGGCCTGCTCGCGCAGGTCCGGGGCGGTCGGCGGCTCGACGGACGGAACCGGCGGCTGCCGCGGGAAGCCCGTGTCGCCGGAACCGATGGGGGTCGTTGGCCCGGCTTTGTTCTTGAAGACGACAAATAGGATGACGACTGCCGCCGCTGCCGCCGCCGCCGCTGCTACCCATGCGAGCCACGCTCGTCTCGGCGCGGGTACCCTTCCGCCCTTGCTCGCGGCGGCCTTCCGATCGAGCTCTCGGCCGAGCGCCTCGCCTCTCTCCCGGATCCTTCCTGGGTTCGCGCTCGTCTTTCGCAGCTCCTCGTCGACCGCCTCGTCGCTCAGCGCGAGCACGTCGTCAATCTCGTCGTCGACGCTCATCCTCTCGAGCGCCTCCCAGGCCTCCTCCGGCGCGAGCTTCTTTCCGGGGGTCGTCATGGTCCTGCCTCGCTCTCGCCTTCCTCGTCGCCCTCGCTCGCGCCGTCGTCCCATCCGCGCGCCGATTCAGGCGAGCCGTCTTCTTCCTGCACCGCCTTCACCGCGCGGTCCACGCGCTTGCGCGCGTTGCGCACCCTGCCGATCTCCCAGCCCAGAGCCTCTGCCTGCTCGGCAGCCGTCATGTGGTCCCGAAGCGTCTCGTCGAGAAGCGCCTGCCCGTCGGCGTCGTTCGCGAGCTCCTGACGCAGCCGCACGAACAGCTTCTCTCTCCTTTCCCGCGTCGCCGCGAGCTGCTCGGGCGTGCGGCGGAGGCCCCGGGACGTCTCGGCCGCCGCGCCCAGCCAGCGCTCCGTGCCGCGGCGCTTTCTCCCGCGACGCTCGTTCGACAGAAGACCTTTCATGGTCCACGCTGCGCGCCGCACGAGCGCCGCGACGTCGGTCTCGTCGGGAGTCTCCGTCCAGGCTTCGGTCAGCGCCTGCTGCGCCAGATCTTCCGCGTCGACAGCGTTTCCGGTCCATCGCTTCGCGATGACCACGAGCGCCGCGAACGCCCGCTGCCAGAACTTCCCCCGCTCCACGTCCGTCATGCAAGAGACGACAGGCTAGACCAAATAGTCGAGCGGGAGGCGGGAGAGCCGACCGCCCTCTCCCACCTCCCTCTCGTTTCCGTCACGCCGGGGTCGTCGGTCCGGGCTTCGGCGGGGTCGTACCGCCCGTCGGCGCCGTGGTCGGCTGCGTGCCTTCCACGGGCGTCGCCGGAGCGATCGTACCCTTCACCTTGGCCTTTTGCTTGGGCCCCATCGTGTTGCGCGCCGCACGCGTCGCCGCAGTTTTCTCGGCCGCCAGGGTCTTCACCGCGAGAGACGTAGTTGCAGTCTTCCGAGGTGCGAACCCGAAGTCGGCGAGCTTCGTGCTCGCGTCCGTCGTGTCGCCGAACTGGGCGATCACGAAGAACTTGAACAGACGAAGCTCGGGATCGAGATCTGCATGCGACGCCTGTTCCGCCTGGACGTCTTCCGCGAGCTGGGCCTTGGCGTTAACCGAGGTGTCGCTCGCGTCGATGTCCGCTTGGATCTTCTTCGTGAAATCCGCCAGGGCGACCGCGGTTCCCCCGAGCGTGATGGTGGTCACGCCCGAGAAGTTCTTCTGGATGCCCGAGAGAATGAGACGAAGCCGATTCTGACGCGCTGCTTTCGTAACGAATGTCGTTGTCATGGTTGCTTCTCCTTTCTTTGGTTGGGGTTAAGGGAGCCTGGCGGAGCACCATGCCCCGCCGTTGTTGCGCCCTCATGGAGTAAGAGTCCCGAACGGGGAGGATTTGCCATGGGTGGGCGCGCTTTTTCTTCCAGAGGCAGGAAGGGGGAGGCCTGGCTCGTCGGCTCGTCGTTGCTGTCGTCGTCGCGTTCATCGTGAGCTTCAACGTGGCCTCGGCTCGGAAGCCGAGGATGGCACGTGGTCGTTGTTCCGGCCGGGCGTGCCGTAGTGCAGCTTCAACGTGGCCTCGGCTCGGAAGCCGAGGATGGGACGCCCGCCGGCACCGACGGAATGGTTCGCGTCACGCGCGAGCACGAGCGCGAGGGCCTCGCGGCCTCACTCCGCGAGCGCACGCGCAACGCCCGCGCGATCGCGCACGCCGAGCCGACGGCGGATCTCGCGCAGGTGCGTGCGCACCGTCTCGACCAAGATGCGCCGCGCCTCGGCGATGGCCATGACGGCCATCCCTGCCGCAAAGTCGCGGGCCACGGCCAGCTGCCGCGGCGACAGCAGCGCCTCGACCAGCGGCGGCGCGCGATCGGGCGGCGGCGCGAAGTCGTCCTCGTCGACGAGAAAGCCGACCAGGCGTGCGCTCTCACCGCGCCCCGGGCGCATCGACGCGAAGTCGATGTTCAGGCCCGGCCACAGCGTCTGCGAGCGACCCCCTGCCGCGTGCGCAAATCGCGCTGCCGCTGCGGCGATCGCGCGCGTCACCTTCTGCCAGCCGATGGCGCCCAGCGGTCCGGTGCGCCGCTCGATCGCCCTGCGCGCGGCGGTGTCGGCCTGCACGGCTCCCTCGGGGAACGACACGAAGACCGACGGGGGCCGGGTTGCCGCTCCGTCCCCCAGCAGCGCCAGCGCGCGTCGCGTGGCCAGGGCCGACGCCAGGTGCGGGTAGAGGAGCTCGAGCAACGCGAGCTCGGGCTCCTCGAAGCAACGGTCGGTGCGGACCATCCAGAAGAACAGATCGTCGCGAAAAGGGCTGTACAGCTTCGCGAGGGCGATCTCTTTCAGGCCCGACGCGAAGAACCGGTCGGCAAACTCGGGGTCGATCGGTTGCCGCGCCGTCTCGCGCTGCGACGCATACCAGTAGCCCGGGGGGGTGCGGCGCAGCAGCGGGATCGAAGGATCCCGGTTGCGCAGCCGCGTGTGGTCGCGCATCCACTGCTCGGGAATGCCGCGGAAGACGCCCCAGCCGCGGTAGTCGAGGTCCTGTCCCAGCGCGAACCCGGTCGCGCCGATCGTGTCGCGGAGCCGATCGAAGAGCTCTTCGGCGTCGCCGTCCGATACGAGGCCGCGCCGAAGGAGCGGCAGGATGGCCTGTAGCTTGTCCGCCAGCGAGCGGTCCCCCATCGATCCAACGATATCGCGATCCTCCCCCGCGCGGGGGATGCCGCAGCCGAAACGTGCGTGCTTCGCTGGGACGAGGCTGGCCAGCGGCCGTATGGGGAGGCGCTCCGATGAGAAGATGGGTGAAGCTCTGTGTCGCGGTCGCCGCCGTCAGCGCCGCGGTGATCCTGGCCGACGTGGGCTGCCACGACAACGGCAGCCAGCCCAAGGCTTGTCAGGCGGCCGGCGATAGCTGCCTTACGAGCGCCTGTTGCCCCGGGCTCACGTGCAACAACATCCAAGTATGTTTCAGTGGCAGTTCCAGCGGTTCGAGCGGCAGCTCCAGCGGCGGATCGAGTGGCGGGTCGAGCGGCGGCTCCAGCGGCGGATCGAGCAGCGGATCGAGCGGCGGGTCGAGCGGCGGATCGAGTGGCGGGACGAGCGGCAGCTCCAGCGGCGGCAACCCCCCGGGCTGCAGCGGCATCGTGACCTTCGCGTCCACCGGATACACCTACCCGGGGCCCATGTGTTTCCCAATCACCGCCACCATCTCGGCGGACGCCCCGGAGGACGGCACCGGCACTTGGTCCTGGTCGCCCCCCGCGAACAGCACGGCCCCATCGGAGACGATGTGCACGCCGGGGACGACGTTCACGACGACGTTCTGCACGGGCCCCTGCCCGCAGAAGTACACCATCAGTCTCGGCTGCTACTTCGGGACGGAAACCTGCTCGGCAACGGCCGACGTCACCGTCAACGGTTCGTGCACCGACGCCGGCGTCGCGACGCCGACCGGCAACTTCAGCCTGAGGGTCCTCGGGAGCAGCCAGGGCACGTTCACCGTCTCCGGCGGCGATCCGGTGTCGGGCCCCGTATACAACACGGGCGCGTCGACCCAGCTCCTCGTCCCCTCGAACGAGGGGCCGCTCCTGCTCCAACCCACGAGCAACGTCGACGGTGCCCTAATCCTGCCGGACTTGACGTTCGACAACGCCTCCTCGACGCCTCTCCCCGCCAATCTGCTGGTGCTCAGCATGGCGGCCACGTCGGACGGCGTGTATGCCTACGGCGGCGGGTTCGGCCTGAACCAGTCGACGCCCAACGCCCTGCTGCAGTGGGGGATCGAGAACTACGGCGTCACGCCGCTCACGCCCCCGACGCTGCCGTTGCCGACGGGCACGCCCGCCGCCATCGCGATCGATCCCACGAACCACTTCCTCTACGTGGCCATGGGCAGCGGGGGAACGGTCGAGGCCTTCACCATCGGGACCGGCGGCGCGCTGACGGCGAACGGGACGACGACCGTGGGGCAGAAAGCCGACCATCTCGCGGTCACACCCGACGGCAAGGCCCTCTTCGTCGCCGACTCGGGAGACGCGTACGTGGCGCAGTACACCATCGGATCGACCGGCGCGCTGACGCCCGCGAGCCCCGCGACCGTGCCGCTCCAGTTCGCCGATGCCGGCTCGGGCAACGTGGCCAACGTCGCCTTGTGGCAGAGCGGTAGCTCGATCTACGCGTACGCGACGCTGGAATCCATCCAGACGTTCTCCGTCACGAACGACCTGCTCGTGCCGACGAGCGCGGCCCCGATCGCGCTTCCCGCCCCCAACGCGAGCGTCGAAGGGTTCAGTTGCCAGAACGTCGCGGTCGACCAGGGCGCAGGGATCCTTCTCGTCGCGTGTCCGCAGGTGTATCAGCTCCTCGGCTACACGATCGGCGCGGGCGGCGCGCTCACGCCGGCGAGTTGGAGCCCGTACACACCGGACCTCTCGTACCCGACCGCCGGCATCTCGCAGGCCGGCCCGCTCTTCGTGAGCGTCTTCGACGTGGTCAACCTCTGATCCAAGTCGGTCCAATCCGGTCGGCCGATTGTAACGTACCACGAGACCACGGCGCTTCAACGTGGCCTCGGCTCGGAAGCCGAGGATGGGTCCGTCATCACGTCCACGCTGGTGAGTATTGACGTGCTTCAACGTGGCCTCGGCTCGGAAGCCGAGGATGGCGCCGAGGTGCTGGTGCGGTCGTGGTGCCTCGTTCGTTGCTTCAACGTGGCCTCGGCTCGGAAGCCGAGGATGGGCAGGACTTCTACGGCGCGGACTGCACGGTCTTCGCGCTTCAACGTGGCCTCGGCTCGGAAGCCGAGGATGGGAGGAGGTTGAGGACGGCCATGAACCGCTCCCACTTCGCTTCAACGTGGCCTCGGCTCGGAAGCCGAGGATGGGCCCACTCTGGGCAGCGTTCGAGCTGCAGCTCGCGCTTGCTTCAACGTGGCCTCGGCTCGGAAGCCGAGGATGGCACGAGGTCGACTTGCGCCGGCCCGTCGCCGTAGGTGCTTCAACGTGGCCTCGGCTCGGAAGCCGAGGATGGCCCGGGAGAACGCGCACGAGGAGCACCGGACGGACGTGCTTCAACGTGGCCTCGGCTCGGAAGCCGAGGATGGATCACCTTGGCCAGCTCTTTCAGGCTGGCGATGGCCTTGCTTCAACGTGGCCTCGGCTCGGAAGCCGAGGATGGCGAGTGCTCACGATGTGGACGCACGGGACACCATGTAGCTTCAACGTGGCCTCGGCTCGGAAGCCGAGGATGGGAAGAGGCGACGTCGGCCGCCGTTGCCGCCAGGCATGCTTCAACGTGGCCTCGGCTCGGAAGCCGAGGATGGGGGTCGCCGGGGAACGTAGCAACTACGGAGACCTGCGGCTCGCTTTGCGAGCATGGCCCGATCGCGCGATGCAACTGGCCCCAGGTGGGCGCTCAGCTCGCCGCGCGGCCGCAAGTCTCGTTGTCTTTTCAAGGAGCTGGCCGCCTGCGAGCACCTGCCGGGATCCGGCCGCCGCGTGCCCGCTCGCGGAGAACACACGGCAAGCCTACACCACGATCGCGCATCGCTCGGGAGGCTTGTATGCCCGACCGAGCGAGGAAATCGAAGTGCTTCCTCGGCCGTCCTCGGGGCCTACGTCGACGAAGAGCACCTGGTCCACGTCGTGGCGGATCGTGGCGCCGAGTCTGACTCGCAGCTCGACGAGCGCGCGATGGGTGAGCTCGCATCGAAATACGGAGAGCTGAACGTGCTCGCCATAACCCTTCATCAGCCGGAAGACTTTGCGTAGGCGCTTGGGATCGGAGATGTCGTACGAGACGATGTACGTCTGGCGCATCGTCGGACTCAGCGGGTCCGGAACGAGGGGTACTGGTCGATCTCATGAAGCAGGCATCGGGCAAGTAGCCGGGCTTGCACTTCGAGGACGCGGCGATAGCTGATGCGGTATCCGAAGACGGGGTGCGCGATGAGCTGCTCCATGCGGCGCTCGTAGGCGAGGAGGATCCGGCGGCGCGCGGCGGGGCGCATCGCGACGCCCGAGGGATGCGACTGGAAGTCCTCTGCACCAAAACCGCCGCCGTTGATCGCACCGATGACCACGGAGTCAGCGACGAGGGGGCGGAACTCCTCCATCAAATCGAGCGCCAGTGCGGGCCGGCCAAAGCGCGGGCGATGGTAGAAGCCGAGCAGCGGGTCGAGGCCGACCGCGTGCAGCGCGAGAGCGAAGTCCTTGGTGAGCAGCGAGTAGACGAACGACAGAAGCGCGTTGACGGGATCCCGCGGCGGTCGCCGATTGCGACCGTCGAGGTCGAAGGTGCCGCTCAATGCAGCATCACCCTTCAGCATCCCCGTGAAGGCACCGAAATAGCTGCGCGCGGCCGTACCCTCAAGCCCGAGAAGGACGTCGGCCGCCGTGGCGCCCTCGGCTTTGCGCGCGAGCTGCTCCAGCTCGGCAAGGACGAGAAGAGGGGGAGCAGCGTGGTTGCGCCGCAGCAGCGTCCGACTATTTCGGACCTTCGAGGCGACGAAGCCTCGCGCCATGCGCAGACAGAACGCGGGGTCGGAGGCGGCCCGATGCTGGGCGAGTCGGAGCTCGACGTTGTTCGAATCGACGCCGGTCGCGCGCCCGTAGTACCAGCCGCCGTAGCTGAGGAACGTGACGGGGATGCTCCGCTCGAGCAGCGCACGCATCGCCTGCGCCGTGACCTGGATGTTGCCGTAGAGGACCAGGTGGGACGTGTTCGGCAAACGAACGGTGACCGTGGCGCTCTCGCGGCCCCGAACGACGAGGCAGTCCCCGTCGAGGCAGACGCGCGCACCCTGATCCTGCACGTACAGCGGGAGCTTCTCGTCACTCGCGGGGTGGAGGCGGCGCAGCGGACGGGCGGCCGCAGGCGCGGCGTCACCGAGACCCCACGGGTCGACGGCGCGCTCGTCGTTGGTGAAGGGAGCGTCTTCCGGCGGCAGTGGCGGGTCGGGCGTCGGGTCGACGATCGCGCCATGCTCGAGCCCTCGTAGCAGGTTCACCTCGTCAGGCAGGCACACCCCGACCAGAGAGCATCCGTTGCACTTCGGGCTGTCGACGAGCGGCGCCGGCGCCTCGGCTGTCTCCGTGAGCTGACGGGCGCGCGCCACCGCGCCGAGCGTCGTTGCGATCAGGGCGTCGTCGATGACGATCGTCACCCGCTTGCGGGATCCGGCGAAGTAGATGTCGCCGTGGTCGCAGTGGTAACCGTGATCCCGGAGGAGCAAGACCTGAGCGCAGAGCTGGGCGCGCTCGGGGAGGTACGCTCCCTCCGGGAGGCTTGGAACCCTGCCGCGCTTGTATTCGATCGGGACGACGTTCCCGTCGGCGTCCCCTTCGACGACGTCGATCTTCGCGGTGATGCCGAGCCGCTCGGAAGAGAGCCACAAGGTCCGAGCCTGGTACGGCCGCTCGGGAACCGCCGCGACGTCCTCTTCCGGGGCCGCGGGAGCAGCCGCGGTCGGGGCCGGTGGAAGCGCGCCGCCCGGCTGGTCGGCTCGCTTGTGCGCCGCGCGACCCTCGACGGTGAATGCGTTGTCCACGAACTCGCCCTGGGCCCATTCGAGGTAGAGCAGGCGCTCGCAGTAGAGCGTCTCGTTGATCATCCTCGCCGGCACGAGCTCCGGCGCGGAGCCGACGACGGGGAGGCGGCGTGGAAGGGGTTTTGCGCGCCCCTCGAACGGAGACCCGGCGGCGTCTGCGGGCGCGGCTGCCAGAACCGTGGGGAGCGTTGGGCGATCGATCGACATCGGAGAACCTCCGACGAAACAAGGTGACTGCATCGCCGCGTCGAACCGGTCCGGTCGTTGGGCGCGGCTGGGCGGGTGTTCACCCCCCGCTGGAGCGCGTGCTAGCCTCCGCCGAGGGATGCGTTACTGGCCGAATCCTGCTCACAAGGTGGAGACGACCGAGGCCGGTCCCCCCCGGTGGAATCCGGACAAGGACCCGTGTCCCAAGGGCATGACCGTTCAGGAGCGACGGGATCTGCTCGTGGCTTCGGTCGCACTCGACCCCGCGGAGCCGCGCTCCCGCCGTTTCACGATGCGGCGCCGCGCCGACGGAGTCGTCGACTTGTTCGACGTCAAGTGGACCCAGGATGACGCCAATGGAGAGGGCGTCTTCCATGGCCATCCTGCGTCGAAGGTCCCGCGAGACATCCTGAAGCGATGGCGCGACGACGGCATGCTGACGCCTGCTGAGTACAAACGGCTCTCCCGGGAGCTCCCGGGATGCTGATCGGCAACCGAGAGCGCTTCGCGATCGAGCTCGTCCCGATTGCCCCCGGATGGGAGAGCCGGTACGCGCCCGAGGCCGCGGCATGGGCGGGCCTATCCATGTGGGTCAAAGGGTCGAACCTCTGCCGTCACGTGCGGGAAGGCGAAGAGGAGATCCGCGAGGCCTTCTACGTTCCGCTCGCGCCGCTCGCCGACTGGATCGTCCGGCATCACGCCGCGCTCCGTCTGGAAGAGCGCGCCGCTGGCTTCATCACCAACCGGAGGCTCCACGATGCCGTCCGGGCTTGGGGCGACGCTCCGGCGCCCGCCGGAGTCGACGAAGATGCGTGGCTCGACGCTCGCGAGGCCTTCTGGTCACGTCACTTCCTGGCTGCTGGCGCCGATGGCGCGCGGCTGCCGAACGTCGCGCTTCTCCGTTCGGACGACGACATGTTGATCACTTGGGACGCACCGCGCTTCGCGGCTCCGCCCGCCGTCGAGATGATTCATCCGCGCGGCTCCGTCACCCTGGCGTGGCATGAGGTCAGCGACGCGCTGCACCAACTCACGGAGCACGTCGTCGCGGCGTTCGCCGCGGCCGGTGTCTCCGTGCCCTATCCATGGATGTCCGCCGCACCTTCGACGTGGCACCATCTCGACCCGCGCATCGCCGTCGAGCTCTACTGCGGTCGCAGCCTGGCCGAGCTTGCTGCGCTCCTCTCGATGAAAGAGAGCCAAGTCCTACCCCTTCTCCTCGGCTCGACGACGCAGGATCCGGGCGCGAGCCCGGTGTCCCAGGTCGTGCGGGATCTCCCACCGCGACCGTCGCCCGACATCGGCACGGAGATCCATCGCACGGCGAGTCGCGCGATGACCAGCGCCCCGGCCCGACGAGCTGCGTGGCTTGCCGGACGCGACCTCGCGGCGGATGCGTCACGGGCTGGAGCCACGCCGGAAGAGCAGGGCCAGCTCGCTGCCCGCGCCGTGCGGGACGAGCTGAAACGCGATGGGGAACCCATCGACTCGGTCGAGAGCGTGCTCGCGCACTTCGGGGTCGAGCTCCAGCCCTCGATCGCGCGGTTCCAGCGGGAGCGCATGGTGATCGCAGGTCGCTCGAATGCCTCCGTGTCCGCGACGATCCTGAGGACGGCCCGTACCGAGATGAGCTGGGGTCGACGGTTCGAGGAGGCCCGTGCGCTGGGGCATGCCCTGCTCGATCCCTTGCGCGAGGGTGTCATGGGCGCGGCTTCCACGCGGTGGGCCCAACCTTCTCGCCGCCGCCGCTCCGGCGCGTTCGCCGCCGAGCTCCTCCTTCCGTCGTCTGCCCTCGAAGCCCTCAGCGACGGAGTCCTCGACGGAGCCGCCGAGCCCGGGCGGTTCGAAGACCTGTTGGAGCAGTACGGGGTCGGCGCGCGGACGGCGGCGAATCAGCTCTACAACCAGCGCTGGCTCTCGGACCGCGCCGTGCGGGAAGAGTTGATCGAGCTGTTTGGGCATCGGGAGGAGTGAAACGCTCATCCCTCCCGAGCAGGTCAGGCGACGCGGCGAGCCGGCCGAAAGACAGCGTACCCCTGCCCGAACTCATGGCGCGTGCTCTCGTAGATCGCGACGACGCCGTCGCGCTTGCCGACCTTGTGCGGGGTTGAGCCGCTCCCTGCCGCCGTCGCGATGAGGAGGCCCAGGGTGCCGATGCTGACCGGAACGCCCGGTAGCGCCCACCGCCAGTGGTCCATCCGATCGTGCTCCGTCCAGCCCACCGTCCGCACCCTTCCCGCGTCCGAGAAAGAGGGGAACAGCGGCAACGCCTCGAAGCCGAGCCAGACCGCTCCGGCCACGCACTGCGACTTGTCCTTCGTCGGCGCCTGGTGCCGGAGCGCGTGCATACGCTCCGTTCCGGGGTCCCATCCGGCGCTCCACTCGGCGGTCTCGTAGGACCACGGGCCATTGAGAGCCTCCGGCCAGCATCCGCCTTTCTTCAGTTGACCGAGAATCTTTCGAATCGTATCGAGAAAACTCTGCTGGCCTGAGGCCATGTAGAAGGGCGACGGCTTCACCAGGTGCTTGCTATTGTCCTCGGCCCCATCCGCGGCCAGGCCGATGAGGAAAGACGCCAGCTCGGCATCGGGTGGTTCGTCGAGGACGGCACCGCGGAGTGTACCGCGGAATCGGTCAGGTAGAACGCGGACGTCGTCGTCGCCGAAACAGGCCAGCACCTTCGGCGATCGAGTCTTGATCCAGTCGTCGAGGTATCGAATGATCTCGTCCAGCGACGACAACGGCGTATCGACGGCAGCGACCCAATCGTCTCGCTCCACGAAGAGCAAGCGCGTCTTGGCGTCGACTTCGCTGAGCACGCGAAGGAGGCCGAACGCGGCGAGCGCTCCGAGCGGGTGGCTCCCGATGAGGCCCGGCAACTCGATGCGGTTCACGCCTCACCTCCGGTGTCTTCGTCGTGGCTGTTCGTGATCTCGTATTCGGAACGCCTGTGGTCGGCCAGGCGGAGGATCGACTCGAGGTAAGCGAGGCCCCATGGCCCGTAGGTCCGATGGAGTTCGACGAAGAGGTCAGACCAGCCGGAGCCGAGCCTGCCGAGCCCCGGCCTCCCCCTGTACGCGAAGCGAGCGCCGTCAACCTCCAGCTCGAAGGTAGCCCCACGGTCGTCGTCCACCATCGGCTGAAAGCCGCGACCGAAGCCATGGTGGGTGCCGACCAGGTAGCGAATCAGGTTCTCGAGCCCGGGGTGCTCTGAGAGAAGCTCGGGGTGCTGGTCGAGCAGGGCGACCGAGTACACCTCGTGCCTCTCGCCGAGCTTCGTCGAGCGGTCGTACCGGTCGCTCTTGGCAAGCAGCTCCCCCGGCTCGGCGCCGAGCCGCGACTGGAAGCGCGGATCGGCCTTGCCGAAGTCGTGAACGTAACCGGCCTTGCGGAGGGCGAGAACCAGCGGCTCGGTCAGCCCGACCGACCGTGCGAAGCGCTCCGCGAAGGCTTCGACCCCACGGCTGTGGTCAGCCAGCGAGACACGAATCGTCCGCTGAAGTCCGCCCTCGTACTCGGCGAGGTCACCGGGCGAAGGCTTGCGCGATCGGAGCACCAGACCCCGACGCTCGCCGTCGACTTCGAGCCACTCCGTTCTCGGGGAACTCTTCCCGTTCGCAAAGACGCCGGCAACCGCTCTGGTGACATCGGGGCGAAGGCGTTCCCCCCAAGCGGCGAGCCAGGTCTTGAAGGCATCGACGACGTCGTCGCGTCCGTTGTCGGGGTCCTTCAGCGCCTCTTCGACCGGCTTCATGCAAGACTCCGCCTCCTCTTTCGACAGCGGCCCTTCGACCCAGGATCTGGCGAGCGATGGCGTCCACACGACTGTCGGCGTGCGATTCCGGTGCCCCCGCGACGGACCCGCACCCCCGCTCTCTCGTGCAAGGAAGGTGAGATCAGAGACGCTCTCCCTGCTGGCTGGGGCGAAGCCGAAACGGTCTGCGCCCCCGGTATTGCTCGGAAGGACGACCTTGGCGCCCGGACGAACGCTTCCAAGGAGCACGTGCTGGACGTCGTCGCCTGACACGACCAGAACCTTCATCGCGCCGGCGGCGAGCTTCGGAAGCTCGCGATCCACGTCCCCGTCCAGATCACCGAGGTCGTCCAGCTTCGGTGCCTTCTGCTCCGTGGTATGAGCCGACGCGAGCCACTGCCGGAACGTGAAGAAGGGGAGACTCATGGCTTCGCGACTCAGCGGCGGGAGAGCTGCGAGAATCTCGCGCGCCAGGTCAACATCCACGCGGCCGTCCGCGTCGGTCAACCCGTCACGCCAGACCACCGACACATCAGGGAGCTCGGACGCGAACCCATGAAGGAAGTCCGCGACCCCCGGCTCCACGGTGGGCCTGGGCTGTGTTTGCACCAGCAGCCCGACGAGTGAAGGAGAGAGGACAGGTGTAGCCCTCGGGTTCTGGGCGGTGCCCTCCACTGGCGCCGGGGCGCCGTCGATGCCCAGGTCGACGGCGCCACCCTCGGCGTGCTTCTCGAGAAGTGCCCACGTCGCGGCCGTCGTATTGCCGTAGATAGGATCGCCCTCGGCCTCGTCTCGGACCAGAACCACCGCGCCCCGGGCTGATCCCCGGACGCCCAGGCGGTTGAGACGACCGACCCGCTGCTTGACCGCTGCGTAGCTCGCGGCCTCCGTGAACATGGCGTGGAAGTCGAAGTCCGCGCCCACCTCGATGGTCTGAGTGGCGACGACGACGATGGGACGGTGACCCCGGCGAGGCGACTCGCTCGAGCGAAGTACTTCGGAGAGCGTCTCCATGCGCTGGTCACGCTCGATGGGGCGTACGCGGCCGATGACGAGCTCCACCTGGGCTCGTTCCTTCAGGTCCGCCGAAAGGAGGTCGTACACCGCGCGCGCCGTGGCCACGCGGTTGACGACGACGGCGACCCTGGGGCCCTCGTCCGGGGTCAGCGGCTCCTTTCCAAGCTCGCCGAGGACCAGCTCCTTCATCGCCTTGGGCAGCTGGTCGCGCTTGTCGACCGTGAGCAGCTGCATTGGCTTGCTGGCTCCAAGTCGCTGAGCCAGGACGGGGTGGGCGCGGTCTGCCGATTCGAGGCGGAACGCACGAGCGCCGGGCGCATCCGATGCGGTCGCGGACAGTCGGACCCAGCGCAGCGGCTTCGGACCGAGCGAGGGCGATTGGGCCTGCTGACGAACGATCGCATGCAGTGTCTGCTGGAAGGGCTCGGCGATGTGCGCTTCGTCGAGAAGCAGGACGGTGTCTACACCGAAGATCCCGGCATGGACGGACTTCATCCGGTCCGACACGCCGTACCCGCGAAACAGCAAGCGTGACCCTATCTGGTCGACGGTGGAGAGAACCACGGTGAAGAGCGTCGGATCGCGTGCGAGGTTCTCCTCGCGCTCCACGCCGCCGCGAAGCTTCACCACTTCGATCTGCGCGGAGCTCGTCGTTGCCGCCAGCAGGGCCCTCTGCTCGACGAGCAAGGGAGTCGTTCCCTGTGCGATCCGCTCGGCAATGCGCCTCGCCCGCTCCGCGGCCTCGTCGACGATGATCCTCCTGTCCACGACGAAGGCGACACGCCGACTGGCGTCGTGCGGGGCTCCGCGCCCTGCGCATACGAGCCAGTGGAAGAGCGCGACGTCGATGCACGCCGTCTTCCCGGAGCCCGTCGGCAGGTCCAGCAAGTCCGGCCACGTGTTGTCGCGACAGAGATCTGTGGCGAGGCGCTCCTGCCAGGGGAACGGTGCGCGACCGTGTAGCTCCGTGAAGAATGCCGCGAAGTCGGTCGCCTTCATTGCGCCCTCACCGGGAGAAGAAGGCCGAAGCCCATGTAGCGGCCGGCACCGACGAGGAGTGGTCCCCGCACCGGCTCGGAGAAGGTGACTCGGACATGGCGAAGCAAGCGATTGCGGAGCGCGGACAGGTCCCCTGGCCGGCATGCCCGCGCGGGCGGCGCACCGCGAACGGTCGCAACATCGTGCAGTCGCAATCCGGCGGGCACCGGCAGGCCGAGGTCTGCCAGATCCGCAGCGAGCACCTGCTCCTCCGAGAGTCCTTTGCGCGGCTTCGGGTGACGCCCGAGCGCGACGGGGGTCACCGAGGCCCAGGTCGTGCGCGAGCCCGAATACCGCGAAAACCGGAGCGACTCCGGCAGACCCGAGTCGGTCATTGCGTCGTCCCCTTCGGAGGGCACTAGACGTAGGTTGATCTCGCCTCTACCTCCGAAGACGAGCCTCGTGACGCGCTGGATGGCGTCGTCCAGCCGGGTGAGAGCCTCCTCGTCGGCGTCGCGCGGAATCACGACCGCCATCCCTTTGATCGTCCCGTCGGCATGCTCGCGGTCGACGTACGCCAGGGGAGCGAACGCCACGTGGGCGCGCCGCGCCGGGCCTCCCGCCGGATCGTGCCCGGTCAGAATCGCCGGCGCATCGCCCAGATGCGCCAGCAGCGCGGCGCGGTACCGCTGCGTGACCCACGCCGTCTCTTCCAGCCCGAAGCGTGCGCCCTCGAACGAAAGGACGCGGGCGGCGCCGTGAGGGCCCTGTCGCAACGCGCCCGAAACAGGCCCGTAGGGGACCTCGCGCCCCTTCGGAGGCTGGGCCAGGCTGTCGCGCTTGCGAAGAACGTGGACAGCATCGAGCCGGTCGAGGCGACCCGGGCCGGGAACGCGCAACAGCCGCTCTCCGGCCAAAGTCGGCTCCAACGTGCGAGGTGGTGCGTCGTCGCGGCAAGTTACCCGCACCACCGAGCTCGAGTGACCGAGGTATGGCACTCGCCTCGCGAGAGCGTTCAGCGACGCTCGCTGGGCGTTGGTCGGCTCACTGGTCGGCCACGCGAAATACACCCGGGGATCTGCGGGCACGACCGTCGGGAACGAGCGCTCCTGACGCGAGCGGCGCTCGACGAGGGGGGAAGACCGTGCCTTCTTCCAGTCGGCCACCTCGTCATTCACCGCAACGAAGTGCTTCACGCCACCGCGGGCCGAAACGTCCGGACCCATGCTTGCGCCGATCTCGGGCGGTGGCTGGGCCTCGAGCCACCGCAGCGCGATCTCGCACGACGCCCGCTCGGAATCGAGCTGCACGTCCGAAAGCGCGTCGACGAACGCGGAGAACAACCGCGAGGGGTGGGGCGGCCACTCCGCGCGGTCACGCCGGGTGACGTCCGTCGCGACGGCCCGCCCCAGTAGGTACTCGACCTCGATGGCGAGCATGCGTCACTCCACGCCGGCTTCGCGGCTGAGGGTGATGAGCTTCGAGAGCTTGGGTTGCGGCTTCATCTGCTTCGGCGAGGGCTCCCAGGGGAGGCCAACCTTCTTCGCGTGTGCCACGGCCTCCTTGTAAAGGCCGATCGCTTCGCGCGCCGTCAGCGCCTGTTCGTCCGAGTTTCCCTCCTGGCCGAGGATCTCGAACTTGTTTACGCCGCTCGCGACCAGATCACATCGCGACCGGAGCGCGTAGCCCCGGTCGCGCGTGGTGGTGAGCGCCACGAGCCCGAGAGCCGCGAGAACGGCGCGCCCCGCGTCGTCGACCTTCGGGTCGCGCTTGCCCTCGAGCGGGAAGCGCAGGCGCCGCAATCCTGCCAGCGTGATGACGCTGTACTGGAGCGCGTAGTCACACGTCACGCCGCCCTTGAGCGAGCGGCGCTGATCGCCGGACACCTCGTAATCGACCTTGGCGAGGACGTTTCCGTGATTGATCTCCGACGGACGCGTGCCCTTGCCGCGGTCGTCCTTCTTCCCCGCTTTGTCGACGAGGCCCTTCGGCTTCCAGTCCTTGTCCTTGTCGATCTCGATCTCCACCTTGCTGCTGATCGCGAGAGGGTCCACACGAACGCCCCCGCGCGTCTCACCCCGATCGACCTGCACGCCGACGATCTCGCTGACCAGCACCCTGGCGAACTTGTTCCCAAGGCCGCCGCCCGAGCCGGTGGAGTCCCATGCTCCGAAGAGCAGCGCCGTCGGTGCGTGAGCGAAGAGGGCCGTCGCGTTCTGCGTATTGGCTCGGGCGAGCTCCGTGTAGAGCGGGTGCTTCGAGAAGGGCTTTCCCTCTAGCTCGGAGTCGCGGAAGATCGCATCGAAGACGCGGTGGGGCGCGGTAAAGGTCGTGACCTCTCCGATCTCCGGGAACGCCGAGAAATCCGTCCGGAAGTGGGGCACCTCGATCTGGCCGGTCTCCACCAGCTCGCCGATGGCTTCCTCTTGCCTGTTCGCGCACGACGCGACGCTGTCGAGGAGGACGCACGGAACCGACGTTCCTCCGATGCGCCGGTCCTCGAAGCAGTAGACGCCTCCCTCGAACGTGGGCGGATAGATCTTCGAACCGTCACCACCCGACGACACGAGTCGCTGCGTCAACCGAATCGCAGCGTACGGACCTGTGAGCAACTCAATGATGTTCATGTGGATCTACCTTCCGTGATCTGGCGCGTGCAAGGCCCGGCCGAGCACATGCTCGGTCGACATCTGTGGCGGCGCGATTGCGTGCAGCTCACGCGTCCCCGCCGCTCTCTCCCATCCCCTCCACGACCCCCGTCAGTCTCTCCAGCTCCTCTTCGAGCCGCTCGCGCATGGCCCCCGCCGCCTTTCCGATACGGTTCCCCCGCTTCACGACTAGCTGCGCGTCGTGCGCGATGCTGGTGGCGGCGGTGACGAGCCGCTCGATCCCCCTCACGCTCTGTTCGATCTCTCGCTGGTCGGTCGCGGATCGCCCAGCCTCGGCATGCTGCTGCACCACGAGCGCTCTTGCAACGGACAACGCGGCTTTCAGGTAGAGGTCGCTCTCGACGTTCTCGGCGTCCCATACGACGAGGAGGTCGGTGCCGACTCGCCGCATGCCCTCGAAGCCCTCGGTGGCGCTCTCTCTCGCGACGATGAACACGCCGATCTGGGCATCGCGGTTCTTCCGTGCGAGCGAGAGCTCAGCGAGGGCCTGAGCCTCTGAGTACCCTTTCTCGGCCTTGCACTCGCAGACGATGCGCGCGCCAGGCGCGGCGCTGTCGGGACCCAGCGTGATCACGTAGTCCCCCGTCTTTCGGCCCTCTCGCCCTGGCGTGCCGGAGAGGCGCTCGCAAACGTCGCCGGCGCGCTGCGCCTCGAGCTGGAGCAGCTCGCCCGCCGCGTACTCGAACGTGTGCCCATGCAGCGAGCCCCGAGCCGCCTCTTCTCGTCGCACTCGGAATGTCGCCAACGTGGCGCGCACGTCGCTCTGGAAGCGTGCGTTCGAGTCGGCGAACATCCCCACCGCGTCCATCAGCTCCTTGCGGAGGAGCGAGAGCGGCGACGCTGGGTCGTCGAGCGTGAGGCTCTTCTTCATCGTGACGCGTGTGTCATCGAGGGTGGCCGCGAGGCGGCGGATGGCGGAGCCCTCGCAGTCGAGCGAGAACTGGTCGAGGATCGAGCGCTGCGCCTTCTCGACGCGCGCGACGAACCGGGCCATCGGACCCTGCTCATTCTCGAGGGAAAGCGCGCCGGTCACCGCGGCGAGATCGCCGGCCAGCTCGCCGCGCAGCGCCCCGTTCGACGTGGTGATGTCGGCGACCAGACGGGAGATCGCCGAGTCGGGTCGATCGCGCGAGAACTCGCGAAGCACCTCGTCCCTCTGCATTCGCAGGGCGTCCTCGATGGCTCGCGACAGCGAGACGACGAGCCCGTCGGCCTGCGTTGGCGACAGGAGCTTGAAGAGGGCGCTCTCCTGCCCGACCTGGCGCGCGAGGGTCTGCGCGATGGTCGACCGGTCGCCGTCGAGGTGCTTGGCCATCAGGCGCTCGATCTCGCCGTCGCGCTGGGTGAGGCGTTCGAGGCGCTGTGGCAGCGAGCCGGTCGCCGGATCGAGGTAGCCGCCGAGGAGCTGCGCGATCGACGAGGTAGTCTGGCTGGTGTGGGCGCCGAGGGCGTCGCGGACCGCGCTGAGCATGCGCTCCCCCTCGCGCTGGATCGACTGCGCGTCGACGGCCCCGCTGGCCTGCCGCAACGCCAGGACGCCGATGCGGAGCGCCTGCTTCGCGAACGCTTCGCGCTCGGGGCCTTCCTCGCGCTGACCGAGCTCGTGAGCGACCTCGGCGTCCGTGATGCAGAGGACGAGGCGCACGCTTGCGGCGTTCTCGTTGGCGGGCGGGCTGGGGATCTGCAGGGCGGCTTCCATGGCTCTCGGCTCCTTCGCGCCGCGGGGCGCAGGCCAAAGAGTGGATCCGGCCGTTCGCCGATCCGGGCGAGCTGTTAGACGTCGCTGCGCGGCCGTGCAGCGGCTGTGGCCAAGTCCGCGGAAGACGTGCTCTCTGCGCGACGAAGGGTCGCTTCGGCCTGCTCGAGCGCGCCGCGGGCGAGCTCTGCGATCGCCTGCGCGAGCAACGGCGTCTCGGGTTCCACGGCGTCGCCGAAGCGAACGACGAACCGGGCGAGCGCGATGATCGCGCTGGTCTCCACCGTCACCCGGATGCCCCCGTGCAGGGACTCCGCGTGCATTCCCTCGAGGAGGTTGTTCCCGATCCACGCGCTCTCGGGCTCGCGGACGAAGAAGGAGCACGAGACTGGCGGACCCGCTCCCTTGAACCCGTCGAGGCTCGCGGCACGAAACGCGGAGACGTCACCCGGATCGCAGTCCCGGAACCCTTGATTGTCGTCGACCCGGGCGCGAACGATGCTGTCGACGCGGAACCGTCGGAGGTCGCCGTTGATGTGGCAGGTCGCGACGAAGCGTGTGGGCGGACCCACCTCGATCATGTGCACGGACACATGGCGCTCGCTGGACCGGCCGCCCCGACTCCCGGTCAGGTACCTCATGAAAAGCGGTCGCTTCCTCGCCGCGGCGTCCTCGACGACGGGCAGGTATTCCTCCTCCGCCTCGCTGGCCTGCCGGGAAACGACGGGCGCTGCGGCCGTCAGCTTTCCCCGCGCCGGGAGCTGATCCATGACGACGCCGAGCAAGCGGTCGCGCACCTTGCCGGCGGGCAAGTGCGAGAGCTGCCTCAGAAGATGAGGCACGAGGTCGGCCTTGAAGAGCACTCCGCCGGGGTACCAGTCTTTGGGGAGGCGCCAGTAGACGTGCGGGTGACCCTTCTCGCTGGTCAGAGGGATCCCGTTGTCCTGCAGCTCTCGGAGCACCGTGCGAAGTGCCTCGGGTCTCTTGAGCTCGAGGTGACGCGCGAGGTCCGCCTGGGTCCAGGTCTTGTGCTCCATGAACGCCGCCATGACGGCGGCGACCGTCTTCGTCGCCGTTCTCTGCCCCACAGGACCATCCTACCCGTCCAGGATGCGCACGTTCGACGTCAATCAGCCCCCCATAGGATCGCCACGGAGACGCGCTCGATCGCCACCTCCCATGGGATGGATGGGCAGCTCCCGCGGGCTTGACGCCCACAGTGAAGCGCTCGACCGCGTCCTCCCGTGGGATGGATGCCCACAGAGACGCGCTCGATCGCGATCTCCCGTGGGCTCGACGCCCACCTCCCGCGGGATAAATGCCCGCAGAGAAACGCTCGATCGCGGTCTCCCCTGGGCTCGACGCCCACCTCCCGCGGGATAAATGCCCAGAGAGAGACGCTCGACCGCGGTCTCCTATGGCCTCGACGCCCCTCTCCCGTCGGATGGACGCCCACAGAGAAACGCTCGACCGGGATCTCCTATGGGCTCGATGCCTACCTCCCATGGGCTCGATGCCCATCTCCCATAGGCTCGATGCCTACCTCCCGTGGGCTCAATGCCCATCTCCCATGGGCTCGATGCCATCGTGTGTGAGAAGCGCTTGGCCAACCCCGCAGGGCTTGCCTGCCGGCCAACGGCCAAGGCCGGAGGCCATGGCGCGCCCGGTCCGACTCGAACGGACGACCGGAGATTTAGAAAACCTCTGCTCTATCCAACTGAGCTACGGGCGCGTTCCCGCGGTTGTAGCATGCGCCGCATGAGGCCTCCCGCCCCTTGACCCCCACCGCCGACCCTCTCTCCCGTGCCCTCGGCGAGGCCATCGCCGGCAAGCGGCAGCCCCTCTACGATTTGCTCTGCCGCGGCTCGCGCTTGCCCGGCATCCGCATCAATTCGGACCTCGCGGACGCGTTCGCCCAGGCGTGCCGTTCCACGGCTCCCCGCGCCGATGCCGTCGCGCTCGGCCTCGCCCACCTCTCCGCCGACGAGGCCCCGGGCGGCACGGCCTTCGAGTTTCTCCCCGTGTGCGGCGTCCACGCGCTCGGCCTCCGGGCGGCCTCCGATCCCTCGGTCCGCAACGCGTTCCTCCGCGAGCTTCACGCCCGCGCCGACGATCTCCGCTTCCGCGTCCGCGACGCCGTCGTCGAGGCCCTCGCGCGCATCGGTGAGGCCGCGGGCGACGCCCTCGTCGGCGACGTCGCCTCCTGGATGGACGGCTACTTCCACGCGGCCGCCGTCCTCCGCGCGCTCGGCCACGACACATGGCAAGGCTCCCTCCACGACGCGACCGCGGTCGTCGCCCGCCTCGACGAGGCCTTCCTCCTCCTCAGGGACTCGCCCCGCTCCGCCGCCCGCTGGCCGGGACACAAGGCCCTCCTCGAGACCCTCGCCGACGCCCCTTCCCACGTCGCCGCCCGCTTCGGCGTCCCCATCTTCGACATGCTCGTTCGCTGGTCGGCGACGAAGGACCCGGTCCTCCGCGAAGGCATCGGCACCATCCTCCGCTCCCGCAAGCTCGCCAGCCGCTTCGGCCCCGAGATGGCTCGCCTCGACGCTGCCCTGAAGGCGACGACTCCCGCGCCCCGCAACCCCGATCACGACTTCGGCCCCTCGCGCGACCGCAGCAAGAATCGTCGCAAGGGCCGGCGCTGACGCAACCGGCCGCCACCCGCATCAGGGCGTCCAGATCAGCGTGACGGCGGCGTTCGACGGAACCGTGACGTCCATCGACGCGGCCCCTGTTCCGACCCGCACGGTCATCGACGAGCTCCCCGTGTTGTGCGCGATGAAGACGAGGCTCCCCGCCGTGTTGGCGAACGCTACCTGGTTCAGCGAGCCGCTCGAAGACGCCGACGCGATGCGCACCGCGCCCGGGCGTACGAACTTCGCGAAGTGCCCGAGCGCGTAGTAGTCCGCGTTGTACGTGACCTCGCCCGAGCCGCTGTTCACGGTGACGACGCCGCGGCAGGTCGAGCAACCGTCGTTCTGCGGGCCTGCGTTCTCGTCGAGGGCCATGTTCCAGAGCGCGACGGCGCGCGCCCAGTTGGCGGTCGAGTCGATGGCGAGGTCGATGGTGCTCGCGAAGGGATCCGACTGCCAGGTGCCGCCCGAGCACTCGGTCATGTAGACGCTCTTCTGGGGGAAGGCCTGGTGGAAGGTCGTCATCGCCGAGGGGTCCCCGCCGTAGCAGTGGAACGCCGCGCCCTCGGTGAAGCCGCCCGCCGTCGCGTCGCTCATGATCTGCGCGGGGTAGCTCTCGACGTCCCAGTTGTGGTCGTACGCCCAGATCTGCGTCGTCAGCCCGGCGCTCTGGAAGGCGGGGCCCATGTGCGTCGCGATGAGGGCGAGCTCGCTCGGCGCGTCGAGATCCATGCCCGGGTACGCGGCCGCGCCGTTGAGGGGCTCGTTCTGCGGCGTCACGGCGCGGACCGGGATGCCTTGCGCGACGTACGCCTGCACCCACTTGACGAAGTACTGCGCCAGCGGATCGTAGGCGTCACCCGCGAGGCCGGAGCTTCCGCCCCCGCCGCCGGTGCCGTCCATCGAGTCGTTGTTCTTCATCCACGCCGGCGGGCTCCACGGCGTGCCGAGGACGACGAGCCCGGGCGCGACGGCGAGGGCCTGCTTCAGCACGGGGATCGTCGCCTTCAGGTCCTGCGCGATCGAGAAGCGGGAAAGCGCGGGATCTGCGGCGCCGTCGTCGTAGGAGAAGTTCCCGACGCTCGAGAAGTCGGAGGCGCCCAGGGGCTGCCGGAGGAAGCCGAGGCCGATGCCCTGCGCCGGGTCGAAGAGCTTCGCGAGCAGGGTCGCGAGGTCCGCCGCCGAGAGGTACTTCGTCATGACGTAGGAGGACGAATCGGTGATGGAGGCGCCGAAGCCGACGATCGACTGGTACGTCGTCGTCGGGTCGACGGTGATGGTCGCGTCGGCGGTCGTCTTGGCGCCGAGGGCGACCGTGACCGGGGAGAGCGCCTGAGAGAGGTCGTCCGTGGTGACGAACGCCGCAGGGGCGGGCGGAGGGACCGAGGCCTCGGCGCCTGCGTCGGCGGAGGCTCCCGAGTCGTTCGAGCTGCCCGCACCGGCCGCGTCTCTCGGCGAGCTGCCCGCGTCGGTTCGCACGTCGCCGCCATCGGCCCGCCCCGCGTCCGCGGGAGCCGACGACGCCGAGGACGAGCACGCAGGAAGCATCAGGAGCGCGAGCAGCCACCTTCTCATGCCCACACCCCCAAGCACGCTCCGCGCCACCGGGGAGGCGGCGTTTCTTCGCGTTTTTCGGGAGCCCGGTGCGGCGCGCGACGCCGCACCTGCACCTAAATGACCGAGCGCGATGGTCGATCAGGCGCCACCCGATGCCGCGCCAGCGGCATCAGCACCGCGCGCGTGAGCGAGCCGGTGAGCGACCAAGGTCGCGGCGCGGAGTGCCGTGTGCAAGCGGCGCGGCTCACCGCTCGCTCACGCTCGCGGTGCTGACGGCGGCTCCGCCGCCCGTCCGAGATCCATCGAGAATCGCGCTCGCTGGCGCTCGCTCATTTAGCTCCTGCTCGATGGACCCGCGTGCTGGCTCGGCGGGGGCGCGGTGCTCCTCGGCGGCATCGAGACGCGCGCGGCTTCGTCGACGATCTTCGTCGCGGCGGCGGCGCGGGCGGTGCGCTGCTGGAGGGTCGCGTGGTCGACCACGGCGTAGCCCTCGAGGAGGTCGAGCCACTCGAGGTCCAGCGCTCCCCCGCTCGGCAGGATGAAGACGCCGAAGAGGTGCGCCTGGCGCTTCACCTCGAGGACCAGCGGTCGCGGCACGTGGAGCGCCGCGTGCGTGATGAGGTGAATGACCGGGTCCCGCTGGTCGCGCGTCCGGAGGAGCGAGATCTCGGTCGCGAGCTGGGCGAAGACGCGCGCCGGGTTGCGTCCGCGCTCGCCCTTGAAGCCGAGGAGCCACGCCGCGGGGAGCTGCGTGCGGTCCTTCACGCGCTGCACGTCGTAGAGGCGCGAGTCGAAGAAGCGCATCCACACCTCTTCGCCGGCGAGCTGGAGCTTCTTTCCGAGGGCGATGGCGAGGCCGCGCGCGAACACTTCGCGCTCGCCGCGCATCGAGGCCGACGCGTCGATGACGAGGTAGTGGAGCCGCCTCGCTTCGTCGGGGGCCTGCTCGCGCGTGTAATAGAGGAGCTCGCCGTCGACCATCCGGCGGGCCAGCTCCTCCTCTTCCCAGGCGAGCTCCGTCAGCACCATCGAGTCGATGGAGCCCTTGCGGCCGACGCCCGCGTAGCCGTGCACCGCGTGGGTGCCCGTCGAGTGCGCGCGGTGCGTCTCGAGGACGCTCGGAAGAAGCTCGAGCGAGAAGTTCACGATGTCGTTCGCGGCGGGGCTCGACAGGGCCGCGAGGAGGTCGACGTGGGCGAGGGCCCCGGCGGCGGTCGACTCGGGTCCGAGCATGCCGAGGAGGCGCAGCGTGTCGAGGTCGAGCGCGTCAGCGAGGGTGAGGACGTGCAGGCGCGCGCGGGAGAGCGCGTCGAGGCACACGGCCTCGTAGGTGCGCGGGACGGCGACGAAGAGCTGGGGCAGCTGGCTCTCGAGGTCGCGCACGAGCTCCGGATCGAGCGGGAGCGACTCGGGCCAGGGGGCCTTGCGCGGCGCGCGCTGCACGACCGACGACAGCACGCGCGCCAGCACCACGACGACCAGATCGTCGCCGAGCTTCATCGTCCGCGCCCGCTCGGCGGCCTGGCTCTGGAGGATCTCGCCGACGACGCCGCGGTAGACCCCCATCAGCTCGGCGAGCTTCGGCACCCGCGCGATGACCGCGTCGGCCCCCGGCCGGTGCGCGAGCTCGATCTGCTCGCGCGGCGCCCCGTAGAGCATGCCGAGGTCGTGGACCATGAAGAGCGGCAGGTGGACGCCGAGGCGGGCGAGGTCCCTCCACCAGCGCACCGCGCGGACGACGAGCATCGGCGAGCCGGCGCGCACCGCGGAGAGCGCGAGACCGCCCAGCGGGCCGACGATGGCAGGGTCGCGCTCGAGGGCGGGCGATACGGGCACGGGCGGATCCGGATCCAGCGCTCACCGCTTGCTGACGCGCGCGGTGCTGAGGAAGTAGAGCCCCGAGGGCTCTACTTCCACTGGTCCGGCGTGACGCCCATGTTGTCGATGCCCTTGCCGTTGATCGAGTTGAGATCCGGCTTCATGCCGTTCTGCTTGATGCAGTGCCAGTCGCCGACCTCGTTCGAGTCGGCCAGGGCGTACTGGCCCGCGAGCTCGCCGAACTTCTCGCCCATCTTGTAGACGAAGACGCCCGAGCCCTTCGAGTCGGCGCTGGGGCCGACGCCGCCGTACTTGTGCTCGTTCCACGTGAAGTGGAGAACGTTGCCCTCGGCCGTGCCGCTGAGCTCACCCCAGTGGCTGCCGTCGGTGCGCTTCCACCGGCCGACGATGTTCCCGTCCTGCTCGATGATGTGGAGGTACCCGTAGACGGGGTTGTAGTAGACGCCCGGCCACGCCTCGCCCGACGGCATCTCGCCGGCCTTCACGACCCCGAACTTGGCGCCGCCCCCGCCGCTGCAACCAACGCTCACCGCGGCGAGCGCGACCATCACGATGGCCAGAAAGGCCCATACACGAGCTCTCATGGCCCGGAAGGATACCGTGCGCGCTCGCCCCCGCGCCACTACGCCGTCGCGTCGTCCCCCGCTCCGCCCTCGCTGTCGTCTTCCAGTGCCTCGCCATGGCACTTCTTGAACTTCTGCCCGCTACCGCAAGGGCACGGGTCGTTGCGCCCGATCTTCGGCCCCTCGCGGCGCGTCGGCTGAACCTGGACCCGCGGCTGAGGTCGCGCGGACGCGCGCGGCGCCGCCGCCGGCTGCTCCTCGTCGCCGCCGGCCACCTCGCCGCCGTGACGCAGCTGCATCGCCCGCTGCTGGGCCGCGTGCTTCTCGGCGTCCTCGCGCTCCATCCGCTCGATGTCGTTCTCCTTGCGGACCTGGACCTTGAAGAGCTTCGTGCAGACGTTGCTGCTCGTCGCCGCCATCATCGTGACGAAGACGTCGTACCCCTCCTTCTTGTACTCCTGCTTCGGGTCGCGCTGGCCGTAGCCGCGGAGACCGATGCCGTCGCGGAGGTGCTCCATGTTCGTCAGGTGGTCGACCCACTGCCGGTCGATCTCCTCGAGGTAGAGGTGACGGAGGACGCGGAGCAAGAGCTCCGTCCCCATCTCCGTCTCCTTCTCCTTC
This sequence comes from Polyangiaceae bacterium, assembly GCA_036501935.1. Classification (GTDB taxonomy): domain Bacteria; phylum Myxococcota_A; class Polyangia; order Polyangiales; family Polyangiaceae; genus Palsa-1150. The sequence continues at coordinate 12,182 of DASXZL010000059.1, read as the reverse complement.
ATGAACTTCTCGGCGCCGTCGAACAGCACCTTGGCGATCTGCTCGGGATCGTGCAGGTGCCCCACCTCGGGCGGCTTGCTCGCGAAGTGCTCGATGTACCCGCTCTTGATGCCCTTCCAGTCCCAATCTTCCGGCGGCTTCTTGGCGGGACAGCACTCCTCGACGATGGCGCCGACGATGGTGTCGAGCAGGTCGAGCAGCTGCTCGCGCTGCTCGGTGAGGCTCAGCGGGATCTCCTCGAGGAGGCGCTCGTACACCTTCTTCGGGCGCTTGCCGTCGCCCTCCTTGAAGTCGAAGCGGTACCCCCAGAACTGGTAGATGTCCTGCTGCAGCGACGTCATCGAGTAGATCTCTTCGATCTCCTCGGGCGTCTTCGGCGGGGTCTTGCCTTCGACGCCGATGGGCGTGCCGTGATGCAGCACCATGTCGTCGATGGCCTGCTTCACGTCGGCGGCGATGCGCGGATCGACCACGATCTGTCGCATCTGACCGGTGGGCTTGCCGTCCTCGTCGATCTTCTCGGGCTTGTAGATGCCGAGGAGCAGCTGCTGGCGCAGCTTGTAGACGGTCTTGCGCTGCTCGTTCATCACGTCGTCGTATTCGAGCAGGTGCTTGCGGATGTCGAAGTTCCGCTCCTCGACCTTGCGCTGCGCGTCCTGGATGCTCTTCGTGACCCACGGGTGCACGATGGGCTCGTTGTCGGGCATGCCCATGCGCTCCATGAGCGACTTCACGCGGTCGCCCGCGAAGATGCGCATGAGGTCGTCCTCGAGCGACAGATAGAAGCGGCTCGATCCCGGGTCACCCTGCCGGCCGGCCCGGCCGCGGAGCTGGTTGTCGATGCGCCGCGACTCGTGCCGCTCGGTGCCGAGGATGTGGAGACCCCCGGCCTTGCGCACCTCGTCGCCCTCGGCCTTGCAGGCGGCGGCGTGCTTCTCGACGAGCTCGGCGAACGCCTCGGGCTCCTTGTCGGCGTCGCGCCCGGACTCGCGGAACTCGAGCTTCGCGATCATCTCCGCGTTGCCGCCGAGGAGGATGTCGGTCCCGCGCCCGGCCATGTTCGTGCTGACGGTGATGGCCCCTTTGCGCCCGGCCTGTGCGACGACGAACGCCTCGCGCTCGTGGTGCTTGGCGTTGAGCACCGCGTGGGGGATCTTCCGCTTCTTCAGCAGGTTCGCGATGGCGTTGCTCTTCTCGACGCTCGTCGTCCCCACCAGCACGGGCTGGCTCTTCTCGTGGCACTCGAGCAGCTCCGCCACGACGGCCGTGAACTTCTCGCGCTCGGTCTTGTAGACGACGTCCTGATTGTCCTCGCGGATCATCGGCTTGTTCGTCGGGATGACGACGACGCCGAGCTCGTACGTTTCGTGGAACTCGGTCGCCTCGGTCTCGGCGGTCCCCGTCATCCCGCTCAGCTTCTTGTAGAGGCGGAAGAGGTTCTGGAAGGTGATGGTCGCCATCGTGCGCGTCTCCTCCTGGATGCGCACGTTCTCCTTCGCCTCGACCGCCTGGTGCAGGCCGTCCGACCAGCGGCGCCCGGGGAGGACGCGCCCCGTGAACTCGTCGATGATGAGGACCTTGCCGTCGTCGGTCACCAGGTAGCTGACGTCGCGCTTGTAGAGGGCGTGCGCGCGCAGGCACTGGTTCAAGATGTGGAGCGACTCGAGGTTGATGGGATCGTAGAGGTTGCCGATGCCCATCAGCTTCTGCGCCGAGTCGACGCCGTCGTCGGTCAACGTCACCGAGTGCTGCTTCTCGTCGACGACGTAGTGCTCGTCCTTGCGGAGGCGCGGGATGACCTCGTTGATCTGACGGTACTTGTGGCTCGACGGCTCGCCCTGGCCGCTGATGATGAGCGGCGTGCGCGCCTCGTCGACCAGGATGGAGTCGACCTCGTCGACGATGGCGTAGTTGAGCGGGCGCTGGGCGTACTCCAGCGAGCTGAACTTCATGTTGTCGCGCAGGTAATCGAAGCCGTACTCGTTGTTCTGGCCGTAGGTGATGTCGGCCCGGTAGGCGGCCTTCTTCTCGTGCTCGCTCTGCGAATGGACGACCGCTCCGACGGTCATCCCGAGGAAGCCGTAGAGCTTGCCCATCCACTCGCCGTCGCGCCGGGCGAGGTAGTCGTTGACGGTGACGACGTGGACGCCCTTGCCCTCGAGCGCGTTGAGGTAGCAGGGGAGGGTCGCCACGAGGGTCTTGCCCTCGCCGGTTCGCATCTCGGCGATGGCGCCTTTGTGGAGGACCATGCCCCCGATGAGCTGCACGTCGTAGTGCCGCATCTTGAGGACGCGCTTGCCCGCCTCGCGGCAGACGGCGAAGGCCTCGGGCAGGATGTCGTCGAGCGTGGCGCCGTTGTCGAGCTTCTCTTTCAGCTCGGGGGTCTTGCCCTTGAGCTCCGCGTCGGTGAGCTTGGCAATGGTGGCCTCGAGCGCATTGATGGCCTCGATCTTGGGCCGCAGCTTGCGGATCTCCCGTTCGTGCGAGGTTCCAAAGACTTTTTTGAGCGCCCAGGCGAGCATCAGGTTCTCTTCGCGGGGATGAGCCGACCGCGTCCGTTGAAACGTGAGAGACGGGGCAAATTAGTGCGCTGTGAGGAGAAGCGCCAGCCTGGCCCGATACTTCCACGGCACTTGCGCTGAGGCCGGGATTCGGGCGTAATCACGCACCGACATGACCCGTACATCCCGAATCCTCTCCTCGCTCGTGCTGCCGGCCGCGTTTTCCCTGGTCGCGTGCGCGTCGGATCCTCCGCCGCCGCCGCCCCCCCCGCCGCCGCCGCCGGTGATGGCCGCGCCGCCCCCGCCGCCCCCGCCCCCGCCGGTCGTCGTAGCGCCGCCGCCTCCGCCTCCGGTCGTCGAGGCGCCGCCGCCGCCCCCGCCTCAGGAGGTCGTCGTCGAGGCGCCCCCGCCCCCGCCCGCGGTCATCGTCGAGCGGCGCTCGGCGTCGCCGGGATGGGCCGACGCGGAGTGGATCGCGGGCTATCAGCGCTGGGACGGCGCGCACTACACCTGGGAAAAGGGCCACTGGGACCACCGTCCGCACGCCGGCGCCAAGTGGGCCCCCGCTCACTGGGAGCCGCGCGGCCACGGCAAGGTGTGGGTCGAAGCCCACTGGAACTGAGAACGCATCCCATCGCCGCGCGATCCCTTCGCGATCCCTGCGTCGGCTCGGCTGCGGCGTAGAACGCATCCCATCACCGCGCGATCCCTTCGCGATCCCTGCGTCGGCTCGGCTGCGGCGTCCGGGAGGACGCCTCGCTCGCCTCCTTGGCCTCGCTCGGTCTCGCACGGCGCTGGGACGCGTTCTGTCTTCGTTGGGCAGCCGCCCCTGGGACGCGGAATGAGCGCGTCCCAGAACCGGTCGAGAGCGAGCGCTGGCTAGGAGGCGAGCGAGGCGTCCTCACGGACGCCGCAGCCGAGCCGACGACGCCAGCGCGAAGCTATCGGCCGGTTCTGGGACGCGCTCATAGCCAGCCTTTTTCGCGGTACCAGGCGACGGCCTTGGGGACGCCCTCGCTCCAGGGGACCATCGGCTCCCACGCCAGGTCCTTGCGCGTCGCCTCGGACGAGCAGACCCAGTCCTGGACGAGCATGTCGGCCTTCTCGCGCGTGAGCATGACGGGCCTGTTGGTGAGGCGTCCGAACATCTCGACCCCGCGGGCCACCGTCCGGAGGACGGGCAAGGGGAGCGGCGCGCGGACGGCTCGCTTGCCGAGGGCGCGCTCGAAGTCGGCGAACATCTGGCGCATGTCGATGGCGCCGCACCCGTCGTCGACGAAGTAGACGCCCCCGCTGGCCACGTCGGCGTCGATCGCCCGGATGCAAGCGCTCGCGCAGTCGGTCGCGTAGATCCAGATGGTCTTGCTGCGCCCCCCGTTGATGACCGGGAAGAGGCCGCGCTGGATGGACTTGAAGGCGTCGAGGATCTCCACGTCCCGCGGGCCGTAGATGGCGGCGGGGCGGAGGATGACGACGGGCATGCTCGCGCGCGCGGAGAGGACGACCTTCTCCGCCGCGAGCTTGCTCCGCCCGTAGCCGGTGACCGGGTTCTCCTGGTCCGGGGGTACGGGCGCGCCGTCGGCCGAGGGGCCGCACGCCTCGAGGCTGGAGACGTGGACGAAGCGCTTCAGCGACTTGCCGCGATGCCGGGCGGCCTCGACGAGGTTCGAAGTGCCGCCGACGTTCACCGCGAAGAACTCGTCGGTGCTGCGCGCCTTGACGATGCCGGCGCAGTGAATGATGGCGTCGACGCCGTCGACGGCCTCCGTCACCCGGTCGACCTGCTCCACGCTGCCCTCGAAGAGCTCGACGCGCGCGAGCTTCTTCAGGTGCTGGGTGTTCGAGGTCTTGCGAACGAGGGCGCGCACCTCGTCGCCCCGGGCCGCCAGCGCCTCGGCGACGTGCCCTCCCAGAAAGCCCGTGGCGCCGGTGACGAGGACTCGCATCGGACTACGCGGCTCCGTTGGTGAGGGGTTTCTCGTAGACCCGGTAGGTCTTGTAGAGCTTCGCGCCCATCATGGTGATGCCGGCGTTGACGCGGCCGTTGTCCTCGAGCGTCCAGCCGAGCTCCCCCTCTTTGATGCCCAGGCTCTTCGCGCCGTCGTTCATCTCGGCGTACATGAACGCGCTGAGGGGCGCGTACTTGCGGCTGTTGCGGAACTTCTTCCGGATGCCGAGGAGGAGAAGGCGCGCGCTCCGCGGCCCGCGCACCTTGAGCCGCCAGAGGAGCTTGGGCAGACCGAGCGGGAAGAGCTTTCCGCCGAAGTCCCGAACGAGCTCGTTGAGGTTCGGGATGGCGAGGGCGACTGCCGCGGGCTCGCCGTCGATGGAGCAGATGCAGGTGATCTCCGGCATGAGGAGCAGCTTGAAGTCGGCGGCCATCTTCTTCACCTCGTTGCGGGTGAAGGGCACGAACCCCCAGTTGTCGCTCCACGCGTCGTTGAAGACGTCGACGAGGAGCTCGACGTCCTCGGCGAGGTTCTTCATCGAGGCGCGGCGAAAGGTGATCTCCGGCAGCGCCTTGATCTGCTCGTGCGCGCGCTTGACCCGGGTGTTGAGCTCGCCGATGGAGTAGCTCCAGGCGTAGAAGTCCTTCGCCTTGGCGTACCCGGCCTTCTCGATGAGGGTGCTCTGGTAGGGCCGGTGGTGCGGCATCATGATGTACGGCGGCGTGTCGAAGCCGTCGACGAGGCACCCCGTCTCCTCGTTGATGTTGAGCGACAGCGGGCCGCGCGCGCGCTTCATGCCCTTGCCGCGCAGCCAGCTCTCGGCGCGGGCGAGGAGCGCGCGGGCGACCTCTTCGTCGTCCACCGTGTCGAGGAAGCCGAAGAACCCGACGCTGTCCCCGTAACGGTCGAGGTGCTCGCGATCGATCGACGCCGTGCACCGCCCGACGGCCCACCCGTTGCGGTACGCGCAGAAGATGGCCCCCTCGCCGTGCTCGAAGAAGGGGTTCTTCTTCGGGTTGAGCCGGTCCTTCAGCTCCATGTCGAGCGGGCGGACGTACGCGGGATCGCGCTTGTAGATGTAGTCGACGACGTTCAGAAAGTCGTCGATGGGACCCCCCATGGGGATTTGCCGGATGTCGACCATGCTTGGCCGACACCCGTAGTCGATTGGTTCTACTTCTTCAACGCCGCGTAGAAGAACGCGTCGCCGCGCTTGACCCTCACGAGGAGCGAGCCGCCGCGGGCCGCGTCGGCCACCTGCGAGGACGTGGGCTCGGGCGTCCCGTTCGCCTCGACGATGACGTCACCCACGCGGAGCCCCTCGTGATCGGCGACCGATCCCGGGGAGACCTGCGTGACGATCGACACCGTGCGCGCCGGGAGGCCCATCTGCGAGGCCTGCGTCGCCGCGAGATCGCGCACGACGAGGCCCATGCCCTGGCGGGGCTGCGCCGGCTGCTGCGCGGGCGTGAGCTCCACGGCGGGCTCGGGGCGCTCGGCCAGCGTGACGCTCGTCATGTAGTGCTGGCCGCCACGGATGATCTCGAGCCCGATGGGCTGTCCGACGGGCTGCGCGATGGTCTCGCGCACCAGATCGTGCCCGTCGCGGACCGGACGGCTGGCCACCGCAGCGACCACGTCACCGGGGCGGATGTTGGCGCGGAAGGCGGGTCCGTCCGGCGCGACGTTGTTCACGAGGGCGCCGGTCCCCGGCGGCAGGCGCATGGCCGCCGCGAGCTCCGGCGACAGATCCTGCACGCCGACGCCGAGCCAGGCTCGTGTCACGTGGCCCGACTTGAGGATCTGCGTGGCCACGCGCTGCGCCATGTTGCTGGGGACGGCGAAGCCGATGCCCTGCCCGCGGCCGATGATCATGGTGTTGATCCCGAGCACGTCGCCCTGCAGATCGCACAGCGGGCCGCCGGAGTTCCCCGGGTTGATGCTCGCGTCGGTCTGCAAATAGTCCTCGATGGCGTTCATTCCGATGGCGCCGCGGCCCTTGGCGGAGAGCACGCCCGCCGTGACCGAGTAGCCGAGCCCGAAGGGCGAGCCGATGGCGACGACCCACTCGCCCACGCGGGCGGCGTCGGAGTCGGCGAAGCGCGCGGGAGAGAGACCCGTGGCGTCGACCTTGATGACGGCCAGGTCCGTCCCCGGATCGCGTCCGACGAGCCGGGCGGGAAGGTAGCGCCCGTCGCGGAGGTGCACGTTGATGGTCAGCGCATCCTCGACGACGTGGTTGTTCGTGAGGATGGCGCCGTCGGGCGTGAAGACGACGCCGGAGCCCATGCCGCGGGCGATGGGCTCGTCGGCCCCCGCGCGCCCCATCATGTGACTGATGAGGTCCGCCTTCTCGTCGCGCGCCGTCACGTCGATCTGGACGACGCTCGGGCTGACCCGGTCGGCCACGGCGACGAAGCCCTCCGAGAGGCGGCGCGCCTCGGCCGTCGACGCCTGGACCTGCGCCGGGGTCGGTACGGGAGGCGGAGGCGCCGCGACTCGCGGTTGAGCTGGCGCCTGGGCGAGGGCGGGCGAAGCGAGGCAACCGACGCCGAGCACCAGGGGGAGCGCAAGGACGCGGGCAAGGACGCGGACGGGGGAGCTCATGGCAAAGAAGTCTCCGGGGTGAGCGAGGACGCGGATGCAGTGTCCGTTCCGTGCAGCGGCGGCGAGTTTCCGCGAGCTCGCGAGGTCAGCGTAATCGCGCGTGCACGTGGGGCAAGGAATCCGCTGTCATGCCATCCGCGTCACGACGCGCGACCAGGGGCCGGCGCCGGTCGCCAGCGCGGCGGAGTGGAGGTCGCTGCCGGGAGCGGGCAGATCGGTGAGCTCGACGTAGGGGGCTCCCTGCCCGAGAGCCATGCGGCAGCCGAGGGCGACGAGGGGCGCGACGAGCGGCCCGGGCGGGATGGCCGGGTCGACCGCGAAGCGTCCGAGGAGAGCCCGCCGCATGGGGACGAAGGGGGGCTCCAGGGGGTGGACGGTGAAGCTCGCGCTGGCGCGGACCTCGCCGGCGGCATCGAGGGCGACGAGGTTGGCGGGATCCCGCAGCGACGCGCCCGCGGCCGTTGCCCCATGCGTGGCGAGATGCGCCGCGATGGCGCCCACGAGGGTCGCGTCGATGGCTCGGGGCCGGTCGAAACGCAGGTCGCCGGCCTCGCGGCGACGGGCAGCCAGGGTGGCTTCGAGACGGGCCATGGCGAGGGCGTCCTGCGGCACGGCGACGCGGGCCCGGCCCGGCCCGGCGCCGGCTCCCGAGGCAGCGTCGATGCGCGCGCACCAGGAGACGGGGGTGTATCCGACGCGGGTGTAGAAGCCGTGGGCGGGGTTGGGCTCGAGGACCTCGGCGGCGAGGATGCACGGGGCCTCGCGGGAGAGCGAGCGCGCCGCCCCTCCGAGCGCCTCGAGCAGCGCGCGACCTGCGCCGAGCCCGCGCACCCGCTCGGTCACGATGAGGGAGCGCACCTCGCACGTGTACGGGGACTCCATGCCCTGTCGGTCGAACCATCCCTCGACCTGCCCGCACGGCGTGCCGTCCAGATCCGCCACGAGGTGCACGTGTCGGCCCAGGATGGGGTGGCCTCCGCGGACGCGGACGTCGTCGTCGAGGCGGTGGGCGAGCTGGGCGTAGACGCGCGGATCGCGCGAGCCGGGGTACCCACCCCAAGCCTCGTGCGCATCCCAGAGCTGGCGCCAGAGACCCGCGACCGCCACGCCTTCGCCCGGAAAGGCGGCGCGAACGACGACCTGCGTGGGCCTCGTCAGAGCGGCCATGGCTCGCCCGTCCCCTCCGGCAGATCGAGGTGCACCTTCTCGAGCACCAGGCCGTGCGCCGGCGCGGTGACCCCACCGACGCGACGCTCCCGGGTCTCGAGCGCGCGCGCGACGGCTCCCGGCGCGAGCCTGCCGCGCCCGACGTCGACCATCGTGCCGACGAGGATGCGCACCATGTTGTAGAGGAACGCGTCTCCCTCGACGACGACGGAGAGGACGCGGGGATCGGGGCCTCGCTCCACGTCGACACGCGTCAGCGTGCGCACCGTCGTGGCGCGCTCGTCGCCTGCGGAGCGGAACGCGGCGAAGTCGTGGGTGCCGAGCGCGGCTTGGCCTTCGCGCTGCATCGCGGCCGGGTCCAGCTCGGACACGCGCCACGCGCGCACACGCCAGCGCGGATCGCGGACGGGATCGGCGAGCACCCGATAACGATAGCGCTTGCCGCGCGAGGCGAAGCGGGGAGAGAACCCCGGTGGGACGCCGCGGGCCGAACGCACGGCGACGTCCTCCGGCAAATGCTGGTTGAGGCCCAGCGTCCAGCCTTTCGCGGGGATCTCGCGCTCCGCGTCGAACGCGACGAGCTGGCCCTCGGCGTGCACCCCGGCATCGGTGCGGCTCGTCCCGCGGAGGCGGCTCGCGCGCGGATCGAGGGCGAGCACCGCGCCGCGCAGCGTCTCCTCGACGGTGCGCGCGCCGGACTGGGCGGCCCAGCCGTGGAACTCGGTCCCGTCGTAGGCGACCTCGAGGAGCACGCCGTGGGTCACGGCGTCACTCACGGGCACGTCAGTCGCCGCTCGAAGCCTCGCCGGCTTCACTGCCGCCGGTCTCGGGCGCGGAGAACGTATCGGGGGCGCCGGTGTCGGCGGCCGCTTCGCTCGTCGGACCGGAATCGGACTCGCCGGCCTCGCTGTTGTTCTCCATGGCATCGGTCAGCGGCCCCGGATACCCGCAGACGAGCTGCGAGCAAATCCCAGAGAGGCAGTCCTCCGACTTGAGGCACTCTTCGCCGGGAGCGCGCTTGGTCTCCGCGCACGCGTACGCGAAGCTCAGCACCGCGATCCCCGCTACGACGAACACAAGGGCGCGCGCCCTGACTCGCACGGGCGGGACCGTCGTCTGGGTCATGGAATCGAACGTATCACCGGCCGCGACAGCCGGCCGAGAAAGTCACTCCGTCGGCCCGTCCTCACCGGCTTCCGTACCGCCGTCGGACACGGGATTCATGTCGTCCGAGGGAGCCAGGATCAGGCACGAGCCCGCGTCGTCGCAGACGGGAGTCGTCCCGTTCGAACAGCCGGCGGCGCTCATGATGCCGGCGCCGATGGGCACGAGAAGCACGAGGAGCACGACCACGGGCGCCCACGGCTCTCGTCGCTGGAGCATGGACCCCACGGTATCACTGTCCCATCGGCACGAAAGACAACGGCACCGTGGCGAGGACGCATCCCCCCTTCGGCGCGGGGTAGCTCGCGTTCCGCAAGATGTTGGCGGCGCAGTTGGCGACCGCGGGCGAGCTCATGTCGTTGGCCGCCACGCTGGCCGAGCACACGTTGCCGCCCGGCCCCACCTTGACGGCGATCGTCACGTGACCGCGAAGCGACGAGTCGTTCGCCAGGGCGCTGTTGTAGCAACGCCTCGCCTGGTTGCCGCGGGCCTGGAGCGCGGCGCCCAGCTCCGCGGTGGCCTTGCCGGAGCACGCGCTCTCGCACCCTCCACCGCCGACCGCGGCGACGAAATGCCCTCCCCCTCCCGTCCCGCCTTCGGGCTTCTCTTCGACGGGGGGCGGGGGTGGGATGTCGTCGAGCTTCGGGTTCGGGGGCGGGGCCGCGAGCGACGCGACCGTGCTGGGGACCGTCGGCACCGGCGCCGGCGCCGAGTCGCGGTTGGTCATGCTTCGCCACGCGAAGATGCCTCCCACGCCCAGGAGCAGGACGACGGCGACCAGGGCGTACTTGGTGTTGCCGCCGGACTGAGGGACTCCAGCGGGCGGAAGGCTGCTTTTGGGGCTCATTCGGGGGGAAGCCCCTCGTCCTCGGTGTGGGGCGCGGCGAGTATAGCGGGTTTGTAGAACGTGAGGGTCGCGTCGCCGTAGCGCCTCGACTGCTGCGCCGCCAGGCCCTCGACGGGGGGCGGGGGCGTGCGGGACGCGTGCTCGAGGATGACGAGCGCCCCCTCGGCGAGGAGCGGGGAGCGGGCGAGGGCCGCGAGAACGCGGGGGACCTCTCCGGCGTCGACGAGGGCCCAGGGCGGGTCGGCGAGGACGAGGTCGAAGGGGGCTTCGCCCTCCAGGCGGCGGACGGCGTCCCGGACGTCGGCGGCGAGGATGCGCGCGCAGCCGGCCAGATCGAGCGACGCCACGTTGTCCCTCACCGCCGAAAGCGCCTCGCGGGAGGACTCGACGAGGACGGCCCGGTCGGCGCCCCGCGACAGGGCCTCGAGGGCGAGCGCGCCCGTGCCGGCGTAGAGATCGAGCACCCGGGCGCCCCGCACGGCCCCTGCCGACTCGAGGATGCCGAAGAGCGCCTCGCGCACACGGTCGGACGTCGGCCTCGTAGCCTGCCCCCGGGGCGCTCGTATCGCCCGTGACCGAAGGGTGCCGCCCGTGATGCGCATGCCGTAGTGGTAGCTGAAGCCCGGACCCTGTTACGTTCGATCAAATGACTCGAGCGACCCGGTTCGCTTTCGCCCTCCTCGCCGCGGCGGCGATCGGCCCGGCCAGTCGCACCGCTCACGCCGAGCCGCCCAACGCCAAGGCGACGCCCGTCTACGTGCTGTCCATCTGGACCGACGACTCGGACGACCAGGCGGACGCGCTGACGCAGGCCCTCCGCTCCCGCGTGCGGCAGGCCCAGGGCTGGTCGCTCCTGGAGACGTCGCAGTCTTTCGAGACCCTCGCCATCGCGCTGAAGTGCCCCGCCCGGCCCGACCCTCCGTGCCTGCAGCGCATCGGCGATCAGCTCCACGCCGACCACTACCTCTGGGGGATGATGGGGAAGAAGAAGGCGCCCGGCGAGGTGACGGCCGACCTTCACCTGTGGTCGCGCGGCAAGCCCGAGGCGGACGCCAGCGAGACCTACAGCGAGAACCTGAAGGACGCGAGCGACGAGTCGCTCCGCCAGATCGCGACGCGCCTGTTCGGCAGGGTGACCGGCGGCGTTGCGGGCGGGACCCTGGTGGTGCACGCCGGGGCGGGTGGGGGCTCGGTGACGGTGGACGGCGTCGACAAAGCGGCGCTGGAGGGCGGCGTCGCGCGCGTCGACGTCGGCGCCGGGGCGCACACCATCGGCGTCCGCGTGCCCGGGTTCGACTCCCCCGCTCAGCCGGTGAGCCTGAACGTCGGCACGGAGCAGGAGGTGACGTTCGCGCTCTCGCCCGTTGTCGTTCCGGGCGCGGAGGCGACTCACTCGTCGTTCCCGATGCGCAAGGTCGTGACCTACACGGCCCTCGTCGCCGGCGTCGGGCTCCTCGTCGGGGGCGGCGTCGAGGGGCTCGCCTGGATGAACGACAACAACGCGAGCAAGAGCGACCGGAAGGACGTGCCGGCGTCGGTCACCGACGTGTGCAAAACGGGGATCAACCCGCAGGCGGTCGACGCGTGCCAGAAGAGCAAGGACGCCGTCACGGCGTCCGCCCTGGGCTGGACCTTCGCGGGCGTCGGGGCCGCCCTCGTCGTGACAGGCTTCGTCCTGATGGTCAGCGATCACGGCTCGAGCGACAGCCCGCGCGACGCGTCGACCACGGGGTCCGACAAGCCCAAGGTCGACGTCGTTCCGTTCGTGGGGACGCGCGGCGGCGCGCTCGATCTGCGAGTCACGTTCTAAATGAGCGAGCGCTAGCGAGCGCGATTCTCGATGGATCTCGGACGGGCGGCGGAGCCGCCGTCAGCACCGCGAGCGTGAGCGAGCGGTGAGCCGCGCCGCTTGCACACGGCACTCCGCGCCGCGAGCTTGGTCGCTCA
>DASXZL010000058.1:0-120051 GCA_036501935.1 Polyangiaceae bacterium | reverse complement strand
CAACAAGATGGTCGACCAGCTCAACTCGTTCGCGGCGGAGGTGACGCGCGTCGCGAAGGAGGTCGGCACCGAGGGAAAGCTCGGCGGCCAGGCGGAGGTGAAGGGCGTCAGCGGCACGTGGAAGGACCTCACGGACAACGTCAACGTGATGGCGGCGAACCTGACGAAGCAGGTGCGCGGCATCGTCAAGGTCGTCACTGCGGTCGCGAACGGGGATCTCTCGCAGAAGTTCGTGCTCGAAGCGAAGGGCGAGGTCGCCGCGCTCGCCGAGACGATCAACAACATGACCGACACGCTGCGCACGTTCGCCGACCAGGTGACCACCGTGGCGCGGGAGGTCGGCATCGAGGGCAAGCTCGGCGGCCAGGCCAAGGTGCCCGGAGCGTCCGGCGTGTGGAAGGACCTCACCGACAACGTCAACGTCATGGCCGTCAACCTCACGAAGCAGGTGCGCGGCATCGTCAAGGTCGTCACGGCGGTCGCGAACGGCGATCTCTCGCAGAAGTTCCTGCTCGAGGCGAAGGGCGAAGTCGCCGCGCTCGCCGAGACGATCAACAACATGACCGATACGCTGCGCACGTTCGCCGATCAGGTGACGACCGTGGCGCGCGAGGTCGGCTTCGAGGGCAAGCTCGGCGGACAGGCCAAGGTGCCGGGCGCCGCCGGGACTTGGCGCGATCTCACCGACAACGTGAATCAGCTCGCGGGCAACCTCACTTCGCAGGTGCGCGCGATCGCCGAGGTGTCCACCGCGGTCGCCAAGGGCGACCTCACGCGCTCCATTACGGTGGAAGCGCAGGGTGAGGTCGCCGCGCTCAAAGACAACATCAACCAGATGATCGCGAACCTGAAGGACACGACGCACAAGAACCAGGAGCAGGACTGGCTGAAGACCAACCTGGCGAAGTTCTCCGGCATGATGCAGGGCCAGCGCAGCATCGCGTCCGTCGCGCAGCTCATCATGAGCGAGCTGACGCCGCTGGTCGGCGCGCAGCACGGTGCGTTCTTCATGCTCGAGGCCGACGCCGAGGCCGGCGCGCTCCTGCGCCTGACGGCGAGCTACGGATTCGGGGGACGGAAGTCCCTGACGAACAGCTACCGGATCAAGGAGAGCCTCATCGGCCAGTGCGCCTTCGAGAAGAAGCGCATCCTGCTGGGCGACGTCCCGAACGACTTCATCTACATCGCGACGGGCATGGGCGAGGCGCCGCCGCGGTGCGTCGTGGTGCTCCCGGTGCTCTTCGAGGACGACGTGAAGGCCGTCATCGAGCTCGCGGGCTTCAAGACGTTCAGCCCCAACCACCTCACGTTCCTCGATCAGTTGATGGACAGCATCGGCGTCATCCTCAACATGATTTCCTCGAGCGCCCGGACCGAAGAGCTCCTCAACCAGCTCACGAAGTCGAACATGGAGCTCGAGGCGCAGGCCGGGGAGCTGAACGACAAGGCGAAGCTCCTCGAGCTGAAGAACCGGGAGGTCGAGCTCGCGAGCAAGAGCCTCGAGGAGAAGGCCGAGCAGCTTCAGCTCATCAGCAAGTACAAGAGCGAGTTCCTCGCGAACATGAGCCACGAGCTCCGCACGCCGCTCAACAGCCTGCTCATCCTGTCGAAGGTCCTCGCCGACAACCGCGACGGGAACCTCAGCAGCGATCAGGTCAAGTTCGCGCAGACCGTCTACACGTCGGGCAACGATCTGCTCCAGCTGATCAACGAGATCCTCGACCTCTCCAAGGTGGAGGCCGGGAAGATGCCGATCGATCCCCGGACCTTCGACGTGGCGCAGGTGTCGACGTACCTCGAGCAGACGTTCCGCCCCGTGGCGGAGCAGAAGGGGCTGGGCTTCGACATCCGGACCGACGGCCGCGTGCCCCTGACGCTCTTCAGCGACCCGAGCCGGCTGCAGCAGATCCTCAAGAACCTGCTGTCCAACGCGTTCAAGTTCACGGCGAAGGGTCGCATCGTCATGACCATCTCCCCGTCTGCCGTGGACGGCATGCTGAGCTTCTCCGTGCAGGACACGGGCATCGGCATCCCGGTCGAGAAGCAGCGCCTCATCTTCGACGCCTTCCAGCAGGCCGACGGGACGACCAGCCGCAAGTACGGCGGTACGGGCCTCGGGCTGACCATCAGCCGCGAGATCGCGCGCCTGCTCGGAGGCACGATCGACGTCGTCAGCGCCCCCGAGAAGGGGAGCACCTTCACCCTGTCGCTGCCGATCGAGTACGCAGGCGCCGAGGCAATCGCCCGCGACGACGCGGGCAACAACGAGGCGGCGCCCGAGGCGCAGATCCCGGTCCTGCCGAGCAATGCCGCGTTCGACGGCATCAGCGTGCTGCTGGTGGACGACGACACGCGCAACATCTTCGCCATACAGACCGTGCTCGAAGCGCGCGGAATGCGCGTCTGCCACGCCGAGAACGGTCAGTCCGCGCTCGAGGTCCTGCAGGAGCGCCCAGTCGACCTCGTGCTGATGGACACGATGATGCCCGGGATGGACGGCATCGCCGCGACCCGCGCCATCCGCGACATGACGCAGTTCCGGACGCTTCCGGTCATCTCGCTCACGGCCAAGGCGATGAAGGGAGATCGCGAGAAGGCCCTCGAGGCCGGCGCCACCGACTACGTCACGAAGCCGGTCGATCCCGACAAGCTGCTCGCGATCGTGCACTACTGGCTCGGCAAGAGCCGGACGAAGCGCGCCGAGGAGGTCGTCGCGCAGGCGTGACGCCTGCCTGCGAGAGCACCGTGCCCCCCTCCGTCGCCCCCGCTCCCCCTGGTGCGCAGCCGAGCGTCCTGCTCGTCGACGACACCCCCGCGAACCTCGTCGCGCTGACGGCGGTGCTCAAGCAGCTCCGCGTCCGGCTCGTCGAGGCGCGATCTGGCGAGGAGGCCCTGCAGCACATCGAGCGGGAGCCGTTCGCGGTGGTCCTCCTCGACGTGCAGATGCCGGGGATGGACGGCTTCGAGACGGCGCGCCGCATCCGGGCGATGCCCTCCGGGCGTGAGATCCCCATCCTGTTTCTGACGGCCATCCACCGCGACGAGCAGTACGCCCGGCGCGGGTACGCCGAGGGGGCGGCGGACTACATCACGAAGCCGTTCGACGTGGACGTCCTCCGGGCCCGCGTCCGCGCCTTCGTCGACCTCTACCGGCAGCGGGAGGAGGCGCACCGGGAGCGCTGGGAGGCGCGCACCCGCGAGCTCGGAGAGGCGCAGCGGCGTCTGTCGGCGTTCGAACGCATCTCGATGGCGGCGCTCGAGACCGACGACATCGACGCGTTCCTGCACACGTTGCTCGTCGTCTTCATGAGCGCCGCGGACTCGGCAACCACGGCGACGATCCTCCTCCGCCGGGGCGACGAGCTCGTCACGGCGGCCTCCATCGGGATGCCGGAAAACGTGCACGGTCGCGCCCAGGTCCCGGTCGGCAACGGCTTCGCGGGGAAGGTCGCCGCGACGGGTCGGCCGATATTGCTGCTCGGGGACGCCATCGGCGCGACGCTCCAGAGCCCCGTGCCCGAGGGTGCCGGGTTGCGCGCGCTCTACGGCGTCCCCCTGTTTCACGACGGCGACGTGATGGGCGTCGCGCACATCGGGTCGTCGGCGGAGAGCGGCTTCACGGACGCCGAGCGGCGCCTCTTCCAGGCCATGGCGGACCGCGCGGCGTGGGTCGTGTCGCGGAAGCGCGCACGCGACCGTCTCTACGCGGTGCTCGACACCGCGCCGGTGGCCATCTCGGTGTGGCGGGGCAAAGACCACCTGTGCGAGTACGCGAACGCGGCATACCTGGCGCTCTTTCCCGGCCGCGAGGTCGTCGGCGAGACCGCCGCTTCGCTGGGTGGCACGCTGCGCCTGCAGGGCGCCCTGCAGGACGTCGCCGAGAGCGGCAAGCCGGTGCGCATCGGGGAGCTCGCGTGGACGGCGGACTACCATGGACGCGGAGAGAGCGAGGAGCGCTTCTTCCGCGTCTCCTTCCATCCGTTGCGAGACGCCCTCGGACAGCCGGATTCGGTCCTCGCGGTCGCCGTCGACCTCACACCGCAAGTGCACGCGCGGCGCGCGCTCGAGGCGAGCGAGGAGGAGCGGGCGCGTCTCTTCCAGCTCGAACGGGTCGCCCGGCAGGAGGCGGAATCGGCCAGCCGCGCGAAGGACCAGTTCCTCGCGACCGTCTCCCACGAGCTCCGGACGCCCCTCAACGCCATCCTCGGCTGGGCCGCCAGCCTCCGCGGCGGGGTGGTGACCGACCTCGATCGCGCGCTCGGTATCATCGAGCGCAACGCGCGCGCCCAGGCTCGCATCATCGAGGACGTCCTCGACCTGTCCCGCATCGTGAGCGGCAAGCTGCGGCTCGAGATCGTCCCCACGGAGATCTCGCACTGCATCTTCGGTGCGGTCGAAGCCGTCCGGCCGGCCGCCGAGACGAAGGACGTCAGCCTTCAGGTCCAGGTCGGCGACGACCTCGGCATCGTGGCCGCCGACCCGGGGCGCGTGCAGCAGATCGTCTGGAACCTTCTGATGAACGCCGTGAAGTTCACGCCCGAGGGGGGCCGCGTCTCGCTGACCGCCGAGAAGACCCCCGGCCACGTGGTCGTCCGCGTCGAGGACAACGGCGAGGGCATCGGTCCGGAGTTCCTGAGGCACCTGTTCGAGCCGTTCCGCCAGGCCGACGGCTCGACGACCCGGCGACACGGCGGCCTGGGTCTCGGGCTGTCGATCGTGCATCAGCTGGTGCAGGCGCACGGCGGCACCGTGCGCGCCGAGAGCGAGGGCCTCGGTCGAGGGGCGACGTTCACCGTCGAGCTCCCGACCCGCACGTCGTCGGCGTTCGCCGCGGCCGCCCGCAAGGGGGTCTCGACCGAGGGGCCGAGCCTCGACCTCACGTCGTGGCGCATCCTCGTCGTCGACGACGAGGAGGACTCGCGCACACTCGTCGGCGAGCTCTTGTCGAATCGCGGCGCCACCGTCGACGTCGCGGCGTCGGCCGCTCAGGCCCTGCAGCGCATCGAGGTCTTCCGGCCGCACGTCCTCGTGACCGACATCGGCATGCCCGGCACCGACGGGTACTCGCTGATCCGTTCGGTGCGGGCGCTGTCGCACGAGGCCGGGGGCGACACTCCCGCGATCGCCCTCACGGCGTACGCGCGTGCCGAGGACGCACGTCGTGCGCGGCAGGAGGGCTTCCAGATGCACGTCGCCAAGCCCGTCGATCCCTCGCGCCTCGTCGCCCTGGTGGCGGAGCTGGCCACGGCGGGGACGTAGGCCTAGCGTTGGCATCCCATGCCGCACGCACATTACCGACTCGAAGGAACCACGGCGCACATCCAGATGGACGACGGGAAGGCCAACGCGCTCTCCCAGCCGATGATCACGGAGCTCGTCGAGGCGCTGACGCGCGCAGAGAAGGAGGCGCGCGCCGTGGTGCTCTGCGGACGGCCGGACCGGTTTTGCGCGGGCTTCGACCTGAAGGTCATGATGAGCAGCCCGGAGGCCGCGAGGGAGCTTCTACGTGGGGGCGTCGAGCTGCTGATGAGGCTCTACGGCTCACCTCTCCCTGTCGTCATTGCCTGCACCGGCCATGCGCTCGCGGGCGGCGCGCTCGTGCTCCTGACGGCGGACGTGCGGTTCGGGGCGGCGGGCGCGTTCCGCGTGGGCCTGAACGAGGTGACCATCGGCATGCCCGTGCCCGTCCTGGCGATGGAGCTCGCGCGCGACCGCATCGCGGCGACGGAGCTGGGGCGAGCGACGCTTCGTGCCCAGATCTACGAGCCGGAGGAGGCCGCGCGGATCGGGTACCTCGACGAGGTCGTGCCGGCCGATCGCGTCGTCGCCCGCGCCACGGAAGAGGCCACGAGGCTCGGGACGCTGTCGCCGATGGCGTACCGCGCGACGAAGAAGCGCCTCCGGGGGAAAACGATCGCGCACATTCGTGCGTCGGTGGACGCGGACATGGAGGCCATCGGGCGGGGCGAATAGGTCGCGCGCGTGGCGTTTCTGAAAGAGCCGTGGCGCGCTGCCACATCCCGCTGATGGCAGGCATGCCGGAGCGCCGCATTCGCCCCCGGAATGGCCGTCTCCTCGACGGGGCACGCTGGTTGCTGGGGTTGGCGCCCCATGGACTCGACCAACGGGTCGCCGCTCCACGAGGGCGCGCGAACGGTTCGCGACGAGCAACCCGCCTACGTCGTCGGTATCGGCGCCTCTGCGGGAGGCCTCGATGCCCTCGAACGGTTCTTCGACAGCCTGCCCGAGCGCACGGGGATGGCGTTCGTCGTCGTGCAGCACCTGTCTCCGGACTTCCGGAGCATGATGGACGAGCTCCTCGGGCGTCATACGAAGCTCCCCGTCCGGCTCGTCGAGAACGGGATGCCGGTGAAGCCGGACAGCGTCTATCTCATTCCGCCCGGCAAGGAGATGATCATCTCCGGCGGACAGCTGCTGCTCAGCGAGAGGGACAAGCAGCAGGAGCTCACGCTCCCCATCGACGTCTTCTTCCGGTCGCTCGCCCAGGACTGCGGGCCGCGGGCCGTTGCCATCGTCCTCTCGGGTGGCGGGAGCGACGGCTCGCGCGGCGTCCGGGCGATCCACGAGGCAGGGGGCTTGGTCCTCGTCCAAAACACGGAGTCCGCGCAGTTCGACGGGATGCCGCGGACCGCGCGCGACGCGGGCGTCGCCCACGAGGTCCTCGCCCCGCAGGCCATGCCGCACGCTCTCGTCGAGCACGCGAAGGACCGCGCAGGCAAGTCCTCGGCGCGCCTTCCCCGGGCGGCGGCAAGCAAGCTCGAGGTCATCTACGGGATGCTCGAGGAGGAGTTCGGCATCGACTTCAACCACTACAAGCCGAGCACCGTGACGCGTCGGATCGAGAGGCGCCTCGCCCTCTCGCAGATCGACGACCTCGACCAATACGTCGCACGCCTGAAGGAGAGGCACGACGAGGTCGACCTCCTCTACCGGGACCTGCTCATCGGGGTGACGCGCTTCTTCCGGAACGAGGAGGCGTTCGGCCGGCTCGAGCACGAAGTGTTGCCGGACCTCCTGCGCCGCGCGCCGCGCGATGTCCCCTTCCGCGCGTGGATCGCCGGCTGCGCCACCGGCGAAGAGGCGTATTCCTTCGCCATCACGCTCCAGGAAGCCGCCGAGCGCGCGGGCGGTCGCGCCGTCAAGATCTTCGCCACGGACGTGCACCGCGGCTCGCTGGAGCGCGCCGCTCGGGGCGTCTACGACGAAGAGGCGCTCGCGAACGTCCCCCGGGATCGCCTCGAGCGTTACTTCCGTCAGGTCGGCTCCGCGTACCAGGTCCTCCCCGACCTCCGGCAGCTCATCGTCTTCGCGCAGCACAACGTCATCAAGGACGCGCCCTTCACGCGCGTCGACCTCGTCAGCTGCCGGAACCTCCTCATCTACCTGCAGCCCCCGGCGCAGCAGAAGGCGCTCTCGCTCTTCCACTTCGCGCTCAACCGCGGCGGCATCCTGTTTCTCGGACCCAGCGAGAGCCCCGGCCATCTCGCCGACGACTACGAGACGGTGGACAAGCACTGGCGGATCTACCGCAAGTTCAGCGACGTCCGCGTGCCCGTCGAGGCCCGCCTCCGGCCGACGCACGCGAGCCCGCCCGCGCACCCCGCCTCTTCCTCGTCGAAGGGACCCTTCTCCCGCTACTCGCTGTCGCAGCTGCTCGGGACGTACGACGCGCTCCTCGGCGAGTTCATGCCGGAGAGCCTCCTCGTCGACGACCAGGGCGAGCTGGTCCACGCCTTCGGCGGCGCTAGCCGGTTTCTGAAGCCGCGCGACGGACGGCAGGGCCTCGGCGTGCTCGAGCTCGTCGATCCGGCGCTGAAGATGGTCCTCGTCGGCGGGATGAAGCGTGCGCGACTCGACTCGGCGCCCATCGTGTTCGACGGCGTCGTCCTCCAGGACGACCCGCGGGCGGCCCCGTACAAGGTGACCGTGCGGCGCGTCGCGGCGGGCACCGAGGGTACGACGCACTTGCTCATCTCGTTCGAGACGGCGACCGACGCCGTACGGCACGCGCGCGGGAGCGAGCAGCGCGTCGACCTCGACCAAGTGTCCCGCGATCAGCTCGCGACCCTCGAGGCAGAGCTGAGCTCGACCAGGGAGAACCTGCAGGCGGCCATCGAGGAGCTCGAGGCCGGAAACGAGGAGCTCCAGGCCTCGAACGAGGAGCTGTTGTCGTCGAACGAAGAGCTGCAGAGCACGAACGAAGAGCTCCAGAGCGTGAACGAGGAGCTTTACACGGTCAACGCCGAGCACCAGCGCAAGATCGCCGAGCTCCTCGAGCTGACGAACGACATGGATAACCTCCTCGCGAGCACCGACGTCGGCGTCATCTTCCTCGACGCGCAGCTCGACATCCGCAAGTTCACGCCGCAGATCGCCGAGCTCTTCAACCTCGTTCCACACGACGTCGGCCGGCCCATCGAGACGTTCACGCACACGATGCATCATCCGGGGCTGGTCGACGACCTTCGCACGTGCCTCTCCTCCGGCGAGCGGATCGAGCGGGAAATCCGCAACGCCCGCGGCGCGACGCTGTTCCTTCGCATCCTTCCGTATCGCGCGAAGGGCACGACCGACGGCGTCGTGCTGACCATCATCGACGTGAGCGGCCTCAAGGCGGCCGAGAACGCGCTCTTCCGGGAGCGGTACCTCCTCGACAGCCTTCTCTACAGCGTCCCCGACGCCATCTACTTCAAGGAGCTCCGGGGCAAGTTCATCCGCGTCAACGACGCCATGGCGGCGCGGCTCGGGCTTCGAGAGCCCCGGGAGGCCGCCGGCAAGACCGTCCACGACCTGCTCGACGAGGTGCCCGCCGCCGCGCAGGCCGCCGCGGACAACGCCGTCCTGCGGGGCGGTCCGGCGCAGCCGTACGTGCTCGAGAAGCGGCTCGGCGCCGACGGCGGCGACGAGTGGGACGTCGTGACGCGCCTGCCCATGAAGGACCAGGACGATCGCATGGTCGGCGTCATCGGCATCTTCCGGGACGTGACGCGCGAGAAGCGCGCGGAGGAGACCATCCAGGAGGCCGTCCGGAGGCGCGACCAGTTCCTGGCGATGCTCTCGCACGAGCTCCGCAATCCGCTCGGCGCCATGGTGACCGCGACACGGCTGCTCAAGATGCGCGCGTCGGATCCGAAGGCATGCGAGCGGTTCGTCGAGACGCTCGATCGTCAATCCAGCCAGATGGCGCGCCTCCTCGAGGATTTGCTCGAGGCGAGCCGCGTCACGCAGAACAAGATCGAGCTTCGCCGGGAGTGCGTCGACCTGCGCGCCATCGCGAGGGAGGCCGTGGACGTCGTCCGCGGGTTTCTCGAGTCCCGTGGCCTGACGCTGGACGTCGAGATGGACACGAGCCCCGTGGAGATCGACGGCGACCCGGCGCGGCTCCAGCAGATCCAGGTCAACCTGCTCAACAACGCGGCGAAGTACACGCCGCGCGGAGGCCACGTCCGGCTGAGCATCGCGCGCGAGGGAGGCGACGCCGCGATGCAGGTGCGTGACGACGGCGTCGGAATCCCCGCGGAGATGCTCGAGACCGTGTTCGATCTGTTCGTGCAGTCCGGCCGCACGCTCGATCGCTCCGAGGGAGGGCTCGGCGTCGGACTCACGCTCGTGCGCTCGCTCGTGACGCTGCACGGGGGAACCGTGACGGCGACCAGCGAAGGGACGGGCAAGGGCAGCACGTTCCTCGTCCGCCTTCCGCTCGCGTCGCGCGTCGCTTCGAAGTCGGAGCCGCAGCACAAGCCGCTCTTGCGGCCGCCGCCCCCCCGCGGATCGAGGGTGGTCATCGTCGAGGACAACGAGGACAGCCGGGTCCTCCTCACGACGTACCTCGAGGCCGCCGGCTTCCAGTGCCGCGCGGCGGTGGACGGTCCCTCGGGTCTCGCGCTCATCCGTGAAGCGCGGCCGCAGGTGGCCATCGTGGACGTCGGGTTGCCCGGAATGGACGGGCTGGAGGTGGCGAGGCGCGTGCGGAGCGAGACCGACCACGCGGGCATCTACCTCCTCGCGCTCACCGGCTACGGCCAGGCCGACGACCGGGAGGCGGCCCGCGACGCCGGGTTCGACGACCATCTGGTCAAGCCGGTCGACCTCGATCGGCTCGTGTGGTGTCTGACGCAGGGGCAGGGGGACGGACGGGCGTGAGCTCGCCGACCCGCGGGCACGTGGACGTCACGGTCGCGTTGCGGCGGCCTCCGCGAACCGATGTCGCACGACGTCGAGCAGGTCGGCGCAGGACGACTCCGGGAGCGCGTGCTGCTCGCCCGGGTCGCGCCGCGTATCGAAGCAGCCCCACGAGCCCGGCGAGCCGAGCAGCGTGCGGCGGCCGTCCGTGGCCCCGAACCGTGCGTCGTCCGGCTCCCACACGGCGGTCGACGTTGCCAGGAGCACGATGGGCTCGCCCCCGAGGGGTCGCAGGAGCGAGCGCCCCGTCACGAGGGTCGCGAGAGGCAGCTGCGCGCGCGCCCCCTCGAGCCCCAGCAGGTCCACGACGGTCTCGTGGACGTCCTGCATGTACGTGTGCCGCGTTCCGAGCGCCCGAAGGCTCGCGCGCTCGCCGTCGCTCAGCGCGTGCGCGCCCGCGACGAGCCATCCCGGGATGCGCAGCTCCTCCTCGAAGAGCGAGTGGTTGTGATAGAGGCCGCCGTGCTCGCGGAACTGCTCGCCGTGATCGGAGAGAAAGACGACCACCGTGTCGTCCCAGTCGGGGCGGGCACGGAGCTCGCGCAGGAACGCGGCCACGGTCCGCTCCTGGAGGAGGACGGCGTTGCGGTCCTGGTTGCGGAACGCCTCGACGCTTCCCAGCGGATCGGACGAAAATGGCTGATTCGGCTGCAGCGCCGGGTCCACGCGGTAGGGCGCGTGCGTGTTCGACAGGTGCAGCACGGCGAAGTACGGCGCCCCGGCGGGGAGCTCGCCGAGGACGCGAAGCATCGCGCCGGTCGCGCGCTCGTCGGGCGCGCCGAGCTGCTCGTTCGCCATGCCTCCGAGTTCGCTCCCCGTGACGAGCCTGTCGATGCCGGCGCGGCCGACGAACGCGCCGAAGTCCTCGTACTGCGTATTCTGCGAGGTGACGTACGCCGTCCGGTACCCGACGGCCCGCGCGAGCTCCCAGAGTACGGGCGCCGAATGCGCCGATACGAAGTCCACGTCCGCGCCGACCCCCGTCCAGAGGATGACGCACGCGCTGAACGTGTTCGGGGTCTGCGTCCGGAGCGTGCCCAGCGGGATGCGGTCGCCCGCGAGGGCGTCGAGTGCCTCCGAGCGGCAGCGCGGCGGCGGCTCCGAGCAGAGCATGTCGGCCCGGACGCTCTCGGTGAGCACGACGACGACGTTGCGGCGGGGGCCCGGCGCGGAGGTGAGCGGTGGAAGCGGCGCCGGCGTGCGCACGGAGATGCCCTGGCCCGTGCGCCACTGTCCGGTGAGGGCCATCCGTGCGGCGTGCACGACCCCGTGGGCGAAGCAGGCGTCCGGCAGCGCAGCCTGGAGGAACCGGCTGTCGACGGCGTCGAACCAGAGGCAGCCGACCGCGCCGAGGAAGGCGAGCACGGGAACGAGCGGAATGCTGCGATTCAGCCGCGGCGCCGTGCGCCGGACCAGCACGACGATCCCCGCCGTCATCGCCGCGCCCGTCGCGAGCAGCGCCACCGCCAGCCACGGTCCGCCCCACGACGCGAACCACTCGCGGACCGTGCCGCGCAGGTTGATGCCGAGTCGCAGCGTGTCGCGCCCCATGTAGCTCGAGAAGACGCGGTGGTAGACGAGCTGACCGGGGAACCCGAACGTGAGGAGCGGCAGGAACCAAGTGACGAGGAGCACGGCGAGCGCGACGCGGGCGAAAGGACGGCGCCGCGACTGCCAGAGGCGGCACGCGAGGACGAGCGGGAGCGCCCAGAGGGCCGCGCTGACGAGCAGGGAGCTCGCGTAGATGGCCTTACCTTGCAGCGCGAAGCCTCCCAGGACGCGGGCTCGCACCAGGAGGTCGACGACGAGGGCCGCGAGCGTTGGCGCCGTGAGAAGGAGGAGCGCGCGGGGGCGGGGGCCGAAGAGGGCGCGCGCGAGGCGGGCGGGCACGCCCTTTGTTTACGCTACCCGGGGGATGACGGTCGTTCGATTCCGAGCAGGGGAAGGTGCATCGGTCACGAGGAGCTCGCGACCCGTGAACCGCGCGTCTGAAGAACCCGTACTGGCGTCGTCCCGACGGGCTCATGCGCAATTCGCCTTGCGGCGAGCGCATGCGGGACCTAACGATTCACTGAAGCTTTGAGCGCGAGATGAATCTTGCAGCGAACCTCGCCGGGCGCCCCGAAGCCTGCCTCGCAGGTGGCGGTGAGCTCGGCGCGCTCATGCGCTCGATGGACTGGGCGCGGACGCCCCTCGGTCCCGTCGCTTCGTGGCCCCAGAGCTTGCGCACGTCGGTGAGCATCATGCTCGCGTCCGGCTTCGCGGCCTGTCTGGTGTGGGGGCCGGAGCACGTCCTTCTCTACAACGATCGCTATCGTCCGATCCTCGGCGCCACCAGGCATCCGATGGCGCTCGGCGGCCGGGGCGCGGAGGTTTTCGCGGAGGAATGGGACGTCGTCGGGCCGCTCTTTCGCAGGGCGCTCGCGGGGGAGACGGTCGTCCGCGACGGGATCTTGCTTCCGCTCGACCGCAACGGCTCCCTCGAGGAGCGCGACTACACGCTCTCCTACAGCCCGATCCGCGACGAGAGCGGAGGCATCGGCGGCTTGCTCGCCATCGCGGCCGAGACGGCCTCCCGCAAGGCCGAACGCAAGCGCGTCGATGCCCTCGCCGAGGCGTCCCAGGCGGTCGATGAGATCCGCGAGCAGGAGCGGCGCTTCCGGCTCCTCGTCGAGAGCGTGAAGGACTACGCCATCTTCATCCTCGACCCCAAGGGCCACGTCGCCACGTGGAACGCGGGCGCCGAGCGGATCAAGGGATACAGCGCCGAAGAGATCATCGGCCGGCACTTCTCCACGTTCTATCCGGTGGAGCAAGCCGAGAGCGGAAAGTGCGAGCGCGAGCTCGCCACAGCGATCGCGGAGGGCCGCTTCGAGGAAGAGGGCTGGAGGGTCCGCAAGGACGGCTCGCGCTTCTGGGCGAACGTCGTCATCACGCCGCTGCGTAACCCCGGGGGGGTGCTCCTCGGCTTCGCGAAGGTCACTCGCGATCTCACCCAGAGGCGCGCGGCCGAGGAGAACGAGAGGTCCCTCGTCCGGGAGCAGCTCGCGCGCGCAGCCTCCGACGCCGCGAGCCACGCGAAGGACCAGTTTCTCGCCACGATCAGCCACGAGCTCCGCACGCCGCTGAACGCGATGCTCGGGTGGACGACGCTCCTCAGCCGGAAGCCGCGCGACGAGGCGAAGGTCGAGCGCGGCCTCGAGGTCATCGAGCGCAACGCGAGGGCGCAGGAGCGCCTCGTCAGCGATCTGCTCGACGTCTCTCGGATCGTCAGCGGCAAGCTCCAGCTCTCGCTGCGGCGGACCGAGGTCTCCGCCGTCGTCCACGCGGCGGCCGACGTCCTCCGGCCGGCCGCCGATGCCAAGGGGGTCCGGGTCGTGGTCGACGTCGATCCCGACGTCGGCGTGACCGTGGCTGATCCGGACCGGCTGCAGCAGGTCATGTGGAACCTGCTGAGCAACGCCGTCCGGTACACCCCGCAAGGAGGCAACATCAAGGTCACCGGGCAGCGCAGCGGGTCGGTCATCCGGCTCTGCGTGAAGGACACGGGCTCGGGCATCCCGCGCGAGCATCTGCCGTACATCTTCGAACGCTTCCGGCAGGTCGACAGCTCGACCACGCGCAGCCACGGGGGCCTCGGGCTCGGGCTCGCGATCGTTCGGCACCTCGTCGAGGCTCACGGCGGCACCGTCGAGGGGCACAGCGAAGGCACCGGTCACGGTGCCAGCTTCACGGTCGTCCTGCCCATCCGCGCGCTGTTCCCGCCTCAGGAGTCGGCTCCGGCGGAGGTCGCCGGCGTCGTGCCGGGTGCGGAGATGAAGCCGCTCGGCAACCTACGACTGCTGGTCGTCGACGACGATCCCGATTCGCTCGAGGTCCTCACCGTGGCCCTCCGCGACGCCGGCGCCAGCGTGACCGCGGCCAGCACCGCGAACGAAGCGCTTCTGGCGGAGGGTCCGTTCGACGTCATCATCAGCGACATCGGGATGCCCGAGATGGACGGCTACTCGTTCATCCGGCGCGTCCGTTCGCGCGACCTCGGCGCGGAGGTGCCGGCCATCGCGCTGACGGCCTTCGCGCGCACGGAGGACGCCGAGCGCGCCCGGCGCGCGGGGTTCCAGGAGCACTTCGCCAAGCCGCTCGACGCGCGCAAGCTCCTCGAGACCGTGAAGATGTGGGCTCAGGTCCGGCGGGACATCGGTGTGACGGTGTGACCGGGCGCTACCGCTCGGCGTGCCGCTCCGCGCTGAAGAGCTCTCGCGTCATCCGGTTCTCGCTCTCGAGGCGGTAGGCCACGCGGTCGAGCACGACCGGCAGCGGCGTCCGCGGCGACATGGCGCCGGCCTCCACGCGGAGGCGATCGGCGAAGGCCTGCAGGACGCCGCCCCACGCCAGCGACTCCCGGTCGATGGGCTCGTCCGCGTCGGCGGGGACGGCGTGGCCCGCCGCGTCGGCCACCGCGGCGAGGTAGCCCGGCCAGGTACCGGTCCGGATGGGCGCCGTCGGGTCGGCGGGCACGGACGGAGGGGCGACCCCGAAGAGGCGCGCGAAGGGGCCGCCGACGGCGACGACCTTGAGGTGCTTCGGCAGACCGCGCGCGATCTCGAGCCGGTCGAGCGCGAAGAGGAGGCCGAGCCCCCGGGCCTCGGGCGTCAGGCGCCCGTCCCTCATCGAGAGGAGCCGTTCGATCCCCGCCACGTGCCCGAGCGCCTGGGCCGCGTCGGTCTTGTCGGTCATGCGCTCGGCGCGCGAGCTCGGACCTTCGTAGTCCCGCTTGACGTCGTCCGCGGCGGCGCGCGCGATCACGTTCTCACGCGCCGCGGAGGCCACGGCCTGCAGCAGGCTCACGAGCTCGTCGGCCTGCGTCCGGTCCGCGCGATCGTCCGCGGCGAGGGCGCGGAGGCGCGCGGCGAGGGCGTCGACGACGTGCGGCTCGGCGGCCCTCAGCTGCGTGTAGCGCGACGGATCCTCGGCGCCGTAGACGCGCGAGAGGACGGCGTTGCACCGCTGCTCGATGGTCGCGACTCGCGCGTTCATGTCCCCTCCGACGCGGAAGGCCGCGCCGTCCGGCGACCGGAGCGCGTCGTCCCAGAGGCCGCCCATCCAGCACGACGCCGCGCGAACCAGGAGCTTCTCGGCGTCTCCGTCGGTCTGCGGCCCGGGCAGCGGCTTCGTGATCTCGGCGCTCGAGAGGCCGTCGGCCTGCCGCGCCCCGGAGGCGGCGCAGCCCCCGAGCGCGAGCGTGGTGAGGGAAGTGGCGAGGAAGCGGCGCAGAGCGGAACGTCGGATCATGGAGGCACCGAGTGCAGTCAGCATCGGCTGTGCCATCGAGGCCTGGTGCGGCGGGGCCGGAACCTCGCGGGGATCGCGAGGATTCGCGCCACATCAGGGGCACGCCGCCCCGCGCCGCTTCGGCGTCAGCAGCTCATCGGTCGCACGCGAAGACGACGCTGCTGCACTTCACGAGGCCCGCGCCCTCGCCGCACGTCCCGTAGTCCACTTCGCCCGCGCCGCCGTCACCGGACGCGAGCGTGCTGGCGCTGAGGAGCTGGCCGGAGCCGGGGTCGTAGAGGAGGTAGAGCGTGTTGCCGAGCGCGTCGGAGGCCTTCACGTCGGTCGCCCACGTCTGACCCCCCGGCGCGGCGCATGAGCCGTAGCCCGTGACGCGCGCGGCGAACATGCTCGATGCTCCGCACCAGGCGACGACGCCTGCGGCGGTGCTCGACGCAGGGCCCGTCAGCGGGCACCCGTTCGCCTTGCAGTAGGCGACGGCGCCGGCGTTGCAGTCGGGCTCCGACAGCTCGGAGCGGCCTCCGCACGCGGTGGCGACGAGGAGGGCCAGCGCGGCGGCGGCCGTCGCTCGGGGGAGTCTGCGGGGAGGCATCGACGCCGCAGCCTAGCCGCTCCTCCGGTCGGGCTCCCAGAGGCTCGTCACGCGACGACCAGCGCCGCCGCCGCCAGGGCCTCGACGCTCGCGCGCGCGACCTCCACCGGACAGCCCGCCGCGGTCGCGACGTCGTCGAGGGCGCGCGCGCCGTCGAGCAGGCCGAGAACGCGCCGCAGCGGAGCGTCGTCGAGCCGGACCTCGTGGTGCCATCGATTGGTCACGGCGCCTCCGTGGACGGCGTGCCAGCGGGCGACGGGGCAGGCGACCGGGCGCGCGCCGGGGGCGACGGTGAAGTCGGGCTCGTTAACGTGGAGATCGAGGGCGCCCGTGGCGAGCCAGAGGTCGAAGAGCTCCCGACGCAGGGCGCCCGGGTCACGGGTGTCGACACGGCGAGCCAGCTCGGGGAAGGGCAGCGAGCGGGGCGCGGCGAGGGCGAGCTCGCGCAGGGCGCGTCGCGCGGTCGCGTCCTCCACCTGCACCGAGACGTCCCCGGCGTCGAACCTCTCGGCGTGCGCTCCGGCCGCGGGCTCCCCCGCGGGGCGGAGGCGGCTCGCGAGGCGAAGGCCTTCGAGGCGCTCGGCGTCCAGCTCGGCGGTCCACCGCCAGCGCCTCGCCGCGGCCTCGTCGGCGCGCACGAAGAGCGCCCGCCGGAACGCCGTGTTCCGCACGAAGTCGACGAGCTGCTGCGCCTCGGCGACTCCCATCGCGCGCGCCCGGGCCAGCACCTCGCCGTCGACCAGCTCGAAGGCCGTCTCCGCGGGGATGGCGTCGCCGAGGTACGCGAGCCCCGCGTCGGCGGCCTCCGCGAGCAGCGCGCCGACGAGCTGCGGGTGGTGCTCGTCGGCGAGGTACTCGTGCGTGAAGTAGGCGAGATCCGTCTCGGACACCCTCGCCGCCACCGCGTCGAGGCGCCGGCGGTAGTCCGCCTTCTCGGGCGAGACATGGTCGCGCAGCCACCCGATCGAGGCGCGCGCGTCGGCGCCCCGCTCGAACCGCCACCAGTCCCGCGCCGCCATCCGCTCGTACCAGCCCGGGAGCACGTTGAAGCTGACGTAGGCCACGCCCGCAGGCGCGAGCGCCCCGGCCACCGTCGCGAGCAGCGCGCGACGCGAGGCGGGAGCGACCCACGAGGCAACCCCGTGCGCGAGCACGTAGTCGAATGGCCCCACGTCGCGAAGCTCCTCGAAGCTCGCTTCGACGAAGCGCGTGTTCTTCAGGCCCGCCGTCGCGGCGATCGCGCGCGCCTCGTCGATCTGACGCCGCGAGCGGTCGACCCCCGTGACCACCGCGTCCGGGAGCGCCGAGGCCATCGGGAGGAGGTTCCCGCCGCGACCGCAGCCGAGCTCGAGGACACGCGCCGTCCCGACCCCCGGCGCCTCCCAGCCGCAAAGGCGGGCCACCGTCGCCAGCCGGTCCGGGTGCGCCTCGGCGTACGCGTGATCCGTGTAGGGCAGGCGGTCGTACGGATCGCCGGTGTCGTCGCGCGCGGCCACGCCGGCATCCTAGCCTCCAAATGCCGCCCATTTGTTT
Source organism: Polyangiaceae bacterium (assembly GCA_036501935.1). Lineage (GTDB taxonomy): Bacteria > Myxococcota_A > Polyangia > Polyangiales > Polyangiaceae > Palsa-1150. The sequence goes on along the minus strand of DASXZL010000058.1, from coordinate 102,431 downwards.
TTTGACGCGGAGGCGCGGAGAGGCGCCTCACCGCTCGTCGACCCGCGGGCAGTCGGCCGTCACGGGCGCACCGGTTCGTGGGAGGACGGTGGCCCGCTCGGGGGAGCCCCAGGCGGCGAGCAGCGCGAAGTGCTCGAAGGCGCACGGGGTGATCTCGACGTGGTCCACGGCGCGCGCCCGCAGGTCCAGCCCACGCGCGATGGGGCCGTCCCGGCGCTCCGCTTCGCTCGTTCCGGGCGCGTCCGCCCATCGCGACGGCAGCCACGCGCACCACGCGAGGCCCGCGAGCGCCGCCGCTCCGACCGCGATGGAGCGCCTGCGCGCGGTGAGGGCTGCGCCGAACGTCATCGCCGTGTCGACGCCCATCCCGACGAGCAGCCACCAGATCGCCGCCAGCGCTCTCGCCGGGTGGTGCGTCGGCGCCCCGTCGTGGACGTCGCCCCACACGAGGAAGACGAGGATGGCCAGCGCGGTGGCCGCGGCCCAGCCCCATCGCGCACGGAGGGGCGCGGAGGCCAGGCCCGCGACGCCGACGGCGCCGAGGAGGGCCACCTCCGGGGTCTCCACGACGAGGGCGCGAGGGTAGGCGAGGAGCTTCTCGCCGAGAGGGATGGAGGCGGCGCCGATGGTCTGGCGGAACGTGGTCACGCGCGCGACGAAGTGGAGGGGGCTCCCGTGCGCGTGGGCATTCCACGCCATCCACGCGATCGGGCCCGCCGCCGCCACGAGGGCGCACGCGATCTCCCTCCGCCGTCCGGCTGGCTCCCCGCGGAGCGCGCGCCACCCCGCGAGCGCCGCCATCAGCGCGCACGCCGGCCACGCTTCGTACCTCGACAGGGACGCGACCAGCAGAGCCCCCGCCGCCCACGGCCGAGCCCCGCGCGCCCCCTCGTCGCCCATCGCGAGGACCGCCCCGGCGAGGAGTGCCCCGAACCACCCCTCGGGCACCGTCGCCACGCCCAGCCACGCGTTCCACGGGACCGCCATCGCGATCGCCGTCGCCACGATGGCCGCCGCCCTCCGCACCCCCACCGCGCGCATCGCCAGGTAGGGCGCCGCGACGCTCGCGGCGCCGAGCGTCACCGCCACGGCCCTCGCCATCCCAGGCGTCCGCCCCGCCACCATCATGGCCGCGCCCTCGAGCCAGAACGGGGCCGGCAGCCAGCTCGTCGCGCTGGGATCGAGCCGCGGCGCGTGCACGAGCTGCTCGGCGATGACGGTCCGCGCGTAGTCGTCGTCCGAGACGTGCGAAAACCCCAGCCGGAGCACCAGGGCTCCGAGGGCGGCCTTCGCGAGGATCAGCGCGAGCGCGTCGAGGGTGAGCTGCTTTTCAGCCACCGGTCACGCGCTCCGTGGCTCGACGGAGCCGATCCCCTCACGGAGTCGTTCCGCCGCCGGTGCCCGGGGCCCCCGGGGCCGGAGCCGCCGACGGAGCCGTCTTCGCCGGCTTGATGCGCGTCCCCTCGTTGCCCTTGCCCTTGCGCTGCTCCTCGACGATGCGCGCCTTGAGCTCCCGGTCGCCCGAGGACGACACGTACGCGAGCGACACGCTGGTCAGCATGAAGATGGCCGCGCAGACGGCCGTCGCCCGCGTCAGGAGATTGCCCGCGCCCCGGCCGCCGAAGACCTGCGCCGTGGCCCCTCCGCCGAAGGCTGCGCCCATGCCCCCGCCCTTGCCCTGCTGGATCAGCACCACCAGCATGAGGAAGCCGCAGACGAAGATGTGCAGGATGTCGAGCAGCGTGGTGAGCATCGGAGAAAACCTCGGGGGGACTCGGCTACTGGGCCAGCTTCTCGGCGGCGCGAACGATGGCTGCGAAGGATGCCGCATCGAGGCTCGCTCCGCCAACGAGGGCTCCGTCCACGTCAGGGGCGGCGAGAAGGTCGTGGGCGTTGTCGGGCTTGACAGACCCTCCATAGAGGATGCGCGTCCCCGACGCCAGCTCGGCGGACGCATGCCTCAGCCAGCCCCGGATGGCCAGGTGCACCTCCTGGGCCTCGGCCGGCCCGGCGTTCTTGCCCGTCCCGATGGCCCAGACGGGCTCGTACGCGACCGCCACCGGGCGCGCGGCCTCGGCCAGGATGGGCAGAAAGGCCCGGACCTGCCGCTCGACCACCGTCAGGGTGTTCCCCGCCTCGCGCTCGGCGAGCGTCTCGCCCACGCACACGATGGGCATGAGTCCCGCCGACAGCGCGGCCATGACCTTGTGCGCCACGAAGGCGTCCGACTCGTGGAAGTGACGCCGGCGCTCGCTGTGGCCGAGGATGACCCACGAGCACCCCGCGTCGACGAGCATGCGGGGGCTGATTTCGCCCGTGAACGCCCCTCCGTCCTTCGGGTAGAGGTTCTGCCCGGCGACCTCGACGCGGCTTCCATCGCACTCGTGGGCGCAGGCGGCGAGCGCGGTGAACGGCGGGGCGATGACGATGTCGACGTGCGGCGCCTGGGGTGCCTGGCGCACGATGTCCGCGGCGAGCTCGACCCCCGACGCGCCCCCGTGGTGCATCTTCCAGTTGCCCGCGATGAGCGGACGGCGCTCCTTCATCATCGGTCGGCGGCTTTCACGGGCTCTCCCGTCCGGAGAACCTCGATTCCCGGCAGCTTCTTCCCCTCGACGAGCTCCAGCGAGGCGCCGCCGCCCGTGGAGATGTGCTTCATCTTCGCCGCGACGCCCGGTCCCGCCGCGTGCACCGCCGCCGCGCTGTCCCCGCCGCCGACGACCGTGAAGCCGCGCGCGTCCGCCATGGCCCTCGCGACCGCGAACGTGCCCCCCGCGAAGGGCGCCTTCTCGAAGAGGCCCATCGGGCCGTTCCAGAAGATGGTCCGCGCGTCGCCGAAGCGCCGCACGAAGAGGTCCACGCTCTTGGGCCCCACGTCGAGCGCCATCTTGTGCGCGGGCACGTGGTCCACGTCGACCGTCTCCACGTCTCCCTGCCCGGCCTCCATGCTCGCGGCCACGACGACGTCGACCGGCAAGACCACGTCGACGCCCCGCGCCTGGGCCTTCTCCAGCAGCGTCCGCGCGAGGGCCAGCTTGTCGCCCTCGACGAGCGACGCCTGCATGTTCTTGCCCTTGGCCGCGAGGAACGTGTTCGCCATCGCGCCGCCGATGACGAGCGTCGTCACCTTCTCGAGCAGCGACTCGACGACGGCGATCTTGTCGGACACCTTGGCCCCGCCGAGGATGGCCACGTACGGCTTCTCGGGCGCGGTCACGAGCGTCCCCAGCGCCGCGATCTCCTTCTCGAGGAGAAACCCGCAGCCCCGCTCGCGATAGAGCTTCGCCAGGCCGTGGACGCTCGCGTGCGCGCGGTGCACGGCGCCGAACGCGTCGTCGACGTACACGTCGGCCAGCTGGGAGAGCTCCCGACAGAAGCCCTCGTCGTCCTTCTCCTCTTCCGGGTGGAAGCGCAGGTTCTCGAGCAGGCACACCTGCCCGGCGCGTAGATCGTAGACGACCTTCTTCGCCGCGTCCCCGACGCAATCCTCGGGCAGCGTCACGTCCTGCCCCAGGAGCTCGGCCAGGCGAAGCGCGCACGGCTCGAGCGACAGGCGCGGCTCGGGCCCCTTCTTCGGGCGCCCGAGGTGGCTCGCGCACACGACGCGCGCGCCGCGCGAGACGGCGTGCTGGATCGTGGGCAGCGCCTCGCGGATGCGCGAGTCGTCGGTGATGCGGATGGCCGCCGCGCCGCCGCCTTCGAGCGGCACGTTGAAGTCGACGCGGACGAAGACCCGCTTCTGCTCGATGGGAAGGTCGCGGATCGAGCGGATGCCCTGGAGCGCCGGCGCCGCCATCTAGAGCCTCGAGGCGACGAGCTGGGTGAGCTCCACCATGCGGTTCGAGAAGCCCCACTCGTTGTCGTACCAGGAGAAGACCTTGGCGAACTTGTCGCCGCTCAGCTGGGTGAGCGTGGCGTCGAAGATGGACGAGTACGGGTCGCCGATGAAGTCGCCCGACACGAGCGGGAGGTCGACGTACTCGAGGATGCCCTTCATCGGCCCCTCGGAGGCGGCCTTCATCGCGGCGTGGATGGCGTCCTTCGTCATCGCCTTCTCGGTCTCGAAGGTGAGGTCGACGAGGCTGACGTCCGCCGTCGGGATGCGCACCGACTGCCCGTCGAACTTGCCCTTCAGCTGCGGGAGCACCTCGGCCAGGGCCTTCGCCGCGCCCGTGCTGCTGGGGATCATGTTGATGGCGGCGGCGCGCGCCCGGCGGAGATCGCCCTTGCGGTGGGGGATGTCGAGGACCGCCTGGTCGTTCGTGTACGAGTGGATGGTCGTCATCAGGCCGCGCTGGATGCCGAACGTGTCGAGGAGGACCTTGGCGACGGGCGCGAGGCAGTTCGTGGTGCACGACCCGCACGAGATGATCTGGTGCTTGCCGGCGTCGTACGCCTCCGTGTTGACGCCGAGGACGACGGTGACGTCGTGGTTCTTCGCCGGGGCGCTGATGATGACCTTCTTCGCGCCCGCCGTGACGTGCGCGACCGCTTTCTCCTTGTCCGTGAAGAGGCCCGTCGACTCGATGACGATGTCCGCCCCGAGCTCCTTCCACGGGAGCTTCGCCGGGTCCTTCTCGGCGAGCACGCGGGTCTTGCCGTGGTGGAAGTCGATGGCGCCCTCGAGCGCCGTCGCCGGATGGGTCGCCCGCCCGTGGACGCTGTCGAAGTTGTAGAGGTGGGCGAGCGTCTTCGCGTCCGTCAGGTCGTTGATGGCGACGAGCTGGAGATCGTTGACGTTTCGCTCGGCCATCGCGCGAACGATGCAGCGACCGATGCGGCCGAAGCCGTTGATGGCGATCTTCGTGGGCATGGGAGGGGGCTTTCTCCTGGGATCCTCGGGGGTGCGGGAAGGTAGTCGGCACTCGGGGGTGAGGCAAGGAGGCCCCTTCCCGGGGTCCCGGGTCACTTGAAGTGGGGCTTTTCCCCGTCCCGGATGGCGCGCAACGCCTTCTGCCGGGCGATTTGCACCTCAGGGGACGTGTCTCCCGCCGGATCACTCCGCTTGGCGTCGTCGAAGTGCGCGAGGCACTCGGCCCATCGCATCGCGTCGCACGCCGCGAACGCCTCGGCTCTCAGCCTCTCCGCCGCGACGAGGTCGACCGGGGAAGCCGGGGGCGTCGTGGCCGTCGGTGGAACGGGCGGTACTGTCGGGGCCGGCGACGACGGCCCGAGCGCCGTGTAGATCACGCCCGCGGCCACCGTCATCGTCACGGCCGCGGCGAGCCACAAGACGAGCGGTCGCCGGCGCGCCTCCGGCCGAACCGATTTCGCGCGCCCCTCCCTCTCCAGCTCCTTCGCCCTCGTCTCGACCGAGGCGCGCTGCATCTTCGCGTACACCGCGTCGGCCTCGGCGTGCAGCGCTGCCAGATCGAACCCGGCCTCTTCCAGCTCCTTCTTCCGCTGCTCGGGCGTCATCGCGAGCACGCGGTCCATCTCCTCGTCGAGGCCCGGCTCCTCGATCGACCGCAGCACCTCTTCGGGCGTCGGCTTGGGCATCACGTCTCCTCGCCTTCGGCCGCGCTCCCGCGAGCACGGATCTTCTTCAGGTGGTCCTTCAGCACGTCGTTCGCGAGCGAGACCTCGGCCGGCGACACCTGCAGCGCGTCGGCGATCTCCGCCCGCTTGGTCTTCCCCGCGCGCCGGCACGCCAGGACTTGCGGCGCCAGCGGATGCCTCTCGACGCTCTTGGCCAGCGCGTCGAGCTCCGCCTCGGCGCTCGCCTGCGCGCGCTCCTCTTCGACGCGGGAGAGCATCTTCGTCTCGGGCGAGTCGGCCTTCTCGCCCACTTCCTCGCGCTGATGGCCCTCGTGGGCCACGGCCTCGCGTTCGTCCGCCTTGCTGCGGAACTTGTTGCTCCGCTCGCTCATCACGATGCCGAGCACGTGGTAGCGGAACGTCTGGCCCGCCTCGGGGTCCCAGCGCCGCGTCGTCATCAGCTTCTCGAACGTGTCCGAGACGAGGTCCTCTGCCCTCTGCCGGTCCTTCATGAGCACCATCGCCAGGTGCGCTGCCGCGGCGTACACCTCGCGAAATTCGGCCCTCGAGACGGTGAGTAGCTCCGGGGGAAGCCCGTCGTCCGGCGGCATGGGCGGGGTAGGATAGTGGACCGGGAGAGGCGCGATCCGCGTTTCGCGCCTCCCCCGTTCCTTTTTGCCGCTAGGTCGTCGGCTTGGGCGGAGACACCGCAGGCGCCGTCACCGGACCGCTTGCGGCGGCCGGCGAAGTCTCTGCCGGATCCGTGCTGGCGTCCGGCAAAGTGCCCTTGATGCTCTGCTTCTGTTTCGAACCCTTCGTCCCGCGCGCCGTTCGAGTAGCCTTACTCTTGGCCACCGCCGTCGCCTTGCTCGCCACGCTCTTCTTGGCGACCTTGGGGGCCGACAAGTTGAACACCGCGAGCGTGTCGGGGGACTGCTGAAACATCCCCACGACGATGCGACGGAACGACTGCACCGTTGCAGCCGTTTTGAGACGCTCGTTGCGGTTTGCCGAGACCGCCGCGGTCCGCGCGGCGTCCGCCGTTTGCACGGCGAGGCCTGCGGTGAGGCGATCCTGGAAAACCTTCACGATGTCCGCCGGGGTCATGTTCTGACTTCCGACGGGCAGCGAGGCGAGCTGCGAGAGAAACTTCTGGATGCCGTTGATCATGGCCTGATCACTGGCAATCTGGTCGCTTCTCTTGTTCGATTGAGTCGTCATGTGACTTCTCCATCTTCTCTGCGTTGTGAGTGCACCCTTCCCGGCGGGGCCCCATTGCCTCGCCTTCGTGTGCTCTCACCCTGTTAAGCTGAGCCGGGGGGTGGATTCAGGCAGCGAACGAAAGAAATCGACGCGCGACGTGTCGAATTCGTCCAAGTGCGCGGAAACGCGGGCGGGTCGAGCGGAGAGGAGCGCGCGATCGACGGATGGGGGAGCGATGCGAGCGGTGGAGTGGGCGAGGCAAGCGGTGGGGCCGTCGGATCGAGCGGTGTGTTGGTCGGCGCAAGTGGTGGTGTGGACGGCGCCGGCGATGGGGCCGCCGGATCCAGGGGATGCGTGCGCGGCCTCGACGATGGAGCCGGCGGATCCAGGGGATGCGTGCGCGGCCTCGACGATGGAGCCGACGGCCTCACGGGTGGAGCGGACGGCCTCACGGGTGGGGCCGACGGATCCAGCGGATGCGCCGCCGGCCTCGCCGGTGAGGCCGTCGATGAACGTAGCTGCGTGGGCGGCGCCGGCGATGGAGCCGGTGGCCCCGTCGATGGAGCCGTCGGCCTCACCGGCGGGGCCGGCCGCGCAAGCGGTTGCCTCGACGGCGCACGCGGTTGCCTCGACGGCGCAAGCGCTCGTCAGCCCAGCTTCGGCCCGTGGCTCAGCAGTTCGACGTACTCGCCATAGAGAAACTGGCGATCCCTCTGCTTCCCCGTCACTTCACGCAGCACCCCGAGCGTGACGAGCAGCTTCACGGCGCTGTTCACCGTCGGTTGCGTCAGCTCGAGCGAGCGCGCGGCCTCCGGGATCGACAGCGCGGCCTTCTTCTTCGCGACGTCGAACACCTGCAGCGCCGACTGCGCCGCCTTGCCGGCCGAGGCGACGATGCGCCCGCGGTCCGTCTCGAAGAGGTGCATCACGGCAGCCGCCGTCTGCGTCGCCTGATCCGCGACGGCCCCGACGCCCTCCAGATAGAAGAGGACCCAAGCCTCCCACTCGCCGTGCGTGCGGATCCGCTGGAGGCGCTCGTAATACTCCTCGCGGTGCTCCTTGAAGTGGAGGCTCATGTAGAGGAGCGGCGCGTGGAGCACGCCCTCCGCCACGAGGACGAGGGCGATGAGCAGGCGCCCGAGGCGGCCGTTGCCGTCGAGGAAGGGGTGAATGGTCTCCAGCTGCGCGTGCGCGATGCCAGCCTTGAGCAGCGTCGGGGTCCGCTCGGGGTCGTCGTGGAGGAACTTCTCCAAGTTGGAGAGGAGCTCGCCGAGGAGGTGGGGCGGCGGCGGTACGAAGTGCGCGTTGCCGGGGCGTGTGCCGCCGATCCAGTTCTGCGAGGTGCGGATGTCGCCGGGCGTCTTGTCGCCCCCGCGCGCGCCCGTGACGAGCTCGCGGTGCATCTCGCGGAGGAGGCGCATGCTGACGGGGAGCTCGGCCAGACGGCGCACGCCGTGATCGAGGGCGCGGACGTACCGAGAGACCTCCGTGACGTCGTCGAGGGGCACCGCGGGCGCGCCGGCGTTCTCGAAGAGGAGCAGGTCCGAGAGGGAGGACTGGGTCCCCTCGATCTGGCTGGAGAGGACCGCCTCCTTGCGGATGTACATGTAGAGGAAGAGGTTGAGGTCGGGCAGGAGGCGGGACGCGCCGTCCAGGCGGCCCACCGCGAGGTTGGCCTGCGCCTCGGCGTCGCGGAGGGCGATGTCGAGCTCGAGCGGGGGGCTTGGGGGGAGGGGGGAGGGGACGAAGGCGTGGTAAGAGCCCGTAGAGCCTGCGTTTTGCTCGAGGAAGTGGCCGGCTCGGGTGGGCGAGGGGGTGGACATGAGGGCGGCCCCAGTGGAGCTACTAGGAAAAGATAGCATCGGAAATTTTAGCAACGAAGCGGACCGTGCAAGCTGGCTTGCATAGGGGCCAATGGGTGGGAAGGCGCGGAGCCGAACTCCCTACCAGCTCGCCCTCACGATGCTCCAGGCCCGCCTGGGCGTCCCCTACGACGGCACGGCGGGCGGCGTCGAGCAGCTGAGGGACCTGCTGCGACACGAGCGCCACGTCGAGCCGCGGCTCCGCGCGACCCTGCTGGGAATGACGGAACCGGAGCGCGCGCGCCGAGGGGAGTCCGCGGTGGCCGTGATGGAGGGGCTCGGGTGACGGCGCCCGCTCGACGCTACTCCAGCGCGTCCGGCCGCCAGCCGCTGACCGTGACCGTGCACCGGAGCCCGTCGCTGCGAAGCGGCCCCTTCTCGCTCCTGGCACCGACGTAGAGCTTCTCGTCGGACTGCACGACGAGCTGCATTCCGTGCAGGCTCAGCGCCATGATGGCTGCGTTGAACGTCATCCAGCCGCTCGCGCTCGTGCTGTCGCTCGAGACGAAGAGCTGATCGCCGCATCCTCCCGGCGCGAAAAGGTCCGTCACGACGAACGGCCCCAGCATGACGGGAACCCGCGCGCATGTCCCTCCCGGAACGATGCCCAACGGTCCTTCGCACGCCACGGCCTTTGAATCGGTCGCGGGGACGAACGTTCTCGTCCGCATGTGCGCCACATCCGAGCTCGGGGCCGGCGGGCTCGCGGGCACACCGGCGACCGCAGGCCATCGGGCCGGCGGTGCCGGGTCGGGCCCGCGTGCGGTCCGGTAGGGGTTGGCGAGGTCATGGTCGCCGCGGTCCGCAAGAGCCACATCGTTGCTCTTGGGCGGTTGACCATCGCTCGAGTCCTGCGCAGCCGTCGCCCGCTTGCGGGTCTCCGAGCTCTTCGCGCTCTTCGCCAGGAGGTCGACGATCTCTTTGAGGGGCCCCGTGTAGGACTCGACGCCGGGAAGCTTCATCAGCGGCTGAATCATCGCGGCGAACTCCTGCACGTTCTCCGGCGCATTCTCGGCCGCCCCCTTCTTCAGCTTCTCGAGGCCTTCGGCCTTGTTCCCTTCCACGTAGTCCATGACTCCGTCCACGATGACGGGGCACCCCTTCAGGCCTGCGTCCGTGCACTTGTCGGTGAGAGGGCTCTTGAGGACGAGCCCCGCGGCGCCGCAGCCGAAGAGCAACGGCATCGCGAGCGAGCCCACCGCGATGTGAAGAAGCTTCGTCATGTGATCGATCTCCCCGGCTCCCCCGCGGGAGCCCCGTGCTCCGGAGCACAGATCGACGCGAGTGTGTCGCGGTGGCCCCGCGCGCGTCAACGGCGGCGATTTCCCATGTGTCCACGGACACCCCCGAATCTGTCCCGGACACTCTCCTCCGCGTCCAAGTGCGCGCGATCCCATCGTCCCTGCAGCGGCACGAACGCTGCTCTCCTCGCTCCTACGCCATCCATGCCGTCGCTCACCCACGACGCCCTGCTGCAACTCTTTCGGAATCGGCCGACCCTGGCGCCCGAGCTGCTTCGCGACGTGCTTCACGCGCCCGTCCCGGCGTTCGACCACGTGCGCATCGGCGATACGACGCTCAGCGAGGTGGTCCCGACGGAGTATCGGGCGGACCTCGTGCTGGTCCTCGAAGGAACCGGCGGTGATGGCCCCGCGGCCGCCCTCGTCGTCGAAGCGCAGCTCGCGCGGGACGCGGACAAGCGCTGGTCGTGGCCCGCGTATCTTGCGAGCCTGCGTGCAAGGCTTCGCTGCGATGTCGCGCTTCTCGTGGTGGCCGTGGACGCAGCCGTGGCTACCTGGGCGGGGATGCCGATCGCCACGGGCCATCCTGGCTGGGTGCTGGCTCCGCTCGTGCTCGGGCCGCAGGCGGTCCCAGTGGTTCGCGATGCGGCAGGCGTGGGCCTGGCGCCCGAGCTGGCCGTGCTCTCCGTGATGCTCCATGGCCATGGCCACCATGCGCTCGCGGTCGCCGAGGCCGCGCTGGCGGCGTCGCGTGGTCTCGAGGACGAACGCGCCAAGCTCTACGTGGACCTGGTCTTCGCGTCGGTCGACGAGGCCGCGCGTGCTATTCTGGAGGCACTCATGGCGAGCGGAAACTACGAGTATCAGAGCGATTTCGCGCGACGCTACGTGGCGCAGGGCAAAGCCGAGGGCCTCGCTCGTGCGGTTCTCACGGTGCTCGCCGCACGCGGTCTCGACGTGCCCGAAGACCTCCGTGCTCGCATCACCGCGTGCACCGACCTGGCCCAGCTCGACGCTTGGCTTTCTCGCGCCGCCACCGCTGCGTCCGCGGTCGACGTCGTCCGCGAGTAGTCCGGCTCACCTGTCGCCCCGGAGGCAGCCAAACAGCTTCACGTTGGCCGGGATCATGGGACGACAGCGGCCTGGCCAGCGATCTTGTCGGGGCGGCAGGACTCGAACGTGGCGACAAGCGCGGCGTCGCGCAGCACGCCCCCAGGCCCTGTTGCGGCAACAAGAACATGACGCCAGGCGTACCGTACGGTCGCTGGGCCGGGCTAGGATCCACGTGGCCCAGCGTCCAAAGCGACACCACCATGCACCTCCGAAAACTCACGGCGCTCGCGCTGCTCCCCGTTGTCGCGTCGTGTTCCAGAATCCCGCCGCCAGCACCCCCCCTAACGCCGACGGCCCTACCGGCTCCGCCCCCGGCGGTAACTGCGCCCGCCGCGCAGCCAGCGCCCCCTTCCGTGAGTGGGACCTGGCTCGGCACGCTGTGCGACGGACCCAAATGCCAGCGGGTCCAGATCCGGCTCGATCTCTCGAAGACTCCCGCGGGCTGCTCGCTCGACAGCCTCGATTGGGACGTATTCGGCATCGCGTCTACCGCCATGGTCACGGGCGCGTCGCTGTCGGTCGACGTACCCGCTGTCCAGGACACCATCGCCGGCACCGTCTCCGACGACGGCAAGACCATCCAGGCCACGTTCACCTGGCAGCTGGGAAAGCCGCTGCCTCTGGTGCTCACGCGACAGGCATCGGCAATCGAAATGCCCGCCGACGAGGCCGCGGCCCGCAAGCTGGACGCCCCCCACCGGCAGGCACTCCTCGACGGGATCGCGCGCCAGCTCCAGGCCCACTACGTCCTGCCCGCCGTGGGAAGCAAGATGATCGCGAGCCTTCGCGCGCAGGCGGCGCACGGCGACTACGACGCGATCACCGACGGCGGGACATTCGTGCAAACCGTGACGAAGGACCTGGTCGACGTGAGCCACGACCACCATCTCCGGTGCTTCTTCGGTCGCAAGCCTCCCCCCGCGCCCGCTGCGGAGGACGTTCGCGCCCAGCAGGACCTTCGTGCGCAGACGCTCGCGCAACATCGCAAGGACAACTTCGGGTTCGGTACCATCGAGCGGCTCGATGGCAACGTGGCCCGCGTGGTGATCGAGGGCTTTCTGCCACTGGACGACGACCTGCGAGAAGGGATTGCGGGCCTTATGACCCAGGTCGCCGACGCCGACGCTCTGCTGGTAGACCTACGCGAAAACCACGGCGGCGATCCGGACACCGTTGCGCTCGTCGCGAGCTACCTGTTCGGCGCGAAGCCGGTGCACATCAACGACCTGTTTTTTCGCGACAAGCGCTCGACCTTGCAGTTCTGGACGCTGCGGGACGTCAAGGGCGCGCGTTTCGGCCGCACGAAGCCCGCATACGTCCTCACGAGCCACTCTACGGTCTCGGGTGGCGAGGAGCTGGCGTACGACCTTCAGGCACTTCACCGTGCTCCGGTGGTCGGCGAGACGACGGGAGGGTGGGGTCACGTGACGAAAACCATCGACCTCGACGATTGGTTCCACATCGACATTCCATGTGGGCGCCCGATCAATCCAGTGACGAAGACCGACTGGGAGGGCGTCGGCGTCAGACCGAACGTTGCAGTCCCCGCCGACGCAGCGCTGGCGGAAGCACTCCGCCTCGCCCGGCAGGAGCTCGCGAAGACGCGCGTGAGCGCACCATCCGCCCGCTGAGAACGGCTCAACTCTTCCACTGCGACGACGGGAAGCGCGCGACGTGGCCGGCGATCATCTCGGCGTGCTCGCTCCGCCAGCCGCGCGTCGATGCGGCGGACGACGAGGACCGCCAGGAAGGCGCACCTGGCCCCCCGCCCTCACTTGCTGGCGGCGGGTGACGACGCAGGCTTCTCCTGGCTCTTCTCCATGACACCCGTCTGCTGGAGCGCCTCGACGGGGTTCGCGTAGGCCCAGCCGTGGGCCAGCTTGCCGTCGGCGTTCGGCTGCCAAATCTCCAGGTAGTGCTCGCCGGTGACTGGCTTGCCCGTCACCTTCGTGAATCGCCCGTAGGGCGCCTTCTGGGTGCCGGTGAAGACGTGCTCGATGACGACGAAGCCGTCGATGCCCATGACGTTCGTCGACGTCCACTTCTGGTCGGGGAACGCCTTGAAGAAGCTCCGCAGGTCCTTCGCGTTCTCCTTCTTGCCCTTGAGCGGGGGCACGCCCCAGGCGTCGTATTCCACGTCGTCCGCGAGAAACGCGATGGGCTGCTTGACGTCGCCCGTGTTGAACGCGTCGTCGACCTTCTTCGCCCAGTCGGCGAGCTTGTCCTCGTCCGGCGTGCCCTTGGCCACGTGCATCTCCGGTGCGCCGGCCGGCAGCGCCTCGATCGGAGGAGCATTCTTGTCGCCCTTCATCTGCGCCCTCATGGCGAGGACGTCGGCGTAGAGGCGCTCCTCCTTCACGAGGCCGTCGTCGTTGAAGACGTAGACGACGGCGCGCTTTTGCCCGATGGGCTTGTTGGTCGCCTTGAAGTCCTTCCCGTCGCGGGTCATCGTCCCGACCAAGGTGTACTCGACGACGGCGACGTTGCCCTTGATCCAGATGCGGGACCACCCGGACTTGGCGTCGGGGAACAACGAGCTCTTGAAGGCGTCGACGACGTCGCTCTTGCCGTGCAACTCGGATGCGCGCAGCGAGCCATAGAAGTAGACGGTGACGTCGTCGGCCAGGAAGGTGGCCTCCTGGGCGGTGTCGTGCGTGCGGTCCGCGTCCGCCATGCCCTTGAGCACCAGCGGTATCCGCTCGCTCAGCGCCGGCTTGGGCGCCGGAGCCGGCGGCGGCGTCTCGGTCGCCGTGGCCGTGGCGCTCGCCGTCGCGGGAGCAGGCGGGGGAGGCGGCGGCGGGGGCTGCGGCGGCGGGGTCTCGCCCCCACACGCGGCGAGCGTCAAGGCGGTCAGCGTGACGCCGGCGAAGAAGGTCATACCCATCGAGGTCTCCTCAGGGACGCGTGTCGTCCCGGAGACACCCTTATCTTCCTTGGGCCGCGTGTGGAAGATGGCCCGGAGCGGAGCTTCTAGCTCCCGCTGGTCGCCGGCTTCGGGGGTCCGCCGAAGATGCTCGCGACGCGGCGCTTCTCTTTGCTCTGCTTGTCCTTCTCGGCGTACGTCGGGATGACGACGCGGTCGCGCTTCGGAAGGTCGCGGCCCTCGAGCACCGCGGCGATCTCCTCGGCGTCGAGCGTCTCGCGCTCCATCAGCGCGTCGGCGAGGTGCTGCAGCTTCTCGCGGTCGCGCGTCAAGAGCTCCTTCACGCGCACGTACTGCCTCTGCACGATGGCGCGCACTTCCTGGTCGATCTCCTGCGCGGTCTGCTCGGAGTAGTCCTGCGTGTGCTGGCCGTAGTCGCGGCCGAGGAAGATGCTCTCCTCCTTCTTGCCGTACGCGAGCGGCCCGAGCTTCTCGCTCATGCCCCACTCGCAGACCATCTTGCGGGCGATCTCGGTCGCCTTCTCGATGTCGTTGCCGGCGCCCGTCGTCATCTGCTGGAAGATGATCTCCTCGGCGATGCGTCCCCCGAGGGCGATGGCGATGCTGCTCTCCGCCTGCTCCTTCGAGAGGTTGTGCCGGTCGTCCTTCGGCAGGTACCAGGTGACGCCGAGCGCCGGGCCGCGCGGGATGATGCTCACCTTGTGCACGGGATCGTGGTGGTTGATGAGCACCGAGATGAGCGTGTGGCCGCCCTCGTGGACCGCGGTCGTCTTCTTCTCCTCGTCGGAGATGACCATCGAGCGGCGCTCGGTCCCCATGTAGACCTTGTCCTTCGCCAGCTCGAAGTCGGCCATGTTGAGGGCGTCCTTGTCCTGACGCGCCGCGAGGAGGGCCGCCTCGTTGACGAGGTTCTCGAGGTCCGCGCCCGAGAACCCGGGCGTCCCGCGAGCGAGCGTCTCCAGGTCGACGTCGGGCGACAGCGGCGTCCTCTTCGCGTGGACGCGCAGGATCTCCTCGCGGCCGCGCACGTCGGGGCGGGGGACCGTGATGCGGCGGTCGAAGCGCCCGGGGCGCAGGATGGCCGGATCGAGCACGTCGGGCCGGTTGGTGGCCGCGATGATGATGACGCCCTCGTTCGACTCGAAGCCGTCCATCTCGACGAGGAGCTGGTTCAGCGTCTGCTCGCGCTCGTCGTGCCCGCCGCCGAGACCCGCCCCGCGATGGCGACCCACCGCGTCGATCTCGTCGATGAAGATGATGCACGGCGCGTGCTTCTTGCCCTGCTCGAAGAGGTCGCGCACGCGGCTCGCGCCGACGCCGACGAACATCTCGACGAAGTCCGACCCGCTGATGCTGAAGAACGGCACGCCCGCCTCGCCCGCGATGGCGCGCGCGAGCAGCGTCTTGCCCGTGCCGGGGGGGCCGATGAGGAGCACGCCCTTCGGGATGCGCCCGCCGAGGCGCTGGAACTTCTTCGGGTCCTTGAGGAAGGCGATGATCTCTTCGACCTCGTCCTTCGCCTCGTCGATGCCCGCCACGTCCGCGAACGTCACCTTGTTCTGGGAGTCGCTCAGCATGCGCGCCTTGGCCTTGCCGAAGCTCATCGCCTTGCCTCCGCCCGCCTGCAGCTGGCGCATGAAGAGGAAGAACATGATCCCGATGAAGAGCATCGGGAGGAGCGTCACGAGCGTCGACGACCAGAAGGGCGTGGAGTCCTCCTTCTCGAAGTAGAGCTGGAGCTTCTCGTTCGGGTTGTGGCCCGTGCAGGTGTTCTTCGTGGCGCAGTCGGCGGGGTCCTTCTTCTGGAGGTCATCCACCAGGGCCTGGTCGGCGATGGGGCCGAGGGTCTCGCTCGTGACCTGCTTGCCGTTGTCGACGCGCGTGAACGTGTACTCGTGGTCCTTGATGTGGACGTCCAGCACCTGGCCCGAGTGCACCCACGTCACGAACTGGCTGAAGCTGACCTGCTGCTTGCGCTCGCCGGGCTGAAGCACCTGCCAGATCGCCAGGAACATCACGATCAGCAGGACCCAGAGCAGCAGCGTCTTGTGCGATTGCTTCACGTCGACTCCTTGGCGGACAGCGGTGCGGTCGGGTCCCCGGGGGGGCCCTGACTCAAGTTACTACCTAAGATGCGTAACATCGAGGTGGGGTGGCAACCAGCATGTCCGAGCCGAAATCCCGCTTCAGCTGCGGGTTTGCCCCACCCTCCTCGGGCTGAGCGCGGTGCTGAGCGCGGCGTCGTCGGCAAGACGGCAGAGATGCTCGACGATCCGCGGGCTGAGGCGTTCGAGCAGGGGCAGCACTTCGAACCTCACGCGGGCGCGCAGAAATCGCGGATCGCGGTTCGACGGGTCGATGGCGTGCGGCAGGGCATGGCGGGCGACGTGCGCGTCGATGTCGGCACGACGGGCTCGGTAGAAGGGGCGGATCCGGTCGCCGTCGGCGGGTGGCAGGGCGGCGAGGCCCCGGGTGCCCGTGCCCCGGAGGAGCCGCATGAGGACGGTCTCGGCGCGGTCGTCGGCGTGGTGCCCGGTGGCGATGCGGTCGGCCCCGGCGCGCGATGCCGCGGTGCGTAGGGCCTCCCAGCGGAGGGTCCGAGCGCGGGCCTGGAGGTTCCCGCCCTGGGTCAGCGAGACGCGGGACCGCGTGAAGGGGACGTCGAGGGAGCGGGCGAGGTCGGCGGCGAGGTCGAGCTCGGCGGTCGCGGCGGGGCGGAGGCCGTGGTCGACGCCGTGCGCGAAGAGGCCGAACCCGAGGCGGCCGCGGAGGAGGCCGAGCACGTGAAGGAGGGCCATCGAGTCGGGGCCGCCGCTGACGGCGACGAGGACGCGGGCGCCGCGGGGGACGAGGGGGGCGTGGGGGTCGCGAAGGGCCGCGCGGGTGAGCGTGATGAGCGTCGGCGGGTGGGAGCGGGGCATGGGCGGGGCTCAATCGAGCTCGTAGGCTTTGCACAGCTCGAGGTGCGAGGCGGAGAGGGCGTCGCGCCGGGGGGTGGCGGGGAAGCCGAGGGAGCACTGCTCGCGGCGCTCGTCGAAGTGCGCGCAGTCGTCGCACGCGAAGCGGAAGGCGAAGCGCGCGGCCTCGTCGCGAAGGCGCGCGTCGACGGCTGTCTTCACGGGCGTGCGCCCCGCACGCGCTCGAGAGCGACGACGGTCTCCACGTGGCTGGTCTGGGGGAACATCTCGAAGGTGGCAATGGACCGGGCGACGTAGGTGCTGGCGCCGCCCTCGGCGAGGACGGCGAGGTCGCGCCCGAGGGTCTGCGCGTCGCACGCGACGTAGACGACGTGAGGTACGCGCGAGGCGGCGAGGCGCTCGGCGACGGCGCGGGCGCCGGTGCGCGGCGGATCGAGGACGACGAGGCGGGTCGTGGCTCCCCAGGCGTAGGCGCCTGCGTCGGCCTCGACGACGCGCGCGGAGAGGCTGCGGGCGGAGAGGTTCGCGCGGGCGGCGTCGCAGGCCTCGCGGCTCGATTCGACGAGGGCGAGCTCGCGGACCTCGCGCGCGAGGAGGACGCTGAGGTTGCCCGAGCCCGCGTAGAGCTCCACGGCCCGCTCGACGCCGAGCGGCCGCACGAGCGACGCGACGTGGCGGGCGAGCGCCGCGTTCATCCGCTCGCTCGCCTGCCCGAAGCCGCCCGGCGCGAGACGCAGCGGCTGGCCGTCGGCGCCCGGCACCCACGGCGCCGGGTCGCCCACGACGGCGGGCTTCGACGCATCGCCGACGAAGACGCGCGCGCCCGCGAGCTCGCCCGACGCGACCGCCTGCTCCAGCCGCCCGAAGCACGCCGCCGCGACCTCCCCGTCCCAGCGCACCTCGAGGACCGGCCGCCGCTCCGCTCCGAGGGCGATCTGCACGTCCCCCCGGCCGCGGCTCCCCGCGACGAGCGCCCCGAGCCGCCGTCGCGCCGCCTCCACCGCGGGATCGAGCACGACGCACGTGTCGACCGCCACGGGATCGTGCGTCCCCGCCTCGTGCATCCCCACCTCCACGCGGCCTCGTTCGCAGCGGACGTGCAGGCGGGCGCGTGTCCGGTAGGCGAGGGCGGCGTCCGCCGCGTGATGCGTCGCCGGCACGTCACGCCAAGCCGGCGGGAGCGCGGCGCGCACGTGCTCGACGTGGGCGCGGCCCTGCGCCTCGAGCGAGAGGTGCATCCAGTCGCATCCCCCGCACCGCAGCGACCAGGCGCACGCGGACGCGACGCGCTCCGGTCCGGCCGTGAGCACCTCGAGCAGGTGGCCTCGCGCGGGCCGCCGAGAGGCGTCGACCTCGGCGCGCACCACGTCGCCCGGCGCGGTGTGCGGCACGAAGACGGCGCGCCGCTCGCCGTCGAGCTCGACGTGCGCGACCCCGTCGCCGCCGGGGGCGAGCGAGGCGATGGTCACTTCGAGCGCGGACGCCATGGGCGGGGAACATGGCACGTCACGGCGCACATGCGTACAGCGCGTAGCCGCCGACGGGATCGTCGGGCCCGAGGCTGATGGCGGTCAGCCAGGCGACGAGGACGCGTGAGTCGCTCGCGGCGATGGCGACGCGGCCGTCGCGCACCGTGTCCTGCGCGGGGATGCGCGCGTCGCCCGAGAGAAGCACGCTGTCGAGGAAGGTCGGCGCGGTCGAGGCGTGGTCGTAGACGACGATGGAGAGGGAGCCGGGCTGCTCGGCGGCGAACATCGCGCGGTCCCCGTGGAACGCCACGTCCCCGCCCACGACGGCGCCCTGCCCCGGCGGCGCGAAGGTGGCGCTCGCGGCGGCCGAGCTCTCGCCGAGGTCGAAGGCGCTGAACGAGAGAGGCTGAGCGCCCTTCCCGCCGTCGTCGAGGACGTACGCGCGCGACCCTTCGGCCGCGACGGCGCCCCAGGTGCCGGTCAGCGTGTAGGGGGCGCCGCCGTCGGGGGGCGAGGCGCCGAGCTGCAGCGTGAGGGTCGTGCCGTTGCCGGCGAGCAGCGCGAGCATCTGGTCGGTCGCGGCGACCTCGGCCAGGAGCTGCGGCCTTCCGCCGCCGAACGGGACCGGGCTCCCCTGCGTGACGAGGCCGGAGAGCCCGATGACGGCCGAGGCGCTGTCGTCGAGGTACGCGAGCCAGCCGGAGCTCGCGCCCGTCGGCGCCGCGGCGTGCGCGTTCGAGAGGCCGAGCGAGTCCGCGGTCGGGTCGAAGGTGGACTTGTGGACGGTGCCGGTCGCGTCGACGGAGAACGTGTCGAGCCCCGTGCCCATGCCGGGTCCACACGACGGGCGCGCGGAGACGACGACGCCGGCGCCGCCGAGGTACGCGAGGCCGACCGAGTCGCTCTCGTCCTGGCCGGCGCACTGCCCGGGGAGCATCGTCGGCGTCGGCACGGTGAGCGAGCCCCCCTCGTCGACGGCGCCGACGGTGAGCCGCCCGACGCCCGGGCCCGGATCGTACTCGCGGTACGCGACGAGGAAGCCCGTCTCGGTGACGGCGATCGCGGGGGCGCTCGCCGTGTCGCCGGAGTCGTCGAGCGGCGTGGGGAAGGGTCCGGCGCCGACGAGCTGCATCGAGCAGCCGGCGCCGAGGGCGGGATCGTCGGGATCGGTCGAGGGGGCGCAGCGCCCGGCGCCGCACGTCTCGCCGGTCGCGCATGCGCCGACGGGGGTGGTGGTCGCGGTCATCGTGATGGTGACGTCGCGGGCCTGGGTGACGTCCACGACCGTGCAGCCGGTGGCCAGCACGCTGCAATCGGGGGCCCGCGCCGCCGCCGCGAAGCCGTACGAGCCCTTCTTCAGCTCCCCGATGGCGGGCGGGGTCGTGTCCCCCTTCTGGAAGGCGATGCGCACGACGGAGCCGGTCGGCGGGATGCCGGCCGCGAGCTCGGTCGTCGAGGGGCACGCGCCCGGCAGGACACCGAGCTCCATCCACTGCGCCTCATCGGCGACCGCCTGCGGCAGGACGACCTCGAACGAGACGGCCGCGTTCTGCTGGCACTGCGGGGCGACCGAGAGCAGGACCGCGAGGAGGAGGGTCCTCGCGAGACCGGGCGACGCGCGCCTCAGGGATGGTTCTCGCGGACCGTGGCCGTCTGGTCCGCGATGACCACGGTGCTCACCACCTTGGACGCATCGCTCCACACGAGCTTGAGGCGGTGCGATCCGATCGTAGCCGTCCGCCGGATGATGGGCGACGGGCCGAGGGCGCTGCCGTTGTCGATGACCTGATCGCATCCGGGGAAGCAGATGACCTTCAGCGTGCCGCTCCCGGCGGCGGCTGTCGACGGCGGTGTGATGGGGGCGGGGCGCGGGGCGGCTGCGGGCCACGTGTGGGGCGGCGTCGCCGGGAGCGAGGCGATGTTCGTCGTCGGGATGGCCTGCGGCGGCGTGCTCGCGGCGGGCGGCGTCGCGCTCGGCGCGGGGGCTGCGCTCGGAGCAGGCGCGGTGGCGTTGTTCGTGGGCGGCGGCAGGGCAGCCGCGCCGAGCGTCGACTCGAAGGCGGCGCGCGCCGCGGCGAAGGGCCCGGCGGAGGACGCCGGCAGGGCCGCGGTTGCCGCCGGCGGGAGGGCGGGCGCGGAGGCCGCCGAGGAAGCGGCGCGGGCGGAGGGATCGGTCGTGGTGGCGGCGTGCGACAGGCTCCGCGAGAGAAGCGCGACGACGAGACCGAAGGCCATGAGTCCGATGACCGCCGAGCCGAGGGCGACGGCCCAGACGGGGACCCCGCGCCGGAGCGACTGGGCCGTGATGGTGCGTTGCTCGCTCCGCGCCGGCGGCGCGAAGAGGCGCTGCATGTCGGCGGGACCGTGCCCCTCCATGGCCAGCGTCGCGGGGTGCGCGGCGGGCGCCGAGTACTCGTTCGACATGCTGCCCCGGAGCAGCGGCTGCGGGAACACGAGGTGTGACTCGGCCACCGCGGTGCGCGAGAGATCGCTCTGGGCCGGCTCGAGGGGCATGCCCATGGGAACGACGACGGGAGGCAGCGGAGGCGGGGTCGGCAGGCGCGGGGGCAGCGAGCGCGGTCCGGTCGCCATCGCCACCGGGGAAGCCGCCTGCGTCAGCGTGACCCCCAGCGGAGCGACGCCGGCCGCGGGCGTGGGCGCGGGCATCCGGCGGAGCTCGTCCATGTCCGGCATCGAGCTGCTGACGATCGTGTCGCCCCCGTCGTCGAAGTCGTCGTCGAAGCTCTGCTCGGGCTGAGGGCGCGCGGCGCTCGGCGCGGGCGGTCCACGGCGCGCCGCCAGGGTGGGCGGGTCCTCCGAGCGGACGGGATCGACCGGCCTCGCCAGCGCGTTCGGCCGGGGGACGGGCGCCGGAGGAGGCGGTGCGACGAGGGCCCCTCCGCGGAGCGTGTTCTTCATGTTCGGCGGCCGCGCGGTCGGCGGCGCCGAGGGCGGAGACGGCGGCTCGGGAGCGGGGGGCGGGGCGGGGGCGCCGGCGGCCGGCCTGGGGGGACCCCTCGCCGTGTTCGGCTGCGAGGCCTGCACCTCGGAGTTGTACGTGAGGATCGACCCGTCCTCCGTCTGCCACGGGGACGCGGTCCCTTTGAGCTTGTCGATGTCGAGCGTCTGCGTGACCTCGGCGGCCCACCGCAGGTGCGCCTCGCGCTTCTGGATGCGGTCGCCGAAGACCGACGTCATGTACGCCGACACCTCGTCGCTCGCGATGAAGAGGCCGCGTCGCATGAGCAGCGACTGGAGCGCCCGCGAGAACTCGCGTGACGTCCGGTAACGCTCGTTCTTGGTCTTCGCGAGCGCCTTCATCACGATCTTCTCGAGGTCGATCGGATAGCCGCGCACGATGGTGCTCGGCCTCGGCACGTTGCACTCCTGGACCTTCGCGAGCGTGTCGAGATCGCTCTCCATGCGAAAGAGGCGCTGCCCGGTCGTCAGCTCCCAGAGGACGACACCGAGGGCGAAGACGTCGGTGCGCCGATCGATCGGCTCGCCGGCGACCTGCTCGGGCGACATGTACGCGAGCTTGCCCTTGAGCGTCCCGGCGCGCGTGTTGGCCATGCGCGAGCTGAACTTCGCGATGCCGAAGTCGACGACCTTCGTGCTCCCGTCGTACGTGACGAAGAGGTTGTGCGGCGTGACGTCGCGGTGGACGAGGCCGAGCTTCTCGCCGTTCTTGCCGAGGAGCTCGTGGGCGGAGTGCAGGCCCTCGGCGGCGTCGGCGATGACGCGGCACGCGATCTCGGGCGGCATGGGCTGCCCGAGCTCCTCGGTGCGGCGCATCACCTCGCGGAGCGGCTCGCCGTGGAGGTATTCCATGGCGATCCAGTACGTGTCCTCGTGCTTGCCGAGCTCGAAGACCGTGGCCACGTTCGGGTGCGAGATGCGCGCCGCGACGCGCGCCTCGTCGAGGAACATGTTCACGAACGACTCGTCCTCGACGAGGTGCGGGTGGATGCGCTTGATGGCGACCCACTTCTGGAAGCCGCCCGGCCCGTCCATGCGCGCCAGGTGGACGCTCGCCATGCCTCCCACGCCGATCTCGTCGACGACGCGGTAGCGCCCGAGGAAGTACGTGCCGCCCGCGAACGGCCCGGTGCGGCCGCCGGGCGCTTGATCGGAGTCGCTGGGGATGTCCGCCTGCGACGGGAAGGGGAGGTGGGCGCGGTCTTGCGGCATCGTCACTCTCCTTCCTTCAATGGGCCAGCTCGACGCGCGCCGCGCCGACGTTGACGTCGTCGGTCGGCCGCGACGCGAAGTAGACCGCGGCTCCCCCCGCCGCGAGGGCTGCCCCTCCGATGATGTACGGCCACGCCGTCGTCCAGAACCCGCCCGACGAGGTGTGCGTTCGATCGCGCGAGCGCTCACCGTGCAGCGGGCCGAGCGCCGCCAGGGCGGCCGACGGGGCGACGACGGGCCTCGCGACGTGGACGCGCTTCTCCGACGAGACGAGCTCGTTGTTGTGCGCGTCGACGGCCTGCACGTGCACGACCAGCGTCGCGTCGGGCAGCGTCATCCGGAGCGGCACCTCGAAGTGCAGGTTGGCGTCCGGAGGCGAGTCCTGCTGGAAGGTGCGCGCCGCGAGCGAGTCGCGGACGACGAGGCCGACCGAGTCGACGAGGAAGGAGTGACCCGGCGCCAGCGTGACCTCGACGGCGAACGACGCGCCGGAGGGCACCTCGTCCGGCACCTGCGCGGTGACGGCCAGCGCCCCGACGCGGCGCTGCGCCTTGCGCGCCCTCTCGGCGACGGCCATGGCCTTCTTCCCCGCCTCGGGCGGAACGGTGAACACCGGATCGAGCAGCGCCGCCTGCTTCAGCGCCGTGAGCGCGAGACGCGTCTTGCCGCTCACCGCGAGGGCCGAGCCCATGCGCACGTAAGCCTCGAGAACATCGGCCCGCCGCAGGCTCCCCGCGTCGATGGCGCGCTGGTAGAGCCCCGGCGCGAGGTCGAAGTCACCGCCGTCCCACGCCTCGCGCGCACGCTGCAGCGCCTTTGCGCTCGCGGGCGGACCCGTGGACGCGGAAGTTTGCGCATACACGGGACTCGCGCACGTCGTCATGACGACGAACGCGACTCCCGTGCGCACCGCCGCCGCACGCGAAGGCGAGAATCTCCGCACCTTACTGGTCAGGGTATCGGCCGAGCCAGGAGCACGCAAGCAAGGCTCCTCATGTGGCCGACGGCCTCCGATGTAAGCCTCGGCCCCCTCCTCCATCAGGGGAAGGGCTGCGCCGGGATCAGGGGAAGGGCTGCGCGGGCCGGCCCCTCTGGAAGTAGAAGCTGAAGTTCCCCTGGAGGTGCCCCTCGCACGGCGGGGGTGGGCCGAGGCCGCCGGGGCAGATGTTGCGCGGGTCCGCGAAGTAGAGGTCGAACGTGGCGGCGCTCAGTCGCTCGCTCGCGTTGGCCTCGTCCGGCTTGCCGTCGAAGAGGCTCGTGAAGGTGATGGTGCTCGTTCCGATGTTGCCGGCGACCGGCGCCGCCGTCCCCGAGTCCGCGTAGACGACGCCCCCGTCGACGGTGAGGACGCCGCCGT
This sequence comes from Polyangiaceae bacterium, assembly GCA_036501935.1. Taxonomy (GTDB): domain Bacteria; phylum Myxococcota_A; class Polyangia; order Polyangiales; family Polyangiaceae; genus Palsa-1150. The sequence continues at coordinate 78,715 of DASXZL010000058.1, read as the reverse complement.
CGCTCGAGGTGAGCGCGGTCGCCGGGGCCGGACAGGCGGGCGGCGGCGGGCTCCCGCCCTCGGGGGCCAGGCAGTCGCCGTTGGCGTCGACGCCCGACACGGCGTCCATCGCGTAGAGGGCGTCGTTCTGCGTGCGGCACGTGTAGTCGAGGTAAAGCGACGCGCTCACGATGCGCGGCGACGACACGGGCACGACGGGCACCCCGGACGGGACGACGCTCGGGGGAAGCGAGACGACGAGCGCCTGACCGAGCAGGCTGGGGCGCGGGTTGCCCTGGTCGTCGGGGTCGCCGCGCACTTCGCCCGCGTCGTCCACCAGGATGATGATGCCGTCGCTGAAGGTCTCGTAGTCGCCGCCGTGCTGGATGCGGAGCTGCAGGGCGTCGTTGCTCGTCTGCGGGTACTCGGGCGTGGCGGCGGGAACGGCGGCGAAGAAGTCCGGGTGCAGGTTGAAGGTGCCCGACCAGCAGTCGGGGACGTCGAGAGTGCCGCTGCAGCTCCCCGTGCCGGAGCCGAGGGAGCACGCGGGCGCGACGACCGCGGCGAGCGCCGCGACCAACGGCAGCAAGACGATGCGCCTCACGACCCTAAGGGTAACGCGCAGGACGCCGCGAGGTCACCCTCGTCGAGCGCCCGGGCGATGCGGCCACCGCCGAGCACGCAATCGTCATCGTAGAGCACGGCGACCTGCCCCCGGGTCACGGCGCGCACCGGCTGGTCGAACCGCACGACCGCGCGGCCGCCGTCCTCGCCGAGCACCATCGCGCCGTCCCCCTCGTGCCGGTAGCGCACGCGAACCCGCGCGCGGGTCGGCAGCGAGACGCCTTCGCCCAGCACCACGTCGGACAGCGTCGCGCCTCGCGCCTGGAGGGCCTCCTCGCGTCCGAGGTGCACCGTCGCCCGCTCCGGATCGATGCGCGTCACGAAGGCCGGCGTGCCGAGCGCCACACCGAGCCCCTTGCGCTGCCCGATCGTGAAGCGGTGCACGCCCTCGTGCGTCCCCACCACGTGACCGGTCTCGTCGACGATGGGGCCCGGCCTCACGCGCGACGCCGCCCGCTCGGCCACGAAGTCCGCGTACGCGTGCGCGCCGGCGCCCACGAAGCAGAGCTCCTGGCTCTCGCCCTTGCCGGCGCCCGGGAGCCGCCGCGCGTGCGCTTCGGCGCGCACCTCGCCCTTGGTCGACTCGCCGAGCGGGAAGACCAGGCGCTCGAGCCACGCCCGGGGGCTCGCGTAGAGGAAGTAGCTCTGGTCCTTCGCGGCGTCCGTACCCATCGCGAGCCGCGGGAGCCCACCCGCGCCGCGCAGGATGCGCGCGTAGTGCCCGGTCGCCACCTTCGACGCTCCCAGGCGGTCGGCCAGCGCGAAGAGCTCGCCGAGCTTCACGCCCCGGTTGCACGCCGTGCAGGGGCTCGGCGTCTCGCCCGCGAGGTAGGCCTCGACGAACGGCTCGACGACGGTCCCGGCGAAGAGCGCGCGCCGGTCGAACGTGAAGTGCGGGAAGCCGAGGGCGTCGGCGACGCGGCGCGCGTCGTACTGGTCCTCCGGAGCGCAGCAGCGACCGTGGCTGCGGCCGCCGTTTCGCGCGCCGCCGGCCGGCGGGTCGTCGTAGTCCCAGAGGTGGAGCGTGACGCCGACGACGTCGTGCCCCGCGTCGAGCAGGCGCGCCGCGGCGACCGACGAGTCGACCCCGCCGCTCATCGCGACCACGACGCGCTCCCGTACGCCCATGCCCTTGGGCCCGCGTGTATCACTTTCGACGCAACCGCGCCCGCGCCTCGGCCGATGGGGGGACGAAGGAGAATCCATGAGCATCCCCGCCCTCCGCGAGGCGCGCCTCACGCCCGCCGCCCTGCCCACGCCGGCGCCGCCCCCGCCGACCTCCACGCCGGCCTCCAGGCCGACGGACAAGCCCACGGACACGCCCTCGCCGTTCGCCCAGCTCCTGCGCGGCCTGGGTCACCAGGTGCAAGGCAGCGAGTCGACCGTGCACCAGGCCATCTCGTCGGCGCAGATGGGCGAGCTGAAACCCGCCGAGCTCATCGCCCTGCAGGCCGGCGTCTACCGCTACAGCGAGGCCGTCGACCTCGCGTCCCGCCTCGTCGAAAACGCCGCTACCGCCCTCAAGACCGTCCTCCAGGGGCAGTGAGAGAGACTGCCGCAGAGGGGCTCCCTCTGCGGTTGCCTTCTCTAGGCGTCGCCGCTGCGGCGCAGCTCTTCGCCGATGGCCTCGATGGCGCGGGCGTGCAGTCGGCTGCCCCACGACTTGGAGAGGCCGATCGACGCCGCCGCCTCGTCGAGGGTCTGCCCTCCGAAGTAGTGCCGCTCGACCAGCGTCCGTTCCTGGTCGGGCAGCTTCGCCACGACGGCCCTCACGCGCGCCATGAGCTCCGCCTCGCCCAGCAAATCCTCGGGCGTCACGTCGCGTCCCTCGGCGTCGATGTTCTCGCGAGGCGCGGCCGCCATCGTGCCGACCGCGATGGCCGTCGCGATGCCGGCGAGGTAGGTGGTCAACCGGTCGTCCGCCGCCTCGGGGGTCGTCGCCGGGTTGGCCGAGTCCTCCTCGTCGTACGCCTGAAGCATCCGGTCGCCGGCCTCCGCGCCCTGCAGCTCGCGGTACACGCGCCGCGGCAGGTTTCCCCACTGGCGCACACCGTCGAGCATGGCGCCCTTGATGCGGAGGTTGGCCCAGCGTCGAAAGGGGACGCCGCGCGCCGGGTCGTACGTGCGCGCGGCCTGGAGGAGCCCCTCGCGTCCGAACGACGTGAGATCGTCGAGCGTCACCGTTCGCGACATGCGGCGCACCGTCTGCTTCGCCGCGATGTCGACGAGATCGAGCTCCGCGTGAAAGCGCGCCAGGACCTCGGGGGAGTCGTTGGGGACCACAGCTTGTCCACATGACGATCCGTTGCGACGCGTGCGGCTGTCAAGCCGACCTTCGAGGCTTCCGATCGCTCCCCGACGTTGCTAGCGTGCGCGCTCCCGATGAGCGGCGAGACCGACGACGACGATCGCGTTCGCGCTGCGTGGCGGAGCTGGCTCTCCGCCCTCGCCACCGATGCGGAGGCCGCGATGGCCGCGGCGCTCGCGTACGAGTCCCTCCCGGACGAGGGGCGCGACGCCTGGCTCGATGCCCTGGAGGTCGACGCGCCGGACCTGGCCGTGCCCCTCGTGGCGCTCTACGCGCCGCTGCTCGCCGTCGAGTCGGAGGCCGCGAGGCGCGAGCGCATCGAGCTCGTCATCGCGGGTGACGTCGCGGAGGGCGGCGGAGCGGGTCCCGAGGCGCGGGCGCTGCGCGGCGTGGGTCGCGACGGGACGCATGCGTGCGTCATCGTCGCGCCGCTCTACCTCGAGTTCGTGCAGGTGCTGCAGTGCCGTTACACGCCGGCGGGGGGCTTCGTCGCGGTCCGCCACGAGCCGCTCCGCCACGTCACCGAGCTCCGCGCCGTCCGCGACGTCGACGGCGTGCCGGTGGAGCCGACGCCTTTGCGGGTGGTGGTGGAGGAGCTCGCGCACGCCATCCTGGCCGACAAGCGGGAGCACAGGACGACGCCCTCCGCGCTCGCCTCGTTCGCCCACCTCTTCGGTCCGACGCTGGAGGACGAGGACGGGACGACGCCCGCCCTCTGAGGTAAGAAGCGGTCCCGATGGCCGACGACCTCGAAGGCGCGCAACGGAGGCTGTGCGGCACCTGCGCGCGCTTCGTCCGCGTCGTCGAGACGTTCGACGAGAACGGCGAGGTCAAGCGACACGGCGAGTGCCTCCTCGGCGTGTGGCCGTCGCCCCTCTACGACACGAGCACGTGCTCGCAGTGGGTACGCCGCGGCGAGTTCAAGCCCAGGCCCGAGGCGACGACGCGGCGGACGCCCAGCGCGCCGCGTTCGCGCGGGGACTCGGACACGACGGACACCACGACCACCACACATGACGGAGGGCAGCGCGCGCTCGTTCTCCCGGAGGATCTGCTCGACATGGACGCCGACGAGTTTCGAAGAGTGCTGGCGCACGTCATCCGCGACGAGCTCGGGGTCGGGCGCGTCGAGATCACCGGCCGCTGGGAGGGCGGGGAGATGATCCTCAAGCCCGGCAAGCCGGGCACGCAGGAGAAGCACATCCCGCTCGACGCGCTCTTTCACAAGGTCGTGCTCATCCGCGACAAGCTCCGCGTCCTCGAGCAGAAGATCAACTCGAACCCCAAGCTGGCCGACGACGAGAAGATGCAGCTCCAGCAGTACATCACCGGCTGCTACGGCTCGCTCACCACCTTCAACGTGCTGTTCTCGAACCGTGACGATCAGTTCGTGGGCCAAAAGGGCGACGAGTAGCGCCGCCGCCGGGCTCGTCCTGGTCCTCGCGGCGTGCGGCGGCTCGAACGGGGGCGCGCCGCCCGTCGACGAGCGGCCCGGCGTGTCCCGGGCCGAGGCGCGGGCGCCGATCGACTTCGCCTTCGACTCGGTCGACGAGCGCCCAGTCAGCTCGGAGGCGACGCGCGGCAAGCCCACGGTCATCGCCTTCGTCAACACGGGCAGCCTCCCCGCGCAGGCTCAGGTCGACTTTCTCGTCGTCATGGCGAAGCACGACGCCGACAAGGTGAACTACGCCGCCGTGGCCCTCGAGGCGCGCGAGAACCGCGAGATGGTCGAGCTCTACAAGAAGGCCCTCGCCATCCCGTTCCCGGTCGCCCTGGCCGACGAGTCGACGGCCGCCGGCGGAGGGCCCTTCGGCGACGTGACGGCGGTGCCGGTGACGGTGATCCTCGACCGCGAGGGGCGCGTCGTCCTTCGCGTCGTCGGCCGGGTGGTCAAGTCGGACGAGCTGCGGGGGGCGCTCCGAGGGCTGTGAGGAGCTTCACGCGAAGCTCGGGCTTCACCACCTTGCCGACCGCGTTGCGGGGGAGCTCCGTCATCAGGACGACCTGCCGGGGGACCTTGTAGGGAGCCAGCCGCTCCTTCGCGAAGCCACGCAGCGCGTCCTCCGCGCACTCGTGCTCGCGGCCGGGACGCGGCACGACGCAGGCCACCACACGGTCGCCCCAGGTCTCGTCGGGGACTCCGACGACGGCGACCTCCGCCACTGCGCCGTGCTCGCGCAGCGCTTCCTCGATCTCGAGGGCGCTCAGCTTGTAGCCGCCGCTCTTCAGGATGTCGACGCTGGTGCGCCCGAGGATGCGCACGTAGCCCGCGTCGTCGTACGCCACCGTGTCGCCCGTCCTGAACCAGCGCGTGCCGCCGTCGACGACGAACGACTCGCGCGTCGCCTCCGCCTTCTGGTGGTAGCCCGCGAAGACGCTCGGCCCCGCGATCCACAGCTCGTCCTCGACGACGCGCGTCTGCACGGTGGGGAGCGGCAGGCCCACGGTGCCGGGCCGGCGCGCGGAGGGCTCGAGCGGGTTGCTCGTGCCGACGCCGATCTCGGTCATGCCGAACCGCTCGAGCGGGTAGGCGCCGGTCAGCGCGCGCCAGCGCTCGCCCACGGTGACCGGAAGCGCGGCGCTGCCGCTGGTGACGAGGCGAAGGGCGCAGGCGTGGGGCGTCCAGACGGCCTGCGCGGAGGGATCGGCGGCGTCGAGGGCGGCGAAGAGCTTTGCGTGGATCGTCGGCACCGCCATGAAGACCGTGGCGCGCGCCATCGCTTCCCACGTCGCCCGCGCGTCGAACGAAGGGAGAAAGAGCGTGGCGGCGCCCGCGCCGATGGCCGAGAGGAGCGCGATGGCGAGCCCGTGCATGTGATGGAGCGGGAGAACGTGCAGGAGCACGTCGTCGGAGCGCCAGGCCCAGGCCTCGCCGAGGAGCGCCTGCTGCGTCGCGAGGTTCCCGTGCGAGATGACCGCGCCCTTCGGCTTGCCCGTCGTGCCGCTCGTGTAGAGCTGGAGGGCAGCGTCGTTTTCACCCGGCAGGGGGCCGAGGGGCGTGCGCGCGTGAGAGACGGCGTCCCCGGCGAGGAGGATGCTTCGCTCGGGGGCGAGCGGCGCGGCGCGGTGGGCGAGGTCGGCGGAGGCGAGGACCGTGCGCACGCCCGCGTCGTCGCAGAAGTAACGCGTCTCGGGCGGAGGGTGCAGCGGCGAGAGGACCACCACGGCGCCACCCGCGCGCAGCACGCCGAAGAAGCACGCCGCGAAGTCCGCCCCCGGCGAGACGAGGAGGGCGACCCGCTCGCCGTCGAGCGACCGCTTGCCGCCGAGCAGCGCCCCCGCGACGCGCTCGGACGCGTCGACCGCGTGCGACCAGCGCGTCGTGCCGTGCGGGTCGTGGAACGCGGCGCCCGCGTCACCGGCGCGGGCGAGCCAGCGCGCGAGGAGCGTCGATTCGGCGGGCATGTTCGCACCCGCATGCTCGCACGTGGGACCGCGTCAGTGAACGTCGCCGACGAGGAGGGCGAAGGCGCCCACGAGGACCTCTTCCGGAGACGCGCCGCCCTCGCGGACCGAGCCGCTGCGGTCGACGGCGAAGCCGTGATCGCCTGCGACGAGGAGCAACGTGCGCGGCGCGCAGGTCTCGGCGTGGCGTGCGATGGCGTCGGCGGCCGCGTCCGCGATCTCCGGGAGCTCGCGGAGCACGCTCCCTCGAGCGGCCTGGACGCGGGCCTCGACGAGATCGAGCTTGTGGATCTCGCGCGGGCCGACGCGCATCCGGCGGACGAACTCGGCGGTGCGCCCCCGGGGCGGATCGGGCTCGTCGTCGAGCCTCGCCGGCGAGCGCAGCGCCTCGACGCCTCGGGCGATGGTCTCGAGCTGGCGGAGGGTCGTCGTGGGGAGGGCGCTCCAGAGGAGGAGCTCGTCGGTGAGCGAGGCGTGGGCGCCGAGCCGGGCGACGACGCGCTCTTCGATCATCCGCGAGAGGTCCCATCGCATGGCGTCGACGAGGAGGACGCGCATCGAGCGGGCGCCGTGGAGACGCGCGATGCGGGCGGCGGCGTCGTGGGCGTCGAAGACCATACGGGGGCGCTTGGTGGTCGAGGAGAAGGTCGGGAACGCGTCCGAGTAGCCCTTCGTGAAGGTGGCGGCGAACTCGTCGCGGGCGTGGCGCGCGCGGGGGTCGTCGAGGCCGGAGGCGATGGCGTTGGTGAGGGGCATGTAGCTCTCGGCGAAGAGCTTCTCGAGGACCGCAAGGGGCTGGGGGCCGCGGGCGGCGGTGAGCTGGAGGGTCCAGGCGCGCCAGGGTTCTTCTTTGGCGACGAGGAGAGCGCCGGCGGTGTGGCGGGGGGAGGGGGGAGCTGGAGAAGGGGGGGAGGCGGGAGAGGGGGGAGACGGGAGAGACGGGAGAGACGGGGGAGACGGGAGGGCGGCGGGGGCGGGGAGGGAGGGCGGGGGCGTGGGGGTGAGGGTGAGGGTGAGCGCGGGCGCGGGCGCGGGCGCGAGCGCGAGCGCGGGCGCGGGCGTGGGCGCGGGCGCGGGCGCGGGCGCGAGCGCGGGCGCGGGCGCGGGCGTGAGGGGGGGCGCGGGGGCGGGGGGCGAGAGGAGGGTGGGCGGGGGCGAGAGGAGGGAGAGGAGAGGGATGGGGTCGCCGTAGGAGCCCGTGATCGCGTCGCGGGAATCGAGGACGAGGGTGAGGGGGCGCTCGCGGGTAGCGTCCGCGAGGAAGCGGAGAGTCGCGCTGTCTTCGGGTTCGAGCGCCGAGAGGGGGTTCGTCGCGGCGCGGAGCGGGCCGAGGATGAGCGCGAGGCCACGGCCGCCGACGCGGCGGGCGCGAAAGAGCTGGTCGCTCAGCGTCGCGTCGGGGCCGCTGCCGGACGTGATGCCGGGTGCGGTTGCGCCGTGGGCCGCGAGCGCTTCTTCGATCGCCTCGTCGATCACCTCGCCGAGTCGTCCTCGTGCCGACGGGCCGATTCCTTCGAGCTCGGCCACGAGGTGTCCCGTGCGCTCGAGCCGCACGCTCGCGGCGTCGCGCTCGTCCGGCGTGGCGAAGCGAACTTCTCCCGGAGCTTCGCTCGCGCTCGCCGAGTCGTGCCTCGTTTCGCCGGCCGTGCTGCCCAGCAGTTGCGCTGCTTCCTGCATGATCGCTCGTGCCGATGTAGGCATGCGATTCGCGTCCGGGCCCAGTTTTCTGCGCGTTGACCGAGAGGGCTCGGGTGTTATGTTCGAGGGCGTTCCCTCTGCCAGGTTCGTGATTGTCGGCATCACATGGATCCCTTGCGACTACGAACCAGGGGAGCCATGACCACTCGGTGCGCACGCCGGGCCTCCCCGCAAGGGGCGGATAACCCCGGAAGCCTAAAGCGTGGTCAGCGCTTCCCACCTAGCCGTTTTGGCTAGGGGTTCATGTCGTCCGACACACGGCCACCGGTGGTAAGGAACGATTCACTTCCAGGGCGAGAAACATGACGCACGCGGCGGGCGATGGCACGATCGCCCCCGTGTCCTCGTCGCCGCTCCGCGAGCGCCTCCTCGCGGTCATGGACCGGAAGCATCACTGGGCCTACCCCGCCCTCACGCAGCCTGGGCTGACGCGCGAGCAGCTGCTGGTGCATTTCCGCCACGAGTACCTCGTCTACGTGCGCGACTTCCCCGTGCTCATCGCGCGGGCCCTCGGGGTGACGCCCCCGCTCCCCGACGTGCGCGCCGCGCTGGCGGAGAACCTCTACGAGGAGCAGACCGGCGGGCTGTCTCACACCGCGGCGCACCCGACGCTGTTCCTGGAGATGATGGCCGGGCTCGGATTCGACGCGGAGTCGTTTGCCGCGGACGACGCCTGGCTGCATCCCGCCGCGCGCCGGTACCGCGACCTCTTGCGCGAGCGGTCGTGCGCGTCGCCGTGGCAGGCGGCGGTGGCCCTGCTCACGGTGTTCGTCGAGGGCAGCGTGAACGAGCGCGCGGAGCTGGCCGGGACGTACGTGCGCCGGGTCGGCGACGAGGCGGTGCGCGAGCATCCGCTGGTGAAGCTCTACGGCTGTCCGCCCGGGGCGATGCGGCTGACGACGGCGCACGCTGCGGTGGAGGGCGGGCACCGCGAGGACGCGTGGACGATGGTGCTGGCGCACGCGCCCGAGGGAACGGACGCGGCGCGGGCCGTGGTGGCGACGTGCGAGGAGGCCCTGGCGATGTGGCACGCGTATCGGGACGGCGTCGCCGACCGCATGGGCCTGGAGCCCGCCCCATGACCGGCCGATAGCGGCGCGCTGGCGTCGTCGGCTCGCTGCGGCGTACGGGAGTACGCCTCGCTCGGCCTCCTAGCCAGCGCTTGCTCTCGACCGGTCATGGGGCGGGCTCCTCTGTGTCTCGGTGAGTGTGCGCGAGGCTCCGATACGTTCTAGACCCCGCTCGTGCGTCGCTCGGTCGCCGTCGTTCTCCTGCTCGTTGCGGGGTGCCGTTCGGGCGGCGGGGCGACGTCGGACGCTGGTCCGGCCCCGGCGACGGCCGTCCACGACGGCGCGACGAGCCCGGTCGTCCCCTCGTCGACGGCTCTCTCCCCCTCGGTTCCCACCCCGCCCCCGCCGACCGCGGAGACGTACCCTCCCTTTCGCAAGACGACGCTCGCCCTCGACGAGCTGGCGAAGCTCGTGACGGAGGCGCCGGAGCTTTCTCGCGTCGGGACGGAGCTGGCCTTCTTCGATCCCGCCGACGGTTCGTACATCGTGCGCTCCACCGTCGATCACCAGGGGATCACGTTCTCCAGCCAGCCCCTCCTGTGGAGCCCGGAGCCGGGGCAGCAGGTGCTGGTCGTTGCGGCGCGCGGCAAGGCGGCGTCGTTCGTCGCCGCATGGTGGGTCCTGCCCGGGGGCGGGTACCGCCTCGCGTCGACGTTCGTCATGCTCGGGGAGATCGCCCCCGTGGCCCTCGCCTACAAGCCGGCCGAACGCGCGCTGTGGTGGACGAGCTGCTGGCAGTGCCCCGGGGAGACGGGGCACGTCAGCGTCCGGGACGACCACCACGTGGTCATCGTGCAGGATTGATCCGGCTGCTCGCCGTCAATCGAAGGGGAGCGTCGCCGCATCCCCGGCGATCGCCACGCGCGCATCCACGGCCTCCAGCACCGAGGCCGCCCTCGACGCGACGCCCTCCACGACGCGCTCGGGCATCAAGGGCACACCGGGGGACTCGTCTCCCAGGGCGGCGCGAACCTTCGTCGCGTCGAGGGACCGCAGCGCCGCGACGAAACGTCGCGAGAAGCGCGTCACGCGCGCGAGCATGGCGCGCTGGCGAGCGAGCGCCGCCGGATCGGGCCACTCGTAGAAGGCGCCGTCGTTGTCGACGAAGAGCACCTTCCCGGTCGCCCCGTCCTCCGCGACGTTGCCCCCGCTCCAGCGATCCCAGTTGGCCGTGACGTAGTCGAACGCGAGCATCGTCGAGACGCTCGCCGCGAGCGCCCGCTTGTCCTCCGGGATGCTCGAATGCCCGTCGTAGAGCCACGCCTCCCAGCGCGTGCGCGCCTCCTTCTCCTCGAGCGGCAGCACGCGGTAGTCGGTGATCCACGGCATGAGCGCTCCCCGCACGCGGCCGTCCTCGTCGGGCAGCCCTTTCTCGGCGAAGTCGCCCTGCAGAGTGCGCAGCATCGCGGCGTCGAAGGAGCGTGCGACCGCGCGCGGCACGTTGTCGACCCCCAGCGCCCCGGCGAGGCGGAAGGCGGCAATCTCCCCCTTGTAGCGGTGGTCCCCCAGCGGCAGCATCGACCGCGGCTTGAACGCCGCCACGGCCCCGCCCTCGAGCCGCAGCTTCAGCACGTACGACGTGTGCCCGACGCTCTTCGAGCTCACCGGCTGCGCCGTCAGGTACGGGTCCACCACCCCGGCCGCCGACGCGGGGGTGGACACAGGGAGAGCGGGAGGTTCATGGCTCGACGTCGAAGTCGAAGTGGACGGGCCCCCGCCCCCCGCTTTTCCGCACGCGACCGACAGCCCCATCGCCGTCCCGATCACCACGAGCCATTCCAGCCGCCCCAGCCACCCCAAAACCTCCTTCTCTCCTTCTCTCCCTGTCCCCATCTCTCCGGCGAGAAAGGTGAACAGGGAGAGGAGGAGAGAAGGAGGTCTTCGGTCAGAGGACGCGCTCGCGAAGGAACTGCTCGATGCGCGCATCGACGAGCTCCGGCTGCTCGATGGGGGTCACGTGGGTGCCGCTCGGGACCATCAGGATTTCGCCGTGGGGCATGGCCTCGGTCATGGCCATGGCGAGGAAGGGCGGCGTGAAGGTGTCGCGCTCGCCGGCGATGACCAGCACGGGGACGTCGATCTTCGGCAAGAGATCGCCCGCGGTGTGCTCGCCCGCGGCGCGCAGCATTCGCAGGAACATCGGGAAGTCGACGTGGGTCATGTGCGCGAGGTACGGCAGCATGTCCTCCGGGTGGACCCGCTCCGGATCGATCTCGCCGGCCTTCAGCGCAATCTTCAGCGCGAGCTGCGGCGGCAGGCGCGTCCACACGGCGCGCACGACGTCGGGCGCCTTCAGCGCGAGATCGAGCAGCTTCGGGAGCACGAGCTCCAGCACCGGGATGTTGTGGAAGGTGCTCGTGACGTTGCCGAAGCTCCCGCACAGCAGCACCAGCCCCCGCACGCCCTCGGGCCGCTGCCGGTACGCCTCGAGCGCTACCTGGCACCCCATCGAATGCCCCACGAGCACGCACGGCGGATCGCCCACGTGCCTGCGCACGGACCCGAGATCGGCCGCGTGCGCCGCGATGTCGATGCGCTCGGGATCCGCCGGCGGCGCGCTCCGCCCGTGGCCCCGGTAGTGCCAGTGCACGAGAGGGACCACGCGCGCCAGATCGTCCCACGCGTACTTCCAGATGAAGCCGTCGCACAGGATGCCGTCGCTGAGGATGGCGTGCACGCCGGGGCGACCGTCGGAAGCCCGTGGCGTGTGATTTCCCGTGCGGGTCCGAACGAAGAGGCGCGTCCCGTCCGAGGCGAGCGCGAACGAGGTCGCGTCCGCCGCGGGATCGGGGATCAGCCGCCCTCCTCGTCGTCGCCCCCCTCGACGTCGTTGACGCTCGGGAGCTTCTTGATCTCGACGCGCGAGATCTTCCACGCACGCTGGACGACCCAGGAGAGCGAGCGGTCGAGCCGGGCCGCTTCTTCTTTGATCTCCTGCAGCATCGACTCGGGGAAGTAGAGACTCTGCTTGCGCTTGTCGGTCTTCGAACCGGGCAAGTTGGGCATCGACTCCTTGTCATTGGTCGCCAAGGGGAACCTCCTTCGGGGGTCTCGCGTGAAAGGTGCGGGGGGGCGGTGCGATTGCCTTCACGGGAGCAGGGCGATTGTCGGCTGCCTTACGCCGGGGATCAAGCTGAGCAAGCCTCCCACATCGTCGGAAGGCCCGGCGCCGGCTACCTTGCCCTCCCATGCGCCTCGCCACCGTAGCCCGCTTTCTCCTCCTCTCGACGGCCGCCTTTGCCGGAGGGGCCTGCGTCACCGCCCTCGGAACCGGCCCGAAATCGGGCTCGGTCGCGCGGGCCGACACACCGTACGCGGCCGTGGAGCAGCTCGGACGGGTGCTCGTGGAGGTCGAAAACGACTACGTCGACCCCGTGGACCGGACCAAGCTGGTCGACGGGGCCATCAAGGGGATGGTCGCCGAGCTCGACCCACATTCGAGCTACATGCCCCCCGACGAGTACCTGGCCTTCGAGAGCGACACGGAGGGGGAGTTCGGGGGCATCGGGATCGAGGTCGAGAACCGGAACGATCAGCTCATCGTGCTCGCCCCCATCGAGGGCTCCCCGGCCGACCGCGCCGGCATCAAGAGCGGGGACCTCATCATCAGCGTCGACGGCAAGGATCCCACGAGCGAGCCGCTCGACAAGCTCGTCAAGCGCCTGCGCGGCGCGCCGGGCTCGCACGTGAAGATGGGCGTGCGGCGCACGGGCGTGAGCGACATCCTCACGTTCGATCTGGCCCGGGAGATCATCCGCGTGCCGAGCGTGTCGTCGAAGCTGCTCGTCGACGGCGTGGCCTACGTGCGCGTCAAGCAGTTCCAGGAGCGCACCCACGACGAGCTGCTCCAGGCCGCGGCCAAGCTTCGGGGCCGTGCGGGCGGCAGGCTCACCGGGGTCATCCTCGATCTGCGCGCCGATCCCGGCGGGCTCGTCGACCAGGCGGCCGACGTGGCGGACGAGTTCCTCGAAGGCGGCGTCATCTACACCGCGCGCCACCGCGGTCAGATCGTCGACGAGGTGAAGGCGCGCTCGGGCGGCGCGTTCGTGCGGGAGCCCTGCGTCGTGCTCGTCAACCAGTGGACGGCGAGCGCTTCGGAGCTGGTCGCCGGGGCGCTGCAGGACCACCAGCGCGGCACCATCGTCGGCGAGCCGACGTTCGGAAAGGGCAGCGTGCAGGCCATCATGTCGCTCCCGGGCGGCGCAGGGATGCGCCTCACGATCTCGCGCTACTACACGCCGAGCGGCCACGCCATCCAGGCCGACGGCGTGCACCCCGACGTCTCGGTGCAGTCGGCGAAGCAGGAGGGCCTCGTCTCGTACCGCGAGAAGGACCTCACCGGGCACCTCTCGGCGCAGACGAGCTCCGGCGTGGCGGAGACGAAGCCCAAGTCGGTCGTCGTGCTCGAGGGGGACGCGGGGGCGGCGCCGCCCGAGTCGAGCGGCAGCGAGGCGAAGAACGTGGCCGACGATCCCGACAAGGGGACCGACGCGGTGCTCAAGGTCGGCTGGCAGGTCTTGCGGAAGATGATGGCGGCCGCTCCGGCATCGAAGTGACGGCGTCCTGCGCGGCGGCCGCTCCGGCGCGCGCGCCGCTCTCCAGCGCGCGGAGCCACGTGCGGGGCGCGTCGGCGACGAGCTCTCCGGCGGCGTAGAGGCCGGGCGCCGCGCGGCCGTCGTCGTCGACGAGGATGCCCACTCGCTCCATCATGGCGTCCGCGGAGTAGGGCCACGCGAGGGACTCGGGGGGGATGCCGAAGAGCGAGCCGGGGATCTCGAGGGGGCGGCCGTGGGCCCCGAGCTTCGCCGAGGGGGCGTCGAGGCCGAGGCGGAAGGGAGGGCGCGATGCGGGCGGGAGCACGGAGGCCGGCGCCGCTTCGCCCGGGGTGTAGTCGAGGCCGCCGCCGACGAGGCCTCCGAGCGCCAGCACCACCGCGGCCGCCTCCATGGGAGGCTCGCCCTCGCGCGCCACGTGCCATCGGTCTCCGTGAGGCTCGACGACGGTGGCGCGGCCCGCGGTTCGCGTGACGCCGGCGCTCGCCAGCGCGCGATCGCGCGCCCGCTCGAAGCGCAGCCCCGAAGGCCCCCCCGGCAGCCCGGCGGCTTCTCCGCAAGGAAGGCCCACGAGGCCCGAGAGGGCACGCGCCTTCGCGGTCTCCACCCCGAGCGACGCGGGGACGATCAACGCACCAAAGCCGGGCGCGCGGGCGAGGGCATCGCGCAGCCGCTCCGCGAGCCACGCGAGGCGCGCTTCGTCGTCGTGGCGAGCGGCGAAGTCGGCGGCGGGGAGCATGCGCTCGTCGACGTGGCGGAGCACGGTGGCGTCGAGCGGCGTGAAGCCGTCGCCCCAGGCGCGGGCGAAGGCGGTCGCGTCCCATTCGGGGCGGTCGCATCGGACGACGCCGACGCGACGGCCGCCCAGCGGCGCGAGGTCGAGCAGGGCGAGGTCGTGGCCCCGCGCGGGGCGGAGGACGCCGGCGGTGGTCGCGATGCGGGCGCCCGCGTCCGGGAGAGCGTAGGCGGCCAGCGCGTCGAGCACGGCGCGGGCCGTCGCGGTGACGGCGTCCGCCGCAGGCGTCGCGTGCATCCACGGCGTGTCGTCGAGGGCTCCCGTCGCCAGCGTCGATGCACCGGTCCCGCCGTCGAGCAGGACGACGCGGGCGCCTCCGCGGGCCGCCGCGAGCGCCGCGGCCGTGCCGGCGATGCCTCCTCCGACGACGACGACGCTCTGGCGGGGCAGGTTCACGTCCCCCCCATCGACGCCCGCAGGTGCGCGAGCGCCAGCGCCTCTTGCCTCGCCTGCTCGGGCCCCATCGCCACGATGCGCGACCGCGCCTGCCGCACGAGAAACTCCTTCGCCAGGACCAGCCCCTCGCGCGGCGCGAGGCCCCGCTCCTCGGCCACGATCTGCCCGCAGCGGGCCGCGCAGCGCATCCCACCGCAGGCGCCGAGGCCGAGGCGGGTCCGGCGCGAGACATCCTCCACCGTGCACGCCATCTCCTCGCGGACGACGTACCTCACCTCCGCCTCGAGCACCGGCTCGCACGGGCAGGTCACGTCCCGCTCGACCGGCCGCCGCGCCGCGCGCTCGAGCACGCGCACCGCCAGGGAGCCGTGCCGGTACACGAGCCGTCGCGCCGCGACGGGCGTCACCCCGTACCGTTCGGCGAAGGGAATGGCGTCGGGGACGCGCTCTCCGCCGGGCAGCGGCCTCTCGTGCGTGGAACAGGGCGTCGTCGACCCGAGCTCGCGGGCGGCCACGACGTCCGACAGCTCCTGGGCGAAGATGCGGTAGCTCGCCAGCTTGCCGCCGATCATCGAGTAGATGCCCGGGGCGCCGTCCGCGGCGTGGTCGACCACCTCGTGCTCGCGCGACAGCGCGTCCTCGTTGGGACCGTACGAGTAGAGGGTGGGCCGCACCCCCGCGTACGTCCCGATCGCCCTCGCCGAGCGCACGCTGGGGAAGACGCGCGCGACGCCCTGGACGAGGTAGCGCACCTCTTCGCTCGTCGCGTGCACGTCGTCGAGGTCGCCGTAGTAGTCGTCGTCGGTCGTGCCGAGGATGCTGACGTTCTGCCACGGGTAGATGAAGATCTGCCGGCCGTCGATGGTCTCCGAGACGATGCCGTAGTTGGTCACGCGCCGGTCGACGACGACGTGGATCCCCTTGCCGGGGCGGACCCGCACGCGCTCCTGCGGCAGCGCTCCCACGGCGGCCGTGATGGGGCTCCAGGCGCCGGTCGCGTTGACGACGACGCGCGCCCGGACGCGCACGCGCTCCTCGGTGAGCCGGTCGCGCGCGTCGACGACGTAGCGCGCGCCCTCGGTCGCCGCGTCGCCGTTGCCCGCCCGCGAGATCGCTTCGACCGTCGAGTGCACGTAGACGCGCCCGCCGTGCAGGATGGCGTCGAGCGCGTTCAGCACACAGAGGCGCGCCCCGTCGATGCCCCACTCGTCGAACGTGATGCCCCCGACGATGGACCCTCGCAGGCCCGGCTCGAGGCGCGCCAGCTCGCCCGGATCGAGGCGGCAGTGGAGCTTGCCGTGCTTGAGGGGCTGGTAGTCGTCGTACGCGCGGAAGTATGCGTCGATGAGCTCGAACATCACGCGCGCCTCGCGGCTGCTCTTCACCGGCATGATGAACGGCAGCCGGAAGAGCAGGTGCGGCGCGATGCGCTGGATGTAGCCCGAGTCGCGGCAAGACTGCTCGGTGACGTGCGGCGCCGACGAGAGGTAGCGCACGCCGCCGTGGATCATGCCGCTGGAATTTCCGCTGGCGCCGAAGGCGAGATCGTTGCGCTCGAAGAGCACCACCTTGAGCCCGCGGAGGGCGAGGTCGCGCGCGACCCCCGTGCCGTTGACGCCGCCGCCGACGATGGCGACGTCGTACTCGTCGGCGCCCGAGGGGAGGGGGCCCTCCGCGATGGCCATGGCGGCCGGCGCGGGTCGGAGGGAGGGGGCCGGCTCGTCGGGCACGCTACCCCTCTAGCAAACGTAGCGCGGCGCGTCGCGTGGCGCTCACGCCTCTGCGCGCGCCTTGCTCCGCTTGGCCTTCCGGGCGAAGCGCTCCATCGAGGCGTCCACGACGTCGAAGAGCTCGCGGTTGCCGTCTTGCTTGTGCTTGGCGACGCGCGCGGCGTACTTGGGCGTCTCGTCGAGAAAGAGGCGCAGCAGGTCCGCCTCGATGCGCTCGGCGCCGAGGCCGTAGCCGAGCTCCTCGAGGTATCGCGCATTGAGCAGCTGCTCGTACTGGTTCTTCACCGGCACGCTGAAGATGGGCTTTCCGAGGTACACCGCCTCGCCGATGAGCGAGAGGCCGCCGTTCGCCACGACGGCGCGCGCGCCGGTGAGATCCTCGACGAACCCGTCCTCGCTGAACTCCTTCAGCGTGCAGTTGCCGTGCTTCGCGTTCTTCCGCAGGCCGTAGACGACGAACTTCGCCGAGCGCACGCGATTGAGCTCCTCGACGAGCTTCGTGTCGCTCGCGGACGTCTGGTAGACGAGGACGTGCTCGCCCGCGTGGGCCTTCTTCTTCGCCTCGAGGATGTTCCGGCGGAGGATGGGCGGTACGAGCGTCGTGTCCTTCGCGTACTTGGGTCGGACGGGGGGATAGAAGAACGTCGTGACGACGTAGTGGTCGCAGGCGGGGAGCTTGGCGCGGACGAACGCCTTGGTCATCTGGTAGTCGACCTTCGCCCCCTCCTTGGCGAACTTGCCGAGCTTGCAGCGGCTGATGACCTGCTGGTTGTCGATGGAGAGCACCGGCAAGCCGTGGCGCTTGGCGAAGAGATACGCGAACGAGTCGAAGTCGGTGATGACCGCCTCGGGCGCGAACTTCGCGACCTTGTCGAGGTAAGCGTTCACGTTGGCCGTCACGAGGCCCGGCGCGGCCAGCACGTTGCGCGCGAGCGTGCCGTCGCGGTCCATGCGGTTGTCGACGTACTTGATGGTGAGCCCCTTGATCTCGACGACGTCGGGGAAGCTCTTCGCCAGGAAGGCGTGCGCCCGCCCGCTGACGACGATCTTGACCTCGTGCCCGCTGCCGACCAGGTGCTCGCAGGTGACCTTGCTCCGCGTCGCGTGCCCCATGCCTTCGCCGGTGACGCCGTAGAGGATGCGCATGGCCGCCAGGCTACAGGGGGCCGGCTCGAGGCTCCAGAGCAAGGCTCGCGAGCGGCACGTGCTGCATGGCACGGGCACACAGGCTCGCTCGGGACTTGCCTAGCCGCGGATGCGGATGGACCAGGTCAGCTTCGCCACGCTCTTCATGACGTTGGGGACGCGCTTGAAGAGGTTGATGCTGGGCGGGCGCTTCTCGATGATCTGGACCGGGATCTCGCGGATGTTGACGCCCCCGCGGTCGGCGCGGATGACGAACTCGCTCGCGAACACGTCCTTGTCGACCAGGCACGCGCGCACCGTGTCGAGCAGCGCGGTGCGGCGGAAGGCCTTGAGGCCGTGGGTGTCGGTGCCGCGGAAGCCGAGCATCACCTTGAGCAGCGTCGAGTAGGCGATGCTCGCGACGTGCCGGAAGAGCGGGCGCTCGTCGGCGGCGCCGGTGGCGAGCTTGCTGCCGATGACCAGATCGGCCTCGCCCGTCTCCAGGATGTCGACCGCGCGCTTGTGGAAGTCGGTGTCGCACAGGTCGATCTCGTCGCACAGGATGACTTCACCCCGGGCGAGGAGGATGCCCTGCTTCAAGGCCTTGCCGTAGTTCGGCTCGCCCATCGAGATGATCTTCACCTGCCCGTCGCGCGGGTCGCCGTACTTCGCGGCGAGCTCGTGGCCGATCTCGATGGTGCGGTCCTTCGAGCCGTTCTCGGCGAGGATGACCTCGTAGCTCCACCCGAGCGGCTTGAGGCGCTCGCGGAGATCGACGACGGCGGCGTGGAGGATCGCCTGCTCGTTGTAGATGGGGATGACGATCGAGATGTGCGGGTCCGCCGGCTCGGAGGCGGGGACAATGCGGGGTCGTTCCACGGCTGCCACGGGTCAGGGCTCAGTACACGAAAAGGGGGGCTAGTTCCAGCTCGCGACGAGGGCGCGCGCTTCCACGATGTTGTCCTCGATGGCGCAGTACGTCCAGCCGCCGTAGCGGCCGACGGACCAGACGCCGCGCTCCCGGAGCAGCGCCGCGACGCGCTTGTGCTCCGCGAGGGAGCGCTGCGTGATGTGGACGTACGCCGGATCGAGCACCACCGAGTGCTCGGCCACGAGGCGCTGTTCGGTCACCACGCCCTCGCGCCGCAGATCGGCGAGGACGCGCTCACGCATCGCCGGGACGTCGATGACCGCGTCGCGCGGGAAGCCGATCTCGACGTAGAGGCTCATCCGGTCGGCGTCGAAGATGTTGTCGTACCAGCCCACGCGGTAGAAGACGGTCTCCCGCGACGGGTAGTAGCACCAGTGCACCCCCTTCTGGCCCTTGCGGTCGAAGCCCAGGTTGAAGACGAGGACCTTGTTGTAGGCCCATACGGAAGCGTCGTGCTCGACGCCGCAGAGGGCCGCGAAGCGATCGAAGGGCGCGCTCGACACGAGGCGCTCGAAGGCGATCTCGCGCTGCGTCGTCCTCGCCACCTTGCGCGCGAGGTCGACCGAGACGAGGCCCTCGCCGAGGCGGACGCCCCCCGGGCGGACCGCGCTCGCCAGCGCCTTCACGTACTCGATGGCGCCGCCCTCGGGGTAGGTGAACGTCGCGTTGTAGCTGGCGTTCTCCGCGTGCTTCATGTTGCGGACGACGTCCGTCAGGTTCGCGTGCGGGAAGAAGCGGCCCATCGCGTCCTTGTCGAGCGTCGCCAGGTCGCAGGCGTAGAGCTTCTCGTTGTAAGGGACGAGGAAGCGGTCGCAGATCCCCTTGCCGAACCGCGCCTGGAGCATCTCGAGGAAGTTCCGCTCGGGCGCGGGCGCGTCGCGCGTCACGTCGCTCGAGCGCGCGAAGTAGAGATCGTAGAGGCACTCGACGAAGTCGGCCTGCGGGAGCTGGTGGATGTTCTTCTGGAAGGGGAAGTCCACGTGACGGCCGCCGAAGGCGATGAAGGACTTCTTGTCGACGACGCGGATCTGCTGACCGGGCATGCGGTCGCGCAGCCACTTCTCGATGTCCGGGTGCTTGAAGTGAAAGAAGTGCCCGGAGTAGTCCCAGGTGAAGCCCTCCTTCTTCACGGTCTTGCACCAGCCGCCGATCTCGCCGTCGGCATCGAGCACGAGGTAGTCCGCGTCGTTCCGGTCGGACAGGGCCGCAGCCGTGGCCAGGCCGGTGATGCCGGCCCCGATGATGAGCGTGCGGACGGATTCGCGTTTGGGCTCGCCGACGGATTCCATGTGGGGCGGCGCGGAGCTTACCGCACGGCCGCAACGGGAGGGCCCGCGCGGACATATCGCGGGTAGCTCCCCAGGTGCTTCACGAGGGGGCAGCGCTCCTCGAGCCGCGTTCGCGCCCGGGCCACGTTCTCGTCGTCCCGGTGGCCCTCGAGGTCCGCGAGGAACACGTAGTCCCACGGCTTCTCGCGGCTCGGGCGCGACTCGATGCGCGTCAGGTTGATGCCCTCCTCGTCGAGGAGGCCGAGGACCCGCATGAGAGCCCCCCGGCCGTCGCGGACGCTGAAGGCGAGCGTCGTCTTGTCGTTGCCGGTGCGGGGCGCGTCCTCGGTCGACAGCATGACGAAGCGGGTCACGTTCTCGGCGTGGTCCTGGATGCGCTCTCTCAGCGCGGGCACCCCGTAGAGGTCCGACGCGAGCCGGCTGGCGACCGCCGCGGCGCGCGGGTCCGCGGCGGCCTCGCGCACGGCCGCCGCCGTGGAGGGCGACTGCACGAGCTGCGCGCCGGGCAGGTTCTTCGCGAGCCACACGCGGCACTGCCCGAGCGCCTGCGGGTGCGAGTACACGCGCTCCACCGACGCCAGGCCGTTCGCGCGCGTCAGCAGGCACTGCGCCACCTCGAGCTCGAGCTCTGCCCGGATGAGCAGCGCCCCGTCGACCAGCGCGTCGAGCACGTGGTCCACCGAGCCCTCGCTGGAGTTCTCGATGGGGACGACGCCGTGCTGCGCCTCGTGACGGGTCACCGCGTCGAAGACGCCCTCGAGGGTGGTCGTCTCGGTGTACGTCGCCGCCAGGCCGAAGAGGGTGCGCGCGGCGGCGTGCGAGAAGGTCCCCTCCGGGCCCATGTAGGCGATCTTGAGCGGCTCCTGCAGCGCGAGGCACGCGCTCATCACTTCGCGGTAGACGGCGCGGATGGCCTCGGGCGGGAAGCGGCCCGCGCGGGCGGCGAGCCGGTCGAGGATGAGGCGCTCGCGCGAAGGGTCGTAGGTGGGGAGGTTCGCGTCGCGCTTGGCCTTCCCCACCTCGGAGACCACGCGCGCGCGCTCGTCGAGGGCCTTGAGGATGGCGTCGTCGAGGTCGTCGATGCGCTTGCGGAGGTCGTCGAGAGACACGGTGGGAGGAGGGTAGCGCGAGTCCGACGCGCCGCCTGCCGGCCCCCACTAGCGCTCGCGCGCTCGGCGGCGTAAGGAGCGCTCTTCTCGTCGAACACAAGGAGACGCATTGCCATGGCCGAAGGGTTGAACCGTGTGCTTCTGCTGGGGAACTTGGGGGCGGACCCGGAGCTTCGCGTGACCCCCGGGGGACAGGCCGTCCTCAAGCTTCGGCTGGCGACGAACGAGAGCTACGTCGACAAGAACAACGTCCGGCAGGAGCGGACCGAGTGGCACCGGGTCACCGTCTGGGGTCGCCGAGCCGAGGCGCTGGGCAAGTTCCTCCAGAAGGGCGATTCGCTCTTCATCGAGGGCCGTCTGCAGACGTCGAGCTACGAGAAGAACGGCGAGAAGCGCTACTCGACCGACATCGTGGCCAGCAACATCATCCTCTCCGGTGGCCGTGGCCGCGGCGAGGGAGCCGGGGCGCCCCGTGAGGGCGGCGGCTCGAGGGCGCCTCAGCGCATGGGTGGAGGCGGGGGCGGCGGTGGCGGCGGGGGAGGGGGCGGCGCGGATGTGCCGTTCGACGACTTCGACCAGGGCGGCGGCGGCGGCGGCGGCCCCAGCGGGGGCGGCTCAGCCGGCGGCGGGGACGACGACATTCCCTTCTGAGAAGAGAAGAGGGAGAGCTGCGGGACTCACGCCCGCCGTCGACGGGCCGGTGCTCGCGGCTGCGGGTCCCTCCGACCTCCCCCGCGCGGCGCTTTGCTTCGCAAAGCTTGCCCGGGAATTCGGGAGGACCCCCCCGCAGCCGCTCCGCGCCGACCCGTCGACGGCGGGCTTTGGACTCGAGTCGACGGCGGGTCGACTCGAAGACAGAGGACCGACGAAAGCCGGTCAGCACCGCGAGCGTCAGCGAGTGGTGAGAGTTGAAGCGGCCAGTGTCCGCTCGTTGGAGACCTCAGATCCTCGACGTGGAGCTCGGGCTCCTCGATGAGGAGCCAGGGTCGCCCGGCCAGGAGCCCGGACTCCGGGCGCAGGAGCTCGGGCTCCTCGACGAGGAGCCCAGGCCACCCGAGCAGCGACCGGGACTCCTGGCGGAGGAGGGCAGGCTCCGGGTCGAGCGGTCCGGGCTCCTCGGCCAGCGGTCGCGATGGCTCGCGGTGGAGTCGGGACGACCGGTCGAGGAGCTGCGGCTCCTCGCGGTGTGGAGGCGGTCCTCCGTCGCAGGAGTCGCGGCTCCTCGACGAGCCGCCGGGGCAACCCGGCCCGGAGCCCGGGCTCCTCGAGCTCGATGGGCCGACGGGCGCTCGTGGAGTCGCGGCTCCTCCGCAAGGAGGCCGGGTCGCTCCCCGAGGAATCGCGGCTCCTCGGCGAGGAGTCGCGGCTCCACCGCGAGCCATCGCGATGGCTGGCCGAGGAGCCCGGGCATCCGGGCCGGGAGTCGCGGCTCCTCGGCGAGGAGTCGCGGCTCCACCGCGAGCCATCGCGATGGCTGGCCGAGGAGCCCGGGTATCCGGGCCGGGAATCGCGGCTCCCCGGCGAGGAGTCGCGGCTCCACGGTGGGAGCACCGGGCCGGCGCCCCATCTCCCCTTGCGGATCGGGTGTCTAGAGACTAGGTTGCCGACCCCGCTATGAAGGAAGGCATCCACCCCGACTACCACGTGGCGCAGGTTCACTGCGCCTGTGGCAACACCTTCGTCACGCGCTCCACGCGCGGCGACATGCAGATCGACGTCTGCTCCGCTTGCCACCCGTTCTACACGGGGACGCAGAAGCTCATCGATACGGCAGGCCGCGTCGACCGCTTCCGCAAGCGCTACGAGAAGCGCGTCGTCCCCAACGCCAAGTCGGCCGCGGGCGACACGCCCGCCAAGGCGGCGGAAGAGAAGCCGGCGAGCTAGACTCGGCCCATGGCGTCTCGCGAGCCGTCCGGGCAAGCGTCTCGCCCCTACATCGGCGGTCAGGCCGTGCTGGAGGGCGTGATGATGCGGGCGCCCACGTCGTTCGCGGTCGTCGTGCGGCGCCGCGACGGATCGCTCCAGGTGCGCGAGCGGGCGATGGTCGACGGTCGCCGCGGCGTCGCCCGCTGGCCGTTCGTACGCGGCGTCGCGTCGCTGGTCGAGTCGCTCCGGCTGGGCAGCGAGGCCCTGCGCTTCAGCGCCGACCAGATGGAGAAGGACTGGATCGCCGACGAAGCCGCCGCGGGCGCGAAGCCCGAGAAGCCGGGGACCGGCGCGAAGGGTCTCGGCGTACTGGCGGCCTTCGGGCTGTCGCTCGTGTCGATGGCCACGGGTGACGACGGCACACCCGCGCAGTCGAGCGGCGGAGGGCGAAAGCTCGGCACGTGGCTGATGCTGATCGTGGCCGTGAGCCTCTTCGTGGCGCTGCCGCAGGGCGCGGCCGCGGGCATCAACCGCCTCTTCGGCCTGAACCTCGAGGTGCAGTCCCCGGCGTTCCAGGCCATCACGGGCGTCTTCAAGCTCGGGATCATCGTCGGCTATCTCGTGCTCATCCGCCGCGTGCCCGACATCCGCCGCGTTTTCCAGTACCACGGGGCCGAGCACAAGACGATCAGCACCTACGAGGCGCACGAGGCCCTCACGGTGGAGAACGCGCGCGCGAAGACGACCATGCATCCGCGCTGCGGGACCACGTTCCTCGTGATGGTGGCGCTCGTCAGCATCCTCGTCTTCATCACGATCGGCCAGGCGCTCCCGCGGATCCACACGGGGAGCGCCGTGCTCGACAACGTCGCCTTCTTCCTCGAGAAGCTCCCCTTCCTCCCCGTCATCGCGGCGGTGACCTTCGAGCTCCAGCGCCTCTTCGCGCGCTACTGCACCGTCGGCCCGATGCGCGCCGTCCTCTGGCCGGGCTTTCTCGTGCAGAGGATCACGACCGCGGAGCCCGACGACGCGCAGCTCGAGGTCGCCCTGGCCAGCCTGCGGGTGACGCTCTTTCGCCAGGAAGAGGGCCAGAGCTCCGAGGTCAACGACGACGTGGTCTTCCCGAGCTACGGCGCGCTCCTCGGGGCCGAACGTCTCCGCGCAGCCTGATCCAAAGGCTATGCTAAGGGGAGGCGCTGCATGCTCCCCACCGCGAAGCTCGAGCAGCTGGTGCGCCGCTACGGCGAGCTCGACGAGCTCCTCTGCCAGGCGGAGAACCTGTCCGACCGGAACAAGCTGCAGAAGCTGAACAAGGAGCGGAGCGATCTCCAGCCCGTGGTCGAGGCGTTCGGCCGCTACCGCGACCTCGAGAAGAAGATCCGCGACGACGAGGAGGCCCTCGCCGATCCCGAGCTCCGCGAGCTGGCGATGGGCGAGCTCCCCGTGCTCCAGGCCGAAAAGGCCGGCATCGAGGGCTCCATCCAGCTCCTGCTCCTGCCGCCGGATCCCAACGACAAGAAGAACACCATCCTCGAGATCCGGAGCGGTGAAGGCGGCGAAGAGGCGGCGCTCTTCGCGGCGGACCTCTTTCGCATGTACTCGCGCCACGCCGAGACCAAGGGATGGAAGATCGAGATCCTCAACGTGAGCGAGAGCGCCACGGGCGGCCTCAAGGAGTGCATCGCGCTCATCAGCGGGAAGGACGTCTACTCCCAGCTTCGGTTCGAGGGCGGCGTCCACCGCGTCCAGCGCGTGCCCGCGACCGAGACCCAGGGGCGCATTCACACCTCCACGGCCACGGTGGCGGTGCTCCCCGAGGCGGACGACGTCGAGGTGCACCTCGAGGAGAAGGATCTGGAGATCAGCATCGCGGCCAGCGGCGGTCCCGGCGGGCAGGGCGTGAACACGACGAACAGCGCCGTGCAGATCCTCCACAAGCCGAGCGGCATCATCGTCAAGTGCCAGGACGAGCGCTCGCAGCTGAAGAACAAGGCCAAGGCACTGAAGGTTCTCCGGGCGCGTCTCCTCGACGTCGAGCGCGAGCGTCAGGAGAAAGCCGAGGCGGCGTCGCGCAAGAGCATGGTGTCGACGGGCGAGCGCAGCCAGAAGATCCGGACGTACAATTTCCCGCAGAACCGCGTGACCGATCACCGGATCCGCCTGACCTTGAACAAGCTCGATCGCATCATCGAGGGCGATCTCGACGAGCTCGTGACCGCGCTCCGCACGAGCTACCAGGCCGAGCGCCTGCAGGACGCGGGCGTCGCGATGGCCGGACCCGTCGCGAACGCGGCCGACGGCGCGGACGCGGAGCCCTGACGTGCGCGCCGGCGTGGAGCGGGACGCGCTGGTGGTGGGGATGACGCTCGTGCCGGCGTTCGTGTCCCGGAACCGCAGCTTCTCGCTCTTCGAGGATCCCGAGGTGAGGCGCGCGCGGAGGCGTTCGGCGGTGCTCCGGGGGATCGTGCGGCAGCTCGCGGGCGGGCACGGGCACGTCGAAGGGCTGGCGGTGTCGCGCTCGGTGGACGTGTGCGAGCTTCGCTACCGCGTCCCGGCGCTGCGCATCGACCGGAGGGCGCTCCTCTCGGAGCTGGAGCTCGCCTGCGTGCGCTACCTGGCGGGGCGGGCGGGCGTCCCCGGCCTGCACGCGAGCGAGGACGATCGGGCGGGGATCGACGGGGCGCTGAAGCGGCTGGCGGCGGGGCTACGCCTGGCGGAGATCGACGTCTCGCCCTGATCCGGTGCCTGCTGAGCCGCACACGGGCTCCTAAATGAGCGAGCGCTAGCGAGCGCGATTCTCGATGGATCTCGGACGGGCGGCGGAGCCGCCGTGAGCATCGCGAGCGTGAGCGAGCGGTGAGCCGCGCCGCTTGCACACGGCACTCCGCGCCGCGACCTTGGTCGCTCACCGCTCGCTCACGCGCGCGGTGCTGATGCCGCTGGCGCGGCTCGGGTGGCGCCTGATCGACAATCGCGCTCGGTCATTTAGAAGAGGGTCCGCTGCTCGGGCTCGCTCTCGTCGACGCATCGCGGGTCGTCGTGGCGGGGATCGTTGACGTAGGCGCTCACGGGGTAGGTGATGAGCTCGGGCGCGCGGGGGGCCAAGAGCGAAGACACGTCGCCCTGCCCGGGATCGAGCCAGCGGTCCCACGCGTCCTTCTCGAGGACGAGCGGCATGCGATCGTGCACCGCGTCGGCCGGAGGGCGCGACGCCTGCGTGAGGATGGCGCACGACTCGATCACCTCGCCGTCCTTCGAGACCCAGCGGTCCCACAGGCCGGCCAGCGCGAACGGCGCGCCGTCGGGGCGGCGGAGGAAGAAGGGCTGGCCGGCCTTCTTGCCGTTGTGCTTCCACTCGTAGAAGCCGTCCACCACCACGAGGCACCGGCGCTTTCTCACGGCTTCCCGGAAGGCGGGCATGGTCGCCACCGTCTCCACGCGCGCCAGCGAGAGGCGGTGCCCTACCTTCACGTCGTCGGCCCACGAGGGGACGAGGCCCCAGCGGAGCAGCTCCATCTTGCGGCCGCGGTCGCGCATGACGCGCACGACCGCGAGCGGCTGGGACGGCGGAACGTTGTAGTGGGGAACGACGTTCGGAGTCTCGTCGAGGCCGAAGATCTCCCGTAGATCTTCCGGCGAAGCGGTGAGAGCCGTGCGGCCACACATGCTGCGCCACAGAACCTAACGCGGTACTCTCGGGCCGCCATGCCCACCTCCGACTGCCTCTTCTGCAAGATCGTCGCGAAGGCCATCCCCGCGCGGATCGTGCTGGAGAACGACGACGTGGTCGCGTTCGAGGACATCCGCCCGATGGCGCCCAAGCACGCGCTCGTCATCCCGAGGAAGCACATCGTGGGGGTCCACGAGGCGACGTCCGCCGACGCGGACCTCCTCGGCAAGCTGATGCTGGCCGCGCGCGACGCGGCGGAGAAGCTCGGGCTCGGCGAGGGCGGCTACCGCCTCGTCATCAACCAGGGACCCGACGCGGGCCAGAGCGTCTTCCACCTGCATTGCCACGTGCTCGGCGGACGGCCGATGGCGTGGCCTCCGGGCTGACGCCGTCGGTCGCGCGCTCGGTCACAGCGTGCGTGCGATCGCGTCGAGCAAGCCGCGCTCGCCGTCGCTGACGGGCGGATCGCGCTCGAGCTCGAAGGCGGGCGCCGCGGCTCGCGTCGCGTCGCGCCGGTGAACGCGCATCCACGCGCGGTCGATGCGGCCGAAGCGGCCTCCCGCTCCGACGAAGAGCGCGGTCAGGTCCGGGCCCACGGCTCGACGCGGCGCGGGATGGATCCGGAGAGGGCGGCCGTCCGGGAGGGTCGCGTCGAGACCCGCGAGGAGCTGATCGGCGGGATCGAGCCAGCGATCGCGCGCGCCGGGGGCTCCGCGAGCGAGCCAGTCGCCGAGGGCGCCCGAGGCGAGGGCCGTGTCGAGGTCGAGGGTGAGGCCGGAGTCGTTCAGCTGACGCTCGGCGGCGGCGAGGTCGGTCGCCGCGTCGATGCACGCCAAGAGGCTCTCGCGGTCGAGACCGGGCGGCGAGGGCGCGGGGGCGGACATCGCGGTCCCTCGCGCGTCGGGGGGTACGAGGTTGCCGGGGTTGAGGATGTGGGCGGGGTCGAAGGCCTTCATCAGGGAGCGCACGACATCGACG
This sequence comes from Polyangiaceae bacterium, assembly GCA_036501935.1. GTDB lineage: Bacteria > Myxococcota_A > Polyangia > Polyangiales > Polyangiaceae > Palsa-1150. The sequence continues at coordinate 51,188 of DASXZL010000058.1, read as the reverse complement.
CCGTGGCCGAGCTCGGAGCCCAGGCGCGGCGCCTTGGAGCGGCCGACGCCGTGGTGATGCGCGAGCGTGCCCCCCGACTCGACCGCGGCCGTCAGCGCGGCCTTCCACGCCCGGTCGTAGGTGGCCGCGCACGCCGCGTCCCAGCCGAGCTCCCGCACGAGGCCCGGGTCCGCGCTCCCCGCGAACGAGAAGTAGATGCAGCAGCCGTCCGGGTACGCGTGGCTGAAGTGCGCCATGACGAACACGTGCTCGCCGAGCGCGCGGCGTACCCCCTCGTAGAGATCGCCGAGCTTCGACCAGCGAGCGGCGACCTCCATCGTGTCGACGAAGGCTCCGTCCGCGAAGACCGGGGCCTGGCGGTAGCTGACCGAGTAGCGGTGAGCGAGCCACCGCCGCGCAGGCGCTTCGCCCTCCCACACGCCGCCCATCGATTCGCAGAGGCGGCGCGCTTCGTCGAGGCCGCGCTGCGCCCCTTCGTCGGTCCCCTCGAAGATGGCGACGAGCATGGCGCCGCCGAGCGCGCGCGCGGCGACGCGCGAATGAAGCAGCTCGTTGAGGGCCCCGGGACGACGGAGGACGGCGCGCAGCGCTGTGCCGCCGAAGCTCCGCGACGGGGCGCCGCGGGCGGAGGGGGCGCGCTTCGCTCCGTCTCTCTTCACGCCTCCCTGCTTCGCGAGCATGGCGTCGAACGGGTCGTACAGGCGGGAGACGGCGGGCCGCAGCCCCGACTGGAAGATCGCGCGCATCGCCTGCCATCCGTCGGGTGTCGTCGGGAACGACCAGGCCCCGAAGCCGCGGCACGCGGGCGCCGGATGAAGGCGGAGCTCGGCGCTGGTGACGATCGCCATCGTGCCCTCGCTGCCGACGACGAGGGGGACGAGATCGGCATGGCTCCGGCGCCGACGAAGCCGGACGACGTCTCCCGTGCCGGTCACGCACTCGAGCGCCGAGACCATGTCCTCGATCTTTCCGTAGGCCCCCGAGCACTGTCCGGCGCTGCGCGCGGCCACCCATCCGCCGACGGTGCTGCAGAGGATCGAGGACGGGAAGTGCCCCAGCGTGAACCCCGCCTCCCCGAGGGCCTGCTCGAAGGGCACCCCCATGTGACCGGCCTCGACCTCGACGAGCGGCGCCCGAGCATCCAGCCTGCGGATGCGGTCGAGCCGCTTGAGGTCGACCACCACGACGTCCTCGCGCGGGTCGATCCCGGCGCACACGCCGCTGCCTGCCCCGAACGGCACGATGGCCACGCCCCGCTCTCGGGCCCAGCGCACGACCCGCGCGACGTCCTCGGTCGATCCGGGCCACACGATCGCCCCGGGCTTGTGAGCGGCGGGGTTTCCGGCCCGGACGTCGAGGTGATGGCGCGGCCACAGGTCGCGCGAGTAGGTGACGCGGTCGGCCTCACCGCTGCTCGCCCGCATGCCGGGCAGCGCGCGAGAGAGCTCGCTGGCGAGGTCCGTCACCGGCTCATTCTCCCTGGTAGTCGGCCGCCCCGACCAGCACGAGCTGCGGACCCTGCCCCACGAACCACGCATGCATCGAGTCCGCGCCGGAGGACCAGGAGCAATATGGCCGCGCCGGGTTGCACACGAGCTCCGCGCAGTGCGCGCCCAGGCCGCGCACGTCGTCCGCGCCGAGCTTCGCCGCCGGGACGACCTTCGGCCGCCACGTGGGCATCCCCGGCTCGTCGAAGCGGAGGACGCGCGCATCGGCGGACGCGACCCGTCGGAAGCCGGCGGGTGTGCTCGCGGCGCTGAGGAGGCGGCACGCGTCGTCGTGCGCGACGCCTCCCGCCGGCAGCGACGTCGCGGCCTGGACGGCGGCGCCGATGTCGGGGGCGTCCATGGTGGCGAGAGAGGTCACGAGATCGGCCTCGACGGTCGTCGCCTGCACCGACGGCGGCGGGGCGAGAAAGGTCTGCGTCCACGTCATGGGCGAGCCGTCGGAGCGCTTGCCGGTCATGCGGAGGACGACGTCGGTGCGCCCGTCGCCGTCCACGTCTGCGAACGCGGCATCCCAGTGGGCCTCGGCGGCCTCGGCGCGGACCGTCCCCACGTCGATCGGAAAGACGCGCGCCGCGGCGCCCTCTCGCACCGCGATCACGGGTACGTCCGGGGTCATGTCCGTCAGCCCGACGCCGATGGTGCCGCCGGACGCCGAGAGCGGCGCCTCGCCGAGCACCTGCTTCACGTCGCGGGCGCGCGCGCGGAGGAGAGCATCGGTGGCCGACGTGTCGGCCGTCGCCGGGACGGGGCGGGCCGGGCCGACCGCCGCTCCGCGGGCGACCGGAGCGTCCTCGACGAGGGCGCGGACCACCCAGCGTCCGCCCTGCACGACGAACCGGACCACCGCGTGGCCGCCGTCGCTCCAGGCCTCGCAGCTGTCGGCGCCGCACGCCTGCGTCGTGACGGCAGCCCGCACGATGGCGAGCGCGCGCTCGGCGAGCGGCGAGGGATCCGTGCCTTCGCCGTCCAGCCGGCCGACGCTCTGCACGAAGGTCGACTGCCACGACAGCCCCACGTCGGCCCCTTCTGCCGCGAGAACACGCGCGAGCATCGGGGCCGATGCGCTGGCGGCGCGCAGCGTGGACAGCAAAGCCACCGCGGTACGCTCGGTCGAGCCCACGAGGGGCGGATGGGCCAACCGCGCCGCGAGCGCCGCGACGTCCGGGACGTCGGCGAGCGCCATCGGCGAGCCGTCGAACGGCGACGCATGCGAGCCTGCGTCGATCCACACGCCCCGCCGCCCGGCCGGCTGATCGAGGACGGCCACGCTCTCGAGCAGCACGTACGCGACGCCGCCCTCGACGATCCCGCCCACGACGCGCACGCCCGTCGGCCAGTGCTCCACGGCCTCGACCTGCGCTTCGCCGGTCGAGCCGCGCGTCACGCGCCAGGCGCCGACGGCGACGTCGCTCGAGCCGACGAACACGAGCCACCGGTCGCGTCCGCGCGCGTCGCGTGGGAGCACGATGGGCTCCGCGTGCGGATCGCCGCGGCCATGCATCGCCTGCGCGAGGGGCTCGGGCCAGCTCGGAGGCAGCGGAGGCGCGACCGGGCCGGGGTCGGGCGCCGGCGCAGCGCTGGCGACGGGCGGCGCCGCCGGACGCGCGGGCGGAGGCGACGCGCCGCCGCAGGCGAAGCCCGTCAGCGCGAGACCCGCGATGGCCACGAAGAGCGCGCGTCGCATGCTCCCCGCGTGTACCAGCGCAGGCACACGGGGTCGAGCGTCGTGCTATCTGGACATCGGGCCTGGCGCCCCATCCATGCCGAGCAACCCCCCCAGGACCGAGCGGCCCTTCCTCGACGCCGTCCGAACCGGCGTCCTCGTCGTCGACGGCGCGATGGGCACCCAGCTCTACGAGCGCGGAGTGCTCTTCAGCGCGTGCTTCGAGGAGCTCAACCTGTCTCGCCCCGAGCTCGTCGGCAAGGTTCACGACGACTATGTCCGCGCCGGCGCCCAGGTCATCGAGACCAACACCTTCGGGGCGAACGCGCTCCGGCTCGAGAAGTACGGCTTGCAGTCCCGTGTCCGCGAGCTCAACGCGGCGGGGGTCCGCGTGGCGCGCGCGGCGGCCGCGGGTCAGGCGTACGTGGCGGGTGCCATCGGGCCGAGCGGCTACTTCCTCGGCGAGGCGAGCGCGGGCGATCTCGCCAAGGTGAAGGCGGCATTCTCGGCGCAGGCCCACGCCCTCGTCGACGGCGGCGTCGACGCGCTCTTCGTCGAGACGATCCGCCAAACCCCGGAGCTGCGGGCGGCGGTCGAAGCGGCGGTCGACGCCGCGGGGGGCTTGCCCGTGGTCGCCAGCGTGTCGCTCGACGAGTCGGGGCGCATGGCGGACGGGACGGACGCCGAGGAGATCGCGCGGCTCTCGCGGGAGTGGGGCGCGAGCGTCGTCGGCGTGAACTGCTCGGACGGGCCGATGGCCGTGCTCGCGGCCGTCGAGAAGATCGTTCCCCTCGGGCTGCCCGTGCTCGCGGCACCCAACGCCGGTCTCCCTCGCCGGGTCGACGAGCGAATGGTCTACGTGTCGACGCCGGAGTACTTCGGCGTGTACGCGCGCCGCATGATCCGCGTCGGGGTGCACCTCGTCGGAGGCTGCTGCGGGACGACGCCCGACCACATCAAGCGCATCGCGGCCGCTGCGCGCATGGCGGCTCCGTCGGAGGGAGAGCCGCGGACCGACGAGGAGCTCTCGCGGGCGGACACCACCGGCGTCGTGCCGGCCATCCTGCCGGGCGCGCTCCAGCCGGTCGCCTTCGACCAGCGGAGCAACCTGGCGGCGAAGGTGGCGCGCGGCCGCTTCGTCGTGTCCGTCGAGGTGAACCCCCCGGTCGGGCTCGATCCGTCGCGGGCGATCGCCGCGGCGAGGATGCTCAAGGAGGGCGGCGTCGACGTCGTCAACATCGCCGACGGGGCGCGCGCGCAGGCCCGCATGAGCAACCTCGCGCTCGCCGTCCGGATCCAGCGGGAGGTCGACCTCGAGACGATCGTGCACGTCTGCGGGCGCGACAGGAACCTGCTCGGGACGCTCGCCCATCTGCTCGGTGCGCACGATCTGGGCGTCCGGAACCTCGTCATCATCACGGGGGACCCGCCGAAGATGGGTGACTTCCCGGACGCGTCGGCGGTCTACGACCTCGACTCCATCGGCATCCTCAAGCTGGCGGCCCGCCTGAACCACGGCGTCGACCCGGGCGGCAAACCCCTCGGCGCGACGACCCGCTTCGTCCTGGCGACCGGCGCGGAGCCCGCGTCGCTCAACTACAGCCGGGAGATCTCCCGGCTCCACGAGAAGAAGGCCGCGGGCGCCGAGCTGGTCATGACGCAGCCCGTGTACGACGCGCGCGCGCTCGAGCGCTTCCTCGACGACCTCGCGCCCCTCGGGCTCCCCGTCCTCGTCGGGCTGCTGCCTCTCGCGAGCTACCGGAACGCCGAGTTCCTCCACAACGAGGTCCCCGGAATGCAGGTTCCGGACAGCGTTCGCGAGCGGATGCGGAAGGCCGGAAGCGGCGCCGCCGCGCGCAAGGAGGGCGTGGCCATCGCACGGGAGATGCTTTCCGCCGTGCGGGGCCGCGTGGCGGGGGCCTACGTCATGCCGCCGCTCGAGCGCTACGAGCTCGCGCTCGAGGTCGTCGAGGGGTTCCTGGATCCGCGATGAAGACGGGGATCGCTCTCGCGCTGGCGGTGCTGGTGCCTCTCCTCGCGTGTCGCCGCGGACAGGACGGAGCGCCGGGTCCGGCCGACGCCATGGCCGCGCCTCCGAAGGTCGAAGCCGGACCGGGCGAGCTTCCGGCGGTCGTCGCTTCTCGCTGCCACGCCGCCGGCGGCGGCGCTGCGGTCGCGAGCCCGGAGGACCTCGAGGTGGGGGACGCCGTTCTCTTCGGAGAAGGGTACGCGGTGGGCCTCGTCCACCGCACGGCGGCCGGCAGGATGGCGGCCGTCGCGCTCGTCGACAGGAACGTGACCTCCGCCCGCGTCGTCGAGCTCGGCGTGACGCTCGGCGACGCCTCGCCGCCGCGCATCGTCGCACGCGGCAACGGCAAGGAGCTGCTCGCGGCGGACTACGCGCTGCCGAAGAAGACCGACTCCCGCGAGCTGGCCCTCCAGGTCATCGGTCCGTCCGGCGAAGCCAAGCCCCTTCCCTCCGTCGTGCAGCAGCGGGACGACTCCCTGTCGTTCGATCTCGGCCCCGGCCTCGTCGCCTGGGACGAGGAGACGACGGGGACCGCGGCGCGCGGGGTCGTGCGGGTCGCTCCGATCGGCCCCGACCATCCCGGTCCCGCGCGCGACGCGTCGTCGTCCGACTCCGACGCCGAGATGCCGCGCGTGGCAGCGGACGGCGCGGGGTACTTCGTCCTCTGGATGGCGCGCCGGGCCGATCCGGCAGTCGCGGTCGACGCGTCGGCGTCCGCGGCGCTGGAGGCCATCGGCGAGCCGCGGGCGTACTCCTGGCTCGAGGTGGTGACGGTCGATGCGGCCGGCGCGCCGACCGGCCCGACGCGGCGCCTCACGTCGACGTCGGGCCACGTGTCCGCCTACGACGTGCAATCGCTGCCGGGCGATGGGCGGCCCACGCTCCTCGTCGTGGCGCGCGACGACGGCGAGGCGGTGGACGGCTCGGGGGGCGTGCTCCTTCGAGTGCGGGTTCGGGCGGACGGCGTCGAGCCGCCGGTCGCGTTCCCCGGCGACGGGCTCGGCCGCGGCGCTCCGTCGCTCGTCGAGGGCGAGGCGCCGTGGCTGGCATGGATCGGCCCGCACGAGGAGATGCGATTGCTCCCGCTCGACGCCGTGGGTACGCCGGTCGCTCCGCCGAGCGCGGAGGCGCTGCTCGACGAGGCGCTGCCGCTCGCCACGTTGCCGGGTGGCGACGGCCGGATGCTCGTCGCTTTTCCGGGCGACCCAGCCGCCTCGTTCCGAACGGTGGCCTGCACTCGCTGATGGCAGAGCTTCCGTCTCGCGGTCCTTTCGACTACGTTCCGTGGCGTGGCATCCGCCGCTCGACTTCGCGCCCCAGCCTCGAACGTGCGGCCGGGATGCGCGATGCGGGCCCATAGCTCAATCGGTCAGAGCCCCCGGCTCATAACCGGGCTGTTCCTGGTTCGAACCCAGGTGGGCCCACTGGTGGGCGCACGGGCCCACCGTCCCACTTGGATGTCCGTCCCACGGGCCCACCGTCCGCCGCGGGCGGCCGGCCCACTGGCCATCCCCCTTCGCCTAAAGGCCCAGCCTGCGCTATGTACCTCGATACCCCTTCCTCCCTGTCCCGGAGTCACGCATTGAGCATCCCCGAACAGATTCGCGCCCTCGAAAAACTCGCGCAAATCGACGCTGAGCTGAAAGAGCTCACAGACGAGCTGACACAAGAGCGGTCGACGCTCGACGGGCTCAAGTCCGGCATCTCCAAGTTCGACGACAAGCTCGCCACGGACCGCGCCGCCCTCGCCGCCATGGACAAGACCCGCGGCGAGCTCATTCAGGACGTGCGCAACATGAACCAGCAGCTGGAGCACTCGCGCGAGAAGCTGTCGCGGTCTCGCACGGAGCGCGAGTCCAACGCCGCGCAGCGCGAGCTGGAGGAGCTGCGGAAGCTCGTGCGAGATCGCGAAGAAGAGATCGGCAAGCTCACCGCCGATGCCGACGCGTCCCGCCAGCAAATCGAGGCCACCGAGGCGGACCACAAGAAGCTCGCCGACGAGCTGGGCGCCCGCGAGGGAGACATCAGCTCCAAGCTCGGTGAGGTCGGCGGGAAAGAGCAGGCCAAGAAGGTGGAACGCGATGCGGCCGCCAAGCAGCTCCCGGTGCCGCTTTACCGGCGCTACGAGATGATCCGCTCCAAGCGCGGCACGGCCATCGCCCAGACCACCGACGGCACCTGCAAGGCCTGCCACATGTCCCTTCCGCCGCAGGTCTTTCACCGCCTCCGCCGGGAGCCGGTCCTCGAGCAGTGCCCCTCGTGCAACCGCATCATCTACTTCGCGGCCCCCCAGGCTGCCGCGGATGCTCCCGCCCGAAGCTGAACGGACGTACGCCTCGACGGGGCTGCGCACGCGCGTCGCACTTTCGCCGAGGTGGGGACGCGCGATAGGCTCGTCCGAGGGGACCGCCGGCGTCGGAGACGCTCGCACCTCGCCATCGACGACATGAACGAACCCCGCGAGCTTGCGAGCGGATTGTCTTGAAGAGCTGCCCCGTCTGTCAGCGCAGCTTTCCGAACGACGCCGGCTTCTGCCCCGCCGACGGGACGGCCCTCACCTCCGCCAGCATGGCGCCGATCGCCGTCTCGGCCGACGACCCGCGCCTCGGTACGCGCCTCGGTGGCCGCTACGAGATCCGTCGCGTCGTGGCGGACGGCGGCATGGGCCGGGTCTACGAGGGCATCGACAAGCAGACCGACTCGCGCGTGGCCGTGAAGGTCCTCCACGAGGACGTGGCAAGAGACGAGATCGCCCTCGAGCGGTTCAAGCGCGAGTACGAGATCAGCGCCCTCTTGCCGCACGAGCACATCGTCCAGGTGCTCGACTTCCAGCGCGACATCGTCTCCTCCACGTGGCTCCTGGCCATGGAGTTCCTCGACGGCGAGGAGCTTCGGTACGTGCTCAAGCGCGAGAAGGTGCTCCCGCCCGAGCGCATCGTGCGCATGCTGTCGCAGGTCGCCATCGGGCTCGACGAGGCGCACAACCGCAACTTCATCCACCGCGATCTCAAGCCCGACAACCTCTTCCTCTGCGGCACGCGCGAGGGCGACAACGTCAAGCTGCTCGACTTCGGGTCGGTCAAGGATCAGAGCGGCGGCAACCGCAAGAAGCTCACCGTCCTCGGCACCACCATCGGCAGCCCGTACTACATGTCCCCGGAGCAGGCCCAGGGCCTGGAGAGCATCGACGCGCGCGCCGACGTGTTCGCGCTCGCCGCCGTCATCTACGAGTGCATGACCGGCGAGGTGCCCTTCACGGGGAACAACGGACCGTCGATCCTCCTCGCCATCATGACGAAGGACCCGGTCGCGCCGAGCATCAAGGCGGCCAGCGCGAAGTACCCGGTGCCGCCCGGGCTTGACGAGGTTCTCGAGACGGCGCTCGCGAAGAACGCCAACATCCGCACGAAGAGCGTCGGTGAGCTCGCGGACCGGGTCGGTCAGGCGTACGGGTTGACCGGCGACCACCGCCTCTGGGCGACGACGCCGCAGCAGGAGCTCTCACGGCAGATCACCCAGAGCCTCGCGCGGATCATGGCGCTGAAGCCGGTGGCGCTCGACGTCGCCGCCGACCCGTTTGCGGCGCCTCCGGTGCCCTCGACGCTGCCGATGGGTCAGGAGACCGACGCGCGCGCGCGCCTCGGGGATTTCCCCGACGAGCTCGAGGCCGCGGGCATCCCCACGGCCAAGCCCGGATGGCTCCTGCCGGTGGCGGTGGGTCTCCTCGCGCTCGTCGTGGGCGGCGCGGTGACGCTCGTCGTGATGATGCACTGACGCGGCTCGAGCGGCGCGTCGTCAGCGTCGGTTGCGCCGCTTGAGCGCGAGCCGCTCGGCCGCGGTGAGAAGGCGCTCGGTCGGGGCGAGTGGGGCCGCGGGACCCGGCGCGGGCCCCTGCGCTGCGGCGGGAGGGAGCGGCGGTCGCGCGTCCGGAGGGGCCGGCGTCGAGGCCCCAGGTCCGAAGGGAACGGCGGACAGGTCCCGCGTCGCCGTCGCGTCGCGCTGCCGGCGGGCGACGATGGCGTCCCGCAGCCGCTGCTGCTCCTCGATCGCCACCGCCTGCGACCGCGCCGCCTCCGCGGCCTGGTCCGCGCGCCGCCGCTCGCTCTCCTGCCGCCGGACGCGTGCGCGCGCCGACAGCACGGCGAACACGTCGGGCACGCCGACGCGTCGCGCGGCGACCGCCAGCAGCATGGCCAAGGCGGATAGCAGCGCGAGCCAGGGGACCAGCGACTTGTAGGCGAAGCGCCGCGCGGCTCGATCGTCGAACAGGCCCGCGAGCGTGTCGCGCACCTTGCCCCCGGTCATCGCCGCGATGCGGCCGAGCAGCACGCGATCGCTTCCTGTCGGCCTCAGCTCCTCGCCCGCCGTCAGCACGGCTCCGATCGTTCCCACGGGCTCGCCGCTCACCTCGTCCTTCGCCGCGGCCACGTACGTCCCCGGGCGAGACAGCGGCACGGTCGCCGCGTAGCGTCCTGCGCCGACGGCCTCCAGCGGCACGTCGCGCGCGAACCCGTCGGGGCCCGCGATGTGCGCCGTCAGGCGCCGAAACGTCTGCGCGCGGCCGTCGTCGCCCACCACGTCGGCGCGAACGTGGAGCTCGCCGCTGCTCGTGTCGGCGTCCAGCCGGACGCGCGGATCGTCGGCCTTTCGCGCGACGTCGCGACCGAGCTGACCGAAGAGACGCGCGGCCTCGGGCCACGCCAGCCATTGCTGACCCCACCGGTCCTTGTAGTCGCTGGTGAACGCCGCCGCGCGGCCGATGCCGACGCTCCACGCCGCCAGCACCGGGTCGTCCTCCGGGCCGCCGAGCAGCACGCTGGCGCGCGGCTTGGGCACGGTGACCACGTAGCCCTCGAGGGGAGGCTGCTTGCCGAAGTCGATCCCGCGCGTCGGTGCGGCCGGCATGCCCACCGAGACCTTGAAGGGCGACTCGTGGATCGCACTGCGCGCCGCCAGGATGGTCTCCTGCGTGAAGACCGCGGGGAGCTTGGTGGCGTCCTCGATGAGGTAGAAGCGACCGCCGCCCATCTTGGAGAGCACCTCGAGCTCCGGCGAGTCGCTCCCGCGGCCGAGCGAGATGACGCTCGTCGTCATCCCGTGGTCGTAGGCCTCCTTCACGATCGCGCGGCAACCTGCGATCTGCTCGGCGTCCGCGCCGTCGGCGAAGAGAAGCAGGTGCTTCAGGTTGACGCTCTCTTTGCCGAGCGCCTCGTACCCGGCGCGGAGGGCGATGTCCGTGTAGATGCCGCCCCCGCCGACGCCGACCTTGCGAATGTCGTTGCCGATGGCCTGCGGATCCTTCACGGGCGACATCGGGACGGTCCACCGCACGACGGTGTCGACGTGCTCGACGCCCAGCCGATCGCCCTCTCCGAGCAGCGACGCGGAGCGCGCGGCGGCCTCGTTGGCCAGCTCGAGCTTGGTGTGCCCGCTGACCATGGCCCCCATCGAGCCGCTGTAGTCGATGGCGATGACCTCGGCGAGCGACGCCCGGCGCTTCTCCTGCTTGAGATCGAACGCGACGGGCGAAACCTCCTCGATCGGCGTGCGTGCGTAGCCGCCTGGCCCCATCGAGCGGTCCCCTCCCATCAGCAAGAGGCCTCCGCCGAGGTCGCGCGTGTAGGCCGCGAGCGCGTCGATCTGCGTCGTGCTCAAGTCGCTGGCGCGCACGTCGCTGAGGACGACGAGGTCGTACGGCGCGAGACCGCCGACGTCGGAGGGGACGCCGGTCGTGCTCCGCTCGAGGGCCCGGAAGCCGCTCGCCTCGAGGGCCTTCCGCACCGGCGCGCCGTGCCCCGAGTCCCCCTCCAGCACGAGGGCGAGCGATGCGCCGCGCACCCGGACGAAGGCGCTGCCGACGTTGTCGTCCGGGGCGCCGTCGGCGCTCGGATCGAGCGCGGTGATCGCGACGTCGTACCGGTGAAGCCCCGGATCGCTGGCCATCTCGCGGAGCCGGAGGACGTCCTCGCCCTTCTCGATGCGCGTCCGTACGACCCTCACCTCGCCGTCGTCCCGCCGGACCCGGAGCTCGATGTCCGTGGCGACCGCGCTCGACGTCACCACGCGCAGCTCGAAGGGCTCGCCCTCGTCGGCTCGCGGCGGCGCGCGCACGCTGACGACGCGAACATCCGGCACGAGCTTCTGATCCAGCACGACCACGTCCACCTGGACGTCCGCCGCCACCGCGGCGGCCGCCGCCGCCAGCGCGTCGCCCCGCGTCTGGACGCCGTCGCTCACCAGCACGACCCGCCCCACCGCGTCGGCGGGCAGCTCGACGATGGCCCGGCGAATGGCCGCCTCGAGATCGGTCGCGTCCCGCCCCACCTCCACGCGCTGCGGCGGCGCCGCTTCGCTCCGAGGGCGCGGAGGATCCTCGGCCGCGGCCTCGGCCCCGAAGACCACGGTGCCGATGCGGTCGTCGTCGTGCATCGACTTCTCGGCGACCTGGAGCTCCGAGCGTACCCGCGCTTCGGCGCCCGGCACGAGGTCGATGGACCGCGATCGGTCGAGCGCGACGACCACTGCGAGCCGGTCGAGCGGCCTCCCGAGCTCGGGCTCCGCCACGATGAGCGCGGCGCCGAGGCCGGCGAACGCCGACAGCGCGACGAGCGCGCCCTTGCGCCCGCGGCCCATCCGGAGCGGCAGACGCGACAGGCGCAGGCCGAGGAAGAGACCCACCGCGGCGACGAGCAGCAGCGCCTGCGGATGGTGGAAACGGAGGTACGTCTCGCGCGTCAGCCCGGCGAGGACCAGGCCCTCGTAGACGAGCGGCGCGGCCCCCACGAGCGCCACGAAGAGGCCGTTCGCCCTCAGCAGGCCGCGCCGGCGCGCTCCGAAGGCGAAGGCGAGCACGCCGAGGACGAGCGCGACCGCGACGCCGAGCATCCAGAGGCGAGCGACCGTGGGGATCATGGCGACGTGGTCGCGCGGCGTGCCCGCGGCTGCCTCGTGGTCCAGTACACGTCGGCGGCGATGGCCAGGGCGGCCAGCAGGGCGAGCCACGTCACCCACTCGCTATGCGCGTCGAGGACGCGCGCGGCGCTCGTCGTCGTCGTGGCCGAAGGCGCCCCCGCGATGGGGACGGGCCGTGCGCGGATGTCGCTCTCGCGCGCGCTCGTCAGGTTGGCGGCGATGAGCGCGGACCCCACGTGCGGGTCGTTCCAGCGCACGTGGTAGAGCCCTGCCCGATCGAGCGGCGGCAGGATCGCGACCCCGTCCTTGGCCGGCATCTCGCGCTCGGGCAGACCCGGTCCGTCGACGAGCACGCGGGTCGTCCCGTCCGGGACGGACACGCGGGCAGGGTCGCCGGTGCGCGCCGGCCCGGCGGCCCCTTGCGCGCGGTGCAGCCGGGCGAGCTCGACGACGTTGCGGACGAAGAGGACGAACGAGGCCTTCAGCGGCCAGTCGCTGTCGCCGGGATCGAAGCCGACCACGGTGACGGTCCTGCCCGGGAGCGACGCATCGGCGATCAGCGTCGTGGACGACGAGCGCACGAGCGCGGCGCTGGCCCCGTGCGCGTCGAGCGCGAGAGAGCGCGCGACGTGAACTCCGTCGAGCGTGAGGAAGCGCAGCCGCGGATCGCCCGTCTCCCACGACGTCAGCGGCGGGTCGTCCACGGGCGCGCCGACGCCGACGCCGAAGCAGCTGCCGGGGGCCGGCGCGAGGACGAGCGCGTCCCGGCCGGGGACGCTGGCGGGGCAGGCTCCCTCGACGATGACCATCGCCTCGGGGTCGACGTTGACGGTCGCCAGCTGGGGCACGCTGAGGCGCTGGAGATCGACGTTCGGGTCCGCCTCGATCGCCCGCGTCGTCCACGAGTACGGCGCGTCGGACGCCACGACGAGGGGCATGCGGAGCGAGCCGGGCACCCGCCCGTAGGCCGCGTCGTCCGCAGGCTCGGCGTCCCCGGGCGCGAGCTGCACGACGAGCCCGAGGCCGTGGTCCTCCGCCCGGGGCTCGAAGGTCAGCACGACGGGCAGCTTGGCGTTCGGTTCGAGGAGCAGGCGGCGCGACGCCACCGGGTCGGTCCGGCCCTCGAGGGCGAGCGTGACGTACGCCTCCCGGGGCCGCGCGCCGAAGCTCTGGACCATCGCGAACACCTGCACCTGCTCGTGGTGGCTGGTCGCGTCGACGCCGGAGCGGACGTCGACCCGCACGATGCCGGCGTTCTCCTCTTCGTCGCCGACCCCGAGGACCTCGGTGGGGATGCCGCCGACCACGAGCGGCTCCTCGTGCGCGAGCGCGCCGTCGGTGACGACGACGATGCGCTGCCGGCCCCCCAGCGAGCGCAGGCGGTCGGCGGCGAGGGCCACCGCGCCGCCCAGGTCTCCCTCGACCTCGCGGACGGCGACGGTCGCGATCGCCGACTGAAGGCGCCGCGGGTCCCGGTCGAGAGGCGCGACGACGCGCGCCTCCCGTCCGCCCTCGATGACGATCGCGTCCGCGCCCGGCGAGAGCTGCGAGACGACGTTCTGCGCCGCCCGCTTCGCCTGGTCCATGCGGGTCGTCGTCCCGGCCGCGCCGCCGATGCGCGTGGCCATCGACGCGCTGGTGTCGAGCACCACCGCGACGTGGTCGCCGTCGATCGTCCCGCCGCGCGTCGAGGGACGCGCCAGGGCCACCGCCAGCGCGACGAGCGCGAGGATCTCGAGGAGCAGGGGAAGCTCCGGCATGAGCTTGCGGAAGGGGTGCTTCGCCAGGAGATCGCGCTGCGCCGACGCCCAGAGCCACGTCGACGAGACGCGCTGCCGCCGGCGCTTGATCTTGAGGATGTAGAGAACGATGAGGGGCACCAAGCCCGCCAGCAGGAGGAGGCCCTTGGGGTCGAGGAAGTGGAAGCCGCCCATGGTCCCCCGCGCCTCAGTCGACGGTCCGCGCGACGAACCGGCGTACCGCGTCGAGCAGGGGCTCGACCGTGGGCAGGCGAACGTACGTGGCCCCGTGCCTCTTCGCGGTCGCGCGCAGGAGCGCGACGAGCCCGGCGAGCCGCGCCAGGTATGCCTCGACCGCGCGCGCGTCGATGGTCACCTCCACGACGTCGCCGGTCTCGGCGTCCTCGAGCGCCAGATCGCCGTCCCAGGGCGGGTCGAGCTCCTCGGGCGCGAGCACCTGGATCATGGCGAGATCGTGCCCCGCCGAAGCGGCTCGCCCGAGCGCGGCCTCGAAGGGCCCGGCGTCGAGGAAGTCGCTGACGACGACGAGCATCCCGGGTCGAGGGGAGCGGAGCACGACGGCGTCGATCGCGCTCGCGAGGTTGGTCCCCTTCTCGGGCACGAGGGCGTCGAGCTCGCGGAGGAGCTTCGCCAGCGCCCCTCGCCCTCGCAGCGGCTCCCGCATGCGCACCAGGCCGTCCCCCGCCGCCAGCACCTGCGCGCGCTCGCTCGACGCCAGCGCCATGTACCCGATGGCCGCCGCGACCCGCTTGGCCACGTGCATCTTCGGCGGGTCCCCCGTGTCGAGCGAGCCGCTCGCGTCGACCACGAGACGCAGGACGACGTCCTCCTCCGCCCGGAACAGCTTGAGCACAGGCTCTCCGGTGCGCGCGAAGGCCAGCCAGTCCATCCGCCGCAGGTCGTCGCCCGGCGCGTACGGGCGGTGCTCGAGGAACTCGGCGCTGCTCCCGCGTCGCGACGCCACGTGGTCGCCGGCCGTCCCCGAGCGGGCCCGCACTCGCAGCCGCCGGCGCAGCGCCTCGAGCTCTCGGGTGAATGCGGGATCGAGCAGCGTCCCGCTCATCCGGCGACCACGGCCTCAGCGGGCGCCGGCGCGGGCCCGGGCGGCGCGGGCTCGGGCGGCGCGTCCTCGGCGCGAAGAGCCGCCTCCGCCGCGGCCACCGCGGCGTCGTGGTCACGGACGGCGCGATGGCATCGCTGCGCGGCCGCGCCGAGCAGGGCGATGCCGAACATCCCCCACAGGAGCGACATCGCCGCCCCGATCTCGATCACCGGCACGTCGGTCCGCGAGTACGACGAGTCCAGCCAGCTCATCATGTAGAGCGCGTAGAACGGGCTGGGGGCGCCGATGACCAGCCAGTCGTCCCCGTGGTGCTGGGCGAGCACGCCCCCGATGGCGGCGACCACCCAGGGCCCCGCCGAGATGAGAAAGAGGAGCGCCGCCGCCACGAGCCGCGCGATCCACGGCGTCTGCTTTCGCGATCGGAGCCACGCGGTGAGCCCCGTCACGAAGAGGAAGAAGCCCGCCGTGTAGAGCGCGAAGAAGAAGACCTGTTCGATGTACGTCGCCTTCTTCGAGCTCGAGCCGAGGAGCTGGAGCAGCCCCATGTCACCGAACGCGATGAGCCACACGCCGGCGAAGCCGAGCGCAGCCACGAGCATGGCCGTCTTCGGCAGGCCCGGCCCGAAGAAGCGCTTCATGAGGCCCGCCCGCTCGCGCTCCCAGTGGATGCGGACCCGTCGCGACGGTCCCGACGGCTCTCCCGTGAAGAGGAACGCGCAGAACGCGAGGTAGAGCGCAAAGGTGCTGAGCCCCATGATCGAAAGCACCATGCGCGCCTCGTCGTCGTCGGCCACGGCGCTGGGGACGGCGCAGGCGATGGCGATGAGCGGCGTCGAGAAGAAGAACCAGCGCTTCAGGCCCGTCGAGCGATCGTCGGCGTCGCCGCTGAGGTTCGCGACGGTGGCCTCGTAGAGGAACCAGGCGGGCGTGGCGATCATGAGCAGCGGCAGGGCGAGGAGGAGGAGCGCATACTCGAGCCCGAGCGTGCCGCGGGAGTACGCGAGCGGGAGCCAGATGGGGAACGCCTCGGGCACCTCGTTCCAGAGCTTGTGGATCCCGAAAGACGCGCCGAAGCCGAAGATGAAATAGAGGATCGGCCCGACGAGGATGGCGAGCATCAGCGTGACGACGATCGCCCCGCGGAGGCTCGACATGAGCGAGCTCACGGCGAGCCCGAACGCGACGGCGAGCCCCGCGACGAGGAACAGGAACACGAAGGCGACGACCACCTCGGTCGCGGTCACCCCCCCGAAGAGAAACGAGAGGGCGCCCACGGGCGCGAGGACGACGATGTAGAGGGCGATGGTCGTGTACGCGGCCATGAACTTGCCGCGCGCGACCTCATTGGGCTTGAGGCCCGTCAGAAGCACCGCCTCCCAGGTGCGCCCTTCGCGCTCCGAGGCGACGCCGTTCGCAGCCACCGCCGGACCGACGAGTACGACGACGAGGTACGCGATGGAGAAGAACACCTGGAAGAGCACGCCGCCGATCGTCGCGGGCGTCGTGTCGCTCGCCGCCGCCAGGCCGCCGATCGAGCACATGAGCAGGCCCAGGGTCAGCGTCAGCGCGAAGAGGACCCAGGGCGTCCGCGCCAGGCGGGCGGACTGGCGCATCTCGCGCATCCAGATGGCGTTGGGATCGCGGAGGAGCCGCTCGATGAGGCCGGGCGTCGGAAGGGGCACGGCGGCGGGCGCAGTCACTGCACTTCTCCCTTGGTGACCTCGAGAAAGATCCTCTCGAGCTCGTTTCGCTCGGGCTCGACGCCGACCACCGGGATGTTCGCCAGGACGAGCGCCCGCACGATCCCCGCGACCATCTGCTCGTCACCCGCGTACTTCACGACGACTGATCCGGCGGGTCCGGGCGACACGCTGTGGATGCCCTGCATGGACACGAGCGCGGCGTACACGGCCTCGCCGGGGGCGAGCGCCTTGATGCGGACGTTGCGCGTGGGAGCCACGGCCGCGGGAGCCGGCGCGGGCAGCATGTCCGGTGCGTTCCACTCGGCGAGGACCCCGCTCGTCGCCCCGGCCATGGGCAGCGGTCCGACCTCGGGTGCCGGCAGTGGCGCGGCGGGCTGCTGCGCCTGCGCTGCCTCGAGCCGCCGCGCGATGTCCGAGATGGGTCCGGCGACGACGAGCCGCCCGCGCTCGAGGATGGCCACCGACGTGCACACGTCGGCGAGCTCCGTGAGGATGTGCGAGCTGAGAAAGATGGTCTTGCCCATCGACCGGAGCTCGACGAGCAGATCCCGGATCTCGATGCGTGCCCGCGGATCGAGGTCGCTCGCCGGCTCGTCGAGGATGAGCACCTTCGGATCGTGGAGGAGCGTACGCGCGAGCTGCAGGCGCTGCTTCATGCCCTTGCTCATCGTGGCCACGAGCTTGTCGCGGAGCTTCGTCAGATCCGTGAGCTCCATCACGGCGTCGACGACGGCGTAGGTGGTCCCCGCCGTGGGGACCTGGTAGGCGTCGGCGAAGAACTCGAGGTACTCGCGCACCGTGACGCGCTCGTAGACGCCGGCGTGGTCCGGCATGTACCCGATGACCTTGCGGACCGCCTGCGGATCGATCGTCACGTCCCAGCCGTCGATCTCGACCTTCCCCGCCATGGGCTCCAGCAGCGTCGCCATCACGCGGATCGTCGTCGTCTTCCCCGCGCCGTTCGGGCCGATGAAGCCGAAGATCTCCCCCTCGTGCACGTCGAAGCTCACGTCGCGCAGCACGTCGAGCTTGCCGAAGCGGTGCCACAGGTGGCGCACGCGGATGGCCGGCCTCGGAGCCGGCGCCGCGACCGGCGCGGGGAGGACCGCCTCGACGGTCACGTCGCACCCCCTTCGCCCACCACGTGGAAGAGGAGCACGTCGCTCTCGACCCGCAGCCCGGCGTCGGTCTTGACGCCCTCGCCGCCGCGGATCTCGCCGATGACCGCCGGCACGTCGTCGGGCCACCAGTCCGTCGCCGAGCCGGCCGCCGACGACATCGCGGACCACTGCGTCACCACGTCGTCCGACGAGTGACCGAGCACCGTGGTCATGAAGTGCAGATCGAGCGGGTGCACGGTCCGCGTTCCCGCCGTCACGGACCGGCGCGCGGACGCCGCGAACAGCGTGCGCCCCCCGCTCGACAGGATCGTGTCGCCCGGGGCGACCGTCGCGAAGAAGCTCGCGTCCGCCTTGGGCGCCCACACGACGACGTTGCGCAGCTCTCGCCCCGTGTGGTTGGCCACGACGACGCTGCCGTCGCCCTTCTCCCGGACCGCGATGCCGCTGCCGAGCTCCGTGAAGCCGTCCTCGCTGACGACCACCGTTTGCCACGGCAGGCTGGTCAGGTCCTCGAGCGAAGCGCCGTCCTTGTCGAGGCGCAGCACGGGCGTCCCCTGCGAGCGCGAGTCGGTCGTCACCACCTCGAGCACGCTGGTCGGCTCCGAGGCGCGGACGCGCATGGCCCGGGTCTGGCTGGCGAAGAAGCCGCGGAAGCGACGCGCGCTCCCCCGCGACATACCGGCCCCGGCCTCGACGAGGGCGATGTGGCGCGCCCGGCCGCTCCACCCCTTGCCCGCGAGGCCGACGACGACGATGAGCGCGAAGCACGTCGCGCTCGCGACCGGCGCCCACACGAGCGGATCGAGCGGACGGCCGCGCCGGTGCGCTCGCAGGAACGTGAGCGGGCCGACGGCGATCGAGTAGAGAACGAGGAGGATGGCCGCGATGCCGAGGGCAGGGCGGAAGTTCTCGTTCGGGTCGAGCGCCCGGTGCACCTCGTAGAGGTTCGTGCCCCGCGCGCCGCTGCCGTTCGGGAAGGCCTGGAGGGCGCGGCGGTCCCAGGCGTCGCCGAGCATGTCGAGCATGCGCGCGTGCATCCACGGATCCTCGAGGGCGGGCGACGCGGTGGGATCGAAGCCGAGCACGTGCACCTGGCCGAGCCCGTAGGCGGCCGTCGCGCCGTACTCGGTCGGATGCAGGTTGCCCCCCGAGTAGCCGACGAGCTTGCCCCTCAGCGCGTTCGAGGGCCCGACGCCCGCGCCGCTCCCGACGGGCGTCGTCCGGACCGGCAAGAACCATCCGATCGGCGTCGCGCCGCCCGCGTCGACCGGGGAGGGGACCGCTGGGCCCCAGGGCATGGGCATCGGCGGCGGCGGCACCGGCGCGAAGGTCGGCGCGGGGCTCGTCCGGAAGGCGCCCGGCAGCGTCATCATCGACGACGGCGGCGGCTCGATCGCCACCGCGCCGCCCGCGAGCGTCGTCAGCAGCCCGGCGCGCAGGTCCTCGGGGCGCGTCGGAAAGACGGCGATGGTCCCTCCCGCGAGGACCCAGCCCACGAGCGCGTCGAGCTCGGCCCCCTGGAGCCGCGCGAGCCGCTCGGAGGGCACGACGACGACGGTCGCCGACGAATAGCCGGCCGCGCGCTCGGGCAGCACCACGTCTCCCGTCGTCGCGTCGACCGCGGGGGCGCCCACGGTGAGGGCGGTGGTCGTTCCCGGCGAAGCGTAGGGCGACGACGAGGAGCGCCACGCGGGCGCCATCGGCCACGCGCGCATCATCACGGAGAGCCGCGACGGCTCATCGAGGTCGACGAGCAGCGGCGCCTCCGAGGTCCCCAGCGACGCGGACGTCTCGGCGAGCTTCGCGCCGTCGTCCCCCATCGCCGACACCGTCAGCGTCGGCGTGCCGTAGCTCTCCCCGCGCACGGGGATGCGAAGGATGGCCTCCGCGCGAGGCTGCACGTGAAAGGGCGCCCGCGCGAGGAAACGGTTCTCCGTGCTGGCCATGGCGTAGCCGCCGTAGCTGCCGGCGAGCTCCAGCGTGCCCTTCGCCGGTGCCGCGCCCGCGTTGTCGACGTAGACGACGAGCTCCACCCATCCCGTGCCGGCCGCCGCGTCCGCCCCGAACACCGGCGCCGCGCGCAGCGAGATCTGCGACGCCGGAGCCCCCGCCCCCGGAGGGGCCGCGTCGACGTCGCCCGCCGCCAGACCCGCGAAGAAGAGCGCCGCGACGGCCAACCCCCGCCGTAACGTCACGCCGCACCCCGCGGTCGCTCCGCCTCCACGCTCGCCGGCCGCGTCCCCACGCTCGCCAGCAGCGCGTCGATCACCGCGTCCGTCGTCGTGCCCTCCGCCTCGCCCTCGAAGGACCGGATCAACCGGTGGCGCAGGGCCGGCTTGGCCACGCGCTTCACGTCCTCGAACGACACGTTCGCCCGCCCTTCGCACAGCGCCACGGCCTTGGCCGCGAGCACCAGCGACTGCGCCCCGCGGACCCCGGCCCCGTACCGAAGCGCGCGCTTCGCCGCCTCGGGCGCGTCGCCCGTCGACGGATCGCTCGCCCGCACGAGCCTCGCCGCGTAGCGCAGCACCGGCTCGGCCACCGCCACGTCGCGGCACATCCCCCGCAGCGTCATCACCGCGTCCCGGTCGATGACGCGCGGCGGAGCCTCCGGCGCGCGCCCGGTCGTGCGGACGAGCACCTCGCACAGCTCGTCCTCGCTCGGATTCGGCACCACCACCTTGAGGAGGAACCGATCGAGCTGCGCTTCGGGCAGCGGGTACGTGCCCTCCATCTCGATGGGGTTCTCGGTGGCCAGGACGAAGAACGGCTCCTCGAGGGCCAGCCGCTGCCCCGCGATGGTCACCGCGTGCTCGGCCATCGCCTCGAGGAGCGCGCTCTGCGTCTTCGGCGTCGCCCGGTTGATCTCGTCGGCCAGCACGATCTGCCCGAAGATGGGCCCGCGCTGCACCTGGAACATCGACCCGGCTGCGCGCTGCGCCGCGTCCATCACGAGCACGTTCGTGCCCACCACGTCGCTCGGCATGAGGTCCGGCGTGAACTGGATGCGCGAGAAGCGGAGATCCAGGCACTGCGCGAGCGTGCGAACGAGCAGCGTCTTGCCGAGCCCCGGCGCGCCCTCGAGCAGCACGTGGCCCCCGGCGGCCAGCCCCCACATCACCTGGTCGACCACGTCGCTCTGGCCGACGATGATCTTGCCGATGGCGTCGCGCAGGATCCCTATGGCGGCCTTGGCCTGCTGAAGGCGCACCTCGAAGTCGTTCGTCATCGTTTCCTCGTCTTGCCGAGCGTCCTCGCCCTAGCCCTCGCCGAACGTCTCCTCACGGCTGGAAGTACTGCCGGACCTGCTCTCGGTATTCCTCGGGCACGTCGCTGTGGTCGACGCCGTCGACCTCGCTGGGGCCGGCCGCGCCGAGGGCGCCCGTCCCCTGGACGTTTGCCGTGCCGCCGGTCTTTCCCGGGGTGAATCCGGTGGTCGTCCCCGGCATGCCCGGCGCCTTGTTCATCGAGCCGTGGGCGCGGCTCTTCAGCGTCCCGGCCGCGGCGACCGGCTCGGTCTTGCCGTCGTGCGGCCCGGTGCCCGTGTCGTGGTGATGTCCGCTCCCGCTCGATCCCTCGCCCCCGCTGCTGCCCTGGCCCTGACTCTGACCCGGCAGAGGGATCGGCATCTTGCCCCCTCCCTTGCCCGGACCCTCGCCGCCCTGGCCTTCGCCCGGCTCTTGTCCTCCGCCCTGTCCCTGGCCCTTCTCGCCGGGTCCCTGTCCCTCTTGCCCCTCTTGCCCGTCGATGTCTCCCTCGGCCCCGTCGGCGCCCTGCTCGGCGTCGTCGAGCTCCTTCTGGGCCTTCGACTCCGGCGACTCGTCGTCCTCGTGGGCCATCTCCTTCAGCTCGTCTTCCAGCTTCTTCTGGCCCTCGGGCGTCGAAAGATCGTCGGCCAGGTCCTTCAGCTTCTGCGGGTCGCTCTGCTTGCCGCCCTTGCTCGCCTGCTCTTTCAGCTTCTCGGCGAGCTTCTTCCGCTCCTCGGGCGTCAGCTTCTCGAGGGCCTTGCCCATCGCGTCGGCGAGCTTCTTCGCCGTCTCGTCGTCGCCCTTGCGATCCAGCGACTCCGCCTCGCTCTTCTGCTCCGGGCTCGCGACGCCCGAGTCCTCCATCGCCTTCTCGAGATCCCGCAGCGCCTCGGCCCTCTTCTCGCGCTCCTCCAGCGCCTTCTTCTCCTCGGCCAGCGCCTTTCCGACGTCCGCCGCGCCGTTGGCCTTGGCTGCCGCCGCGGCGTCCTCGAGCGCCTTTCGCGCCGAGTCGCGATCGTGCTTCTCGCGCGCGTTCGCGATGCGCTCCATCTCCTTGTCCATCTTCTCGAGGTCGTGGTCCCCGAGGGCCTTTGCCGCCTCCTTCGTGGAGTCGTTCTCCTCCAGCTTCGAGACCGCCGCCTCGAGCCCGGCGCGCTTCTCGCCCTCGCCGAGGGTCAGCCGCTCGGCCGCGATGGCGTCGCGCAGCTTCGCGATGCGATCGAGCGCCTCGCGCTTCTCGAGGCCCTTCTCCAGATCGGCCTTCAGCTTGTCGGCGTCCTTCGCGATCGTCTCGAGGCGCTGCTTCTGTGCGTCGTCGCGTGCCTTCGCCTCCCCGAGCTCGGCCACCTTCTTCAGCCCGGCGACCTCCGCGATCTGCACCCGGGTCTCGCCCGGGGCGTGGGCGACCACCGGCGCGGGCGGCATGGGAGAGCGCGTCACGAAGACGAGCGCCGCGACGGCGAGCGGCGCCAGCGCATGCAGCGGGCGGAGCACCGAGGGGTGCGCCCTCTTCTCGTCGGCCCCGGCGAGGGCCGTCGCGGCGGTCGACACCACGACGGCGCGGGCCTCGTCGTCGTCCTCGGCCTGGTTGCGGAGCTCGACGGCCGTGGTGATGGCCTCTTCGGTCTCGAGGCGGTCGTCGAGCCAGAGGGCCACGTCGACGTCGCTCCAGCGCTTGCGGCGCGCGACGACCAGGCCGGCCGCCGCGCCCGCCACGCCGAGGAGCGCGCAGAGAGGGCGCAGCGCACCATGTCGGGTCTTCCACGCGACGAGCGCCGGCAGGACCGCCAGCGCGAGGCCGACGGCCAGACCGGTCAGCGCCCGTCGAGCCACGAGCCGGCGCCGGACCGCGCCTGCCCACTGCTCGAAGAGAGGATGGAAACGTTCCCGGTCGCCCATGGGCTGATCCATCCTACGCTCGCGAGGGGCAAACGTTTTCCACACTCGAACGAAGACTCCAGCTGGACCGCGTGGTCATGGATCGCTGGACCCCCAGCCGAGACGACAGCGGGGGTCGATCGCAGGTTCCACACATCGGCGCCGGGGTCCGGCCGCCGCGGCAAGCGCGCGGATCTGTTGCCGAAGAAAGAAATCAGGGGGACGTCGCCGGCGTGGCTCACCTCCTGCAGAGCGTCATGGCGGGCCACCCGTCACCCCTGCGGAGGAAGCCGTGCTGCCGTCATCGAAACGACCCCCCCGAAGCCAGGAGCCGTCCGAAGTCATCCGGACCGGCGACTACGAAGTGGTGCACGGTTCCCCGTCGTCCAAGCGACGCGTCGCCGCCCCGAAGACGAGCGACCGCCCCCGGGTCTTCGCGCGGTCCATCGACGACGAGGACAAGACGCTCCTCTTCTCGAACTCGGTCCGGTCGATGCTGCCGCCTCGCCCGCAGACCCCCGTGGCCACGCCCGCCATCGCGAAGGCCGCGAAGACGCCGAACATGGCCGGCATGAACCTCCGCGGCCTCACTCGCCAGAGTGAGCGCCCCGCGTCGCCCGAGAGCCTGCGCGGCTCGGTGCGCCCGCGCATGGACACCGAGGACCGCACCATCCTCCGGCCCACGAGCACGCTGCCGCCGGCCCTCCAGCGCATGATCCCCGCGCCCGCACCGGCGACTCCGTCGGCCCCCCCGAAGCCGCCGTCCGCGCGTCCGCCGGCGATGATGCCGACGCCGTACATGCCGATCCGGCCGATGGCCGCCGGACCGACCGCGCCCCCGGTGGCCTTCAACGCCCCCGGCGGGACCGACGCGCGCAAGCCCGCGTCGTCGGACCCGCACGGCGATCCGCCGTCCGCCGTCATCACGGCGAAGACGCGCATCCTGCGTACGCGTCAGAGCATGTCGTGGGCCGTCGGCCTGATGGCGCTCGGCGCCATGGTGGGGCTCGTCACGGCCGTCGTGGCCCGGGGCGACGCGGACTCGCTCATCGACGCGACCGCGAGCATCGTGGATCCGTCGCACGCGAGCGCCGCGCACGCGAACGGCGCCGTCGCGCAGGCCGCCGTCCTGCCGTCGTTCGTCGAGACGTCGCACAAGACGACCGCGCCCATCGGCACCGACGCCAACCCCGCCCCCGGCGCGTGCCTCGATCCCGGCGCCACGGCCACCACGGTCACGACGCCGGTCGTGGTCAACGCGCCGCCGGCCTCACGGTCGGCCGAGGTGAAGACCGCGAGCCTCGCCGGCGCCGACCCGCAGCCCGCGTCGCGCCCCGCTCCGCCCAAGCCGTCGCCCGTCGCCTTCGCGGCCCCCGCCCGCTTCGCTCCGCGGCCCGTCGCCGCGGCGGCGGCTCCCAGGGAGGGCGGCTCCAGCGGCTGGCTTGCCAACATCACGCCGCCGAACTCGGGCGGTCCCATCGGGCGTCCGTCGAAGGCCGGCGCCAAGACCGCGGGCAACGACTTCGAGAGCGCCAACGCCGCGGACGCGCTCGCCAAGGCCCAGCTCGAGGCCTCGCTGCGGTAGCGGAGAGAGGGGCCCTTCCGCTCGGACGGGTTCGTGCCTACTTTGGCGGCGTGAACCGCTATCAAGCCGAAGCGTCGCGACCCCTGCCGGCGGAGAGCGCGAGCGCCAACGACATTGCGAACGACGGGCTGTGGGTCACCTACCGATGGATGTCGGTGGGCCTCGGCATCACGGGTCTCGTCGCGTGGCTCGTCTCCCAGTCGCCCGAGGCGCTGAGCGTCGTCGTCGGCAATCGCGTCGTCTTCTACGTGCTGCTCTTCGCGCAGCTCGGGCTGGTCTTCGCCTTCAGCTCGGTCGCCGCCCGGGCGACGACGGCCGTCGCCGCGACGATGTTCTTCGTCTACGCGGCCATCACGGGGCTCACGTTCTCCGTCATCTTCCTCCTCTACACGTCGTCGTCGATCGCGAGCACGTTCCTCGTGACCGCGGGAACCTTCGCGGGCATCTCGGTCTTCGGGGCCGTCACGAAGCGGGACCTGTCGGGCATCGGGCGCTTCGCGCTGTTCGCCCTCATCGGGCTCATCATCGCCAGCGTCGTGAACATCTTCCTCCACAGCGCGGCGCTGATGTGGCTGACGACCTTCGCGGGGATCCTCATCTTCGCGGGGCTGACGGCCTACGACACGCAGAAGCTGAAGGCGATGTACGCGGCCGGCGCGGGCGGGAACCTGGCGCTCCGCGGGGCGCTGATCCTCTACCTCGACTTCATCAACATGTTCCTCTTCCTCCTGCGCCTCTTCGGACAGAGGAACCGCTCGTAGACTACCATCCCCCCCATGCCGGTCGTCTTCACCAAGGGGGACATCTTCGCCTCCGAGGGCATCACCGCGTACGCCCACGGATGCAACTGCGCGGGGGCCATGGGGGCCGGCATCGCCATCGAGTTCAAGCGGCGCTGGCCCGCGATGTTCGACGAGTACGCCAAGCTCTGCGCCGACGGCCGCTTCGGGCTCGGGGACGTGTTCGTCTGGACCGACGGGGTGACGACGGTCTTCAACCTGGGCACGCAGGCGCACTGGCGGAAGAAGGCGCAGCTCCCGGCGCTCGCGAAGTCCCTCCGCAAGATGGTCGAGCTGGCCGACCACGCCGGCATCGCGCGCATCGGGCTGCCACGCATCGGCGCCGGGCTGGGCGGGCTCGACTGGATGCGCGTGAAGCGTGTGCTCGGCGACGTCGGGGCCGAAACGAAGCTGACCCTCACCGTCTTCGAGCAGTTCGTCCGCACGAAGGCAGCCGCGACGGAGTGACGGCCCGGCTCACCCTTTTCGCTGGCTGGCGAGCTCCTCGAGCGTCAGCGCCATCGCGAGCTTTTTCCGCGTCTCCTCGACGTTCAGCTGCGTCAGCTCGGCCACCTGCTCGAAGCCGGCGATGACGCGCGAGAAGAGCTCTTGCCGGGCGTGCGACTCGATGAGGTAGCGCGCCGCGCGCTTGAACGCCGTGCGTCCCGGCTCGGGGAACGCCGACATCAGCGTCTCGTTCTCGATAGCCGTCGCGAGCTTGGCGTAGTCGACGTCCCACTCTTCTTCCTCCTCGTCGTCCTCTTCGCCTTGCTCCTCCCCTGCGTCCTCTTCCTCACCCTCTTCCTCGTCGTCCTCTTCCTCTTCCTCACGCTCTTCCTCAGCGTCCTCTTCCTCTCCCTCTCCGTCAGCGGCCGCTTCCTCCTCGGCGAGCCTCGCCGCGACGGCGGCGGGCAGCTCGGCGTGGAGCGCAGCGATGGTCTCCTGCAGCGCAGGATCCGGCGCGGACGGATCGTGCAGACCCGGGAACAGCGACTCCACCTCTCGGCAGATCGACTGGATCCGCGCGTTCGCGTGGTCGGACTTCGAGAGATCGTCGTGCGCGTCCCGGGCGTGCTGGCGAGCGACACGGAGCAGGGCCTCGGCCTCGCGCACGCGCTCGCGAAACTGTTCGATCGTGAGGAGAGGAAGGAGCATGAGCCTGTCAGGGAGGCTTGAGGCGCCTCGGGCTCGGCGTCAACCCCGGGCCGGGCGTTGCGGCGCGCGCGTGAATCCTCTACTGGCTTCTGCCATGAGCCCTACCGCCGGTACCGCCGTCTTCCTCGACCACCACGAGGCGCGCATCTTCCACGTCGCGCTCGGCAGCGCCGACGAGTCGACCGTGCAGGCCCCGCATCACCACGTCCACCGGCATCCCAAGAAGGGGACGGACGAGCACAACCATCCGGAGGACGACCAGCACTTCTACGCCGACGTCGCCCACGCCCTCGAGGGCACCCAGCAGGTGCTGCTCCTCGGCCCGTCGACCGCGAAGCTCGAGTTCTTCCGGTACGTCCACAAGCACGACCCGACGCTCGAGAAGCGCATCATCGGCCTCGAGACCGTCGACCACCCGACCGACAAGCAGCTCCTCGCCCACATCAAGACGTACTTCGGCCTCCCCGACCGCCTCAAGTGACCGTGTCGGCCCCTGTACCTCGACGCGGAGGCGTGGAGAGGAGAGGAGCCCGCGGAGTCGTTGGGGGACGGCGTACGTCGCTCCTTCCCCAACAGGTGGCGTCTCTAGTGCTCGGTGCCGTCCTTGAGGCCTTCGGAGCGGAAGTAGCGGGCGAAGCTGCAGCGGTGCAGGCGCTCGGGGTGGTTCTGGCCGACGTAGAAGCAGATGTTGCCGTGGTAGTAGTGCATCACGCTCATGA
This sequence comes from Polyangiaceae bacterium, assembly GCA_036501935.1. Taxonomy (GTDB): domain Bacteria; phylum Myxococcota_A; class Polyangia; order Polyangiales; family Polyangiaceae; genus Palsa-1150. Next base: position 24,065 of record DASXZL010000058.1, on the reverse strand, counting down.
AGAGCCACAGCGCGAGCACGACGGGGCGCCGCCGCATCATCCCTGCCATCGCGAAGAAGATCGGGAGCACGGTGACCATGTACCGCGAGTTGCCGCCGTAGGCGTACTCCACCGAGCCGTACATGCAGATGCCGACGATGCCGAAGAAGAGCACGTAGAAGAATGCTTTCCCCTCCAGGGGGAAGCCGACGAGCCCCTTGCGGTGGCCGAGCGCGAACCAGAGCAGCCCGGCGGCCAGGATGACGCCCTCGTTCGGCTCGGCCCAGATGGACTGCATGAGGAGGCGCCCGTCCGGGATGAGGATCTTCGCGAGGCTCGGGTGATGATTGAAGGCGCGCTCGTGGGCGTGGGCGTAGATGAGCGCGTCGCCGAAGCGATGCCGGTAGTACGCCATCAGCGCGATGATGCCCCAGCCGGAGACGGCCATCAGCGCGCCCCTCCACACCCATCCCGCGCGCTCCCGCGGAGGCTCGCGCAGCGTGAGGACGAGCAAGCCCGCGCAGTAGGCGAAGCCGGTGGCGACGCCGCTGATGCGGATGGAGGTGGCCGCGCCGGCGAGGATGGCCCCGAAGAGGAGCCACCGCTTGCGGAGGCACAGGAAGGCGCCCAGCGTGAGCACGAGGACGCAGGGCTCCGTCTGCACCGTGACGAGCGTGTAGGCGGTGTCGAAGAGGTTCAGCAGCAGCAGCGACAGGTACGTGAGCCCGAGCCCCAGCCCGTCGACCATCGTCCGGCTCGTCCACATGAGCAGAAAGAAGAAGCTCGCCGCGAGCGAGATGCCGTAGAGCGCGTAGTCGACGGGGAGGTGCGTGACCTTCATGACGGCCGCGCCGAGCCAGCCGTACGTGGGATAAAAGTCGAGCTCGCAGGTCTTGTCGTCGTCGGGGAACTCGCCCGACTGGAGCTGCGACGCGCTCTTGCACGTCGCGTAACCGCGGAGCGCGATGGCCTCGTAATGCTGCGCGTCCCATCGCGAGACGATGAGCCGGTCCCAGTTCTCGGGACGGGCGTCGCTCTCGGGATGGTGAAAGACGGGCGCCTGTCCGGGGGCCGCGTTGAACTTGTAGTCGAAGCGATCGCGCCCGACGCGCGCCATCATCATCGTGTGAAAGACGAGGCAGACCACGGCGACCGCCACGCGGAACGGCAGCGACACGGCGACGCGCGCGACGATCGGGCGAAGGTCGGTCACGCCGGCTCCCTCGGCGCGCGCGCGCGGCGATAGGCCCAGCCGAGCCCCGCGAGGGTCAGGAGGAAGAGGACCACCCCCGGCCAGAAGGTCGGCGGCCGATAGCGGAAGACGACCGTCGCGTCGGGCCCGCGGAGGTCCGCGCTCGGCGTGTCCTCCCAGTTCTCGACCTGATGGCCGCTCGCGCTCCAGCCCGGATCCCAGTTCTGGTTGAGGACGACGTGCTCGCCCGACTGCGCGCCGTGCACTTCGACGGTGACCTCGTTGGGCGTCCACTTCGCCACGGTCGCCGTCCCGACGCCCTCCGGAATGAACGCCTCGCCGCGGTACTCCTTCTCGCCCACGCCGTGCGCCCCGAGGCCCGGCACGTGCCCCTGCTGGTCGCGGAAGTAATTGTGGAATGCGGGGAAAGTGCCGCAATCGATGGTGCCGATGTTCGCCATTTCGGCCGTGAGCGACGACGGCGCCCACTCCGCCTCGTAGGCGAGCTCCCGCGGCAGGTGCTGCTCGACGTGGAACGGCCCCGTCGACTCGGGCACGAGCGGCAGCTTCGCCGTGAACATGTGCCGCGTCGGCTCGTGCGCGACCTGGGCGATGTCGTACGCCACGTACGCCACGGCGCCGACCAGCACGACCTCGAGCACCCCGCGCATCCACGCCGTCCGCCGCAGCAGCCTCTCGAACGCCGACGCCGTGACCACGAGCAAGAGGAGCAGCGCCGGGTACATCCACCGCGACGGCACGTGCTGCGACTGAAAGACGGGCAGGCGGTGGAGCAGCGGCCAGGGCGCGTGCGGATCGAAGGCGCCGAAGCCGAGCGAGAGGCAGACGAGCCCCGCCCACCGGAGCGCCGACTCGCGCGTGCCGCGCCCCGCGATGGCCCCGAGGAGGACGAGGACGACCACCGGCCAGCCCACGTACATCCCCCACTCGTGCCACCCCCACTGGCTGACGCCCGCGTGCCCGCTCGACATGTCCTGATCGCGCGACGTGAGGACGTCGACGAAGCCGCTGAAGTCGATCGTCTCGGTGGAGTCGACGAGGCGCGGATGCTTCGACAGCACCTCGAGGATGGGCAAGAGCTTCGGCGCCGACAGACCGAGCGACGCGGCCCCGCACAGCGCACCGACGACGACGGGGCGCAGCGACCGCGTCGTGACCGCGAGAAAGACCCCGTAGAGCGCGACCACGAAGATGGTCTGTGGCAGCGGGTAGATGCCGCCCATGTAGACCATCATCGCGAGGCACGCCCCGGCGAGGACGACGTGGCGCCGGCGCGGCGGGCCGAGCGAGGCGTCGGCCCCGACGGCGCGGTCGTAGAAGTAGAGGACCCACGGCGTCCACGCATAGGCGAGGTGCCAGGTATGGCCGGAGGTGATCTGCAGCGCCCAGCGCCCGTTCACCGCGAAGGCCACGACGACGAGCGCCCGAACGGCCGCGCTCCGCGTGAAGCGCGACGCGAGGAGCCACGCGCCGACGGCCGAGAGAAGCGCCATCCCCCAGACCTCGACGCGCATCGCATGAGGCAGCGTCATCGCGAGGTAGAAGGGGAGCCACGGCGAAACGACCGTGGTCCCGCTCTCGAAGCCGCCCCAGTTGGGGTGCCCGCCACAGGCGTACGGGTTCCAGAAAGGGAACTGGTGGTAAGCGAGGATGGTCTTGTCGACGAGGTACCGGTGGGACTCCATCTGGTCCCAGTCGTGCGACCCGAGCGTGGTCCGGTCGCCCATGGTCGGCGCGAGGACGAAGCCGATCATCCCCAAGACGACCGCCCATGACAGCACAGCCGTCACCGCGAAGACCCAGCCGAGCCCGGACCTGGGAAGCCGCTCCCGGACTTTCTGCCACCGAGACATCAGGCTGCGCACGCGCCTTCCCTACGCCCGGAGCGGACCATCGACCAATCCGCGCGGAGAATGCGACGAAGGGCGCTTAGTTGGCAAGGGGATGGCGAGTTCCGTGGTAGCTTGCCTGCCCTCATGCCATGACGGGCACGGCCGCGATGGAGAGAGTCGCCCGCGTCGTCGTCCTCGTCGCGAGCGTATGGTTTGCCTTCACCGCCCTCTGGGGGGTCTTCAGCATCCCGGCCGGGGGTCACCTCGGCGCCGGCAGCGCTGGAAACGTGATGGCCGCCGAGCAGATGCTCAAGTGGCACATCCTTTACCCCGCGTGGGGTTGGTACGACGGCCAGCCGCCGTTGACGACCGCGTACATCTGCCACCACCCCTTCGGGCAGTACTGGGTCCCGGCCGTGTTCCTCGCCGTGTTCGGGCACCACGACGTCGTCGTGCGCCTCCCCGCCGCCCTGATGAGCGTGGCCATCCCGCCGCTGCTCTACGGCATCGCGCGCGAGAAGTGGGGCGTGCCGGCGGGCGCGGTGGCGGCGGCGTCGTACGTCGTGCTCCCGATCGCGGTCGGCTTCTCGCAGTTTCTCAACCTGGAGACCTTCTGCATCTTCGGCGCCCTGCTCTTCTTCTGGGGCCACTCGCGGCACATGGTCACCGGCAAGCGGCGCCACCTCGCGGCGAGCCTCGTCGGGCTCTGCTTCGCGTGCTCGGGCGACTGGGCGGGCTACCTGCTGGTCGCGCCGGTGCTCGCCTGGGCGCTCTTCCGCGCCTTCGTCCTCCCGCGGCGGCTGACCCCGCGCTTCGACCGCGGGCCGTACGCGCGCTGGTGGGCGCTCTCCGTGGCGATCGCCGTCGGGTCGGCGCTCATGTGGCTCTACCTCTTCTACAGCGCCGGCCAGCTCATCGACTGGATCGGCGCAGCGCAGAACCGCGGCGGCGGCGAGGGCTTGAAGCTGAAGGCGGTCTTCGAGGCGCGCAAGAACTGGATCGACTTCTCGTTCACGCCGCTCGCCATCGCGCTCGGAAAGTACGCGGCGCCGCTGTGCGCCCTCCGCCTCTTCGTGACGAGGCGCGACGAGGAGTCGTACTCGCTCGCGCTCTGCTTCGGGGCGGCCGCGCAATACGTCGTCTTCAAGCAGGGCGCGGACATCCACATCTTCTGGTCGCACTACTTCGCCCCGTACTTCGCCCTCGCGATGGCGCAGGTGTTCGTCTCGCTCGGCGCGATCGTGGGCTTCGTCGTGAGGCGGTTCTCGTGGCGGCTCGCGCCGGTCGTCGCCAGCTGGGTGACGCTGACGGCGGGGCTCATCCCGGTGGCGGCGATGGCGCGCGACGGGGTCGCGTCCCTGTGGGTGTGGCGCCGGACGGGCGGACGCTACGACGAGAACGGGGGCGTCATCCGGAGTCACCTCGACATGCTGCGGGTACTCGAGAAGGTCGTGAACCCGGTCACGATCCGCGGCACGCCTATCGACACGCACCCCTCGGCCCAGTGGGGCTGGGAGCACCTGTGGAAGTACCAGGGCCTCGGGAAGGACGCCGACGTGCCGCTGTCCGGCACGCCCTCGGCGGCGTCGCACCCGTTCTGGATCGCGCGCGGCAGCGGGATGTCGTCCGACGACCAGAAGAAGCTCGCCGGGATGGCGCACGTCCGCGTCTACGGCGACACGTGGCTCGTCGATCAGCGCGAGCCGAAGGCGCCGCTCGACGCCTACTCGCTGAACGAGCGCGAGCCGGGCTTCTTCGAGTGGCTGCTGGTCGACCCGACGGAGCTCCACCGCACCCCCGGCACGACGCCGGACCCGTGGCTGACCTGGGAGTGGCGGACGGCCCTCGGGCAGGACGCGGCGCCGCCGACGGGGCAGCCATCGACCCTGGACGAGATGCGGATCGCGCACAACGTGGCCATCGCGAAGGGCGACGCGGCCGGCGCCGAGCCATGGCGGGAGAAGATCGACGCGGCGCTCGACCGCTCGGTGACGGCGAAATACGACACGGGCCTCGCGCTCATCGGCGTACGCGTCTTCGGCGGCGTCGAGCCGCGGGTGGAGTCCTGGTTCGTCGTGGGCAAGCCGTTCGTGGGGGACGACACGTTCGCCGTGAAGTCGAGCATCGCGAAGAGGGCGACGCTGAGCCTCATTCCCCCCGACACGGCGGACCGCGACATGGCGTGGCCCGAGCCGATCCCGACCAAGCTGTGGAAGCCGGGGGGGATCTACGTGACGACGGCGATCCTGAACCACCGCATCGGCGTCGAGCACTACTCGGGTCGGTGGATCCCGCGCGACGGGAACCCGTACCCGCACCGGACCGACAACCGGCCGGACACGAAGCTGACGATCTTGCCTTAGAGAGAGTGCCCCCGTGGGCGCTAGAACTTCTTTCCGTAGACCTCGACCTCGCTCAGCGCGAGGTAGCTCTTCCGGGCCACGCGGACCCGTACGAACTGCGCCGGCTTGCCGCGGCCGTTGACGACCCAGGGTGGGCTCGCGTCGAAATGCGTGTCGCGACGGCCGATCTCGTCCCACTTCGTGCCGTCCTGCGAGAGCTCGACGACGAGCGGCAGCGAGTCGTCGTACCAGCCGTCGACGCGGTTGTAGACCCGGACCGAGTCGATCCAGTACCGCGACTGGAGATCGATGACGACGTTGGGATTCTCTTCGGTGTTCGTGTGGATGCCGAAGCTCGTGCCGATCTCCCCGTCGACGAGCTCGTGCCCGTCGGGCGGGTTGTGCTTGCGGCTGCTCGGGTGCACGGGCTTGCCGAGCGCGATGTTCTTCGGGAACATCGTCGCGCGCGTGATCGCGAACGCGGCATACCCGATGAGGAGGAGCACGGCCGCGAGCCGGCCCCACCGCGCGCCCTGGACGTGGGCGAGGCTCCGTGACTCCACGCCCCGACGAACGAGCGTTGCGGCGCGATCGAGCGCCCACCGCGCGCGCTCCGCGTCCTCGGCCGAGAGGCGGTCGAAGTAGAGCGGGTCGCGCGAGGAGAGGGCCTCGCGGACGCGCGCGTCGTCGGTGGGCTCGGCCTCCGGGCGGGCCGGATCGGGCGGCAGAGGCGGCATCGCGCCGGCGAGGTCGAGCGAATCGACGTCGGCGTCGGGATCGAGGGCGCAGGCGGCCGCGTAGAGAGAGTGGGTGACGGCCTCGCGGAGGAGGATGGCGGCGGCGACCGCCTGGGTCACGCGGCGGCCCGACCACAGCCGTCGATGGGCGGCCTCGGCGTGCACCTGGACGCGCGCGCCCTGCGCCGGGGCGTAGGCGCGGATCGTGCGCTCGGCGCGCTGGAGCGTGAAAAATTCGTGGATGGGGCTGAGGCTGCCCGCGAGGGATTGACCGAAGCTCATCGTCCGTCCGGCGGCCTCCCTTTTAGCACGGTACAATCGGGCCCGTTTGACCGAGGACGCCGACAGCCGATCACAGGAGCGCGTGGGGAGCGTCCTGAACGAAAAGTGGACGCTCGAGCGTCTGCTGGGCATCGGCGGCATGGCCGCGGTGTATGCCGCGCGGCACCGCAACGGGGCCAGGGCGGCCGTGAAGGTGCTGCATTCGGACCTCTCGCGCCACCGCGAGGTCCGCGAGCGGTTCCTCCGCGAGGGCTACGCGGCGAACCGTGTGGAGCACCCGAGCGCCGTCAAAGTGATGGACGACGACGTCGTCGCGGGCGGCCCCGACGCGGGGACGGCGTATCTCGTCATGGAGCTTCTCGAAGGCGAGTCGCTCCAGGACCGGCTCGAGCGTGGGCCGCCGGTGGGGGAGCGGGAGTTTCTCGGCATCGCCGAGACGGTGCTCGACGTGCTCGAGGCAGCCCATGCGAACGGCGTCGTGCACCGCGACCTCAAGCCGGAGAACCTCTTCCTCGTCCGGGGCGAGGGCGACGAGAGACCGCGCGTGAAGGTGCTCGACTTCGGGCTGGCTCGGCTGCTCGACGGCGCGACCATCACGTCGTACGGCCTGGCGCTCGGCACGCCGTCGTTCATGTCGCCCGAGCAGGCGGCGGGGCGCATCGACGAGATCGACGGACGCACGGATCTGTTCGCCCTCGCGGCGACGGGCTTCCGGCTGAGGACGGGGCGGCGCATCCACGAGGGCTCGAACCCGGTGGAGCTCGTGGCCAAGATGGCGCACTTCGCGGCGCCGAAGATCGAGACGTTCGCGCCCGAGGTGAACCGCTCGTTCGCGCGGATCATCGACCGCGCGCTCGAGTTCCGGCGCGAGGACCGGTACGCCAGCGCGGCCGAGATGCGCGACGACGTGCGCAAGGCGATGCAGGAGATCGACGGCGTGGCGCGGACCGAGATCGCGATGGCGCCGCCCGTGTCGGTCCCGCCGCGCTCCGTGCCGCCTCCGGCCGTCGTGTCCGAGCCCCCGCCGGCTCGGCCGCCGCCCTTGCCGGGCCGCGAGGCGACCATGGAGGTGAGCGAGCGGGAGCTGGAGCCTCCGTTGCCCGTGCTGCAGCCGCGCCCACGGAGGAGACGGCGTTCCATCCTTCCCTGGCTCACCTTGCTGGTGTTCGCGGCGATCGGTGCGGGTCTCTGGCTGGGCGCACGGCAGGGAGAGGCGGGGTCGGACGCGGGGACGGCGCCGTGGACGCCGGCGACGACGTCGGCCGCGGGCTCGGGGGCGCCGTCTTCGTCGGCGTTGGCGCCTGGCTCGCTTGCGCCGATGTCCACGCCGGCTCCCACGGCGCCCGTCGCGCCGACGGTGGCGCCGACACCGCGGTCCATTCCGTCGGTGAAGCCTCAGCCGAAGCCGCAGCCGCTTCCCCAGGCGCATCACACGACGAAGAACGGGCACTGAGCCGCCCCACAGGCGCCTTCTTGCCCGACAAAGGCGCCGAGCGGGCGCAAGAACCCGCCAAGCTCGAAGGACGATGCGCTTAGGGCGTGCACCAAGGCGCCAAGGCCGTCTCTCCGCCACGAGCTTGGTCGCTCGCCGGTCGCTGACGCTCGCGGTGCGGATGCCGCCGCTGCCGCGGCATCCGGTGGCGCTTGATCGACGGTCGCGCGCGGCCGCGCTCTAGCGTCCCGGTGGCCGCAGGAAGCCGTCGAGCAGCACGTACGCCGCGACGCCGGCCACGACGAGCAGCAGCAGGATCACGATGAGGCGGCCCGAGCCGCCGCTCTTCTCGACGGGGGCCGAGGGGGCCGGCCTCGCCGACGGCGCAGGCATCGGCGCGGGCCGTTTCGCGACGAGGTCGATGGCGACGCTCGCCTCGCGCGGCGGCAGCGGCGCGGCGGGCTTCTCCGGCGCCTCGTCCGGGGCGGTCCCCACGCCCATCAGCGTCCGCTCTCGCTCCGGGCCCACGGCGATCACCGGGGCCGCGACGGGAGGCGGCGGGGTCGACCCCTTGCCGACGCCGGGCTCGGTGCGCTCGCGCGTCTCCACGAGCCGCTCGATCGCCGCGAGGACCACGTCCTCCGCGTCGATGAGCTTCACGCCCATGCCGGGAGGCGCCTTCTCGCCCTCGCCCTTCTCGCGCGTCCAGACGACCCGCCCGATGGCGGACCACGGCCCGCTCTCGCCGATGACCTGGATCTCCAGCGACAGGCGCTTGCCGACCGCCAGCGGCGTCGCCGTCCGCACGAACACGCCTCCCCCGCCGAGGTCGACCGCGTCCGTCTCGACGCGCTCGCCGCTGCCGGTTTCGTACATGACGCGCACCCCGGCGATGCGTACGCGATGGGAGCTTCGTCGCTCTTCGGCCATTGCCGCCCAGACTAGGCTTCGGAGTATCTCTGGGCCACGATCTTGTCGAACTCGTGCATCCCTTCCTCGACCGGGGCGTACGGACCGGGCGTGAAGCCGGGCGAGGCCACGCCGGCCTGCTGGCGCTCGCAGATCGAGAAGTCCTGCGCGTTCGTCAGCTGCCAGAAGTCGTAGACGTCCGGCGCGGCGACCTCACCCGTGTCGCCGCGGGCGCCGGGATCGAAGAGCACGTCGAACGTCACCCCCGTCTCCTCGTGGGAGATCGGGGCAAGGCGATAGGCGAGCAGGTAGTCCGGCTGAAGGCTGAGAAATAGGTTGGGGAAGAGCAGGTAGTCGAGCGCGCCGCGCGCCTCGGCGCCCGACTTGCGGAGCAGCGGGCGGCCGTGGCGCCTTCCGTCCTTCGAGACCGTCTCGGCGCCGGGGAGGAGCGGCATCCACCCACCCTGCCAGGGCCCCCGCGAGAGGAGGCTCTCGGCGCGCGTGGAGGGCGTCTGTCGCTCGAGCTGCGGGTGTACGGGGCCGAAGTGGTACGACTCGGCGAAGTTCTCCATGAGAAGCTTCCAGTTCGCGCGGACCGTGGTGCGGCTCCGGCGGCCGAGCACGAGGCCGCCGAGGGGGATGCCCTCGAACTGCGCGGGGAGATCGTCGAGCCATGCGAGGAGGCCCGGCCCCGCGGCGGCGAGCGACACGAAGAGAAATCCGCCGAAGGTCTCGAGCCGCACGGGCGCGAGGCCGTGCGCCGCGGGCTCGAAGTCGGCGACGTCGTCCATCCCGGGGGCGAGCGCGAGGTGGCCGCGGAGATCGTACGACCAGCCGTGGTACGGACAGCGGATGCGCGTGGCGCGCTCGCCGCAGCCGTCGAGCAGCGTCGTGCCGCGGTGCCTGCACACGTTGTGAAAGGCGCGCGGGACGCCGTCGTCGCCCGCCATGACGAGGACGCCGCCGGGGCAGACGGGCGCGACGAACCAACTGCCGGCCACGGTGACGTCACTCTCCCGGCCCACGCACACCCAGTCCGTGCCGAACCATCGCTCGCGCTCGAAGGCGAAGACGTCCGCGTCGGTGTACGCACGCGCCGGCAGCGTCGTCGCCTCCTCGAGCGGGCGGAGCGTGCCCTCGAGGTCCTCCGAGGCAAACAGTGCTTCACCCTCCGCCATGCATTCCGAAGGTGAAACCGTAGGCCGCCATGAAGGGATGGCCTCCGCCGTAGACGACGTGCGTGCCGCCGAAGCCGCCGCGCGCTCGATGGTAAAACGAGGGATCGGTGACGACCGTGACGCGCCCCGTGTCGATGTAGAGCGCCTGGCCGTAGTACGGGCTCTCCAGCCTCTCGTCGGGGACGTCGCCGAGCATCGCCAGGTCCACGATCGACGTGGTGATCCCCATCGCCTGGTAGTCGAGGAAGGTCTGATGAAGGTCGTCCTCCTCGATCTGTGCGCCGTCGAGGCTCTCGACGACGTAGAGGACGCGGTCGATGCCGCGCGCGCGAAGCGTCGCCCCGTCGGGCAGATCGGAGGACGTCAGCATGTAGCGGTTGTCGGTGGTCTCGTCGTCGGGATGGTCGTAGCGGTACGCGAGGCGCCACGCGTCGAGCATGAAGACCGGCATGCCGGGGGAGCGCCCGACGGGCAGGCGCGGCTGCATGGTGACGAGGGCCGACAGCGTCTCCTCCGCGGGGATGCTCTCGTTGTCGGCGGGCCAGTTGTTGAAGGTCATGACGGGGCTCACCGGCTCGCGGCTCTCCCGGCTCAGGGTAGCGCCGAACGCGACCGAAGCGGGGCCGCGAAGGTCGACGAGCCACATGGTCCCGTCCGGGAGCCCGGCCGCGGCGACGGCGCTCGCCGCCCGGCGTGCCCTCGCGACGACCTCCAGCTGCTCGACGTCCGGGAGCGTCCCGGCCCGCTCGTCCGCGTCGAGCGTCATCAGCAGCGTCGTCTTCTGGTAAGGGGCCCACGGGTTGTTCGGCGGGAGCGTCCACCGGGCGCTCGCGTCCGCCACCGAGGGGACCGTCATCGTCCGGGTCGGAGGGACCTGCACCCAGTCGTGGACCGCCGTCGAGGGCGTGTCGCCCTGCAGCGGCATGGCCTGCCCTTGCGTCTGCGCCTCGGGCACGAGCGGGGATTGCACCGACTCCTCGAGCGGGGAGCACGCGGACGCGAGCAAGGCGGTCGGGATCGCGAAGGCGGTGACCTTGTAGATGGACGTGGACATCAGGCGGCCTCGGTGAAGACCGGAACGCACAGCGCGCCGTGCGACACGTGGCTCTCCGGGGTGATGCGCGTGAAGTACCCGACGAAGCGCCCGTCGAGCACGTACGCGCCGAGCGTGACGTAGCGGTCGCCCCAGGGCGTGGGGACGGCGCGCTGCCGGACGAAGCGCTGCGCGATCCACGACTCGCCCGCGCTGCGCATGGCCGAGACCGCGTCGACGGTCGAGCCCCAGTCGTCGTCGTCGTCGTCGAAGAGCGAGCCGACGAACACCTCGTCGCCGACGCGACCGTACGCGCGCTTGAGGACCCACTCGCTCCGCTCCGCGACGAGGCGCTCGCGCGAGACTGCCGCGAAGTCGAAGGACGCCGGGATGTGCTGCCGGACGACGGCGCGGTCCTCGGCGTCGAGCGTCGGCTCGTGGGCCCAGGCTCGGGCGAAGGCGTACTTCGACTGCGTGTACATGTGCGCGAAGCTCGAGAGCGTGCGCACGCGGCCGGCGCGGACGGCCTGGCAGATGCCGTCGACGTTGGGGTTGCCGTCCATGTACTCGGTCGGAAAGTACCGGTAGAGCGCGCGCACGATCTCGGGGCCGACGCGGAGCTCGCCCGTGTCGAACCGCGGAGCCAGGGGCGACACGAGGATCGCCCGCGTGCCCCGGCGCTGGAGCATGCGCTGGACGATCGCGCACACCTGGAGGTCCTCGGCGTAGGCGGTGGCGTAGACGAGGGCGACGGCGCCCGGCGGCTCTCCCGGGAGCGCGGCGAGGGCGGTCAGTCGGTCAGCGAGGCTCTCGAGCATGTGCGTGGGATCGTCGCCCTCGCGGAAGCCGGCCTCGCGCGCGAGCCGGGGGAGCCCGGCGGACTCGTTGTGCCCGCCGGGGCAGTCGGCGTTGATCTCGCACGCGCGCCACTCGCCGTCCTCGGAGAGCAGGAGGTCGACCCGCATGAGCGAGGCGTGGTCGCCCGATTCGTGCGACGCCGACGCGAGGCGCGTCGAGTCCTCGCTCAGGCCGTAGCGGGCCCGCTCGGCGGGGTCGACGTGCGCCCGCGCCGTCACGCGTCCCACCGTGGCGACGACGCGCTCGGCCGCGCGGGCCGCCGCCTCGTGCATCTCCCGCGGGAGGAAGAGCGGGTGCACCTCGACGCGCCGCACCCCGGCCAGGTAGGCGTCGAAGATGAGGTACCGCTGCGACAGCTGGCACGCGAGGGCGGGGTCGGACAGGGGGTCGCGCGAGCCGGCCAGCCGCACCTCGATGGGCATGGACGGGTCCTGAGCAACAATCTGTCCAGGGGCCCGCGCGCGCCCGTGCAGCGCGCGTCGGAGCCGCCACATGAGCGAGAGGACGCGGGAAGTGGCGACCCGCGTTCGCGGCCGCGAAGGCCCGGTGGCGGGCACACGCGTCGCGAGCGCCGTGCCGGAGCGGGGCAAACGGTCCTCGCGGACCGGCCGCGACGCGGAAGGACGAGGGGATCCGGGTGGCAAGGGCCTTGCTCGAAGGGCGGGGATGCTCTCCCCCCAGGTCCTCCGGGCGGACGCGCTCGGGCGGCCCTCGCCGGTGACGCCGCTGCTGGACGAGCACCTCGCGGTTCGCTGTCCGGGCGCGCTGTCGGAGGAAAGGTGCGCCGAGTACGCGGGCGCGGTGCTCGCGGCGCGGCAGGCCTGGACGCGCAACTTCGAGGGCAAGCAGTTCACGCTGGGCCGCGCCTACTACACGCACCTCGAAGAGGACCGCGAGGACGAGTACTTCGCGGGCGCCGCCGCGTCGGACGCGACCGTCCGCCGCATCCTGCCCGGGCTACAGGAGCACATGCTCGCCGCCGCCTCGGCCCTCGTCGGCGCCCCGGTCCGGCCGCGCGTGGGCTGGTGCGGACCCGGTGTCCACGTCTTCCCCGCCAACGGCGAAGTGGCCCGCCGTGGAGGCGAGGTCCACTTCGACACGGAGGGCCTGCGGCCGCCGCAGCTCGAGCGCCGCATCCCCGCCGTGACGCTCGTCCTCATGCTCCAGCGCCCGGCCCTCGGTGGGGGCCTCCGCGTGTGGGGCGCGACCTACGAGGGCGACGACTTCCCGCGAAAGCCCGATCCGCGCGTCGAGGTGACGCAGATCGCCTACGAGGTCGGAGAGCTCGTCGTCATCGACAGCTACCGCCTCCACCAGATCCTCCCGTTCCGCGGCGACACCGACCGCATCTCGGCCACCATGCACGCCTGCCTCGACGCCGGCTCCTGGGAAGCTTGGTTCTGAGGGAGAGCGAGAGGGGGAACAGGGAGGGAAGGAGAGGAGGAGCTCTGAGATTCGGGGATCCGATCCACCCTCCTTCTCTCCTTTCCTCTCTGTTCAACCCTCTCGCTTCTCGGTTTTTCGGGAGGCGTAGCGGCGGAGATCGTGCACGAAGGCCGGGTCGAAGACGCCGTCGACGCGGATGGAGTAGCGGAAGAACGGATCGGGCTCGACGCCGTGCCAGTCCATGTCGTTGAACCAGTAGAGGGGCGTGCTCACATGGAGGCGGGTCGAGAGATCGGGGCTGGCCAGGTAGAAGCGCTTGTTCGCGCGCGGGCAGAGGGTGATGCAGTGCTGCACTTCGTCCCGGGACCCGGGCACCGTGTCCCGGTGCAGCGGGGCGTGGTCGTTGGCCTCCAGGCCGAAGAGGACGACGCGGCCGATCTCGCGGAACGGGAGCGCGCGGATGAAGTCGATCGTCCGCGGGAAGACCTCGCACGCCTCCCTGTGGAACGCCTTGCCCGCGCCGAGGTTCTTGTCCTCCCACCAGACGTTGTCGAGCAGGTGGTAGGCGACCTTCCACGGGAAGTACACGCCGTGGCGGTACTTGAGATAGAGCATCTGCCGCTTGTTGAGCGGGTGGTCCGTCTCGTCGCCGAAGGAGTATTCGCGGTGGCGGTCGAGGTCGAAATCGCCCGGCGAATCCGCGAGGGAGACGAACGCCGCGAAGTCCTCGCGCGAGAACCCCTCGATGACGCGCATGGCATCCACGTATCCGTCCTCCTGCACGGGAGGCGCGACGACACCCATCCACTTCAGCGTCGCGCCTGTGTACGACGTCGCGACGCGGCTCAGGCCGAGGCACACCTCCTGGTCGACCACGGCGAGCGGCGCCGTGTCGAACAGCGGCGCGAGGTCGACGTACGGCAGCCCCCAGATGCCGTTCATGTCCATGCGCGTCGAGGGGGGAGCAAGGGTCGATCCAGCGGCGTCGTCGCCGCCGGCGACGGATGGTACACCGCGTGCTTTGCTGGGACGCATGCCCGTGTCGGGAATCGGGGGTCACGCGTTCATCGATCTCGAGCGCTACGTCGACGTGCAGGCCCTGGAGGCGCTGGACGACGAGATCACCTACGGCCTCACGCAGGTGCCGCTCGACTACACCGGCGGCAGCCACAAGACGATGGGCATCGTTCCGCCCTCGCTCGCCGACGAGCCTTATGCCGACTACGGGCAGGCCATCGCGCGGTTCTCGCGGGAAGAGTTCGTCCGCTTCGCGTCGCTCTCGGATTCGCCCGGCGAGCTCGATCCCGACCGCCGCGCCGAGTACGAGTTCGGCGAGGAGCGCGAGTGGCCGCTCAGCCGGCGGCAGATGCTCTATTTGAAGTTCAAGCACGGGGTCTACTTCCCCTGGCAGGTCTTCTACGAGCTCATTCCGACGCTGAACTGGGAGGACAAGTCGAACGGGCAGGGCAAGCAGTTCACCGCCGAGGCCCGTCGGCATTTCCCGCGCCTCGTCGCGTTCGTCGAGACGCTGCCGCTCGTGGCCGTCGGCCGCTGCAACATCCTCGGCCTCGAGGCCGACCATCACGGCACCGTGCACCAGGACGGCGATCCGGACGACCGGATCGCGGAGCACTTCATCACGCTCTGCCCCAGGAAGAACAAGCGCCTCTTTCTATGGAACGAGGACACGCGAACGAAGACGCACGTCGTCTCGCGCGCCTACTGGTTCAACGACCACGGCTACCACGGCGTCGAGAAGGACCCGTACTTCCGCTACTCCGTCCGCGTCGACGGCGTCTTCCGTCCCGAGTTCCTCGAGCGCCTGCGACGCGACTGGAGCTTCTGACGCGACCCTACGGGCCGGTGCAAGGGGGCGTGGTCGCGCAGGTGTCGTTGCACACGGAGTCGTTCTGGCACTGGAAGGCGCAGCCGCCTCCCTCGCACGAGTCCGTGCAGGTCGATCCGGCCGGGCACCCGAAGACACAGGAACCGCCGCTGCACGAGCCGAGGCAGGTCGCGCCCTTCGGGCAGTCGATCGTGCAGCCGCCGGCCGGGCACGTGACCACGCACGGGGCCACGCAGGAGCAGGCGGCGTCGGGCAGGACCTGGGCGGCGTCGCAGAGGGGGAGGGGCGGGGCGTCCGCCGGGGCGTCGACCCCGCCGTCGCTGCCGCCGTCGGAGGCGACGCAGTTGGCGACGACGTCCTGATCGTCGAGCGCGACGGTGCACTGGACGTCGTCGCTCGTCGCGACCGCGTTCTCGCACGTCTCCTTCGGACCCGGCAGCGTGCAGTACGGACACTCGGTCGAGAGGATGGCGCAGGGATCGGGGCTGTTGTCCGGCGGAGGGGACGCGCAGGCGCCCGCCACCGCGACGGTGACCGCGCCGGCGACTCCCACGCAACCCCAGCGCCAGCGGGCCTTCAGGTTCATCCGAGCCCGCGCAGTCTACGTTCGCAAGAGCACGTCGGCGAACACGAACCCGTCGCGCTCGACGATCTCGCCGAGCTCTACCGGCACCGGAGAGGCCAGCGGCGGCCCTGCGTACGCGAACGTGTGAAACTCGCCGTTCTCACCGCACGGGTCGACCCCGGGCAGGCGCGCGAGCTCCTCGAGCAGCCGCTCGTCGAACTCGCGCCCCGCGAGCTCCCGCGGGACGCGACGCGGGTCGACGCACGTGAGGATGGCCCGGAGACCCGAGGCGATCATCGCGTGCGCGAGCTCGCGGGTATCGCGCTTCCACAGCGGGAACTCGGCGCGAAACCCGATGGGCGCGAGCTTCTCCTCGCGGTACGCGCGGATGTCGGCGAGGTAGAGATCCCCGAAGACCATCGTGTCGACGCCCTCGGTGGCGGCCTTCGACAGCGCCGCGGCCATGCGCTCCTCGTAGACCGCGTTCGTGCAGGGGCTCGGGATGCGGACGTCGACCAGCGGCAGGCCCACGGCCCGGGCCTGGGCGCGCAGCAGCTCTTCGCGCACGCCGTGCATCGAGACGCGCTCGAACGCGTCGGTCACGGTCGTGAGGAGCGCCGTGATCTCGAGGTCGGGGCGCTCGCGCGCGACGCCGAGCGCGAAGGCGCTGTCCTTGCCGGAGCTCCACGACATCCAGGCGCGGCGTCGGTCGGTCATGGGCTCGAGGGGACGCAGGCGGCGTTCGGCGACGGGTGATCGGTCTGGACCATCTGGCACTTTCCCAGCCCGGGGAGCTTCGAGCAGTCCACCGTGAAGGAGGCACCCCGATAGCACGAGCTCACCACGGCGCCCTCGCAGGAGTCGGAGCAGGTCGCCGCGTCCGCCGCGCCGCCCTCGTCGGTGATGACGCACGGGCTCGTCCAGTCGAAGGGTGGAGACAACGGGCCCGGATTGCAGGAGTCGACGTTCTGAAGGAGCAGCTGGCAGTTGATGGTCTCGAGGATGCCGGCCGGGCAGGAGGTGGCCAGACCGTGCGAGCACGTGGCAGATGCGTCCGGTGTGCATGTCCCGGCGTCGTTTGCAGGGAGGCACGCCACCCATCGCGCGTTGGTCACATCGGGGAAGCCGCCGCATTGCTGGGCGCCGTTGCTCGCGCAGTCGATGCCGATGTCCTCCCCCGCGTCGTTGCACGCGTGCAGCATCGTGTTGGAGCATCCCCCCGGTCCCGTGCAGTCGAGGGCGCCCGCGCCCGTGCTCCCGCCGCAGATCCCCTTGCTCAGGTCTCCGCCGCAGGTCTGACCCCAAAGCGCGCAGTTCTCGCCCTTCGGCGCCGCGCCGTCGGACGCGCATGCGACCCTCACGTCCCCGTTGACGGTCCCTCCCTGGGTCGCGCACGTCGTGAAGGGCCCTCCGCCGCAGACCTGCGGGCCCTGCGGGAAGACGCACGCGTTGACGGCCCCGCAGCTCTGCGCCTGCCAGAGGCAGTCCCAGAGCGCGTGCGTCTTGCCCTTCACGGGGTGGTCGGGGTTCGCGTTGCAGTCGAACGCGAGCAGAGCCTGGAACATGCACGAGCCGAACGCGTTGTCTCCGAGCGGCGACTCGCAGGCGCCGAGCCATGCGCAGGCGTGCGCCGCGTTCTGTCGCGCCTCGTCGTCGGACCACGTGCAGAAGTCGGTGCCCGCGTCGACACCCGCCTCGACGTTCGCCTCGGGCACGCACCCGGGCGTCTGCGCGTCGAGCTGGCACGCGGTCAGCACGTCGCCCGTCGAATGGAACAGATCGACGCACGCGACGAGGGCGGCCCCGGACATCGCCGCCGTCGTCGCGAGCAGGAGCAGGACGCGCGCGCGCATGTCAGAACGCACCGCGGAGGACGACCGCGTCGGGGAAGAAGACGAGCTGCGCCGACGCCGTGGACGACGACGGGCGAGCCCAGAGGATGACGGCGACGGTGCCGGCCGCGGCGGCCCCCAGCCACGCGCCAGCAGCCGTGAAGTCCCACGCTCGGACGCCGTTCTTCAGCGAGTTGCACGCGCTGGGCGAGGTGCTGACGATCTGGGCGCACCGGCTCACGGCGCGCGTGTGCGCGCTCCCCCCCGCGAGGAACGCGCCGATCCCTGCGCCGCCGAGGACGAGCGCGCCCGCGGTGACGAGCACCGCGCCCGTGCGAGAGGGTCCGGGCGGCGCCTCGGAGCTCTCCGGTGGAAGGGCAGGAGGAGGGGAGGCGGGTGAAGAAGCGGGCTCTCCGACCGGACGAGCCTGCGCCGGGGCGGCGGCGACGGGCGCGGGCGCCGGCCGGGGAAGCTGGAGGTCGACCACGGTCACGTCGCGCTCGTGCATCGTGACGGTGCGGATCGTCGACGGCCGATCGGGCGCCGTCGCTTCGACGCGGTGCTCGCCGGGGTCGACGGGCAGCGCCGTCCCGAAGAGAGCCGGCAGGAGCGGCGCGCCGTCGAGCGCGACGGACGCGTCGGCGACGGGCGGCACGAGGCGAATGCTGAGCCGGGGAACCCGCGGGCCGAGGTCCGCCAGTCTCTTGCCGACGAGGCGCAGCACGTCCTGCGCGTTCTCGGCGCGGGCCTGCCCATCGGCGGCGGTGTAGTCGTCGAGCGCCGCGGCGAGATGCCCGAGGTGCTCTTCGCACAGGGCGAGGTGGTAGTGAATGCCCGCGGTGAGCTTGACCTGAGCCACGCGCCGGAGCTTCGCGAGCGCGTCGGCCCAGCGCGCGCCGTCCTCGTCCTTCTCGGCGTCGGCGAAGAGCTGGCGCGCCGCGCGGACCTCGACCTCGCTGGGGGACGCGTGCGCGGGCGACGCCGCGAACGCCATGCCCACGAGCGCCGCGACGACCGCTCCGATCCGGCGACGTTCAGCCCCCGCCGCCACCGCCGCCGCTGCCCCCTCCGCCAGTCAGACCGCCGAGGACGCTGGTGCACTGCGTGCCGCAGGTCTCGACGATGCACCCGAACGCGCCGAGGAGATCGCCGAGCGCCGTCGCGTCGCCGTTCGCGCAGCCCGTGACGCACGAGATGTCCGGCGCGCCGCCGCTGATGCACATGGTCACGACGCACTGGAGCGCCGTGCGGCACGTCGTCGACGTCAGGCACGTCAGCAGCTGCTGGCCGCAGCTCTGGACGACGCACGACCCGCAGTTGACGATCGGCCCGCCGTCGAACCCCTGCGTCTCCTCGGCGGCGTCCGCGGCATCGCCGGAGTCGCTCGCGTCCGCGGCGTCGGCCGAGGCTTCGACGGCGACGTCCGCGCCGCCCTCGGGGCCCTCGACGATCTCGATGACGTCGATGTCGAGCGGCCCGCGCGCGCCGCAGGCGACGAGGAGGAACGTGGCGAAGAGCGCCGCCGGGAGACCGTGACGCAAAGGGTGAGAGGCGGGCATGGACGCTCTCCTCGTCGAGCGGCCGACAGCCTACCAAGTCGACCCCGGATCCGCGATAGTTTCGTCGAGATCCGCATGCCCAGTCCCTCTTCTTCATCCAGCGGCGCTGCCGCGCCTCTTCGCGTCGTCCGGTCGGCGCGCGAGCTCCGCGACGCGTGCGACGAAGCCCGAGGGCGCGGCGTGCGCGTCGGGCTCGTCCCCACCATGGGCGCGCTCCACGCCGGTCACCTCGCGCTCGTGAAGGACGCGCGGACGAGGGCCGGGCTCGTCGTGACGTCCATCTTCGTGAACCCCACGCAGTTCGGCCCCGGGGAGGACCTCACGCGCTACCCGCGCGACCTCGACGGCGACGTGCGCAAGCTCGCCGGCGTGGGGGCCGACCTCGTCTTCGCGCCGCCCGTCGAGGAGGTGTACCCGCCGGGCGACGACACGCGCGTCCACGTGGGCGCGCTGACGGCGCCGCTCGAGGGAGCACATCGTCCGGGTCACTTCGACGGCGTGGCCACGGTGGTGGCCAAGCTCTTCGCCGCCGCGGGGCCGTGCGTGGCCGTCTTCGGGCGCAAGGACTACCAGCAGCTCCTCGTCGTGAAGAGGATGGCGCGCGATCTCCTCCTGCCCGTCGAGATCGTCGGCCATCCCATCGTGCGCGAGCCCGACGGCCTCGCCCTCAGCTCGCGCAACGCTTACCTCTCCGCCGAGGAGCGCACGCGGGCGCTCGCCATCGTCCGCGGCCTCGACGCGGCGGGGCGATGCTTCGCCGCCGGCGAGCGCGACGCGCGGGCGCTGGAGGCCGTGGCCCGCGCGCCCATCGAGGCGGTCGCGACGTCCATCGACTACGTGGCCGTTCGCGACGCGGACACGCTGGCGGCCGTGACGGCGGTCGAGCCGCGCGCCGTCCTCGCCGTGGCCTGCCGCATCGGGACGACCCGCCTCATCGACAACGTCGTCCTCGGCGAGGACCGGCCGCCGCTCTCCTGATGCGGGTTCCCGCGCCTCCGGTTCTGCGCTAACGGGTTGCCGCGATGACCGGCAAGGGACGCTTCGTGGTGCTCGAGGGGATCGACGGCTCCGGAACGACGACGCAGGTCGCCCGGCTCGCGAGCCGCCTGCGCGAGGCGCGCGTCCCGGTCCGCTCGACGCGCGAGCCGAGCGACGGCCCCATGGGGACCCTCGTCCGCCAGGTGCTCACGGGTCGCCTCGTCGTCCCCGGAGGGCGCGCGCCCGGCTGGGCGACGATGGCCCTGCTCTTCGCGGCGGACCGGATGGATCACGTCGAGAGCGAGATCGAGCCGTTCGTCACCGAGGGGGGCGTCATGCTCTCGGATCGGTACGACGCGTCGAGCCTCGCCTACCAGAGCGTGTCGAGCGGCGCCGACTCGAAGGAGGCGGTCGAGTGGATCCGCTCGCTGAACCGTTATGCGCGCAGGCCGGATCTCACGATGGTGCTGGATCTGCAGCCGGACATCGCCGCCGACCGGCGCTCGCAGCGCGGCGAGGCCGCCCAGCTCTACGAGCAGAACGAGGTGCAGCGCGCCCTCGCGGTCTTCTACAAGGATCTCGCGCGGCACATGCCGCACGATCGCATCGTCCTCGTCGACGCCTCGGGCACCGTCGAGGAGGTGCACGCGCGGGTGTGGGCCGCGTACGAGAAGGCGTTCGCCTGAGCGTTCGCGCGGCAGCGTCGGGAGGGTGGATCGTCGCGCTGCCCCCGGTGGTGACCCCGGTCCCCACATCGAGCCGCGGGCCCGCTCGCAAGCCGCGGGATTCATTCACCTCAGCCTCTTGCGAGGCCTCGCCCGGCGGCGGCACGAGCCCTGCTCTAGACCCCTTCGCCCGCGCGATGGGACGAAGCTCCGGCGACGATCCCGCAATCGGCGCCGGGGCGTAGCGCGCTCTCTTGGCCCGCACCGCTCCCCCCGCACGCATGCACGGAAGCGCGCGTCCTGTCGCGCGGGCAATTCTTCTCGAGAACCCCGCTCCGCCGATCTCCACGAATCGATCTTGCACCCATGGCCTTGACCGGGCTCACCGCAGTGACCGTCACGGCGCCGCTCGACATCGAGCTGGGCGTGGCGCCGGAGGTCGAGGTCGAGCTCGAGGCGGTGGACGACGAGGGGATCGATTCGGTCACGCTGGAGCACGGCGAGGCCACCGTGCGCGGCGCCCGTCGCACGACGCTCTACGCGCAGTGGTGGAGGCCCTGCGCCCCGCCGCGCGCCGTCGTCGCGATCGTCCACGGCCTCAAGGATCACAGCGCCCGCTACGGGGCCTTCGCCGAGCGGCTCGTCGGGCGCGGCTTCGCCGTGCACGCGTTCGATCTGCGCGGCCATGCCCGCAGCGAAGGGCCGCGCGCCTGGGTCGATTCGTTCGACGACTACGTCGAGGACCTCGAGGCCTTCGTCCGGTGCGTCCGGGGCCGCGAGGGAGCGGCGCCGCTCTTCGTCTTCGGCCACGGGATGGGCGGCGCGATCGCCACCCTCTGGCAGCTCCAGCGGCGAAGGCTCATCGCGGGGCTCGTCCTCAGCGGCCCTACGCTCCAGCCGGGCCCGGCCCCCGCGGAGGCGCGCGCCACGCGATGGCTCTCCGCGCTGGCGCCCCACGCGCGCATCCTCCAGCTCGACGTGCGCCGGGCCTCCCGCGACCGCAGCACCGTGGAGGACGCGCTCCGCGACACGCTCGTCCACCAGCCCCCCGCGCCCGCGCGCACGGCGAAGGAGCTCCTCGACGCGATGGAGCGCATCGACGAGCGCGCCCCCGAGCTCGGCGCGCCGCTCCTCGTGCTGCACGGCTCGGCCGACGTCGTCAGCGATCCCGACGGGAGCCGCCGCCTCGTCGACCGCGCCGGGACGCTCGACAAGCAGCTCTACGTGTACGACGGGCTCGCGCACGATCTCGTCCACGAGCCGGAGCGGGCGCGCGTCGTCCGCGACGTGAGCGAGTGGCTGAAGGAGCGTTCGTGGGGGGCCGACGTGACCCTCGCGGGGCGCCTCGCCCGCCTGACCGGCCGACTCGCGACGGACGGTCAGAAGGCGTAACCGGCCTCGAGAAGGAACCGGGGCTTCACGCCCGACTCCGCGATGATGCTCGGTGAGGTCGGCAGGTCCGCGAAGTCGTGGCTGACCGACAGGTACTCGAGGCCGAGCCCTCCGCCGACGACGATGTGATTCCAGAAGATCTGCTGGAGCCCGACGTCGACCGCGACGCCGATGTTCGTGAATGGCTGATTGCCATTGGGGAGCCCGGCGTTGTAGATGCCGCCGATGAGCGACGGGCCGACGAAGACGCCGTTCATGCCTTTGTGCCCCGTGTAATAACGGTATCCGATCTCGCCCCCGACGCCGGTGAACGTCTGCGACTCGGTCGTGCTCCCGCTCGTCGCGATGTTGACGCTCGTGTGCGTGATGTACGGACTGACGACGATCGCGTGGTGGACCGCGGGCGCCCACTCGGCGTTGAAGCTGAGACGTCCGCCGAGGAAGAGCCCGAGGGGGCTGAGCTCGAGCGCGAAGGGGTTGTAGCGCCCGGGCTTGTCGGTCGAGAGCGTCGCGTCGCGCACCGTCCGCTCGAGCCCCGTCGGCGGCGGAACCGTGGGCTCCTGCTGCGGCCCCGTCTCGCTCCCCGGCTGCATGCTCGTGACGCCGCCCTGCATGCTCGCGGCGCCCGCGGCCGGACGCGCCGCGGCCCTCTTCTGCTCGCCGCCGTTCTCGCGCATCTCCGCCGCGCGCGGGTTGGCTGCGGCGGCGTTGTTCTCGTTCTGCTGCGCATCGCCGACGATCGCTCGGTTGATGCGGTCCGCGGTCGAATCGGCCGCGGCGTTCGCCTTCTTCAGCGCAGGGCCGCCCGGCTCCCGCTGGGCCGGCGACAGCGTGGGCGGCTGCGCGGTGGCTTCCGGACGAGGACAAGGCGGCGCGTGCGGGTCGGCGTCAGGCTGTCCGTGATTGCATGGCACTGCCTGATGAGCAGGAGTCTGCGCCTTTTGCTCCGGGGTCGTGGAGCCCTTGTCCTCCGCACGGGCTGGAATGCTCGCCACGATCGACGCCGCTGCCGCGGCCATGGCCAGAGTGCGACTCATCTTCATGTCCTCACCGCCTTCGCCCGGCGAAAACTGCACGACATGAGCCAATCGACGCAGCGCATTCCCGCGTCCGCCAGCTTTCACGGCCACGGCTCGTACGTCGGAGTGATTCGTGGACGATCCGAGCGGCCCCGCCCGAGCTCACGCAGCGCGAACATCACGGCGCACAGCGCGACGGAGGCGCAGAGGAACAGGATGAAGATCGACAGCCACCGGGCGAGCTGGCGAATCCGCCTGACCTCGCGCCGCACCTCCGGCGTGGGCGAGTGAGCGCTCATGGGCTGCGCCGTTGCACGGCGCGCACCCGCTGGAGCGAGCCGCGCCGCTGCGCCGCCACAGAGGTGCTTTTCGTCACCGCTGGGACGACGGAAACAGCTGACGTTCCATGCGGGCCAGGGCTCGCGGGTCACCTCGCCTGCTCGAGCCATCGGACGCGGAGAGTTTTCCTTGACCGTCGTCGCGGCGCAGATCGACTCTGTCGGAAGGAGGGGGGGCATGCTGGTTGCTGCGGCACGGGGCACGGCCCGGGGGAGGTTTCTCCTCGTGGAGGACGACACGATGCTCGTGCGCGCCCTGCTGCGTCACATGCCAGCCTATGGCGCGACGACGGTCGCAGCCTCGGCCGCCGAAGCCGCTGTCGCCCTGGCTGCACCCACCCGGTGGACGGCTCTCCTCGTCGACATCGGCCTGCCCGACGGTTCGGGTCTCGACGTGCTCGCGAAAGCTCGCTCGACGAACCTTTACCTCGTCAAGCCCGTCTGTACGTCCCTGATCACATCGTTCCTCGAGCAGTCTCTCTCGGCGTCCGATCGCACGGCCGCCGTCGCCGCGCGCTGGTCGAGGCGGCACGATCTGTCGCTCGCCGCCAAGACATCCTTCTCCGATCAGCGCTCGGCGAGACCCAGGACGAAATCGCCGCGACGCGAGGAACCTCGACCCTCACGGTCAAGAAACAGACCGTCAGCATCCTCGAGAAGACGGGCCACCGCTCCCTCCAGTTGGCGGCG